>CAVPJE010000023.1:0-178639 GCA_963705175.1 uncultured beta proteobacterium | reverse complement strand
GTCGGCGCCGCGGCGGGGGCCGCCGGCTTCCCGGCGGCGGCGGCCTCCAGCACGATCACGCGCGCGCCCTGGCTCACCCGGTCGCCGACCTTGACGTGCACCTCGACCACCTTGCCCGCGGCGGGCGAGGGCACGTCCATCGTGGCCTTGTCCGACTCCAGCGTGACGAGCGGGTCCTCGATGCCCACCGCGTCGCCGGGCTTCACCAGCACCTCGATCACCGGCACGTCCTTGAAGTCGCCGATGTCGGGAACCTTGACTTCGATGGTGGCCATCGTCTCGATCCGTCGATTACAGAAGCACGCGGCGCATGTCCGCGAGCAGCGCGCCGAGATAGGCGGTGAACCGCGCGGCGGCCGCGCCATCGATGACGCGGTGGTCGTAGGAGAGCGACAGCGGCACCACGAGCCTCGGCACGAAGGCCTTGCCGTCCCACACGGGCTTCGTCGCGCTCTTCGACACGCCGAGGATCGCGACCTCGGGCGCGTTGATGATCGGCGTGAACGCGGTGCCGCCGATGCCGCCGAGCGAGCTGATCGAGAAGCACCCGCCCTGCATGTCGGCGGGCCCGAGCTTGCCCTCGCGCGCCTTCGCGGAGAGCTCGCCCATCTCCTTCGCGATCTGCAGCACGCCCTTCTGGTCGGCGTCCTTCACGACCGGCACGACGAGGCCGTTGGGCGTGTCCGCCGCGAAGCCGATGTTGAAGTAGTGCTTGTAGACCAGGTTGTCGCCGTCGGGCGTGGACACCAGGGAGGCGTTGAAGTCGGGGAACTTGCGGAGCGCCGCCACCGACGCCTTGATCAGGAACGCGAGCATCGTCAGCTTGACGCCCGCCTTCTCGTTCTCCCTGTTGAGCGCGACGCGCAGCGCTTCCAGGTCGGTGATGTCGGCCTCGTCGAACTGCGTGACGTGCGGGATCATCACCCAGTTGCGGGCGAGGTTCGCGCCGGAGATCTTCCTGATGCGCGACAGCGGCTTCGCCTCGACCTGGCCCGTACTTGGCGAAGTCCACCTGCGGCCACGGCAGCAGGTTGAGCGTACCGCCTCCGGCGATGGCACCCGACGCCGACGCGGCGGACGCCGAGGGGGCGGCGAGCGCGCCCTTGACGAACGCCTGCACGTCCTGGTGCAGGATGCGGCCCTTCGGCCCGGTGCCCTTGACCTTGCCGAGATCGACGCCCAGCTCGCGCGCGAACTTGCGTACCGAGGGCGAGGCGTGCGCAGCGGCCGACGGCGTGGCGGTTGCGGGTGCGAGCCTGCGCAGCGGGGACTGCCGCAGTCGCCGGGGCCACGAGGGGCGCCGGCGCTGCCGCGGGAGGCGGTGCGGCGGCGCGCGCCGGGGCGGGAACAGCGGGCGGCGTCTGCGGCGCCGTGCCGACCGCGGCCGCCGGGATCAGCGTCGCGATCACCGTGCCTTCGCTCACCTTCTCGCCGACGGCGACACGCACGCCCTCGACCGTCCCGGCGAGCGGGCTCGGCACGTCCATCGTCGCCTTGTCGGACTCGAGCGTCATCAGCGGATCGTCGACCTTGACCACGTCGCCGGGCTTCACGAACACCTCGATCACCGGCACGTCCTTGAAGCCGCCGATGTCGGGCACGCGAACCTCCACGGTCGCGCCGGCCGGCGGCGTGGCGGTCGCCCCCTCGCCCGGCGCGTCGGCGTGGCCCTTCCCGCCGCGTGGCTCGCTCTGGCCTCCGCCGGCGGGGCGTAGCCCGGCGCGGCGCGCAGCGGCCGGCCCTCGTCGCGGACCGCCGCCGCCGCCGCGGCGGCGTCCAGAACGAGCATCACCGAGCCTTCGCTCACCTTGTCGCCGACCTTGATGCGCACCTCGCGCACCGTGCCGCCCGCAGGCGCGGGGACGTCCATCGTCGCCTTGTCGGACTCCAGCGTGGCGAGCGGATCCTCGGGCTTCACGACGTCGCCCGGCTTCACGAACACTTCGATCACCGGCACGTCCTGGAAGTCGCCGATGTCGGGAACCTTGACCTCGATCGTGGTCATCGCGGGATCCTCAAACGGTCCACGGCGCCGGCTTCGCCGGGTCGATGCCGTACTTCGCGATCGCCTGCGCGACGAGCGCGGGCTTCACCGCGCCCTCGTCGGCGAGCGCCTTCAGCGCGGCCACGGTCACGAAATGCCGGTCGACCTCGAAGAAGTGGCGCAGCTTCTCGCGGGTGTCGGAGCGGCCGAAGCCGTCGGTGCCGAGCACGTGGTAGCGCCGCGGCACGCAGGCGCGGATCTTGTCGGCGTACATGCGCATGTAGTCGGTCGCGGCAATCACCGGTCCTTCGGTGTCCTGCAGGCATTGCGTGACGTGCGGCTTGCGCTGCGCCTCGGTCGGGTGCAGCAGGTTCCAGCGCGTCGCGTCGCGGCAGTCGCGGGCGAGCTCGATGAAGCTCGGACAGCTCCACAGGTCGGCGTCCACGCCCCAGTCGCTCTTCAGCAGGTCGGCGGCGGCGATCACCTCGCGGAAGATCGTGCCGGAGCCGAGCAGCTGCACGCGCAGCGGGTGTTCCCCCACGCTTGCGGCTTGCGCCGCTGCACTGCCCCCCGAGGGGGCGCGACGAGCGCCTTGGGACGGCGCGGCGGCGCTCGTGCCCTTCTTCGACTTCGCCCCCTCGCGGAACAGGTACATCCCCTTGAGGATGCCCGCCGCGCTGCCCTCGGGCATCGCCGGGTGCGGGTAGTTCTCGTTCATCACGGTCAGGTAGTAGAAGACGTCCTCCTGCTCCGCGATCATGCGGCGCAGCCCGTCCTGGATGATCGTCACCACCTCGTAGGCGAACGTCGGGTCCCACGACACGCAGTTGGGGATCGTCGCGGCGATGATCTGCGAGTGGCCGTCCTCGTGCTGCAGGCCCTCTCCGTTCAGCGTCGTGCGTCCGGCGGTGCCGCCGAGCAGGAAGCCGCGCGAACGCATGTCGCCGGCCGCCCACGCCAGGTCGCCGATGCGCTGGAAGCCGAACATCGAGTAGAAGATGTAGAAGGGGATCATCTGCACGCCATGCGTCGAGTACGACGTCGCCGCGGCGATCCAGTCGCACATGCCGCCGGCCTCGTTGATGCCCTCCTGCAGGATCTGGCCGTCCTTGCTTTCCTTGTAGAACATCAGCTGGTCGGCGTCCTCGGGCGTGTAGAGCTGGCCGAGCTGGTTCCAGATGCCGAGCTGGCGGAACATGCCCTCCATCCCGAACGTGCGCGACTCGTCGGGGACGATCGGCACGACGCGCTTGCCGAGCACCTTGTCGCGCACCAGCATCTGCAGCATCTGCACGAAGGCCATCGTCGTCGAGATCTCGCGCTCCTCGCTGCCCTTCAGGAGCCGCTCGAACGTCGCGAGCGGCGGCACCGGCATCGGCTCGACGCGCTGCCGCCGCTGCGGCAGGTAGCCGCCCAGCGACTTGCGCCGCTCCCGCATGTAGGCGAGCTCCTTGCTGCCCTCGGGGAACGTGAGGTAGGGCACCTTCTCGATGTCGGCGTCGGGCACGGGCAGCGCGAAGCGGTCGCGGAAGCGGCGGATCGCCTCGACGTCCATCTTCTTCTGCTGGTGCGTGATGTTCTGCGCCTCGCCTGCGGTGCCCATGCCGAAGCCCTTGATCGTCTTGGCGAGGATCACGGTCGGCTGGCCGGTCGAGGTGGCCGCGGCCTGGTAGGCGGCGAAGACCTTGAACGGGTCGAGGCCGCCGCGGTTCAGCGCCCAGATGTCGTCGTCGGACCAGTCGGCGACGAGGTCGAGCAGCTCCTGGGACTTGCCGAAGAAGTGCTTGCGGACGTAGGCGCCGTCCTTGGCCTTGAACGTCTGGTACTCGCCGTCGACGCACTCCATCATCCGCTTGCGCAGGATGCCGGCCTTGTCGCGCGCGAGCAGCGTGTCCCAGCGCGTGCCCCAGAGCACCTTGATCACGTTCCAGCCGGCGCCGCGGAACGTGCTCTCGAGCTCCTGGATGATCTTGCCGTTGCCGCGCACCGGGCCGTCGAGCCGTTGCAGGTTGCAGTTGATCACGTAGACCAGGTTGTCGAGCCGCTCGCGGCCGGCCATGCCGATCGCGCCCATCGACTCGGGCTCGTCCATCTCGCCGTCGCCCATGAACGCCCAGACCTTGCGGCCCTCGGTCGCGACGATCCCCCGGTCCTGCAGGTACTTCATGAAGCGCGCCTGATAGATCGCCATCAGCGGCCCGAGGCCCATCGACACCGTGGGGAACTGCCAGAAGTCCGGCATCAGCCACGGGTGCGGGTACGACGAGATGCCCTTGCCGTCGACCTCCTGCCGGAAGTTGTCGAGCTGCTCGGCGGTGAGCCGCCCGAGCATGAACGCGCGCGCGTAGACACCCGGCGCCGAGTGGCCCTGGATGAACACGAGGTCGCCGCCGTGCTCGCCCGAGGGCACGTGCCAGAAGTGGTTGAAGCCCACGTCGTAGAGCACCGCCGCCGACGCGTAGCTCGCGATGTGGCCGCCGACGTTGGTGTGCTTGTTCGCGCGCACCACCATCGCCATCGCGTTCCAGCGCGCGTAGTTGCGGATCTTCTCCTCGACCGCGAAGTCGCCCGGCATCTTCGGCTGCAGGTCGACGGGAATCGTGTTGATGTAGTCGGTGTTCGCGGAGAAGGGGAGGTAGGCGCCCTCCTCGCGCGCGACGTCGATCAGCCGCTCGATCAGGTAGTGGGCACGGTCGGGGCCCTCGGCGGCGAGCACGCCCTTCAGCGCGTCCACCCACTCGTTGGTCTCGATCGGGTCGTGGTCCGGCGTGGCGTCGAGCGGGGCCATGTTCGCGACTCCTCCGAAAAGACACGCCCGAGGTGTCCCGGGCGATCAGGCGTCGATTGTAGTGAGCGGGGTGTCCGCTGTATTGCTGCGATGCCGCACCGGGCCGCCCCTGCCGCGCGTCCGGGCGGGGCGGGACCAGATTACCACATCATGGAAACCACTTCCATGATGTGGAATCGACCGTTCAGCGGCGCGTGGCGAACGTCCGCGTCGGGGTGACCACGACGTCGACCGCGAGGTCGTGCGCATCCACCGGCACCTCGTCGACGACTTGCAAGTCGAAGGCGCCCGCGATGCGGGCCACGCCGGGCCGCAGGTGCGGCAGCAGGCGATCGTAGTAGCCGCCGCCGTAGCCCAGGCGGCGCCCGGCAGGATCGAACGCGACGCCGGGGACGAGCACGCAGTCGATGTCCGCCGGCCGCACGATCGCGGTGCGCGGTACGGGCTCCGGAATGCCGCGGAACCCGGGCGAGACGTCCGCGTCGAGGTCCTCGACGCGGTGGAGCACGAGCCGGCGCGTGGTCGCGTCGACCCGCGGCAGCACGATCGACTTGCCCCGGTCCAGCGCGGCCTGCGCCAGCGGCCGCACGTCCCACTCGCTGCCGAAGGGCAGCGTCGCGAGCACCGTGGTCGCCCCGTCGAACGAGGGCAGCACGGCGATGCGCGAGGCGATCGCCCGGGCACCGGCGTCGCGCTGCACCGCGTCGAGCGCGTCGCGCGCGGCGAGGATGCGTGCGCGCAGCGCCTGCTTGGTCGCCGGCAATGGCACGACGGCGTGCGGCGTGGCGGACCCTTCGCGCATGAGGCGATGGTAGCGCAGGCGTCGCTCCGTGCCGTGCCGGAAGGCGTGCGCGAGCGTTCGTGTCCGGTGCAAGGCCCTATACTCGTGGTCCCGGGCCGACCCGCAGCCTCCGCCGCCGCGCCCTTCCGGCCACCCTCCGTTCCGACCGCATGAAACACGCCCACCAGATCCACCGCGACCGCCGCGCCGCGATCCTGCGCAAGATGCGCGAACAGGCGGGAGGCGGGCTGGCGCTCGTGCCCACGGCGCCGGAGGTGGCGAGGAATCGCGACTCGCATTTCCCGTACCGGCACGACAGCTACTTCTACTACCTCACGGGCTTCATGGAACCGGAGGCGGTCGTGGCCGTGATCGCCTCGGACGACGGCGACCGGCACGTGCTGTTCTGCCGCAACAAGGACGAGGAGCGCGAGATCTGGGACGGCTTTCGCCACGGCCCCGAGGCGGCGAAGGAGATGTTCGGCTTCGACGAGGCCTACGCGATCGACGAGCTCGACGGCAGGCTTCCCGACCTCGCGAGCGACCGCCCGGCGCTGTTCACGCCGCTCGGTCTCTTCGAGCCCTGGGACCGCAAGGTGAGCAACGTGCTGAACGAGGTGCGCGGGCGCGTGCGCACCGGCGTGGCCGCTCCCGAGCAGGTGGTCGACATCCGCGCCGCGCTCGACCACATGCGGCTCGTCAAGGACGAGCACGAGGTCGCGGTGATGCGCCGCGCCGCCGCGATCTCGAGCGGCGCGCATCGCCGCGCGATGGAGCGCACGCGCCCGGGATGGCACGAGTACCAGGTCGAGGCCGAGCTCGTGCACGAGTTCCTGCGGCACGGCGCGCAGTCGGTCGCCTATCCGTCGATCGTCGCCTCCGGCCCCAATGCCTGCGTGCTGCACTACCGCGACAACGACCGGCGCATGGCCGACGGCGAGCTCCTCCTGATCGACGCCGGCTGCGAGTATCGGGGTTACGCTTCCGACATCACCCGCACGTTCCCGGTGAACGGCAGGTTCACGGCGGCGCAACGGGACGTCTACGAGCTGGTGCTGGCGGCGCAGCTCGCGTGCCTCGAGGCCGTCAAGCCCGGCGCGCCGTTCCACGACTACCACCGCGCGGCCGAGCGCGTGCTCGCGCAGGGGCTGATCGACCTCAGGCTCATCGAGGGCCCGCTCGACGCGGCGCTCGAGAGCGGCAGCTACAAGCGCTTCTACATGCATCGCGCGGGTCACTGGCTCGGCATGGACGTGCACGACGCCGGCCTCTACCAGGTGAAGGGCGAGTCGGTCACGCTCGCGCCGGGCATGGTGCTCACCGTCGAGCCGGGCCTGTACGTCCGCGCCGCCGACGACATCCCCGCGGCGTTCCACGACATCGGCGTGCGCATCGAGGACGACGTGGTCGTGACCGCGCTCGGGCACGAGAACCTGACCGCGGCGGCGCCGAAGACCGTCGCCGAGGTCGAGGCGGCCTGCGTCCGGTAGGACGCGCCACGGGCCGCGGATCGAACGACGCGATGCACGACGTGGCGATCGTCGGTGCGGGACCCGTCGGCGCGACGCTTGCGCTCGCGCTCGCCGGCAACGATCTCGACGTCGTGGCGATCGACGGGCGCCCGCCCGGCGTCACGCTGCGGCAGGACCGCTCGCTCGCGCTCTCGTGGGGCTCGCGCCTGACGCTCGAGCGCCTCGGCGTGTGGACGGAGCTCGAGTCCGTCGCGGGCGCGGTGACGCCGATCGTCGAGATCGACGTCTCGCAGGCCGGCGGTTTCGGTGCGGCCACGCTCACGGCGGCGCTGCAGTCGTTGCCGGCGCTGGGCTACGTCGTCTCGTACGTCGCGCTGCAGCATGCGCTCGATGCCGCGCTCGCGCGCGCCGACGTGCCCGTGCGCTTCGGCACGACCGCCTCCCGCATCCGCGGCACGCCGGCGCACGCGGAAGTGATCCTCGCCGACCAGGGCGAGCCGCTCCACGCGCGCCTCGCGGTCGTGGCCGACGGCACCGGCACGGCGGTCGATGGCATCGTCCGCGAGCGGCACGACTACGGACAGGTCGCCCTCGTCGGCGAGGTGTTCCTCGATCCGCCGCGTCGCGGCGTGGCGTACGAGCGGTTCACGCCTGACGGCCCGGTCGCGCTGCTGCCCGAGCGGGACCACCACGGGCTCGTCTGGACGATGACGCCCGAGATCGCCGAGGCGCTGCTGGCGCTGCCTGAACGAGCGTTCCTCGACGGCCTCGCGCGCCACTTCGGGACGCGCGTCACCGGATTCGCGCACGCCGTCGGGCGACGCGCCTTTCCGCTGGTGCTCGAGCGCGCGCGGCCCGTCGTGACCGCGCGTGCCGCGGTGATCGGCAACGCCGCGCAGCAACTGCACCCCGTCGCCGGGCAGGGCTTCAATCTCGGACTGCGCGATGCCTGGGAGCTCGCGCGGACGATTCTCGGCGCGCCGCGCGATGCGATCGGCGGCGGCACGATGCTTGCGGCCTACGCGGCGCGGCGACGGCTCGACCGAGGCGCGGGCATCGCGTTCACGCACGGACTGGTGCGCATCTTCGGCAACGACGTGCCGGTTGCACGCTGGTCGCGCGGTTTCGCGCTGGCGCTGCTCGACGTCGTGCCGCCGGCGAAACGCGCGTTCACGCGCGCGATGCTCCACGGCATGCATTGATCGTGCCCGGCACGGGCACACGAGCGCTCACTTCGCGCCCGCGGCGCGCGCGCTCGTGCCGCGGGCGCGACGTTGATCCGGCGCGACGACGCGCGCGCGAAACTGTGGGTATAATCCGCTCCCCTCGCAGTAGACCGGCCTGGTTTTTCTCTCGTGCGCATCGGATCCCACGCATTGCCCAACGGGCTCGTCGTCGCACCGATGGCGGGCGTCACCGACAGGCCGTTCCGGCAGCTGTGCCGACGGCTGGGCGCGGGCTACGCGGTGTCGGAGATGGTGGCGTCCGATCCGCGCCTCGTCGACACGCCGAAGACGCGCCGCCGCACCGATCACGCGGGTGAGCCGGCGCCGATCTCGGTGCAGATCGCGGGGGCCGCGCCGGCGATGCTCGCCGCGGCCGCGCGTCACAACGTCGCGCGCGGCGCGCAGATCATCGACATCAACATGGGCTGCCCGGCGAAGAAGGTCTGCCACGCCGCGGCGGGCTCGGCGCTGCTGTCCGACGAGGCGCTGGTCGCACGCATCCTCGACGCGGTCGTCGCCGCCGTCGACGTGCCGGTCACGCTGAAGATCCGCACCGGCCCCGATCCCGCGCACCGCAACGCGCTCGCGATCGCGCGCATCGCCGAGCGCGCCGGCATCGCGGCGCTGACCGTGCACGGACGCACGCGCGCGTGCATGTTCACGGGCCAGGTCGAGTACGACACGATCGCCGCGGTCAAGGCGAGCGTGACGATCCCGGTGATCGCCAACGGCGACATCGACTCGCCGGAGCGCGCGCGCGACGTGCTCACGCACACCGGCGCGGACGCGATCATGATCGGCCGCGCCGCGCAGGGCCGGCCGTGGATCTTCCGCGAGATCGCGCACTTCCTCGCGACCGGGCGTCACCTGCCGCCGCCGACGGTCGCCGAGGCGCGCGAGCTGATCCTCGCCCACCTCGCCGACCACTACGCGTTCCACGGCGAGGCCCCGGGCGTGCGCATCGCGCGGAAGCACCTCGGCTGGTACGTGCGCGACCTCGCGGGGGGCGAGGCGGCGCGCGCCGAATTCAACGCGGCGCAGACGACGACCGCGCAGGTCGGCGCGGCGCAGCGCTTCTTCGACCGGCTCGCGCGAGGTGGCGAGCGGCTGCAGTACGCGAACGCCGGCGGCACGACCGCCGACGCGACCACGGACCCCGGTAACGACCGGGCACAATGGCAAGCGAGTCCCGCGAGGACGCCCGCGCAAAGACAGGCGGCAACGCCGTGGGCAGGGGAGGCCCTCGCCGCGTGAAGAAGAACGTGAAGCTGAACGGCAGCAACGAGATCGGGCGGAGCGTCGAGCGCTCGCTCGACGAGTACTTCCGCAAGCTGGACGGCGAGAATCCGTCCGGCGTCTACGACATGGTGATCGGCCACGTCGAGCGGGCGATGCTGCGCAGCGTCATGGGCCGTGCCAACGGCAACCAGACGCAGGCCGCCGAGCTCCTCGGCGTCAACCGCAACACGCTTCGCGCCAAGCTCGCGAAGTACGACCTCATCTGACGCGGCCCGCGATGTCGGCGAAGGTCGCGCAGGCGTTGCTGTCCGTCTCCGACAAGACGGGGCTCGAGGATTTCGCGCGCGGACTCGCCGCGCGCGGGGTCATGCTGCTGTCCACCGGCGGCACCGCGAAGGCGCTGGCCGCTGCGGGACTGGCGGTGACGGACGTCGGTGCCTACACCGGGTTCCCGGAGATGCTGGACGGCAGGGTGAAGACGCTGCACCCGAAGGTGCACGGCGGCATCCTCGCCCGGCGCGACGTGCCCGCGCATCGCGCGGCAATCGAGCGCGCGGGCATCCCGACGATCGACCTCGTCGTCGTCAACCTGTACCCGTTTCGCGAGACCGTCGCCCGCGACGGCTGCACGCTCGATGACGCGATCGAGAACATCGACATCGGCGGCCCGGCGATGGTCCGTTCGGCGGCGAAGAACTGGGCGCACGTCGGCATCGTCGTCGATCCGGCCGACTATCCGGTGCTGCTGGCCGAGCTCGACGCGCAGGGCGGTGCGCTCGGCGAGGCGACGCGCTTCCGTCTCGCGCAGAAGGCCTTCGCGCACACGGCGGCCTATGACGGCGCGATCGCCAACTGGTTGACCGCGCGCGGTCCCGACGGGGCCGAGAAGGGCTTTCCGCGGTCGTTCCGCTACGCCGCCGAACTTGCGCAACCGCTGCGCTACGGCGAAAACCCCCACCAGCGCGCCGCGTTCTACCGCGACGAGCGCCCGCCCGCGGGGTCGATGGCCACCTTCCGCCAGCTGCAGGGCAAGGAGCTGTCCTACAACAACATTGCCGACGGCGACGCGGCCTGGGAGTGCGTGAAGGCGTTCGACGCGCCGGCCTGCGTGATCGTCAAGCACGCGAATCCCTGCGGCGTCGCGATCGCGGCGACGACGCTCGACGCCTATCGCAAGGCGTTCGCCACCGACCCCACGTCGGCATTCGGCGGCATCATCGCGTTCAATCGTCCGGTCGACGCCGCGACTGTCGAAGCGGTGGCGGCGCAGTTCCTCGAGGTGCTGATCGCGCCGGCGTACACAGCGGACGCGATCGCCGCGATCGTGCGCAAGGCCAACGTGCGCGTGCTCGCGATCCCAAGTGGGGAAAGTGCGGAAAGTAGGGTCAGACTCGACTTTCCAGGCACAGATGCCGCATCACGCGCAGGGGATGCGTGGAAAGTCGAGTCTGACCCTACTTTCCATGAGCCTACTTTCCAGCTCGACTTCAAGCGCATCGGCGGGGGCCTGCTGGTGCAGACGGCTGACGTCCACGCGACCGCGGCGTCCGACCTCAAGGTGGTCACGCGCAGGGCGCCCACGCCCGCGCAGATCGAGGACCTGCTCTTCGCCTGGCGCGTCGCCAAGCACGTGAAGTCGAATGCGATCGTCTACTGCGCAGACGGCCGCACGCTGGGCATCGGCGCGGGACAGATGAGCCGCGTCGACTCGACGCGCATCGCCGCGATCAAGGCGCAGAACGCCAGGCTGTCGCTCGCCGGGTCGGTGGTGGCCTCCGACGCGTTCTTTCCGTTCCGCGACGGCCTCGACGTCGTGGCGGACAATGGCGCCGTAGCGGTGATCCAGCCCGGCGGCAGCGTGCGCGACGAGGAAGTGATCGCCGCCGCGGATGAGCGCGGCATCGCGATGGTATTCACGGGTGTGCGACACTTCCGGCACTGATGCCGGCGGACCCTCGCGGGTCCGCTTTGCCTGACGGAGGAGCACTTGATCACGCTATGGATGCGTTGTGCGCGGCGGATCGCAGCGGTGCTCGTCGCCGCCGCTGCGCTGCCCTGCGTCGCGAACGGCAGCGAGCGCGGCTTCTTCGAGCCGGTGCCCGAGGCCGAGCGCAAGTGGTTCTACGACTGCGGCTCGCTCGACGAAGGCTGGCTCAAGCGCCAGTGCCGCGGCTTCAAGAGTGCGTGGTACGAACGCCGCCCGATGGTACTGCTTTCGGGATACTCCTGGCACGACCCGAACACCTACGAGGAGGACAACCTCGAGGCGTTCAATTCGGCCGCGTACGGGGGCGGCTTCGGCCTCGGTCTCTACGAGCCGGAAAAGGGCGACCACTTCTCGTGGTACGTGCTCTCGTTCAAGGACTCGAACAGCAACCTGACCAACATGATCGGCTTCGGGGGGCTCACCTACTGGCCCGAGAAGTCCGACGTCGCCGTGGGGCTCGGCTATACCGTGTTCATCATGCAGCGCCCCGACATCTACAGCGGCATCCCGTTTCCGGCAGCGCTTCCGCTCGCCTCGATCAAGCTCTGGAACGCAGAGATCCTCGGCACGTTCATTCCGAAGCTCGACGCGGGCATCAACCACGGCAACGTCGGCTACATCTTCGGCCGCTACCAGTTCTGAGATCACGCAAGTCCGCCTCCCATGAACGTCCTCGTCATCGGCAGCGGCGGCCGCGAGCACGCGCTGGCGTGGAAGCTCGCGCAGAGCCCGCGTGTGTCGAAGGTGTACGTCGCGCCTGGCAACGCCGGCACGGCGCGCGACCCGGCCCTCGTCAACGTCCCGGCCACCGCGATCGCCGACCTCGTGGACTTCGCGCGCGAGCGCGAGATCGGGCTCACCGTCGTCGGGCCCGAGGCACCGCTCGCCGCGGGCGTGGTCGACGCGTTCCGCGCGGCCGGGCTGCCGATCTTCGGCCCGACGCAGGCCGCCGCGCAGCTCGAGAGCTCGAAGGACTACGCCAAGTCGTTCATGACGCGCCACCGCATCCCGACGGCGCGCCACCGCACGTTTGCCGACGCCGCGGAGGCGCACGCGTACGTCGAGCGCGAGGGCGCGCCGATCGTGATCAAGGCCGACGGGCTCGCCGCCGGCAAGGGCGTCGTCGTCGCGACGACGGCCGCGGAAGCGCACGCGGCGATCGACGCGATGCTCGTCGACAACGCATTTGCGGACGCCGGCGCGCGCGTCGTGATCGAGGAGTTCCTCGCCGGCGAGGAGGCCTCGTTCATCGTGATGGTCGACGGCCGCCACGTGCTGGCGCTCGCCTCGTCGCAGGACCACAAGCGCCTCAAGGACGGCGACGCCGGCCCCAACACCGGCGGCATGGGTGCGTACTCGCCGGCGCCGGTCGTCACGCCAGAACTGCACGCGCGCCTGATGCGCGAGGTGATCCTGCCGACCGTGCAGGGCATGGCCGCCGACGGCATCCCCTACACGGGCTTCCTCTACGCGGGCGTGATGATCGACGCGCAAGGGGTGCCCCGCGTGCTGGAGTTCAACTGCCGCCTCGGCGACCCCGAGACGCAGCCGATCATGGCGCGGTTGAAGAGCGATCTCGTCGAGCTCCTCGACCACGCGGTCGACGGCACGCTCGACCAGGCGCACGCGGAGTGGGATCGCCGCACCGCGCTCTGCGTCGTGCTGGCGGCGCACGGCTACCCGGAGGCGCCGCGTCGCGGCGACGTGATCGAGGGCCTCGAGCGCATCACGCCTGCGGCGCACCCGGACGTCGTCGTGTTCCACGCAGGCACGGCGCTCGAGGGCAACCGCGTCGTGGCGAGCGGCGGTCGCGTGCTCGGCGTCACCGCGCTGGGCGACTCGGTGCGGCAGGCGCAGCGTGCCGCCTACGCGGCGATCGGCACGATCCGCTTCGACGGCATGCAGTACCGCACCGACATCGGTCACCGCGCGCTCGCGCGCCGCTGAGATGAAACGGCCCCCACGCTCGCTTCGCTCGCTGCCCCCCACGGGGGAAGGTCAGTCCCTCGGGGCGGCCCTTCGGGACTGACATGGACACCGAAGCCGCTCGCCGCTGGTTCATCGCGCTGCAGGACTCGATCGTCGCCGGCCTCGAGGCGATCGACGGCAAGCCGTTTCGGCGCGACGAGTGGACGCGCCCCGAGGGCGGCGGCGGCATCTCGCGGCTGATCGAGGAGGGCGACGCGCTCGAGCGCGGCGGGGTGAACTTCTCCGACGTCCGCGGCATCCGCCTGCCGCCGTCGGCGACCGCTTCCCGCCCCGAGCTGGTCGGCCGCAGCTGGGAAGCGATGGGCGTCTCGCTCGTGCTCCACCCGCGCAACCCGTACGCGCCGACGGTGCACCTCAACGTGCGCATGTTCGTCGCGCAGAAGCAGGGCGCGGAGCCGGTCTGGTGGTTCGGCGGCGGCATGGACATGACGCCCTACTACGGCTTCGAGGAGGACGCGGTGCACTTCCACCGCACGTGCCGCGAGGCGCTCGCGCCGTTCGGCAGCGACCTGCACCCGAAGTACAAGCGCTGGTGCGACGACTACTTCTTCCTCAAGCACCGCCGCGAGCCGCGCGGGGTCGGCGGCATCTTCTACGACGACCTGGCCGAGGGCGGCTTCGAGCGCTGCTTCGCGCTCACGCGCGCGGTCGGCGAGCAGTTCCTGCCGGCCTACGGCCCGATCCTGTCGCGGCGCAAGGACCTGCCCTTCGGCGAGCGCGAGCGCGACTTCCAGTGCTACCGTCGCGGCCGCTACGTCGAGTTCAACCTCGTCTGGGACCGCGGCACGCTGTTCGGCCTGCAGTCGAACGGCCGCACCGAGGCGATCCTGATGTCGCTGCCGCCGCTCGTGAAGTGGCGCTACGACTGGCAGCCCGCCCCGGGCTCCCCCGAGGAGCGGCTCTACACCGACTTCCTCGTGCCGCGGAACTGGGCCGATGGCGGCTGACGACTCGCGCCCGCCGCGGCGCGTTGCGCCCGAGCACGTGCACCTGGTCGAGGAGCGCATCGACTCCGAGCAGGTGTACCGCGGACGGCTGCTCGATGTGCGCCGCGACACCGTGCGGCTGCCCGACGGCCACACCGCGACGCGCGAGTACATCGTGCACCCCGGCGCCGTGCTGGTCGTGCCCCGCTTTCCCGACGGGCGGGTGATCGTCGTCCGCCAGTTCCGCTACGCGAACAACGCGGTGTTCCTCGAGTTCCCCGCGGGCAAGCTCGATCACGGCGAGCCGCCGCTTGCGACCGCACAGCGCGAGCTGCGCGAGGAGGCGGGCTACACCGCCGCGGCGTGGACGCGCCTCGGCGTCGTGCACACGGTCGTCTCCTACTCGACCGAGGCGATCGAGATCTTCCTGGCCGAGGACCTGACGCACGTCGGCGACCAACAGCTCGACCACGGCGAATTCGTCGACGTCGACACGATGCACTTCCCCGAGGTGCTCGCGGCGGCGGAGCGCGGCGAGATCACCGACGTCAAGACGGTGGCCGCGCTCTGGTACCTCTCGCGGCGATTCCCCGCGTGAAGCCTGCGGTTGCGCGCCGGCTCGTGATAGCGGGCCGCGTGCAGGGCGTCGGCTTCCGCGAGGCGACGGTCGATGCGGCGCGCGCCGCGGGCGTCGTCGGCTGGGTCCGCAACCGCGCCGACGGCACGGTCGAGGTGCTGGCGCAGGGATCGTCCGATGCGGTCGACCGGCTGGTCGCGTGGTGTCGGCGCGGGCCGCCGCTCGCGCGCGTCACCGGCGTCGAGGTTGTCCCGGCGGTGGTCGACGCCTCGCTCGACGGCTTCGAGCGCCTGCCTACGGCGTGACCGATCCGGCGCGCGCGGTCGCGCCGACGATGTCCTTCCACGCGACGTACGACGATGCCGCCCACAGCGGCAGCACCACCGGCAGGATGATTCCCATCGTGACGATGGCGAGGCCGAGCAGCGCGAGCGACAGCCCGCCGTAGAGCAGGAAGGCGCCGACATTGCGGCGGAAGGCCGCGACGCTCGCCGCGAACGAGTCGGCCACGCCGGCCCCCTCGAACAGCGCGACGATCGGGACGAGCGTCAGCGGCAGCGACACCGCGACGCCGGCCGCATAGACCAGCAGCACTTCCCCGCCCGACAGCGCGTGGCTGTCGTCCGTCGCGAGCAGGTTGACGCCGGCGAACTGCCAGCCGATCACCCACTCGGCGAGGAAAACGACGAGGGACGAGAGGATCACCGCGCCGAGCGAGGCGACCGGTGCGGCGAACGCCGCAACGAGATGCGCGGCGCGCGGCCGCTCGCCGCGGTCGGCCGCAAGGCTCGCGTAGAGGAGCCCGCAGGCGAGGATCGGCACGACGATGTTCGCGAGCGGCCGGCCCACGACCGGGATCACGCCGAGCAGGAGCTCGGCGGCGATCACCGCGACGGCGAGCGCCATGAACGCAACGGGATGCCGCTTGAACAGACGCAGCGCCTCGCGGTACCACTCGAACGCCCGGGCCATGGGCACGCTGCGGTTCGCCCGTGCGCGGAGCGACGGATCGGATTCGGGGGACACGGGGCGGGAGGGCGGCGGGCCGCCTACGCGGGCTCGCCGAGGTAGGCGGCGCGCACCGCAGGGTCGACGAGCAGCTGCTTCGCGTCGCCCGCGAGCGTGATCTCGCCGGACTCCATCACGTAGCCGCGGTGCGAGACCTCGAGTGCGAGCTTCGCGTTCTGCTCGATCAGCAGGATCGTCACGCCTTCCTTCGACACGGCGTGCACCGTCTCGAAGACCTTCTGCACCATCAGCGGGGCGAGTCCCATCGACGGCTCGTCGAGGAGCAGCAGGCGCGGCCTCGACATCAGCGAGCGTCCCATCGCGAGCATCTGCTGCTCGCCGCCGGAGAGCGTGCCGGCGGTCTGCCGGCGCCGCTCCTTGAGCCGCGGAAAGAGCGCGAACACGCGCTCGATGTCGGCCGCGATGCCGGCGCGGTCGGTGCGGATGTACGCGCCCATCGCGAGGTTCTCCTCGATGGTGAGCGCGCCGAACACGCCGCGACCCTCCGGCACCATCGCGAGGCCCCGGCGCACCAGCTCGAAGGCCGGCCGGCCGGTGACGTCCTCGCCGTCGTAGCGCACCGTGCCCGAGCTCACCGGCTGCACTCCGCAGATGCCCTTGAGCGTCGTGGTCTTGCCGGCGCCGTTCGCGCCGATCAGGCAGACGAGCTCGCCGCGGCCGACGTGGAGGTCGATGCCCTTGACCGCCTTGATGCCCCCGTAGGAGACGGCGAGCTTGTCGAGGGCGAGGAGCGGCGCGGTGGAAGTCGTGATCGGCATCGCGCGCTTCATGTCTCTTTGAAATTGAGCGACACGTCGCCGCCCAGGTAGGCCGCGATCACCTGCGGGTCGTTCTGCACCTCGGCGGACGAGCCTTCGGCGATCTTCTTGCCGTAGTCGAGCACCAGCACGCGATCGCACACCGCCATCACGAGCTTCATGTCGTGCTCGATCAGCAGGATCGTCGTGCCGTCGCCCCGGATCGCCTCGAGCAGGCCCTTGAGCGAGGCGGTTTCGGTGGCGTTCATGCCGGCCGCGGGCTCGTCGAGCGCGAGGAGCTGCGGGTCGGTGGCGAGCGCCCGGGCGATCTCGAGCCGGCGCTGGTCGCCGTAGGGCAGGTACCGCGCGAGGTCGTTGGCGCGCTTGGCGACGCCGACGTACTCCAGGAGCTCGAAGGCGCGCTGTTCGATCGCCCGCTCCTCGCGACGCGTGCGGGCGTCGCGCAGCATCGCGCCGAACACGCCCGCGCGGGTGCGCACGTGCCGGCCGATCATCACGTTCTCGAGCGCGGAGAGGTTGCCGAACAGGCGGATGTTCTGGAACGTCCGGGCGATGCCGCGCGCGGCGACGTCGTTCGGCTTCAGGCCCCCGAGCGTCTGCCCGGCGAACGTGAACGTGCCGCCATCGGGCGGGTAGATGCCGGTCAGCACGTTGAAGAGCGTCGTCTTGCCGGCGCCGTTGGGGCCGATCAGCCCGTAGATCTCGCCCGAGCGGATCTCGAAGCTGACGTCGGCAAGCGCCTGGACGCCACCGAAGCGCTTGGCGATGCCGCGCGCGACGAGGAGTGCACGGCCCTCGTCGCCCTTGCCGGGCAGTGCGCCCACCGCGGGTCGGCTCACGACCGCGCCTCGAGCTCGCGCCTGCGCGTGGCCGAGGGCAGCAGGCCCGCCGGGCGGAAGAGCATCATGAGCACGAGCGCGAAGCCGAACAGCAGCATGCGGATCACCTCGGGCTCGACCAGCATCTTGCCGAACAGCGCCCTCTGCGCCGGCTCGACGGTGTAGCGCAGGATCTCCGGCACGAACGACAGCAGCAACGCGCCGACGATCACGCCCCAGATGTTGCCCATGCCGCCCAGCACCACCATCGAGAGGACCATGATCGACTCGAGCAGGATGAAGCTCTCCGGGCTGACGAAGCCCTGCATCGCCGAGAACATGCCGCCGGCGATGCCGCCGAAGGAGGCGCCCATCGCGAAGGCGAGGAGCTTCATGTTGCGCGTGTTGATGCCCATCGCGCGCGCGGCGATCTCGTCCTCGCGGATCGCCTCCCAGGCACGGCCGATGCGCGAATCCTGCAGCCGGAGGTTGATCACGATCACCACCAGCAGGATCGCGAGCAGGAAGTAGTAGTACTTGATCGGCCCCGTGAACGTGACGCCGAGGAAGGTGTCGGTGTTGCGGAAGCTCATGCCGCCGATCCTGAACGGGTCGATCAGCGTGATGCCCTGCGGGCCGTTGGTGATGTTGACCGGCTGCGACAGGTTGTTCAGGAAGATGCGCACGATCTCGCCGAAGCCCAGCGTGACGATGGCGAGGTAGTCGCCGCGCAGCTTCAGCGTCGGGGCGCCGAGCATCGCCCCGAACAGGCACGCTACCGCGGCGCCGATCGGCAGGATCACCCAGAACGGCAGGTGGATGCCGAAGTGCGGCGAGGCGAGCAGCGCGTAGACGTATGCGCCGACCGCGTAGAACGCGATGTAGCCGAGGTCGAGCAGCCCCGCGAAGCCGACGACGATGTTCAAGCCGAGTGCGAGGAACACGAACAGGATCGCCAGGTTGGTGATCCTTACCCAGGCGGTGCCGACGCTGGTGAGCGCGAACGGCAGCACGAGCAGCGCGAGGCCGACGATCGCCACGCCGGCCCAGACGAGCGCCGGATGGCGCGAAGTGTCGATCAGCGGACGCATGTCGGTCCCTCGGCGGGCGGCGTACGCGGCGAGTGTGGGGATCGTGTCATCCTAGGCCCGGTCGGAGACCCGCTCGCCGAGCAGACCCGACGGCCGGAACACGAGCACCAGGATCAGCACCGCGAACGCGAACACGTCCTGGTAGTTGCTGCCGAACAGCGCGACGTTGGGGTCGGTCTCGCAACGTTTCGCGAGCGCCTCGGACCACTCCGCGAAGTGGCACAGGTTGGTCAGGTCGCCGACGTAGCCCGCGCCGAGCGCCTCGATGATGCCGAGCAGGAGGCCGCCGAGCATCGCGCCCGCGAGGTTGCCGATGCCGCCGAGCACCGCGGCCGAGAACGCCTTGAGGCCGAGCAGGAAGCCCATCTGGTAGTGCGCGATGCCGTAGTAGGTGCCCACCATGACGCCGGCGACCGACCCGAGGCCGCCGGCGATGACGAACGTGAGCGCGATCACGCGGTTGATGTCGATGCCCATCAGTCCGGCGACCGGCTGGTTCTGCGCGGTCGCGCGCATCGCGATGCCGAGCTTCGTGCGGTAGACGAGCGCGGTGAGCCCGGCCATCATCGCCACCGACACCACGATGATCGCGATCTGGACGTTGGTGATCGTGGCGCCGTTCGGGTTCGCGGTGACGTGATAGCTCACCGTCTGCACGATCTGCGGGTAGGGCAGCGGATTGCGGCTCCAGACGATCATCGCCAGGTGCTGGAGGATGATCGACAGGCCGATCGCGGTGATGAGCGGGGCGAGCCGTGGCGCGCCGCGCAGCGGCCGGTAGGCGACCCGCTCGAGCGTGAAGCCCACCGCCATGCACACGGGGATCGCCACCAGCGCGCCGGTGAGCAGGATCGCCAGCGGCGGCAGCGGCGCACCGGAGCCGACCAGCGCGACGATGACGCTGTAGGCGACCATCGCGCCGATCATCACCACCTCGCCGTGCGCGAAGTTGATGAGCTGGATGATGCCGTAGACCATCGTGTAGCCGAGCGCCACGACGGCGTAGACGCTGCCGAGCGTCACGCCGTTGATGATCTGCTGCAGGAAGGTGTCCATGTCAGTGGCGCCGGGCCGTCCCAAGCCACTGACCGGCCCCCACCGGGGGAAGCGAACGCAGTGAGCGTGGGGGTCGTTTCATCCTAGCCCCGATGGGCCGCCCCAAGGGGCTGACGCGCCCCCTCCGGGGGCAGCGAACGCAGTGAGCGTGGGGGTCGTTTCATCCCAGGCGACAGGGGTCAGTTGACAGGAGACAGGACGGTCGCGTCCCCGACGCTCCGGGCGATTGTGGAGGCAACGTCAGGCGAGGGCAAGCCGCAAAAAAACGGCGCCCCGCAGGACGCCGTTTTTCGTGGGCCGGAAGCCGCCTACTTCTTCGGCGCGGGCGCCGCCGGCGCGGGCGCCGGAGCCGGCGCGAGCAGCCGGAGCCGGAGCGGGCGCGGCGGCCGCGGGCTTCATGAACTCGGCGAAGGCGATGCTCTTGCCGCCCTGCACGACCGCGATCGGCTCGAGCTTGCCGGCCTTCATCGTGAAGATCGTGATCTCGGCGTTCTTGCGGTCGCCCTTGTCGTCGAATTCGATCGTGCCGGTCGCGCCCTTGTGGCTGATCTTCTGCAGCTCGGGCAGGTACTTGGCCGGGTCGGCCGAGTCCGCCTTCTGCATCGCGGCGATCAGCAGGTTCGCGGCGTCGTAGGTGAACGGCGCGTAGATGATCGGGTCGACGTTGAACTTGGCCCTGTAGCCGTCGAGGAACTCCTTCGACGCCGCCAGCGCCGGCAGGCCGGCCTGCGAGCAGATCAGGCCCTCGGCCGAGGCGTCGCCGGCGAGCTGCTTCATCGTGTCGGTGCACGCGCCGTCGCCGAAGCTGAACACCGCCTTGATGCCGAGCTCGCGCGCCTGCTTCAGCATCGGGCCGCCGGTCGCGTCCATGCCGCCGTAGAAGACCGCGTCGGGGGCCTTGCCCTTCATCTTGGTGAGGATCGCCTTGAAGTCGGTCGCCTTGTCGTTGGTCTTCTCGCGCGCGACGATCTGCACGCCCGCGGCCTTCAGCGTCTTCTCGACCTCGTTGGCGAGGCCCTCGCCGTAGGCGGTGGCGTCGTCGACGACCGCCGCCTTCTTGATCTTCATCGACTGCAGGAACTGCGCGACCGCCGGACCCTGCTGGTCGTCACGGCCGACGACGCGGAAGATGTTCTTGAAGCCCTGCTCGGTGAGCTTCGGGTTGGTCGCCGAGCCCGAGATCATCGGGATGCCGGCCTGGTTGTAGACGGCCGAGGCGGGGATCGTCACGCCGGAGTTGAGGTGGCCGACCACGCCGGCGACCTTCGCGTCGGCGAACTTCTGGGCGATCGTCGGGCCGAGCTTCGGGTCGGCCTGGTCGTCCTCGCCCATCAGCTCGAACTTGACCGTCTTGCCGCCGATCTTGAGCTTCTTGCCGGTGGCCTGCTCGACGGCGAGCCGGGCGCCGTTCTCGTTGTCCTTGCCGAGGTGGGCGATGCCGCCGGTGAGCGGGCCGGCGTGGCCGAGCTTGATCGTGACGACTTCCTCGACCGGCGCGGCGGGCGCGGCCTTGGGCGCTTCCGCTTTCTTCGGTTCTTCCTTGCCGCAGCCGTAGAGCGCGACGACGGCCGACGCGATGAGCGTCAGGCCAATCTTGTTGAGAGTCATGTTCGGTGTCTCCTGGACGACGGGGATGGGGGAGTCTGGGAAAACAGGAGATTATCTGCCGTGCCGAATACAAGTGTCAATTCCGGGACGCAGGGTGGCGCGGAGTCGGCCGCACGCCCTCCCGGGGAGACGGGGCCCGGTCACGAGCGCCGCCCGCACCTCGTCGCTCCCGGCGGCGCTTCGTCACGGCCGGCTTGCTCCCGGACCGGCCCCGCCCCTAAGCTTCGGGCTCGTCGCGAATCCGGCAACCGGGTTCGCCGCATCGAACGTGCGTCGCGGCGCACACGGGGCCACGAGCCCCGATGGACGCCGGCGAATTCGCGTGGGGCGCGCCATCGACCGGCGACGCGACCGCACCCTGGGGGATTGCATGGCCATTCGTTTCACCCGCCGCCGCGTCCTTGTCACGCTGGCGATCGTTGCCGTTGCGGGCGCGCTCGGCGGGGCGATCGCGCTTCGCGTCGCCAAGAAAGGAGGCGAGTCCGACGGCTGCGCGCCAAGGCGCCGCCGACGCTCGAGTTCGCCGCCGCGGACCTGACGGCCGTCGAGATGCGGCCGCTCTCGCGTTGGCTCGCGGTGTCGGGCGCCCTCCAGCCGGTGCGCCAGGCGGTGATCAAGGCGCGGGTCTCCGGCGAGGTCCGCAAGGTCGAGGTCCGCGAGGGCGAGCCGGTGCGGGAGGGGCAGGCGGTCGCCCGCTTCGATACCGCCGACCTCGACGCCCGCGTCGCCGAGCGCCTCGGTGCGTACGAGAGCGCCAAGGCGCAGCTCGCGCTCGCCGAGAAGACGCGCGCGATGAACGTGCGGCTGTTGAACGAGAAGTTCATCTCGCAGAACGCGTTCGACGGCACCGAGTCGAGCCTGTCGGTCGCGCAGGGCAGCGTGAAGTCGGCGGAGGCCCAGCTGCGTCTCGCGCAGAACGCGCGCAGGGACGCGACGGTTGCCGCGCCCCTGTCGGGCATCGTCGCCAAGCGCCACGTGCAGCCCGGCGAAAAGGTGGCCTTCGATGCGCCGCTCCTCACGATCGTCGACTTGCGCGACCTCGAGCTCGCCGCGAACGTCCCGGCGGTCGACGTGCCGGAGCTCAAGGTCGGCATGCCGGTCGAGCTCGCCGTCGACGGCTACGGCGACCGGCGCTTCGGCGGGCGCATCGAGCGCATCAACCCGACGACCGAGCCGGGCACGCGCTCGATCCTGGTCTTCGTGGGCCTCCCGAACGCCGACGCCGCGCTGAAGAGCGGGATGTTCGCGAGCGGCCGCATCGGTCTCGCGAGCTCCGCGCCGGTGCCGACGCTGCCGCTCGGGGCCGTGCGCACCGAGGCGGGGCAGAGCTACGTGTGGACGGTCGACGACGGCAAGCTGTCGCGCCGCCTCGTGACGCTCGGCCGGCGCGACGACGAGGCGGGCCGGGTCGAGATCCGGACCCCGCTACCGGCGGGCGCGCCGGTGCTCGCCGCGCGCTTCGACAACCTGAAGGAGGGCGCGCCGGCGCTGGTCAAGTCGCCGTCGTCGTCGTCGAACGCCACCTCGCCGCCGCCCTCGGGCGCGGCCAGGCCGGCGGGCTGACGCCGCGGCCCGGCAGGAGCCACGCCCATGTGGATGACGCGCGTCTCGATCCGCAACCCGGTCTTCGCCACGATGGTGATGGTCGGTCTGCTGGTGCTCGGACTGTTCTCGTATCAGCGGCTCCAGGTCGAGCAGATGCCCGAGGTGTCGCTGCCTTTCGTGCTGGTGCTGACGAGCTATCCGGGCGCGTCTCCCGAGGCGGTGGAGACCGACGTCACCAAGCCGCTCGAGTACGCGATCAACCAGATCTCGGGCGTCAAGATGATCCGCAGCAACTCGCTCGAGGGCACGAGCCAGGTGTTCGCCGAGTTCAGGCTCGACACCGACGTCGCCCGCGCGATCCAGGACGTGCGCGACAAGATCGCGCTGGTGCGGCCCGGCTTCCCGCGCGACGTCAAGGACCCGCTGGTGATCCGCGCCGACACCGAGAACCAGCAGCCGGTGGTCTCGCTCGCGGTGCTGTCGAAGACCGTGGGCCTGCGCGAGCTCACCTCGCTCACCGACCAGACGATCGTCAAGGGGCTCGAGAACCTGCCGGGCGTCGCGCGCGTCGACGTCAACGGCCGGGTGACGCGCCAGGTGCTGATCCGCATGAAGCCCGAGGCGCTGACCGCGCTCGGCATCGGCGTCGACCAGGTGATCTCCGCCGTGCGCGCCGCGAACCAGGACGTCCCGGCGGGCCGGATCACCCGCGGCCAGAGCGACGCCCTGGTGCGCGTCGAGGGCAAGCTGCGCGAGCCCGCGCATTTCGAGCGCGTGATCGTCGCGCAGCAGGGCGCCGGCCCCGTCTACCTGTCGCAGGTCGCCGACGTGATCGACGGCGAGAAGGAGGAGACCTCGTACGCCCGCATCAACGGCCGCCCGGCGATCACGCTCGACCTTCTCAAGTCGCAGGACGCCAACATCGTCGACACCGGCCGCGCGATCGTGCAGGCGGTCGGCACGCTGAAGGCGCGGCTGCCCGCGGACGTCGAGTTCGAAGTCGTCAACTCGACCGCCGAAGCGGTCGAGAAGAGCGTGAATCGCGTCAAGCAGACGATCGTCGAGGGCGCGCTTCTCACGGTGCTGATCGTGTTCCTGTTCCTGCACAGCTGGCGCAGCACGGTGATCACCGGCCTCACGCTGCCGCTGTCCGTGGTCGCGACGTTCATCGCGCTGTACGCGTTCGGGTTCACGCTCAACTTCCTCACGCTGATGGCGCTGTCGCTGTGCATCGGCCTGCTGATCGACGACGCGATCGTCGTGCGCGAGAACATCGTCCGCCACCTCGCGATGGGCAAGAGCCACCGCCAGGCGGCGCAGGAGGCCACCGACGAGATCGGGCTGGCGGTGATGGCGACCACGTTCGCGATCGTCGCGGTGTTCGTGCCGATCGCCTTCATGCAGGGCATCATCGGGCGCTTCTTCTACCAGTTCGGCGTCACCGTCACGGTCGCGGTGCTGGTGAGCCTGTTCGTCTCGTTCACGCTCGACCCGATGCTCTCGTCGGTGTGGCGCGACCCCGCCGAGGGCCGCTTCCGCCGCGTGCCCTGGCTCGGCCGGCTGATGGAGAGCGATCGAGCGCGGCATCGAGGGGATGCACCGCCTGTACGGGCGCATCCTCGACTGGTCGCTCTCGCACCGCAAGTCGGTGCTCGCCATCGCCACCGCGCTGTTCCTCGCGAGCTTCGCGGTGCCGCCGCTCGTCGGCACCGAGTTCGTCCCCGAGGCCGACCAGGGCTTCATCTCGCTGCGCCTCAACGCGCCGGTCGGCTCGAGCCTCGAGTACACCGACAGCAAGGTCCGCCAGGTCGAGGAGGCGCTGCAGGCGTTCCCCGAGATCCGGCTGGCGATGTCGACGGTCGGCACCGACGAGGGCCGCAACTACGCGCGGATCAACCTGAAGCTCGCCGACCGCGAGACCACGCGACCGCTCGCAGAAGACGCTGGAGCGCGAGATCCGCAAGACGCTCGCGCCGATCGCCGGCATCGAGCTCTCGCTCGGCTTCATGCGGCCGATCTTCGTCAACCTGCTCGGAGCCCGATCCGGAGACGCTGTCGTCGATCATGCGCGACTTCCAGGCGCGGGTCGCGAAGGTCCCCGGCATCGCCGACCTCGAGACCTCCGACAAGGCCGCCAACCCCGCGCTGTCGGTGCGGCTCAACAACGCCGCCGCCGCCGAGCTCGGCATCACCGTGCAGCAGGTCGGCAACACGCTGCGGCCGCTGCTCGCCGGCGACACGGTGAGCTACTGGCTGGCGCCCGACGGCAACAACTACGAGGTCAACGTGCAGCTGCCGAAGGACCGGCGACGGCTTGCCGCCGACCTCGGCAACCTGCCGATCTCGACGGGCAAGCGCGGGCCCGACGGCGAGCTGCGCATGGTGCCGTTGCGGCAGATCGCCGAAGTGGCGGAGTCGACCAGCCCGCAGATCATCAAGCGCCAGGAGCTGCAGCGCCGCGTCGCGCTCTACGCCAACGTCGTCGGGCGGCCCTCGGGCGACGCGGGCCGCGACGTGAACAAGGTGATCGAGGAGATGAAGGCCGAGCTGCCGCCCGGCTACCGCTTCGACGTCGGTGGCCAGCAGAAGGACATGGAGGAGTCGTTCAAGGCGGCGCTCGCGGCGCTCGGGCTCGCGGTGATCTTCATCTACCTGATCCTCGCCTCGCAGTTCGGCAGCTTCCTGCAGCCGATCGCGATCATGGCGAGCCTGCCGCTGTCGCTGATCGGCGTGTTCCTCGCCTTGCTCGTCACCGGCACGACGCTCAACATCTTCTCGGTGATCGGCGTGATCATGCTGATGGGGCTCGTGACCAAGAACGCGATCCTGCTGGTCGATTTCGCGAACCGTGCCCGCGCCGGCGGCGCGGCCGTCCGCGACGCGCTCGCGCAGGCGGGCCAGGTGCGCCTGCGGCCGATCGTGATGACCACGGCGGCGATGATCGCCGGCATGCTGCCGCTCGCGCTCGGCCTGGGCGAGGGCGGCGAGACGCAGGCGCCGATGGGCCGTGCGATCATCGGCGGCGTCATCACGTCGACGCTGCTCACGCTGGTCGTGGTGCCGGTGCTGTACACGTACATCGCCAACGGCGAGGAGCGACGCCGGGCCCGGCGCACGGCGCTCGCCCGCGGCGACGGGGTCGCGCCGGCCGGCGCGGACGACTGACCGCGGCGGCCGCCCGGCAGGTACCGCGATCCGAACGTGATCCGCGTCACCGTGCCGGACGGCGGCGTTTGCTAGAATGACCCACGGTCAGTTAGCAGCCTGTCAGAGACTCCGAGAGCCGAAAAGCCCGCGATGAGCACCTTCGACGTCGAGCGCGCCCGCTTCAACATGGTCGAGCAGCAGATCCGCACCTGGGACGTGCTCGATCCGGCGGTCCTCGAGCTCCTGTTCACGGTGAAGCGCGAGGAGTTCGTCCCCGCGGCCTACCGCTCGCTCGCCTTCGCGGACCTCGAGATTCCGCTGGGCGACGGGCAGCGGATGTGGACGCCGAAGCTGGAGGCGCGCGTGCTCCAGGTGCTCGCGTTGCAGCCCGACGACCGCGTGCTCGAGATCGGCACCGGCAGCGGCTACTTCACTGCGCTCCTCGCCGCGCGTGGCGCGCGGGTGACGAGCGTCGAGATCGACGCGGCGCGCGCGGCGGCCGCGCGCGCGCAATCTCGTCCGTCACGGCTTCGAGCGCGTGCGGGTGGAGGTCGGCGACGGCGCGCGCGGCTTCGGTCACGACGCCTACGACGCGATCGTGCTGACCGGGTCCACCCCGGTGCTGCCGGACGCGTTCGCCGCGCAACTCGTTCCCGGCGGCAGGCTGTTCGCGATCGTCGGCGACGCACCGGTGATGGCCGCGCGTCTCGTGCGCCGCAGTGCCGCGGGCGCGCCCGTCGCGACCGACCTGTTCGAGACCGTGGTGCCGCCGCTCGTCAATGCGGCACAGCCGGCGAGGTTCACGTTTTGATCCCGGAGCTCGAACCGCGGGAGCTCGCCGACTGGCAGCGCGACGCGAGCCGCGTACCGCCGCTGCTCCTCGACGTGCGCGAGCCGTGGGAGCACGAGGTGTGCCGGATCGGCGACTCGAAGCTGGTGCCGCTGCGGTCGCTGCCTGCGGCTGCCGACGAGTTGCCGCGCGATCGCGACATCGTCGTCGTCTGTCACCACGGCCGGCGCAGCCTGCACGCGGCCATGTGGCTCGCGCGCGAGGGCTTCTCCCGCGTCTACAACCTGCGCGGCGGCGTCGCGGGATGGGCCGACCAGGTCGATCCCGCGATGCCCCGCTACTGAACTCCTGCAATCCAGGCCAACGAACGAAGCGGATGGTCCCACGATGAAGCTCCGTCTCAGCACCGCCCTGATTCTCGCTGCACTCGCGGGTCCGGTCGCGGCCGAGGACCTGATGCAGGTCTACCGCGAGGCCCAGCAGAACGATCCGTCGCTGGCGGCGGCGCGCTCCAGCTGGGCGGCGACGCAGGAGCGCGTGCCGCAGGCGCGCTCCGCGCTGCTGCCGAACGTCGCGGCGGGCGGCACGGCGTTCCTGCAGGACGGCCGCACCGACTTCTCGGGCGGCACGGTGCCGGTCACGGCGAACAGCTACAGCAACGCGGGCGTCACGATCTCCGCATCGCAACCGCTCTACCGCAGGCAGAACTCGCTCGCCTACGACCAGGCGAAGCGCATCGTCGAGCAGGCCGACTTCACGCTCGCCGTGGCCCAGCAGGAGCTGATCCTGCGCGTCGCGGTCGCGTACTTCGACGTGCTGCTCGCCGAGGTCAACATCGAGCTCGCCGAGGCGCAGAAGGCCGCGGTGTCCGAGCAGCTCGCGCAGGCGCAGCGCAATTTCGAGGTCGGGGTGGCGACGATCACCGACACCAACGAGGCGCAGGCGCGCTTCGACACGATCGTCGCGCAGGAGATCGTCGCGCGCAACGACCTCGACAACAAGCGCACGGCGCTGCGCACGATCATCGGCCGGATGCCCGGGGCGCTGAAGAAGCTCGGCCCCGCGTTCGAGCCCGAGCTGCCCAACCCGAACGTGCTCGACGCGTGGCTCGATCGCGCGCTCGCCGAGAACCTCAACGTGCGCATCGCCGGCTACAACGTCGACGTCGCGACGCTCGAGATCGAGCGTGCCCGTGCCGGCCACCTGCCGACGGTCGATCTCGTCGCCGGCGCCGGCTTGACCTGGGGCACGGGTTCGCTCGCCAGCGACTTCAACTACAACCAGCGCAACGCGAACATCGGCGTGCAGCTGAACGTGCCCATCTACCAGGGCGGTTTCGTCGAATCGCGCGTGCGCGAGGCGCTCGCGCTGCAGGAGAGCGCCCGCCAGTCGCTCGAGGTCGCGCGCCGCAACGCGCTCTCGAACGCGCAGGTCGGCTTCACCGGCGTCAACAGCACGGCGGCCACCGTCAGCGCGCTCAAGCAGGCGCTGCGCTCGGCCGAGACGGCGCTCGCGTCGAACAAGCTCGGGCAGGAGGTCGGCGTGCGCACCAACCTCGACGTGCTGAACGTCGTGCAGACGGTGTTCCAGACCCGCCGCGACCTCGCGCAGGCGTACTTCAACTACCTGATCAGCGTGCTGCGGCTCAAGGCGGCCGCGGGCACGCTCTCCGAGCTGGACCTCGAGGACATCAACCGCCGCCTGGGCGAATCTGTGGGGTCGATCCGTTCCTCGGCTCGATCGCACGTACGCGGCGTCGGTCTCGAGCCAGGCCCAGAGCCGATTCGGCGTGCGTCCGCGGCTGCGCGGCCGAGCATGCCAAGCGTCGTGTGCCGCGTCGCGGCATGCACGTGCCGCGTTCCTGCGGCTGGCGCAGGCAGCCGTCGACTTCGCGGATCAGCGCCTCCGCGTCCGCGACGCGGCGCGCGGCGCCCGCTTCGATCGCGCGCTCGGTCGTCTCGGCGAAATTGAACGTGTGCGGGCCGACCAGCGTCGGCACGCCGACGGCGATCGGCTCGAGCAGGTTCTGCCCGCCGAGCGGCAGCAGGCTGCCGCCGACGAACGCCACGTCCGCGGCCGCGCAGTAGGCGAGCATCTCGCCCAGCGAGTCGCCGAGCACGACGCGGGTCGCTGGCTCGACCGGCACGTCGCTCGAGCGACGCACGCAGGCGAGGCCGCGTGCCTCGACCAGCGCGAAGACCGCGTCGAAGCGCTGCGGGTGCCTCGGCACGAGCAGCAGCAGCGCATCGGCGGGCAGCGTGCCGCTGCGCCATCGCGTCGAGCAGCAGCGCCTCCTCGCCGTCGCGCGTGGAGGCGGCGAGCCACACCGGGCGCCCGCGGCCGAAGCGCGTGCGCAGCGCCGCGCCGCGCTCGACCATCGCGTCGGGCACGGCCATGTCGAATTTCAGGCTGCCCGTCACGGTCACGTCGCGCGCGCCCAGTGCCTCGAGTCGCTGCGCATCCGACGGGGTCTGCGCGGCGATCCCCGCGAGCGCCTCGAGCATGGGCCGGGTCAGCGCGGCGAACTTGCGGTAGCCGGCCGCCGATTTCGCCGACATGCGCGCGTTGACGAGGCGGAGCGGCACCCCGCGCGCCCGGCATGCGTGCACGAGGTTCGGCCAGAGCTCGGTCTCCATCAGCAGGCCCGCGCGGGGCGCGAAGCGGTCGAGGAACGCGTTCGACCGCGAACGGCACGTCGTAGGGGAGCCACGCCTGGATCACGCTGGCCGCCGTCGAGGGCGCGGCCGGCCTCGCGTCCCGTGGCGGTCATCGAGGTGAGCAGGATCGTCGCCTGCGGGCGCGCGCGCGCGATGCGCCTGACCAGCGGCTCCGCCGCCCGTGTCTCGCCGAGCGAGACCGCGTGGATCCAGATGACTTCGCCGCGCGGGTGCGGCACGTCCGCGGCGTAACGCCCGAAGCGCTCGCCGATGCGCGCCCGGTAGCCGGGCTCGCGACGCCCGCGCCACCAGAGCCGCAAGGGCAAGAGCGGCAACGCGCAGCACCAGAGCAGGGTGTACAGGGTCCGCATGTTCAGCAGCGCGGCGCGGCGCGCAACAGCGTGCCCGCCGCCGCCTGCACGTCCGCGAGCGTGGGCACGATGCCGTTGCCGCCGAGGTCGCGCGCGTGTGCGCCGGCGATCGCGACGCCAGCCCCCGCGGGGTCGGTCTCGGTGAAGAGCGCGATGGTCGGCGTGCCGAGCGCCGCCGCGAGGTGGGTGAGCCCGGTGTCGACGCCCACCGCGAGCTCGGCGCGCGACAGCAGTGCGGCAAGCGCTGCCAACGATTGCCGCGGTGGCACGACCGCATGCGCGACGCCGGCGGCGAGACGTTCGCTGCGGGCCCGCTCCACGGGGCTGCCCCACGGCAGCACCGTCGCGAAACCCGCGTCGGCGAAACCGCCGAGGAGCGCCCGCCAGCGCTCCTCCGGCCACAGCTTGCTCTCCCGCGACGTGGCGTGCAGCGCGACGATCGCCGGCCGCTCCGGCAGCGCTTCGGCGGCTGCCGGCGCAACCAGGTTCCAGCGCGGCGCGCCTGCGCAGGCGTGCCCGAGGGCGGCGGCGGCGAGCGCGCGGCAGCGCTGCGCGAAGTGCAGTCCCCTCGGCACGGCGTGGTGGACGTCGTCGAACAGCGTGGCGATCGGCTCGCGGATGCTCGCCCGGTCGAAACCGTGGCGCCGCCCGCGCGCCATGCGGGCCACGACGCCGCCCTTCACCTGCTCCTGCAGGTCGAGGATCGCCTGGTAGCGTTCGCGAGCGACGTCGCGGCGGAACGCGGCGAGCTCGCGCCAGGTCGCCGCCGCGAGCGGCGCGCGCCGCCACCGCCGCAGGGCGAGCGGGATCACGCGGCGCACGTGCGGGGAGAGCGCGGGCAGGTCGACGAACGCCTCCTCGGCGACCCAGTCGATCGCGACGCCCGGGTGCGCGGCGACGACGTCGGTGACGAGCGCAAGGGCGTGCACGACGTCGCCCAGCGAGCTCGGGCGGATCACCAGGATCGCGGTCACGGGCAGCGCCCTGCGGAAACCACGTAGAATCGCTGGCGATGTCCGACGCGCATGAGCCCGAAGGGCCGCCCCGAGGGCGAATCGGCCCCGAAGCGCGTTAGCGCGGAGGGTAGTCCAGTGAGCCCGAAGGGCCGCCCCGAGGGCGAATCGGCCCCGAAGCGCGTTAGCGCGGAGGGTAGTCCAGTGAGCCCGCGCGCGCGCGGCCGGCGCTTCCCAACCATGGCAGAGCGGATTCCCCTTTCGCTGGTCGTGATCACGCGCGACGCCGCCTCCGACATCGCCGCGTGCATCGCCTCGGCGTCGTTCGCCGTGGAAGCGGTGGTCGTCGATTCCGGGAGCCGCGATGATACCGTGGATGTCGCGCGCGCCGCGGGGGCGCGCGTCGTGCACCGCGAATTCACGGGCTTCGGTGCGCAGAAGAACCACGCCGTCGGCGAGGCGCGGCACGACTGGGTGCTGTGCCTCGATGCCGACGAGCGCGTCTCGCCGCAGCTCGCCGACGCGATCCGCGCGCTGTTCGCCGGCGGCCCGCCGCAGGCGCCGGCGTACGCGGTGGCACGGCGCAACCGGTTCCTCGGCCGCTGGCTCGCCCACGGCGAGGGCTATCCGGACTGGAACGTGCGGCTGTTCGACCGGCGCCGCGCCCGCTGGACCGAGGACGTCGTGCACGAGCACGTCGTCGCCGAGGGCCCGGTGGCGCGGCTCGACGGCGACCTGATGCACGCGTCGGCCGAGTCGATCGAGGACTACGTCGCGAAGCAGAACCGCTACACGACGCTGCAGGCCCGGGCGCTCCACGCGCGGGGCGAGCGCGCGAGCTTCGCGCGCATGGCGCTGTCCCCGCTCACGCGCTTCCTGCGGTTCTACGTGGTCAAGGCCGGCTTCCTCGACGGGGCCGCGGGCTTCGCGCACGTCGCGATCGGCGCGTTCGCGAGCTTCCTCAAGTACACGAAGCTGCGCGGCCTCGAGGCGCGCCGCGGCTCCGCCAACGGCGACCCTCCGCCACGACCATGAGCGAAGCGATGCGTGTTCTCGTCACCGGCGCGGCCGGCTTCATCGGCATGCACGTCGCCCACAGGCTGCTCGACGCGGGTGCTGAGGTCGTCGGCGTCGACAGCTTCGATCCCTACTACGACGTCGCGCTCAAGGAGGCGCGGGCGGCCACGCTCGCGTCCCGTCCCCGCTACGCGTTCGAGCGCCTCGACCTCGCCGAGGCGCGACGCCACCGCGCGGCTGTTCGCCTCCGGGCGGGTTCACGCACGTCGTGCACCTCGCCGCGCAGCCGGGCGTGCGCTACTCGCTGGTCAATCCCGGCGCCTACCACCGCAACAACCTGGTGGCGTTCGGGCACGTGCTGGAGGGCTGCCGGCACGCGAGGATCGCGCACCTCGTCTACGCGTCGTCCTCCTCGGTGTACGGCGCGAACCACACGCTGCCGTGGAGCGAGGACCAGCCGGTCGACCACCCGGTGAGCCTGTACGCGGCGACCAAGAAGGCGAACGAGCTCGTCGCCCACACCTACAGTCACCTGTACCGCCTGCCGACGACCGGGCTGCGCTTCTTCACCGTCTACGGTCCCTGGGGCCGGCCCGACATGGCGCCGATGCTGTTCACCAAGGCGATCCTCGCGGGCGAGCCGATCAGGGTGTTCAACCACGGCAGGATGCGCCGCGACTTCACGTTCGTCGACGACATCGTCGAGGGCGTGGTGCGGGTGCTGGCGCGCCCGCCCGGCCCGTGTGCCGCCTCCGGCGCGCCGTACGCCGTCTTCAACATCGGCAACCACGACGCGGTCGAGCTGACCGAGTTCATCGCCACGCTCGAGCGCCTGCTCGGCCGCGAGGCGCAGAAGGACTTCCTGCCGATGCAGCCCGGCGACGTCGAGGCGACGTACGCGTCGATCGACCGCCTTGCCGCGGCGACGGGCTTCGCGCCGCGCACGCCGCTCGCGACGGGGCTCGCGCGCTTCGTCCAGTGGTACCGCGGCTTCTACGGCGCGTGACGCGTCGCGCACCGCGGCCGTCCGCCGGGCGGGCCCGGCAGGGTGCGGGCCCGATGGTAAGATCATCGGTCCGCCGACGCCCGCGGCGTCGCACCGTCGATCGCCTCCGCCAACCCATGATCCTCGTCACCGGCGGCGCCGGATTCATCGGCGCCAACTTCGTCATCGACTGGCTCGCCGCGGGCGGCGAGCCAGTGGTGAATCTCGACAAGCTCACCTACGCCGGCAACCTCGGCAATCTCGAGCCGGTGCGCGGCGACGCGCGCCACCGCTTCGTGCGCGGCGACATCGGCGACTCGGCGCTCGTGGACGGGCTCCTCGCCACCCACCGCCCGCGCGCCGTGGTGAATTTCGCCGCCGAGTCGCACGTCGACCGCTCGATCCACGGGCCGGCGGCGTTCATCGAGACCAACGTGGTCGGCACGTTCCGGCTGCTCGAGTCGGTGCGCGGCTACCTCGCCGGGCTTCCCGCCGACGAGCGTGCGCGCTTCCGCTTCCTGCACGTCTCGACCGACGAGGTCTTCGGATCGCTCGGGCCCGCCGATCCGGCATTCAGCGAGACGACCCCCTACGCGCCGAACAGCCCGTACTCGGCGTCGAAGGCGGCCTCCGACCACCTGGTGCGCGCCTACCACCACACCTACGGCCTGCCGACGCTCGCGACCAACTGCTCGAACAACTACGGCCCGCGCCAGTTCCCGGAGAAGCTGATCCCGCTGATGATCGTCAACGCGCTCGCCGGCAAGCCGCTGCCCGTGTACGGCGACGGGCAGAACGTGCGCGACTGGCTCTACGTCGGCGACCACTGCGCGGCGATCCGCGCGGTGCTCGCGGGTGGTCGCCTCGGCGAGACGTACAACGTCGGCGGCAACGCCGAGATGAAGAACCTCGACGTCGTGCACACGCTGTGCCGGATCCTCGCGGAGCTTCGCCCCGGACGCGACTACGAGGCGCTGGTCACGTTCGTGAAGGACCGCCCGGGACACGACCGGCGCTACGCGATCGACGCGCGCAAGATCGCGAGCGAGCTCGGCTGGGCGCCGGCGGAGACCTTCGCGTCCGGAATGCGCCGCACCGTGCAGTGGTACCTGGACCATCCCGGGTGGCTCGCGTCGGTGACCTCCGGCGACTACCAGCGCTGGGTCGAGACGCAGTACGCGCCCGCGAGGCATCTGATGACGATGGCACGCAAGGGCATCATCCTCGCCGGCGGTTCCGGCACGCGGCTCTACCCGGTGACGCAGGTCGTCTCCAAGCAGCTGCTGCCGGTGTACGACAAGCCGATGATCTACTACCCGCTGTCGACGCTGATGCTCGGCGGGATCCGCGACATCCTGCTGATCAGCACGCCCGAGGACACGCCGCGCTTCGAGCAGCTGCTGGGCGACGGCGCGCGGTGGGGACTCAACCTCTCGTACGCGGTGCAGCCGGCGCCGGAGGGCCTCGCGCAGGCGTTCGTCATCGGCCGCGACTTCGTCGGCCGGGACGCCGCGGCGCTGGTGCTCGGCGACAACATCTTCTACGGCCACGACCTGCACGTGCTGCTCGCGCACGCGAACGCGCGCGCGGCCGGCGCCACGGTGTTCGCCTATCCCGTCTCCGACCCGGAGCGCTACGGCGTGGCCGCGTTCGACGCCTCGGGCCGCGTGGTGAGCCTCGAGGAGAAGCCGAAGGCGCCGAAGTCGCGCTACGCGGTCACCGGCCTGTACTTCTACGACAACCGCGTGCTCGACGTGGCGCGCGACCTTCGCCCGTCGGCGCGCGGCGAGCTCGAGATCACCGACGTCAACAAGCAGTACCTCGCGTGGGGCGAGCTGCTCGTGCGAGGTGATGGGGCGCGGCATGGCCTGGCTCGACACGGGCACGCACGAGTCGCTGCTCGAGGCCTCGCAGTACATCCAGACGATCGAGCGCCGGCAGGGGCTCAAGATCGCCTGCCCCGAGGAGATCGCCTACCGGCTCGGCTGGATCGACGCCGCGGCGCTCGAGCGCATGGGCCACGCGCTCGCGAAGAGCGGCTACGGCCAGTACCTGCTCGGCCTGCTCTCCGATCCGGTGATCGGCTGATGCGGGTCCAGCCGACCGCGATCCCCGACGTCCTGATCGTCGAGCCGCGCGTGTTCGGCGACGCGCGCGGCTTCTTCATGGAAAGCTGGAACCGCCGTGCGCTGGCCGAGGCGGGCCTCGACGTCGAGTTCGTGCAGGACAACCACTCGCGGTCGCGCCGCGGCGTGCTGCGCGGCCTGCACTACCAGATCCGCAACCCGCAGGGCAAGCTCGTGCGCGTGGTCGCGGGCGAGGTGTTCGACGTCGCCGTGGACATGCGCGCGAGCTCGCCGACGTTCGGCCGCTGGGTGGGTGTCACGCTCTCGGAGGAGAACAAGCGCATGCTGTGGGTGCCCCCCGGCTTCGCGCATGGCTTCCTCGTGCTCTCGCCGTCGGCGGACTTCCTGTACAAGACCACCGACTACTACCATCCCGAGCACGAGCGCACGCTGCTCTGGAACGACGCCGAGGTCGGCATTGCGTGGCCGCTCGACGGCGCGCAGCCGGTGCTCGCGGCGAAGGACGCGGCCGGCGCGCGCCTCGCGGATGCGGAGGTGTACGAGTGAGCCCGGCGACCGAAGGTGAGTCCCGAAGGGGCCGTCGCCGGGCGAGCGAGGGGTGCCGACGCGCCATCGTGGCAGTGCAGGCGGGTGCAAGGAGGCGCCAGTGAGGGCGGCGACCGCAGGTCAGGCCCGAAGGGCGCGTCGCCGCGCGATCGAGTCGGGCCGACGCTCGACCTTGGCATGCCGAGCGATTGCATGGAGGCCCGGGTGAGCACGATCCTCGTCACGGGCGCGAACGGCCAGGTGGGCTTCGAGCTTGCGCACTGGCTCCGCCCGCACGGGCGCGTCGTGGCGATCGACAGCGACACCCTCGATCTCGCGGACCCGGATGCGATCGCGCGGACGATGCGCGAGCTCTCGCCCGCGCTCGTCGTCAACGCCGCCGCCTACACGGCGGTCGACCAGGCCGAGCAGGAGCGCGACGCCGCGTTCGCGATCAACGCCGTCGCTCCCGGCGTGCTCGCCGAGGAGGCGAAGCGTGCGGGAGTCGGTGCTGGTCCACTACTCCACCGACTACGTGTTCGACGGCACGGCACACATGCCCTACGCGGAGGACGCGCCGACCGCGCCGCTGTCGGTGTACGGCGCGACCAAGCTCGAGGGCGAGCAACGTGTCGCCGCGAGCGGCGCCGACGCGCTGGTGTTGCGCACCAGCTGGGTCTACGGGCTGCGCGGGCGCAACTTCCTGCTCACGATCCGGAGGCTCGCCGCCGAGCGCGAGGAATTGCGCATCGTCGCCGACCAGACCGGCGTGCCCAACTGGTGCCGCACGCTCGCGCAAGCCACGGCGCGCGTCGTCGCGAGCGGCCTGCCGGCGATGCGCGAGCGCGCAGGGCTCTACCACCTGTCGTCGGGCGGAACGACCACCTGGTACGAGTTCGCCCGCGCGATCGTCGGCGACGCGCCTCGTCCGCGCGTGGTGCCGATCGCGACCGCCGACTACCCGTTGCCGGCCCGGCGGCCGGCCTACGGCGTGCTCGGGACCGCGAAGTTCGAGCGCACCTTCGGATTCGCGCTGCCGAGTTGGCGCGATGCGCTGGCCGAATGCGTCGCGAGCCCGGCGGAACCGGCACGCGACTGTCGTCTGAACCTTCGGGCTCGACGTTGATCTGAAACCTCGGGCGAGCCCGCCCGCAGGGCAGGTAACATCCGCGCTTCGCATTCCGAAGGTCGCAAGGGAGAAAACATGCGCACGGCCCCCGCCATTGTCCTGATTGCTGCGTTCGCGGCATTGTCGTCGATCGGCGACACGTCGGCCGCGGGCAACATCGTCGCGGTTCCGCCCGCCGAATATCGGCCGACGCTGGTCGTGCCGAAGGCCGCTCGCCGCGCTCGCCGCCCCGGACGCGCCCGTGTTCCGCCTCGTGCTGCCGGCCCCCAGCCAGGCCGAGCGCGAATCGCTCAAGCGCGCAGAACGCCAAGCGCGCCCAGCAGCGTCAGGGTGGGCCGGCCCGCATTCGTCGAAGAGCCGTCCGCTCGCGATCGGCTATCCGCCGCGAGTTGCCGGCGGCATCGCGCACGATCGTGCTCTCCGACCTCGCGTGGCAGGCGCTGGCCGACGGCGGGCGCGCCACCCGCATCGAGATCGCCTCGCCCGGTGCCGCGGCGCTGCGGCTGTCGCTGTCGATGCCCGCTGCGCATCCCGATCTCTCGTTTCGTTTCGCCGGCAACTGCTGCGAAGGCAGGCGTCCAGGGAACCTATCCGGCGAACGCGGTTGCCGAGGCCGCGGCGCGCGCGACGCGTTCTGGTCGCCGGTGCTCGAAGGCGACAGGGCGACGATCGAGGTGCACGCGGCCGCCGGCGCGTCCTTCGACGGCCTCGAACTCGCGCTCGGGCCGCTTTCGCATCTCGTCATCGCCGGCGACGACGCTGCGCCGGATCGACGCGAAGCGCGCGGAGGACATCGGGAACTCGGGCAGCTGCAACATCGACTTCGCGTGCGTTACGCCGTCGGCGGCGCTGTCGCAGGCCGGCGATGCGGTGGGCAAGCTCGTCTTCAACGAACGCAGCGGCTTCACGTTCCTGTGCAGCGGCACGATGCTGAACGACTCGATGACGTCGTTCGCCCCCTACCTCTTCACCGCGGCACACTGCATCGAGCGATGCCTTCAACGCCGCATCAACGGTCAACGTCTACTGGTTCTTCCGCGCGATCTCCTGCGGAAGCCTCACCGTACCCCCTTACGCACTGCAGACCGGCGGCTCGATGCTGCTCGCACGGAGCGTCGACTTCGACTGGGCGCTGCTTCGCCTCAACGCTCCCCCGCCGGTCGGAGCGCAGTACTCCGCCTGGCGCGCCGAGCCCGTGCCGACCAACGCGATCAGCCACTGCGCTGCACCATCCGGGCGGCGACCTCCTCATGTGCAGCCAGGGCTCGATGTTCGGCTACTACACGTTCAGCGACGGCTCGAGCTTCATGCAGATGCGCTGGAGCGAGGGCACGACCGAGACCGGTTCGTCCGGCGCGGGCCTGTTCACGTTCCTGCAGATCGGGCGGCTACTACGAGCTGCGCGGCGGCCTGTTCGGCGGCGATGCGTCGTGCAGCAACCGCGCCGGCGTCGACTACTACTCGCGGCTCGACAACATGCTGCCGGTGACGCGCCAGTACCTGACGCCGGACGCCGCCAACCCGACCGGCCAGACGGTGGTGGTCGAGTACTACAACCGCTCGCTCGACCACTTCTTCATGACCGTCGATGCGGACGAGATCAACCTGCTCGACACCGGGGTGTTTCGCGGCTGGGAGCGCACCGGCGTGCGCTTCCTCGCCTACACGTCGCAGCGGCCGGGCACGAACCCGGTGTGCCGCTTCTACCTGTCGCCGCCGCGGCCCGACACGCACTTCTACTCGGGCGAGCCCAGCGAAGTGCGACGACGTCCGCCGGGACGGTTCCCGGACTGGACCTACGAGAGCCCCGTCGGTCTTCTACATCTACCTTGCCGAATGAGTTCACCAGTGCTTGCCCGGCGGGCACGCGGCCGATCTGGCGGTTCTTCAACACCCGCGTGACCAACCACCGCTATACGCCCGAGGTGACGATCCGCGACGAGCTCCGCAATAGCGATCCCGGCTGGACGCCGGAAGGGCCGATGGTCCGGATGCAGTGTGCTCGCCCATGCAACTCAGGCCGACGTGCAGGCGTGCCCGGCCCGATGCGGGCGGGGCGCGCGACGTGAAGTCCTAGAAGCGAAACGCGACGTCGGCCTCGTCGCCGACGCCGAGCGTCGCGCCCGCGCCCGCGACGACGATCGCGTTCATGCCGAAGGTCACGCCCGCGAGCCGGTCGTCGCGGCGGTAGGTCGCGAGCGTGCGCAGCGGCTCGAGGTTGCGCCGCGCCGTGTCCTGGTCGGTGGTCGTGATCTCGCAGCGGGTGCAGGGCTTGACCAGCTTCAGCGTCACGGGCCCCGCCGTGATCGTGTCGACGTGGTCCTCGTCGTAGGGGTCGAGACCGTCGAGCACGAGATTCGGCCGAAACCGGTTCATCGGCACCGCCGGGAAGCCGTGGGCGGCCAGCCGCGCGTTGAGTTCGTCGAGCGAGGCGCGGCCGATCACCAGGATCGGATAGCCGTCCGAGAACAGCGTCGTCGCGCCGGTCGCGCCGACGTAGTCGGGGTTGCACGGGCGGGGCAGGCGGTCGTCGAAGCGCACCATGCGGACGTCGCGGCCGAGATGCGCCGAAAGCGCATTCGCACAGTCGTCGCCGGCGTCGATGCCGCGCACGTGCGCGCCCCAGACCTGGACGTCGCGCGCGGGTCCCGTCCCGGGCGAGACCGGCGCGTGACCCGGCACGAGGAGTTCGAGGCGGGCGTCCCGCACCACTGCCCGGACGAGGGCGAGCTCGGGGACCTCTCGCTGCGTGACGAAGCGGCCGCGCGGGTCGATCACCATCCACTCGCGGTCGCGGATGCCGTCGTGTGCGAGGCCGGTGGGCAGCACATGCAGCTGCGGAGTGTCGACGCCCCGGCAGCTCTTCACGGGGTAGATCGACAGGCCGGCGATCGTCACGCGTTGCATGGCACCTTCCCCTATTCCAGGGCCCCGGAAACGCGACGGGCGGCCCGGAGCATCCGCGCCGCCCGTCGCGATACCGGTTCGATCCGGTCAGCGCAGTCCCGCGGCGTACTCCGCGACCGCCCTCATCTGCCGGTCGGTCATCGCCTTGACCACGCCGTGCATCACGCGGCCGTTCGCGTCCTTGCCGTCCTTGTCCATGCCGCGCTCGCCCGACTTGAACGCCTTCAGCTGAGCGTAGGTGTAGTCGGCGTACTGCCCGGCGATGCGCGGGTAGCTCTTGGGAATCCCCGCGCCGGTCGGGCTGTGGCACGCGCTGCAGGCCGGCACGCCGGTGGCGGCGTCGCCGCCGCGCCACAGCGCCTGCCCGGCCTTGACGAGCTCGACGTCCTTCGCGGCAAGGCCCTTCGGCTTCTGACGCGAGTAGTAGAGTCCGACCGCGCGCATGTCGTCGGCGGACAGCGGCGTGGCCATGCCGAGCATCACGGCATTGGCGCGCACGCCCGCCTTGAAGTGCGCGAGCTGCAGGGTGATATAGTCGGCGTGCTGCCCCGCGATGTTGGGATTGACCGCGGTGGGGCTGTTGCCGTCGGCACCGTGACAAGCGGCGCAGACCTCGGTGGCGATCTTGCGGCCGCGCTCCATGTCGTTCTGCGCGGTCGCCGGCGTGGGCACCGCGGCAAGCGCCGGTCCGGCAATCAGGGCCAGCAGCAGCAGGGATTTCATCGGCAAGGCTCCTCGATTCGGCAGCCGCGGGCGAGTCGTCGCGCCCCGGGGCCGCTCCCGTCGTGAACAAACGCAACATTGTACCGGAGCCGCCCGTCGCGCCCAAAGGCGCGGATGTGCAAGCGCCCGAGCAACCCCTGGCGCTCGTCGGGGCGCAATTCGTCATCGGTGCCGCCGGGCGTGCCCAGTTGCCGCCGCCCGGACCGCCGGAAATCGCGTTCGCCGGCCGATCCAACGCCGGCAAGTCGAGCGCGATCAATGCGCTCGCCACCCGCACCCGCCTCGCGTTCACGAGCCGGACGCCCGGCCGCACGCAGCAGATCAACCTGTTCCAGCTGAGGAGCGGCGGCCTCGCGGCCGACCTGCCGGGCTACGGCTATGCCGCGGTCGCACGCGACGTCAAGCGCGAGTGGCAGGACTTCCTCTGGGAGTACCTGACCACCCGCGACACCCTCGTCGGCCTCGTGCTGGTCGCCGATGCGCGCCACGGCCTGAAGCCGCTCGACTTCACGGTCCTCGACGTGTTCGTGCCCTCGGCGCGGCCCGTGCTCGTGCTCGCGACGAAGAGCGACAAGCTGAACCAGTCCGAGCAGCGCCGTGCCGTGGCCGGCATCCGCGATCAGCTCGCGGCACGCTACCCGGCCCAGGCGCATGCGATCGCCGTCGTGGGCTTCTCCGCCACGCGTCGCATCGGCGTGATGGCGGCGGATCGGGTGCTCTGCGACTGGCTCGGCATCACCGCGCGGACCTGATCGCCGTGCGCCACCGCCCGACGCGCTCCCCCGCCGCGGTGCGGCTTCGGCACAAGAAAAAAGCCCCGCGATCAAGGGGAGTGATGCGGGGCTCGAAGAACCCGCCCCGACGCGATCGCGCCGGGGCGGGTACCCGCTCAGGGAGGGAAGCGGGAGACGTCACCGTCCGAGGCTGTGACCGGCGACGGCGATCAGGAGTTCCGCGCTCGCGCCCCCATTCTGCATTCCCGACTTCCCCGGTCCATCGACGATGAGCGCCACGCGATGAGCGCGAAGCCCACACCCGCAACCACGGTATTGGCGGCGATCCGCCATGTACTGCTGCCGCACGAGCCATTCTCGAGCATGAGCGCCGGCGACCTCGACCGCATCGCACGTGCCTCGAAGCTCCGCTACTTCGCGCCCGGAGAGGTGATCCTCGCGCCGGCCTCGGAGCGACCATCGCACTGCTTCATCGTCCGACAGGGCGTGGTGCGCGGCGAGCGGCCGAACGCGTCGGGCGATCCGACCGCGCTGTGGGAGCTCGACGCCGGCGACATGTTCCCGCTGGGAGCATTGGTGGCGCAGCGGGGCGTCACCAGCGTCTACCGGTCGCTCGAGGACACCTTCGTGCTCGCCATCCCGGTCGACGTGTTCGACCAGCTGATCGCGGTGTCGGCACCGTTCCAGGACTTCTGTACGCGCAGGCTCGCGCACCTCCTCGACATCTCGCGCGCACGCTTCCAGGCGGAATACGCGTCCGCGGTTACCGAGCAGCGCGGACTCGCGACGCCGCTCGGCTCGCTGATCCGCAACGAGCCCATGACCGTCGTGCCGGCGACGCCGCTCGGCGACGCGCTGCGCATGATGGAGGAGCGGCGCATCGGCTCGCTCCCCGTCGTCGACGACGCAGGCCGGCCGGTGGGCATCTTCACCCGCCAGGACGTGATCGGTCGCATCGTGCTGCCGGGCGTCGGCCTCGCCGAGCCGATCGGCGGCGTGATGACCACCCCGGTGATCACGTTGGCGATGCACGCGACCGCGGGCGACGCCGCGGTCGCGATGGCAAGGCGCGGCATCCGCCACGTCGTGCTGGTCGACGAGTCGGGCGGTGTCGCGGGCGTGGTCTCCGAGCGGGACCTGTTCGGGCTGCAGCGCCTCTCGGTGCGCGAGCTCGCCTCGTCGATCCGGCGCGCGCCGGACCTGGCGTCGCTCGTGCAGTGCGCCTCGGACGTGCGGTCGCTGTCGTACGCATTGGTCGCGCAAGGCGTCGCGAGCGGGCAGCTCACGCGGATGATCTCGAGCCTGAACGACCAGCTGGTGTCGCGGCTGCTCGACGTCACCGCGCCGCGTCACGACCTGTCCGGGGTCGCGCTGTGCTGGATCGGCATGGGCAGCGAAGGGCGCTCCGAGCAGACGATCGCCACCGACCAGGACAACGGTCTCATCTTCGTCCCCAACGATCCCGCGGCGGCGCCCGACGCGATCCGCGACAGGCTCCTGCCGTTCGCCCGCGAGGTCAACGAGGGCCTCGACGCTCTCGGCTACCCGCTGTGCAAGGGCGGGGTGATGGCGATGAACCCCAAGTGGTGCGCCTCGCTCGACGAGTGGCGGGCCGCGTTCTACGCGTGGATCGACCGCGGGGACCCGCAAAGCCTCCTCGAAGCGAACATCTTCTTCGACTTCCGGGCGTTGTGGGGCGAGGCGGCGCTCGCCGAGGTGCTGCGCGTCGACATCGCCGGGCGGGCGAGGGGCAATCCGCGGTTCCTGAAGCAGATGAGCGACAACGCGCTCACCGTGCGGCCGCCGCTCAACTGGATGGGCGAGATTGCCGCGAGGGAGAACGACCGGGGCGTCGCCGGCATCGACCTCAAGGCTTCGGGGACGGCGGCGTTCGTCGACGGGGCGCGCATCCTGTCTCTCGCAAGCGGCGCTACCGCAACCAACACCGTCGAGCGGCTGCAGGCCGCGGGCGCGGCGAAGGGCATCCCCGAGAGCGAGATCAACGCCTGGGCCGACGCATTCGAATTCCTGCAGTTCCTGCGCCTGCGCACGCAGCACCGGCGCGCGTCCGGCATGCTGCCGGCCTCGGAGAGCCTCAACCTGGTGCCCCTCGACGACCTCTCGGAGCTCGACCGGCGCATCCTCAAGGAAGCGCTGCGCCAGTGCCGCAAGCTGCAGCAGCGGCTCGAAGTCGACTACCCGGGATGAACGGAGGCAGGCAGCGGCGCATGCCGCAAGCGTGGGGGTACATTCATGAGCATCTGGCGCAAGGTGTTCTCGCGCGGGGCGGCCGCTCCCGCCGACGTCGGTCGGTGGGTCGTCGTCGACACCGAGACCACGGGCCTCGATGTCGCGCGCGACACGCTGATCGCCATCGGCGGCGTGGCGGTCGATGCCGAGGGCGTGCTGCCCGGGGACAGCTTCGAGGTCGTGCTGCGCAATGCCGAAGGGTCCGACCACGACAACATCCTCGTGCACGGCATCGGCCGCCACGCGCAGCGCACGGGCGTGCCGCCGGCCGACGGCCTCGCGGCGTTCGCGCAGTGGGTGGGCGACGCGGAGTTCGCGGGCTATCACACCGACTTCGACCGCGCCGTGCTGATGCGCGCCGCCGCGCTCGCGAAGGTGCCGCTGCCGGAGCGGCCCTGGCTCGACCTCGCACCGCTCGCCGCGGCGCTCGCGCCGGACAGGCAGAAGAAGGGCGGGGGGGCCCTCGACGACTGGCTCGTCGCCTTCGGCATCGAGTGTCCGGTGCGCCACAACGCGGCGGCGGACGCCCTCGCGACCGCGGAGCTCCTGCTGCACTTGCGTGCGCGCGCGGCGAAGCAGGGCCGCAACGACTTCGCCTCGCTGCTCAAGGTGGCCAAGCAGCAGAAGTGGCTCGCCTCGGGCCACCGATGAGACCGAAGGGCCGCCCCGAGGGCGAGTCATTCCCGAAGCGCGTCCGCGCGGAGGGTAGTCCAGTGCGCGCGCCGCGGGGCTCCGCCCGGGTGCGCTAGCATCTCCCCTTCGATCCCGACGCCGCGTCACCGACCATGAGCCAAGCCTTCACCGGACGCTTCCCGGCCCGCCGCCCGCGGCGGTTGCGCCGCGACGACTTCTCGCGCCGCCTCGTGCGCGAGCACCGGCTGTCACGTCCGACGACCTGATCTATCCCGTGTTCGTGCTCGACGGCCCGAAGCGGGAGGAGCCGGTGCCGTCGCTGCCCGGCGTGTCGCGCAAGTCCCTCGACCTGCTGTTCCGCGACGCCGAGTCGTGCCTCGAGCTCGGCGTGCCCGCGCTCGCGCTGTTCCCGGTGATTCCCGTGGAGCTGAAGAGCGACGACGCGGCACAGGCCTGGCACCCGCAGGGGTTGGTGCCGCGTGCGGTGCGCGCGCTGAAGGAGCGCTTCCCCGAGCTCGGCGTGATCACCGACGTCGCGCTCGACCCCTACACGAGCCACGGCCAGGACGGCCTGATCGACACGACCGGCTACGTGATGAACGAGGAGACGGTGACCGCGCTCGTCAAGCAGGCGCTCTGCCACGCGGAGGCGGGCGTCGACCTCGTCGCGCCGTCGGACATGATGGACGGCCGCATCGGCGCCATCCGCGAGGCGCTCGACGCAGCGGGCTCCGACGCGCACGCGCATCCTCGCCTACTCGGCCAAGTACGCATCGAGCTTCTACGGCCCGTTCCGCGACGCCGTGGGGTCGGCGGCGAACCTCGGCGGCGGCAACAAGTACACCTACCAGATGGACCCGGCCAACACCGACGAGGCGCTGTGGGAGGTCTACCTCGACATCCAGGAGGGCGCGGACATGGTGATGGTGAAGCCCGGCCTCCCCTACCTCGACATCGTCCGCCGGGTGAAGGAGACGTTCGGAGTGCCGACCGCGGTCTACCAGGTCTCCGGCGAGTACGCGATGCTCAGGGCCGCCGCCGGCAATGGCTGGCTCGACCTTCGCGCGTGCGCGATGGAGACGCTGCTGTCGATGAAGCGCGCCGGCGCGGACGCGATCCTCACCTACTTCGCGCTGGACGCCGCGCGCTGGCTGCGCGAACGCTAAGGGGCCTCGGCGTCGGCATCGAGCAGCGCCGCCACGGCGGCGGCGTCGAGCCGCAGCGACTCCTGCCCGTGGCGGTTGCGACGCGGCACCTGCCGCGCCTCCCGGTGCGTGCGCACGCGCAACCGGATGCCCGTGCGCCGGGTATCGATCCACAACTCCATCGGATCGTCGGCGTGGCGCGAGGGCGCGTGACGATACTCGCAGCCCTCGTTGATGAGCAGCAGTTCGACCGCCTTCCCGTCGTCCGTGACCAGATCGATGCGCACGTCGCTGTGCTCGGTGGCCCAGCCGCCGGCGACGCCGCCGACCAGCACCGGGCGGAAGTCGGCGAGCCGGCGCATCCACAGCAGTGCCTCCGCGCGCTTCTCGCGCAGCATCTCCCGATGCGCCTCGCCGCCGAAGATCGCGTGGTAGTCGAGCAGCGCCGCCTCGACCTCGTCGTCGCCCGGCAGTGCCGCGCGCTCGGGGAGGCCCAGTTGCCGGGCCGCCTTGCGCTTGGCGAGCGACCAGTCGCCGATGCCGTGCTCGGCGATCAGCCGAGCCGCGACCTGGGCGACGCCCGCCCGCTCGTGGCTGTCACCGACGAAGATGTCGTCCCGCTCGACCCGGCGGCCGATGCCGCGTGCCGGGTCTTCGCCGCGATCCCCCCGCGGATGTCGGCCCATGGCTAGAAGAGCTGGTTGCGGACGTCCTGCGACGAACGTCCGCCAGGCACCGGCGCCGGAGTAAGCGCTTCCTCCCGTCGTGGCACGTACTCGTTGAAGAACCACTCGGAGATCGTGCCGGCATCGTCGCGGAGCCCACTCTCCGCGTTGATGCGCAACGAGACCAGGCCTTCCGGCGGCTCGGCCGGCACGTCGGGCAGCCCCTTCAGCGCCTTCTGCATGAAGGCGATCCAGATCGGCAGTGCCGCCGCGGCGCCCGTCTCGTTCGCGCCGAGCGGCTTCGGCTGGTCGTGGCCCACCCACGCGACGCCGACGAGCTGCGGCGTGTAGCCCGCGAACCAGGCGTCGACGTTCTCGTTGGTCGTCCCGGTCTTTCCCGCGATGTCGCGCCGGCCGAGCGACAGCGCCTTCGTCGCGGTGCCGTAGGCGACGACGTCGCGCAGCATCGACGTCATCACGAACGCGTTGCGCGCGTCGATCACGCGCTCGGCTTCGCCCCCCGCCTTCTGCGGCTGCGCCTCGGAGAGCACGGTGCCGCGCGCGTCGGTGATGCGCGCGATCAGGTACGGGCTCACCCGGTAGCCGCCGTTCGCGAACACCGAGAACGCGGTGGCCATCTGCATCGGGGTCGCGGCGCCGGAGCCGAGACCCATCGACAGCACGGCCGGATGCGACTTCGGATCGAAGCCGAACTTGGCGATGTAGTCCTGCGCGTACTGCGGACCGATGGCCTGCAGCACGCGCACGGTGACGAGGTTCTTGGACTTGGCGAGCGCCGTGCGGAGCCGCATCGGGCCCTCGAAGCGGCCGTCGTAGTTCTTGGGCTCCCACTCCTCGCCGCCGGCGCGCTCGGCCGGCACGAAGAACGGCGCGTCGTTGACGACGGTCGCCGGCGAGAAGCCCTTCTCGAGGGCGGCGCTGTAGATGAAGGGCTTGAAGGCCGAACCGGGCTGGCGCTGGGCCTGCGTCGCGTGGTTGAACTTGTTGCGTTCGAAGTCGAAGCCGCCGACCAGCGCGCGCAGCGCACCGTCGCGGGGGTCGAGCGCGATGAACGCCGCTTCGGCCAGGGGCAGCTGGGCGATGCCCCAGCGTCCCTTGTCGTCCTTCGCGAGGCGCACCACGGCGCCGCGCCGGATGCGGACGTTCGGTGGCGACTTGTCCTGGAGGGAGCGGGCGGCGAAGCGCAGGCCGTCGCCGGACACGGTCGCCGTGTCGCCCGAGGCGAGCACGGCCTTGACCTCCGTGGGCGACGCCTCGAGCACGACCGCGGCGACCAGGTTGTCGACATCCGCGTGGTCCTGGAACACCCGGTCGATCGCGGCCTCCGCCTCGGCCGGCTCGCCCGGGAGGTTCACGTAGCGTTTCCGGCCCGCGGTACCCGTGCCGCCGGTCGTAGTCGAGCAGGCCCCGGCGCACGGCGGCGTGGGCCGCCTCCTGATCGGCACGGCGCAGCGTCGTCCAGACGGTCAGGCCGCGGGTATAGGCCTCCTCGCCATAGGCCTCGAACACCACCTGGCGGGCCATCTCGGCGGCGAATTCGGCGTGCGTCGGCAGCGTCTCCCGCAACCCCTGACGGACGAGGAGCGGCGCTTTTTGCGCATCTTCGTACGCGGCGTCGTCGACGAAGCGAAGTTCGTGCATGCGCCGCAGCACGTACTGCTGGCGGGTCTTGGCCCGCTTGGGGTTGGTCACCGGGTTGAAGGCGGAGGGCGCCTTCGGCAATCCGGCCAGCATCGCCGCCTCGGCGACCGTGACATCCTTGAGCGGCTTGCCGAAGTAGATCTGCGACGCCGCAGCGAACCCGTAGGCCCGCTGGCCGAGGAAGATCTGGTTGACGTAGAGCTCGAGGATCTCGTCCTTGCCGAGGCTCGCCTCGATCTTCCAGGCGAGCAGCACCTCGCGGAGCTTGCGCGTGATCGTCTTCTCCCGGGTGAGGAAGAAGTTGCGCGCCACCTGCATCGTGATGGTGCCGGCGCCCTGCTGGGAGCCGGAACTGAGATTGGTCCAGGCGGCGCGCACCACGGAAAGATAGTCGACACCCCCATGTTGGTAGAACCTTTCGTCCTCGGCGGCCAAAATGGCCTTTTTCATGACATCCGGGACATCCTGGATCTTCACCACCGACCGCCGCTCCTCGCCGAATTCCCCTAGGAGGTCGCCCTCCGCCGAAAGCACCCGGAGCGGGATTTTCGGCTGATAGTCGGTCAGGGTCTCGAGGGACGGCAGTGTGGGGTACAGCAGGGCGAGGACCAGCCCGCCCAGCAGGGCCCCGACGAGCGCCAGGCCGAGCAGGACCGAACCGATGTAGAGGAGCCAGCGCTTTAGCACGTAGGAATAAAACTTGCGTTCAGGTGGGCTTGGGCCGGCTTCGGTTGACAAGGATGCAACACCTCGAGAGCCCGGCCCGGAGATTAAATTGACACCAGCGATAGTTGCTGCCAGAGTTTAATGTAACTTGTCAGCATTGGGATCCACTGCGGTCCACGGGGTCGTTCGTCCGCCATGCTTGCTGAAAATCTCTCTTCCGCCCTCGACGTCTTCAAGACGAAGGCCCCGTCGCTCGTCGGGGTCGACATCGCGTCGACCTCGATCAAGATGGTCGAGCTCGCCGAGGCCGGCAAGGGCACCTACCGGCTCGAACGGTACGCGATCGAGCCGTTGCCGAAGGACGTCGTCCAGGACGGCAACATCGCGAACCTCGACCAGGTCGGCGACGCCCTGCGCCGGGGCTTCAAGCGGCTCGGCAGCCGCAACCGCAACATCGCGCTGGCCCTGCCGGCGGCGATGGTGATCACCAAGAAGATCATCGTACCCTCCGGCCAGAAGGAGGAGGAGCTCGAGCTTACCGTCGAGGCCGAAGCGAACCAGTACATACCCTTCGCGCTCGACGAGGTCAACCTCGACTTCCAGATCCTCGGGCCCGCGCCCAACAACCCGGACGAGGTCGAGGTGCTGATCGCGGCGTCGCGCAAGGAGAAGGTCGAGGATCGCGTGGCGATTGCCGAATCCGCCGGATTGAAGCCGCGGGTGATGGACGTGGAGTCCTACGCCACCCAGGAGGCGTACCGCATGATCGCGCCGTCGCTGCCGGCGAACGGCCGCGACCAGAACATCGCGCTCGTCGACGTCGGCGCGCACGTCACGCACTTCTACGTGCTCCGCAACAGCCAGTTCCTGTTCTCCCGCGACCAGGCGTTCGGCGGCAACCAGCTGACGATGGACATCCAGCGGGCGTTCAACCTGTCGCCCGAGGAGGCCGAGTCGGCCAAGCGCAACCAGGGGCTGCCGGAGAACTACGACAACGACGTGCTGCAGCCGTTCATGGAGACGCTCGCCCTCGAGATCACCCGGGCGCTGCAGTTCTTCTTCACGTCCACCTCGTACAACCAGGTCGACCACATCGTCCTTTCCGGCGGCGGCGCGCTGCTGCCGGGGCTGGACGAGCTCGTCGCCAAGCGCGCCGGCGTGGCGACGGTGATCGCCAACCCGTTCGCGAGCATGCAGACGAGCGACCGGATCCGGTCGCGGCAGCTCGCGCAGGACGCGCCGATGCTGCTCATCGCCTGCGGCCTCGCGCTGCGCAGCTTCGAGTGAGCGGAGGCGCGCGATGACGACCTCGGTCCGCATCAACCTCCTGCCGCACCGCGAGCAGAAGCGCCAGGCGCGGCAGCGTCAGTTCGTTTCCCTCGCGGCGCTGGTGGCGATTCTCGGGCTCGGCATCGTCGGGCTCGTCCACTTCGTGCTCGCCACGCAGATCGAGAGCCAGAACAACCGCAACGCGCTGCTCAAGACCGAGATCGTCAAGCTCGACGAGCAGATCAAGGAAATCGACAAGCTGCGCGACCAGATCGCCCAGGTGCTGTCGCGCAAGCAGGTCGTCGAGACGCTGCAGTCGAACCGCAACGAGGCGGTGCACCTCCTCGACCAGCTGGTCCGGCAGCTGCCGGACGGCATCTACCTGCGCTCCATCAAGCAGGTGGGCACCAAGGTGACGCTGGTGGGCTACGCCCAGTCCAACGCCCGCGTGTCGACGCTGATGCGCAACGTCGAGGCCTCGCCCTGGCTCGGGCAGCCGGAGCTGGTCGAGATCAAGCTCGTGGCACCGCCCGCCGCGCGGGCGCCGCAGGCCCAGTCCGGCCGCCAGGCGCCGAGCGCCTGAACGAGTTCACGATGAACCTGCAGGTCAAGCGGACGATGCCGCCGGCGGCGGCCGTCGCGCCGGCCGACGCCACGAAGGGCCAGGCGGCACCGGCCACCGGCCAAGGGCAGGCGCCCCGGGCAAGGCGGCACCGCGCGAAGGCCCCGCCGGGCGTCCGCGGTCAAGGCCGACGCCGGCCGCAAGGGGGCCAACGCATGACGCTCGACGACCTCCGGCGCCTGAACATCCGGGACGTCGGCAACTGGCCGACGGCGCCCAGGTTCGGGCTCCTCGCCCTCATGTTCCTGGTGATCCTCGGCCTCGGCGCGTTCTTCGACTGGAAGGACCAGTACGAGTCGCTGGAGCAGGCCCGCGCGCAGGAGCAGAAGCTGCGCGTCGACTACGCCGAGAAGAAGGCGAAGGCCGTCAACTACGACCTCTACGTCGCGCAGCTGGCGGAGATCGAGCAGTCGTTCGGCGCGCTGGTGAAGCAGCTGCCCAACCGGTCCGAGATCGACGCCCTGCTGACCGACGTCAACCAGGCCGGCCTCGGGCGGGGTCTCGTGTTCGAGCTGTTCAAGCCCGCCGTGCAGGAACGGCTCTCGGACTTCTACGCCGAGCTGCCGATCAACATCCGCATCACCGGCAACTATCACGACATGGGCGCGTTCGCGAGCGACGTCGCGCAGCTGCCGCGCATCGTCACGCTGAACGACCTCGCGATCAGCGCCGAGAAGGGCAGCCTCACGCTGGACGCGGTGGCGAAGACCTTCCGCTACCTCGACGAGGACGAGATCGCGAAGCAGCGCGCGCTCGCGCGCCAGAAGGACAAGGAGAAGGGGAAGAAATGAGCCCGCGCGCCATCCTCGTGATCGCGATCGGGGTCTCGCTCGCCGGATGCGGCGGCGAGAGCCACCAGGATCTTCGTGCCTGGATGGCCGACCAGGGCAAGGGGACGCGGGGCAAGCTCGATCCCGTTCCGCAGATCAAGCCCTACGAGCCGTTCGCGTACAACGCCTTCGACATGCCCGACCCGTTCAAGCCGCGCAAGATCGAGCCGGCGAAGGGCGGCAGCAAGCTCGCGCCGGACCTCGCGCGGAGCCGCGAGCCGCTCGAATCGTTCCCGCTCGAGTCGCTGACCATGGTGGGCACGCTCGAGAAGAACCGGGCGATCTACGCGCTGATCCGCACGCCGGAGAAGGACGTCTACCAGGTCCGGGCGGGCAACCACCTGGGCCAGGATTTCGGCGTGATCACGGGCATCACCGAGACCGACATCAGACTCAGGGAACTCGTGCAGGACGGCGCGGGCGACTGGACCGAGCGGATGAGCTCGCTTCAGCTGCAACAGCCGGATCAGAAGACAGGGGAGCGGAAACGATGATCGGAATCTCCGGCAACCGCGGCGCGGCCCTCGTGCGTGCCTGGCGCGCCATCGCGGCGGCGGCCTGCATGCTGGCGGCCACGGCGAGCGTTCGCGCAGGGTGCGAACAGCATCGAGCAGGTGACCGTCTCGAAGGGCTCGTCCGGCAACACGATCGTCCGCTTCGCCCTGAAGGCGCCGCCCGCGAACCCGCCGGCCGGCTTCTCGATCGCGAGCCCGCCGCGCATCGCGCTCGACTTCCTCGACACCGCGAACGGCCTCGGCGCCACGCAGCGCGTCATCGACGACGTCGCGCTGCGCAGCTTCAACGTCATCCAGTCGGGCAACCGCACGCGCGTCGTCTTCAACCTCAACCGCGCGCAGACGTTCGAGACCACCGTCGAGGGCAGCGCGGTCCTCGTCACGCTCTACGACCAGGCCGAGCCAGCAGGACGCGCGCACGCAGGTCGTGCAGCGGTTCGCGGAAGCGCGGCCCGGCGACGTCGCCCATTCGCTGCGCGACGTCGATTTCCGCCGCGGACGCAACGGCGAGGGACGCATCGTCGTCGACCTCTCCGACAACTCGACCGGCATCGACATCCGGCAGCAGGGCCGCCAGCTGATCGTCGACTTCATCAAGGCCTCGCTGCCGCGCAACCTCGAGCGCCGCCTCGACGTGCAGGACTTCGGCACGCCGGTCGTGACGATCGACACGTTCATGCAGGGCGCGAACGCGCGGATGGTGATCGAGCCGAAGGGGCTCTGGGAGCACTCCGCGTACCAGTCGGACAACCGCTTCATCCTCGAGGTGAAGCCGATCCTCGAGGACCCCAACAAGCTGACCCAGGGCACGCGCCAGGGCTACAAGGGCGAGAAGCTGTCGCTCAACTTCCAGAACGTCGAGGTGCGCTCGGTGCTGCAGGTGATCGCCGACTTCACCGGGCTCAACATCATCACCAGCGACACCGTGCAGGGCAACCTGACGCTCCGGCTCAAGGACATTCCCTGGGACCAGGCGCTCGACATCATCCTGCAGACCAAGGGCCTCGACATGCGCAAGAACGGCAATGTCGTGCTGGTGGCCCCGCGCGAGGAGCTCGCGCTCAAGGAGAAGCAGCAGCTCGAGAACGCCGCGCAGATCAGCCAGCTCGAGCCGATGCAGCTCGAGTCGTTCCAGCTCAACTACATGAAGGCGGGCGACTTCGCCAACATGCTGTCGACGAACCGCCAGCAGCAGTTCGGGCTCGGCGCCGGGCAGACGGCCGACGACCGGCGGGCAGGGGTCGATCCTGTCGCAACGCGGCGTCGCGTTCGTCGATCCGCGGTCCAACGTGCTCTTCGTGCAGGACACGCCGTCGAAGCTCGAGGAGGTGCGCCGCATCATCCGCCAGCTCGACGTGCCGATCCGCCAGGTGCTGATCGAGGCGCGCATCGTCGTCGCCGGCGACTCGTTCTCGCGCCAGCTCGGCGTGCGCTTCGGCGCCCAGACCGCGATCACGTTCAACCGCGGCCGCTACGCGCTCGGGCAGGGCGGCAGCCTCGCCACGCAGCCGGTGGTGCGCACGGAAGGCGATCGCCTGATCCGCGAGACGCGCACGCAGACGCCCTTCGAGGCGGCCTCGGGCCTCGCGTCGGTCGGGTACTCCGATTCGCCGCAGCTGAACGTCAACCTGCCGGTGGTCAACCCCGCCGGCCAGCTCGCGCTCACGCTGATCAACCTGGGCAGCGGCAACCTGATCAACCTCGAGCTCTCGGCGCTCGAGACCGACAACCGCGGCAAGGTGGTGTCGAGCCCGCGCGTGATCACCACCGACAACCAGAAGGCGGCCATCGAGCAGGGCACCGAAATCCCGTACGTCACGCCGGGTTCGGCGAACTCGCCCGCGACCGTGTCGTTCAAGAAGGCGGTGCTCCGCCTCGACGTCACGCCCCAGATCACGCCGGACAATCGCATCATCATGACCGTCGAGGTGCGCAAGGACCAGGTCGGGCAGTTCGTGCAGCTGGGCGGCGGCTTCCAGGTGCCGTCGATCGACACGCGCAACGTGATGACGCAGATCACGGTCAACAACGGCGACACCGCGGTGATCGGCGGCATCTACGAGGAGATCATCCGCAACGAGGTCGACAAGGTGCCGTTCCTCGGCGACCTGCCGGTGATGGGCTACCTGTTCAAGACGACCAGCAAGACGAGCGAGAAGACCGAGCTCCTGATCTTCCTCACGCCGCGGGTGGTCAAGGACTCGGTGACCGCGGTTCGCTGAACCTTCCGCACGATCCACTACAATGCCCCGGTGTCGTTGCACCGGGGCAATTTGTTTCTGGTCGGCCTGATGGGGGCCGGCAAGTCGACGCTGGGGCGCCAGATCGCCCGCCGGCTCGGGCTCGCGTTCGTGGACGCGGACATCGAGCTCGAGCGCCGGCTCGGGGTCTCGATCCCCACGATCTTCGAGATCGAGGGCGAGAAGGCGTTCCGCGACCGCGAGGAGTCGCTGATCGCCGAGCTCACGGGCCGCGACCACGTGGTCCTCGCCACCGGCGGCGGCGCCGTGGTCCGCGCGACGAGCCGCGACAACCTGCGCGACAACGGCACCGTCGTGTACCTGCACGCCACGCCGGCGATGCTGTGGGAGCGGATCAAGCACAGCCGCCACCGGCCGATGCTCAAGGTTGCCGACCCGCGAGGCCGCCTCGATGCCCTCTATGCGGAACGCGACCCGCTGTATCGCTCGATCGCCGATCACGTGGTCGAGTCCGAGCGGGAGACCGTGATGCGGTTCGCGCGGAACCTCGCGCCGGTGCCGGATCCGGGCGCGGACGCCGCAATGCGGCTCCCAGGAAACGCGGACCGGGACAGCCTATGAGCCCGAAGGGCCGCCCCGAGGGCGAATCCGCCCCGAAGCGCGCAGCGCGAAGGGGAGTCCAGTGAGCCGCACGCTGGAGGTTGCGCTCGGCACGCGCAGCTACCCCATCCACATCGGCGCCGGGACGATCGGTCGCGCCGGCGAGCTCCTGCAGGCACTGCCGTCGCGGCGCGCGGTCGTCGTCACGAATGCCGCGGTGGCGTCGCACTGGCTCGCGCCGCTGCGTGTCGCGCTCACCTCCGGAGGGTTCCGCAGCGAGGTCGTGCTCATTCCGGACGGCGAGTCGCACAAGAGCCTCGCGACGCTGTCGGACGTCCTCACCCGCCTGCTCGAGCTTGCCGCGGAGCGGCAGACGGCGCTGATCGCCCTCGGCGGCGGCGTCGTCGGCGACCTCGCGGGATTTGCCGCCGCGATCTACCAGCGCGGCATGCCGTTCGTGCAGGTGCCGACGACGCTGCTCGCGCAGGTCGACTCGTCGGTCGGCGGCAAGACGGCCGTCAACCATCCGCTCGGCAAGAACATGATCGGGGCCTTCTGGCAGCCGCGTGCGGTGCTGGTCGACATCGACGCCCTGCGCACGCTGCCCGACCGCGAGCTCGCCGCCGGCATGGCGGAGGTGATCAAGGCCGGCGCGATCCGCGACCGCGCGTTCTTCGACTGGTTGGACGGCGCGATCGGCGCGATCGTCGCGCGCGACGCTGCGGCGCTCGAGCACGCGATCTTCGAGAGCTGCCGCATCAAGGCCGAGGTGGTCGCGGCCGACGAGCACGAGACCGGCGAGCGCGCGCTGCTCAACTTCGGGCACACGTTCGGGCACGCGATCGAGAATGCGGCCGGCTACGGCGTGTGGCTGCACGGCGAGGCGGTCGCCGCCGGCATGGTGCTCGCCGGCCGCCTGTCGACGCGCGTCTGCGGGCTCGCCGCGGGCGACGCGCAGCGGCTCGAGGCGCTGCTCGGACGCGCGCGGCCTGCCGCTCGTGCCGCCGCGCTCTCGTCGCGCGCGCTGGCTCGAGCTGATGGGGCGGGACAAGAAGGTGGAATCCGGCGTGATTCGCTTCATCCTGCTCGAGCCTCTCGGCCGTGCCGTGATCCGCGCGGGCGTGCCGGACACCGCCATCGCGGCCAGCGTCGCGCCCTGACGGTACCCGCGACGAAACAGAGCGCCGTTGGCGCTCTGTTTCGTGCGCGGGCCGGACCGGTTACGGGCAGTTGGCCGGCGTCGCGTTGACGGTCACTTCCCGGTAGTACGAACCGGCATTGACCCTCAGCGTCACCGGTCCGGTGGCCGACGAAGGCGTCGTGCGCGTCACGGTCAGCGTCGTGCCCGAGATGCTTGCGTCGACGATGCCGCTCGGCGTGATGCTGCCCACCGTGAACGGTCCCGTGCCACCGAAGATGGTCGCGGATGCGCTGGAGCCCGACCCGGTGCACGCCGTGAGGGAGATGGTCGACGTGATCGTCGGGCAAGCCGGGTTCGGCGGCGAGAACGAGCCGCAGTTGCCCGAGGTGGAACCGCCGCCGCCGCCCCCGCTGTCCGGTCCGAGAACGCTTGTCAGCGTCGCGTTGATGAACCGGTTGCTGGCATCCGTGATCGTGAAGATCGCGGTGAAGCGAGCCGTTGGTCGTGGCCGTGAAGCTGCCGCCGTTCTGCGGGATCGGCGACCCGAAGAGGGTCACCTGCGTCGGCAAGTTGACGCTGACACGATAGGGCGGCGTCCCGCCGTAGACGAAGTAGGTGACCGGAACGCCGATCGGGCATTGCGCCGGGCTGGCGGGAAGCCCCGGCACGGTGACCTCCGCCGGCGACGACCGACAGAACTGCGCTGCCGTCCTTGAACGCCACGATGGTGAACTTGCTGGTGATGTCTGGCCGGTCGTGACGCTCGGTGGCGCGGAGCGTCGCGACCTGCGTCAGTGCGGTCGACGGCGCCGCAGCGTGACGACGGCGAAGCCGTTCGGTCGGACACCACCGTCAGCGTCCCGACGAGCGGCTGGCCGGGATTCGCGTCTGACGAACGTGAACTCCCCCTGGACGACGTCGAAGCGAACCTGCCGGCCGGGGAGCGGAGATCGCCGCCGGACCGGTCAGCGCGACCGTGCCGTGCCGTTCTGGCCGGAGCACACGTTGCCGCCGGATGCCGGGCAGCTCGGATTGCCTGTCACCGTGATCGGCGGTCGGCAATAGCGACGACGGACGGACGGTCACCTCGGAGGCCGGACCGTGCTCCCTGCGCGTCCCGGATCGTGACGGTGCCGATTGTGCCGTATCCAAGTTGTTCGCAAGCAGCGGGAGCGTATTGCCGTTGACCGCCTGTCGGCACCGGAAGCACCGCCGGGTTGCGGAGAACGCCGGTAGGGCGGCGTGCCGCCGCCAGATCGACAGCACCAGCGGCGTGCCGGCGTACGCAGTTGCCCCGCCGGGCGACGACCGTGAGCGGACCGGGCGTCACGGGCGGCGGCTCGTAGGGATTGTTGGGCGCGCCGCTGCCCCCGCCGCAGGCGGTGAGTGCAAGCATCGCTGCAGTCGCCGCCACGGTAAGGGCGGGGCGCAGCCAGGCGTTGAGGCGGGTTGCGAGCATGGGCGGATCCTGAATGATGTTGTCCTAAAGCTGCCGGGGTTTCGGTGCCGTTTTAAACGGTGCAACAAAGAGATACAGCACTTTGTTCAGATTAAAGCCCAGGAGCGGCATCGAGCGCAAGGGGCGACACCCCCGAGCGGCAGCAATTGGCCGACGGGGTGTTGCGCAGGCGCCCGCGTGCCCCCGGGTTTGTTGCCGCAATGCAGCATCCTGAGTACTATGCGAAAGTTTCCGCCTGACTTTCGCGAAGCGGGCCTTCGGCCGGGTTTTCGGCGACCGGCCGGGCATTCGGCGTCTTTCATGACGAGGTCTCCAGCGTGACGCACCCCACTTCCGGCATGAGCCCGATGGGCCGCCCCGAGGGCGAATCCGCCCCGAAGCGCGTTAGCGCGGAGGGTAGTCCATTGAGCGCGCGGCCGCCGGGCCGCCAGGGCCTCTACAGCCCCGCCCACGAGCACGACGCCTGTGGATTGGGCTTCGTGGCCCACATCAAGGGCCGCAAGTCGCACGCGATCGTTCGCCAGGGCCTGTCGATCCTCGAGAATCTCACCCACCGCGGTGCGACCGGGGCCGATCCGCTGCAGGGCGACGGCGCCGGGATCCTCGTGCAGATGCCGGACGCATTCCTGCGCCGGGCGTGCGGCAAGCTCGGCATCACCCTGCCTGCGATCGGTCAGTACGGCGTCGGCATGGTGTTCCTGCCCCAGGAGCCGGCGTCGCGCATGGCCTGCGAGCAGGAGATCGAGCGCGCCGTCCACGCCGAGGGGCAGGTCGTGCTCGGCTGGCGCGACGTTCCGACCAGCAACGCGGGGCTCTCCGAGCGCACCAAGGAAGTCGAGCCGGTGATCCGGCAGGTGTTCGTCGGGCGCGGCTCGCGCGACATGGACGCCGACGCGCTGGAGCGCAAGCTGTACGTGATACGCAAGCGCTCGGGGCACGCGATCCAGGCGCTCAAGCTCCGCCACGGCAAGGAGTTCTACGTGCCGTCGTTCTCGACGCGCACGATCGTCTACAAGGGCATGCTGCTCGCCCATCAGGTCGGGAGCTTCTACAAGGACCTCGACGACGAGACGTTCGTCTCGGCGCTGGCGATGGTGCACCAGCGCTTCTCGACGAACACGTTCCCGACCTGGGACCTCGCGCACCCGTTCCGCTTCGTCTGCCACAACGGCGAGATCAACACGCTGCGCGGCAACTTCAACTGGATCCGCGCGCGCGAGGGGGCGATCGCGTCGGCGGTGCTCGGCGACGACCTGCCGAAGCTGTGGCCGCTGATCTACGACGGCCAGTCCGACTCGGCGTCGTTCGACAACGCGCTCGAGCTCCTCGTCATGGGCGGCTATTCGCTCGCCCACGCGATGATGATGATGATCCCGGAGGCCTGGGCCGGGAACCCGCTGATGGACGAGGACCGGCGCTCGTTCTACGAGTACCACGCCGCGCTGATGGAGCCGTGGGACGGTCCCGCGGCGATGGCCTTCACCAATGGCCGCCAGATCGGCGCGACGCTCGACCGCAACGGCCTGCGGCCGGCGCGCTTCGTCGTCACCGACGACGACTACATCGTGATGGCCTCGGAAGTCGGCGTGCTCGACATCCCCGAGTCGAAGATCGTCAAGAAGTGGCGGCTGCAGCCGGGGAAGATGCTGCTCGTCGACCTCGAGGCCGGGCGCATCGTCGACGACGCGGAGCTGAAGCGCACGCTCGCCACCGCGAAGCCCTACCGCGCGTGGATCGAGCGCTGCCGCCTGCGGCTCGAGGACATGCCCGAGCCCGCGCCGGCCACGCCCTCGGAGGTGTCGCTGCTCGACCGCCAGCAGGCATTCGGCTGGACGCAGGAAGACGTCAAGGTGATCCTCGCGCCGATGGCGCAGACCGGCGAGGAGCCGATCGGCTCGATGGGCAACGACGCCGCGCTGCCCGTGCTCTCCGACCGGGCCAAGCCGTTCTACGGCTACTTCAAGCAGCTGTTCGCGCAGGTCACGAACCCGCCGATCGACCCGATCCGCGAGGAGCTCGTGATGAGCCTCGTCTCGTTCATCGGGCCGCGGCCGAACCTGCTCGGCATCGACGTCGCCGAGCCGCCGATGCGGCTCGAGGTCGAGCAGCCGATCCTCACGTCGGACAGCATGGAGCGCCTGCGGCACGTCGAGCTCTTCACCGGCGGCGCGTTCAAGTGCGAGGAGCTCGACATCACCTACCCGGCGGACTGGGGGCCGAACGGCATGGAGGCCGCACTCGCGAGCCTTGCCGCGCACGCCGAGGATGCGATCCGCCAGGGCCGCAACGTGCTGATCCTCTCCGACCGCACCGTGTCGGCGGAGCGGCTGCCGATCCCGGCGCTGCTCGCCACTGCCGCAGTGCACGAGCACCTGGTGAAGCAGGGCCTGCGCACGTCGGCAGGCCTGGTCGTCGAGACCGGGTCGGCCCGCGAGGTGCACCACTTCGCGCTGCTCGCGGGCTACGGCGCCGAGGCGATCCACCCCTACCTCGCGCTGGAAGTGCTGCAGTCGCCGGCGCCGGAGCTGCCCGGCGTCGAGCCGAAGGACGCGCAGAAGCGCTACATCAAGGCGGTCTGCAAGGGCCTCTACAAGGTGATGTCCAAGATGGGCATCTCCACCTACCAGTCGTACTGCGGCGCGCAGATCTTCGAGGCCGTCGGGCTGCAGAAGGCCTTCGTCGACAAGTACTTCTTCGGCACCGCGAGCAACGTCGAGGGCATCGGCATCTTCGAGGTCGCCGAGGAGGCGTGGCGCATGCATCGCCAGGCGTTCGGCGGCGATCCGGTGCTCGCCGGCATGCTCGACGCCGGCGGCGAGTACGCGTACCGGGTCCGCGGCGAGGAGCACATGTGGACGCCCGACTCGATCGCGAAGCTGCAGCACGCGACGCGCACGGGCAGCGCCTCGACCTACGAGGAGTACGCGAAGCTCATCAACGACCAGACCCGCAAGCTGAAGACGCTGCGCGGCCTGTTCGAGTTCAGGACCGCCGGGCGCACGCCCGTGCCGGTCGAGGAGGTCGAGCCGGCCGCCGCGATCGTCAAGCGCTTCGCCACCGGCGCGATGAGCCTCGGCTCGATCTCGACCGAGGCGCACACGACGCTCGCGATCGCGATGAACCGCATCGGCGGCAAGTCGAACACCGGCGAGGGCGGCGAGGACGACGCGCGCTATCGCGCCGAAATGCGCGCCGGCAGGAGCGTGATCAAGGACGGCGACACGCTGGCCGGCGTGCTCGGCCGCGAGCGCATCGAGCACGACGTGCCGCTCAAGGCCGGCGACAGCCTGCGCTCGAAGATCAAGCAGGTGGCCTCCGGGCGCTTCGGCGTCACCGCCGAGTACCTCGCCTCCGCCGACCAGATCCAGATCAAGATGGCGCAGGGCGCGAAGCCGGGCGAGGGCGGACAGCTGCCCGGCCACAAGGTGTCCGAGTACATCGCCAAGCTGCGCTACTCGGTGCCCGGCGTCGGCCTGATCTCGCCGCCGCCGCACCACGACATCTACTCGATCGAGGACCTGGCGCAGCTGATCCACGACCTCAAGAACGCCAACCCGCGCGCGTCGATCTCGGTGAAGCTGGTCTCCGAGGTCGGCGTCGGCACGGTCGCGGCCGGCGTGGCGAAGGCGAAGTCCGACCACGTGACGATCTCCGGCCACGACGGCGGCACCGGCGCCTCGCCCGTGTCGTCGATCAAGCACGCGGGCACGCCCTGGGAGCTCGGGCTCGCGGAGACGCAGCAGACGCTGGTGCTGAATCGCCTGCGCGGCCGCATCACCGTGCAGGTGGACGGGCAGATGAAGACCGGCCGCGACGTCGTCATCGGTGCGCTGCTCGGTGCCGACGAGTTCGGCTTCGCGACGGCGCCGCTGGTTGTCGAGGGCTGCATCATGATGCGCAAGTGCCACCTCAACACCTGCCCGGTGGGGGTCGCGACGCAGGACCCGGTGCTGCGCCGCCGGTTCGCGGGGCAGCCCGAGCACGTCGTCAACTACTTCTTCTTCGTCGCCGAGGAAGTGCGGCGGATCATGGCCTCGCTCGGGGTCAAGCGCTTCGACGAGCTGATCGGCCGCAGCGACCTGCTCGACGTGCGCGCGGGCATCGACCACTGGAAGGCCAAGGGGCTCGACTTCTCGCGCGTCTTCCACCAGCCGGCGATGCCGCCCGAGGTCGCGCGGCGCCGCACCGAGTCGCAGGACCACGGGCTCGATCGCGCGCTCGACCACGAGATCATCAAGGCCGCGGCGCCGGCGCTGGACAAGCGGCAACCGGTGCGCCTCAACTTCCGCATCCGCAATGCGCATCGCTCGGTCGGCGGCATGCTCTCCGGCGAGGTCGCGCGCCGCTACGGCCACGAGGGCCTGCCCGGACGACACGATCCACGTCGCGTTCGAGGGCATCGCCGGGCAGAGCTTCGGCGCGTTCCTCGCCCGCGGCGTGACCTTCGAGCTGAAGGGCGCGACCAACGACTACGTCGGCAAGGGCATGTCCGGCGGACGCGTGGTGGTCTACCCCGATCCGTCCTGCCCGGCGAAGCCGGAGGAGAACATCGTCATCGGCAACACGGTGATGTACGGGGCGATCGCCGGCGAGGCCTACTTCCGCGGCGTGGCGGGCGAGCGCTTCTGCGTGCGCAACTCGGGCGCGTCGGCGGTCGTCGAGGGCACGGGCGACCACGGTTGCGAGTACATGACGGGCGGAACCGTCGTCGTGCTCGGAGCCACCGGGCGCAACTTCGCCGCGGGAATGAGCGGCGGCATCGCCTACGTCTACGATGGCGACGGCACGTTCGCCTCGCGCTGCAATACCGCGATGGTGGAGCTCGGGCCGGTCGAGACCGAAGGCGAGCAGGCGCGCGTCGAGCGCGAGCTCGTCGCGTCGGGCAAGGGTCGCCTGCGCCACGCCGGACGTGCCGACGAGGCGCTGCTGCGCGAGTTGATCGAGCGCCACCTGCGCTTCACCGGCTCGACGGTCGCTCACGCGCTCCTCGACGGCTGGGAGGCCGCGCGCACGAAGTTCGTGAAGGTGTTCCCGCACGAGTACAAGCGCGCGCTCGGCGAGATGTATGCCAGGGAGGCCGCGAAGCCGGCGGCCGCGGAGCAGCAGAAGGCGGCGGCATAGCGGATCGACCCGTGCGTCGTGCCCGCCAGCGCGGGAGCGACGACGCGGAACTGCCACGGACACGAAGGTCGTATGGGCAAGATAACGGGGTTTCTCGAACTGCAGCGCATCCAGGAAGCGTCCGAGCCGGCGGCGCAGCGCCTGCGGCACTACCGCGAGTTCGTGCTGGCGCTCGAGGACGACGCGGCCTCGAAGCAGGGCGCGCGGTGCATGGACTGCGGCATCCCGTTCTGCCAGAGCGGCTGCCCGATCAACAACATCATTCCCGACTGGAACGACCTGGTCTACCGGCGCCAGTGGCAGCAGGCGCTCGAGGTGCTGCACTCGACCAACAACTTCCCCGAGTTCACCGGCCGCGTCTGCCCCGCGCCCTGCGAGGCCGCGTGCACGCTGAACATCAACAGCGACGCGGTGGGCATCAAGTCGATCGAGCACTTCATCATCGACAAGGGCTGGGAAGAAGGCTGGGTCGTGCCGCTGCCGCCCGAGCGCAAGACCGGACGCCGCGTGGCCGTGGTCGGCTCGGGGCCCGCGGGTCTCGCCTGCGCGCAGCAGCTCGCGCGCGCCGGGCACGAGGTCGTCGTCCTCGAGAAGAGCGACCGCATCGGCGGGCTGCTCCGCTACGGCATCCCGGACTTCAAGATGGAGAAGCCGCTGATCGACCGGCGCATGGCACAGATGTCGGCCGAGGGCGTCCTGTTCCGCCCCGGCGTGGACGTCGGCCGCGACGTGACCGGGCAGGCGCTCCTCGCGGAGTTCGACGCGGTCGTGCTCGCGGGCGGCGCGGAACGGCCGCGCGACCTGCCGGTGCCGGGGCGGCGAGCTCGCCGGCGTGCACTTCGCGATGGAGTTCCTGCCGCAGCAGAACAAGGTCGTCGCGGGCGACGCGGTGACCGGCCAGATCATGGCCACCGGCAGGCACGTCATCGTGATCGGCGGCGGCGACACCGGATCGGATTGCGTCGGCACGTCGAACCGCCACGGCGCGGCGTCGGTCACGCAGTTCGAGCTCCTGCCGCAGCCGCCGGAGCAGGAGAACAAGCCGCTGACGTGGCCGTACTGGCCGACCAAGCTGCGCACGTCGTCGTCGCACGAGGAAGGCTGTGCACGCGACTGGTCGGTCGCCACCAAGCGCTTCGAGGGCCGCGACGGCAAGGTCGAGAAGCTCGTCGCCGCGCGACTCGAGTGGACGAAGGACGCCAACGGCCAGATGAAGATGACCGAGGTGCCGGGCAGCGAGTTCGAGCTCCCGGCCGACCTCGTGCTGCTCGCGATGGGATTCGTCGGCCCCGCGTCGGACGCGCTGATCGAGCAGCTGGGCGTGCGCCGCGACCCGCGCAGCAACGTCGGCGCGACCACCGACGACTACCGGACCTCGGTGGCGAAGGTCTTCGCCGCCGGCGACATGCGCCGCGGGCAGTCGCTCGTCGTCTGGGCGATCCGCGAGGGGCGCCAGTGCGCCCGCGCGGTCGACGAGTTCCTGATGGGGTCCTCCGAGCTGCCGCGCTAGCCAACCGAGCGAACGGGCGCGCCACGCGCGCCTTCCTCCCCTTGTTCCGGAACGACACCTTCCTGCGGGCGCTGCGCCGCCAGCCCACGCCCTATACGCCCGTGTGGCTGATGCGGCAGGCGGGCCGCTATCTGCCCGAGTACAACCGCACGCGCGCGCGCGCCGGCAGCTTCATGGGGCTCGCCCAGCACCCGGAGCTCGCCTGCGAGGTGACGCTGCAGCCGCTCGAGCGCTATCCGCTCGACGCGGCGATCCTGTTCTCCGACATCCTGACGATCCCCGACGCGATGGGGCTCGGCCTGTCGTTCGCCGAGGGCGAAGGCCCGCGCTTCGAGCGCACCGCCGCCGACGAGGGCGCGATCGGCGCGCTCGACGTGCCGGACATGGCGAAGCTCCGCTACGTCTTCGATGCGGTGGCGACGATCAAGCGGGCACTCGCCGGCCGCGTGCCGCTGATCGGCTTCTCGGGCAGCCCGTTCACGCTCGCCTGCTACATGATCGAGGGCCGTGGCAGCGACGACGACTTCGCGAAGGTGCGGCGGATGGCGTGCGCGCGCCCGGACCTGCTGGCGCGGCTGGTCGACGTCAACGCACGGGCGGTCACCGCCTACCTCAACGAGCAGATCCGGGCCGGCGCCGACGCGGTGATGATCTTCGACACCTGGGGCGGGCTGCTCCCGGCGGCCGCGTACCGTCGCTTCTCGCTCGCGACGATGACCGCCGTGCTGCGCGGCCTCGCGCCCGGCCCCGAGGGTGCGCGCGTGCCGACGATCGTGTTCACGAAAGGCGGCGGCTCGTGGCTGCCCGAGATCGCCGCGTGCGGCGCCGACGGCGTGGGCCTCGACTGGACCGTCGATCTCGCCGCCGCGCGCGCGACGGTCGGCGATCGCGTGGCGCTGCAGGGCAACCTCGACCCGCTGGTGCTGACCACCGATCCCGCGACGGTGGCGCGCGAGGCCGAGGCCGTGGTCCGCGCCGCAGGGCCGGCGCCGGGACACATCTTCAACCTCGGCCACGGCATCGTGCCGAAGACCCCGCCGGAGAACGTCGCCGCCCTGGTGGAAACCGTCCACCGGGTCTCGCGGCGCTGACACCGCGGCCAGGGCCGCGGCCCATCCCTCCGGCCGGCGGCGACCCCTGACCCCGAAGTGTTGATCGCGGGGCTTGACAAGTGCCGATTTCATTGGTCAATCCGGCAGTTATGCACACTTTGGAACGGTGACAGGGGCATTCCGGCGCGTTCTCGGAGGCGTCGGGCATGCGATTTTCAACCCATTGATTGTAAAAGGAAAAAAAGTTGCCTGTCGACAGGACTCCGGAGCGTGCCGGCGCACGAGCGATAGGACGGCACCCGGTGTCAAGCGGTTTACGCACAAAGTTATCCACAGCTGGTGTGGGTCGTTTGGCGATGGCTTTCGAATGAACGAGTTGCGCGTCTTTGTTGCGATTCATGGTGAGCTTCATTCGAACCCGATCCGGTGACCGACCGACCTGCCGCAGGCGCACGACGACCGTGACGATCGCCCGCGTCGCGCTGCCGCTCGCGACGGCGCAGCTCTTCGACTACTGGGTGCCGTCGGGCTTCGAGCCCCACGTCGGCGCGATCGTGCGCGTGCCGCTCGCCAGGCGCCGTGTCATCGGCGTGGTGGTGGAGCTCCTCGAGGCGACGCCGGTGGCGCCGGAGAAGCTCGTGCCGATCGAGGAATTGCTCGCGCTGCCCCCGCTGCCCGACGACGTGCGCGAGCTCGCGCAGTTCGTTGCGTCCTACTACCAGGCGCCACCCGGCCTGGCCTTCGCGCTGGCGACGCCGCCGGCAGGCACGTCGTCGACGCGAACGCGCGACCCCGCGCGGCCGCTCGCATTGACGGACGCGGGTCGCGTGACGCTGCCCACCGCGCTCGCCAGGGCGCCCGCCGCGCGTGCGCTGCTCGAGCGATTGCTTCCCGAAGGCGCCGTGCTCGAGCCGGAAGCGATCGCCGCGCTCGCCCCGCATCTGCGTCGCGTGCTCGCGCGCTGGCGCCGCGACGGGCTGGTGTCCGCCCGCGCACCGCGACGTCAGGTCGAGGGCGAGTTGCGGCTCAACGAGGCCCAGGCGCAGGCGGTGGCGTCGATCGACGCCGCGCGCGGGCGCTTCGCGCCGTTCCTGCTGCAGGGCGTGACGGGCAGCGGCAAGACCGAGGTCTACCTGGCCGCGGCGGCCTCGGTGGTGGCCGCAGGGGGACAGGCGTTGCTGCTCGTGCCCGAGATCAACCTCACGCCGCAGCTCGTCGCGCGCGTCGCGGCCGCGCTCCCGAACGCCCGCACAATGATCCTGCACAGCGCGCTGCCCGACGGCGAGCGGCGCTCGAACTGGGAGCAGGCCGCGTGCGGGGAGGCCGATCTCGTCCTCGGCACCCGGCTCGCCGTGTTCGCCGCGCTGCCGCGTCTCTCCCTCATCGTCGTCGACGAGGAGCACGACGGCTCGTACAAGCAGCACGACGGCGTCCGCTATCACGCGCGCGACGCCGCCGTGTGGCGCGCGCACCGGCTCGGCATTCCGGTCGTGCTCGGCAGCGCCACGCCGTCGCTCGAGAGCTACGCACACGCGCGCGCCGGGCGCTATGCGCGTCTCGTCCTCGAGCGGCGTGCCGATCCGCGCGCCGCGCCGCCGGCGATCCGCTTCGTCCCGGCGCGCGACGCCGGACGCGACGACGGCCTTGCACCGGCCCTCGTGGCGGCGATCGCCGCCCGCCTCGAGCGTGGCGAGCAGTCGCTCGTGTTCGTGAACCGGCGCGGCTTCGCGCCGTCGCTCAAGTGCTCGGCCTGCGGCTGGGAGGCAGGATGCCCGCGCTGCAGCGCGCGGCTCACCAGTCATCGCGCCCCCATGCCGCGCTCGTCTGCCACCACTGCGGGCATCGCGAGCGTGTGCCGCGCGCCTGTCCCTCGTGCGGCAATGTCGACCTGCTGCCGCTCGGCCACGGCACGCAGCGGCTCGAGCAGGGCCTCGCGGCCGCGTTCCCCGGCGCGAGGATCGCGCGCGTGGACCGCGACACCACGCGGCGGCGGCATGCGTTCGCGGACATGCGCGCGCGCATGGCGGGCAACGAGCTCGACATCCTCGTCGGCACGCAGATGCTGGCCAAGGGGCACGACTTTCCCGCGCCTCACGCTGGTCGGGGTGCTCGGCGCGGACAATGCCCTCTACAGCGCCGATTTCCGCGCCACCGAGCGCCTGGCCGCGCTGCTCATGCAGGTGGCGGGTCGCGCGGGTCGCGCGGAGCTGCCCGGCGAGGTGATCGTGCAGACGGACTTTCCCGACCACCCGCTCTACCGGGCGCTGGCACGGCACGACTACGACGCGTTCGCGCTCGACCTGCTGGGCGAGCGCGAGGCCTGCGGACTGCCGCCGTTCTCGCATCTCGCGCTGGTGAGCGCGGAGGCGCACGACCGCGGGAGGTCGATCGCGCGCTGGACGAGCTGCACGCGCAGGCCGTGGCCGAATGCCGCGAGGCGGGTCTTGCGGTCGACGTGTTCGCGCCGGTGGTGGCGCCGCTCGCGCGGCGGGCCGGCTACGAGCGCAGCCAGATGCTGCTGCGCAGCGCCCAGCGCGCCGAGCTGCAACGGCTGCTCGCCGCGATCGCGCACCGCGTCGCGGCTTCGCCGCAGCGCCGCGTGCGCCTCGCGATCGACGTCGACCCGGCGGCGCTGGCGTGAGCAAGCCGGCCGAAGGCCAGGCCCGAAAGGGCCCGTCGGCGTGCGAACGCATGCGGGACGACGCGTGATGCGTCGCTTCCGCGGGTGCGAGCGATGAGTCCCGCGTGAAGGGCGACCCGAGGCGCGACACGCTATAATCCAATGTTTTGCCGCCCTCGACCGTCCCGCGCATGAACGACCTTCGCACCGAACTCGCCGCCTGGCTCGCGCGCGGCGTCGACGCGGTGCTGCCTGCGGCTCCCGGCGAGCGGCCCGCTCCCATCGTCGAGCGGCCGAAGCAGGCCACGCACGGCGACTACGCGACCAACGTCGCGCTCGTGCTCGCGAAGCAGGCGAAGCGCAATCCGCGCGAGCTTGCGCAGGCGATCGTCGCGGCGTTGCCGGCCTCGCCGCTGGTCCAGCGCGTCGAGATCGCCGGCGCGGGCTTCGTCAACCTGTTCCTCGTTCCGGCGGCGCGCCAGTCCGTGGTGCAACGCGTGATCGCGGCCGGCGACGGGTTCGGCCGCAACGGCTTGCGCCGTGGCGAGCGCGTCATGGTCGAGTTCGTCTCGGCCAACCCGACCGGGCCGCTGCACGTCGGCCACGGGCGCCAGGCGGCGCTCGGCGACGCGATCGCGAACCTGCTCGAGGCGCAGGGTGCCGCGGTCACGCGCGAGTTCTACTACAACGACGCCGGCCAGCAGATCCAGAACCTCGCCATCTCGGTGCGCGCGCGGGCGCGCGAGATTCTCGGCGAGACGACCACGTTCCCCGAGGACGGCTACCGCGGCGAGTACATCCGCGAGATCGCCCGCGACTACCTCGGCCGCGTCGGCCACGATCTTTCCGACATCGAGTCGATCCGCCATTTCGCCGTCGCCGCGTTGCGCGCCGAGCAGGACCGCGACCTCGAGGCCTTCGGCGTGCGCTTCGACCACTTCTACCTCGAGAGCTCGCTCTACACCGACGGTCGCGTCGAGCGCACGGTGGCGGCGCTGCTCGCGTCCGGCCGCACCTACGAGCACGAGGGTGCGCTGTGGCTGCGCACCTCGGACTTCGGCGACGACAAGGACCGCGTGATGCGCAAGTCCGACGGCGGCTACACGTACTTCGTGCCCGACGTCGCCTACCACGTCACCAAGTGGGAGCGGGGCTTCGCGCGGGTCATCAACGTGCAGGGGTCCGACCACCACAGCACGGTGCTCCGCGTGCGCGCCGGCCTGCAGGCGCTCGGGCTGGGCATCCCCGAGGGCTACCCCGACTACGTGCTGCACAAGATGGTGACGGTGATGAAGGGCGGCGAGGAGATGAAGATCTCCAAGCGGGCCGGCAGCTACGTCACCTTGCGCGACCTGATCGACGAGGTCGGCCGCGACGCCGTGCGCTTCTTCCTGGTCTCGCGCAAGGCGGATTCGGAGTTCGTGTTCGACGTCGACCTCGCCCGCTCGCAGACCGAGGAGAACCCGGTCTACTACGTGCAGTACGCCCACGCGCGCGTGGTCTCGGTGCTGCGGCAGGCGGGTCTGACCCGCGAGGAGGCGATGCGCTCGCTCGCGGGCGCGGACCTCGCGCCGCTGACGAGTCCCTACGAGGAGGCGCTGCTGCGCAGGCTCGCCGACTACGAAACCGACGTCGCGGCGGCGGCGCGCGAGCTCGCGCCGCACCAGATCACCTCGCACCTGCGCGACCTGGCTGCGGAGTTCCACAGTTACTATAATGCCGAGCGCTTCCTGGTCGACGATCCGGCGTTGCGCAGCGCACGGCTCGCGCTCGTCGTCGCGACCGGCCAGGTGCTGAAGAACGGCCTCGCGCTGCTCGGCATCTCGGCCCCCGACCAGATGTAGCGGGCCCCACGAACGATCCGCATGCCAAGGTCCGCCGCCACCCGTTCCGCACCGCGCCCGCGCGTTGCCCGTGCGCAAGGGGGCACGCTGCTCGGCGTGTTCATCGGTCTCGTGCTGGGCATCCTGCTCGCGGGCGCCGTCACCGTGTACGTGACGGGCGGCTGGAAGGTCTACTCGCAGCAGCTGTTCGGTCGCGACGGACAGCAGGCCGCCCGCGAGCCCGCCAAGACGGCGAAGGCGGAGAACGACAAGACGCGCTTCGACTTCTACAAGATCCTCCCCGGCGCCGAGGAGCCGAAGGTCGCGCCGGCGAAGCCGGCGTCGCCCGACCGGGCGATGGTCGACAAGGCGGCGGACAAGGCGGCCGGCAAGGCGCCCGAGGCGCCCGCGGTGACCGATGCCAAGGCCAAGGCCGCCGACAAGGTGGCCGCCGCCGACCCCGCGGCCAAGGCCCCCGACCGCTTCTGGCTGCAGGCGGGGTCGTTCGCGATGGAGTCGGACGCCGAGAACCTCAAGGCGCGACTCGCGCTCGCCGGATGGGAGGCACAGGTGCAGCAGGGGCAGGTTCCGGACAAGGGTGTGCGCTACCGCGTGCGCCTCGGACCCTACGACAACACCAACGAACTGAACCGCATCAAGGGCGAGCTCGCCCGTCGGGGGTTCGACGTGGCGGTCATCCGCTATTGACCGCCCGGTGCCGGCGATCGGCCGCTCGGGCCGCGACCGGGGAACTCGCCGTCCACCGCCACGGACCAACGAGCGTTCATTCCACTGTTGCGCGCCAGCCGGCGCGACCGTTTCCGGAGATTCAACGATGAGCCTTTCGAACGTTGCCCGCGCGTCGCGCCGTGGGTTCCTCGCCGCCGTCGCCCTGTCCGCGCTCGCCGCCTTCCCGGCGACGGCGCAGACGCTCGTCGAGGGCCAGCACTACACGCGCATCAAGAACCCGCAGCCGGTCGGCAGCGGCAAGAAGATCGAGGTGCTCGAGTTCTTCTCCTACGGCTGCCCGCACTGCCGCGACCTCGACCCCGAGCTCGTCGCGTGGCAGAAGACGATTCCCGCCGACGTCGAGTTCCGCCGCGTGCCCGTCGACTATGGCCGCGAGCAGTGGGCCGTGCTCGCCAAGGCCTACTACACGCTGGAGGCGCTCGGCGTCGAGGAGAAGCTCACGCCCGAGGTGTTCGCCGCGCTGCACGACAAGAAGACGCCGCTCTACCAGGACAAGGCGTTCTTCGACTGGGCCGCGACGAAGGGCCTCGACCGCAAGAAGGTCGAGGACACGTACAACTCGTTCGGCGTGACGAGCAAGTTCAACCGCTCGCGCGCGATCGCCAAGGACTACAACGTCCAGTCGGTGCCGCTGGTCATCGTCGACGGCAAGTTCCAGGTCTCCTCGGACAAGGTCGGCTCGCACGCCGCGATGCCCGCGGCGATCAACCAGCTGATCACCAAGGCGCGCGCCGAGCGCCCGAAGAGCTGAAGCCCGCGGCCGCGCCGATGCAGGTCTTCCTCACCGGCGCATCCTCGGGGCTCGGGGAAGCGCTCGCGCGCCGCTACGCGGGCGAGGGCGCGACGCTCGGGCTGGTCGCGCGGCGCGAAGGCGAGCTCGCCCGCCTCGCCGCATCGCTCGCGCCGGCGACGGTCGCCACCTATGCCTGCGACGTGCGCGACAGCGACGCGCTGGCGAAGGCGGGGGCCGACTTCATCGCCCGCTTCGGGTGTCCCGACGTGGTGATCGCCAATGCCGGCATCTCGCGCGGTTTCCTCACCGAGCTGCCCGAGGACCTGCCGGCGATGCGCGCGATCTTCGAGACCAACGTGTACGGCATCGTGCACACCTTCCAGCCCTTCGTCGCGGCGATGGCGAAGCGGCGCTCGGGCGCGCTGGTGGGCATCGCGAGCGTCGCGGGCTTCCGCGGCATGCCGGGCTCCGGGGCCTACTGCGGCTCGAAGTCGGCGGCGATCACGTACCTGGAAAGCCTGCGCGTCGAGATGCGCCCGCGCGGCGTCGACGTCGTCACGATCTGCCCCGGCTTCATCGAGACGGAGTTGACCGCGAAGAACCCGTACCGCATGCCGTTCCTGCTCAAGGCCGACGACGCGGCGCGGCTCGTCGCGCGCGCGATCGAGCGGCGCAAGCGCTTCTACGTGCTGCCCTGGCCGATGGCGCTCGTCGGCCGGGTGCTGAGGCTCCTGCCGCGGCCGCTCTTCGACCGCGTCGTGCAGAACCGCAAGCGCAAGCCGCGCGACAACCGCATCTGAAGCGAAATCGGGGTCTGACCCCGATTTCGCGGCGGTGCGGCCGGGTCTTCCGACCATGCGATTCGGCACGCACGTACGGATTGATTGACCGCCGTCAATCGGCGATCGAACAGGGTGTGCCTTCGCGCAGCGCCGGGAGTAGCTTGATTGCAGGTCCCGGTGCGCCATGCGCCGGGCGGTTGCCGGCCGGACATTGGCCAGGCGGCCCAATCCGATGGCCGACGATCGATCGCGGTCGGGTTGGCGAATCGAACGGCGTTTCTCCGGCAGGCGGAAAGGAGACGTCATGCGCAACGATGTCCGTACTACCTTGGCCGCCGTGCTCGTGCTGCTGCTTGCAGGCGGCGCACACGCGACGGGAAATCTCGAGAATCCGCAGAACGGCGCGACCGAATCCGGCATCGCGGCGATTACCGGCTGGCACTGCACGGCGCGAACGATCGAGCTGCGCATGGACGGCGCGGTGCTCGGCAACGCGGGGATGGGTACGCCGCGCGCCGACACCGCGGGCGTGTGCGGTCGCAGCGATACGGGCTTCTCGTATCTCTACAACTATGCGCTGCTCAAGGGCGGCACGCATCGCGTCGACGCCTACGCCGACGGCGTGCTCTTCGCCTCGGCGACGTTCAACGTCGGCTACCTCGGCGGCGAGTTCCTGACCGGCCTCGCCGCGAGCCACTTCATCCCGGACTTCCCCTCGAAGGGCGTCGGCACGCATCTCGCGTGGTCGCAGTCGAAGCAGAACTACGTGGTCACGCAGGTCGAGCCGCTGCTCTCGCCGTCGCTCGTCGGCACCTACACGGTGCGCCACGTGTCGATGTACGCCTCGAGCGGACTCGTGATGAACTCGCTCGATCCGGCGTGGACCGGTCGAAGGGACGATGACCTTCCGGTCGGACCGGTCGTGCTCGGTGTGGCTGACGATGAGCTACGGCTCCCAGTCGTCCGACATGTCGATCGCCGGCACCTACGTCGACAACGGCTACTACGTCGTCGTCAACGGCGAGAACGACGTCGTCGTCGAGCGCGGCGACACGTTGACGATCCACTCGCTTGCGCAATCGGGCGCAGACTGGGGGAGTGTGGTGTTCTCGGCCACGCGCGTCGTCGGCGCGCCGCCGTCGGCCGGGGCGGCGCGCGAGCCAAGCGGCGTGGCGCCGGCGGTGGGCATCGGCGGCGCCGTCCTGGACCTCGTCTCCGGACTGTCGGCGGCCGCGCGCTGAGTTCGCCGGCGCGGCGGTGGCCGATGCAAACGCAAAGGGCCGCCCGCAGGCGGCCCTTTGCTGTCGAAGCGCAGATTCTGCGCTACATCGGCAGGCGCAGGCCGACGGTGACGGCCCACGAGTCGCCGTCATTCTTCGCGGCGGTCGCCGTGCCCATCAGGTAGCCGGAGAGCCGACCGTAGCTCGCCGAGGCCTGGCCGAAGTCCATGCTGGCGCCGAAGTTGAACAGGAACCAGTTGTCGTCCGGCGCACCGACGCCGATCGAGTACGAGCCCCGACCGCCGGGCACGCGGTGACGCTGCGCGCGTCGTCCTTGAACTCGTACTCCCAGGTGACGCGGCCGAACGGGCGCACCGCGCCCCACGTGCCCTGCGCCTGCCAGCCGAGGCTGCTGATCAGCGACTCGCGATCCTGCGCGCCGTAGCGCAGCGACGTCGTCGCGGTGGCGCCCTCGGAGAAGCCGTTGACCGAGACCTCCTGGTAGACGAGCTTCGCGAACGGGCCGTGCAGCACGTTGGAGTGCTTGAACCAGTAGCCGCCGAGCGCGCGCAGCCCCCAGTGTGTGCCGCTGGTGTCGCCGCTCAGGGAGCGCGACGTCGTGCCGAAGTCGAACGTGCGCGACACGTCGGAGTAGTCGAGCGTGCCGATGACGAGCGAGCCGCCGACGTACCACGGCCCGCTGCCCCAGCCGCCGTAGATCGTCGCGCTCACCTCGTCCAGCTCGTGCCCGCCGCCGCCGTAGCTCGCGTCGTACCGGCTGAAGTGCGCGGCGGCGCCGGCCATCAGGTGCGGGTTGATGCGCACGTCGCCGCCCACCGACAGCGTGCTCAGGTTGGCGTCGCCGGACACGAGGCCGGCGTCGATGTCGGGGTTCGCGTAGTCGTAGGAGGCCCAGACGTTGACGCCCTTCGCCGCGTACGGCGTGTCGAGTGCCGACCACATGCGCGCGTCGACCGCGCGGAACATCGCCTGCTCGACCGCCAGCGGGCCTTCCGTCAGGGTCGCGGCCTGCTGCGGGCCTTCGATCATTGAGGCAACCGCCTGCGCGAGGATGACGTGGGTTCCGCCAGTAGGGTGGTTGCCGTCGGCGAACGCGTACGTCCTGTTGGCGTTCGGCGCCACGAGGTCGGCGGTCGTGCAGAGCAGGGCGTCCTTGGTGCCGCACGCCGGAACGTCGTGTTGATGATGCCGTAGCTCGCGGGATTGGCGAGCACGTCGTTCAGGAGCGCCCAGTTGTCGACGCGGAGCACGTTGCCGCCGAGCGCGTTCAGGCCGGTGGTCAGCGTCGTGTTGTAGAGACTGGCGAGGGCGCTGAGTTGCGCCGCGCCCGCCGTGCCGAGCGATTGCCCAGTGGGCGTCTTGCCCATGTCCGGTAGGTTCCCCACGGCGACTGTTCTGCGCGCCGGCTGCCTGGAGCACGGCGACCTGCTGCACCAGTTGGGTTGCCGCGGTGATGACGCCGGCTTGTGCCTGTGCCGCGGTGATCTGGCCAGTCGCCGCGAGGATCAGTTGCGTGATGACGTCGTTTGCGCCGCCCCAAACCGCATGGAGCGCGGTCGGGTCGACACCGCGCCCGATGTACTGTGAGACCTGCGGCGCGATCGGCACCGCAGCGCCGGTCGGCGGAGACGGGAGGCACACCCGGCAGTTGCGTCACGCGCGCGCCGCCCTGGGCGTAGTCGGTACCGCCCTGGTTCGCCGGCGTGATCGTCGAGCCGTAGTGCGCGCCGAGGACCTGCGCCCAGACCGGATCCGGGTTGGTGGTGAATCGGCCGGTGCCGGGCGGCAGCACTGGCTTGTACGAGCCCGCGTCGCGTCAGGCTGTCGCCGAAGAAATACATGTTGCTGAACTGCGCCGACGCGGTACCGGCCGAGCAGGCCAGCGCGACGGCGCTCGCAACGAGCGCCCTGCGGAACGTCTTCATCGTCTTCTCCTCGTGGGGGCGGCCGCGGCTTCCGGCGCCGCTGTTTGGCCGAACTTGAAATTGACCCCACATTCTAACCAGTTGCGGGCCGGGTTGGCCGTGGAGAGCGGGGTCAACGCTCGCCTGCCCCCGGACGTTCTGGTCTGTGTAACGGGAGGTTCGACGATGACGCGCTCGCTTGCAGCTCTTACTGGCGCCCTCGGGCGCATCCTGCTCGCCGCGGCCCTGGTCGCCGCCGCGGTCCCGGCGCTCGCCGAGGACGACCTGCCGAGCCGCGCCGGCCGACTGGCGGACGTCGCGGGCCGCGTCTACCTTGCGACCGAGGAGCGGGCCGAGGACTGGGTCGAGGCGCTGCGCAACTACACGATCACCAGCGGCGACAACCTGTGGGTGGCGGGCGACGGCCGCGCCGAGATCGACTACGGCGGCGGCCAGCTGCGGCTCGCCGGCGACACCAACGTCCACGTCGCGCGCCTCGACGACCGCATCCTGGCGCTGTTCGTCGCCCAGGGGCGGGTCATCGTCAGGGTGCGGGTGCTGGATCCGGGCGAATCCGCGCTCATCGACACGCCGAATACCCAGGTCACGCTCACGCGTCCCGGGCTGTACCGGATCGAGGTCGCGCCGGATCGCTCGCGCACGGACGTCGTCGTGCGCCAGGGCGAGGCGCTGGTCCAGCTCGCGGCGGGCGTGCAGCAGGTGCTGCCCGGGCAGACCGCCGCCGTCACGGGAGCGGAGGCGGCCTTCGCCGACGTGCGCACCGGCTACTGGATCGACGGTTTCGACACGTGGAGCGCCGAGCGCGATCGCCGCTACGAGCGCAGCCGCAGCACGAGCTACGTGTCGCGGCAGATGGTGGGCTACGCCGACCTCGACGAGTTCGGCGACTGGCAGACCGTTCCCGAGTACGGCGCGGTGTGGTTCCCGACGACGGTCGCCGCGGGCTGGGCGCCGTATCGCTTCGGCCGCTGGTCGTGGGTCGGCGGCTGGGGCTGGACCTGGGTCGACGACGCACCGTGGGGCTACGCGCCGTTCCACTACGGCAGGTGGGGCTACATCGGCGGGCGCTGGGGCTGGACCCCGGGCGGCTTCGTCGCGCGCCCGGTCTGGTCGCCGGCGATGGTGGCGTGGTACGGCGGCGGCGGCTGGTCGTTCTCGGCATCGTTCGGCGCGCCGGTGTTCGGCTGGGTGCCGCTCGGCTGGGGCGAGCCCTACATGCCGTGGTGGCGCGGGTGTTCCGATCGCTGCTGGACGATGTACAACCGGCCGTACGCGGTCAACTACGCCGAGCGCCCGCGCGCGCCGCCGACGCGCTACAGGAACTGGTCGGCACCCGGTGGCGTCACGGCGGTCGCCGGCGCGACGTTCACCGGGCGTCAACCGGTGCAGCGCAATCTCGTCGACGTGAAGCCCCAGCTGGTGAGCGGCGCGCCGATGCTGGCGCAGGCGCCGGGCGTGGCGAAGCCGACCGCGGCGACGATCCCCGGCGCGAAGCCGATGACCACCGCCGTGCCGCCGCCGGCATCGCACTTCTACCGGACCAAGCCGATGCAGGCTTCGCCCGGGGGGAGCGGCGCCGTGCCGCCGGGGCAGGCGGGGCGACCGGGAACGACGTGGGGTGGCGCAACGAGCGCCCCGTCGGCGGTGGCGAAGCCCGGCGCGCCATCGGGTGCGACGCGCGTGCCGCCGGGCCAGGCGGTCCGTCCCGGCTCGACCTGGGTGGACGGCGGACGGCCGTCGACCGAGCGCGCAGCCGGCCGCCGCCAAGCCGGGCTCGCAAACCGGGGCTACCCGCGACGCGACCGGCGCCGAGCGCGGTATCGCCCTCGCCATCCGTCGGTCGCTCACCGCAAGCGGGCCCTTACGCGCAGGCACGTGGGGTGCACCGTCCGCGCCGGCTCCCAGATACGAGCCGCGGTCCGTTGCGCCGCCATCGTCGGCACCGAGTCCGCGTGCTGCACCGCCGTCGCAGGGCGCTCCGAGGTCGTCGGCGCCGCCCGCGGCCGTGGGTGCGCCGCGCCCGGTTCAGGCGGCCCCTCCGCCGGCATCGTCCGCGCCGCCGCGCGCGCGCCGCTCCGGCCGCCGAGCCCGCGCCCCGTTCAGGCGGACCGTCGGGCGCAGACAAGCCCTCGTCGCGCGGCCAGGGCCATAAGCCCGGCGAGGGTCAGTAGTACGGCTCCGCAGCCGGTCGCGGCCTCCGCAACGATCTGCGGGGTTCGCTGCGAGGCGCCGTCGGCCGGATGCGTCGACTCGCCTCGGTCGCATCCTCGAGCGTGCTCGGTTCGGCCTCCGGCAGGGTCCACGAAGCTCGCGACGTCACGTCGTCGGCCTCCGAACGCGCTCCCGGACGCTCGCATCCCCGAGCGCACTCGGGGCCCCTGCTCGCTGGTCGCGCGTTCCCCCTGCTCCCCGGCTCGCGCCGCTATGACTGAATGCGCACGTAGGTGCCGGGCGCGTCGCCCAGCACCTTGAGCTTGCCCTTGCCGGGCACGCGCGGCGCGACTTCGCGGCCCAGGTGCGCGCCGAGCCACGCGCGCCAGTCGGTCCACCACGAACCCTCGTGCTGCTGCGCGCCCTCGAGCCAGGTCTCGGGGCTCGCCGGGAGCTTGTCGTTGGTCCAGTAGCCGTACTTGTTCGCGACGGGCGGGTTGATCATGCCCGCGATGTGTCCCGACCCCGAGAGCACGAAGCGCGTCTTGCCGCGCATCGCCTTCGGGCCGTTGTAGGTCGCCTTCCACGGCGCGATGTGGTCCTCGATCGCGGAGGCGAAGTACGACGGCACGGTGACCTTGGTGAGGTCGATCGGCACGCCGTCGAGCACCACCTTGCCCGGCTCGACCAGCGCGTTCTGCATGTACATGTTGCGCAGGTAGAAGCTGTGCATCTTCGCCGGCATGCGCGTCGAGTCGGCGTTCCAGTGCAGGAGGTCGAACGGGAAGGGGTCGCGGCCGAGCAGGTAGTTGTTGATGACGAACGACCAGATCAGGTCGTTGGAGCGCAGCATGTTGAACGTGGCCGCCATCTCGCTGCCCTCGAGAAAGCCGCGCTCCTCCATCTTGCGCTCGAGCGAGGCGACCTGCTGCTCGTCGATGAACACCTCGAGCTCGCCGGTCTGGCGGAAGTCGACGAGCGAGGTCAAGTAGGTCGCGCTGGCGATCCGCTTGTCCTTCTTCGCCGCCATGTAGCCCAGCATCGCGGCGAGCAGCGTGCCGCCCAGGCAATAGCCGAGCGCGTTGACGTCGGGCTCGCCGGTCGCGGCCTCGACCGCGTCGAGCGCGGCGAGCGTGCCCTTCTCGAGGTAGTCCTCGAAGTTGGCTTCCGCGAGCTTCGCGTCCGGGTTCGTCCACGAGATCACGAACGTCGAGATGCCCTGGTCGACGCACCACTTGATGAACGAGTTCTTCTCGCGCAGGTCGAGGATGTAGAACTTGTTGATCCACGGCGGGATGATCAGCAGCGGCCGCTTGAACGACCTTCGGCGTGGTCGGCGTGTACTGCAGGAGCTCCATCAGTTCGTTGCGGAACATGACCTTGCCGGGCGTCGTGGCGATGTTCACGCCCAGCTCGAAGGCCTTGGAGTCGGTCATCGAGATCTTCAGCTTGCCGTTGCCGCGCTCGATGTCGTCGAGCAGGTTGTGCAGGCCGCGCACCAGGTTCTGGCCGCCCGAGGCGATCGTCGCGCGGAACACCTCGGGATTGGTGAGCGCGAAGTTGGTCGGCGAGAACGCGTCGATGTACTGCCGCGTGAAGAAATCGACCTTGCGCTTCGTCGAGTCGTCGAGGCCCTCGACGCTCGCCACCTGGTCGTGCAGCCAGCGCGCGGTGAGCAGGTACGACTGCTTGATGAAGTCGAACAGGAAGTGCTGCTCCCAGTCCTCGTGCTTGAAGCGCTTGTCGCCCTTGTGTGGCTCCGCCATGGGACCGGTCGGCGCGCCCATCATGCGCATGAGCGACGACTGCCACAGGCTCATGTAGTTCCACCACAGCGTCATCTGCGACTCGGCGACGCGCATCGGATTCGACATCATCTTCGCGGCGAGCTCGAGGAACGCCTTGCCGATGCCGAGCTCGTCGGCGAGGAGCGTCTTGCCGGACGCGGACTGGCGCTTCGCGAATTCGCCCATCAGCTTCGCGCCCTTCTCCGCCGCCTTGGCGAGACTCTCGGCGAGCGCGACGGGGTCGTAGCCCTGGACCGGCGCGGCTGCGGGTGCCGCGGGTGTCTTGGCGGAAGTCTTGGCGTGGGTGGACATGGCGGTCTCGTCGTCGTGGCGGGCGGTGGAAAGAGCGATTCTAAGCCGGCGCAGCGCTTGGCGGCAGCGCAAAGCGAAAGCGCCCGTCGGCCGTTGTCTCGCGCACCAGCCGGCCGCCCGTCGCCAGGTGGTTCAGGTGCGCGATCGCCTCGCCGATCGCGAAGAAGCGTTGCTGCAGGTCGAGCTCGCGGCGGAACAGCACCGGCACGACCTCGGCGGCCGTGGTCGCCGCGCCGGCCTCACCGACGGCATCGACGAGTTCGGCCAGGCGTGCGCGGTGGTGGTCGCGCAACGCTTCGACGCGGGCGCGTATGCCGCGAAACGGCAGGCCGTGCGACGGCAGCACCAGCGTGTCGTCGGGCAGGGTCTCGAAGGCGGCGAGCGAGGCGAGGAAGCGCGCGAGCTGGTCGGCATCGGGCTCGGCCGGCCACACGGCGACGTTGGTGCTGATCTTGGGCAGCAGCATGTCGCCGGAAATCAACACCCGTCGATCGGCGCCGTGGAGCGAGGCGTGCTCCGGCGAGTGCCCGTAGCCCGCGATCACGCGGAATTCCGAGCCGCCGAGCTTCAGCGCGGCGCCCGGGAACAGGCGCCGATAGCTCGCGGGCAGCCCGGGCACCCCGCGCCGGTAGGCGTTGCCCCGAGCCTCGAGGGCGGCGATGTGGTCGTCCTCGACGCCGTGCGCGCGGAACAGCGCGCACGTGTCGGCGAGTGCGTGCCCGCAATGCCCGGCCCGCACGGCGTGGGCGGTCAGGAACTCCGCGGCGCTCATCCACACCGGCCGGTCGAAGCGTTCCCCGAGCCAGGCGGCGTTGCCGACGTGATCCGGGTGGTAGTGCGTGACCACGATGCGGGCGGGTGCCCGGCCGCCCAGCGTCGTCGCGAAATGGCGCGACCAGAGATCCCGCGTCGGCGCGTCGCCGTACCCGCAATCGACGAGCGCAACGCCGTCGCCCTCGCCCACCAGCCAGAGATTGATGTGGTCGAGCGCGAACGGCAACGGCATGCGGATCCAGCGGATGCCGGGAGCGACCTCGATGGCCTCGCCGGCGGCCGGCGGCGCGGTGAACGGATAGAGGAGCGGTTCGGGCATCCGGCGTGGATGGGGATCGTGGGGCGCTGCTGGCGCGGGAGGCGCCCGATCGTGGAGGTACGCCGATGCACTGTCAAGCCTGTGCTATGTTGGCTCGCGATGAACAGCCGTCGCCTCGCGCCCGCCGGCGCGCCCACCTGCACGATCTCGGAGCTCGCGAAGGAATTCGCGCTCACTACCCGCGCGATCCGCTTCTACGAGGACTGCGGACTGGTCAGCCCGCGCCGGGTGGGGAGCGCACGTGTCTACGGCGAGCGCGAGCGCGTGCGGATCAAGCTGATCCTGCGCGGCAAGCGCCTCGGCCTCTCGCTCGCGGAAATCGGCGAACTGCTCGACCTCTACGAGGTGGCACGCAACGAACGCGCGCAACTGTCCAAGTTCCTCGCGATCCTCGGCGAGCGCCGCGGGCGCCTCCTGCAGCAGAAGGAGGACATCGACGCGACGCTCGCCGAGATCGACGGGCTGGAGCGCGAGTGCCGCCGGCGTCTCAAGGACCAGGAAGCCCGGGCCCGGGTCGTGGCGCCGCCCCCGGCCGCCAGGTTGACGTTTACGTAAACGTCAACCACAATCGTCGATCGCACGACCGGACCACCCGCGCCGCTCGCCTGTCCAGCGTCACGCGCCGACATCCGAACCCATGCCTCCCGATCCCCGCCCGTTCGAGCCGGCCGACCCCGCCTTCGCGACCCGGGTGCGGGAGAGCTTCGCGCGCCAGGGTGCGATGGCGACGGTCGGTGCGCGCCTCGTCGCCGTGGCGCCCGGCTACTGCGCGATCGACCTCGTCCCGACGCCCGCGCTCGCGCAGCAGCACGGCTACGTGCACGCGGGCGTGGTCGCGATGATCGTCGACTCGGCCGGCGGCTACGCCGGCTTCACGCTCTTCCCCGCGACCGCGTCGGTGCTCTCCGTCGAGTTCAAGCTGAACCTGCTCGCCCCCGCGCAGGGCGATCGCATCGTCGCGGAGGGCTTCGTCGTGAAGTCCGGCCGCACGCTGACGATCACCCGCGGCGAGGTGCACGCGGAGTCCGCGGGACGGCGCACGCTCGTCGCGCTGATGCAGCAGACGCTGATCGCGATGCACGGCAAGCCGGACGCGCCGGCCGCCTGACCCGCTTCGCCGCCATCGGTCCCGAGGACAGCCATGGTCAACCTTCCTTCCATCGATTTCGGTCTCGGCGAGACGATCGACATGCTGCGCGAGGCGGTGCGCGCGTTCGCGCAGGGCGAGATCGCGCCGCGTGCCGCGGACATCGACCGCGCCAACGCATTCCCGCCCGACCTGTGGCGCAAGCTGGGCGACATGGGCCTGCTCGGCATCACCGTCGAGGAGTCGCTGGGCGGCGCCGGTCTGGGCTACGTCGCGCACGTGGTCGCGATGGAGGAGATCTCGCGCGCTTCCGGACTCGGTCGGGCTGTCCTACGGCGCCCACTCGAACCTGTGCGTCAACCAGATCCGCAGGAACGGCAGCGAGGCGCAGCGGCGCAAGTACCTGCCGAAGCTGATCACCGGCGAGCACGTCGGGGCCCTGGCGATGAGCGAGCCGGGCGCGGGCTCCGACGTCGTGTCGATGCGCCTCTCCGCCGAGCGCCGCGGCGATGCCTACGTGCTGAACGGCTCGAAGATGTGGATCACCAACGGCCCCGACGCCGACACGCTGGTCGTGTACGCGAAGACCGACCCGCAGGCCGGCGCGCGCGGCATCACGGCGTTCATCGTCGAGAAGGGCATGCCGGGCTTCTCGACCGCGCAGAAGCTCGACAAGCTCGGCATGCGCGGCAGCAACACCTGCGAGCTGGTGTTCGCGGACTGCGCGGTGCCGGCCGCCAACGTGCTGGGCGCCGAGGGGCGCGGCGCGAGCATCCTGATGAGCGGGCTCGACTACGAGCGCGCGGTGCTCGCCGGCGGGTCGCTGGGGCTGATGGCGGCGGCGCTCGACGTCGCCATCCCCTACGTGCACGAGCGGCAGCAGTTCGGCCAGCCGATCGGCGAGTTCCAGCTGATGCAGGGCAAGCTCGCCGACATGTACACGACGTTCAATGCCTGCCGCGCCTACGTCTACGCGGTCGCCGCCGCGCTCGACCGCGGCCACGGCGGTACCGCGGCGCGCAAGGACGCGGCCGGTGCGATCCTGTACGCCTCCGAAAAGGCGACGTGGCTCGCCAACGAGGCGATCCAGTGCCTGGGCGGCAACGGCTACGTCAACGACTACGCGACCGGGCGCATCTGGCGCGACGCGAAGCTCTACGAGATCGGTGCCGGCACGAGCGAGATCCGCCGCATGCTGATCGGCCGCGAGCTGTTCAACGAGACCAGGTAGCGGGCCGGACACCGTCCCGGGCCCCCCGAGGAGACATCGATGCTGAACGACCCCATCGTCATCGTCGGCGCCGCGCGCACGCCGATGGGCGGCTTCGCCGGCGACTTCGCGTCGCTCTCGGCCAGCGACCTCGGCGCCGTCGCGATCAGGGCGGCGGTGGAGCGCGCCGGCATCGCACCCGCCGACGTGGACGAGGTGATCATGGGCAACGTGCTGCCGGCGGGCCAGGGCCAGGCGCCGGCGCGCCAGGCGTCGCTCAAGGCGGGGCTGCCGCTCGCGGCCGGCTGCACGACGATCAACAAGATGTGCGGCTCGGCGATGAAGGCGGCGATGCTCGCGCACGACCTGCTCGCCGCCGGCACGAACGACGTCATGGTCGCGGGCGGGATGGAGTCGATGACCAACGCGCCGTACCTGCTGCCGAAGGCGCGCGCGGGCTACCGCATGGGCCACCAGGTCGTGCAGGACCACATGTTCCTCGACGGCCTGGAGGATGCCTACGACAAGGGCCGGCTGATGGGCACGTTCGCCGAGGATTGCGCGACTACTTACGCGTTCACGCGCGAGGCCCAGGACGCCTTCGCGCTCGCGTCGCTGGCCCGCGCGCTCGCCGCCAACAACGACGGCACGTTCGCGTGGGAGATCGCGCCGGTCAAGGTCGCGGGGCGCAAGGGCGAGACGGTGTTCGACCGCGACGAGCAGCCGGCGAAGGCCTCGCCGGAGAAGATTCCCACGCTCAAGCCCGCGTTCCGCAAGGACGGCACCGTCACGGCAGCGAACGCGAGCTCGATCTCCGATGGCGCGGCCGCGCTGGTGATGATGCGCCGCTCGACCGCCGCGTCGCGCGGATTGCAGCCCGTCGCGACGGTGCTCGCGCACGCGACGCACGCGCAGGAGCCGGGACTGTTCACCACCGCGCCGGTCGGTGCGATCGCCAAGGTGCTCGCCAAGGTGGGCTGGACGGCGGCCGACGTCGACCTGTGGGAGATCAACGAGGCTTTCGCCGTGGTGACGATGGCCGCGATGCGGGACCACGGGCTGCCGCACGACAAGGTCAACGTGCACGGTGGCGCGTGCGCGCTCGGCCATCCGATCGGTGCCTCGGGCGCGCGCATCGTCGTGACGCTGATCGGCGCGCTGCGCAAGCACGGGAAGCGCCGCGGCGTGGCCGCGCTGTGCATCGGCGGCGGCGAAGCGACCGCGATGGCGATCGAGCTCACGTGACCGCCAGGACGGCACGGGCGTGATCGCGTTCGACACGTGGCTGCTGTTCGCGCTGGCCTGCGTCGCGCTCGCCGCCACCCCCGGTCCGAACCAGCTGTACCTCGTGTCGCGCACGCTGGCACAGGGGCGCGCCGCGGGGCTCGTGTCGCTCGCCGTCCGACTCCTGTTTGACGAGCGTCGCTGATCGGCCGCGATGCGCGCTGGCCACCTGACGCTCGCCGCCCCGGCGCCGTGGCCGGTCTACCTGAAGCTCGTCGGGGTCGCGGCGATCTGGGGCGGGACCTTCGTCGCGGGACGGATCGCCACGGCCGAGTTGCCGGCGTCGACGGCGGCGCTGTGGCGCTACGTGCTCGCGTGCGCCGTGCTCGTGGTCGCGGCCTTCGCGCTCGAGCGCGGCCTGCCGCGCCTGACCGCGAGGCAGTGGCTCGGCGTCGCGCTGCTCGGCGCGACCGGTGTGGCCGCCTACAACCTGTGCTTCATGTGGGGCCTCAAGACCGTTCCGGCGGGACGCGCGTCGCTGCTCGTCGCGTTGAACCCGGCGGCCACGCTCGTCGGCGCCGCGCTGTTCTTCGGCGAGCGGCTCACGCGGCGCAACGTGGCGGGCATCGTGATCGCCCTCGCCGGCGCCGCGATCGTCATCGGTCGGGGCGATCCGCTCGCCCTGCTGCGCGGCGGACTGGGCACTGGCGAGCTCACGATCCTCGGCTGCGTCGTCTCGTGGTCTGCGTTCACGCTGATCGCGAAGCGGCTGATGGCGGGGCTCTCGCCGCTCGCGATCACCGTCTACGCGTCGCTCACCGGCATGCTGATGCTCGCGGCAGCGACGCTCGCCGAAGGCGCCGCCTTGGTGCCGCAGGCCTCGCCATCCGCCTGGGCGGCGCTCGCCTTCCTGGGGGCGTTCGGCACCGCGGTCGCGTTCGTCTGGTACAACGACGGCGTGCGGCGGCTCGGCGCCGCGCGCGCGCCGGTGTTCATCAATCTGGTGCCGGTGTTTGCCGTGGTGCTCGGCGCGCTGCTGCTCGGCGAACGCATCGATGCCTCGATGCTCGCCGGCGGGGCGCTCGTGCTCGCCGGGGTCTATACGCTGAACGCGCCGCGGCGCGGGGGATGATGCGATGCTGCTCTCCGAAGAGCAACGACTGATCCGCGACACGATGCGCGCATTCGCGCGCGAGCAGCTCGCGCCCAACGCGGCGCGCTGGGATCGCGAGCACCACTTTCCGCGCGAGGAGTTGGCCGCCCTGGGCGAGCTCGGCGCCCTCGGCATGGTGGTCCCGGAGGCCTGGGGCGGCGCCGGCACCGACTATGTCTCGCTCGCCCTCGCGCTCGAGGAGATCGCCGCGGGCGACGGTGCGACGTCGACGATCGTCTCGGTGCAGAACTCCGTGGTGTGCGGGCCGGTCGCTGGCCTTCGGCACGGACGCGCAGAAGGAGCAGTACCTGCGTCCGCTCGCCGCGGGCAGGAAGCTCGGCTGCTTCTGCCTGACCGAGCCGCAGGCCGGCTCGGACGCCGGTGCGATCGCGACCCGCGCCGAGGCGCGTGACGGTGATTACGTGCTCTCGGGCGTGAAGCAGTTCATCACCTCGGGCCGCAATGCCGACGTCGCGATCGTGTTCGCCGTCACCGACCGCACGGCCGGCAAGAAGGGCATCAGCGCGTTCATCGTCGACACCGCCACGCCCGGGTTCATCGTCTCCCGGGTCGAGGACAAGACCGGGCAGCGCGCCTCCGACACCGCGCAGATCACCCTGGACGACTGCCGGGTGCCGGCGCAGAACCGCCTCGGCGCGGAAGGCGCGGGTTACCGGATCGCGCTCGCCAATCTCGAGGCGGGACGCATCGGCATCGCGGCGCAGGCGGTCGGCATGGCGGGCGCGGCGTTCGACGCGGCGCTCGCCTACGCGCGCGAGCGGACGAGCTTCGGCAAGCCGATCATCGAGCACCAGGCCGTCAACTTCCGCCTCGCCGACATGGCCACGGCGATCGAGGCGGCGCGCGCGCTCGTGCTATCCGCGGCGGTGCTGCGCGACGCCGGGCAGCCGTGCCTCAAGGAGGCGTCGATGGCGAAGCTCTTCGCCTCCGAGATGGCCGAACGCGTGTGCTCCGACGCGATCCAGATCCACGGCGGCTACGGCTACGTCACCGATTTCCCGGTCGAGCGCATCTGGCGCGACGTGCGCGTGTGCCAGATCTACGAGGGCACGAGCGACATCCAGCGCCTGGTGATCGGCCGCTCGCTCTGACCCGACCCGTTGCACGCACCCCCAGGAGGTACCGCGATGCCCGCCCCGATCGACTTCCACTTCGACTTCTCGTCGCCTTACGGCTATCTCGGCGCCGAGCTGATCGAAGCCATTGCGTCGCGGCACGGCCGGACGGTGAACTGGCGTCCGGTGCTGCTCGGCGTGATCTTCAAGGAGACCGGCGGCGCGCCGCTCACCGAAGTGCCGATGAAGGGTGCGTACTCGCTGCACGACTTCGCGCGGAGCGCACGCTTCCACGGCGTCACGTTCCGGATGCCCTCGCGCTTCCCGATTCCGGCCCAGGCGCCGTCGCGCGTCGTGCTGTCGCTGCGCGAGCGCGACCCCGCGCTCGCCGGGCGCGTGGCGCAGGCGCTGTACCGCGCGTATTTCGTCGACGACCAGGACATCTCGGACCCCGACGTCGCGGCGGCGGTCGCGGCACGCGCCGGCGCCGACCAGGCCGCGGCGCGCGCCGCGGTCGACGACCCGGCGGTCAAGGACGCGCTGAAGCGCGAAGTGGCGCAGGCGATCGCGGCCGGCGTGTTCGGCTCGCCGTTCGTCATCGTCGACGGCGAGTGCTTCTGGGGCGTGGACCGCTTGCCGCAGGTCGAGCGCTGGCTCGCCACCGGCGGATTCTGAAAGGGTGGAGCGATGTCGCTCTCGCACCTGCGTTTCCTCGTCGCCGACGTCGCCGCGCCGGCGGCGTTCTACCGCGACGTGATCGGGTTGAAGCAGGTCGTGGACGTCCCCGGTGTCTACGTGGAGTTCGACACCGGCGGCTCGCGGCTCGCGTTCTACCGCGCCGACCTGATGGGGCAGGTGCTGGGCGGTCCCGTCGGGACGACCGCGGGCGACCACCTGGTGCTGTGCCTGCGGGTCGCCGACGTCGACGCCGAGGCCGCGCGGCTTGCGGCGCGCGGCGTGCGCCAGGTCACCGCGCCGCACGACCAGGCGGCCTGGCGGCAGCGCGTCGCGCATTTCGCCGACCCGGCCGGCCGCGTGATCGAGCTGTGGTCGCCGCTGACCCCGAAGCCCTGAGACGCTCCGCGGCGAGCCAGCCGCCGCCGGACTCGCTACACTTCGCACCATGCCGGTCATCGAATCGAAGCTCGACACGCGCGACGCGACTTTCGCCGCCAACCGCGTCGCGATGGCGGCGCTGGTCGCCGACCTCCGCGCGACGATCGCCGCGATCGAGGAGGGCGGCGGCGCGGCCGCGCGCGAGAAGCACGTCGCCCGCGGCAAGCTGCTGCCGCGCGATCGCGTCCGGGCGCTGATCGACCCCGGCAGCCCGTTCCTCGAACTCTCGCAGCTCGCCGCCCACGGCATGTACGGCGACACCATCGCCGCCGCGGGGATCATCACCGGCATCGGGCGGGTGTCGGGCCGCGAGTGCGTGATCGTCTGCAACGACGCCACCGTCAAGGGCGGCACCTACTACCCGCTGACGGTGAAGAAGCACCTGCGCGCGCAGGACATCGCGCGCCAGAACGGCCTGCCGTGCATCTACCTGGTCGACTCGGGAGGCGCCAACCTGCCGAACCAGACCGACGTCTTTCCCGACCGGGACCACTTCGGCCGCATCTTCTACAACCAGGCGACGATGTCGGCGGAGGGCATCCCGCAGATCGCGGTGGTGATGGGTTCCTGCACCGCGGGCGGCGCCTACGTGCCGGCGATGGCCGACGAGTCGATCATCGTGCGCGAGCAGGGCACGATCTTCCTGGGCGGCCCGCCGCTCGTGAAGGCGGCGACCGGCGAGATCGTCACTGCGGAGGACCTGGGCGGCGCCGACGTGCACACGCGCATCTCGGGCGTGGCCGACCACTTCGCGCAGAACGACCGTCACGCGCTCGCGATCGCGCGGTCGGTGGTGGCCAACCTGAACCGCCGCAAGCGCACGGACCTCGAGCTCCGCGCGCCGGTCGAGCCGCTGCAGGACGCGCGGGAGCTCTACGGCGTGATCAACGCCGACGCGCGCAAGCCCTACGACGTGCACGAGGTCATCGCCCGCATCGTCGACGGCAGCGAGCTCGACGAGTTCAAGGCGCGCTATGGCACCACGCTCGTCACCGGCTTCGCGCGGATCCACGGCTACCCGGTCGGGATCGTCGCCAACAACGGCGTGCTCTTCTCGGAGTCGGCGCAGAAGGGTGCCCACTTCATCGAGCTGTGCGCGCAGCGCGGCACGCCGCTCGTGTTCCTGCAGAACGTCACGGGCTTCATGGTCGGCCGCAAGTACGAGGCCGGCGGCATCGCCAAGGACGGCGCGAAGATGGTCACGGCGGTGTCCTGCGCGAAGGTGCCGAAGTTCACCGTGATCATCGGCGGCAGCTACGGCGCCGGCAACTACGGCATGTGCGGCCGCGCCTTCGAGCCGCGCTTCCTGTGGATGTGGCCCAACGCCCGCATCTCGGTGATGGGCGGCGAGCAGGCCGCCACCGTGCTCGCGACCGTGCGACGCGACGCGATCGAGGCGAAGGGCGGTGCGTGGAGCGCCGACGAGGAGGCGCGCTTCAAGGCGCCGATCCGCGACCAGTACGAGCGCGAGGGGCATCCCTACTACGCGAGCGCGCGGCTGTGGGACGACGGCGTGATCGACCCCGCCGACACGCGGCGCGTGCTCGCGCTCGCCCTTTCCGCCGCCCAGAACCGGGACAGCGAACCGACGCGCTTCGGCGTGTTCCGGATGTGACGTGACGAGACCGACATGACCCGAAAGACCAAGACCCCCGACCCGCTGGCCCCGCCGGCGATGCCCGACTTCCAGACGATCGGCGTCGCCGACCGCAACGGCGTCGCGCTGGTGACCCTCGACCGCCCGGATCGCCACAACGCGTTCGACGAAACGATGATCGCCGAATTGACGCAGGCGCTCGCGGTGATCGAGGCGAGTCCGCGCATCCGCGCGGTCGTGCTGCTCGGCGCCGGCGCGAGCTTCTGCGCCGGCGCGGACCTCGCCTGGATGGAGCGGATGGCGGGCTTCTCCTACGAGGAGAACGTCGGCGACGCCCGTGCGCTCGCACACCTGCTGCAGGCGTTGTCGTCGCTGCCGAAGCCCACGATCGCGCGCGTCCACGGTCCCGTGTACGGGGGCGGCGTGGGTCTCGTCGCATGCTGCGACATCGCGGTGGCCGCGATGGAGGCGACGTTCGCGCTGTCCGAGGCGAAGCTCGGCCTGATCCCGGCGACGATCGGCCCCTACGTGATCGAGGCGATCGGCGCGCGCGCGGCGCGCCGGTACTTCCTCACCGCCGAGCGTTTCGACGCGGCCGAGGCCTACCGGATCGGGCTCGTGCACGACATCGTCCCCTCGCTCGAGGCGCTCGACGAGCGCGTCAACGAGCTGCTTGGCCACCTGATGCTCGCCGGGCCGCACGCGCAGGCGGCGGCCAAGGCGCTGGTGCGGGCGGTGGCCCACCGGCCGATCGACGAGCGGGTCGTCGCCGACACCGCGGAGCGCATCGCGACGATTCGCGCGACCGACGAGGCGCGCGAGGGCATCGCCGCGTTCCTCACGCGCCGCTCGCCGGCGTGGGTGCCGGAGGGCCTGCGCAAGAAGCGCAAGTAGGCGATGGACGCCGCTCGCGACCTTCGACACCTGGGAGCTCGTCGCGCTCGCCGGAGCGCTGGGCTGGGCGAGCGGCATCCGCCTCTACGCGGTGCTGTTCATCGTCGGGGGCTTGGGCTACCTCGAGTGGATCCCGCTTCCCGGCGGCCTCTCGCTGCTCGCGCATCCGTACGTGCTGGTGGCGTCGTCGGCGATGTTCGCCGTCGAGTTCGTCGCCGACAAGGTGCCGGTGTTCGACTCGTTCTGGGACACGCTGCAGACCTTCGTGCGCATCCCCGCGGGCGCCGCGCTCGCCGCGAGCGTCTTCGGCGACGCCTCGGGTGCGACCGCGCTCGCCGCGGCGATCCTGGGCGGCACGCTGGCCGCCGGCAGCCACCTCGCGAAGTCGGGCAGCCGCATGGCGATCAACACGTCACCGGAGCCGTTCTCCAACTGGGCGGCGTCGTTCGGCGAGGACCTTGCCGTCGGCGTCGTGCTCTGGCTCGCGTGGGAGCACCCGGTCGTCGCTTTGGTGGTGCTGGGGCTCCTCGTCCTGTTCATGCTCTGGCTGATCCCGAAGGTCTGGCGCTTCCTCGCCCGGCTGTTCCGGCGGCTGCGCGATCCGTTCGGCAGCGACGCCGGCGCGCCGCAGGCGCCGCGGCTATGAACTTGTTCCCGACATGTTCCGCAAGATCCTGATCGCCAACCGCGGCGAGATCGCCGTCCGCGTCGCGCGCACCGCGCGCCGGCTCGGCGTCGCCACCGTTGCCGTCTACTCCGATGCGGACGCGCACGCGCTGCACGTCGAGGCCTGCGACGAGGCGTACCGGCTGGGGCCACCGGCGCCGCGCGAGAGCTACCTCAACGGCGAGCGCATCCTCGCGATCGCGAAGTCCTGTGGCGCGCAGGCGATCCACCCGGGCTACGGCTTTCTTTCGGAGAACGAGGGCTTCGCCGCGGCGTGCGCCCGCGAGGGCGTCGTGTTCATCGGACCGCCGCCGTCCGCGATCGCGGCGATGGGCTCGAAATCCGCCGCCAAGGCGATCATGGGCAAGGCTCGCGTGCCGCTGGTGCCGGGCTACCACGGCGACGATCAGGATCCGGCGCGGCTCGCGCGCGAGGCGGCGAAGATCGGCTATCCCGTGCTGATCAAGGCGACCGCCGGCGGCGGCGGCAAGGGCATGCGGATCGTTCACGCGGCGAGCGAGTTCGAGCCGGCGCTGGCCTCGGCCCGGCGCGAGGCGAAGGCCTCCTTCGGCGACGACCGCATGCTGGTCGAGAAGTACCTGACCTCGCCGCGGCACATCGAGATCCAGGTGTTCGCCGATACCCACGGCAACGCGGTGCACCTGTTCGAGCGCGACTGCTCGGTGCAGCGCCGCCACCAGAAGGTGCTCGAGGAGGCGCCGGCGCCCGGCATGACGCCCGAGCGTCGCCGCGCGATGGGCGAGGCCGCGGTCGCCGCGGCGAAGGCGATCGGCTACGTTGGTGCGGGCACGGTGGAGTTCATCGCCGAGCAGGACGGCACGTTCTTCTTCATGGAGATGAACACGCGGCTGCAGGTCGAGCATCCGGTGACCGAGATGGTCACCGGACAGGACCTCGTCGAATGGCAACTGCGGGTCGCTGCAGGCGAGCCGCTGCCGCTTGCGCAGCAGGCGCTCACGCTCTCGGGCCACGCGATCGAGGCGCGGCTCTACGCCGAGGACCCGGACCGCGGCTTCCTGCCGTCGATCGGCACGATCCGGCACTGGCGCATGCCGGCGACGGGCGCGCGCGTGCGCGTCGACACGGGCTTTCGCGCCGGCGACGAGGTGAGCCCGTACTACGACCCGATGCTCGCCAAGCTCATCGTGTGGGGCGAGGATCGCGACGCGGCCTGCGCCGCGCTGTCGGCGGCGCTCGGCGAGTGCGAGGTCGCGGGTGTCGCGACCAACGTCGGGCTGCTCGAGCGGGTGGTCGCGCACGAGGCCTTCGCGAGCGGTCGCGTCGACACCGGGCTGATCGACAAGCACCGCGACGAGCTCTTCCCGCCGCCGGGCGAAGTACCTGAGCGTGCGCTGGTCGCCGCGGCGCTCGCCGAGTTCGAGGCGCTTCGCGCGCGGGCCGCCGACGCCGCGCAGGCGTCCATCGACGCGCACTCGCCGTGGAACGCCTGCGACGGCTGGTGGCCGAACCGGACCCCGCTCGGCGCCGCAGCCCTCTTCGCCGACGGCGATGCGCAGCACGCGACCGTCGTGCATCCCTGCGGCGATGGCGCTGCCCGCGTCGTGCTTCCGGGCCGCGCGCTCGACGTCACCTGGACCAATCGGCAAGGCCGTCTCACGATCGACGCCGGCGACGCGCGCTTCGGGGCGAGTGTGGTGAGCGACGGCGAGGAACGGCTCGTGTTCGCCCCGGGGACGCGCCGCCGGCTGCGCCTCGTCGACCCGCTGGCGCACGCGGGCGAGGTGCAGGAGCACGCGGGACACATGGCGGCGCCGATGTCGGGCGCGATCGTCGCGGTGCACGTGAAGCCCGGCGACCGCGTGGACAAGGGCGCGCCGCTCGTCGTGCTCGAGGCGATGAAGATGGAGCACACGATCGTCGCGCCGGCGCCGGGGGTTGTCGTGGCCGTGAACTGCGCGGTGGGCGAGCGCGTGAGCGAGGGCGCCGACCTGGTCGACCTCGAGGACCCGCCGGCCTGACGGCGGCATGCGGATCCTGCTGCACTACCCGGGGCGCGCGGCCGGCGCATGGCACGACGCGTTCGTGCGCGCGCTGCCCGAAGCCGAGATCGTGCCCTGGGCGCCGCGCGACGCCAGCGCGTTCGACTACGCGATCGTCTACAAGCCAACCCCCGAGCACGCCGCGGCGCTCGCACGCGTCAAGGCCGTGTTCAACCTCGGCGCGGGTGTCGACCCGTTCCTCCGCATGCCGGCGCTGCCGCCGTCGGTCGCGCTGGTCCGGCTCGAGGACGCGGGGATGGCCGAGCAGATGGCCGAGTACGCGGCCTACGCGGTGCTGCGCGTGTTCCGCGATTTCCCGCGCTACGCCGACGACCAGCGCGCACGGCGCTGGTTGCCGCAGCGACGCGCCGACAAGTCGGCGTTTCGCGTCGGCGTGCTCGGGCTGGGTGTGCTCGGCCAGCGCGTCGCGGTCGACGCTCGCCGACCTCGGCTTCCCGGTGCTGGGATGGAGCCGCGGCGCACGGGCGATCGGGGGCGTGACGACGCTGGCCGGCGCCGAGGGACTGCGTGCGTTGCTGCCGCAGTGCCGCGTCGTGATCGCGTTGCTGCCACGCACGCCCGAGACGGAAGGGCTGCTGAACCGCGAGACGCTGTCCCTCCTGCCGGAGGGGGCGTGGCTCGTCAACCTCGCGCGCGGGGCGCTCGTGGTCGAGTCGGATCTGCTCGCGCTGCTCGACGAAGGCCGTCTCGGCGGCGCGATGCTCGACGTGTTCGTCGAGGAGCCGCTGCCCCAGGACCACCCGTTCTGGCATCATCCGCGGATCGAGATCACGCCGCACGTCTCCGGACTCACGCTGGTCGAGCCCTCGGTAGCGCAGGTCGCCGCCAAGATCCGCGCGCTCGAGCGCGGCCTGCCGATCACCGGCGTCGTCGACCGCGAGCGGCGTTACTGAGAGATAGTCCACGATGAGCCGACCCCCGTCGACATCCCTGCCGAAGCGCGTGCGCATCGTCGACGTCGGCCCGCGCGACGGCCTGCAGAACGAGCAGGCGATCGTGCCGACCGACGTCAAGGTCGCGCTGATCGAGCGCCTCGCCGACGCCGGTGTGCGGAACGTCGAGTCGACGTCGTTCGTGTCGCCGAAGTGGGTGCCGCAGATGGCCGACGCGGCGGACGTGATGGCGAGGATCCGCCGCAAGCCGGGCGTCGTCTACTCGGTGCTGGTGCCCAACATGAAGGGCTTCGAGGGGGCGCTCGCCGCGAAGGCCGACGAGGTCGTCGTGTTCGGCGCGGCGAGCGAGGCGTTCTCGCAGAAGAACATCAACTGCTCGATCGCCGAGTCGATCGAGCGCTTCCGGCCGGTGGTGGCGGCCGCGCGCGACGGCCGGCATGCACGTGCGCGGCGCGATCTCGTGCGCGCTCGGCTGCCCGTACCAGGGCGAGGTCGAGCCCGAGGCCGTCGGCTACGTCGCGAAGCTGATGCGCGACATCGGCGTGCAGCACGTCGGCGTCGCCGACACGATCGGCGTCGGCACGCCGGCGGCGGTGCAGCGCGCGATGGCAGCCGCGCTCGCCGTGTATCCGGTCGCGGACGTCAGCGGGCACTTCCACGACACCTACGGGCAGGCGCTCGCCAACGTCTACGCGTGCCTCGAGCTCGGCATCGCGACGTTCGACACGAGCGTCACGGGGCTCGGCGGCTGCCCGTACGCGAAGGGCGCGACCGGCAACGTCGCCACCGAGGACGTCGTCTACATGCTCCACGGCCTCGGCATCGACACCGGCATCGACCTCGCGAAGCTGCGCGAGGCCGGCCGCTTCATCTCCGCGCACCTGGGACGGGCCACCGGCTCGCGCGCCGGGCGCGCGCTCGACGTGCGCGAGGGCGTGAGCGCGTGAGTGCCATGACCGACCCGCGTCCGCGCGTCACGGCCGCGCCCGCCGACGGCGTCGCCTCGCCGTGCATCAGCGTCTGCGCGATCGACCCGCGCACCGGCCTCTGCGAGGGCTGCTTCCGCACGCTCGACGAGATCGCCTGCTGGATCGCGTTCGCCGCCGACGAGAAGCGCGCCGTGCTCGCGGCGCTCCCGGAACGTCGCAAGCGCTCGGGCGGACCGTGAACGGCCCCGAACGACCCGTGCGCGCCGCCGACTGGTACTTCGACTTCGTCTCGCCGTTCGCCTACCTGCAGAGCGAACGGCTGGCGACGCTCGCCCCGGTGCTGCGCGTCCGCTATCGCCCGGTGCTGTTCGCGGCGCTCCTCGACGCCCACGGGCAGAAGGGGCCGGCGGAGATACCGGCGAAGCGCGCGTTCACCTATCGCCACGTGGTGTGGCTCGCCAAGCGGGCGGGCATCCCGCTCAAGTTCCCGCACGAGCATCCGTTCAATCCGCTGCCGCTGCTGCGCCTCGCGATCGCCTGCGACTGCGCGCCCGATGCCGTGCACCGCATCTTCCGCTTCGTGTGGCGCGACGGGCGGCTGCCGGACCTGCCGATCGAGTGGCACGAGCTGACGCACGACCTCGGACTGCCGGACGCCGATGCGCGCATCGCCACGGCGGACGTGAAGGACGCGCTCCGGCGCAACACCGACGAGGCGCTCGCGCGGGGCGTGTTCGGCGTGCCCACGCTCGCGATCGGCGACGCGCTGTTCTGGGGTGCCGACGCGACGGAGATGGCGCGCGATTACGCGGCGGCGGGAGGTCGGTTCGACGACCCGGAGTACGCGCGGGTCGCCACGCTTCCCGAAGGCGCGACGCGGCGCAAGGCGCGGCCGGAACCGGCGCGCAAGCCGCGTACGCGGGTCGTCGGGACGGCTCGATAGTGCCTAGCGTGCGGGCGCGCGGCCGCTGACGCGCACCACGCCCGCGGCAACGAGCGCGTCGATCGCCTCGCCGGCGAGGCCCGCCTCGCGCAGCACCTCGACGCTGTGCTCGCCCTGCGCGGGGGCACCGCGCGCCACCTCGAACGGCAGGCCCTCGATGCGAAACGGCGGCGCGTACTGGCGCATGCCGTCGGCCGCGACGACCATCGCGCGCGACGCGAACTGGACGTCCGTCGAGCGCCTCGTCGAGCGTCAGCACGGGCGTCACGCAGCAATCGACGTCCGCGAACACGCGCTGCCAATGCGCCAGGCGACGCGTGGCGAACACCGCCTCGAGCTCGCGCCGCACGCGCTGTCCTTCCCCGCCCGTTGCGAGCCCCGATCCCGCGAGATCCTCGCGGCCGATCGTCGCGCACAGCAGCCGCCAGAACTTGTCCTCGAGCGCGCCGACGGCGAGCCAGCGCCCGTCGGACGTGCCGTAGACGCCGTAGGCCGGCACGCCACCGGTAAGGAGGTCCTCGCCGCGCGGCTGCGTCGCGCCCCGCTGCTCGAGCGCGTGCAGGGAGAAGATGTTGTGCGCGAGCGCCGCATCGGCCATCGCGACGTCGATGCGCGCGCCCTGGCCGGTACGCTGCGCCCGGACCAGCGCGGCAAGGATCGCGATCGCGGCGCTCGCGGCGCCCCCGAGCAGGTCGGCGATCTGCAGGTTGCACAGCGCGGGAGGCCCCCCCGCCACGCCGGTCTGGTCGAGCACTCCGGCATAGCCGAGGTAGTTGATGTCGTGGCCGGCCATGCCAGCGCGCGGGCCGTCCTGGCCGTAGCCGCTGATCGAGGCGAGCACCACGCGCGGGTTCGCCGCGGCGAGCGCGGCGTACCCGACGCCGAGCGCGTCGACCACGCCGGGGCGGAAGCTCTCGACGACGACGTCGGCGCTCCGCGCGAGGGCGAGGAACGCCCCGCGGCCGCGCGGGTCCTTGAAGTCGATCGCGACCGAGCGCTTGTTGCGGTTCACCGCCCGGTAGAACGCGCTTGCGGTCCCGCCGTGCGCGCCGAGCGTGCGCGCATAGTCGCCGGCACCGGTGTCCTCGACCTTGACGACGTCGGCGCCCAGATCGGCGAGATGGAGCGTGCACACCGGCCCGGGCAGCAGCCGCGACAGGTCGAGCACGCGCACGCCGGCGAGCGGCCGATGATGTGGCCCGACGCTTGCGGCTTGCGCCGCTGCGCTCGCTTCAGATCTCGTCGGCACCGGGAATGCCGAGCGAGCGCCGGATCGCCTTCGCGACGGCGAGCGCCTCGCCTTGCGTCGGCGCGAGGCAGGTGACGTGGCCCATCTTGCGGCCACGGCGCGGCTCGGCCTTGCCGTAGAGGTGGAGCTTCGCCTGCGGGTGCGCGAGCACCGCGGGCCAGTCGGGCTCGCGCGATGCCGTCGCGCCCGGCCCTTCGAACCACAGGTCGCCCAGCAGGTTCACCATCACCGCCGGCTCGTGCTGGCGCGTGTCGCCCAGCGGCAGCCCGGCGAGGACGCGTGCCTGCTGCTCGAACTGGGAGGTGACGCAGGCGTCGATCGTGTAGTGGCCGCTGTTGTGCGGACGCGGCGCGATCTCGTTGATCAGCAGCGCGCCGTCGCGGGTGACGAACAGCTCGACGCACAGCACGCCGCGGTAGTCGAGCGCGGCGGCAACCCGTGTCGCCACGGCGCGCGCCTGATCGGCGAATTCCGGCGGCACGCGCGCGGGGACGATCGAGACGTCGAGGATGCCGTCGCGATGCCGGTTCTCGGCGACCGGCCAGGTCGTGGTCGCGCCGGTGGCGTCGCGCGCGACGATCACGGAGACTTCGCAGGCCAGATCGACGAAGCGCTCGAGCACGCAGGGCACGTTGCCCATCGCGCGGAACGCGGTGGCGACCTCGCTCGCCGCGGTCACGCGGATCTGCCCCTTGCCGTCGTAGCCGAAGCGGGCGCTCTTGACGATGCCGGGCACGAGGGACGCGTCGGCCGCGGTGGCGTCGCGCGCCGTGGCGAGCACGGCGTAGGGCGCCACGGCGAAGCCGTGGTCGGCGAGGAAACCCTTCTCGCGGATGCGGTCCTGGGCGATGGCGACGGTCGCGGCCGCCGGCGAGACGCGCGCCGTGCGCGCGAGGAACTCCAGCGCCGCGGCCGGCACGTTCTCGAACTCGGTCGTCGCCGCCCGGGCGATCGACGACAGGCGGGCAAGTCCTGCAGCGTCCAGGTAGTCCGCGTGCACGTGCCGGTCGGCGATGTTGCCGGCGGGACTGTCCGCGCCGGGGTCGAGCACGGCCACCTTGTACCCCAGGCTCTGCGCCGCCATGCAGAACATGCGGCCCAGCTGGCCGCCGCCCAGCAAGCCCAGCCACTGTCCCGGGGGGATCGGAGTTTCGGGAGCCTTCGTCGTCATGTCGCGTTCGGGCGGCGTGCCGCGATTCGTCTGACCGTCGAACCCCGGGTGGCGAAGGGAGCCCTCAATCGCCCTTCGCGGCCTCCGGCGGCACCCGCATGGCGCGCGCCGCGGCAGTCTGCTTCAGGCGGAAGGCGGCGAGCCGCTTCGCGACGGCAGGATCGGTGGCGGCGATCATCGCCGCGGCAAACAGACCGGCGTTCGCCGCGCCGGCCTCGCCGATCGCGAACGTCGCCACCGGGATGCCCTTGGGCATCTGCACGATCGACAGCAGCGAGTCCTCGCCGCGCAGGTACTTGGACGGCACCGGCACGCCCAGCACCGGCAACGGGGTCTTTGCGGCGAGCATGCCCGGCAGGTGCGCGGCGCCACCGGCACCTGCGATGATGCAGCGCAGGCCGCGCGTTGCCGCGTCCTCGGCGTACTCGAACATGTCGTCGGGCATCCGGTGGGCCGAGACCACGCGCGTCTCGTGCGCGATGCCCATCGCGTCGAGCTGGGCCGCCGCGTGCCGCATCACCTCCCAGTCGCTGTCGCTGCCCATCACGACGCCGACGAGCGGCGCGGCCGATCTGCGTTGTGGCATCCGATTCCCCGCGGCGGCAACGGCGAACGATCCGCCATCGACTCGGCGGATTCTAGCATCGCGACTTCGCCGAACCGCAGCGCGGCGCCGGCGGTCTGATGCTCGTGGACGCGTTCCCGGCATGGGCCTTGCTGCGGAGAAGCTGTCGTCCCGCGCCCCGATCGATCAGAATAGGCACCTCATGCCCATCCGATTGCCGACTGCACCGCTCGTACTTGCCGCCGCCCTCGCCATTGCCGGCAGCTGGGCGTTCGCGTCCCCCGCGCGCGCGCAATCCGACGCCGATTTCCTGGCGGCGAAGGCCGCCTACGACAAGGCCGATCGCGCGGCGCTCGACGTGCTGGCGCCGAAGCTGTCCGGGCACGTGCTCGAGCCCTACGTCCGGTACTGGCAGCTCAGGCTTGCGCCTCGACGCGACCGACGCCGAGACGATCCGGGCCTTCCTCGCCCGCGAATCCGGCGGGCCGCTTGCCGACGAGTTGCGGGTTGCCTGGCTCAAGTCGCTCGCCTCCCGCGGGCAGTGGGAGACGTTCGGCGAGGAGCTTGCCAGGACCGCGAGCGAGGACACCGAGCTCGCCTGCCTTGCCGCGCAGTACCGCCGCCAGCGCGAAGGCGACGCGGCGCTGGCCGCGGTGAAGCCGCTGTGGTTTGCCGGACGTTCGCAGCCCGAGGCCTGCGCGCCGCTCTTCGATGCGCTGATCGCGAAGGGCGACCTCACCGTGGCCGACCGCGTCGCGCGGCTGCGCCTCGCCGCGGCGGCCGGCAACGTCCGCCTCGCCCAGACCATCGGTACCGCGCTGCCGCCGCGCGAGCGGATCGACGAGCGCGACTTCGCGCGCGTCGAGCGCGACCCGCTCGGCGCGCTCGACAAGGTCGAGTTCGTGCTGAAGCAGCCGTCGGGGCGCGAGCTCGCGCTCTACGCGGTGGAGCGCGCCGCGCGCAAGGATCTGCAGGCCACGCGCGCGGCCTGGATCAAGCTGCGGCCGCTCGTGCCCGAAGCCGATCGTCTCTACGGCAACGGCCGAATCGCGTTCCACGCGGCGCGGCAGCACGTCCCCGACGCCAACCTGTGGTACCGCGAAGCCGCGGGCGCGGCGCTCTCCGACGAGCAGCACGCGTGGCGGGTGCGCGCGGCGCTCCGCGCACAGGACATGGGCGACGTCGCGGTCGCGATCGACGCGATGCCCGCGGCGCTCGCGCAGGATCCGGCGTGGCGGTACTGGCGCGCCCGCGCCCACGCCGCCGACGGGCGTGGCGAGGAGGCGAAGCGGGCGTACGCGGAGTTGGCGAAGGAGTTCCACTTCTACGGCCTGCTTGCCGCGGAGACGCTCGGCCTGCCGTTCGCGCCGCCGGCGCGCGCCACGCCGCCGACGCCGGAGGAGCTGGCCGCGTTCGGCGCGAGGCCTGCGGTGTCGCGGGTCGTCAAGCTCGCGCAGCTCGACATGCGCATGGAGTCGCTGCGCGAGTGGATCCCGGTGCTGCGGGGCGCGGACGACGTCCTGCTGCTGGTCGCCGCCGAGTTCGCGCGCCAGCAGGGGCTGCACGACCGCGCGATCAATACCGCCGACCGCACGGTCGCCCGCCACGACTTCACGCTGCGCTATCTCAAGCCGTACAAGCCGCAGTTCGCCGCCGCGGCGAAGGGCCAGGACGTCGACGAGGCGGTGCTGTTCGCGATCGCGCGGCAGGAGTCCCGCTTCATTGCCGACATCGTGTCGTCGGCGGGAGCGCAGGGGCTGATGCAGATCATGCCGGCGACCGCCCGCTGGATCGCGAAGCAGTTGGGCGACAGCGGTTACCGGCCCTCGCAGATCACCGATCCCGAGCTCAATACCCGCTACGGCGCGTTCTACTTCCGTCACCTGCTGGATCGGCTCGACAACCAGCCGGCGCTCGCCGCCGCCGCCTATAATGCGGGCCCCGGACGCGCGCAGGCCTGGCGGCCGGCCGCGCCGCTCGAGGGCGCGGCGTGGGTCGAGACGATTCCCTTCAACGAGACGCGCGACTACGTGAAGAAGGTCCTCGCCAACCTGATGTTCTACTCGCACGCGCTCGGCCGGCCCGCGCAGCCGCTCACGGCGCGCCTCGCGACGGTGGCGCCGCGCGGCGCGAACGGCAACGCGCTCGCCGGCACGCCCTGATACTCGCGCCGATGTCCAGGAACGTCCTCGTCCTCGGCGGCACCGGGTTCGTCGGCCGGCACGTCGTGCCGAAGCTCGTCGCCGCGGGCCATCGCGTCGTCGTCCCGACGCGCAGCCGCGACCGTGCGCGTCCGCTGTTCCCGCTGCCCACGTGCACGATCATCGAGGCCGACATCCACGACCGTGGTGCGCTCGGCAAGCTCGCCCGGGGCTCCGACGCGGTCGTCAACCTGGTCGGCATCCTGCACGAGGTCGGGCGCGAGACGTTCGCGCGCGCGCACGTCGACCTGACGCGCAACGCGATTGCCGCCTGCAGGGATTCGGGGGTGCGGCGGCTCGTCCACATGAGCGCGCTGAACGCCGCACCCGACGGCCCGAGCCGCTACCAGCGCTCGAAGGGCGAGGCCGAGGCGCTGGTCGCGGACTCGGGCCTCGACTGGACCATCTTCCGTCCCAGCGTGATCTTCGGCCGCGGCGACTCCTTCCTGTCGATGTTCGCGAAGCTCGTGGGCGTGATGCCCGTGGTCGCGCTGGCCTCGGCCGGTTCGCGCTTCCAGCCCGTGTGGATCGGCGACGTCGCGCACTGCTTCGCGCAGGCCGTCGACGACCCGCGCACGGTGGGCCAGCGCTACGACCTCTGCGGCCCGAGTGCGTACACGCTGCGCGAGCTGGTGGCGCTGGTCGGCGCGATCACCGGCCACGCGCGGCCGATCGTGCCGCTCGGGCCCGGCCTGTCGTCGCTGCAGGCGCGCGTGCTCGAGATGCTGCCGGGCCCGCTGATGACGCGCGACAACCTCGCGTCGATGCAGCAGGACAACGTCTGCGACTGCCCGTTCCCGCCGGTGTTCGGCGTGAGCCCGGCCTCGATCGAGGCGATCGCGCCGGCTTATCTCGCGCCCGCGTCGATCCGGAGCCCCTACGACGACTTCCGCGCGCACGGCGGGCGCTGAGCCGTCCGCGTCGACGCCGCCCGGGCGCTGACCCCGCGATGGCGAAGCCACTCCCGCAACCGGTCCGGATCTATCGCGTCGGCGGATCGGTACGCGACGAAATCCTCGGGCGCGAGGTGGCCGACCACGACTTCGTCGTCGTCGGCGCGACGCCCGAGATCATGCTCGCGTCGGGCTTCCGGCCGGTCGGGCGCGACTTCCCGGTGTTCCTGCATCCCGAGACGCAGGAGGAGTACGCGCTCGCGCGCACCGAGCGCAAGCAGGGCACCGGCCACCGCGGCTTCGCGTTCTTCGCCTCGCCCGAGGTGACGCTCGAGGACGACCTCGCGCGCCGCGACCTGACCATCAACGCGATGGCCCGCGACGATCATGGTCGCCTGATCGATCCGTACGGCGGGGCACGCGACCTCGAGGCGGGCGTGCTGCGGCACGTGTCGCCGGCGTTCGCCGAGGATCCGCTGCGGGTGCTGCGCGTCGCGCGCTTCGCCGCGCGTTTCGGCTTCGCGATCGCGCCCGAGACGCTCCGCCTCATGCGCGCGATCGTCGACTCGGGCGAACTGGCCACGCTCGCCGCCGAGCGTGTCTGGCAGGAGCTCGCCAAGGGCCTCGCCGAACCGCGGCCGTCGCGGATGATGCGAGGCGCTCGCCGAGAGCGGGCGCGCTGCGGGCGCTCCTGCCGGAGGTCGACGCGCTGTTCGGCGATGCGCGGGGTGCGAAGCTGCTGCGCGCACTCGACCACGCCGCGGCGCGAGGCTTCGCCTTGCCGGTGCGCTACGCGGTCCTGCTGCAGACGCTCGGTACGGAGGGCGGTTCGACAGGCACGGCTGCGGCAACGCGTACCGCTCGTGCGGTGCGCCTTGCCGAACGGGTCTCCGCGCGTCTGCGCGCACCGACGGAGGCCCGCGACCTCGCGCGCCTCGCGGCGCGGCACCGGGCGACGGTCCACCGCGCGGATGCGCTGCGCCCGGCCGAGTGGCTCGAGCTCTTCGCCGCCGCGGACGCGCTGCGCCGCCCCGAGCGCCTCGCCGGGCTCGTCGATGCCTGCGAGTGCGACGCGCTGGCGGCGTCCGCCGCCGGGGACGCCTACCCGCCGCGCGGCGTCGTCGACGCGGCGTTCGGCGCGGTGCGGGAGGTCGACGCGGGCGCCGCAGCCACGGCGGCGATCGCCGCGGCCGCCGAAGGCCGGCGCGCCCGCCGGCAGCGACGCGATCGCCAAGGCCGTACGCGCCGCGCGGCTCGCGGCGCTGCGGCGGTGGCGCCGCGACCGCGGCTGACGCGCGTCGATCAGAAGTTGTGGCAGAGGCCGGCGAGGAAGCCCTCGGGCTTGCCGCCGACGGCGAGGTTGCCGATCGCGTTGGTCGCGAAGTTGTACGACGCGTTGCCGTCGTTGTCGATCTTCACGTAGCCCACGTAGGCCGACGTGCGCTTCGACAGCGGATAGGTGTAGCTGATCTCGTAGTGCTGCGCGCTGGTGTCGCTGCCCTTCGCGAGCCCGCCAACGCGCTCGCCGGTCGCGGCGCCGCCCTTGCCGTCGCTGGCGTGGCCGTACCACAGGTAGAGCTGGCCGGCGCCGATGTCCACCGTTCCGCTCACGCCCCAGAAGTCGCGCTTGAGCGATCCGGTGGGCGTGTCATACCCGAGCTGTTCCCAGACGCCGGCGAGCCGGAAGACGCCGAAAGTCGTAGGCACCGGCGATCGAGTAGCCCCAGTCGTCGAGGGTCTGCGGCGCGCGCCCCGTTGTTGTACTGGTAGACCCCGCCGAGTTGCCAGGGGCCCGACGTCCACGTGCCGCCGAACGAGAACGTGCCGTTCGAGGAGTCGTTCTCGGCCAGCGAGTACTGCGCGCCCCAGTTCAAGCCCTCGATGTAGCGGCCGGGAAAGTCGTAGCGGATCGTGTTCGCCGCGCGGTAGGGCATGCCGCCGCTCGACAGGCTGCTGCCGTTGCCCCAGACGGATTCGGTGTCGAGGATCGAGCTCGTGAACGTCGGCGTGTTGCCGAACACCCCGTTGACCGTGTCGTAAGGGGTCTTCATGTAGCCGAAGCGGACCGTTCCCCATTCGCCCCGCATGCCGACGTAGGTGTCGCGGCCGGCGATCGTGCCGCCGCCGGCGTCGGCGCTGACGCTCGACTCGATCTGGAAGATCACCGAGTTGCCGCCGCCGATGTTCTCGGAACCACGCAATCCGAAGCGCGACGAGTTGGAGCTGACACGCGTACGCCAGCCGTCGTCGCCGTCGGTGGTGAGCCCGCGAACCTCCTCGACGTCGAGATTGATGCGGCCATAGAGCGCGAGGTTGGCGGTCTGCGCCAAGGCTGCGCCGGACGCGCCCGGCGATGGCGACTGGCAAGGACCAATCGGGGCAGCGGATGGGAGGGAGCGCGCATGCGAGCCTCGAACGTTGCGTTGACGTCCCTACGATACGGAAGCGGCGCCGATGCCGGTCTGATCACGGTCATGCGTGAGCGTGTGGAGCGCCGGTGTGTGGCGACCGCGCCACACCGGACGGAACGCACGTTGCGCGCGCCTCTGCATGGCGTTGTCGCGAACTGCGAACAGCGCGCTTGCGGCGAACGCCGGCAGGCCGCGCGGCGCTGTCGCGAACTGCGAGATGCCGGCCCGCGCCGCAGGCCGGCATGCCGCGAGATCTAGACGCGATAGGCGACGGTGCGCATGACGTCGGCGGCCACGCGCATCAGGCCCTTCACGGGGAACGGCAGCGGCGACGCGCCGGCGGCCTGCGCCATCGCGCCGTGACGCGCCTCGTCGTCGCGCATCTGCAGGACGATGGCCCGGCTCTTCGCGTCGCCGTCGGGCAGGCGCTCCATGTGCCCGGTCAGGTGTTCCTCGACCTGGCGCTCGGTCTCGACCACGAAGCCCAGGTTGACGTCGTCGCCGGCGATGCCCGCGGCGACGCCGATCGCGAACGAGCCGGCGTACCAGAGCGGGTTGAAGAGCGACGGCCGGCTGTCGAGTTCGGTGAGGCGCGTGCGCGTCCAGGCGAGGTGCTCCTCCTCCTCGCGCGCCGCCTGCGCGAACCGGTCGCGGATCGACGGGTCGCGCGCCACCAGCGCCTGCGCGGCGTAGAGCGCCTGCGCGCAGATCTCGCCGGTGTGGTTGACCCGCATCAGCCCGGCCGCATGGCGTCGCTCGGGCGGGGAGAGCGCTGCTTCCGGCACGTCGGCGCCGGGCACGGGCCGCGCGCTCGTCGCGATGCCGGTGAGCGTGCGCAGCGTGCGGTCGAAGCCGAGGATCAGGGCATCGAGCATGTTCGGGTCCCCTACGGGAGGTTCGTGGCGTTGCGGGAAGGTCAGAAGAAGTGCGCGGCGCCGAGCACGAAGCCGGACAGCCGCAAGCCCGCCGCGCTCTCCGGGGTGTACGGGTTCACGTAGAAGTTGTACGCGGCATTGGCATCGTTGTCGATGCGCACGTAGCCGGCGTAGACCATCGTGCGGCCGCTGAGCGAGTAGGTGTAGGAGAGCACGTACTGCCACGCGGCGGTGTCGGGGCCCGAGGCGAGCCCGCCCACGCGCACGCTCGCCGGTGCCCGGCCGTCGCCGCCGCGACCGGCGAAGAGGTAGATCGTGCCCGGTCCCGCGACGATCGTGCCGCTCGCGCCCCAGAAGTCGCGCCGGAGCGATCCGACCGGGGTGTCGTAGCGGAGGTACTCGTAGACGCCGGCGACGCGCACCTGGCCGAAGTTCCAGGCGGCGGTCAGCGTGAACGCGTCGTCGTCGAGTCCCGCGCCGCGCAGCCTCCTGGTTGCGCTCCCAGGCGAGACCGGCGTCGACGGTTTCGCCGCTGTACACCGCACCGAGGCCGTACACCGCGCTGCGCCGCGCATCCTCGCCGAGCGAGAACTGGGCGCTCGCGGTGAGCCCCTGCCATTCGGGCGTGTCGTAGCGGATCGAGTTCGGCAGGCGGGCGTCGAAGCCGCCCAGGGACTTGGCAAGCCCGCCCTGCGCCCAGATCGCGGCCGTCGAGAGGATCGAGGTGGTCAGCGTGGGCACGCTGCCGAAGATCGGCTGCATGTCGTCGTACGGCGAGAGGAAGTAGCCCGCCTTGACCGTGCCCCAGTCGCCGTCGAGTCCGACGAAGGTCTCGCGCAGCGCGATGCCGCCCCCCCCGGCGTCGGCGTTGAACGCCGACTCGATCTGCCAGATCGCGACCAGGCCGCTGCCGACGTACTCGGCCCCGCGAAAGCCGAATCGCGAGGAGTTCGACGACTGGCGAACTGTGCTGCTCGATTCGCCGGTGGCGCCTCGGCCGGTGACGTACTCCATGTCGAGGTTGATGCGTCCGTACAACGTCGCGCTGTCCGATTGCGCCGCCGCACCGAGCGGCGCCGCGACGGCAAGCGCCACGGCGATGCGGGAGACGGCGCGAGTGGTGGCGGTCACGGAGGCGATCGGTTCGGTCGGGGCGTGCAGGAAGCAGTGGCAATGTTAATCGAACCCACCGTGTTCGCGGCAACGCGCGCATGCGTGCGGTGCCCGACGGTGCGCGCGAGCGCGCGAGCGGAGAAAAAACGGGCGCCCGAGGGCGCCCGTTGCATCGGACTGCGGCACCGGCGGGCCGGCGCCGCGGATCGAGGCGATCAGAACAGGTGGATCATGCCGACCAGGAAGCCGTTGAGCTCGAGGCCGGGCGGATTCGAGATTGCCGCGCCCGTCGAGTCGACGGTCGCGTTGCGGTACGGGTTGATGTTGAAGTTGTAGCTTGCGTCGGCCTCGTTCTCGAGGCACGAGTACGCGACGTACCACGACGTGCGCTTGCTGATCGGCTGGTTGTAGGACAGCGACAGGTGGTAGGCACCCGAGTCGTCGCCGCCGGTAGATGCCGTTGACGCGCTGCGTCGTCGGGCCCTTGCCGTCCTTGGCATAGGAGTAGCCGACGTACCACTTGCCGGGGCCGACCGGGCCGCTGAAGTACCCGCCGAACAGGTCGCGCTTCAGGCCGCCCTGCGGAGTATCGTAGTCGATGCGCTCGTAGAGGCCCGCGACACGCACGATGCCGAAGTCCCACGCTGCCGCCGGCCGAGAACGCCCAGTCGTTGGCGGCCAGCGGGTGTACGTACCGCCGGCGCAGGTGGCGTTGGTGCCACCGGCGTTGCCGTTGTAGCAACGGACGTCGTTGTTGTACTCGAAGGCGAGAATGCCGGTGAACGGGCCGTTCTTGTACTGGCCGGCCGTCGACCAGACCGTCGCGCTCGTGGACCCGCCAGGGCCGGCGTCGTCGAACAGCGCGACCTGGACCGAGCCCGTGAAGCCCGCAATGTTCGGCGAGTCGTAGCGCAGCGAGTTGCCGAGGCGGTCGTCGAACGAGCCCGTGCCCTTGGTGTAGCCGCCGTTGTTCGCCCAGATCGCCGCCTGCGCCGCGATCGAGGTCAGGTACGTGCCCGAGTCGCCGAAGACCGGGTGCACGTCGTCGTACGGGGCCAGGAAGTTGCCGAAGCGCACCGTACCCCACGAGCCTTGCAGGCCGAGGAACGTGTCGCGGCCGGCGATCGTGCCGCCGCCCGCGTCGCCGGAGACCGACGACTCGATCTGCCAGATCGCGTTGAGGCCCCCACCGAGGGCTTCGGTGCCGCGCAGGCCGAAGCGCGACGAGTTGCTGGACAGGCGGGTCGACGTTGGGGGCCCGGTAACTCGGCCGGCCATCCGGGTTGTCCTCGCTCGCATTGACGTACTCAAGGTCCAGGTTCAGGCGACCGTACAACACGACGTTGGCGGTCTGCGCCTGCGCCACCAGCGGCGCGGCGAGCAGGCCCGCGACGGCGACGGCGATGAGCTTCTTGTTCATGAAGTCTCTCCTCTGACGGATAAAATTGGCAGGAACGCTGTATTGCCCCGCCATCGAAGCCTTCTCAGGGAAGTCGAGAAGTTGCAGCCATTGTGCCAAACGCGGCTAGGGGGGCGGAAGCACAAACCCGGAAGGGTCCCGCCGGCGGGTCGGGCCTGTTGTTCCGGAACAACAAGACGACCCGGAAAGCGAGCGTTTGGTGCCCGGCCTCCGGATCGAGGAAAGCATGTTCCAATATCATGATTAATAATAAGAAAATCCGGGCCTTGGCGCCGCAGGACGGCGATTCCGTGCGATGCGCGCCCATGGATCGCTGGTGCCGCGGCCCAAGGGGCATCCGGGCGACTCGGGATGATCCGGGACGCATATCTTCCGAGCGGCCGGCGTGTGCGCCGCGACTGGCCTGCACGGGCTCGCGGGCACACTCGTGACCGCATCCGATCGTGGCCATCGCTGCCGCGTTCGGCGTCGCCGCGGCGGTCACGCTGCTCGTGCTGCGGCACGCGGGGCGACTGCCGGCGGACCGACCCAACGAGCGCTCGCTGCACGAGCGTGCCACGCCCCGGGGCGGCGGCCTCGCCATCTGGGCCGGCTTCGTGCCGGCCGCCATTGCGCTGCCACCCCCGATCGGCGGCTGGCCGTGGTGGCTCGGCGCGCTGTTCGTCGTGGCGCTGGTCTCGTTCGCCGATGACCTGCGTGGCGTGCCCGTGCTCCTGCGGCTCGCGGTGCACGCCGCGGCCGCGGCGATCGTCGCCGCGACGATCCTGACGCCGGCGGGCGCGCCCGTGGCGTTCGCCCTCGCGGTCGTCGTGATCGTCTGGGGCGCGAACCTGTTCAACTTCATGGACGGCAGCGACGGACTGGCCGGGCTGATGGCGATCACCGGGTATGGCGCGTGCGCCGTCGCGGCCGCGCTGGCCGGGGCCGGCGCGCTCGCCGCGATCTGCGCGGCCGTGTCCGCCGCGAGCCTGCCGTTCTTTCTCGCCAACCGCCCGCCGGCATCGGTCTTCATGGGCGACGTCGGTTCGGTGCCGCTCGGCTTTCTCGCTGCCGCGCTGGGCATCGCCGGCACCGCGCTCGACGTCTGGCCGGCGTGGTTCCCGGCGCTCGTGTTCCTGCCGTTTCTCGCGGATGCCACCGTGACGCTCGTGCGGCGCGCGCTTCGCGGCGAGGCGGTGTGGCGCGCGCACCGCAGCCACTACTACCAGCGCCTGCACGCCGCGGGGGCCGGGCATCGCGGTACGCTGGCGGTCTGGGGCGCGGCGATGGCCGGTTGCGCACTCGTGGCGATCGGCTGCCTCCTCGTGGCACCGGCCCGCGGCAACCTCGTGCTCGCGGTCGTGCTCGCGCTGCACCTGATCGGCTTCGCGGCGATCGACTATCATGCGAGGAACAGCAGCGCGCGTTCGCCATGACCGGTAAATCGAACTGGCGTGCCTGGCTCGCGTTCGCGCACGACGTGTGCGCGGCCGCGGTGGCGTGGACCTCGATCTACTGGCTCCGCGTCTCCCTCGACGCCATCCCGCCGCACCCCGACGAGCTTGCCCGCTCGCTCGCGTTCATCCTGCCGCTGCAGGCCGTCATCTTCCTGATCTTCGGCCTGTACCGGGGGCTGTGGCGCTTCGCGAGCCTCTCCGACCTCAAGCGGATCGTCCTGTCCGCGGGCCTCGGGACGGTGCTCCTGCCGCTCGTGCTCCTGCTGCTGCGGCTCGAGGCGGTCGTGCCGCGGTCCGTGCTGATCCTCTACCCGCTGGTGCTGATCTTCCTCATGGCGGGCAGCCGCTTCGCCTACCGCTCGTGGAAGGAGCATCGCCTCTACAGCCCGTTGAAGGCGCTCGGCGAGCCGGTGCTCGTCGTCGGCGCCGGCGACGCGGGCGCGCGGCTCACCAAGGAGCTCGAGCGCAGCCGCCAGTGGCGTGTCGTGGGGCTTCTCGACGACGACTCGTCCAAGCGCGGCCGGGAGCTCCGAGGCGTGACGGTGCTCGGCCCGATCGGCGAGCTGCCGCGCTGGGCGGCACGCTACGGCGTGCGCAAGGTGATCATCGCGCTGCCGTCGAGCCACCACGTCGTGCGTCGGCGCGTCGCGGAGCTCTGCGCGGCGGCGGGGATGGAGGCGCTGACCGTGCCCTCGTACGAGGACCTGATCAGCGGCCGCTCGGCGCTCTCGGCGATCCGCAACGTCGAGCTGGACGACCTTCTCGGCCGCGACCCCGTCGTCCTCGACAACGCGGGCCTGGGCGAGTGGCTCGGCAATCGCGTCGTCATGGTCACCGGGGCCGGCGGCTCGATCGGCGCCGAGCTCGCGCGCCAGATCGCGCGCTTCCGGCCGGCGAAGCTCGTGCTGTTCGACATCTCGGAGGCCGCGCTCTACGAGATCGTCACGGTGCTCGCCGACGCGTTCCCGCAGTTGCCGGTGGCGAGCATCGTCGGCGACGTGAAGCACGCCGCGCGCGTCGAGTCCGTGCTCGAGCGCGAGCGGCCCAACGCGATCTTCCACGCCGCCGCGTACAAGCACGTGCCGCTGATGGAGGACGAGAACGCGTGGGCGGCCGTACGCAACAACGCCTGGGGCACGTGGGTGCTCGCGCGCGCGGCGGTCGCGGCGCGCGTCGAGAAGCTCGTGCTCGTGTCGACCGACAAGGCGGTGAACCCGACCTCGGTGATGGGCGCATCGAAGCGCCTCGCGGAGATGGTCTGCCAGACGCTCGCCAACGGCCCCACGCAGTTCGTGATCGTGCGGTTCGGCAACGTGTTCGGCAGCGCCGGCAGCGTGATTCCGCGCTTCCGCGAGCAGATCGCCCGCGGCGGGCCGGTGACGGTCACGCATCCCGAGATCACGCGCTTCTTCATGTCGATCTCGGAGGCGACCCAGCTGCTGCTGCAGGCGGGCCTGCAGGGCCGCGACGGCGAGATCCTGGTGCTCGACATGGGCGAGCCGGTGCGCATCGTCGACCTCGCGCGCGACATGATCCGGCTCTCGGGCGCCGACCCCGACAAGGTGCCGATCGTGTTCACGGGGTTGCGCCCCGGCGAGAAGCTCTACGAGGAGCCGCTCGCCTCGGAGGAGCGGACCAAGCCGACCACGCACCCGAAGCTGTTCGTCGCCGAAGCACGCCAGGCGAGCACCGACTCGGTGCGGCAGATGGTCGCGTGGTGCGAGCGCGATCGCGCCGCGGACGATGCCGAGGTGCGCGCGCGCCTCGGCAGCTGGATTCCGGAATACGCGCCGCCCGCCGGCGCGCCGGTGGCGCCGATCCCCGTCGAAACCGCCGAGCCTTCGGCGCCGTTGCCGCTGCGCGCGCCGCGGCGGCGCTAGCGGGGGCCGCGCTCGGCGAGACTAGACCTTCGCGGCGAGCGAACGCCGGCGCAGCGCCGCGGCGCCGAGCAGCACGCCCTGCACGGCGAACAGCAGCTTCGCGTTGGCGCGCAGGAAGAAGTCGTCGGTCAGGTTGCGCACCACGAATCCGGTGAGCGTCATCAGACCGAGCGCGCCGAGACGCGCGAGGACCGCATCGCCGGAGCGCACCAGCCGCCAGTGGTGCGACGCCAGCGCCCCGATCGCGAGCACGAAGAGCGCGAGTCCGACCGCGCCGGTCTGCAGCAGCTGGCCGAGGAACAGGTTGTGCGGATGCGTGATCAGCGGGTCGGGCGTGACCGCGCGCATGCGCTCGGCGAGGATCTGCAGCCCGTAGCCGTGGCCCGTCAGCGGCCGCTCGGCGGCGCTCGCGAGCGCGCCGCGCCAGATCGCCGGGCGCGGATCGACCACCACGGTTTCCGCCACGCTGGTGCCTGCAGGATAGACCGTCTCGGCCTTCTCGATCGCGGCGTCGGTCAGGAGCACCGCGAAGAGGGCGATCGCCAAGAGGGCGATGCCGACCGGCATCGCGCGGAACCGCGCTCCCGCGCCGATGGCGCAGGCGGCACCCACGGCGAGCGACGCCAGAAAGGCGATCCACACCATGCGCGCGTCGGCGAGCCGCGCGGTGGCGATCGCCAGCGCGAAGACGAGTGCCGCGACCGCGATCGCACGGAACCCGGTGCCGAAGCCCGCGGGAGCCGGCCACAGCAGCGCCAGCGTCAGCGGGACGACGGTGACGAGCCATGTCGTGTACACGCCCGGAGCCCAGTGCGCGTGACGCGGATCCCAGCCGATCGGTGAGAGTGCCAAGCCGACGGCGAGCGCGGTCCAGAACGCGAGCCCGCCGAGGAGCGTGCCGGCGAGGATCCGGTAGCCCTCCGGGCGCGTTGCCGATGCCACGTAGCAGATGGCCAGCGTGAGGACGCTCCAGGCGAGGTCGCCGCGCAGCGCCGAGAGCGTGCGTGCCGGGTCGACCGACCACAGCACGGACGCGCACGACCAGAGTGCCCAGCCGCCGAATGCCGCGACCAGCACGCGCCCCGGCGCCGGTCCGAGGCTGCCGGCACGAACGGCGTGCACGCCGACGACGAGCGCGGCGAGCGCCGCGGCGGCGAAGGACGTCGAGCGCCAGAACGTGAGCGCGTTGGAGGGGACGAGCGCGAGATAAGCCGCCGCTGCGCCCACCAGGGCGCGGTACCATCGATCGGGCATGCGGCGTCTCGCTGGAGGCCGGAGTGGAATCCGGTAGACGTGCCGCGATTCGGAGGGTTTCGGCGGCGTCGCGGATTCTACCCGAGCAGCTACGCCGGCAAGGTGGCGTGCAAACTGCTAGAGTTCCGTCCCGACGACCGCGCAGCGGCGCGGTCGCAGGCGCGAGCGTGCTGCGCCACACCCGACGCCGCATCGAACGCCCTTCCCATGACCGAGCTCGTCTTCGTCGCAGGACGCCGCGCCGAGCGCTGGCGCGACCTCGACGCCTGGCGCGAGTCGGACATCGACGACAACGCCGGCCGCTTCCGGAGCGGCATCGACGTCTGGATCGTGCAGACCTACCTGCACGTGCGCGATGCGCTCGCGGCCGACGGCTGGTCGGTGCGCCTGTCCGACCGCTTCGCGCCGGGGGCGATCTGCGTCGCGCACTGGGACGAACTGCACCGACTGCGCCTGCGTGCGCCGCGCGCCTACCTCGTCGGCGTGCGTGCCGACCGGCCGCCGCTGCTGGTCGCCGATTGGGTGGTCCGGCAGAACTCGCTGCTCGCGGACGACGACCGCGAGGTCGGCATTCCGAACTGGCCGCAGCCCGGCATCCGCCCGCGCGACCCGTCGCGCGGCGACCGCGTGCGCCGCATCGGCTACTTCGGGCGCCTCGCGATGGCGCCGTCCTTCTTCGCCGATCCCGCGTTCTTGGCCAAGCTCGACGCGCTGGGACTCGAGTTCGTGCCCAGCGAGAACGACTGGCAGAATTACCGCGAGATCGACGTCGTGATCGCGTTCCGCACGGCGCCGCCGAGCCTGCTGCGCCACAAGCCGGTGACCAAGGTCTCGAACGCGTGGCTTGCCGGCGTGCCGGCGATCGTCGGGCCGGAGCCCGCCTACCTGCAGTCGAAGCGTGACGACCTCGACATGTTCGTCGCGGACGACGCCGACGGCGTGATCGGCGCGCTCACGGCGCTCGTGCGCGACCCCGCGCGCTACCGGGCGATGCGCGATCGCGCGCGCGAACGTGCGGTCGAGTTCGACGTGCCGGCGATCCGCGAGCGCTGGCTCGCCTTCCTGCGCGACCGCGTCGGCCCGGCCTTCGCGGATTGGCGCGAGCGCCGTGCTTCGCCGGCCACCCGGTATCCGTGGTACTTCGACGCGCTGCTGCGCCAGCGGCTCGCCGCCCGGCGGTTCCGCGCGGCCGCGGCCGTCGAGCAGGCTGCGATGGGCGATCACCCGTCGGCGGTGGCCGCGGGGTTCGGGCCGTTCGACGGGACGACGCGGTCGATGGTCTCGCGCGAAAGATAGGGATCGAGCGCGGCGTCGAGGCCCGAGAAGCCGATCATCGCGATGCCGCCGCCCGCTCGGCGAGCGCCTCCCGGAACACCGCCTCCATGCGCTCGACCATCGCGGCCTCGGTGTAGCGCGGCGCGACGAACGCGTATGCCCGCTCCGCCTGCGCCGCGGCCCGCGCCGGGTCGGCGAGGAGCGCGTCGATCCCCGCGGCCAGCGCGCCCGCGTCCTCCTTCGCGACGATCGTCGCGGTGTCGCCGTCGCGGGCGATCTCGGGAATTGCGCCGGCGTCGGTCGTCACGCACGGCACGCGCGCGACCATCGCCTGGAGCAGCGCCTGCGGCACGCCCTCGTTCGCATAGGAGGGCAGTGCGAAGACATCGAGCGCGGCGAGCCACGGCGCGACGTCGTCCTGCTGGCCGGCGAACACCACCCGGTCGGCGAGCTTCAGGTTGGCGACCTGCGCCTCGAGCGCCGCGCGCTGCGGCCCGTCGCCGACGATCACCAGGCACGCATCGCGCCGGGCGAGCCGGCCGAGCGCATCGACGAGGAACCGGTGGCCCTTCCAGCTCCGCAGCGTGGCGACGATGCCGACGAGCGGAACGTCAGGCGGCAGACCGAGGCGTGACCGCGCGGCGGCACGCGGCATGGCCCCGAACCGGCCGGGGTCGATGCCGGTCGGCACCGACACGACGCGCGCCGGATCGAGCCCGTTGTCGCGGACGAGCTGCTCGCGCAGCCGCTCACCCGTCGTCACGACGCGTGCGGTCGCGGTACGGTACAGCCAGAGGGTCGCGACGTCGTTCGGCACCGGCACCGACACGTGGCGCGTGCGCACCAGCACCGGCGCTGCGCGCCCCGTGAGCGAAAGCGTGCGGCAGGCCAGCGCCGAGAGCCAGGCGTCGGTCGAGCTGTGCGCGTTGACGATGTCGACCGGGTGGCGTGCAAGCGCGCGTACGAGCGCCACGAGCCCGCGCGGACGCTTGCGCCCGATCGGCAGCGCCGTGACCGGCACGCCGAAACGGCTGGCCTCGGCGACGATGCGCGCGCCCGGTGCCGCGTACACGTGCACGTCGTGGCCGCGGGCACGAAACGCCGCCGCCTCGGCGAGGATGCGGATTTCCTGGCCGCCCCAGCCGTTGGAGGCCTCGGTGTGCGCGATCGCGAGCGGTCGCGACGACTCTGCACTCACTACTACCCTCCGCACTGACGCGCTTCGGGGCTGATTCGCCCTCGGGGCGGCCCTTCGGGCTCATGCGGGCGTCGCTGGCTGCACGGCGGATTCCCGCGTTAGGCCGGCGGTCGCGGCGCATCCGGCGCGGGGGGCGCACCTTCGGCCGCGCCGGTTGCGCCCTGTGTTGGGGCGGGGCCGGTGGCGTTGGGCGCGCCCGCGTCACGTTCGGCGTTGTGCACGGTAACGCCTGCCGCCCGCGCGCTCGCCATCGTGGCCCACGCGACGCGATGCGCCGCGAGCTTGCGCGCCGTGTCGCTGCGCTGGTGGCGCGCACTCGCCTCGAGCAGCTCCTTGTAGAGCAGCACGAGCGAGAGCGTCATCGCCGACGGCGACAGCGGCAGCACGGCCGCACGGGCCCGCTCGCCGAGGCGGGCGCGCAGCGCGGGATCGGCAAGCGCACGCATGTGCGCGGCGAGTCCGGCGGCGTCGCCTGCACGGCAGACGAGCCCGGCGTCGTGCTCCTGCAGGAGCTCGGCCACTCCGGACTTCGTGGTGGTCACCACCGGCAGGCCGCAGGCCATGGCTTCCAGCGCCGCGTTCGGCAGCGGATCGTAGAGCGTGGGCAGCACGAAGGTGTCGGCCGCGCCGTAGAACGGCTTGGGGTCGACCTGCGGGCCGGTCAGCACGACCCGGTCACCCACGCCGCGTCGCTGCGCGAGCGCGCGGTAGCGGTCGAGGTGCTTGTCCTTGCCGACCACGACGAGCCGCGCCGGGGGGGCAAGCATGGCCAGCGCCTCGATCGCGGTGGCCACGCCCTTGCGCTCGAATCCGGAGCCGACCAGCAGATGGACGATCGCTTCGGCGGGGATCCCGAGCTTCACGCGCACGGCCGCGCGGTGCTCGGCGAGGCCCGGGTGGAAGGCTTCTGCGTCGACCGCGTTGTAGATGACGTGCAGCTTCTGCTCGGGCACGTCGAAGTGCTGCCGGATCTCGTCGCGCACCATGCGCGAGTTGCAGATGACCGCCTGCAGCCACGGGCTCGCGAACAGCTTCTTCTCCATCCCGAGCGTGTACCGATGCCACGGGTTGATGCGCACGGACAGGCGCTTCAGAGCGGACGCGTGCCGCAGCCGCTCCTCGAGCCAGACCGCGTGCACGCCGTCGCCGGCGCGGTAGACGTCGCAGCAGAGCACGCGCTCGTGCGACTGCACGAGGTCGAGGTGCGCACGGCCCACTTCACGCGCCACGGCGCGCGCGAAGCCCATGTCGCGCCACAGGCTGCCGGCGTAGGGAGGATCGACGATGTGCGGCTCGATCAGCTTGAGCCGCGTCTCCGGCCACTCGCGGGTATAGAGGGTGATCGCGACGTCGCGCTCGAGCAGCGCCTCGAGCGCGCCCTCGACGAAGCGCTCGGCGCCGCCGAACGGGGTATACCGCTGCCGGATGATCGCGAGCCGCATCATCGGCGCCCGTGAGCCGCGTGCGGCGCGGAAGTCGTCGGCGCGGACGTCATGTCGGCAACGATATCAAAATTCGTCCCGGCGCGCCCTCGCGCGTTCCGGCGGGCGTCAGTGCTCACTCGGCCGCACAGGGGCGCCCGTGGCGGGAATTCGGTTCGCGGTACAATTCGAAGCCCCCTCACGTCAAGCCGCGAATCCATGACCCCCGATGCGGTGAGTCCGGCCGTCAAGGCGCAGATCCTCGCCGAGGCGCTGCCGTACATCCAGCGCTTTCACGACAAGGCGATCGTGGTGAAGTACGGCGGCAACGCGATGACCGAGCCGAACCTCAAGGCCGGCTTCGCCCGCGACGTCGTGATGCTGAAGCTCGTCGGCATGAACCCCGTGGTCGTGCACGGCGGCGGGCCGCAGATCGGCGACCTCCTGAAGAAGATGAGCATCCCGAGCGAGTTCCGCCAGGGCATGCGCGTCACCGACGAGCGCGTGATGAACGTGGTCGAGATGGTGCTGGGCGAGTTGAACCAGGAAATCGTCGGGCTGATCAACCAGCACGGCGGCAAGGCGGTGGGGCTGACCGGCCAGGACGGCAAGTTCATCCAGGCGCGCAAGCTGATGCTCCGCTCGGAGGCGGGCGAGCCGGTCGACATCGGCTTCGTCGGCGAGATCGAGCACATCGACGCCGAGATCATCCAGCTGCTCGACTCGCGCGACTTCATCCCGGTGGTGGCGCCGATCGGCGTCGGGCGCGATGGCGAGGCCTACAACATCAATGCCGACCTGGTCGCCGGCAAGCTCGCCGAGACGCTGCGCGCCGAGAAGCTCGTGCTGATGACCAACACGGCCGGCGTGCTCGACAAGGACGGCCGGCTGCTGACCGGCCTCACCGCGAGCGAGATCGACGCGCTGTTTGCGGACGGCACGATCCACGGCGGCATGCTGCCCAAGATCGGCTCGGCGCTCGACGCGGTGAAGAACGGCGTGCGAAGCTGCCACGTGATCGACGGACGCGTCGAGCACGCGCTGCTGCTCGAGGTGCTGACCAACCAGGGCGTGGGTACGATGATCCGCGCCGATGACGCCCCCGCGCGCGGCTAGCGCGGCAAGCTCTCGGGGCCAGCGATGGCGGCCAAACCGGGCGAACGCCGGGTCCAGATCCTGCAGATGCTTGCGGCGATGCTCGAGAACCCGCGCGGCGAGAAGGTCACGACCGCCGCGCTCGCGGGACGGCTCGACGTCTCGGAGGCCGCGCTCTACCGGCACTTCGCGAGCAAGGCGCAGATGTACGAGGGCCTGATCGAGTTCATCGAGACGACGCTGTTCTCGCTGGTGAACAAGATCCAGTCCGAGACCGCCGATGGCATCGCGCAGGCCGAGCAGATCGTCGCGATGCTGCTCGCCTTCGCCGAGAAGAACCCGGGGATGACGCGCGTGCTGATCGGTGACGCGCTGGTCAACGAGGACGAGCGGCTGCAGGCGCGCATGAACCAGCTCTACGAGAAGCTCGAGGCGTCGCTGCGGCAGTCGATCCGCGTCGCGCAGATGGGCAACGCCTGGCACGGCGACGCCGCCGCCGACGCGGCGGTGCTCTTCGCCTTCGCGATGGGGCGCTGGCAGCTCTTCGCGAAGAGCGGCTTCAAGCGGCTGCCGCAGGAAGGCTGGGAGCTTGCGCGCAAGTTCCTGTTCGCCTGACGCGCGGCCACGGCACCGTCCGACGATCCCGGAGGCGCAATGGCTGACACCTTGAAGGCGCTGGCGCGACTGGCTTCGCTGGCGGTGGCGCTGGCTGGCGCGCGCAGGCTGCGCACGCGCAGGCCCGCGCGGGGGACGACACGGCGGCGCCGTCGCCGCTCGTGCCGCTGTTCACGCAGCTCGACGAGGCGCTGGCACAAAAGGTCGTCGGGGCCGACGACGCGCCCGGCCGCTGGCTTTCCGGCCGGCTGTCCGGCTTCGACCTCGCCGCGCAGGCGCGCGACTACGCTGCGGCGGCCGCGCGGGACACGCGGGAGCCGTTGTACGTGGCGAGTCTCGCCGACGTGTGCATGCGGCCCGCTGCACCGACGCCCCCCGAGTGCCTTGCCCGCGACGCGGTCGGCTACTGGGCGTCGCGCGAAGCGGACAACGCGGTGCCGTGGCTGTTGCAGGCGGAACGTTCCCGGCGCCGCAACGCGACGCCGGCGATGATCGACAATCTCGAGCGCGCCGCGACGTCCGCGCGCTTCGACGACCACGGCGGACGCGGCCCTGCCGTCGCGTGGGCGCGCGTGGCGCCGCTCGTCGGGCCCGCCGACCGGGCGGCCGGCGTGTTGTACGCGCTCTCGTACGCCGGCGCGACCGGCGCGGCGCTGTCCGCCGTCGAAAACGTGTGCGGCGTGCCGACGCGCTCGCTCGATCCGCGCATCGCGCTTGCCTGCGGGCGCCTCGGGATGCTGATGGCCGACAGCGGCACGAGCTTCGTCGCCCGCCGCGCCGGGGTGCAGATCGCGCTCGCCGCGGCGCCGAACGAGGTCGCGCGCGCGTTAGTCAACGACTCCGCGCGCGGCATCGTTGCGGCGCAGGAGCGCTGCCGCGACGCCCGCAACGCGCTGGAGCGCGACGCGATGGCCGCGCCTGCCACGCGCGCCGCCGCCGCCGTGAGCGCCGAGCGCTTCGTCGCGACACTGGCCGCGCGCGGCGAGGTCGCCGCCTGCGCAGAACTCGCCGGCAAGTAGCGCGCCTATCAAGAAGCGGCGGGCTCCGGACCCGGCAGCCGGTCGTGGCCGCTGCGCGGCGGCTCCATGCGACCGGAGTCCTCGGCCGCCGCGGCGAGTGCCGCGGCCGCTGCGCCCGCCGTCTCGGGCGGCAGCGTCGCCGGCAGTTCGTCGTCGGCATCCTCGCCGAGGAAGCCGCCGCTCTGGTGCGCCCACAGCCGTGCGTAGAGGCCGCCGTGCGCGAGGAGGCTCTTGTGGTCGCCTTCCTCGACGATGCGGCCGCGGTCGAGCACGACCAGCCGGTCCATCGCGGCGATCGTCGACAGCCGGTGCGCGATCGCGACCACCGTCTTGCCCTCCATCAGCCGGTACAGGCTCTGCTGGATCGCGGCCTCGACCTCGGAGTCGAGCGCGGAGGTGGCCTCGTCGAGCAGCAGGATCGGCGCGTCCTTGAGCATCACGCGGGCGATCGCGACGCGCTGCCGCTGGCCGCCGGAGAGCTTCACGCCCCGCTCGCCGACGTGCGCGTCGTACCCGCGCCGCCCCTTCGGGTCGACGAGCGTCTGCACGAACTCGTGCGCCTCGGCGCGGTGCGCCGCCGCGATCATCTCCGCATCGGTGGCGTCGGGCCGCCCATAGACGATGTTCTCGCGCACCGAGCGATGCAGCAGCGAGGTGTCCTGCGTCACCATGCCGATTGCCGCGCGCAGGCTGTCCTGCGTTGCCCGCGCGATGTCCTGGCCGTCGATGGTGATGCGACCGCCCTCGGTGTCGTAGAAGCGCAGCAGCAGGTTGACGATCGTCGACTTGCCGGCGCCCGAACGCCCGACGAGGCCGATCTTCTCGCCCGGCCGGATCACGAGGTCGAGCCCGTCGATCACGGTGTTCTCGCCGCCGTAGGCGAAGCGCACGTTGTCGAAGCGGATCTCGCCGCGGGTGACCGCAAGCGGCGCCGCATCGTGATGGTCGACGACGCTGTGCGCCCTCGACAGCGTGGTGATGCCGTCCTGCACGGTGCCGATGTGCTCGAACAGCGCCGCCATCTCCCACATCACCCAGTGCGAGATGCCATTGAGGCGGATCGCCATCGCGGTCGCCGCCGCCACCGCGCCGATGCCCACCTGGCCCCGGGTCCACAGCAGCAGCGCGACGCCCGCGGTGCTCGCGACGAGGGAGATCGAAAGAATGTGGTTGACGATCTCGAAGCCGGTGACGAGGCGCATCTGCCGGTGCACGGTGTCGAGGAACTCGGCCATCGCCGCGCGCGCGTACCCCGCCTCGCGGCGCGCGTGCGAGAACAGCTTCACCGTCGCGATGTTGGTGTAGGCGTCGGTGATCCGTCCGGTCATCAGCGAGCGGGCGTCGGCCTGCTCCTTGGCGACGCGCCCGAGCCGCGGCACGAAGAACGACAGCGACACCGCGTAGAGCGAGACCCACGCGAGAAAGGGGACGACCAGCCAGCCGTCGAAGCCGCCCAGCACCGAGAGCAGCGTGACGAAGTAAATCGTCACGAACACCAGCATTTCGGCGACGATCAGCCACACCTCGCGCACGGCGAGCGCCGTCTGCATTACCTTGGTGGCGATGCGGCCGGCGAACTCGTCCTGGTAGAACGCCATGCTCTGGCCGAGCATCAGCCGGTGGAACTTCCAGCGCAGCAGCATCGGGAAATTGCCGAAGATCGCCTGCTGCTTGATCGTCGACTGCAGCACGACCAGCAGCACGCTGCCTGCGAGCACCGCGCCGAGGAAGAGCAGGCGCTCGCGCTCCCTCGCCCACAGCTCGGCGGGCGGGACCGTCGAGAGCCAGTCGACGATGCTGCCCATCATGCTGAACAGGTACGCCTCGAACGCGCCGATCGCGGCGGTGAGGAGCGTGGTAGCGAGCAGCCACGGGCGCACGCCCGCGGATGCCTCCCAGAGGAATGCGAAGAACGACTTCGGCGGCGTCGCGGGCGGCGCGTCCGGGTAGGGGTCGACCTGCCGTTCGAAGAAGCGGAACACGCGCGGGCTCGCGGACGTCAGGCCGACTTGACCGTGGAGGGCGCGATCACGCAGCCGGCAATGCGCCAGCCGCCGTCGCGTTGTCGTTCCATCGTGTAGAGCGCGACCAGCACCGTGCCGTCGGGCATGACGAGGCGCAGCGGCTGGATCGTGCTGCCGTCGATCACCGCGCCGTCGAGCAACTCGACGTAGCGGGCGTCCACGAGCGCCTGGTAGCCGCTGCGGACCATCCGCATGAACGCCTCGGCGCTGCCGTACTGCCGGCGCAATGCGGGGGTCGCGAAGGCGAACGCGCGCTCGCCGTCGCCCGCGACGAGCGCCTCGCGCTGCGCGGTGACCACGCCGCGGATTCCATCCCAATCGGCGGTGGAGTGGGTCGGGCCGGCGCTACCTTGCGCGAAGGCAAGCGTCGCAAGTAACGCGAGGGCAAGCGCGACGAATGTGCGGTGGGCCGCGGGCGCGCTCATGCGCCGCTCCGTGTACTGCAGACGGGACACGCGGGATCGCGTGGCACGCGAACCTCGCGCCACTCCATGTGCAGCGCGTCGATGAGCAGCAGACGTCCGGCGAGCGAGCGCCCGACACCCGCGACGAGCTTCAGCGCCTCGGCGGCCTGCGTTGCGCCGACGATCCCGACGAGCGGCGCGAACACGCCCATCGTCGCGCAGCGTGTCTCCTCGAGCTCGTCGCCCTCCCCGAACAGGCAGTGGTAGCAGGGTGAGGTCGCGTCGCGCGTGTCGTACACCGCCAGCTGGCCGTCGAAGCGGATCGCGGCGCCGGAAACGAGGGGTTTGCCGGCGGTCACGCACGCGCGGTTGATCGCGTGTCGCGTCGCGAAGTTGTCGGTGCAGTCGAGCACGACGTCGGCGTCGGCCACGAGCTCGGCGAGCTCGGCGTCGCCGACGCGCTTCGCCACCTGCACCAGGCGGATCTCGGGATTGATCGCCGCGATCCGGCGCGCGGCGGCCCGGACCTTCGGCGTGCCGACATCGTCCGTCGCGAACAGGATCTGCCGCTGCAGGTTGGTGAGGTCGACCACATCGGCGTCGACCAGCGTGATCGTGCCGATGCCCGCGCTCGCGAGGAACTGCGCGGCGGGATTGCCGAGCCCGCCGGTGCCGACGACCAGCGCGTGCGCCGCGGCGAAGCGCGCCTGCGCGTCCGGACCCAGCTCGTTCAGGAGCAGGTGGCGGCTGTAGCGGAGGAGTTGCAGGTCGTCCATGAGGGTACGGCGCTGCGGGCCATTATCGCGCGGATCGGAGCGCGGCGACGGCGCTGCCGCGCCGCGGTTGACCATGGTTCGCGGCCGGCTGTCAGCGACCCGTCACCGGGCCGCCTTGCGTGCCCGCGGCGACCGCGGCCTGGCGCGCACGTCCCGGGCGCCGGTGCAACGCGCCGCCAGTTCGCGTTCCGCCGCGGCGCTCACAGATCGGCGGCGAAGAAGTCCTCGATGAGCTCGTCGGCGATCGGTGGCAGCGTGCGCCCTTGGAGGCGGATCACGGCGAACGCGACCTCGAGCCGCGGGTCGACAGACGGGCAGCGGGACGAGTTCGCCCCCGTCGACCGCACGAACACGCCGGCGACGGCCGACATCAACACGTGGTCCGTGGCCGTCGCGATCCGGCGCATCATCTCGTGGGACTCGCAGCCGACTTCGGGCAGGTCCCGGTGGCCTTCGCTGTTCCGCCGCGCGTTGAGCAGCGCGACCGTGAGCGGCGACGAGAAGCGGCGCTGCAGATGATCGGGTATGCGACGATGTCGGCGAGCGACAGTTCCGGCTTCGCGAGCAGCGGATGCCCGGGCCGCACGAGGAAGTACGCCTGCCGCGACGACAACGGCTGGATCACGAGGTCGGCGGCCTCTTCCGGGGCGGGCTGCGCGGCGACGACGAAGTCCAGCTCGCGCCGGCGCAGCGCGGCGACCAGGCCGACCCAGTTGTCGTTGACGAACCGGATGTCGACGCGGGGATTCCTGCGCAGGAACGCGCTCACCGCCTCGGCCATGAACATCGACGTCGGGAACGTGCCCGAACCGACGACCAGGCTCCGGTACCGGTGCCTCGCATCGTCGCGACCTCCCGGTCCAGCGCCTCGGCATGGCCGAGCAGCCCGCGGGCGTGCGCGAGGAACACCCGGCCGAGGTCGGTGGGCTCGACCCGTCCCTGGTTGCGGTCGAACAGCTTGATGCCGGTGCGCCGCTCGAGCTCCTGGATGCTGCGCGACAGCGCCGGCTGCGTGAGGTGCAGCGTGCGCGCGGCGCGCGCGAAGCTGCCTTCCTCCGCCAGGGCCCGGGCATGGCGCAGCTGCCGCAGGTCGAAGTCCATGCGGGGATGTTAACAAACCCATGACCCGAATGAATTGGACGGCCGGGCCCGGCGAACGAAGAATTCCTTGGCTGGACCGCGCCCGTCTTGCGCATCCTGCCCCCCGCGGGGATGGGCGACAATCGACAGTGCCCCCGCAAAGGGTCCATATGCAAACGCAAGGAGCGAGAGGATGGCGAAGCGCAAGAAACCGAACTTCCTGATCCTGTGGGGCGACGACATCGGCCAGTCGAACCTGAGCATCTTACACCAAGGGCATGATGGGCTACCGCACGCCCAACATCGACCGCATCGCCAAAGAAGGCATCCTCTTCACCGACTACTACGCCGAGCAGAGCTGCACGGCGGGGCGGGCGTCCTTCATCACCGGCCAGTGCGGCCTGCGTACCGGCCTGACCAAGGTCGGACTGCCAGGCGCGGAGCTGGGCCTGAGGGCCGAGGACTCACCATTGCCGAGGCGCTCAAGCCGCTCGGCTATCGCACCGGCCAGTTCGGCAAGAACCACCTCGGCGACCGCGACGAGCACCTGCCCACGATGCACGGCTTCGACGAGTTCTTCGGCAACCTGTACCACCTGAACGCCGAGGAAGAGCCCGAGCACCCCGACTATCCGACCAAGAAGGATTTCCCCGAGTTCAGGAAGAAGTTCGGCCCGCGCGGCGTGCTGCACTGCTGGGCCGACGGCAAGGGCGGCCAGAAGATCGAGAACACCGGCCCGCTGACCAAGAAGCGGATGGAGACCATCGACGACGAGTTCCTCGCGGCGGCGAAGGAGTTCATCAAGGCGGCCCACGAGGCCGGCAAGCCCTTCTTCCTGTGGTTCAACACCTCGCACATGCACTTCCGGACGCACGTCAAGCCGCATAGCCGCGGCCAGTCGGGCCGCTGGCAGTCCGAGTACCACGACTGATGATCGAGCACGACAGGCAGATCGGCGAGATGCTCGACCTGCTCGACGAGCTCGGCATCGCCGACAACACGATGGTCATGTACAGCACCGACAACGGCCCGCACATGAACACCTGGCCGGACGCTGGCACGACCCCGTTCCGCAACGAGAAGAACTCGATGTGGGAAGGGGCGTATCGCACACCGTGCATGGTGCGCTGGCCCGGCCGCATCAAGCCGGGGACGGTGTCGAACGAGATCGTGAGCCATCTGGACTGGTTGCCGACGATCCTCGAAGGCGCTGGCGACCCGGACATCAAGGACAAGCTCTTGAAGGGCCACAAGGCCGGCAGCAAGACCTTCAAGGTCCACCTGGACGGCTTCAGCCTGGTGCCCTACTTCACGGGCAAGGTCGAAAGAACACGACGCAAGGGGTTCGTCTACTTCACCGACGAGGGTGACGTGGCCTGCCTGCGCTACGACAACTGGAAGTTCGTATTCCTGGAGCAGCGCGCCGCCGGAACCCTGCAGGTCTGGGCCGAACCGATGGTCGCGCTGCGCTTGCCGAAGATCTTCAACCTGCGCACCGATCCCTACGAGCGGGCGGACATCACCTCCAACACCTACTGCGACTGGGTGTTCCGGCACATTCCTTCCTGGCCGTGCCCGCCCAGGCCATCGTGGCGGAGTTCCTCGGGACGTTCAAGGCGTTCCCGCCGCGACAGAAGTCGGCGAGCTTTAGCCTCGCCCAGGTGGTCGCCAAGATGACGGAGTGTGCCGGCGGCGGCGGCCGTGAAGTCTGCGGACGACCGTCGCGGCCCGGGCGAAGCCCGCGGTCGCGACGGCCGGCAAGTTCTGACGGCGCCGGCCGGCTCGATCGCCGGTTTGGCGCCGTTCTTGTTATCGTGGAGCCCGGGATCCATCCGGGTTCGCGCATCGCTACTCGCCAAGGAGCCCTCGCTCATGGAATCGCCAGCCTCGCCTGCGCTCGACCCCGGTGTCGCCGCCGGCGCGCCGCCGCGGTTCCACTTGCTTTCGAAGCCGAGCGGGTCGACCTGCAACATCGACTGCACGTACTGCTTCTTCCTGTCCAAGGAGGCGCTCTACCCCGACGACAAGCATCGGATGTCGCAGGCGACGCTCGAGACCTACATCCAGCAGTTGATGGAGTCGCACCGCACGCCCGAGGTCACGGTCGCGTGGCAGGGCGGCGAACCCACGCTGATGGGCGTCGACTACTTCCGCAAGTCGGTCGATCTGGTCGAGAAATACCGCCGTCCCGGGCAGCAGGTCCGGCACACGTTCCAGACCAATGGCATCGCGCTCGACGACGAGTGGTGCGGCTTCTTCAAGGCCAACAATTTCCTGGTGGGCCTCTCGGTCGACGGGCCGCGCGACCTTCACGACACCTATCGCGTCACCCGCGGCGGCAAGGGCACGTTCGACCTGGTGATGAAGGGCTGGCAATGCCTGCGCAAGCATGGTGTCGACTTCAACATCCTGTGCACGGTCAACGCCGCCAACCAGGCGCACGGACGTCGCGTCTACCAGTTCTTCCGCGACGAGCTTCGTGCCGAGTGGATCCAGTTCATCCCGATCGTCGAGCGCGCCACGGCCGACACGATCCAGATCGCCAACCTCGGCTGGAGCGAGCGCCCGAAGGAGAAGCGCCTGCTGTACACGCAGACCGGCACGCTGGTTACCAACCGCTCGGTCGCCGGCGGGCAGTACGGGCAGTTCCTGGTCGACATCTTCGAGGAGTGGGTCCGCCGTGACGTCGGCAAGGTCTACGTGCAGCTCTTCGACGTCACGCTGGAGGCGTACTTCGGACAGTACAAGCTCTGCATCCACGCGCCGACCTGCGGATATGGGCCGGCGCTGGAGTACAACGGCGACCTGTATTCGTGCGACCACTTCGTCGAGCCCCGCTTCAAGCTGGGCAACATCCACGAGACGCACATGCTCGAGCTGGTCGCTTCCCCCCAGCAGCGCAAGTTCGGGCTGGACAAGCGCGACACGCTCACGCGCCAGTGCCGAGAGTGCGAGGTGCGGCCCCTGTGCAATGGCGGTTGCCCGAAGGACCGGTTCGCGCTCTCGAAGGACGGCGAGCCGGGGCACAACTACCTGTGCGAGGGTCTGTACAGGTTCTTCACGCACACACGCCCGGCGATGGAGCAGATGGGGCGGCTCCATTCGGCCGGCCATCCGCCGGCCGAGGTGATGGCGTGGACCGCGGCGCACGACAAGCAGCGCGATGCGTACGCACCGTGCCCCTGCGGCAGCGGCCGCAAGTTCCGCTTCTGCCATGGCGCGCGCGAGGCGCCGCCGGTGGAGTCCGCCACCGCACCGGGGTAACGCCGGCGGCGCGTCGGCCGACCGGCGCGGCCGCGTCCGGTGGCTTGGCTGGCCCGCCCCAGCCTGCATTCGCGCGCCGGACGCGCTTCCCGGTCCACATCGGAGATTTCACGATGCACACCACACCCGCCCGACGCACCTTCCTGCGGCTCGCCGCGGCGCTTCTCGCCAGCGGGCTGGCGTTGTGCGCAGGCCCGGCGCGGGCTCAGGCCGACCCGCTGGCGTCGTGGAACGACGGCGCCGCGAAGACGCGCATCGTCGCTTTCGTGAAGTCGACGACCGAGCAGGGCGGCAAGGACTACGTTGCCCCAGCCGACCGCATCGCGGTGTTCGACAACGACGGCACGCTGTGGTCCGAGCAGCCGATGTACTTCCAGTTCGCGTTCGCGATCGACCGCATCAAGGCGCTCGCGCCGAAGCACCCCGAGTGGAAGACGAAGCAGCCATTCAAGGCCGCGCTCGAAGGCGACGTGAAGGCGCTTGCGGCTTCCGGCGAGCATGGGCTCGTCGAGCTGATGATGGCGAGCCACGCGGGCAACACCGCTGACGAGTTCGCGCAGGCGGTCCGCGAGTGGGCGAAGACCGCCCGCCACCCGAAGTTCAACCGCCTGTACACCGAGCTCACGTTCAAGCCGATGCGCGAACTCCTCGACTACCTGCGGGCGAACGGCTTCAAGACGTACATCGTCTCGGGCGGCGGCATCGAGTTCATACGGGTGGTCGCCGAGGAGCTCTACGGCGTGCCGCCCGAGCAGGTGATCGGCTCGAGCATCAAGACCAAGTACGAGGTACGGGACGGCAAGCCGGTGATCGTCAGGCTGCCCGAGGTCGACTTCATCGACGACAAGGCCGGCAAGCCGGTGGGCATCCACAAGTTCATCGGCAAGCGCCCGATCGGCGCGTTCGGCAACTCCGACGGCGACTTCGAGATGCACGAGTGGACGACGTCCGCCCCTGGCGCACGGCTCGGCCTCTTCGTCCACCACGACGACGAGGTGCGCGAGTACGCCTACGACCGCAAGAGCCCCATCGGCAAGCTCGACCGCGGCCTCGACGAGGCGGGCAAGCGCGGCTGGCTCGTGGTCAGCATGAAGAACGACTGGCGGACGGTCTACGCGCCGGCACGGTTTTTTTTTTTTTTTTTTTTTTTTTTTTTTTTTTTTTTTTTTTTTTTTTTTTTTTTTTTTTTTTTTTTTTTTTTTTTTTTTTTTTTTTTTTTTTTTTTTTTTTTTTTTTTTTTTTTTTTTTTTTTTTTTTTTTTTTTTTTAAAAAAAAAAAAAAAATCTCCGTAGTCGCCGCGCAAGGACCTGAACCCCCGTGCGTCACAGCCCACCCAGCGGCCGTCCGCGACAGTCGCCGCCGCAAGGACCTGAACCCCGACGATGCGTCACAGCCCGCCCGAGCGGCCGTCCGCGACGGATGTCGAAGCCCCCGGCACGCCGGCAATCGACCGCAGCACGGCGCTCGCCGAGAAGCGCACGGCACTCGCCGTCGAGCGCAGCTTCCTCGCCTTCGAGCGCACGCTGATGGCGTGGCTGCGCACGTCGCTGTCGATGATCGGCTTCGGCTTCACGCTCGTGAAGTTCTTCGCGTACCTCGAGGAGCAGCGTGGCGGTGCAGTGGTCGGCAGGTTCGGGCGCACCTGGGCGTCGGATTCCGTCGGCCTCGCGATGATCTTCGTCGGGACGGTCGCGCTGGTCGTCGCGGTAGCGCAACACAAGCGGCGGATCGATGCATTGCGCACCGTGGGGCTGGTGCCGCAGTGGAACCTCGCGCTGTCGGTGGCGGCGCTCGTCGCCGTGCTCGGCGTCTTCGCCTTCGCAAGCCTGGTCCTGGGATCCTGATCGGCGGCCACGGCGATCCATGGAGACTCCCATCGCGTCACTGTTCGCAGCGATTCTCCTGGCACTGGTCTATGCCTTGCGAGGAGGCGCCGGCGAGAGCCGGACCGCGGAGCACTTCTGGTCGCGGCGGCGCTGGGTTTCCGCGGCCGCGGGGGTTTCCGTCGCGTATGTGTTTGTCGACGTGTTGCCGGAACTCGCCGGGCAAAGCCAGGCAATCGTCGAGGCGGCCGGCGAAGCGGAGCTGCTGTTCGCCGAGGAGCGCATCTACGTGCTGGCGCTCGTCTCGTTCGTCGTGCTCTACGGACTCGAGCACATGGTGTTGTCCGCGCGCGAGGCGCGCAGGAGCCTCGTCGAGAAGGGCGGCACCGACAGGGTGTACTGGCTGCACCTCATTGGATTCTCGGCCTACAGCGCCCTGATCGGTTACCTGCTCGTCGAGCGCGCGGACCGCGGCCTCGCGGCGCTCGTCGTCTACACGCTGGCCATGGCGATTCACTTCCTGATCGTCAATCACTCGCTTGGCGAGGAGCACGGCGAGGCGTATCACCGCAGCGGCCATTGGTGGCTGGCCGCAAGCGTCGTCGCCGGATGGGCCGCGGGAGCGGTGACCCCCCTCTCCGAGATCACGTTCGCGCGACTCTTCGCCGTGCTGGCCGGCGGCGTCGTGATCACGAGCCTAAGGGCGGAATTGCCCGACGAACGCGAGGGGCGGTTCCTGCCGTTCTGCACGGGAGCGATCGTCTTCGCGCTCCTCCTGCTGGCGGCTTGATTGCGGCGGGCGGCAACGCCCTGCGCGCCCAGCCGGGAAACGAGCCCACGCACCATGGAACCTGCCCAACTCGTCAAGCTGGCGCTCGCGGCCAGCATCCCGCTGCTGGTCTTCGCGCTGGGCATGCGCGCCACGTTCGCGGACGCGACGACCCTGATCCGCGGTCTGGCCGGCAGTCGTGTCGCAGATCGGCAGCGGCGCCGCGCTGTCGATCGCGATGGTCGTCGTGATCGCGATCGCGGCTGGCCACTGGCTGGGCGGGCCGGACCCCGACGAGCGGTCCACGCTCGCGCTGGCCTCCGCGATGCGCCATCCCGGGATCGCGATGGCCATCGCCAGCCTCAACGTTCCCGAGGAGCCGCGCGTGCCGGCGGCGATCATCCTGTACCTGCTGATCGCCGCGATCGCCACGTCCGTCTACGGCGCCTGGTGGAAGCGCCAGCATTTGGTTGCCGACTGATGGGTCACGGCGCCGGCCCGGGCAGAGCCTGCATCGGACACGACACCGCACGCCACCGCAACAGGCATCGAATCCACGCGCGCTGACCTCGCTTTCGCCACAGCACAACCCGGGACTCGCAAGGTAGAGTGTCGGTGTGCAGTCACAACGAGGGCCGCGACCATGAGCCGACCGTCACCGGAATCGCCGAACCGCGAGCACGCGTACGCCGCGGCGTCGATGGCGTGCGCAGCGCTGCTCGCGGCACTTAGTGCGACACCGGTGCAGGCGCAGAGCAGCGCGGACCTGGCGAAGCAGCTGGCGAACCCCATCGCCGCGCTGATCAGCGTCCCGTTCCAGTTGAACTACGACAGTAACATCGGACCCGTCGAGGACGGTTCGCGCTGGCAGCTCAACTTCCAGCCCGTCGTGCCGATGTCGCTCAACGCGGACTGGAACGTCATTTCGCGCACGATCATGCCGGTGATCGAGCAGCAGGACGTCTTCCCCGGTGCGGGCAGTCAGTTCGGGCTTGGCGACACGGTCCAGAGCTTCTTCTTCTCGCCGAAGCAGCCGACCGCGAACGGCGTGATCTGGGGCGTGGGACCGGTGCTGCTGCTGCCCACCGGTACCGACGATCTGCTGAGCGCGGAGAAGTGGGGCCTCGGGCCCACCGGCGTCGCGCTGAAGCAGGACGGGCCGTGGACCTACGGCTTCCTGTTCAACCACATCTGGTCGGTGGCCGGCACCGGTTCGCGGGCCGACATCAGCACGACGTTCCTGCAGCCGTTCCTGTCGTACACGACGCCGGATGCATGGACGTTCACGCTGCAGACCGAGACCACCTACGACTGGGAGCGGGAGCAGTGGACGGTGCCCGTCAACGCGCTGGCGAGCAAGGTGGTCAAGTTCGGCGACCAGCTGGTGAGTCTCGGCGCGGGCGTGCGCTATTGGGCGGACGGCCCGCAGTCGGCGCCGCACGGATGGGGCGTGCGCCTGGTTGCGACGCTGCTCTTCCCCAGGTAGGCAGGTTGCTTGCCGCGGCGGACCGGTCAGGGCAACGCGAACGCCACCAGGGAGTCGCCGAGCTTCGTGCCGAGCTTGCCGTGTCCGCCGGCGGCGATCACCACGTACTGCTTGCCCCCCGGGCGCACTCGATAGGTCATTGGCGCCGCCTGGCCACCGGCGGGCAGGCGGCCCTTCCACAGCTCCGCGCCGGTCGCGACGTCGAACGCGCGCAGGTAGTCGTCCAGCGCCGAGGCGATGAACACGAGGCCCCCCGCGGTGACGATCGGCCCGCCGAGGTTCGGCGTGCCGCGGATGGCGGGAACCGTGCCCGGGCGGATGTCGGCGGTCGTCCCGAGCGGTACGCTCCAGCGGATCGTGCCCCTTGCCACGTCGACCGCGACCAGCGATCCCCACGGTGGCGCAACGCAGGGAAGCCCGCCCGGCGACGAGAGTGCCCTGCGGCTGACGCCGTAGGGCGTCCCATGCTGGGGCGAGACCTCGCTCCGCACCGTCCCCTGCATGGCGGTCCCTTCGACCGACGCGTACCGGTCTCGTGGAACGAGCTGGACCTCTGCGGCGATGTTGTTGACGTTGGTGACCAGGACCTGCGCGTCCGGGTCGAACGCACCGCCGCTCCAGTTCATGCCGCCCAGGAATCCGGGCAGCACGACGGTCCCGCGGACGCTGGGCGGCGTGAAGACACCCTCCGATCGCAACTCGGCGATGCGGGCGCGGCACGCGTTCCGATCCTCGGGAGTGAGCCCCCACGCGTCGTCCGCCGAGAGCCGCTGCGGCACGAGCGGCGGAGGCGCCTGCGGGAACGGTTGCGTTGGCGACGTCGCTTCGCCCTCGGCGTCGCTCCCCGGCACCGGCCGCTCCTCGACGGCGAAGACGGGCCGGCCGGATTCCCGTTCAAGCACGAAGACGCTTCCGGACTTGTTGCCCTGGATCACCACTGGCGTCACCGTACCGCCGCGACGCAGCTCGGCAAGGATGGGCGGGGATGCGGTGTCGTAGTCCCACAGGTCGTGATGCACGAGCTGGAAGCCCCAGACCGGCTCGCCGTTCTTCGCCGCAAGCGCGACGAGCGAATTCGCCCACCGGTTGTCGCCCGGGCGGCTGCCGCCGTAGTGGTCGGGACTCGCGCTGCCGGTCGGCACGAAGATCAGGCCGCGATCGGCGTCGACCGCCATCGCCACCCAGGCGTTGCCGCCACCCGTCGGGGCCAGGTGCCTGGGGATCGCATCCCAGCTCCAGCGCAACGCGCCGGTGCGCGCATCGAACGCCCTGACGGCCCCGCTCGGGCTGTCGACGCGGTCGTTGTCGACGACGGACGAACCGACGACGACGAGGCCGTCGACGATCGTCGGCGCGGACTTGAGTTCGTAGTCGCCGGAGCGCCGGATGCCCGCGATTCCCCGGGACAGGTCGACGTGTCCGCCGGTGCCGAAGTCCGCGCAGGGCCGGCCGGACGCGGCGTCGAGAGCGAACAGCCGGGCGTCGATCGTGCCCAGGAATACGCGTTGGCGACAGGCGCCGCCGTCGGCGCGCTTCGCATCGGTCCAGAGCGCCACGCCGCGATTGATCAGGCCCTCGGGGTGCGGCGCGTAGAGGTCGATCTGCGGATCGAAGCGCCACTTCTGCCTGCCGGTCTCCGGGTCGAGGGCCACGACGCGATTGAACGGCGTCGAGAGGTACATCGTGCCGTCGACGACGATCGGCGTCATCTGGAACGCGGTCCAGGGGATGCCGCGAGTGCCGTCGGAGACGTCGCCGGTGCGGTACTCCCACGCGACCTCGAGGCGTGCGACGTTGCTCCTGTCGATCTGGGTCAGCGGCGAGAAGCGCTGCCCCGCGGCGTCACCGCCGTAGGCCGGCCAGTCGGCGATCGTGCGGTCTTCCGGCCCGGGCGCGGTGGGGCCAACCCCCGCGCACGATGCGAGCAGGAGGACCGTGGCGAGCATTCCCTGGCGCACGCACGCTCCCCGGGGTGCGGAAGAAGGGGTGCGGGCGCGCGTTCGGGTGCCCGCACCCCGCCGGACCTGCTAGAGGATGTCGACGAGCATGCCGACGCCGCCGCCGATTGCCGCACCGGCGCCCGCATTGCCCGACATCGAACCGATGCCGGCACCGATCGCCGTACCCGCCATCGTCGCGCAGCCCGCGAGGATCATCATCGCCAGCGCGGCGATTCCAGTTGTGATCTTCTGCTTCATCGTTGTGTCTCCTGTCGTCAGATGGATGGCGCCGGCATCACTTCGGCGGCAGCTTGGGCTTGATCATTTCGGTCCAGATCACGCCCATGACCGGCATGTTGGGCTTGCCCGGGTTGGCGTCGCACCACGCGGTGATGCGCGCGTCGACGTCGGCGATCGTCGTGCTGGCGAGGACCTTGCTCGCCTGCTCGCCCGGGACGAGGTCGGTGCGCTTGTACTTGGCCACGTAGGCCGCTTCGAGCGCGAACGTGTTGACGACGCCGACGATGAAGGCCGTCTGCTCGCCCTGCGACGACGCCTTCCAGTGGGTGCAGGTCGCAATGGGAACGCCCGTCGTCGCGGTCGTCGTCGGGGTCGCGGGCACCGGCGAGAGCATGCCCACCGCGTTGGCCGTGCCGGCGAGCATCAGGCACCCCGCCGCGAATGCCAGCGGGAAAGATCGGATTCCTGTCGCACACTTCCTCGTCATTGCCGCTGCTCCTGTTGTCGATACGATGGGACGGCCCCGCGAACCGCGGGCTCGCTGGCACGGGGCGCAGAACGGACCCGGCGACGCGACGCGCCTTCGCGGTCCGTCGGGGCGGGGGGGGCCTTGAAGCCGGACGTGAAACGCTGCGATCGTAGGTAGGCGGCCGCAATGCTGTCAAGTGAGTCGCCGTGCGACTTCTGCACGGCATTGCCGCGCGTCTCGCACCCGGTGGCCCTTCGGGAGGGGGCGGCTCTTCGGCAACCTCTGGCCGGTCCCGGGCGTCATAGAACGACTGAAGCGCCGCAGGCACCCGCCGGAAGCCGTTTCGACGGCGCCCGGCCGGGGTTTCGGGGCATTGCCATGCCCGCGCCGCATCGCATCGACAACCGGTACGCATTGGACATCTGGCGCGCCAGGGGTCATCATTATCGGCTGCGCATCGTCGGAGGCGTCACAACCCGCCGGCCGCGCGCAAGACCGTCCCATACGGCGACAACCTTCGGGGAAACTCGTGCGCATCTCACTCATGAAATCGCTGCGCCGGCTCTTGGCCGCGTTCGCGCTGGCGTTGCCGTTGCTCGCCTCGGCGCAGACCGCCGACAAGCCATTCAACAACGAGCAGCTGGACCAGATGCTCGCGCAGATCGCGCTCTATCCCGACGCGCTGCTGTCGCAGGTGCTGATGGCGGCTACCTACCCCGACGAGTTCCAGCAGGCGGTCGCCTGGTCCAAGTCCAACCCCAACGCCAAGGGCGACGACGCCGTCAAGATGGTGGAGAGCAAGGACTGGGACCCGTCGGTCGCCTCGCTCGTCGCCTTCCCCGACGCGCTGATCACGCTCGGCGAGAAGCCCGACTACGTGAAGAACCTCGGCGACGCCTTCCTTGCCCAGCCCGAGGACGTGATGAACTCCGTGCAACGGCTCCGCGCCGCCGCGCAGAAGGCCGGCAACCTCAAGTCGAACGAGCAGATCAAGGTCTCGGTCGACCCCACGCCGCCGCTGCGGCAGGCGGCGACCGCGCCGACGACCACGACCGTCGTGCAGGCGCCGCCGGTGACGCAGACGATCATCATCGAGCCGGCGCAGCCGTCGGTGGTGTACGTGCCCGCGTACAACCCGGCCGTCGTCTACGGCCCGTGGTGGTACCCGTCGTACCCGCCCTTCTACTACCCGCCACCGCCCGGGTACTGGTTCTCGCGCACCGTCGCGACCGGCATCGCCTGGGGCGTCGGCATCGGCGTCAGCAATGCACTTTGGGGCGGCTGCAACTGGGGTCGCGGCGACGTCGACATCAACGTCAACCGCTACAACAACATCAACGTCAACCGGCAGCTCGACGCCAACGTCAACCGGTCGAACTGGAGCCACGACAGCAGCCATCGCAAGACCGAGTATCGCGGCGGCAATGCGCAGCGCCAGAACCTCGACCAGAAGCGTGCTTCGACCAGCCGCGAGCCGTACCGCGGCAAGGAAGGCGGAGCAAGCCGCGACGCGAGCCGCGAGCGCGCGCAGCAGTCGATGAAGCAGGCCGGCGTGGATCCAGGCTCCGGTTCGGCGCGGGATCGGGCCCAGAGCGTGGACCGCAGCCAGGTCGATCGCGCCGCCGCGCAGCAGCGCGCGCAGGGCGTCGACCGGAGCGCGGCGCAGGATCGGGCCCAGAGCGCCGACCGCAGTGCCTCGCAGCAGCGCGCGCAATCGGCCTCTCGCGACAACGCGATGAAGGGCGCCGACAGCTCGCAGGCACGCGCGCAGCAGGCCCGCGGTGCGACCAGCAACGCCTCCGCGCAACGCACCTCGAGCGGCGGCGGCCAGGCGCGCGCCAGCGGTGGTGGTGGCGGCGGCGGCGCACGTGCCCCGAGTGGCGGCGGGGGGGTGGTGCGCGCGGCGGTGGCGGTGGTGGCGGCGGACGCGGTCGATAACGGGAGCGCATGGACATGAAGACCAGGACCCTGAATCTCCGTCCGCTCTCCGCGGCGCTCGGCGCCGTGCTGTTCGCGGGCACGCTCGCGGTGGCCATGCCGGTGCACGCGCAGCAGGCCTTCCCGACCCCCGAGGCGGCTGCCGACGCGCTGATCGACGGCATCGCCCGGCACGACCCGGATGCGGTGAACACCGTGCTCGGCGCCGATTACAAGCGGTTCATCCCGTTGGACGACACGTCGGCGGAGGACCGCACGGACTTCCTCGCGGCGTGGGCGCGCAACCACAGGGTCGTGACTACTGGCGACAAGGCGATGGTCGAGGTGGGCACGCACGGCTGGACGATGCCGATTCCTCTCGTCAAGACGGGCGCTGGCTGGAGCTTCGACACGCGCGCCGGTGCCGAGGAGATGCGCATCCGCCGCATCGGCCGCAACGAGCTGGCCGCGATGCAGGTGATGCTCGCGTACATGGATGCGCAGCGCGAGTACGCGATGCGCGACTGGGATGGCGACGGCGTCAAGTCGTACGCGGCGAAGGGCCTCTCCACGCCCGGCAAGCGCGACGGTCTGTACTGGGCTTCGTTGCCCGGTGAGCCCGAGAGCCCGCTCGGGCCGGCATTTGCCGATGCCCGACCCGGCCAGCCGTACCACGGCTACGCGTTCCGCATCCTGACTGCGCAAGGGCCGAGCGCGCCGGGTGGCGCGAGGAGCTTCATCAAGAACGGCCGCATGACCGAGGGCTTCGCGTTGATCGCCTGGCCGGCGAAATACGACTACACCGGCGTGATGACGTTCATCGTCAACCAGGACGGCGTCGTCTACGAAAAGGACCTCGGCCCGAACACGGCGGCGGCCGTGGCAGGAATCAAGTCGTTCAACCCGGACTCGACCTGGCAGAGGGCGGTGCCGCCGAAGCCGTAGTGGCGATATCTCCTGCCGTCGACTCTCGGCGGCGCGAGGCGAGCCCGAGCCAATGACATCGGCCCCCGCGCGAGCGGGGGTGTTTGTTTCGGGAGCGATGACGCGATGACCCGCCGGCGCGGCACCAGCGATCCTTCCGGCGCGATCGCGTTCTCGCCGGTCGACAACGACGCGCCGCTGCGCTGGTGGCGACGGTTGCGCATCGTGCCTTCGGGGGAGCTCGGTGCGGGGCGACGCGCAGTCCTGGTGGCGCTCGTCGCCTGGCTGCCGATCGCGGTGTGGGCGTTCGCCACGGGACGGTGGATGACGGCCGCTGCCGGCGAGCCGCTGTTCCAGCACTACGGCATCCACGTCCGGTGCCTCATTGCGATCCCGTTGTTCATCCTCGCCGAGGCCGCGTTGCACCGCACCAGCAGGGCGATCGCACGCCGGTTCGTGTCGAGCGGGACCGTTGCGGCGGAGCTCGTGCCACGTTTCGAGGCCTTGAACCGGAGCATGGTCCACCTGCGCGATGCCTCGCTGCCGTGGGTGCTCGTGTTCGGTGCGGCGATCGCGATGTCGATCGTCGATCCCCCGGCGCGGTCCGATGACGCGCTGTCGTGGGCTTTCGACGGCAGGGCGGCCTCGGCTTCGGCGGGTGGTGGGCGGCCTACGTTGCCCGCCCGATCTTCGTCGCCCTGTTGCTCGGCTGGCTGTGGCGCATCGCGCTCGTCTCGCTCTGGATGTGGCGCGTCGGTCGCCTCGGCCTGTCGCTCGTGCCGACGCACCCGGACCGCACCGGCGGCATCGCGTTCGTCGAGAAGCTGCCGGGCGCCTTCGCGCTCGTGACGCTCGCGCTCGCCGCCGTGCCCACGTCACGCTGGGCCCACGAGATCCTGCACCACGGCGCGTCGCTCGCCTCGTTCAAGCTGCCGGCGCTCGCGTTCGTGGTGCTGTGGACGCTGCTCCTGCTGTTGCCGCTCCTGGCGCTGGCACCGCCGCTGCGCGGCGCGAAGCGCAAGGCGATTCCCGCCTACGCTGCGCTCGTGGGCGAGCAGGGCCGGCTCGTGCACCGGCGCTGGATCGCGCGGGAGCCGGTCGAGGACGACGAACTGCTCGAGCCCGCCGGCGTAGGCCCGGTCGCCGACGCGGCTGCGCTCTACGGCGCGGTGAAGAACATGCGGTCGGTGCCGTTGGGCAATCGGCGGTCGCGGGCATCCTCGTGCCGATGGCGATACCGTTCCTGCTCCTGGCGCTGGTCCAGGTCCCGCTCAAGGACCTGCTGCTCACGCTCGTCAAGGTGTCTGGTCGTAGGCGCCGGGGGTCGGCCCGGCCACTTGCGGTGGTCCCGCCCCGACCGCGAGCGCGACGCGTGGACGCGTTCTCAGCGCGAAGATTCGGCGTCCGCACCCTCGTCCGCGCGGTCGCCGGTCCGCGGCGGGACGGCGATCGCCGCGTCCGCGTCGGCCGGACCGATGCCGATGAGCCGCGACACGCGGATCAGCATGCCGGGCCGCTGGAACGCCTCGAGGGCGTCGAGCGTACGGCGGTCGGCCACCGTCATCCGCTGGCGCAGCCGCACGTACTCGGCCCACGACGGGATGATGAAGCGCTCGACGATACGGCCCTCCTCGGCGACGTCGCGGAACACGCGCCAGCTCACGGCCCCGTTGCGGCGGCGAATCGGCTCGACGCCGTGGACGGCGCGAAGGAAATCTGCGCGCCGATCCTGGTCGACCCGGTAGTCGACCTGGATCAGCACGGGACCGTCGTCGGGCATCGGCGGCTCGACGATCGTGAGCTCGGGGAGCTGGACGCCCGGCGTGATGTCGGCCTCGGTGCCCATGCCCACGCGGATCCGCCACGTCGCCGCGTGCAGCAGCGCCATGACGACGGCCGATGCGACGAGCGCCGCGCGCGTTCCGCCGGTCGACGCCCAGGCGCCCCAGAACACGCTGCCGATCGCGAGGCTCGCCTGTACCGCGACGAGGCTCATCGCCACGGCGCGCGCCCGCACCCACGGTGGCGCCGTGCTCTGGGTGCCGGCCGACAGGCTCGCGAAGACGCAGACCCACGCCATGCCGGCGCCGAACGTGCCCACGACCGCCAGGGCGGTGAGGTCGGTGATCGCGATCAGCACGATCGAGGCGATCCAGAGCAGCACGGCGGCGCTCACCACGCCGTTGAGCGAGCGGCGTCGCAATTGCGCCGGGATGGAAAGCGCACCCACGACCGCCCCGGTTCCGAATCCCGCCGAGAGCAGGCCGAATCCGCCGGCGCCGAGGTCCAGCTGGTCGCGTGCGATGACCGGGAGCAGCGCCCAGAACGCGCTCGCGCAGATGGCGAACGTGAGGTTGCGCAGGATCAGCGAACGCATCGCCGGCGAGTGCCGTGCGAACCGGATCCCGCTCAACGCACCCGAGACCAGACGCTCCGGCACGCCCGGCAGCGGGCGTTCGCGCGCGGCGAGCCGGCGGATCGCGACGATCATCAGCACGAAGCACGCGGCGCTCGCGAGGAGCGCGCTGCCGGAACTGACCCACGCGGCGATCGCCCCGGCGAGCGCGGGGCCCACGGCACGGGCGACATTGAAGGCCACCGCGCCCAGCGCGACCGCACGGGGCAGCTCGGTTCGAGTGACGAGCTCGTTGATGCTCGCCTGCTGCGCGGGTAGGTAGAACGTGAAGCCGAGACCGACGAGGAACGTGAGTGCGAGCAGCGTCGCCGGCCCGACGAGGCCCGTCAGCGTGGCGACGCCGAGCACGGCGGTTGCCGCCAGCAGCATGACCTGCGTGACGAGAATGATCGTGCGCCGCTCGACGATGTCGGCGAGCGTGCCCGCGAAGAGCCCGAACAGGAGCGCCGGCACCGTGCTCGCGGTCTGCACCAGCGCCACCATCAGCGCGGACGGCGTCAACGTCGCCATCAGCCACGCGGCGACGGTCGCCTGCATCGTGTAGCCGAGCGCCGCGCCGATCGACCCGAAGTAGAACAGGCGGAACGCACGGTGCCGCAGCGGCGACGACGCGAAGAGCTCCGAGAACAGGGCGGACAGCGACGACGGCATGACGCAAGTCTAGCCCGTCGACCGGTGACCGAGGGCTGTTGGCCGGCGTGGCGCGCAAACGCGGTTCAGTGGGCGCGCGCGCCGCGCTGCGAAATCGCGATCCCGCCCACGATGAGCGCGAAGGCGAGCACGTGGAACCCACGGGGCGGCTCGCCGAGCAGCGCCGCCGACATCAGCGCCGCGAAGAGCGGGGTCAGGTTCGCGAAGAACGATGGCAGGACAGGCCCCGCACGGGCGATGCCGTGGTCCCAGCACCAGTAGGCGACGAGCGAGGGGCCGAGCGCCACCCAGAGCACGATGCCCGCGGTGCGCGTGTCGAGGCGCAGCAGGAAGTCGCCGGAAAGCCACTCGAGCGCCACCACCGGCACCGAGAACGCGACGCCCCACGCAGTCTGCATCAGCAGCAGCGTCAATACCGGCACGGCGGGGCGCCAACGGCGCAGCAGCCACGAGTAGAGCGCCCACACGATCGTCGCCACCACCATCAGCAGGTCGCCGCGCGCGAGGCGAAACGCCGCGAGCCGTTCGATCTCGCCGCCGGTGAGCACGACGAGCACGCCGACGAGCGACAGGCTGGCGCCGAACCAGGCCCATCGGTGCGCGTGCGCCCCGAAGAGCAGGCGGCCGATCAGCAGCACGAACAGCGGGCCCCCCGAGGCGATCAGTGTCACGTTGATCGCCGACGACGTGCGCAGTGCCACGTACTGGAGCGCGTTGTAGCTCGCGACCGAGAGCAGCCCGAACACCGCGTAGACGCGCCACGCCGCCGGCCTGCGCGTGCCGGACTCGCCCTCCGCCCGGGCCGCGCCGGAACCGGCGGAAGACGGCGCAGGTGCCTGCTCGCGCCGCGGCACGAGCGACGCGATGCCCGCGAGGATCAGCAGCGTCACCACCCACCGTGCCGCATTGAGCGTGAGCGGCGAAATCAGCGGCTCGCCTCCCGCGACCGACAGGCGGCCGACGATGGCGTTGCTCGCCCACATCAGCGGCGGCAGCGTGAGGTACAGCAGGGTGACGGGAGAGAGGCGGACCGACATCACGGCGGGCAAGGAGCAGATGTTCACACGATACCCGACACGAACGGATGCGATGCCTCGGGCGCCGCAGTCGGTATCATCGCGTTGCCGTGCACGATCCGGATCAGCGTTCGGCACGGCTTGCGCTTCGCTTCGACCGCGACGCGCAACCGGCCGGAAGCGGCCGGCCGCCATCGCCACGACCGAGACATTGCCCATGCCCTTGCTCCGCGCGCTCCTTCTCGCCACCGGCATCGCGTACGCCGTCGCGTGCGGAGGGTACGCCGGCGCGCAGTCGCCGGCGCGACCGGCCGCGGGCTACGTCGGCACCGCGGCCTGCGCGGGCTGCCACGCGAAGGAACACGAGGCGTGGCGCGGCTCGCATCACGACCGCGCGATGGAGGAGGCGACCGAAAGACGGTGCTCGGCAACTTCGCCGACGCGCGCTTCGCGCACGCCGGCGTCACGACCCGCTTCTTCCGTCGCGACGGCCGGTTCTTCGTCAACACCGACGGGCCGGGCGGCACGCTCGCCGACTTCGAGATCAAGTACACGTTCGGCGTCCATCCGCTGCAGCAGTACCTGGTCGAGCTGCCCGGCGGGCGCCTGCAGGCGCTCGGCATCGCGTGGGACGCGCGTCCCAAGGCACAGGGCGGGCAGCGCTGGTTCCACCTCTACCCGGATCGCAAGCTCAAGGCCGGCGACCCGCTGCACTGGACGGGCATCGACCAGAACTGGAACTACCAGTGCGCCGACTGCCACTCGACCAACCTGCGCAAGAACTACGACGACGCGACCCGCACCTACAGGACGACCTGGTCGGAGATCGACGTCGGCTGCGAGGCCTGTCACGGCCCGGGCTCGAACCACGCTGGGTGGGCGAAGCTCGACCCGAATGCACGCGGGGCCGACGCATCGAAGGGGCTCCCGGTCGCGCTCGACGAGCGCCGCGGCGTGACGTGGTCGATCGACGCCGCGACCGGCAACGCGACCCGCTCCGCGCCGCGAACGTCGAGCCGGGAGATCGAGGCCTGTGCGCGATGCCACGCGCGGCGCGGCCAGTTCGACGACACCTGGCATCCCGGCGCGCCGCTCGGCAACGCCTATCGTGTCGCGCTGCTCGAGCCGGGCCTCTACTACGCCGACGGGCAGATGCGCGACGAGGTCTACAACCACGGCTCGTTCCTGCAGAGCCGCATGCACGCGAAGGGCGTGACCTGCTCCGACTGCCACGACCCGCACAGCCAGAAGCTGCGCGTGCCGGGCAACGCCGTGTGCGGGCAGTGCCACGCGCCGTCGCGCTTCGACGCCGCCACCCATCACCGTCACAAGCCCGGCTCGCCCGGCGCGGCGTGCGCGTCGTGCCACATGCCGACGACGACCTACATGGTGGTCGACCCGCGGCACGACCACTCGATGCGCATCCCGCGGCCGGACCGTACCGTTGCGCTGGGCACGCCGAACGCCTGCGGCAACTGCCACGCGAAAGAGGGCGCGAAGTGGGCGGCCGACGCCGTCGCGCGCTGGTACCCCGAGCGCAAGCCCGGCCAGCAGACCTTCGCCGAGGCGCTCGCCGCCGGCGATCGCGGCGCGCCCGGCGCGCAGGCCGCGCTCGCGTCGCTCGCTGACCGACGCGACAGCTCCGCCGATCGCGCGCGCGAGCGCGATCGCGCGACTCGTCCGGCACCCGGGACGCGCGACGCTGCCCGCCCTCGAGAAGGCGATGGGCGACGGCGACTCGCTGGTGCGTCTTGCCGCCGCGATCGCGATTCGCGACGCCGACCCGTCGCTGCGTGCGCGGCTGTTGCCGCGGCTGCTCGCCGACCCGGTGCGGGTGGTGCGCATCGAGGCCGCGCGCGGCCTCGCGGGCGTGCCCGAGTCGCGCCTCGCCGCCGGAGGACCGCGCGCGCCTCGCGAAGGCGCAGGACGAGTACCTGGCGTCGCTGAAGTTCAACGCCGACCGGCCCGAGGCGCAGACCGAGCTCGGCGGCTTCCACGCCGCGCGCGGTCAGGAAGAGCAGGCGATCGCGGCGTACCGGCGCGCGCTCGCGCTCGACGCCACGTACGCTCCCGCGTCGGTGAATCTCGCCGACCTCCATCGTGCGCGCGGGCGCGAGCGCGAGGCCGAGGCGGTGCTGCGCGACGCCATCAAGGCGGATCCGTCGGCCGCCGGCGCCCGCCACGCGCTCGGGCTCTCGCTGGTCCGCCAGAAGCGCGTGCCGGAGGCGCTCGCGGCGCTCGGCGAGGCGGCACGCCTGGCACCCGGCGACCCGCGCTTCGCCTACGTCTACGGTGTCGCGCTGCACGACGCCGGCAAGCGGGCGGAAGCGACGAAGACGCTCGAGGCGGCGCTGGCGCGGCACCCCTACGATCGCGAGATCCTGCTCGCGCTCGCGAGCTACGAGCGCGACGCGGGCAACGTCGCGAAGGCCGCGCAGCGCGCGAAGCTGCTCGTCCGGCTGGAGCCGGACAACGCCGAGCTCGCGCAATTCGCCCGGGAGCTCGAGTGCCGCAGCGCCGCGGCGCCAGCACGCTGAAGCCGCCGGCGCGGCCTCAGGCTGCCGGCTCGCGCGGGCCGACGCTGCGCCAGAGCAGCACGCCCCCGCCCACCAGGAACAGCGTGAGCGACAGGATCGCCACGCGCGAGCTGCCGGTCGCCGCGGCGACGGCCGCGAACGTGAGCGGCCCGAGTGCAGCGGAAAGCCGCCCGGCGAGCGCGTTGAAGCCGAAGAACTCGGCCGCGCGTTCCGCCGGCACGATGCGCGCGTACATGCCGCGCAGCAGCGCCTGCGTCGAGCCGAGCACCGAGGCGAGCATCACGATGATCGCCACCGCCGCCCCGCGCCCGCTGCCGAAGGCCAGCAGCAGGATCGTCGCGATCCAGATGCCGATCGAGATCGCGACGGCGGTGCGCGCCGTCGCGCGGTGCGCGAGCGCGCCGAACAGCCAGGTCGCCGGCAGCGCGATCAGGTGGTAGAGCAGCGTGAGCCAGAGCACGTCGACCATGGCGACGCCGAAGTGATCGCGCAGGTAGACCGCGACGAAGACGCTCACCGTGACCATCGCGTCGTTGATCAGGAACATCGCCACGCAGGAAGCGCATCGCCGGCGCCTGCTCGCGCCAGTGCGCGAGCGTGTGCGCAACCCGTCGCCACGGATGGACGCCGGCGGCATCCGTGCTCGGCGCCGGGTGAACGCCACGCAGGCCGTTGATCGCGGGTATCGCGATCGCGAGGAACATCAGTCCCACGACCGGAAACGCGAGCGCCGGATCCGGGGCGCCGTGCGTGTCGCGGGGCAGGACGAGGAGGACCAGCAAGACGACGATGCCGCCGAGGAAGCCCACCGCCCAGCCCCGTGCCGACAGCCGCTCGGCGCCCCCGGCAGCAGGGCCGAGTCGCTCCAGGTAGGCGTCGTAGAGCGAGATCGCGACGATGTAGCCGACCTGTGCGGTGATGAACACGCAGGCCGCCAACAGGATCTCGCCGGAAGCGGGCAACGGCAGCAGCGCCGTCGCCACGCAGCAGAGCAGCGTGAAGAAGGCGAGCAGCGGCGTGTGCGCGCGACGCCCGTCGGCCCACGCGCCGACGAAAGGGGCGACGATGCCGGCGACGAGCAGCGCTGCCGCCGAGGTGATGCCCCACAGCGCGGCAGCGTCGGGGCGGCCCGCCGCGATGTCGGCCGTGAAGTGCAGTGCGAACAGCACCGACGGCACGACGGCGGCGTAGGTCGAGCTCGCGACGTCGTAGAGCATCCACGCCAGCAGCGGCCGGCGCGAATGGGCGGCGGGGACGGGGACAGCCTGGGACATCTCGAGACCGGTGGGCGCCTGGCGCGCGAGGCGGGAGGATACCCCGTCCGGCTCCGACCGGTGATCGTCGGTGGGGCGGGCCGAAAAACAAAACGCCCGGCACGGCGGCCGGGCGTTGCGGTGCGAAGCGCGGCGGCTACTTGGCGACGGGCTTGGCTTCGGCCGGCTGCGTGCTCGCCGCCGCCGTTTCGCGCACCGAGGCGATCACGGGTTCGCCCTTGAGGTGGTTCATCGCCTGCTTCAACTGGAAGTCCTCGGGCGCGCCGAACTCGAAACGCGGCGGCGTCGCGCCCTGGGGCTCCTTGTTTTCCTTTGCGGCGTCCGGGGCGGACGCGGGCTTCACCGCGGCGCCGGACGGCTTGGCGCCGGCCTCGCCCTTGCCGGTCTCGAGGTGGCGCTCGAGGTTCGCCTCGCGGATCCGGTTCGACGTGTCGCGGCCGTCGTCGACGAAGACGTCGGGCTCGATGCCCTTGGCCTGGATCGAGCGGCCCGACGGCGTGAAGTAGCGTGCCGTCGTGAGCTTGAGGCCGGCGTTGTTGCCGAGCGGCAGGATCGTCTGCACCGAGCCCTTGCCGAACGTCGAGGCACCGATCACCGTCGCGCGCTTGTGGTCCTGCAGCGCGCCGGCGACGATCTCGGAGGCCGACGCCGTGCCGCCGTCGACCAGCACGACCATCGGCACCTTCTTCACCGCGGCCGGCAGGTCGCGGAAGTAGTCCTCGCCGCGTCCGCGCACGTAGTTCTCGCGCGAGGCGGTGAGGCGCATGCGGGCGTCCGGCGTGCGGCCGTCGGTGTAGACGACCAGCGCGTCCTTCGGCAGGAACGCGGACGACACCGCCACCGCCTGGTTGAGCAGGCCGCCCGGGTCGCTGCGCACGTCGAGCACGAGGCCCTTCAGCTCGCCCTGCTTGTAGAAGTCGCGCAGCGCCTTGGCGAGGTCCTCGCCGGTGCGCTCCTGGAAGTTGCGCACGCGGACATAGCCGTAGCCCGGCTCGAGCATCTTCGCGCGCACGCTCTTGACGTTGATCTCCTCGCGGACCAGCGTGACGTCGAACGGCTGGTCGACGCCCTTGCGGAAGATCGTGAGCACGACCTCGGTGCCCGGCTTGCCGCGCATCTTCTCCACGGCCTTGGAGAGCGGCATGCCGCGCGTGGCGGTGTCGTCGATCTTCACGATCAGGTCGCCCGACTTGATGCCCGCGCGGAACGCCGGCGTGTCCTCGATGGGCGAGACGACGCGCACGACCCCGTCCTCGACGCCGACTTCGATGCCGAGGCCACCGAACTTGCCCTGGGTCGAGACCTGCAGCTCCTTGAAGGCGTCGGCGTCGAGGAAGTCGGAGTGCGGGTCGAGGCCGCGCACCATCCCGTTGATCGCCTCGCGGATCAGCTTGTCGTCGGGCACCTGCTCGACGTAGTCGCTCTTGATCTTGCCGAAGACCGCGGAGAGCAGCTGGAGGTCCTCGTACGGGATCGGCAGGCGCGCCTCGCGCTGGGCGACCGCCGAGAAGTTGAGGGACAGCAGCACCCCCAGCACCGTACCGAGGCCGATCAGGCCGGCCTTCTTGAATCCGTCACGCATCGTCTCTGTCCCTCGGGATTCCGGCGTCACCGCCACTTCCGGCCGCTTGGGCCGGGTTCACCGCTGTCCGCGCAGTATGCTCGACTTGCCGCGGAGCCGGAAGCGCCGCCCGCACCGTCCAACCCCCCGACCGGCCGGGAATCGCCGGTAGCCGGAGTTGGGCCGCGCGAAGCCCCCGGAGTTCCCTCGAGCCCCGGGGACGGGTTGGCCGGGTCGTCGGCGGTCAGCTCGCGAGCGCGACCAGCGACCTTCCGGTCATTTCGGCAGGCTGCGGCAGTCCCATCAGCGCCAGCATCGTCGGTGCGACGTCCTTCAGCTCGCCCCCTGCCGCGAGCCGCGCCGGCCGGCCGACGTACACGAACGGGACGACGTTCAGCGTGTGCGCCGTGTGCGGCTGGCCGGTCGACGGGTCGTGCATCATTTCCGCGTTGCCGTGGTCGGCGGTGATCAGCACCTCGCCGCCGGCCTTCCGGGTCGCCTCGACCACGCGGCCGACCGCCGCGTCGAGCGTCTCCACCGCCTTGACCGCGGCCTCGAGGATGCCGGTGTGCCCGACCATGTCGCCGTTCGCGTAGTTGCAGATGATCGCGTCGTACTTGCCGCTCCCGATCGCGGCGACCAGCTTGTCGGTGACCTCGGGCGCGCTCATCTCGGGCTTCAGGTCGTAGGTCGCGACCTTCGGCGAGGGCACCATGATGCGGTCCTCGCCCGGGTAGACGTCCTCGGTGCCGCCGTTGAAGAAGTAGGTGACGTGCGCGTACTTCTCGGTCTCGGCGATGCGCAGCTGCGTGAGGCCGAGCGAGGCGACGTACTCGCCGAAGCTGTTGGTGATCGTCTGCGGGCCGAACGCCACCGGCAGCCGCGCGAACTCGTCGCCGTACGAGGACAGGCACACGTAGCGCGCGAACTTCGGCAGGCGCGCGCGCGGGAAGCCGTCGAACGCCGGGTCGGTCAGCGCGCGGGTCATCTGCCGCGCGCGGTCGGCGCGGAAGTTCATGAACACGACGACGTCGCCGTCCTCCATCCGGGCGGGCGCGCCGCCGGCATCGGCGATGGTCGTCGCCTGCACGAACTCGTCGTTCTCGCCGCGCGCGTACGCGGCGTCGAGGCCCGCCTGCGCGGACCTCGCGGTGAACGGCGCGATGCCGTCGACCAGCATGCGGTACGCGACCTCGACCCGCTCCCAGCGCTTGTCGCGGTCCATCGCGTAGTAGCGGCCGCAGACCGTGGCGATGCGCGCCGACACGGCGGCCGTGCTCGCCTTCGCGCAGACGCCATCCATGAACGCGAGCGACGCGGCCGCGCTCCTCGGCGGCGTGTCGCGGCCGTCGAGGAACGCGTGCACCAGGATCCGGGAGACGCCGCGCGCGGCCGCCATCTCGACCAGCGCGGCGATGTGCTTCTCGTGGCTGTGCACGCCACCGGGCGACAGCAGCCCGAGCACGTGCAGCGCCCGGCCGCCGTCCTTCGCCGCGGCGATGGCGTCGCCGAGCACCGGGTTCTGCGCGAGCTCGCCGGTCTCGATCGCGTGGTCGATGCGCGTCAGGTCCTGGTAGACGACGCGCCCGGCGCCGATGTTGAGGTGCCCGACCTCGGAGTTGCCCATCTGCCCTCCCGGCAGGCCGACGTGGCCTTCCGATGCGTCGATCGTCGTGTGCGGGCATTCGGCGAGGAGCCGCCGCCAATGGGGCATGCGGGCTCGGCTGATCGCGTTGTCGGGGGCATCGGGCCGGGCGCCGAAGCCGTCGAGGATCAGCAGCACCAGTGGACGAACCCGTGGCCGGGACTGCGGGCCGACGGGCGGACGGGCGGCGGGGTGCGCCGAGGCGGGAGGGGTGTGGGTGGCCATCGGGGCTCGAAGCTCGCTCGGTAGGGTTTGCTGCGCTGCGTTATCATTTTAGCTTTGCCGCCGAGCCCCGCCCCGAATGTCGTTCTTCCAAGAAAACTGGATCCTGATCCTGGTCGCCTTCGCCTCCGGCGCGATGCTGGTCTGGCCGCTCGTGCAGCGGCGCTTCTCGCCGATGAAGGAACTGGGCACGCTGGGCGTGACCCACCTCGTCAACACCCGGGACGCGCTGCTGCTGGACGTGCGCGAGACTCGCGAGTACGAGGGAGGGCGCCTGCCGAACGCGATGCACGTCCCGCTGTCCCAGATCGAGTCGCGTTCCTCGGAATTCGGCAAGCACCTTGCCCGACCCGTGATCGCCTACTGCGAACTGGGCAACCGCAGCCGGATGGCCGGCGCGGGGCTCGCCAAGGTCGGCTTCAAGGAGATCTACCACCTGAACGGCGGCTACCGGGCATGGAAGGACGCCGGGCTGCCGGTCGAGAAAGCGAAATAGAGCAGGATCATGTCCAACGTCGTCATGTATTCCACCGCAGTCTGCCCGTATTGCGTGCAGGCCGAGCGTCTTCTCGCCGCGAAGGGCGTGAAGGACATCACCAAGATCCGCGTCGACCAGGATCCCGCGCGACGCGACGAGATGATCGCCCGCACCGGCCGGCGTACCGTGCCGCAGATATTCATCGGCGACAAGCACGTCGGCGGCTACGACGACCTGGCCGCGCTCGATCGCGCCGGCGGGCTCGTGCCGCTCCTCGCCGCGTCGTAGCGCGGTGCGGGCGCCTCGCGATTGCGGTGGGCCCGCACCCATCCCGGCGTAAAATGCCGGATTTGACCTTTCCTGGGAATCTTCATGGCCGAAACGCAACTCCCGCCCGCGCAGGACGCCGGCGCCGCCAACATGGTCCAGTTCGCGATCGAGCGGATCTACGTCAAGGACCTCTCGCTCGAGAACCCCGGCTCGCCGCAGTCGTTCCAGCTCCAGGAGCCGCCGCAGGTCGAGGTGCAGCTGCGCACGCGCAGCGATGCGATCGCGCAGGACGTCTACGAGAGCGTGCTGACGATCACGGTCACCGCGAAGAGCGGGGACAAGACGCTGTTCCTGGTGGAAGCGGCGCAGGCGGGCATCTTCACCATCAAGGGCGTTCCGGCCGACCGGCTGCAGCCGGTGATGGCGATCCATTGCCCGACGGTGCTGTTCCCGTACGTGCGGGAGACGATCGCCGACGCGACCCAGCGCGCGGGCTATCCGCCGGTGCACCTGCACCCGATCAACTTCGAGGCGCTCTACGCCCAGCAGATCGCGCAGCAGCAGCCGGCGCCGGCACCGGCGTTGAATTCCTGACCTCGCGGCATCGGCGACGTGCGGGCAGCGTGAGACGAAGGCAGGCGACGGCGTGGCACGGGACTCGTTCGCAGCGGCCTTGATCGTGGCGGTCATGGCATTCGCGGGCGCCGTGAGCGCGGCCGAGTTCCGCGCGACCGCCGAGGCGCCCACGATCCTCTACGACGGCCCCTCGGCGAAGTCGAAGCCGCAGTTCCTCTACGGGCGCGACGTGCCGGTGGAGATCATCGTCATCGTCGAGGGCTGGGCCAAGGTCCGCGACGCCGGCGGCACGATCGGCTGGATCGAGCGCAAGGCGCTCGGCGACAAGCGCACGCTGCTCGTGCGCACCCCGGTGGCCGACGTGCGCGAGCGCGCCGAGGACGCCGCGCCGCTCGTGTTCCGTGCCGAGCAGAACGTGCTGCTCGAGCTCGCCGAGGCGGCGAGCTCGCCGTCGACGACCGCCATGCCGGGCTGGGTGAAGGTGCGCCACCGCGACGGCACGGGCGGCTACGTCCGCATCACGCAAGTCTTCGGACTCTGACAGCGGCACGCCGATGCCCGTGACCGTCGCGATTCTCGGCGCCGGCGCATGGGGCACCGCGCTCGCGCTGCACCTCGCGACGCGCGCCACGGCCGCGCCGCGCGTGCGCCTCGTCGCGCGGTCGGCGGAGCAGGCCGATGCGATACGCCGGGCGCGCGAGAATGTGCGGTACCTGCCCGGAGTCGCGCTGCCCGAATCGCTCGAGGTGACGGCCGATCCCGATCGCGTCGTGGGTGTCGACTTCCTCGTCGTCGCGACGCCGGTGGCGGCGCTCGAGGAGGTCGCGAAGACGTTTGCGTCGCGGTGCACGCGCGCGCCGCTGGTGTGGCTGTCGAAGGGCTTCGTCTCCGGCGACGACGGTCCCGCGCTGCCGCACCAGCGTCTGTCGCCGCTGTGGCCCGCGCCGGTAGCGGTGGTGTCGGGTCCGAGCTTCGCGGAGGAAGTCGCGCGTGGACTGCCGACCGCGCTGGCCGTCGCCGCGACCGCACCCGGTGTCGCCGCCGACGTGGCGGCGCTGCTTGCGCGGCGACACGCTGCGCGCCTACGAGAGCGAGGACATCGCCGGTGTCGAGACCGGCGGCGCGGTGAAGAACGTGCTCGCGATCGCGGCGGGGGCCTCGGACGGCCTCGGCTTCGGCCACAACGCGCGCGCGGCGCTCATCACGCGCGGCCTTGCCGAGACCGCGCGGCTCGCGGTCGCGCTGGGCGGCAAGCGCGAGACGATGATGGGGCTCGCGGGCCTGGGCGACCTCGTGCTCACCTGCACGGGCGACCTGTCGCGCAACCGGCGCGTCGGGCCTCGCGCTCGCGAAGGGTCGCCGGCTGCCGGAGATCCTCGCCGAGCTCGGACACGTGGCCGAAGGCGTCCACGCGGCGCGCGCGGTGCGTACGCTCGCGGCGAAGCACTCGATCGACATGCCGATCGCCGAAGCCGTCGACCGCGTGCTGCACGAGGACCTGCCGGTGCGCGAAGCGGTGGCGGACTGCTGCGGCGCGAGCCGCGGCCGGAGGCGCACTGAAAGCAGGTTCGGAAAGTAGGGTCAGACTCGACTTTCGTCGCGTGCCTTGTTGCTGGCGCCAGCCCGCTCCCGCACGAAAGTCGAGTCTGACCCTACTTTCCCGCGCCGGCGAAGCCCTGTTGCCGCCAGGCCTCGTAGACCGCGACCGCGACCGCGTTGCTGAGGTTGAGGCTGCGCACGCCCGTGCGCATCGGAATGCGCAGCCGGTGGTCCTCGTGGAACGTCGCGACGATCGACTCCGGCAACCCGACGGACTCGCAACCGAACACCAGCACGTCGTCGGGCTCGAAGCGCGCGTCGTAGAGCGAGGCGCCGGCCTGCGTCGTGAACGCCCACCAGCGACGTTCGGGCGCGGCGTGATCGAGCGCGGCGCGACAGGTACCGAAGTCGCGATGCACGACGACGCGCGCGTACTCGTGGTAGTCGAGGCCGGCGCGCCGGAGCTCGCGGTCGTCCATGCGGAAGCCGAGCGGCTCGACCAGGTGCAGTTCGGTGGCCGTATTGGCGGTGAGCCGGATCACGTTGCCGGTGTTGGGCGGGATCTCCGGATGGACGAGGACGACGGCGAACATGCCGCTACTTTAGCGTGCGGGCGACGACCCAGGCGTCGACGCGTGCCGCACCCGCCGCGATGAGGGCCGCCGCCGCGGCGTCGAGCGTCGCGCCGGTAGTCATGACGTCGTCGAGCACCGCGACGTGCCGGCCGTCGAGGCCGGTCCGCGCAGGCGAACGCGCCGCGGACATTGCCCGCCCGCGCGCGCCAGGGCAGCGACGCCTGCGGCGGTGCGTGCGCCGTGCGCGACAGGAGCCGCGCGAGCGGCAGGCCGGTGCGGCGCGCGACGATCCTGCCGATCTCGATCGACTGGTTGAAGCCGCGCTCGCGTTGTCGCGCGCGCGACAGCGGCAGCGGCACGACCGCCTCGACACCCGCAGACAGCGCCGGCGCGCGCCGTACCGCCTCGGCCAGGGCGTCGGCGAGCGGCAGCGCCAGTTCGAGCCGATGTTCGTACTTGAGCGCCTGGATCAGCCGGTCGAGCGGGAACGCGTAGGCGTGGGCGGCGACGGTGGCCGCGAAGCGCGGTGGCTTGCGCAGGCATTCCCCGCACGCGGCGTCGCCCATCGATGGCTGTGCGCATACCGGGCAGCCCGGCGGCAGCGCGGGCAGCGCGAGCCGGCAGGGCTCGCACAGCGCGGACCGGTGCGCGGCTGCGCCGCAAAGTGCGCAGCGCTGTGGAAGGAGCCGCGCGAGCCCGCCGACGGCCCCCTCGCGCAGGCGCGCGAACAGGCTGTCAAGTTTTCGTTGTCCAGGATTTGACAACTCGTTTAGGCTTGCCGGCATCCGATGCATCACTTTAGGGATTCGTCCATGCGCTGTCGCTCGGCCGTTCGGTGCAACCAGGCGTGCGTCGCCCGATGAGCGAGGTCGCCCTCACGCCCGACGCGCATGCCGGATCGGCGACACGCGCACGCTGGACGGTCGCCGCGGTCGAGGCGCTGTTCGAGCTGCCGTTCCCCGAGCTCCTGTTCCGGGCACAGCAGACGCACCGCGCGCATCACGCCCCCAATACCGTCCAGCTGTCGACGCTGCTGTCGATCAAGACCGGCGGCTGTCCCGAGGACTGCGGCTATTGCCCGCAGGCGGCGCGCCACCACACCGCGGTCGACGCCGAGCCGATGCTCGACGTCGGCGCGGTCCGTGACGCGGCGCAGGCCGCGAAGGACGCCGGCGCGTCGCGCTTCTGCATGGGTGCCGCCTGGCGCGGGCCGAGGGACCGCGACCTCGAGCCGGTGCTCGAGATGGTGCGCACGGTGAAGTCCCTCGGCCTCGAGACCTGCTGCACGCTCGGCATGCTGAAGGACGGGCAGGCGGAGCGCCTGCGCGAGGCCGGTCTCGACTACTACAACCACAACCTCGACACCGCGCCGGAGTTCTACGGCGAGGTGATCACCACGCGCGAGTACCAGGACCGCCTCGACACGCTCGACCGCGTGCGCGGCGCGGGCATCCACGTCTGCTGCGGCGGGATCGTCGGGATGGGGGAGACGCGCACGCAGCGGGCCGGCCTGGTCGCGCAGCTCGCCAACCTCGAGCCGTACCCGGAGTCCGTGCCGATCAACCACCTGGTGCAGGTCGAGGGCACGCCGCTCGCGACCCGCCTGGCCGGCGACAATGCGCTCGACCCGCTCGAGTTCGTGCGCACGATCGCGGTGGCGCGGATCACGATGCCGAAGGCCATGGTTCGGCTCTCCGCCGGGCGGCGCGAGCTCGGCGAGGCGGTGCAGGCGCTCGCGTTCTGCGCCGGCGCGAATTCGATCTTCTACGGCGACCGGCTGCTCACCACGGGCAACCCCGACGTCGCCGACGACCGCGCGCTCCTGGACAAGCTCGGCTTGTCCACCGCCTGACCCGGCGCGCCCCGGCGCAATGGGCAACGCGCTGATCGAGGTGCTCGAGCACGCCCTCGCGGCGCGGCGCGAGGCGGGGCTCTATCGCACGCGCCGCACGATCGACACCGCGCCCGGTCCGCGCATCGTCGTCGACGGACGCGACGTGCTCGCGTTCGCCAGCAACGACTATCTCGGGCTCGCCAACGATCCCGCGCTCGTCGCGGCGGCGCGCGCGGGCGCGTTGCGCTGGGGCACGGGGGCAGGGGCCTCGCACCTCGTCTGCGGACACCTGACGCCGCACGCGCAAGCGGAGGCCGCGCTCGCCGAGTTCGTGCGCCCCTGCGCAGGCGCGCAGGGGCTCCTGTTCTCGACCGGCTACCACGCCAACCTCGCGATCGTGACCGCGCTTGCGGGGCGGGGCGACGCCGTCTTCCTCGACCGGCTCGATCACGCGTGCCTCTACGACGGCGCGTTCCTGTCGCGCGCGGAAGTGATCCGCTATCCGCACGGCGACGTCGCCGCGCTGGCCGGGCGGCTCGCGGCGTCGACGGCGCAGCGCAAGCTGATCGCGACCGACGCGGTGTTCTCGATGGACGGCGATCTTGCGCCGCTGCCCGCGCTGCTCGAGCTGGCGCGGGCGCACGACGCCTGGCTCGTCGTCGACGACGCGCACGGGTTCGGCGTGCTGGGTGAAGGCCGCGGCAGCGTCGCGCACTTCGGACTCGCCGACGAGCGCATCGTCTACATGGGCACGCTCGGCAAGGCCGCGGGCGTGGCAGGCGCGTTCGTCGCCGCGCATCCCGCGGTGATCGAGACGCTGGTGCAGGCCGGCCGCTCGTACATCTACACGACCGCGCAGCCGGCGATGCTCGCCTGCGCGACGCTGGCCGCGCTCGCGGCGATCCGGGACGGGCACGCGCGCCGCGCCCGCCTTGCGCGCACGATCGGGCGCTTCCGTGCCGGCGCGGCGGCGTTGCCGTGGACGCTGCTGCCGTCGACGACGCCGATCCAGCCGCTCGTGCTCGGCGAGGCGGCCGCCGCGGTCGCGCTGTCGCAAGCGTTGTGGGACCGCGGGATCTTCGTGCCGGCGATCCGGCCGCCGACGGTGCCGCAGGGCACGGCGCGGCTGCGCGTCTCCTTCTCCGCCGCGCACACCGACGAGGACGTCGATGCGCTGCTCGCGGCGCTGGCGGAGGCTGCATGAGCCGCGGGCCGCCCGAGGGCGAATCCGCCCCGAAGCGCGTCAGCGCGGAGGGTAGTCCAGTGAGCGCATCGAGCCGAGCCGCGGCGCACCGCGCCTGCACGTCGAGTCCGTCGGGCAGGGACGCCCGCTCGTTCTGCTGCACGGCTTCGCGCTGCACGGCGGGCTGTTCGCACAGCTCCTGCCCGCGCTCGCGCAGCACCATCGCGTCCACGTCGTCGACCTGCCGGGCCACGGCCACAGCGATCCGATCGACCCGTGGACGATCGACGCGGTCGTGGCCGCGCTGGAGCGTGCCTTCGTGGCGGAGCAGCAGCCGCTCGCGGTGATGGGCTGGTCGCTCGGCGGCGTGATCGCGCTCGCCTGGGCGCTCGCGCACCCGCACCGCCTGCGCAAGCTCGTGCTGGTCGGGACCTCGCCGCGCTTCGTCGCCGACGAGTCGTGGCCGCACGCGATGGCGCCGGAGATGCTCGCCCGCTTCGGCGACGAGCTTCGTGTCGCGTGCAAGCTCACGCTGCAGCGCTTCCTGTCGCTGCAGGTGCAGGGGAGCGAGGCGGGACACGCGACGCTCGCGGCGCTGCGTCACCAGCTCTTCGCGCGGGGCGAACCGGATCCGGCGATGCTGCACGCGGCGCTCGGCACGCTTGCCAGCGCGGACCTGCGTGGCGACGTTGCGCGCATCGCGATCCCCACGCTCGTCGTCGCCGGCGAGCGCGACACGCTGGCGCCACCGGAGGCGTCGGCGTGGCTCGCGCAGGCGCTACCCGCGGCCGAGCTCCTGCGGTTGCCCGGCGCGGGACACGCACCGTTCCTGTCGCATCCCGAAGCGTTCCGGGACGCACTCCTCGGGTTCCTTGCCGATGAGTGAACCCCCGTTCCGGCCACCGGACCCGAGCGACGTCGACCCGGCGGCGGTGAAGCGCGCGTTCGGGCGTGCGGCGCGCACGTACGACGGGGCGGCGGCGCTGCAGCGCGAGGTCGCCGCGCGGATGATGGCCCGCCTCGACGTCGTCAGGATCGCGCCGCGGCGGATCCTCGACCTCGGCTGCGGCACCGGCGAAGGCACGCTCGAGCTCGCTGCCCGTTATCCCGGCACGAGCGTCGTCGGCCTCGACCTCGCGCTGCCGATGGCGATGGCCGCGCGCGAGCGGGCGCGCGGCGGCCGATCGCTGTACCGGCGGCTCGTCGCGCCGCTCCTCGGCGGCGCCGATGCCGAGCCGCGCTTCGTCTGCGCCGAGGCGACGCGCCTGCCGCTCGAAGGTGTTTCGTTCGACCTCGCCTGGAGCAATCTCACGCTGCAGTGGGTCAACGACCTGCCGCGCGCGTTCGCCGAGCTGCGCCGGGTGCTTCGCACCGGGTCGCTGCTGACCTTCACCACGTTCGGGCCCGACACGCTGAAGGAGCTGCGCGCGGCGTTCGCCCGCGTCGACGGCGCGACCCATGTGTCGCGCTTCGTCGACATGCACGACATCGGCGACATGCTGGTGCAGGCCGGATTCGCCGATCCGGTGATGGACATGGAGCACCTGCACGTGACCTATCCCTCGCCCGAGGCGCTGCTGCGCGAGCTGAAGGCGCTCGGCGCGACCAACGCGACGCGCGGCCGCCCGCGCGGGCTCATGGGACGCGAGCGCTACGCGCGGGTCGTGGCCGAACTGCAGCGGCGCGCCCGTGACGGCCGCATTGCCGCGACGTTCGAGGTGATCTACGGCCACGCGTGGAAGGGCGAGCCGAAGCGGACCGCCGATGGGCTGCCGATCGTGAAGCTCGAGCGTCCCCGCAAGGGCTAGCAGCGGTGGCCCGCGGCATCTTCGTCACCGGGACCGACACGGGCGTGGGCAAGACCGTCGCGTCGGTCGCGCTCCTCCGCGGGCTCGCGCGGTCGCGGGCTGCGGGCGGTCGGCATGAAGCCGGTCTCGGCTGGGCACGCCGTCGGCGGCGGGCCGAACGAGGACGTCGCCCGGCTCGCGGCGGCGGGGAACGTCGAGGCGGCGCTCGCCGACCGCAATCCGTTTGCAGTCGCCGAGCCCGTGGCGCCGCACCTCGGCGCTGCGCGCGAGGGCACCGTGCTCGACCTCGACGTGATCGCGGCCGCCTATGCGCGCCTTGGCACGTCGGCCGACGTGGTCGTCGTCGAAGGCGCGGGCGGGGCGTTGGTGCCGCTCGACGAACGCCACGACATGCTGGACATCGCGCGGCGACTGCGGCTGCCCGTGCTGCTCGTCGTCGGCGTACGGCTCGGCTGCCTCAACCACGCCCGCATGAGCGCGCTCGCGATCTCGGGGCGTGGCCTCGTCCTCGCGGGCTGGGTGGCCTCGCGCATCGATCCGGGGATGGCGCTCGCGGACGAGAACGTCGCGTGGCTCGCGCGCGAACTGCCGGCGCCCGGGATTGCCGACCTGCGTTCGGATCCCGCGCCGCCGCTGGACCACGCGGCGTTGCGGACCCTGGGCCTCGCCTGAAGCGCCCGCGACGTTCCGGCACGCCGCCGTGCCGAACGCCTGTCCAGCCTGGACGACGCGACGCCGGGACGCCGGCGAGGGCAAGCACGGCTAGACTTCATCGTTCAAGACCGGGGGCAACGGGGATTGTCCCTGCATTGATCCATGCTAATATCCGCCGCCTTCGCAGCACGTCGGCGCGGTCGCCCGAAAACAAGAACATAACTTCGGGACGGACGCGACCCTGCAGGAGCCGCGTTTCCGACCGATGTCGCACGCCGAATTGCCGCCGCTTCCCGTCGAGTCCCTGTTTTCCGTCGTTTCCCGCCGGGATTCGAGCCTCGCGCGTCGCGAGCGCTGGACGGCGTTCGGACTGGCGGCGGCGGCAAGCTTCGCAGTGGCGGTGGCGTTCGCTGTCGCCGGCGCCTGGCCGGTGCTTCCGTACTCGGCGTTCGAAATCGCGCTGCTGGGCGTGGCATTCGTCTGGGTGGAACGGCGCGCGGGCGAGTGGGAACGGGTGACGGTGGCAGGGGACCGCGTGATCGTCGAGCGGGCGCGGCGCGGACGGCTCGCCCGTCGGGAGTTCAACCGCTGGTGGCTGCGGGTCGAGCTGGACGAAGCCCGAGCGCGCGAGCCGCAGCTCCTGCTGCGCTACGCCGGCGAGGCGATGGATTTCGGATCGGCGCTGCCGCCCGCGCGGCGCGTCGAGGTGGCCAAGGCGCTCAAGCGCCTGACGGTCTCCGGCTAGCGCAGGGCGCGAGGCCGGGGCAGCCGGGGGGAACGAGGACGTGAACGAGGTCAGCATGGTTCGCAATCGCAAGGGGCAGGTCGCTGCGGCCCGCACGCTCATCGCCGGCGCGGCCGGCCTCCTGCCCGCGCTCGCGCTCGCGCGCGTGTTCACGTTCCAGGATCCGGTCACCGAGATCGCGCGGCAGCAGATCAGCCTGCACAACTTCATCATGTGGATATGCGTGGTGATCTTCGTCGGCGTGTTCGGCGTGATGTTCTACTCGATCTTCAAGCACCGGAAGTCGGTGGGCCACAAGGCCGCCCAGTTCCACGAGAACACGACGGTCGAGGTGATCTGGACCGTCATCCCGTTCCTGATCCTGCTGTTCATGGCCTACCCGGCGACCAAGACGATCCTGTTCTACAAGGACACCTCGTCGCCGGACATGACCGTCAAGGTCACCGGCTACCAGTGGAAGTGGAGCTACGACTACCTGCAGGAAGGCTTCGGCTTCTACTCGAACCTGAAGACCCCCCTGGCGCAGATCGAGAACCGCGAGGCGAAGGGCGAGAACTACCTGCTCGAGGTCGACAACCCGCTCGTCGTGCCGGTCGACACCAAGGTCCGCGTGCTGATCACCGCCAACGACGTGCTGCACTCGTGGTGGGTGCCCGCGTTCGGCGTCAAGCAGGACGCGATCCCCGGCTTCGTGCGCGACGCCTGGTTCAAGGCGGAGCAGGTCGGCACCTACCGCGGCCAGTGCGCCGAGCTCTGCGGCAAGGAGCACGGCTTCATGCCGGTGGTGGTCGAGGTGAAGTCCAAGGAGGACTACGCCAAGTGGGTCGCCGGCCAGAAGCAGAAGGTGCAGGCGGCCGCCGACGACCCGAGCAAGGTCTGGGACGGGAAGGAGCTCGCCGCCCGCGGCGAGAAGGTGTTCGCGGCCAACTGCGCCGCGTGCCACCAGGCCAACGGCAAGGGCGTGCCGAACGCCTTCCCGGCGCTCGACGGCTCGAAGGTCGTCAACGGTCCGAAGGGCGAGCAGCTCGCGCTGGTGCTGAACGGCAAGGAGGGCACCGCGATGGCCTCGTTCAAGCAGCTTTCCGACACCGACCTCGCCGCGGTGGTGACCTACACGCGGAGCGCCTGGGGCAATACCGCGGCCGACGCGGTCCAGCCTGCCGAGGTCAAGGCGGCGCGCAAGTGACGCCGGCGCACGGCAACGAATCGACGCACAGAGCCAGGAGCATCCGATGAGCAGCATTCCCCATGATCACGTCGCCGGACACGAGCACGGGCACGAGCATCGTCCGGCCGGCCTCATGCGCTGGCTGACGACGACCAACCACAAGGACATCGGCACGATGTACCTGTGGTTCTCGTTCACGATGTTCCTGGTCGGCGGCGTGATGGCGCTGACGATCCGGGCGGAGCTGTTCCAGCCGGGTCTGCAGGTGGTGCACCCCGAGTTCTTCAACTCGATGACCACGCTGCACGGCCTCATCATGGTGTTCGGCGCGATCATGCCGGCGGCGGTGGGCTTCGCCAACTGGATGATCCCGATGCTGATCGGCGCGCCCGACATGGCGTTCGCGCGCATGAACAACTGGAGCTTCTGGCTGCTGCCGCCGGCCGCGATCCTGCTCATCACCTCGCTGTTCGTGCCGGGTGGCGCCGCCGCGGCCGGCTGGACGCTCTACCCGCCGCTCACCATCCAGGCGGGGATGGGGATGGACCTCACCATCTTCGCGGTGCACATCATGGGCGCGTCGTCGATCATGGGGTCGATCAACATCATCACCACGATCCTCAACATGCGCGCGCCGGGCATGACGCTGATGAAGATGCCGCTGTTCTGCTGGACGTGGCTCATCACCGCCTACCTGCTCATCGCCGTGATGCCGGTGCTCGCCGGCGCGGTGACGATGCTGCTCACCGACCGCCACTTCGGCACCTCGTTCTTCAACGCGGCGGGCGGCGGCGACCCGGTGCTGTTCCAGCACATCTTCTGGTTCTTCGGCCATCCCGAGGTCTACATCATCATCCTGCCGGCCTTCGGCATCGTCAGCCAGATCATCCCCACGTTCTCGCGCAAGCCGCTGTTCGGCTACGCGTCGATGGTGTACGCGACCGCCGGCATCGCCATCCTGTCGTTCATCGTCTGGGCGCACCACATGTTCACCGTCGGCATGCCGGTGATGGGCCTGCTGTTCTTCATGTACGCGACGATGCTGATCGCCGTGCCGACGGGCGTGAAGGTGTTCAACTGGGTCGCGACGATGTGGAAGGGCTCGATGACCTTCGAGGCGCCGATGCTGTTCGCCGTCGGCTTCCTGTTCCTGTTCACGATGGGCGGCTTCACCGGCCTCGTGCTGTCGCTCGCGCCGCTCGACATGCAGATCCACGACACCTACTACGTGGTCGCGCACTTCCACTACGTCATGGTGGCGGGCAGCCTGTTCGCCTTCTTCGGCGGCGCCTACTACTGGCTGCCGAAGTGGACCGGCACGATGTACGACGAGGGCGTGGCCAAGCTCCACTTCTGGACGTCGCTCGTGTTCTTCAACATCACGTTCTTCCCGCAGCACTTCCTCGGCCTCGCCGGGATGCCGCGGCGCATCCCCGACTACGCGCAGCAGTTCGCCGACTGGAACATGGTGAGCTCGATCGGCGCGTTCGGCTTCGGCCTCTCGCAGCTGATCTTCCTGTACGCGGTGGTGAAGTGCATCCGCGGCCAGGGCGCGAAGGCGCCGGCCCGGCCGTGGGAAGGCGGCGACACGCTCGAGTGGACGGTGCCCTCGCCGGCGCCGTACCACACGTTCGAGACGCCGCCGGTAGTCCGGTAGCGAGGCGGGCGAGGTGAAACCGAGCCAAGGCCCGAAGGGCGCGTCGCCGAGCGACGGACGCGTCCGACTCGCGGTGCTCCGCAAGCCGGGACGGACCAGGGAGGACGCCAGGTGAGCGCGTCTCCGAACGGCACGAGCCGCCTGCGGACGTCGAACGTGCGCACCGCGCTCGTGCTGCTGTCGATCGCGGCGACGTTCTTCGTCGGCGTGATCGCCGCGAAGTTCATCGGCGGCTACGAGTTCGGCATGAGCGTCGTCGGCTTCGCCGTGTTCATGTTCCTGGTCTTCGCGATCGGGCGCAACCTCCGGCGCGGACGATGAACGCCGAGCAGCGCGCCGCGAACGCGGCGCTCCTGAAGCGCCTCGGCGTGGTCGTCGTCGCGATGTTCGGCTTCGGCTTCGCGCTGGTGCCGTTCTACGAGAAGATCTGCGAGGTCACCGGCATCCGCAACGTCGCCAAGGCGGACGAGGTCGGCAACACGCAGGTCGACACCTCGCGCACCGTGCGCGTCGAGCTGGACGCGAACACCCGCAACCTGCCGTGGCAGTTCCATCCGCGCGAGCCGGTGGTGACCGTGCACCCGGGAGAGCTGAAGCAGGTGGTCTACGAGGTGGTCAACACCACCGACCGGCCGGTGACGGGCCAGGCGATTCCGAGCTACGCGCCGTCGAGCGCCGCGCAGTACTTCAGGAAGCTCGAGTGCTTCTGCTTCGCGACGCAGACCCTCCAGCCCGGCGAGCGACGCGAGATGCCGGTGGTGTTCGTCATCGATGCCGCGGTGCCTGCCGACATGCCGGCGATCGCGCTGTCGTACACGTTCTTCGAAGTCGAAGGGGCCGCACGGATGGCCTCCGCCAATCAGGATTCCAAGGGGTTCAAATGAGCGCATCCACGCACGGCGGCACGCCCGCCTACTTCGTGCCGCAGCCGTCGTACTGGCCGATCGTCGGGTCGGTGGCGCTGCTGCTCATGGGCATGGGAGCGGCGTTCTGGATGAACAGCGTCGGCGCCGGCCCGTGGATGGTCGGGGCCGGCTTCGTGGTGCTGCTGGTGATGCTGTTCGGCTGGTTCGGCACGGTGATCCGCGAGTCGGAGGGCCACCTGTACAGCCAGCGCGTGGACATGTCGTTCCGCTGGAGCATGAGCTGGTTCATCTTCAGCGAGGTGATGTTCTTCGCCGCGTTCTTCGGCGCGCTCTTCTACGTGCGCAACCTCTCGGTGCCCGACCTCGGCAGCCCCGGGCAGAAGCTGCTCTGGCCGGAGTTCGCCGCCGGCTGGCCGACCGTGGGACCGTACGTCAAGGAGCAGTTCACGCCGATGGGCGCGATCGGCATCCCGCTCCTCAACACGATCATCCTGCTCACCTCGGGCGTGACGCTGACGATCGCGCACCACGCGCTGAAGGCGAGCCAGCGCGGGCGCACGGCGTTCTGGCTGGCCGCGACGGTCCTGCTCGGCCTCATCTTCCTCGGCTTCCAGGCCTACGAGTACTTCCACGCCTACAGCGACCTCAACCTCAAGCTCACCACGGGCGTCTACGGCTCGACGTTCTTCATGCTCACCGGCTTCCACGGCGCGCACGTGACCGTCGGCGTGATCATGCTGACCGTGATGCTGCTGCGCATCCTGAAGGGCCACTTCACCGCCGACCACCACTTCGCGTTCGAGGCGGCGGCGTGGTACTGGCATTTCGTCGACGTCGTCTGGCTGCTGCTGTTCGTGCTCGTCTACTGGCTGTAGGCGACGGTAGCGGCGACGCGAACGAGGCCGCCTCCCGGGCGGCTTCGCGTCGGTTGGAAGGGGAAAGTAGGGTCAGACTCGACTTTTCGCGAAGGCGCGCGTCAGATGCGCAACGACGCGCGCGATGCGCGAAAAGTCGAGTCTGACCCTACTTTCCTCGGAAGCGAGTCTGACCCTCTTTCCTGCGTTCAGCGCAGGCCCTGCGGTGTGATCCAGCCCATCCAGTAGGAGAGGAGCAGGAACGCGATCAGGCTGATCGACAGCCCGACCCGGATCGTCAGCGCCTTCACCATGCGCGTGCCGTGGCCGCGATCGCGGTAGAGGAAGACGAGCGCCGAGAACAGCGCGGTGATGATGGCGATGAGGCCGGCAACGACGACGATCTTCATGGACGATTCCCGCCGCGCCCCGGGCGGGCGCAGGATGGCGAAAGAGTAGCAGACCGATGCCTGCGACGAACGTTCCGAGCGGTGCGCAGGACGCGCAGGCGCGCCCGGGGACTCGGTGCGCAGGCTGTTGCCGACGCTCGGGATGGTCGCGGTGGTGGCGCTGTGCGTTGCCGCCGGCAACTGGCAGCGTGGCCGCATGGCGCAGAAGGAGGCGCTCGGCGAGCGCCTCGCCGCGGCGATGGCCGCGCCGGTCGTCGCGTTGCCCGCCGGCGTCGACGATTGGTCGACGTGGCGTTTCCGGCAGGTCGAGCTCGCCGGCCGCTACGACGAGGCGCGCCAGATCCTGATCGACAACAAGGTCCACGCCGCGCGTGCCGGCTATCACGTGGTGACGCCGTTGCTGCTCGCCGACGGCCGCGCGGTGCTCGTCAACCGGGGCTTCGCCGCCGGGGGCGCGACGCGCTCGGCGCTGCCCGAGTCACGGCCGCCCGCGGGCGAGGTTCGTGTCACCGGGCGGATCAACCTGCCGTCGCTGGACTACGTCGAGCTCGCGCAGGCGCCGCCCCAGGGCGTGGTGTGGCAGAACCTCGACCCCGCGCGGTTCTCGGCCGCGACGGGGCTCGCCGTGCTGCCGATCGTCGTCGAGGCGACCGCAGGCGACGATCGCCTGGTCCGCGACTGGCCACGGCCGGACGCCGGTACCGAGAAGCACCGCATCTACATGGTGCAGTGGTACGCATTCGCCGCGCTCGCGTTCGGCCTGTGGGCATGGTTCACGCTGATCCGGAGCAAACGATGACGACGACGTCCACGCGTGCCGATCCGGCAGCCGCCCGCAGGGCGCGCCGCACGCTGATCATGATCGCGGCCGCGGTGATCGCCCCCGTCGCGCTCTCGTACTTCTTCTACTACCTCGCCCCGAGGGCGGCGTTCACGAACTACGGTGAGCTGCTGCCGACGGCGTCGCTGCCGGAACTCGCGGGCACGACGATCGACGGGCAGCCGTTCCGGCTCGCGGATCTGCACGGCAAGTGGACGATCCTGGTGCCGGCGGGCGGCGCCTGCGACGCCGCCTGCGGCGAGACGCTGTACGCGACCCGGCAGGCGCGCACGATGCAGGGCAAGGACATGGACCGTGTCGCACGCGCATGGATCGTCACCGACGACGCGGTTCCGGCGCCCGAGCGCCTCGCCGAGCATCCGGGCATCGTCGTCGCGCGCCTGCCGGCGTCCGAGGTCGCGAAGCTGCCGAAGGGCGGCAACGCGGTCGTGCTGATGGATCCGCTGGGCAACCAGGTGCTCGCCTGGCCGCGGCAGCCCGACCCGAAGGCGCTCGCGAAGGACCTGGGCCGCCTGCTCAAGGCCTCGCGCATCGGGTAGGAAGCGCGGGCGTTCCCCGGTAAAATCGCCGAGTCCACGCCCGGCACCGCCCATGACCGTCCTCGCGCTCGGGAAAACCCGTTTCCTGCAATTCCTGGCACTCGCCAAGCCGCGGGTGGTGTCGCTCATCGTGTTCGTCGCGGTGATCGGCATGTTCCTCGCGGCGCCGGGGCTGCCGCCGCCCGGCGTGGTCTTCGCGGCGACCCTCGGCATCGCGCTCGTCGCCGGGGCGGCCGCGGCGATCAACTGCCTGGTCGAGCAGAAGATCGACGCGCTGATGGCGCGCACGCGCGCGCGCCCGCTGCCGCGCGGCGAGATCTCCTCCGCCCAGACGGTCGCCTTCGCGTGCGCGGTCGGCGGCCTCGGACTCTGGCTCCTCCACCAGTTCGTCAATCCGCTGACGATGTGGCTCACGCTCGCGACGTTCGTCGGCTACGCGATCATCTACACGGTGCTGCTCAAGCCGGCGACGCCGCAGAACATCGTGATCGGCGGCGCATCGGGCGCGATGCCGCCGGTGCTCGGCTGGGCGGCGGTGCAGAACGAGGTCGCCCCCGAGGCGCTGATCCTGTTCCTCATCATCTTCGCCTGGACGCCGCCGCACTTCTGGGCGCTCGCGCTGTACCGCACCCGCGAGTACGCCCGCGCCGGCCTGCCGATGCTGCCGGTCACGCACGGGCCGCGCTACACGCAGCTGATGATCGTGCTCTACACGCTCATCCTGTTCGCGGTGTCGCTGCTGCCCTACGCGATCCGCATGAGCGGCCTCGTCTACCTCGTCGCCGCGGTCGCGCTCGGCGCGATGTTCCTGCTCTACGCCGTGCAGCTGTGGCGGGACTACAGCGACGAGCTGGCCCGCGCGACGTTCAAGTACTCGATCGTCTACCTCGCGGCGCTGTTCTCCGCGCTGCTCGTCGACCACTACCTCCGCTGATGCGCGCGATCCTCGCCGCGATTGCCGCAGCGATGCTCCTCGCCGCGTGCAGCCCGGAAGCGCCGACGTTCAAGGGCGCCGACATCACGGGCGCCTCGTTCGGCCGCGAGTTGGCACTCGCCGACCACCACGGCAAGGCACGCACGCTCGCCGACTTCCGCGGCAAGGCGGTGGTGATCTTCTTCGGCTTCACGCAGTGCCCGGACGTCTGCCCGACGGCGCTGTCGGCGCTCGCCGAGGCGATGCGGCGGCTGGGACCGGACGCCGCGCGCGTCCAGGTGCTGTTCGTGACCATCGACCCGGAGCGCGACACCGCGGACCTGCTGTCGCGCTACGTGCCGGCGTTCCATCCGTCGTTCCTGGGCCTGCGCGGCGACGCGGAGGCGACGGCCCGGGTCGCGAAGGAGTTCAAGGTCCTCTACCAGAAGGTGCCCGGGCAGACGCCCGACACCTACACGATGGACCACTCGGCCGGCCTCTACCTGTTCGACCCGCAGGGCCGCTTGCGCGTGTTCGAGAGCCACGGGCAGGGCGCGGAGGCGATCGCGCACGATCTGCGCGAGATGCTGAGAGGCTCTGACCGCTCGCCGTGACCAACGGCGTCTCGCCACCTGCACCGTCAGCGGCGACCATGCCGGTCTGGCGGGCTTTCGAGCTCGCGTTCGCGCACGACGCGGCAGGCCGGCACGACGAGGCCCGCCGGATCTACGAATCGATCCTGGTATCAATGCCCGAGCATCCGGGTGCGCTGCTGAAGCTGGCCCAGAACGACCTTCGAGAACGCTCATACGACCGGGCTCGGGAGCGGCTGGAGCTCGCGCTGCGCGCGGCCGGGCGACAATCGCTGCCGACCGAGGCGATCTGGTGCACGCTTGGCCGCGTCGAGGCCGCGAGAGGCAGCATCGACGCCGCAAGACGGGCCTACGAACAGTGCCTTGCCGAGGTCCCCACCAGTTCGCGCGCGCAGGCCGGGCTCGGCTCCCTCGCGCTGACTGTGGGCGATGCGGAAGCGGCGGAGTCGCACTATCGCGTCGCGATCGCGCGCGACCAGGAATTCGTCGAAGCCCTGTTGGGCCTCGCCGTTGCGCTCACGGCGCTGGGTCGGGGGGACGAGGCAGTCGCGACCGCCCGCAAGGGGCGCGAACTTGCGCCCGAAGAGGCCGACGCCTGGCGCGTGGAGGCGGAGGTCCTCCTGGGCGCCGGGAACGCCGCCGCGTCGATTGCCGCGGCGCGCTCGGGACTTGCGCGCCATCCCAGGTATCCCGGTCTGCTCCACGCGCTCGGCAACGCCTGCAAGTCGTTGGGTGCTGCCGTGGACGCCCGGAAGGTACTTTCCCTGGCCGTCGAGCTGGCCCCGGAAAGCGCAGCCATCCACGCGAGCTTGTCGGGCGCGTGTCTGGACCTCGGGTTCGGGCGCGAAGCGCGCGAGCATGCCCTGCAGGCATTGGCGCTGGGCGCCGACGACGCGGAGGTCTGGGACAACCTCGGTTTGGCGCATGTGCGCACCGAGGATCATCCCGCTGCGGCGCTCGCTTTTGCGGAGGCGGTCGCCAGAAAGCCCTCTCTGACCCCTGCGCTGGCGAACCTCTTTCTCGCGCAGCGCAGCTTGGCAGACTGGACCGCCGCATCGCTGAGTGCCCGTCGGCTTCTCCAAGCGGTGCAAAGTCCGTCGGCAGATCTGCGCTGCCCGCCATCGATCGCGCTGCTCACCGAGGCATCGATGCCACTTCAGCTCCGGATCACACGGGGCTGGTCGGCGCGGGTTCTGCCGCCGGTCGTGGCACGTCGCCCGCCGCGGCCCCGGGGAGCGCGGCTGCGTGTCGGCTACCTTTCGGCGGACTTCCACGAGCATGCCACTTCGCGTCTCGCAGCCGGGCTTTTCGAGCATCACGATCGCGATCGCTTCGAGACCTTCGGGTACAGCCACGGCCCGGACGAAGACAGCCCGATGCGACGTCGCGTGGCCGCGGCGTTTGCGCACTGGCGCGACCTGCGATCGGTCGGCGACGGCGAGGCGGCCGCGATCATCGAGGCGGACGCGGTCGACATCCTGATCGACCTCAAGGGGCACACGTTCCTCTCGCGCCTGTCCATCCTCGCGCGGCGGCCAGCCCGGCTGCAGTTGCACTACCTGGGCTATCCGGGGACGATCGGCTACGCGGCGATCGACGGGATCATTGCCGACGGCGTCGTCGCCCCCGCGGACGAGGACGCCTACTTCGGCGAGCGCGTGCTGAGGCTCCCGCGCTGCTATCAGGTGAACGACGCGGCGCGACCGTTGCCACCGCCGGCGTCGCGCCAGGCGGCGGGGCTTCCCGACGACGCCGTAGTTCTCGCGAGCTTCAACAACCCGAACAAGCTCTCGACGGAGTTCTTCACCCTCTGGATGGCCGCATTGTCCGCTTCGCCCTCCGCGGTCCTTTGGCTGTACGCGCCGGGCGACGCGCTCCGGCACAATCTCCGCGCTGCCGCATCAGCACAGGGCGTCGATCCGGGACGCATCTGCTTCGCACCTGTCGCAGGGCAGGTCGAGCACATCGCAAGGCTGCGTTGCGCAGACCTCGCGCTCGACGTCTTGCCGTGCGGGGCGCACACGACCGGCAGCGACGCGCTGTGGGCCGGCATACCGCTGCTTTCCTGCAAGGGTGCGACATTCGCTGGGCGGGTTGGCGCGAGCCTGCTGCGGGACGTTGGGCTTCCGGAGCTCGCTGCGGAGTCGACCGAGGCCTATGCGGACACGCTCGCCGCTCTCGTTGCCGACCGCGACCGTCTCCGAGCGTACCGGTCGCACCTCGACCGCCATCGGCGCGATCTGCCGCTGTTCGATACGGCCGGTTTCACACGCGACTTCGAGGCCCTGCTCGAGCGGGCATACGACGAAATGGGGGCCCGCGCGTGAGGCGTGCACCCGGCGGAGGCGAGGCGCCGTTCCGACCGGGTGAACATCGAGGCGAATCAGTCGCGCCTGCGCTCGATCAGCTCGATCTTGTAGCCGTCCGGGTCCTGCACGAACGCGATCACCGTCGAGCCACCCTTGACCGGCCCCGCCTCGCGCGTGACGGTGCCGCCCTGCGCACGCACCGCGGCGCACGCGGCGGCGGCGTCCGGCACCTCGATCGCCACGTGGCCGTAGGCCGTGCCGAGGTCGTAGCGCTCGACGCCGTGGTTGTAGGTGAGCTCGAGCACCGCGCCTTCCGACTCGTCGCCGTACCCCACGAACGCGAGCGAGTACTTCTGCTCCGGGCGCTCGGTCGTGCGCAGGAGCTGCATGCCGAGCACGCCGGTGTAGAAGTCGACCGCCCGCCCGAGGTCGCCGACGCGCAACATCGTGTGCAGGATCCTCACGTCGTGGGCCCTAGTCCTGGAACTCGACCATCTCGAAGTCCTCCTTGCGCGCGCCGCACTCGGGACAGGTCCAGTTCGGCGGCACGTCCTCCCAGCGCGTGCCGGGTGCGATGCCTTCCTCGGCCGCGCCGACGGCCTCGTCGTAGATCCAGCCGCAGATCAGGCACATGTATCGCTTCATCGTGGATGCCGGTAGGGTTGCGCTACACTGGATTCTAGCAATCCGCCGTGCCCGTCACGGCGAAGGAACGACGATGTCCGCACAACGCGACCCGGAACTTCCGCCCATCGTGCTCGCGTTCGCCGCGACCGATCCCACCGGGGGCACAGGCCTCACGGCGGACCTGCTCGCGCTCGCGAGCATGGGTTGCCATCCGCTGTCGGTGGTCACCGCATTGACCGTGCAGGACACGCTCGGCCTCGAGAGCGTGCAGCCGGTGGACGCGGAGTCGGTCACCGAACAGGCCCGCTGCGTGCTCGAGGACATGCCTGTCGACGCGTTCAAGGTCGGCGCGCTGGGAAGCGTCGAAAACGTCGCCGCCGTCGCCGAGATCCTCTCGGACTACCCCGACGTTCCGCTCGTGCTCGACCCCGTGCTCGTGTCCGCGCGCGGCGACGAACTCGCCGGTGACGACATGGTGCGTGCGATCGCCGAGTTGCTCGTGCCGCAGACCACGGTGATCGTGGTCACCAGTCTCGAGGCCCGACGGCTCGCGGACTCCGACGACGACGAGGAGTCCTCGGCCGCGGCCTGCGCCGGGGCGCTGATCGAACGCGGCTGCGAGTTCGTGCTCGTCACCGGTGCGAACGAGCCCGGTCGCGAGGTGATCAACACGCTGTACGGCCGCGACGGCGTCGTGCGCACCGATGCCTGGCCGCGCTTGCCCGGCACGTTCCACGGCGCCGGCGGGACGCTCGCCGCGGCGCTCGCCGCGATGCTCGCCAACGGACTCGACATGCCCGAGGCTGCGCGCGAGGCGCAGGACTACACGTGGCACGCGCTCGAGAAAGCCTATCGCCCCGGAATGGGACGGTTCCTTCCCGATCGCCTGTTCTGGGCGCGCGAGGAGCGCGAGGCCCTCGGCGAGGCGCCCGAGGCGCCCAAGCCGCCGGACGCGCATGCCCGGGATGCGCACTGACGGGCGCGCAGGGATGCCCTGAAGGCCATCATGGCGGATCGTGCGACGCTCGTCTCGGTGATCGTCCGGACGATGGGGCGGCCGTACCTGGCGGAAGCACTGTCCAGCATCGCGGCGCAGCGCTACGGGGACGTCGAGGTCGTGCTCGTCGACGCATCCGGTCGCGGGCACGACCTGCCGTCGGGGCCGTGCGGGCCCTTTCCACTGCAACGCGTGGGCGGGGGCGTCCCGCTTTCGCGCCCCGTCGCGGCCAATGCCGGGCTTGCCGCGGCCAGCGGCGAACTGCTCGTCTTTCTCGACGAGGACGATCTCCTCGACCCGGGCCACCTTGCGGGTCTGGTCGATGCCCTGCAAGCGCGTACCGACTGCGTCGCCGCCTATTCGATGGCGCGCGAGGTCGACCTGCATGGCCGCCACCTGCGGACGCGCGCGCGGCAGTTCAGCCGCTTTCTGCTGTTCTCCGAGTGTTTCGTGGTGATTTGCTCGGTGTTGTTCCGGCGGTCGGTGCTCGCGTCCTGCCGGTTCGACGAGTCGTTCGAGGTGTTCGAGGACTGGGACTTCTGGCTGCAGGTCTCGCGGCTCGGGCCGTTCCTGTTCGTGCCGCAGGAGACGGCGACCTATCGAACGCAGCATGGAACATCGGGTCTGGGCGATGCGTCGCAGCGTGATTTCGATCACGTGAAGCCGTTGCTCTCGCGGCTTGCGGCAAAATGGGCCAGCGAGGCGGGGGCGATGGGCAGGGCGCTGGATGCCGAGTTCTCGAGAGCGCTCGACCTCGTTCACGGACGAAGAATCGAGGATGCGGCGAAGGCGGTGGAGGAGGTCCTCGCGCAGTTTCCTTACCACGCAGGTGCGCTCGGCTTGCGTGGCAACCTGTTCGCGGCATCGGGACGCTTCGAGCCGGCGCTCGCGGACTTTCTCGCCGCTGCGCGCGAGGAACCCGCCGAGCCCGCGCATCTGATGGGGGCCGCCCAGGCGCTGGAACGTCTTGGCCGACCGAATGAAGCGATCTCCTGCTACGAAAGGGCGCAGAGGCTGGCGCCGGCGTCGGCAGCGATCGCGGCACGCCTTTCCAATCTGAGAAGCACGACACAGACATGAGTCGAAACGAAGAACTGTTCGCGCGCGCCCAGCGCACGATTCCCGCCGGCGTGAATTCGCCGGTGCGCGCGTTCCGGTCCGTCGGCGGCACGCCGCGCTTCCTGGTGCGCGGCGAGGGCCCGTTCGTCTGGGACGCCGACGGCAAGCGCTACATCGACTACGTGGGCTCGTGGGGACCGGCGATCCTCGGTCACGCGCACCCGACCGTGGTGCGCGCGGTGCAGGAGCGCGCGGCACACGGCCTCTCGTTCGGCGCGCCCACCGAAATCGAGATCGAGCTCGCCGAGATGCTGGTGGCGCGGATGCCGTCGATGGAACTGGTGCGGCTCGTCTCCTCCGGCACGGAGGCGACGATGACGGCGCTGCGACTCGCGCGCGGCCACACCGGCCGCGGCAGGATCGTCAAGTTCGAGGGTTGCTACCACGGCCACGGCGACAGTCTGCTGGTCAAGGCCGGTTCCGGTGCGCTGACGTTCGGGCAACCGTCGTCCGCAGGCGTGCCGCCGGCGATCGCCGGCGAGACCGTCGTCGTGCCCTACAACGACCTCGCGGCGGTCGACGCCGCGTTCCGCGCCGAGCCGGAGGGCATCGCGGGCATCATCGTCGAGCCCATCGCCGGCAACATGAACCTGGTGCGCCCGAAGCCCGGCTTCCTCGAGGGCCTGCGCACGTTGTGCGACCGCTACGGCGCCGTGCTGATCTTCGACGAGGTGATGACCGGATTCCGCGTCCATCCGCAGGGCGTGCAGGGGATGACGGGCGTCACGCCCGACCTCACCACGCTCGGCAAGGTGATCGGCGGCGGCATGCCCGTCGGCGCGTTCGGCGGCCGGCGCACGATCATGGAGAAGATCGCGCCACTCGGGCCCGTCTACCAGGCGGGCACGTTGTCCGGCAATCCGGTGGCGGTCGCCGCCGGGCTGGCCACGCTCGCCGAGACGGCGGCGCCCGGCTTCTACGAGCGCCTCGCGGGCCAGACCCGCGCGATGACGGACGGCCTCGAGGCCGCGGCGAAGCGCGCCGGCGTCACGTGCTGCGCCGACGCGGTCGGCGGCATGTTCGGCATCTACTTCGCGCCGCGCGTCCCGCAGACCTTCGCGGAGATCATGGCCTGCGACAAGGAGCGCTTCAATCGCTTCTTCCACCTGATGCTCGACGCGGGCATCTACCTCGCGCCGTCCGCGTACGAGGCCGGGTTCGTGTCGGCCGCGCATGGCGACGCCGAAATCGCGGCGACGACGGCCGCGGCCGCCGCGGCGTTTGCCGCCATCCGCTGAACGTCCGTTCACGCGGCAGGACGGGTCACGGCCGCGGAGGCCCTCCGCGGGAACCTCTTGACCCTCGCGGCGGTCATGGGAATGCGGCGTTCGGATTCCTGAGGGGTTCCGAGCGCCGTTTTCGCCTGATGACCCCTGGAGTCGTCGGGGGACAGCGACAAGTGCGCGGGAAGACGTCGCCGGGCCACGACAGCGTCGTTGCCAAAACGGGTCAGAAACCCTTGCGAGACAAAAAGTTACGAGTTTTTCTTCACGCCGGCGTGCTATGATCGACGCCCTCCAATTGGGTCCATTTTTGCGATGAATCCCGGCGACGCACCGCCGAGGCGGCGCCTTGGCGAAATCCTGATCGACCGCGGCAAACTCGACGCCGCGGCCCTCGATCGCGCGTTGCGCCTGCAACAGGAGTCCGGCGGCGAGCGCCTGGGGCAGCTGCTCGTCACCCTCGGCCTGTGCGCCCAGCGCGACGTCACCGAGGCGCTGGCGCAGCAGCTTGGCCTGCCGCTGGTCGATGCCGCGGGTTACCCGGAGTTTCCGATCCTCGAGGAGCAGGTCTCGCCGCGCTTCCTGCGCGAGTCCCGCGCATTGCCGGTGCGCGAGGACGAGGCCGAGCTCGCCCTCGCGATGGCCGACCCCACCGACACCTACACGATCGGCGCGTTCGAGATGGTGACCGGCCGTTCGGTGCGCCCGATGGTCGCGGTGCCCACCGAGCTCGACACCGCGCTCGAGCGCCTCTACGGCGCCGGCAAGTCGGCGCTCGGGCAGATCATCGGCGAGAACGGCGAGCGCGACGAGCTCGCGTTCGATGCCGACGTCCAGCAGCTGAAGGACTTGGCCTCCGAGGCCCCGGTGATCCGGATGGTCTCCCTGATCATCACCAACGCGCTCGAGGCGCGGGCCTCCGACATCCACATCGAGCCGTTCGAGAACCGCCTGATCGTGCGCTACCGCATCGACGGCGTGCTGCACGAGGTCGAGTCGCCGCCCCGCCGGCTGTCCGCCGCCGTGATCTCGCGCGTCAAGATCATGGCGAACCTCGACATCGCCGAGCGCCGACTGCCGCAGGACGGCCGCATCCGGCTGCGCGTGCAGGGCAAGGAGATCGACCTGCGCGTGTCCACCGTGCCGACGATGCACGGCGAGTCGGTGGTGATGCGGATCCTCGACAAGGGTGGCGTTGCGCTCGACTTCGAGCGCCTGGGCTTCGAGCCGGATACGCTCGAGCGCTTCCTCGAGGTGCTGAACCAGCCGAACGGCGTCCTGCTCGTCACGGGTCCGACGGGCTCGGGCAAGACGACGACGCTCTACACGGCGCTCGCCCGGCTGAACCAGCCGGACGTGAAGATCCTCACCGTCGAGGACCCGGTCGAGTACCAGATGGCCGGGATCAACCAGATCCAGGTCAAGCCGCAGATCGGGCTCACGTTCGCGAACGCGCTGCGCTCGATCGTGCGTCAGGACCCCGACGTGATCATGATCGGCGAGATCCGCGACCTCGAGACCGCGCAGATCGCCGTGCAGTCGGCGCTGACCGGCCACCTCGTGCTCTCGACGGTGCACACGAACGACGCGCCGTCGACCGTCAACCGGCTGCTCGACATGGGCGTCGAGGACTACCTGCTCACCTCGACCGTCATCGGCATCCTCGCGCAACGCCTGGTGCGCACGCTGTGCCCGGCGTGCCGCGAGCCGCACGATGCGCTCCCGGAGCTGGTCGAGGAGATGGGTCTCCGCAAGTTCGCGCCGACCGGCCCGATCACGCTGTGGAAGCCGCGCGGCTGCCCGGAGTGCGCGAATACCGGCTACACCGGCCGCGTCGGCATCGTCGAGATGCTGACCATGTCGGATGCGGTGCGGAGCCTGGTGATGCGCCACGCCACCGCAGGCGAGCTCCGAGCCCAGGCGCTCGCGGACGGCATGCTCACGATGTACGACGACGGTCTGCGCAAGGCGTTGAAGGGCGTGACGACCTTCGAGGAAGTGCTGCGCGTCACGCGCGAGGGCTAAGGGCCTGTTCACACTATGCCTACGAATGCGAACGGGTGGGCCGGGGCGCCAATCAAGGCGCGCGACGAAGCCAAGACCGGGCGTCTTGGCGAGGAGCGCAACGCAGAGTGGCGCCCCGGAGCGCCCGTTCCCTTCGGGTTGCGGCGAAAAGAGCCTCTGGCGTCGTTGCAGGTCCTCGCCGGGTACCCAACCCGCCTTCGAACCTGCGCCTTGCGAGAGGCTCTTTTCCCTCGCAACGCATTGCGCAGGCATAGTGTGAACAGGCCCTAGACCAGATGCCGGTCTATCACTACAAGGCGGTCACCCCGGGCGGCGAGGTCGCGACCGGCGAGCTCGAGGCCGCGAATCAGGCCGAGATCGTCGACCGCCTGCGCGACCAGGGCATGATGCCGATGCAGATCGGCGAGTCGACGGGCAGCGCTGCCGGACCCGTACGGCGCGGACGCGGCGCGGGGCGCCGCTGGTTCGCGCCGAAGCACGTGACGCGCGACCACCTGATCGGGCTCACGCGCGAGCTGTCGACGCTGCTCAACGCGGGCCTGCCGCTCGACCGTGCGCTGGAGATGCTGATCGGCGTGTCGATCGCGCCGCCGGTGACGGCACTCCTGCAGGGAGTCCGCGACGACGTGCGCGGCGGCCGCGCGCTGTCGCAGGCGCTCGAGGCGCGGCGCGAGGTGTTCTCGCGCTTCTACGTCAACATCGTGCGCGCGGGCGAGGCCGGCGGCGCGCTGGGCAACGTGCTCGGCAGGCTCGCCGAGACGATGGAGCGCAACAAGGAGACGCGCGAGAGCGTGAAGAGCGCGCTCATCTACCCGACGATCCTGGTGGGGGTCGCCGCGGTGTCGGTCGTCGTGCTGCTGATCTTCGTCGTGCCGCAGTTCGAGCACACTTTCGCGCAGGCCGGCAAGGCGCTGCCACTCGCGACGGCGGTCGTGGTGGCGCTGGGCTCGTTCTTCCGCCACTGGTGGTGGGCCGTGCTGCTCGGGATCCTCGCGCTCGCCTGGTGGCTGCCCAGGCGGCTCGCCCGGCCCGCGGTCCGCAGGCGGGTCGACGCGCGGCTGCTGCGCCTGCCGATCGTCGGCGACCTCGTGACCAAGATCGAGGTGGCGCGCTTCGCGCGCACGCTCTCGACGCTGCTCGCCAACGGCGTGACGCTGCTCTCCGGCCTCGTGATCGTCAAGGAGACGATGGGCAACGGCGTGCTGGCCGGTGCGCTCGACGGCGTCATCGCGCGCCTCCGCGAGGGCAAGGGCTTCGGCCGGCCGCTCGCCGACACCGGCCTCTACCCGAGGCTCGCCACGCAGATGATCCTGGTCGGCGAGGAGTCGGGGCGGCTCGAGGAGATGCTCGCGCGCGTCGCCGACGTCTACGATCGCGAAGTGCAGACCGCCGTGAAGCGCTTCCTGGCGGTGCTCGAGCCCGCGCTGATTCTCTCGCTCGCCGTGATGATCGGGGGCATCGTGTTCTCGATCCTGCTCGGCGTGATGGGCATGAGCGAACTCGTGGGCTGAGGACAGATTCCAACGGATGAGGGCGCGGGTTGCGGTCGACCCGGCCCCGACAGTGACGAAAGGCAGGCCATGCGACATCCAACCCGACGCGCCGCGATCCGCGGCATGACCCTGATCGAGATCCTCGTGGTGCTGGTGCTGATCGGCATCGTGCTCGGCATCGTCGGCGGCAACTTCATCGGGCGCGGCGAAAAGGCGAAGGCCGACGCCGCCAAGGTCGAGATCGGCCAGATCGCCCAGGCGCTCGACCTCTACAAGCTCGAGTTGGGCCGCTACCCGACGACCCAGGAGGGTCTGCAGGCGCTGGTGAGCGCACCCACCGGCACCGCGAACTGGAACGGCCCGTACTGGAAGAAGGCCGCGATGCCGAAGGACCCTTGGAACAACGAGTACCGCTACGTGTCCCCGGCGCAGGGCGCGCCCTTCGAGATCGTCTCGCTCGGCTCCGACGGCAAGGAAGGCGGCGGACCCGCAACGAAGAACTCTTCGCCCGCGCCCAGCGCACGATTCCCGGCGGCGTGAATTCGCCCGTGCGCGCGTTCCGGTCCGTCGGCGGCACGCCGCGCTTCCTCGTGCGCGGCGAGGGCCCGCACGTCTGGGACGCCGACGGCAAGCGCTACATCGACTACGTGGGCTCCTGGGGACCCGCGATCCTCGGCCACGCGCACCCGGCGGTGGTGCGTGCGGTGCAGGAGCGCGCGGTGCACGGCCTCTCGTTCGGCGCGCCCACCGAGATCGAGATCGACCTCGCCGAGATGCTGGTGGCGCGGCTGCCGTCGATGGAGATGGTGCGGCTGGTCTCCTCCGGCACGGAGGCGACGATGACGGCGCTGCGGCTCGCGCGCGGCTATACCGGCCGCGGCAAGATCCTCAAGTTCGAGGGCTGCTACCACGGCCACGGCGACAGCCTGCTCGTCAAGGCGGGTTCCGGGGCGCTGACGTTCGGGCAGCCCTCGTCCGCGGGCGTGCCGCCGTCGATCGCCGGCGAGACCGTCGTCGTGCCCTACAACGACCTCGCGGCGGTCGAGGCGGCGTTCCGCGCCGAGCCGGAGGGCATCGCGGGCATCATCGTCGAGCCCATCGCCGGCAACATGAACCTGGTGCGCCCGATGCCCGGCTTCCTCGAGGGCCTGCGCGCGGCTGTGCGACCGCTACGGCGCCGTGCTGATCTTCGACGAGGTGATGACCGGCTTCCGCGTCCATCCGCAGGGCGTGCAGGGGATGACGGGCGTCACGCCCGACCTCACCACGCTCGGCAAGGTGATCGGCGGCGGCATGCCGGTCGGCGCGTTCGGCGGCCGGCGCGACGATCATGGAGAAGATCGCGCCGCTCGGGCCCGTCTACCAGGCGGGCACGCTCTCCGGCAATCCGGTGGCGGTGGCCGCGGGGCTCGCCACGCTCGCGGAGACCGCGGCGCCCGGCTTCTACGACCGCCTCGCCGTGAAGACCCGCGCGATGACCGACGGTCTGGTGGCCGAGGCCAAACGCGCCGGCGTCCCGTTCTGCGCCGACGCGGTCGGCGGCATGTTCGGCATCTACTTCGCACCGCGCGTGCCGCAGACCTACGCGGAGATCATGGCCTGCGACAAGGAGCGCTTCAATCGCTTCTTCCACCTGATGCTCGACGCCGGCATCTACCTCGCGCCCTCCGCCTACGAGGCGGGATTCGTGTCGGCCGCGCACGGCGACGCCGAAATTGCGGCGACGACGGCCGCGGCAGCGGCAGCGTTTGCCGCCATCCGCTGAGCGTTCGGTCCCGCGTCGGGACGGGCCACGACCGCGGAGGTGCTCCGCGGGAACCTCTTGACCCCCGCGGCGGTCATGGGAATACGGCGTTCGGATTCCCTCAGGGGTTCCGAGCGCCGTTTTCGCCTGATGACCGCGAGGATCGTCGGGAGACGGCGACACGTGCGCGGGAAGACGTCGCCGGGCAACGACAGGAGCGTTGCCAAAACACGTCAGAAACCCTTGCGAGACAAAAAGTTACGAGCTTTTCTTCACGCCGGCGTGATATGATCGACGCCCTCCAATTGGGTCCATTTCTGCGATGAATCCCGGCGACGCGCCGCCGAGGCGGCGCCTTGGCGAAATCCTGATCGAACGCGGCAAGCTGGACACCGCGGCTCTCGATCGCGCGTTGCGCCTGCAACAGGAGTCCGGCGGCGAGCGCCTGGGGCAGTTGCTCGTCACGCTCGGCCTGTGCGCCCAGCGCGACGTCACGGAGGCGCTGGCGCAGCAGCTCGGCCTGCCGCTGGTCGATGCCGCGGGCTACCCGGAGTTCCCGATCCTCGAGGAGCAGGTCTCGCCGCGCTTCCTGCGCGAGTCCCGCGCATTGCCGGTGCGCGAGGACGAGGCCGAGCTGGCACTCGCGATGGCCGACCCCACCGACACCTACACGATCGGCGCCTTCGAGATGGTGACCGGCCGCTCGGTGCGCCCGATGGTCGCGGTGCCCACCGAGCTCGACACCGCGCTCGAGCGCCTCTACGGCGCCGGCAAGTCGGCGCTCGGGCAGATCATCGGCGAGAACGGCGAGCGCGACGAGCTCGCGTTCGATGCCGACGTCCAGCAGCTGAAGGACCTCGCCTCCGAGGCCCCGGTGATCCGGATGGTCTCCCTGATCATCACCAACGCGCTCGAGGCGCGCGCCTCCGACATCCACATCGAGCCGTTCGAGAACCGCCTGATCGTGCGCTACCGCATCGACGGCGTGCTGCACGAGGTCGAGTCGCCGCCCCGCCGGCTGTCCGCCGCCGTGATCTCGCGCGTCAAGATCATGGCGAACCTCGACATCGCCGAGCGCCGGCTGCCGCAGGACGGCCGCATCCGGCTGCGCGTGCAGGGCAAGGAGATCGACCTGCGCGTGTCCACTGTGCCGACGATGCACGGCGAGTCGGTGGTGATGCGGATCCTCGACAAGGGCGGCGTCGCGCTCGACTTCGAGCGCCTGGGCTTCGAGCCGGATACGCTCGAGCGCTTCCTCGAGGTGCTGCACCAGCCGAACGGCGTCCTGCTCGTCACGGGCCCGACGGGCTCGGGCAAGACGACGACGCTCTACACGGCGCTCGCCCGGCTGAACCAGCCGGACGTGAAGATCCTCACCGTCGAGGACCCGGTCGAGTACCAGATGGCCGGGATCAACCAGATCCAGGTCAAGCCGCAGATCGGGCTCACGTTCGCGAACGCGCTGCGCTCGATCGTGCGCCAGGACCCCGACGTGATCATGATCGGCGAGATCCGCGACCTCGAGACCGCGCAGATCGCCGTGCAGTCGGCGCTGACCGGCCACCTGGTGCTCTCGACGGTGCACACGAACGACGCGCCGTCGACCGTCAACCGGCTGCTCGACATGGGCGTCGAGGACTACCTGCTCACCTCGACCGTCATCGGCATCCTCGCGCAACGCCTGGTGCGCACGCTGTGCCCGGCGTGCCGCGAGCCGCACGATGCGCTGCCCGAGCTGGTCCAGGAGATGGGTCTGCGCAAGTTCGCGCCGACCGGCCCGATCACGCTGTGGAAGCCGCGCGGCTGCCCGGAGTGCGCGAATACCGGCTACACCGGCCGCGTCGGCATCGTGGAGATGCTGACCATGTCGGATGCGGTGCGGAGCCTGGTGATGCGCCACGCCACCGCCGGCGAGCTGCGCGCCCAGGCGCTCGCGGACGGCATGCTCACGATGTACGACGACGGCCTGCGCAAGGCGTTGAAGGGCGTGACGACCTTCGAGGAAGTGCTTCGCGTCACGCGCGAGGGCTAGGGGCTGTTCACACCATGCCTACGAATGCGAACGGGCCCTAGGCCGCATGCCGCTCTATCACTACAAGGCGGTCACCCCGGGCGGCGAGGTCGCGACCGGCGAGCTCGAGGCCGCGAACCAGGCCGAGATCGTCGACCGCCTGCGCGACCAGGGGATGATGCCGATGCAGATCGGCGAGTCGGCGGGCACCGCCGCCGGCCCCGTGCGGCGCGGCCGCGGCGCGGGGCGCCGCTGGTTCGCGCCGAAGCACGTGACGCGCGACAACCTGATCGGGCTCACGCGCGAACTGTCGACGCTGCTCAACGCGGGCCTGCCGCTCGACCGCGCGCTCGAGATGCTGATCGGCGTGTCGATCTCGCCGCCGGTCACGGCGCTCCTGCAGGGGATCCGCGACGACGTGCGCGGCGGCCGCGCGCTGTCGCAGGCGCTCGAGGCGCGGCGCGAGGTGTTCTCGCGCTTCTACGTCAACATCGTGCGCGCGGGCGAGGCCGGGGGCGCGCTGGGCGACGTGCTCGGCAGGCTCGCCGAGACGATGGAGCGCAACAAGGAGACGCGCGAGAGCGTGAAGAGCGCGCTCATCTACCCGACGATCCTGGTCGGCGTCGCCGCGGTGTCGGTCGTCGTGCTGCTGATCTTCGTCGTGCCGCAGTTCGAGCACACGTTCGCGCAGGCCGGCAAGGCACTGCCGCTCGCGACCGCTGTGGTGGTGGCGCTGGGCTCGTTCTTCCGCCACTGGTGGTGGGCCGTGCTGCTCGGGATCCTCGCGCTCGCCTGGTGGCTGCCCCGGCGGCTCGCCAGGCCGGCGGTCCGCAGGCGGGTCGACGCGCGGCTGCTGCGCCTGCCGATCGTCGGCGACCTGGTGACCAAGATCGAGGTGGCGCGCTTCGCGCGCACGCTCTCGACGCTGCTCGCCAACGGCGTGACGCTGCTCTCCGGCCTCGCGATCGTCAAGGAGACGATGGGCAACGGCGTGCTGGCCGGCGCGCTCGACGGCGTCATCGCGCGGCTGCGCGAGGGCAAGGGCTTCGGCCGGCCGCTCGCCGACACCGGCCTCTACCCGCGGCTCGCCACGCAGATGATCCTGGTCGGCGAGGAGTCGGGGCGGCTCGAGGAGATGCTCGCGCGCGTCGCCGACGTCTACGACCGCGAAGTGCAGACCGCCGTGAAGCGCTTCCTGGCGGTGCTCGAGCCGGCGCTGATCCTCTCGCTCGCCGTGATGATCGGGGGCATCGTGTTCTCGATCCTGCTCGGCGTGATGGGCATGAGCGAACTCGTGGGCTGAGGACGGATTCCAACGGATGAAGGCGCGGGTCGCGGTCGACCCGGCCCCGACAGTGACGAAAGGCAGGCCATGCGACATCCAACCCGACGCGCCGCGATCCGCGGCATGACCCTGATCGAGATCCTCGTGGTGCTGGTGCTGATCGGCATCGTGCTCGGCATCGTCGGCGGCAACTTCATCGGCCGCGGCGAGAAGGCGAAGGCCGACGCCGCCAAGGTCGAGATCGGCCAGATCGCCCAGTCGCTCGACCTCTACAAGCTCGAGGTGGGCCGCTACCCGACGACGCAGGAGGGCCTGCAGGCGCTGGTGAGCGCGCCGACGGGCACCGCGAACTGGAACGGCCCGTACTGGAAGAAGGCCGCGCTGCCGAAGGACCCGTGGAACAACGAGTACCGCTACGTGTCCCCGGCGCAGGGCGCGCCCTTCGAGATCGTCTCGCTCGGCTCCGACGGCAAGGAAGGCGGCGAGG
>CAVPJE010000022.1:0-110630 GCA_963705175.1 uncultured beta proteobacterium | reverse complement strand
TAAGTTTCGCCAGCAGCTGATTCGCGCAGCAACTCACTCGGGGTTCGTGCCGACATCCGTATCGTCGGCACGGTCCCCGGATGCTTCACCCTCCCCGACCACGTTCGTGGTCAGCAGCCTCCGTCTTCGTCCCCGCCCAGCATCCTGCGTCGTCCCCGCCCAGCATCCTGCGTCGTCCCCGCGTATGCGGCGACCCAGTGTCGTTGCGACCGAGCGCCATCGGCGTTTTCGGCAGCGCCTGCGTAGATCTCCGGCCTCGCGTTTCGGTGCGGCCGAAACACCTTGAACACCAGAAGTCGTTGACTACAGCATAATGACAATGGTATAAAGCGATCGTTTTGTGCGCTGCAGTAGTTAACAAACTTCTGGTAGACGTCTGTAGCGTACATCTGCCATCGACACTCTTATGTTGATGGCATCAGATGCTGCACATTGCTGCGAAATACAGACATTCGTGCCGATCATCGATGGTACGGATTCAACCCGCCCTCGCGGCGCCACGCGCCCGCACTGATCACGAGGCAGCCATGTCCAACACCACCTCGGGTCGCATGAGCGTGCCACCGTTCGTCGCGCCGGCACAGTGGCTGTTGGTCGTCGCGCTGTTGCTGCTAACCGGAACGCAGGCGCTGGCCGGCAGCATCTCCCTGGCCTGGGATCCCGTCGGGGACCCTCGCCTCGCGGGATACAAGGTCTACTACGGGACCTCGTCGCGCAACTACAGCGGCCAGATCGACGTCGGCAACGTGACTACACGGACGGTCTCCGGTCTCACGGACGGGGCGAAGTACTACTTCGCGGTCACCGCCTACGACGGGTCGCGAATCGAGAGCGGATTCTCCAACGAGGTGGTCGGCACCGTTCCTTCGGCCGCGCCGGTGGCCAACTTCACCGCGAGCACGACCACCGGCGTCACGCCGTTGGCGATGAACTTCACCAGCACGTCGACGGGCACGATCAGCACCTACGCCTGGACGTTCGGCGACGGCACGGCCAGCAGCTCGCAAAGTCCGGCCAAGACCTACTACAGCGCCGGCACCTACACCGTAAGCCTCACGGTCACCGGACCGACCGGCACGAACACAAAGACCGTTCCCGGCTACGTCACCGTCACGACCGGAGCCACCGACACCACGGCGCCCACGGTGCCGTCGGGTCTCGCGGGCACGGCCACGGGCGGCACAGGCATCAACCTGAGCTGGAACGCGTCCACCGACAACGTCGGCGTCACCGGTTACCGCGTGTATCGATGCCAAGGCACGAACTGCACGGCCTTCGGGCACATCGCCACGACCACGGGGGCCACATTCAGCAACACCGGGCTCGCCGCCTCTACCACCTACCGCTACTCGGTGCGCGCGTTCGACGCCGCCGGCAACTTCAGCGCCGACTCTGCCATCGTCACGGTGACGACCCCCTCAGGCCCACCCGCAGGTTCCGACACCACGCCGCCCACGGTGCCGTCGGGTCTCGCGGGCACGGCCACGGGCAGCACAGGCATCAACCTAAGCTGGAACGCGTCCACCGACAACGTCGGCGTCGCCGGTTACCGCGTCGACCGCTGCCAGGGCACGAACTGCACGGCCTTCGGACACATCGCCACGACCACGGGGACCACGGTCAGCAACACCGGGCTCACCCCTGGCACCACGTACCGTTACTGGCTGCGGGCGTTCGATGCCGCGGGCAACTTCAGCGCCTATTCCACCATCGTCACCGTGACGACGCCGTTGGGCTCCCCCGCAGGTTCCGACACCACGCCGCCCACGGTGCCGACGGGTCTCACCGGCACGACCACGGGCAGCACCAGCATCAGCCTGCGCTGGAACGCCTCCACGGACAACATCGGCGTAACGGGTTACCGCGTGTATCGATGCCAAGGCACGACCTGCACGGCCTTCGGACACTTCGCCACGACCACGGGGGCCACGTTCAGCAACACCGGGCTCGCCGCCGCTACCACCTACCGCTACTTGGTGCGCGCGTTCGACGCCGCGGGCAACTTCAGCGCCGACTCCCCCGTCGTCACGGTGACGACGGCGCTCGGCGGCCCGTAACCACGCCGTAACGCGGGTGCTGCGACAAGCGGACTCGGCGTTACGGGACCAGCGACAGCGCTGCACCCTGGATGCTCACGCCGGGAACTGCCTTGCCCGGTGAGGCGACACCGCGCGCCTGAATCCACTCCACGCCGAGCGTCTGCCCCGGCGATGCCGCGTAATAGGTCAACGTGTAGGCACCGCTCCAAGGCAGACCAACTTTCCGTACGTGCACGTTGGCGAACTCCGACGCCGAGTTGTCCGAGAGGCGCGCCACGAGTCTGCCGCTGGCATTGGTGGCGCCCAGGAACAACGTGAGCTTCCGGGGTGTCTGGTCTGCAGGTACTGTGACTTTGAATCCCCTCCCGGTTCCGGAGACCGACACCGCTTCGTTCGCCGATCCCGCGGCTACCGGCGTTCCATCATTCCACCGCAGGGTTCCCGGTTCGTTACTGGGCAACGCATTGGCACCGCGTCCCACAAGCGTCAGGCCCGAGATCCGGGGTGGGATGCCGGCCTTGCGCACGTTCCCCGGCCACTGCACCCAGTCGATCGTTCCCGCGGACGTCAGATCGACCGATGCGGGCATCGGCGTCAAAGCGCCGGCGAGCATGCCTCCGCCCGCGGCGGCCGCGGGCACCACGGTCACATAGCCGATCCGGGTGCTGCTGACTGTGCCTCCGGGCCCCGCGACGGTGAGGCTCACGCTGTAGGCGCCCGGTACCTCGTACACGTGGGCCGGACTCGGTGCCGTACTCGTTGAACCGTCACCAAAGTTCCAGAGGTAACTCGTCGCGGCGCCCTGCACGGTCGCAACGAAGTTCAGCGCGAGCGGCGCGGTACCCGTGGTCGTGCTGGCATTGAAGGCGACGACGGGTGGGCGGTACGGGACTGTCGTGCCCACGTCGTTGGAGAACTCGCTCTCGCCGTTGAACACATCGTACGCAGTGACCGCGAAGTGATAGGTGCGCCCCTCCTCTAGGCCAACGAGGTCGTACGACGTGACGTCACCAACCGCATACCTCACGTCGTAGTACCCCGGCGCCGAACCCACGTAGACCGCATAGCCCGAAAGCAGCGGATGGACGACCGGATCCCACGCCAGCGTGACGCCCGCGGCGTCCACGGTCGCGAGAACCAGGCCGGCGAGCATACCCGCGCATCGCCGGACGAGTTGCCCGATCTGGAGTTCGATGCACGCAAGCAGTTGCATGGCCGATGCCGCAGTGCCCGGTCCCTGTGGCGCACAAATTGTCGACGAATCCGCTAAGAATGGCACCAGCCGTGCCGCTTGGGAAGGGGCGGACGAACCGCCCACGGGTGAAGTCCTAGACTTGCTGGAAATTTGAGGCGGGATGCATCCTCCGGTTTGAGCGTTTGGCGACGTTCAGACCGACCAACCAGAGGAGCATCCCGAATGGCGAGAGTACCGGCGTCGGAGGCGACGCGCAAACGGATTGAAGCGATGATCAACGGCGAGAACGCCGGGGTGGACAAGAGCGAGCTGGTGCGCGCGGCGGCCCGGTTGATCGTCGAGGAGGCGCTGGAGGAGGAAGTGAGCGACGCCTTGGGCCGGGAGTTCTACGCGCACGGGGCGCAGGCGGGCAGTGGGTATCGCAACGGTTATCGGGTGGGCCGGCTGAAGAGCGCGGAAGGGGCGATCGAGTACGCGGTGCCGCAGGTAGCCGACCGCGCGGAGCCGTTTCGGTCGCAGATCCGGGCGGTGCTGAGCGGCCGGTCGGAGGAATTGGAGCGGCTGGCGGTCGAGATGTATGCGCGGGGGTTGTCGACGCGCGATATCGAGGCGGCGTTTCGCGACGAGTCTGGACAGACGGTGCTGTCGCGGACGGCGGTGTCGGCGGTGACCGAGCGGTTGTGGGCTGACTACCAGGCGTTTGCGGCGCGCGACCTGGCCGAATTCGAGGTGCTCTACCTGTTTGTGGACGGGATTGCCGAGCGGCTGCATCTGGGCCAGCCGCGGGAAGCGGTCTTGGCGGCCTGGGGCTTCACCGTCGACGGCAAGAAGGTGCTGCTGGGCTTGGCGCCGGGGACCAAGGAGGACACGGCGAGCACGCGGGACTTTCTGCGCGACTTGAAGAATCGCAACCTGTGCGATCCGCTGCTGGTCAGCAGCGACGGCACGCCGGGCCTGATGCGGGCGCTGGAGGAGGCTTTCCCGCGCTCGCTGCGGCAACGCTGCCTGGCGCACAAGATGCGCAACCTCGAGGCGAAGGTGCCGCTGGAGAAGTGGCCGGAGGTGAAATCGGCGGCGTGGAGTGCGTACACGGCGGCCAGTCCGAAGCTCGCCGAGCTGCTGCGCGACGAGTTCGTGCGCACCTACGAGCGCGAGTTGCCCGCCGCCACCGCGTGCTTCCTGGACGACTTCGCGGCCTGCATCGCGCATCTGAAGCTGCCCCTCACGCACCGCAAGGCGACGCGGACGACCAACCTGCTCGAGCGGCTGTTCGGCGAGGAGCGTCGGCGCTCCAAGGTGATTCCGCACGCGTTCGGCGAGCGGGCCGTGATGAAGCTGATGTTCGCGGCCCTGCTGCGCGCCTCGGAATCCTGGCGCGGGGTTCGGGTCACCGAGTTCGAGCTGCGCCAATTGCACCTGCTACGCAACGAGTTGAATGAGCAATTCGGCGCGCGCCACGCGCCGATAGCTCAACCGATTAACCCCGCATCCCGTACTCGAATTTCCAGCAACCGTGGGACTTGACCGCCGCCCACGCGCGCGCACCGTGGCCGGCAACGACTCACCGTCGGGTAGCATATCCAGACGATGGATGTGCAAACAGTTGTCATCGGCGCAGGGGTGGTCGGTCTCGCGGTCGCCCGGGAGCTCGCAGTTGCCGGGCGCGAGGTGCTGGTGCTCGAAGCCGAATCGAACTTTGGCCAGGGCATCAGCAGCCGCAACTCCGAAGTCATCCACTCCGGCATCTACTACACACCCGGTTCCCTCAAGGCTCGCCTGTGCGTCGCAGGTCGCGAGCGCCTCTACGCGTACTGTGCCGAGCGCCGCATCCCGCATCGGCAGCTCGGCAAGCTGATCGTCGCGACCAGCGAAGCGGACGTCGCGACGCTGGAGCACTACCGCGCCCTTGCCCTCGCCAATGGCGCCGGCGAGTTGCGGTGGGTGCCACCGTCCGAAGTCAATGAGCTCGAGCCCACCGTCGTCTGTGTGCGCGCCATCCACGCGCCGAGAACCGGCATCGTCGACAGCCACGCGCTGATGCTCGCGCTGCTCGGCGATCTGGAGTCATCGGGGGGACAAGTCGTGTATCGGTCGCCCCTGCTGCGCGCGACGGCCCTTTCAGACGGCTTCAAGCTGCGGGTGGACGGACCGGAGGAATCGAGCCTCGCTTGCACCGAACTGGTGAACTGCGCAGGGCTGGCGGCACCCGTCGTGGCGCGCACGATCGATCCGCTCCTGCACCAGGACTTGCCGCGCGCGCGCTATGCCAAGGGCCACTACTACAGCCTCAGCGGCACGCCGCCGTTTCACCGGCTGGTGTATCCCGTTGCCGAAGCAGGTGGCCTCGGCGTGCACGTCACCCTGGACCTCGGCGGTCGCGCGAAATTCGGGCCTGACGTGCAATGGATCAATACGATCGACTATGCGTTCGACGACACGCGGCGACGACGATTCGTCGAGGCCATCCGACGCTACTACCCGGCCCTCGACGAGAGCCGATTGCAGCCGGATTACACCGGCATCCGGCCGAAGATCTCGGGCCCCGGCGAGCCGGCCGCCGACTTCCGCATCGACGGCCCGGACGCGCACGGCATTGCGGGACTCGTGAACCTGATGGGCATCGAGTCGCCGGGCCTCACCGCGTCACTCAGCATCGCCGACTGCGTACGCGAGTTGCTCGATAGCGCTGGATTCCCGCTTGCGCGGCGATGCATGGCGCCTGCGGCCACTCCTCCTTGAGTGCCTGCCCAGACGATGCAGCTCGGTAGGTGAATTCGTTGACGCCGGTCCAACGCGAGCCCACGTTTCGAATGGGAACATTTACGAACGTCGGCGCAGAGCGATTCGAAAGACGCGGCACAGTCCGCCGTTCGCATTGGTGACGCCCACAAATAACGTGAGCTTCCGCGGAGTCTCGTTCGCGGGAGCCATGAGTGAAAAGCCCCGCCCCATGCCGGATGGACACGGACATCCCTATGTTCGTCGATCCTGCGGAGGCAAGCGTTCCGTCAGTCCATTCCAGTGTCGTCGGTTTGATTCCGGGAAACGCGGCCGCGCCCAGTCTCTAGACGTCCAGACTTGAGATCTGCGCGGCCACGGCGCTCTTGCGTCCGTTCCCCGGCCATTGCGCGCAGTCGATCGTGCCACGGTTGGTCAGGTCGATGTTTGTGGGAGTCGGCGTCAAAGTGCCGGAAAGCATGCCTGTGCTCGACGCGGGGGCGGGAACCATCGGTGCAGGCTCGGGCGTCGCAGTCCAAGACAACTTCGCGATGCCCGGCACCGTTGCAACGATATTGGGTGCGAGCGGCACAACACCGGTCGTTGCGCTGGCATTGAAAATCAGCGACCGGAACGCGATGCGAAACGGTGGCGCCAACGTCGTTGGAATAGCCGCTTTAGTCGCAGAAGATGTCGTACGCAGTCACCGCGAAGTGATAGGTCTGACCTTCGTCGAGACCAGTGAACTCATGGGTAGTGACATCACCGACCACCTGTCACGTCGTGCAGTTGCCAAGCGCAGGGCCTGAATAGGCCACGTAACCGGATAGCAGTGGATGGACAAGCGGGTCCCAAGCCAGCGTAACGCGCCACCTGCCACGTCCGTTGTTGCGAGAAGCAGGCCGGCAATACGCTCGCACACCGGCCGATGCGCGCCCTAGCTTCGTCCATTCGTCCATCGCAGCGTACCCCAGCCATGCTGCATGCACCCCGAATCTCTCCCGCATACAACTTCGCTGAAATCAGCTTGCCTCGCGCATCCGGTCCGCCAGCACCTCGTAGACGATCGTTGCATCGATCTCAAGGCCTGGTCGGCGAACCATAGGCGAGACACATGTCGCAGAGCAGGTTGATGACGCGCGGGATGCCGCCACTGCCCGTGTAGATCGCATCGCACGCGTCGACGGTGAACAGGCTCTCGCGCCCCGGCCCGGCGATGTGCAACCGGTGGCGGATGTAGGCCTCGGTCTGCTCCTTGTCGAGGGGCGTCAACAGGTAATCGACCGCCACACGCTGGGCCAATTGGCGCATGTCGGGGCGACGCAAGGTGTCCCGGAGATTCAACTGCCCGACGAGGATTGTCTGCAACAGCATCGTGCGGCCGGCGTTCATGTTGGAGAACAGGCGCAGCTCCTCGAGCACCTCGGCGAGAGTACCTGGGCCTCGTCGATGACCAGCACGGCGCGTTTTCCCAGCGTGTCCAGCCGCTTGAAGTGCGCGACCAGCGCCTGCTGCATGCCGATCTTGTCGAGCCCCCGGTAGTCGAGCCCGAACTCAGTGAGCATCCACGGCAGCAGCTCCTCGAAGCGGCCGGTGGTGCTGGTGATCATGCCCACTTCGATGTGAGGCTCATGTTGGGCGAGCAGGTAGCGCAGCAGCGTCGTCTTGCCGGTGCCGATGTCCCCGCACACGACGCAGAACATCGCGCGATTGTGCAGGCTGTAGGTCAGCAACGCGAGCGCCGTGCTGTGCTGGCGCGAGAGGAACATGAATTCCTCCTGCGGCAGCAGTGCGAATGGCTTGACGTTGAAACCGTAGAACCGCTCGTACATGGCGCGGGTTAGGCTTCCATGCCGAAGATGCGCTGCCAGAACCCCGGCTCCGGCCGCGCGATGGGGTCGGGCTCGGGCAGCTCACGCGACTTGTTGAGCACGATTCCGATCAGGTTCGAGTCCTTGAGCAGTTCGAGGAACGCTCGATCTCGTCCTTGCGCGTCTTGCACTCCTCGACCAGCAGGATCGTCGCGTCCATGTAGGAGGATAGCGCCAGCGTGTCCGCGCCGGAGAGGATCGGCGGCACGTCGAAGACGATCAGGCGGTCGCGATACCGCGCGCGAAACTCGCGGATCATGTCGGCCATCATCGGCGAGCGCATCAGCTCGGAAGAGAACGTCACCGGCGCGCCGCCGGGAAGCACGACGAGGTTGCCGATGTCAGGGTGGATCAACAGGTCCTCGATCTTCGCCTTGCCCATCAGGTAGTCGGCCAGACCCGGGCCCGGCTGCGAGCTCGAGCAGGTTGCGAATGTCCGGGTCGCGGAGGTCGGCGTCGACCAGAAGCGCGGTGTAGTCCACCTCCATCGCGAAGCCGATCGCGAGGTTGAGCGAGACCGTGGACTTGCCGGCCCCCTTGTTGGGGCTCGTCAGCGCGAGCGTCTGCCAGCCGTTCTGGCGCATCTGCATCAGCACCTGCGTGCGCAGCATGCGGAACGGGTCGGCCGAGATGTCGTTGTTCACCGAGGTAACTCGATGCCGCTCGAGCACGCGCGGCGCGATCGGGACGGTCGGCGTGCGCGTATAGACGATACGACGGGGCATGCCCCCCGACGGAACCGGCTCGGGAGGCGTCGCTTGCGTCGGACCGAGCGGAACGTCCGATTGCTGCTCGGCATCCCGCGCGCGTTGGACCGCGATGGCGATCTTTTCCATGTGCGGCTACCAGACCTTGATTTTGTTTGCGACGGATTCGGCGAGCGCCGGCAGCGGCTTCACGAATTCGTGGATGCCAAACAGGAAAGCGCCAAACAGCAGGGCGACCAGAGCCCATGATCGCAACGGCACGCCGCCGCTTGCTCGCCCGCTCCCGATCCGTTTCGATATAGGGAATCGGCGTCAGGATCGGGACGGCGGCGATGCGCGCGAGCTCCAGCGGGCCCTTGATCGAACGATCGAACAACTCGCGCAGCCAGGCCAGCCCGAGGCCCCCGCCCACCGATGCCAGGAGACCCAAGAGTGCGATGCGCGGCCGGTCGGGACTGTACGGCTTGTGCGGCAGGTTCGCTGGCTCGCCGAGGCTGAAACGCTCCGCCTTGAGGTCCTTCTCGAGCTCCACCGCGCCTTCGGCCTGCATCTGCTTGGCCCGGATCTCGCGGTAGCGCGTCTGCGCATTCTCGTAGTCGCGCGTTAGCTCGCGGTACTCTCGCTCGACCTCCGGGATCTGCAGCAACCGCGAGTCGTAGGCGCGTTGCTTGGCGCGAAGGTCGTCCTTGGTCGCCGCGAGTTGCTTCAACTCCCGTTGCGTGCTCTCCAACTGTGCAACGAGTACGACGTACGCGGGATTGTCCGGGCTCCGGGCGGGTCGGCGACAGGACGCCGGTCCGGCGCCTTGGGCGACGACGAACCCTTGCTGTCCAAGGCCTCGAGCGCGGCGATCGACCGCCGCAGGCGCAGCACGTCCGGGTGCCCGTCGCCGTATCGCTCCCGGGCCACGGCCAGGTCGGCCTCGAGTTTCTTGAGCTGTTCCGCCGTGTCGCCCTTGCCCGACGCGCCGGTCTCGGCCCTGAGCGCAGCGATTTCCCGCTGCATGCGGCGGACGTCGGGGTGATCGGCGCCATAGACCGCGGAGGTGCTTGCGTACTGCGCCTGCAGCGCGCGCAGGCGGTCCTCCGGGGACAGGCTGCGATCCACCGGCGCACCCGCGACCGTCGAGGCCGCCGGTGCGAGGTTCGGCTTTACGAGCGCCAACTGCGCCTCGATGGACAGCTTGCGGTCCTGCAACAGGCTCGTCTCGCGCTCGATGCGCTGCAACTCCGCCTCCGTGCGCTCGGCCAGCTGGATGTTGACCGCCGACGAATCCGGCATGCGCCCGACGTTGCGGCGCTTGAACTCGGCGAGCTTTGCCTCGGTCGCCTGAATCTGCGCCCCCAGCCGCTCCGCCTCCTGCTTGAGGAACGCCGTGGTCTCGGCGACGCTTTGCTGCCGCACCTTGATGTTCTCGTTCAGGTACAGCGTGACCAGCTCGTTCGCGACCTTCTGCGCGCGCTCGGGATCGGGCGCGTCGTAGGAGATCGTGAAGGCGATCGTGGCATTCACGCGACGGCCGCTGCTCCGGTCCGAGATGTCGGCGTTGATCGTGGAGAGCTTGATGTCCTTGCGCATCCGCTCGACGACTTCCTCCTTCGGCGCGCGCTCCAGCAGCTTTTCGTAGAGGTCGTACTTCTCGACGAGGTTCAGCAGCTGCGCCCGGGTCATTACCTGCTGGCTGATCACCTGGATGCGCTCGTCGGCGAAGCTCGTGATCGTGGAGCGCACGAGGTCCGGCGGCACCTCCTGCTCCTGCACCAGAATGGTGGCCGTCGAACGGTAGACCGGCGGAAGCGCAAGTGCGACCAGAATTGCTATCGGCGCGAGTATCCCCGCGACGGCCACGATCAATGCCTTGCGCCGGCGCAGCATCGACCAGTACTCGCCGATTGTCTTGCCGCCTTCCGCGTCGGCACTGAAATCTGCGTCCATGACTACGCAGTCCGGAAAATGGTGTAGCGCGGTTGCCAGGCCGGGGATCGACGGCGAACCTGCGAACAATCAATGCGAATCGAACAGCGTCTCACACATCGCTGGACGCAGCGGTTCATGTCAGGGGAGCGTGTAGGTGCCGAATGGCACGGTCGTCGAGGGCGGCGTTGATGAAGGCGCACCCGGCACCGCTGCCGGTACGTTCAGGAAGCGACAACGGGCCCGCCGCCGGCAGGCCCTGTGTGTCCACCGGATTCCCGACCCATCCCGTAGACGAGGTGCCGGGCCAGTTGTAGGCGAGGTTGATGAAGACGACGTTCGAGGCGGGCTCGCTCGAGTCCCTGGAATAGTGGGTCCGCGTGTACTGGTACCCGGCGTCCAGCCTCCAGCGTTCAGCGAGCTGATACGACATTCCCGCGCCAGCCGTAAACGTCTTGTCGTCGGCGGAATCGTCGAGCGCAACGGGGTAAGTGGTCCGCACGTAGCTGGCCCCCAAACGGCCCGTGAGCCGGTCCGAGAACTGATGCAACAACGCCACGGATGCGTTGGTGCTCTCGCTGATCGTGCCGGTACCGCTCGGCGCGAGCCCCTGCGAGGCGCGGACGTCCAACTGCGTGCTATCCGAGAATGCATAGAGGATGCTGCCGCCGAAGAGCGTGCCGCTGTCGTCCCGGTTCTCGCCAGCGTCGATCGGCGTTCCTTGTCCCGGCAGGTTCTGCCTCGGCCGTCGTATCGCTCCAGAATCCACCTACTGACCCCGAGACCGTCAATTGCGGCGAGAACCGATGCACGACGCCGAGCGTCGTCGTGAGGACGTTGCTGCGCGTGAGGTCGCTCGCGTAATAGGTGTACCCGAGCGTGTAGGTGAGCCGCGTCTGGTCGGAATAGATATACCCGAGATCTCCGGTGACGTTGTAGCCCCAGTCGTCGCTCTGGGCATCGGTGCCCTCGACGCTGTCGTACCAGTTTGCGTAGCCGCCGACGGTAGCACCGATTGTCCAGCGATCGGTCAGTAGATAGTTGTAGGAGCCCTCCACCACGGCCGCGTCCGTATAGGTGCGCGCCAGCACGACTTCCTGTTCACGGATCGCCTGCTCGAGCGACGATGAGCGGGAGTAGGACGCCCTTCCCGTCCACGTCGCGCGATCCTCGCGCAGCGTGCCGTCCAGCGCGAATCGGCCGCTCAGGAACTCCTCGGATGGGGAGATGCTCAGCACCTTGTTGGCGCCGATCGCCAGCAGCGCGGTGACCTCGGACACCTCGGTACGCCGCGACGCGGCAACAAACGGAAGCAGCGACAGGGTGAATGCTGACTCCTTCTCGGTGCCAAACGCTGGGATCGCCGGGACTGGTCTGACCGGGCGCCGTGAAGTAGTAGTTGTCGTTGTACTCGACGCGCCCTGCAGCGCCGGCATACACCGACCAGTGCCTGCGCGCTCGCGGGCGGTGCGACCAATGCGCCGGCAGCGGCAATAACCACTCCGGCATAGCGCATGCGAAGCTCAGCAGCCATGCGCGGCGTCAGGGCACGACGACGACGTCGCCGGGCCGAAGCAGGACGTTCTGCTCCAGCTTTCTCCCCGGACAACTCGACCATACTCGAATGGCAGCACGGATTGGCGATCGCCTTCTCGCCGCATGATGCGAATCCCGTTCACATCAGCGAACTGTGTAAGGCCCCCCGCCATGCTCAGCGCCTGCAGAACGTCGACACTCCGACCGACCGGGAACTCGCCCGGCCGCGTGACCTTTCCAAGCACGTAGATTCGCTGGCTCGCCGTCCTCAGCACGGTCACCGAGACTGCCGCGTCGGGAATGAACTTCTCAAGACGCTTGGTGATTTCCTCGCGAAGCTCATTGACCGTCTTGCCGGCTGCTTGGAGCTCGCCGATCAGCGGATAGGAGATGCCGCCGTCGGGCCGAACCAGCGCTTCCCGCCTGAGCGCGTCCTCCCGCCAGACCGTGATTTCGAGGACGTCTTCCGGTCCCACGCGATAAGTCGACGGATTGACGGCCGACGCGAGCGGAGCATTCGCGCCAACCTTGCCGTCGGCGGGCGCCTGGGCGAGTGCGACCTGCCCAGCGACCATTGCAGCGATGAACGCAAGGCAGGCGAACACGACCCTGGTGAATGAGAGCGACATGATTGCAGCCTCCGGCGGCAAGAGTCCGATGCAAGACTACCGATTGTGGCAACGCTAGGAAAGGGCAAGTTTATCAATCCGCCGCGACGTCACCTATCCCACTGGTCCCCTACTTCGACTCTGCAGAATAGACCAGGCTTGTAGGCCACCAACCACGCCCGGGGTCCCGCGGAAGCGGGGGCGAATCCGCAAACCCGGCACAAGCGATCAAGTGAGTCGACCTGCAACCGCCGCCGCCCCGCCGAGCGCGTGCCGCGACACTCGTCGCGTCGGGATAAAAGGACACGGCCCGCCGGAAGGCAAGCCGTTGATTGTGGTTGCGGGGGAAGGATTTGAACCTTCGACCTTCGGGTTATGAGCCCGACGAGCTGCCAGACTGCTCCACCCCGCGACAGGAGCGCAATTATAGCGCGAATCGGTTCCCGGTCAATCCGCAATGGGGACGCGTGATCAGCTCACCCCGGCTGGAAACGCGATGACGTGGTCGATCGACAGCCGAATGCCGATGCGCTCGCCGATCGCGTGGTCGTGGTGCGAAGGCACGAGCGAGAGCACACGCGTGCCGGAGGAGAGCGCGAGCGTGTAGAGGAAGTGGGCGCCGCGGAACGCCTTCGCGGCCACCTCGGCCTCCCAGGGGCTCGCGTCGTCGTGCACGATGTCGTCGGGCCGCAGCAGCAGATCGACCGCGGCACCCTCGTCCATCGACAGCGGGTTGTCGCTCGCGAGCTCGCCCAGCTCCGTGAGCACGCGACCGCGGCCGATCGCCACGCCGCGCAGGAACACCCCCTGCCCCACGAAGTCCGCGACGAAGCGCGTGCGCGGCTGGTGGTAGAGGCGATAGGCGCTGTCCCACTGCTCGATCGCGCCCTCGTTCATCACGCCGATCTCGTCGGCGAGCACGAACGCCTCGTGCTGGTCGTGCGTGACCAGGATCGCGGTCGTGCCGGCGGCCTTGAGGATGCCGCGCACCTCGAGCGTCAGCCGCTCGCGCAGGTCGATGTCGAGGCTGCTGAACGGCTCGTCGAGGAGCAGCAGGTCCGGGTTCGGGGCGAGTGCGCGCGCGAGCGCGACGCGCTGCTGCTGCCCGCCCGAGAGCTCGTGCGGGAAGGCGCCACCGGCGTCCTTGAGGCCGATCAGCTCGAGCATCTCGTCGACGCGCCGCTGCGCCGCATCCGTGGCGTGCCTGCGCAACCCGAACGCGACGTTGCGCGCCACGGTGAGGTGCGGGAACAGCGCGAAGTCCTGGAACACCATGCCGACGCTGCGCTCCTCCGGGCGGCACGCTCGAGCCCGGGACGGGACACGACGCGCCCGCCCAGCGAGATCGTGCCGCCCTTCACCGGCTCGAAGCCGGCGAGGCAGCGCAGCACCGTGGTCTTGCCGCAGCCCGAGGGGCCCAGCAGGCAGCCGATCGCGCCGGGCGCGAGCGCGAAGCTCATCCCGCGCACCACGGGAACGTCGCCGTAGGCGTGCGAGAGGTCGGCAACCTCGACGGACGCGGCCATGCGCGAAGTTTAGCGGGTTCAGCGCTCAGCGACGTGCCGCATGCGAACACCGCGCGTTCCTGCCGATCGCCGCCGAGACGCTCGAGCTGCTGCGCGATAGCGGCACCGACGTGCATGACCGGCGTCGCGTCGCGACCGGCGAGGCTCGCCTTCGCGGCCTCGAACGCGCCGGTGATCGAGCGCGCGTCCTTGAACGCCTTGCCGAAGAGGACGTCGCCGAACGCGGTCGGCTCCCCTCCCCGCCTGCACCCGGCCGGCGTCTCGCCCGGTCCCGCCGCGGAGACGACCAGCGTGTCGTCGTCCGCCAGTGCTTCGAGGAATGGTCCCGCGTCGCAGACCTCGAGCACGACGATCCGCCAGCGGATGCCCGACTCCCGGAGGAGATGCGCAAGTCCCGGTCCCGACAGCGGCACCAGTCCGAGGGGCGGCAACTCGGCGACGAGCGTTCCGTCCGCATTGCTGCGCCCGGCGACGTACACCATCGCGACGTCCTCGTCGGGGTCGCTGGCCGCCGCGATCTCCTGCAGCGCCTCGCGCAGGTGCGTGACCGTGGCGAAAGGCGTGTCCGTGAGGGAAGACGCGTCGTTCAGGTAGACCACCGACCGGCCTTCGCCGTAACGCGCGTCGATCGCCTCGCGCGCGGCCTCGACGCGTGGTCGCCACACCGACCCGGCGCCGTCGGGCGCGAACGCGACGAAGTAGAGCTCGGTCTGGCCGGCGACGTGGTCTTCGAGTGCCGCGAGCGCGTCGTCCTGCAGCTGGCGCTGGAGCGCCAGCACCGGCTCCGACGCGGGATTGCCGTCGAGTGCTGCGAATTCCTCGACCGGCGCCCACCACGGGGCATCCGGAACGACGCCGGACGGCAGCAGCATCGGCGCGGCGAGCAGCGCACCCCCGGCCAGCGCGCGCATGCCGCGTCGCTGCGCCGGCTGCAGCGCGACGTAGGTGGACCGCACCAGCACCGCGAGGAACCACGCGAGGAGCGCGAAGTGCACGGCATCCTCAACCAATTCGGGGACGTCGGGGAGGAAGTCGAGCGCGAGCGGCAGCAGCGCGGCCGCCTGCACCAGCAGCATCGAGGCGAGCACCACGACCGGCAGTGCGAGCGGCAGCGAGGCGTCGCGGAACACGGCCGCGAGCACGCTGGCGACCAGCACCAGGATCGCCAGCGAGGCGAGCTCGCCGCCGACGGCGGTGAGATCCAGCACGGCGTCCGGTCCCGCGAGGATCCGTTCGACGCCGAAGTCCACCGCCGCCGAGACGACGACCAGCAGCACGAGTGCCAGCGCGTCGATGCGGAAGTCCTGTCGCGACACGCGCAGGAACAGCGCGAGCCGCACGCCGGCACGGACGTTGGCGACGAGCGCCGCCAGTGCCGCCCGCATCGGGATCTCCCGCCCGGTCAGACCGGTGCCGCGTGCGCGGCGATGAACGCCTTGACGCGCTCGGCGTCGGCCGGCAGCGCTTCGAAGCGCTGTGGCCGCGCTTCGAGACCGACGTAGGCCGCGGGCCGCGCCGGCTCGACGCCCAGCGCCTCGCGGATCGTCGCGGAAAACTTCGCCGGCAGCGCGGTCTCGACGCAGACCAGCGGCACGTCCGGCAGCCGCAGCTCGCGCCCGACCTTGAGGCCGTCGGCGGTGTGCGGGTCGACGACGACGCCATAGCGCGCGTGCACGTCGCGGATCGTCGCGATCCGGTCGGCGTGCGTGCTGCGGCCGGAGACGAAGCCCGCCTGCTGCACCTTCGGCCAGAATGGCGTGCCCGAGAGATCGAACTCCCCGTCGCGTGCGAGCCGGTCCCACAGCGATGCGAGCGCCGCGGGGTCGCGCCCGACGACGTCGAACACGAAGCGCTCGAAGTTCGACGCCTTGGAGATGTCCATCGAGGGCGACGAGGTCGCGTGGGTCTCGGCGCTGCCGCGGGGACGGTAGCGGCCGGTGCGGAAGAACTCGTCGAGGACGTCGTTCTCGTTGGTCGCGAGAATCGAGTCGCGCGATCGGCACGCCCATCTCGCGCGCGACGTGCGCGGCCAGGATGTTGCCGAAGTTGCCCGACGGCACCGCGAACTGCACCGGCTCGCCGTCGCGCGCGGTGGCGGCGAAGTAGCCCTTGAAGTAGTAGACGACCTGCGCGGCGATGCGCCCCCAGTTGATCGAGTTGACGGCGCCGATGCGGTAGCGGGCCTTGAACGCGGCGTCGCCGGAGACCGCCTTGACGATGTCCTGGCAGTCGTCGAACGAGCCGTCGATCGCGAGGTTGTGGATCGATGGGTCGTCGATCGAGTACATCTGCGCCTGCTGGAAGGGGCTCATGCGCCCGCGCGGCGAGAGCATGAACACCGCCACGCCCGCGCGACCGAGCATCGCGTGCTCGGCGGACGAGCCCGGTGTCGCCCGACGTCGCGCCGAGGATGTTGATCGTGCGCTGCTCCGCCGCCAGCACGTACTCGAACAGCCGGCCGAGGAGCTGCAGCGCGATGTCCTTGAACGCGAGCGTCGGGCCCGTTGGAGACGTGCAGCAGGTGGAAGCCGGGCGCGAGCGTCGTGAGCGGCGTCACCTCGTCGCTGCCGAAGGTCTCCGCGGTGTACGTCGCGTCGATCAGCCGGCGCAGGTCCGGCGACGGGATGTCGTCGATGAAGCGCGACAGCACCGCGAACGCGAGTCCCCGGTAGTCGAGCCCGCGCATCGCGGCGAGCTCGGCGGCGGTGAAGCGCGGATAGGACTGCGGCACCGCGAGGCCGCCGTCGGGCGCCAGGCCTTCGAGCAGGATCTCGCGGAAGGGCCTGGGCGACGGTACCCAGGCGCCGCGGGTGGAGACATAGCGCATCACGCGAGCGCTTCCATGCGGATGCGGGTGACCTGCCCGCTCACCGTCGACAGCGCCTCGATCGCCGCGATCGCCTCGACGACCTTGCCCTCGATCGAGCGGTGGGTGAGCAGGATGATGTCGGTCTGCGCCTCGCCCTCCGGCGGCTCCTTCTGGATCATCGCGTCGATCGAGATGCCGCGATCGGCGAGGATGCGCGTGATGTCGGCGAGCACGCCCGGGCGGTCCAGCGACGCGCATGCGCAGGTAGTAGCTGGTCTCGACGTCGGCCATCGGCAGGATGGGCACGTCGGAGAGCTGGTCGGGCTGGAACGCGAGGTGCGGCACGCGGTGCTCGGGGTCCGCGGTGTGCATGCGGGTCACGTCGACCAGGTCGGCGATCACCGCGCTGGCCGTGGGCTCGGCGCCCGCGCCCTGACCGTAGTACATCGTCGCGCCGACGGCGTCGCCCTTGACCAGCACGGCGTTCATCGCACCCTCGACGCTCGCGATCAGGCGCTTCGCCGGGACGAGCGTCGGGTGCACGCGGAGCTCGATGCCCTTGGCCGCACGCCGGGTGATGCCGATCAGCTTGATCCGGTAGCCCAGCTCCTCCGCGTAGCGGATGTCCTCGCGGGTGAGCGTCGTGATGCCCTCGGCGTATGCCTTCTCGAACTGCATCGGCACGCCGAAGGCGATCGCCGACATGATCGTGAGCTTGTGCGCGGCGTCGATGCCCTCGACGTCGAACGTCGGGTCGGCCTCGGCGTAGCCGCGCGCCTGCGCTTCGGCGAGCACCTCGGCGAACGACGCGCCGCGCGCGCGCATCTCCGAGAGGATGAAGTTGGACGTGCCATTGATGATGCCGGCGATCCACTCGATGCGGTTGGCGGAGAGGCCCTCGCGCAGCGCCTTGATGATCGGGATGCCGCCGGCGACCGCCGCCTCGAAGGCGACCATCACGCCCTTCGCGTGCGCCGCCGCGAAGATCTCGGTGCCGTGGTGGGCGAGCAGCGCCTTGTTGGCGGTGACGACGTGCTTGCCGTGCGCGATCGCGTCCAGCACCAGCTGCCGCGCGGGCTCGATGCCGCCGATCAGCTCGCAGACGATGTCGACGTCCGGGTGGCGGACGACGACCGCGGGATCGTTGGTGAGGTTGACGCCGGGGATGCCGCGCGTGCCCTCGCGGGCACGGTCGAGGGTGCGCGTGCCGATCCAGTTGATCTCGATCGGCCGGCCGGCGCGGCGCTGGATCTCGCCCTGGTTGCGGCGGAGCACGTTCCAGGTGCCCTGGCCGACGGTGCCGAAGCCGAGCAGGCCGACGTGGATGGGTTTCATGGGTCAGCGACCGTGGGCATGACGGCGGCGGTAGCCGTCGAGGAAGCGGGCGATGCGCGAGATCGCCTCGGTGAGATCGTCGCTGTTGGGCAGGAAGACGATGCGGAAGTGGTCGGGGTGCGGCCAGTTGAAGCCGCTGCCCTGCACCACCAGCACCTTCTCCGCCTCGAGCAGCTCGAGCACGAACTGCTGGTCGTCGTCGATCGGGTACAGCTTCGGATCGAGTCGCGGGAACAGGTACAGCGCGGCCTTCGGCTTGACGCAGCTGACGCCGGGGATCGCGGTGATCAGGTTGTAGGCGAGCTCGCGTTGCCGCGCGAGACGGCCGGTGGGCGCGACGAGATCGTCGATGCTCTGGTAGCCGCCGAGTGCGGTCTGGATCGCGAACTGGCCGGGGACGTTCGCGCACAGGCGCATCGAGGCGAGGATGTTCAGGCCCTCGACGTAGTCGCGCGCGTGCTTTTTCGCGCCGGAGAGCACCATCCAGCCGCTACGGTAGCCGCAGGCGCGGTAGTTCTTGGACAGGCCGTTGAACGTGACGAACAGCACGTCGTCGGCGAGCGAGGCGACCGAGGTGTGGGTCGCGCCGTCGTAGAGCGTCTTGTCGTAGATCTCGTCGGCGAACACGATCAGCTGGTGCTGCCGCGCGATGCCGACGATCTCGCGGAGCAGGTCGGGCGGGTACAGCGCGCCGGTCGGGTTGTTCGGGTTGATGAGCACGATGCCGCGGGTGCGCGGCGTGATCTTGCTGCGAATGTCGATCAGGTCGGGGAGCCAGCCGGCGCCCTCGTCGCACACGTAGTGGACGGCGCGGCCGCCGGCGAGGCTCACCGCCGCGGTCCACAGCGGATAGTCGGGCGCAGGCACCAGCACCTCGTCGCCGTCGTCGAGCAGCCCCTGCATCGCCATCACGATCAGCTCGGAGACGCCGTTGCCGACGTAGACGTCGTCGAGCTCGACGCCGGCGATGCCCTTCTGCTGCGTGTACTGCATGATCGCCTTGCGCGCGGCGAAGAGGCCCTGCGAGTCGGAATAGCCGGACGCCTGCGGCAGGTTGACGATCACGTCGTGGCGGACCTCGTCGGGCGTGTCGAAGCCGAAGGGCGCCAGGTTGCCGATGTTGAGCTTGATGATGCGGTGCCCCTCCTCCTCCATGAGCTTCGCTCGGGCGAGGACGGGCCCGCGGATGTCGTAGCAGACGTTCGCGAGCTTCGCGGACTTGCGGATCGGAGTGAGCGTAGTCATGGGTTCAGGAAAGTAGGGTCAGACTCGACTTTTCGCCGAAAGCAGGGTCAGACTCGACTTTTCGCGATACCGGTTCGTGAACGGATTCGCGGTCGAAAAGTCGAGTCTGACCCTACTTTCATGCTGCCGCGGCGGCCCCGACACCGTCGCGGCGCAGCATCTCGCGGATGCCACGCACCGCCTGGCGGATGCGGTTCTCGTTCTCGATCAGGGCGAAGCGGACGTGGCCGTCGCCGAACTCGCCGAAGCCCACGCCCGGCGACACCGAGACCTTCGCGTCGGCGAGGAGCTGCTTCGCGAACTCGAGCGAGCCTGCCGCACGGTACGGCTCGGGGATGCGCGCCCACACGTACATCGAGGCCTTCGGCACGTCGACCTTCCAGCCGGCTTCGGCGAGGCCCTTGCACAGCACGTCGCGGCGGCGCTGGTACTTCGCGGCGATCTCGCGCACGCAGTCCTGCGGGCCCTCCAGCGCAGCGATCGCCGCGACCTGGATCGGCGTGAACGTGCCGTAGTCGTGGTAGCCCTTGATGCGCGCGAGCGCGGCGACGAGCTCCCGGTTGCCCACCATGAAGCCGACGCGCCAGCCGGCCATGTTGTAGCTCTTCGACATCGTGAAGAACTCGACGGCGACGTCGCGCGCGCCCTCGACCTCGAGGATCGACGGCGCCTTCCAGCCGTCGAACACGATGTCGGCGTAGGCGAGGTCGTGGACGATCCAGATGCCGTACTGCCGTGCCAGCGCGACCAGCTTCTCGAAGAACGGCCGCTCGACGCACTGCGCGGTCGGGTTCGACGGGAAGTTGACGATCAGCATCCGCGGCTTCGGGAACGACAGGTGGATCGTCTGCTCGAGCGCCGCGAGGAACTCGGCCTCGGTGGTCATCGGCACGTGGCGGATGTCGGCGCCCGCGATCACCGGCCCGTAGATGTGGATCGGGTAGCTCGGGTTGGGCACGAGCACGGTGTCGCCGCGGCCGAGCGTGGCGAGCGCCAGGTGCGCGATGCCTTCCTTGGAGCCGATCGTGACGATCACTTCGGCTCTCGGGGTCGAGCCTCACGCCGTAGCGGTCGGCGTACCAGTGGCAGATCGCGCGGCGCAGCCGCGGGATGCCCTTCGACATCGAGTAGCCGTGGGTGTCCGGACGGCGCACGGTCTCGACCAGCTTCTCGACGATGTGCGGTGGCGTCGGGCCGTCCGGGTTGCCCATGCCGAAGTCGATGACGTCCTCGCCGCGGCGCCGGGCCGCCATCTTGAGCTCGGACGTGATGCTGAAGACGTACGGCGGCAGCCGGGTCAGGCGGGCGAAATCGGTGGGAGGCGATGCGGACATTTCTCTCGTGGGCGCCCGGAACCGTCCGAGCGACGAAGAAAAGGACGAACGTATAATGCGTAGCGGAGTCGCGCACTTCCCGCAATGCAGCATGCCGGCGGCATCGGCGCCGCCGTCCGCACGTGAAATTCCACCTCTCCCAGGGCGAAGGCCACATGGTGACGGGCGTCGGGCCCGGCTGGGTACGCGTCGGTGCCGATGAGTACCGGGCGAGCCTGATCCTCACGCCCGACGCGATCGTGACGCCGTGGGCCGGCACGTTCGAGGCGCTCGACAACGCGGACTTCGAGCGCGTGCGCGCGCTCGAGCCGGCGATCGTGCTGCTCGGCACCGGGGCGCGGCAGCGCTTCCCGCACCCACGCGTGTATCAGGCGCTGATCGCGGCGGGCATCGGCGTCGAGGTGATGGACAGCAGCGCCGCCGCGCGCACGTACAACATCATCGCCGCGGAAGGCCGGCGCGTCGCCGCCGCGCTGATCCTACCCTGAGACGGAAAGTAGGGTCAGACTCGACTTATCTCGGTCAGCTGCCTCCGAACAGTTAGGGTCAGATTGCGACTTGGCTCGGATCACCTTGGCGCGGATGTCATCGAGCCGGCTCCAACGATCGGCTCGGACTCCGCGCGTCGGCCGAGCCGTTCGACGTTGCGGCGAAACTCGGCGTCGGCCCAACGCCCACGCGTTCTGCGTAGCGTCGCGGATCGCGCGCGTCTCGTCGTCGGGAACCGGTCGGCCGAACAGCGCGAGATAGCCCGTTCGGCGGGTCGCCGGCGTGCGTCCCAAGCGCCCGATAGAGCGAATGCGCGACTGACGAGGGGGTCCGACACGCCGAATGCGTTCGCCCGATGGCTCGACCACGGGTAGCGTTCGGGGTGTTCGACCAGCCCCGCGCGAACCGGGTTGAGCTCGATGTAGCGCATGCAGGCGAGCAGGTATCGGTCGCTATCGACGATTGTCGCCTTGTACCTGCCCTCCCAGAGTGTTCCGCTGCGTCCTTGCAGATCGACGATGTCGTCGAGTGAATACTGGACGTACACGCGGCCGACCGACTGCATGGCGCGAGGCAGGCTCGTGGCGGCCTCCGGCGTGGCCAGCAGGTGGACATGGTTCGTCATGAGCACGTAGGCGTGAATGGCGACGCCATGCCGACGCGCCGCGAACGCCAGGCAGTCCGTTGAAGAACGCGAGGTCGCGCAGTCGTGCGAAAGATCGGCTGGCGGTCGTTGCCGCGCTGGATGACGTGCTGCGGCGTGTCTGGTACGAAGAAGCGGGGTAGCCGGGCCATCGCTCCACGGTAGCGCCTCGGTCGGCGCGGTGGAAATCGGCCGAAAGTCGAGTTCTGACACTCCTCCACATTTCTTCTCGGAGAAAGTTCGAGTCTGACCCTTACTTGAGCATTCAGCACTGGATGGTGGTCTTGCAGAACGTGGTGAGCTCGCTCACCACGGTGCGATCGGCGACGGGCACCTTCGCCTTGCCGCCGTATTCCATGCCGAGCTTGAATTCGTACTTCTTGAAGAAGGCGTCGAACTGCTCGGGCCCCAGCGTGCCGAGCGCGTGGATCGCGTCGGTCGTCGGGTCATGCTCGAGCACGATCGCCGCGAGCGGCTGCGGCGCGGGCCCCGAGACGACGCGCGCGCCCGCCGACGGGTCGTAGACGCTGTGGTCGGCGCAGCAGTGGATCACCGACCCGGCCGAGGTCGCCGACTTGTCCTTCTGGTAGCGGATGAACGAGACGTCGCGCGTCGGGTAGGCGAGCTTGTGCGCGCAGATCGCCGAGAACGCGACGATGCTGCGCTCGGGACCCACGCCGCCGTGCCACGCGTAGGCCGCGCCGTCCTCGCGCTTCAGGTTCACGGCGCCCGCCGCGACGCGCGGCAGGCGCAGCAGGAAACAGGGCGTCGAGGCGTACGGGTAGTGGAACACGTAGTTGGTCTCTGCCGCGAGCGCGCCCGCGCGGATCGGCTGGCCTTGCGCGTCGACGAGCCGCGTGCGCGCATACAGGCGCGGCGGCGTGTTCGCGAACGCGCCCTGCATGCAACCGAGCGATGCCGCGCCGCCCAGCAGCGCGCACGAACCCACGAACGATCGTCGCTTCATCGGAGTCAGGCCTTCGGGAAATGTTCGCGAAATTCTAGCGACGATTGCCTGCCATCAAGCCTGAACATGCGGACGAACCGGTGCCCTTGCGCCACACGACCCTGCCAAGCGAAGGGCTATGCGCCCAGGAACTCGCGCACGTGCTCGGCGACGCTGCGGCCGAGCGCCGAGAGGGCGTAGCCGCCCTCGAGCGAGGACACGATGCGTCCGTCGCAGTGGCGCCGCGCGACGCCCATGAGCTCGCGCGTCACCCACGCGTAGTCGGCCTCGGTGAGCCTGAGGCCGGCGAGCGGATCCTCGCGGTGCGCGTCGAATCCCGCCGAGATGAACAGCAGTTGCGGGCGATGGGCGTCCAGCGCGGGCACCCATCGCTCGGTCACGGCGGCGCGGAACTCCTCGCTGCCGTTGCCTTCGGCGAGCGGCACGTTGACCATGTTCGGTCCCTGCGGGTGGTCGCCGGAGTACGGGTAGAGCGGATGCTGGAACGTGGAAGCCATCAGCACCCGCGGATCGTCCGCGAAAATGTCCTCGGTGCCATTGCCGTGGTGGACGTCGAAGTCGATCACCGCAACGCGCGACAGGCCGTGGTGCTCGAGCGCGTGCGCGATGCCGACGGCGATGTTGTTGTAGAGGCAGAAGCCCATCGCGCGACGCCGTTCCGCGTGGTGGCCGGGCGGTCGCACGGCGCAGAACGCGGTCTGGCACTCGCCGGACATCACGAGGTCGACCGCGAGCGCGACCGCGCCGGCCGCGTGCTTCGCGGCGACGAGCGAGTGCGGGTTGAGCGCGGTGTCCGGGTCGAGGTAGTGCAGCCCGCTCTCCGGCACCGCGCCTTCGATCTCGTCGATGTAGGCGGCGCTGTGCACGCGCGCGACCTGCTCGCGCGTCGCGGCCGGTGCCGTGTAGTGGTGCAGGTAGGGATCGAGGCCGGCGGCGATCAGGCGATCGCCGATCGCGGCGAGCCGCTCCGGGCACTCGGGGTGATACGGCCCCATTTCGTGGAGCATGAACGACGGATGGGTGATGTAGGCGGTGAGCACGTCGCTCGTCGTCTTGGTTGCGGGTCGTGGTTGCGGGGGCACCGGCGGGCAGCCGCCGAACGGAGTTTAACCTGCGCCCGCCGGTGCTGACGAGCGGTCGACCGCACGCTAGAGTACCCTCTCGACGGGCCTGGCGCGGGCCCGCACGCCCCGGTTCATCCGTCCCCGACCTCCCCGTGACCGTCCGCCCTGCCTCTTCCAGCGTGTCCACCTCGGCGCGGCTCGCCGCGGCGCTCGCGGAGCTCTCGCGCATCATCGTCGGCAAGGAAGGCCCGATCGAGCTCGCGCTCGCGTGCCTCCTCGCGCGCGGCCACCTGCTGATCGAGGACATCCCGGGCGTGGGCAAGTCGACCCTCGCCCACGCGCTCGCGGCCACGCTCGGCCTGCGCTACTCGCGCATCCAGTTCACCAGCGACCTCCTGCCGGCGGACGTGCTCGGCGTGTCGATCTTCGACACCGCGGCGCAGGTGTTCCGCTTCCACGCCGGGCCCGTGTTCAGCGCCGTCGTGTTGGCCGACGAGATCAACCGCGCGCCACCCAAGACGCAGAGCGCATTGCTCGAGGCGATGGAGGAGCGGCAGGTCTCGCAGGACGGCGAGACCCGCAAGCTGCCCGAGCCGTTCTTCGTCATCGCGACGCAGAACCCGGTCGAGCAGATCGGCGCCAATCCGCTGCCGGAATCCCAACTCGACCGGTTCCTGATGGCGATCGAACTGGGCTATCCCGATGCGTCGGCCGAGCGCGAGCTCCTCGCCGGCGGCGACCGGCGCGCGCGGATCGCCGACCTCGAGCCGGTGGCCGACGCGGCGACGCTCGTCGAGTGGCAACGCGAAGCCGCCGCCGTGCACGTCGCGCCGGCGCTGCTCGACTACGTGCAGGCGCTGCTCGCCGCCAGCCGCGGCGGCAGCGGCACCGAACCCGGCACGCGCCGCGGCCTGTCGCCGCGCGCCGGATTGATGCTGATCGCCGCGGCGCGCGCGCACGCGCTGATCGGGGGGCGCCCGATGGTGCTGCCCGAGGACGTGCAGCGCGTGTTCCCGGCCGTCGCGGGACATCGGCTCGCCGGTGGCGCGCGCACCGGTGCGTTGCAGGCGCAGGCGCTGCTGCGCGCCGTCGCGATTCCGTAGCACACCCGCCGCCGCGATGCCCGTGTCGTCGCGCGTCGCCGCCTTGCCGCTCGCGTGGGCCGAGCGCGCCCGCGAGCGCTTCGTGCGCCGCACGCCTTCGGACGGGCCCGCGGTTACGCTGGCGCACGCGCGGATCTACATCGTGCCCTCGCGTCGCGGCCTCGCCGTGATCGGCACGCTCGCGACCATGCTCGTCGCGTCGCTCAACTACGGCCTCGCGCTCGGTCTCGTCGTCACGTTCCTGCTCACCGGTCTCGTCAGCGCGGCGCTGCTGCACACGTTCCGCAACCTGGCCGGGCTCACGGTGCGCCCGAGCGGCGCCGGCGAGACCTTCGCCGGTGCGAGGATCGCGTTCACGCTGAGCCTCGATCCGGGCGGCCGTGACCGCGTCGCGATCGAGCTTGCCCCGCGCGGGTCGTCCCCGAAGGTCGTCGACGTCGCGTTCGACGCCGTGCCGGCGATCACGCTCGAAGTGGACGCGCCACGCCGCGGCCGCGTCGCGCTGGGACGGGTCACGGTGTCGACGTCCTGGCCGCTCGGCCTGTGGCACGGCTGGTCGTATGTGCACTTCCCGCTCGAAGGCATCGCCTACCCCGCGCCCGAGCCGGGCGTCCCCGCGCTGCCGCCGGGAACGCTTGCCGCGGACGAGGCGACGCTTGCGGGAGCAGGCGACGCGGAGCTCGCCGGCCTGCGCGAGTACCAGCGCGGCGATCCGATGCAGCGCGTCGCGTGGAAGGCCGTGGCGCGCGGCGGCGGCTGGTACACGAAGGAGTTCGAAGGCGCGGGCGGAGGCGGACCGGTGCTGCTCGACTACGCGGCGTTGCCGCGGACGCTGGACCGCGAAACGCGCCTCGCAACGCTTGACCGCCTGGGTGCTGGCGTGCGAGCGCGCCGGCCGCGCCTACGCACTGTCGCTGCCGGGGCTGCGCCTGTCGCCCGGCATGGGGCGCGAGCATCGTCGCGAGGCGCTTTGCGCGCTCGCGCTGTTCGAGCCACCCGGCACGGCCACGGGCGCCGACCCGAGGGCGCGCCGATGACGGCCCGGGCGTGGCCGCTGTTCAGGCGGGCCGCCGGCCGACGCGACGTCGAGTGCTCTCGCCGCTGCAGATCCACTGGCTGGGCATCCTGCTCGTCTGCGCGCAGCTGCCGCACGCGATCAACCTGCCGCTGTGGATCGTCGTCTTCGGCGTGGCGCTCGTGGTGGTGCGCATGCGCCTCGCCGCGCGTGACGCCGCGCGGCCGGGCGCCGCGCCCGCCCGCATCCCGTCGTGGGCGCTGCTGCTCTTCGCGGTGATCACCGCGTTGCTCGTGCGCGCCTCGTACGGCTACCTGGTCGGGCGCGACCCGTCGGTCGCGTTCCTGTTCGTGCTCGCGGGCATCAAGTTCCTCGAGTCGCGCACGCGCGCGCGACGGCACGCTGGTGCTCTGTCTCGCCGCATTCCTGATGGTGACGCCGTTCCTGTTCGGCCAATCCCCGTTCGCCCTCGCTGCCGCGGTACCCGCGGTGCTCGCCTTCGGCGGAGCGCTCGCCGCGCTGGCGGCGCGCAGCCCGGCATCGGCCGCCGCCGCCGCACCGCGCCGCTCGCTCGTCGCGGCGGGCAAGCTGATCGTGCAGGGACTGCCGCTCGCGGCACTGCTGTTCGTCCTGTTCCCGCGCCTCGCCATGCCGCTGTGGGGCCTGCCGCAGGCCTCGCGCGCCACGACCGGGCTGTCCGACACGATGTCGCCGGGCATGATCGCGGAGCTCACGCAGGAAGACACGGTGGCGCTGCGCGCCGACTTCGACGGCCCCCCTCCTCCGGCGTCGCTGCGCTACTGGCGCGGCCCGGTGATGTCGCGCTTCGACGGGCGCAGCTGGTCGGCAACGCTTGTTCGTGCCGAAGGCGCGCTCGTGCCGTACGCGGGCAAGGGGGTCGCGTACACGGTCACGCTCGAGGCCAACGAAAGCCCGTGGCTGTTCGCGCTCGAACTTCCGGCGGCGCTGCCGCGGTTCACCGAAGCGGGGACGATCGCCGATGTCGTCCTGACCGCGGACCAGCAGCTCGTCGCCCGCCGGACGATCGGCCAGGTCCGCCGCTACGCGCAGCTCTCGCTGCTCGCGGACCGGCATCCCGCGGGTCCTGCGCGCCGCGCCGGAGAACCTGCGCCTTCCCCCCGGCACGAACCCGCGCACGCTGCAACTCGCCCGCACGCTGCGCGAACGGCATGCCGACGACCGCGCGCTCGTCAATGCCGTGCTCGCGATGTTCCGCGACGAGGACTTCACCTACACGCTCGCACCCGGCGTCGTCCATCCCCGCGATCCGGTGGACGGCTTCCTGTTCGACTCGCGACGGGGCTTCTGCGAGCACTATGCAAGCGCGTTCGCGGTGCTGCTGCGCGGCGCCGGCATCCCGGCGCGCATCGTCACCGGCTACCAGGGCGGCGAGTTCAATCCGCGCGGCAACTACCTGATCGTGCGCCAGTCCGATGCCCACGCGTGGACCGAGGCACTGATCGACGGCGCGTGGGAGCGCTTCGATCCGACGGGCGCGGTGTCCCCGTTGCGCATCGAGTCGGGCATCTCGCGCGCGCTGCCCGGCGCGGAGCAGCTGCCGCTGTTCGCGCGACTCGACTCGGGCTTCCTGAAGAGCACCGAGCTGATGCTCGATGCGCTCAACCACGCCTGGCGCCGCAATGTCGTCGGCTTCGACTACGGGCGCCAGCGCGAGTTGTGGCGATCGTTGCACCTCGAGCCGGACGCCCCCTGGCAGGTGATGGGCGCGCTGGCGCTCGCCGCGGCGGCGTGGATGGCCGTGGTGCTCGTCCTGCTGGCGCTGTCGCGCCGGCGCGGCGAGCGCGCCGCGGCGCTCTGGTCGGACGTCTGCGCGACGCTCGCGCGCGCCGGACTGCCGCGCGAGACTGCACGAGGGTCCGGTCGCGTTCACGCAGCGTGCCGCGCAGCGCTGGCCCGAGTTCGCGATCGCCTTCCACGCGATCGGCGAGTCCTACGCGATGCTGCGCTACGGCCGCACCGGACCGCACCAGCGCGTTGCGTTGGTCGCGACGCTCGAGCGCGCCGTCGAGGTGCTGCCCGCGCCGGCCGCGCTGCGCGCCGGACCGAGGATCAGCTCGCCGGAGGCAGGTACTTGAGCGGATCCATCGGCTTGCCGAGCCGGCGGATCTCGAAGTGGAGCTTGGTCTGATCGGCGTCGGTCGAGCCCATCTCGGCGATCTTCTGGCCGCGGGTCACCTGCTGGCCTTCCTTGACCAGGATTTCCCGGTTGTGCGCGTAGGCGGACAGGAACTTGTTGTTGTGCTTGATGATGACCAGCTTGCCGTAGCCGCGAAGCCCCGCCCCCGCGTACACGACCTTGCCGCCGGCGCTCGCGATCACCGGCGCGCCGGCCTGCCCCGCGATGTCGATGCCCTTGAGGTTCGCGGTGTCGGAGAAGCCGGTGACGAGCTTGCCCTTCGCCGGCCACACCCAGTCGATGTCGTCGTCGGCATCCGCGCTGGTCGGTCCCGAGGGGGCCGCTGAAGGTGTTGCCGGTACCGCGGCAGGCGCGGCCGGTGGCACCGCGGCCGGCGTGGCCGCGGTCGGCGCGCGCGACGGCTCGGCCTTGGCGATCACGACCGGCTCGACGGGAGCCTTCGCCATCTCGCGAGCCATCGCCTCCGAGTAAGGCTCCTTCAGTGCCTTCGGCGCGACCTTGAGCGTGTCGGTGTTGCGCGGCGGCGCGGACGTCGCAGCAGCACCGCCCGCCGCGGCCGCGGGGCGCGACTCGACGACCGGCGGCGCAGCCTTCAGGGGCGTGGTGGTGACGCCGGTCGCGGCATCGACCGTCGCGCCGGCTCGCGTTTCCCCGGGAGGAACGAGTCGCAGCACCTGACCGACCAGGATGCGGTCCGGGTTGTCGATGCCGTTCCAGCCCGCGACCTCGCGGTAGTCGAGCCCGAACTCGAGCGCGATCGCCGCCAGCGTGTCGCCACGCTTCACCGTGTACGTCGTCGGCCGCGTGTCGACCTCGGGAGCCCGCGTCGCCGGCAACGCGGGCGACGGCACCTGTGCTGCCGCCGCAGGCGTCTGCGGGCGCGCGGTCGGCGTGCGACGCTCCTCGACGGGTGCGGCAGTGCGCGTCGCGCAGGCGCCGACCAAGAGCGCGAGCATCAGCGGCAAGCCAAGCCGGACCGCGGAGTGGAGCATCGTATCGGGCCGCATCGGACGTTTCAGCGCGCGCCGCGGCGATTCACGCGCGGCCCGCGAGGAGCGGCACGAATCTTACCGCATCGAGCGTCGTCTCCCGCAGTCCCGACGGGGTGCTCTCGAACACCGTAAGCCGCTGCACGCCGCGCTCGCCCTCGTCGCGCGACGCGAGCGGCACGACGATGCGCCCGCCCGGCTTCAGGTACTTCTGCAGCGTGGCGGGCAGATGCGTGGCGCCCGCGGCGACGATGATCGCGTCGACGACGAGATCCTCGCCGAGGTCGGAGCCGCCATCGCCGTGCTTCAACCGCACGTTGCCGACCTTGAGCGCCTGCAGGTTGCGCCGGGCCTTGTTGACCAGCGCGCCGATGCGCTCGACCGTGTAGACCGTCTTCGCGATCTGGGCGAGCACCGCGGTCTGGTAGCCGCAGCCGGTGCCGACCTCCAGCACGCTGTCGAGCTCGCGGCCGTGGCGCGCGAGCTCGCACATGCGCGCCACCACCCACGGCTGCGAGATGGTCTGGCCGCTGCCGATCGGCAACGGCGTGTCCTCGTAGGCGCGGATCGCGAGCGCCTCGTCGACGAAGATGTGGCGGGGCACGGCGTTCATCGCCGCGAGCACGACCTCGTCGCGGATGCCCTGCTCGCGCAGCCGGTCGATCATGCGCGTGCGCGTGCGCGTCGAGGTCATGCCGATGCCGTCGAAGCGGTTCGTCAGCATGCGCGCCGAGCCGGCTAGCGGGCGAACCACGCGGCGACGTCGGGCATCGCCTCGCGATGCGTGAGGTCGATCTGCAGCGGCGTCACCGACACGTAGCCGCTCTCGGTGGCGTGGAAGTCGGTGCCCTCCCCGGCATCGGCGGCGGGGCCGGCCGCGCCGACCCAGTAGACGGTCTCGCCGCGCGGGTTCTTCGTCGGGATCACGTCCTCGGCCTTGTGGCGTCGCCCGAGGCGGGTGATGCGGATGCCCTGCGAGGTCGGAGCGCGGCACGTCGGGCACGTTGACGTTGAGCAGCCAGCGTCCCGCGGGCGAGCGCTCGTGGCGCTCGACGAGCTCCAGCGCCACCGCCGCCGCGCACTCGAAGTGCCGCCCGGCCTTCGAGGTGAGCGACACCGCGATCGCCGGGATGCCGAGCAGGTAGCCCTCGGTCGCGGCCGCGACCGTGCCCGAGTAGATCGTGTCGTCGCCCATGTTGGCGCCGAGATTGATGCCCGAGACGACGAGGTCCGGCAGCGTGTCGAGCAGGCCGGTCACCGCGAGGTGCACGCAGTCGGTCGGCGTGCCGTTGACGAACATGAAGCCGTTCGGCGCGCGCCGCACCATCAGCGGACGGTCGAGCGTGAGGGAGTTCGACGCGCCGCTGCGGTCGCGCTCCGGCGCGACGACGGTGACGTCGTGGCGGGCGCCGAGCACCTGCGCGAGATGCTCGATGCCGGGGGCGAAGTAGCCGTCGTCGTTGGAGATCAGGATGCGCATCGAAGTGTCGCCGGGAGCCGCACGACGCGGCGGGCGACGCGCGATCGATGCGGCGCCAACGCGCGGATTGCGATTATAGCGCCGCGCTGCCGCCCGCGCCGCGCCGGGCGACGGGCGTGGGGCGGTGGATGCCGCGCCGGCGGCCCCTATAATCGGCAGCATGCGTGCCTCCTGCCGACCGCTCGCGCGCACGCGCGCGACGCCTGCCGCCGCGTGACGATGCACGGGCCGAGGCACACGCTCGCCGCGCTCGCGATCTCGCTCGCCGCGGTGGCGGCGCTGCCGATCGTCGCGGTGTTCGCGCGCGCCGTCGCGCCCGGCGCCGGGGACACCTGGTCGCACCTCGCGCAGACGGTGCTGCCCGACTACCTCGCGAACACGCTGCTCCTCGTGCTGCTGGTCGGCGCCGGTGCCGGCATCGGCGGCACCGCGACCGCGTGGCTGATCGCGCAGCGGCGCTTCCCCGGCAGCCGGATCTTCGGCTGGGCGCTGCTCCTGCCGCTCGCGATGCCGGCCTACGTGATGGCCTACGCGTACACCGATGCGCTGCAGTACGCGGGGCCGGTGCAGACGGCGTTGCGCGAGGCCTTCGGCTGGTCCCGCGACGACTATCGTTTCCCCGAGGTGCGCTCGGTCGGCGGGGCGGCGGTGATGTTCGTGTTCACGCTCTACCCGTACGTCTACCTGCTCGCGCGCACCGCGTTCCTCGAGCGCCCGCCGGCGCTGGTCGAGGCGGCGCGCACGCTGGGCCTCGACCGTCGCCGGGCGTTCTGGCACGTGGAGGTGCCGCTGGCCCGGCCGGCGATCGTCGGCGGCATCGCGCTCGTGCTGATGGAGACGCTTGCCGACTACGGCACCGTCGCCTACTTCGCCGTCGACACCTTCACCACCGGCATCTACCGGGCCTGGTTCTCGCTGGGCGACCGGGCCGCCGCGGCGCAACTCGCCATCGCGCTGCTCGGCTTCGTCGTGCTCGCGCTCGCGCTCGAGCGCATGTCCCGCAAGGCAGCGCGGGTGTCGGGCAGCACGCGCGGGCGTACCGTGGCGCCGACGGTCGCGCCGCAGCTGACCGGCGCGCGGGCGTGGGTCGCGACGATCGTGTGCGTCATTCCGCTCGCGGTGGGCTTCCTGATCCCGGTGCTGCTGCTCGGTGCGGCTGTTCCTCGCCGATCCCGGCGCGGTCGACACGGGCCGCTTCGCGACCTGGGCGTGGAACAGCCTGCGCGTCTCGACGATCGCCGCGGTCCTGGCAGTCGCGCTCGCCGTGCTGGTCGCCTACGCGGTGCGCATCGCGCCCTCCGCCGCGACGCGCGGCACCAGCCAGCTGCTGACGCTGGGCTACGCCGTGCCCGGGACGGTGCTGGCGGTCGGCGTGCTGCTGCCGGTGGGCGCCGCCGACGCGTTCCTCGCCGACACCGTGCGGCGCGTCACCGGCACGAACCCCGGGCTAGTGCTCACCGGCACCGTGTTCGCGCTCGTGTACGCCTACCTCGTGCGCTATTTCGCCGTGGCGTGGAACGGCATCGAGCCGGGGCTCGCGCGGATCACGCCGGCGATGGACGCCGCGGCGCGGAGCCTCGGCGCCGGCACGCTGGAGACGCTGCGGCGCGTGCACGTGCCGCTGCTCGCGCGAAGCGGCGCGGCGGCGTTCCTGCTCGTGTTCGTCGACGTGATGAAGGAGCTGCCGGCCACGCTGGTGATGCGGCCGTTCAACTTCGACACGCTGGCGACGCAAACCTACCTGTTCGCGCGCGACGAGCGGCTCGCCGAGGCCGCGCTGCCGTCGCTCGCGATCGTCGCGGTCGGCCTGGTGCCGATCCTGTTCCTCGCCCGCGCGTCGCGTCGGGTGGCGCGGGGCTGACGCTCGCGCGAACTCGCCGCGAGTTATCGCCAGCCAGCGCGGTCGGCGATCTTCTGCGCGGTGGCGGTGTTGCGGCCGAGCGTCGCGATCGGCAGCGCGTCGGCCTTGAACGTGCCCATCGCCTCGAGCGCCGGGTTCTTCACCTTGAGGCCCTTCACCGCCGGCCACTCGTTGTTGCCGTCGGCGAAGTAGCCCTGCGCCTCGTCGCTCGCCAGGTACTCGACGAAGCGGATCGCGTTGTCGCGGTGCGGGGCATGCCTGAGCACGCCGGCACCGGAGATGTTGAGGTGCGTCCCGGCTCCGGCCTGGTCGGGCCAGACCACGCCGGTCTTCGCGACGACCTCGCGGTCCTCGGGCTTCGTCGAGCGCAGCAGCCGCGCGTAGTAGTAGCTGTTCGACAGTGCCGCACCGCACTCGCCCGCGGCAACCGCCTTGATCTGGTCGGTGTCCCCGCCCTGGGGCTTGCGCGCCAGGTTCGCGACGACGCCCTTCGCCCAGGCCTCCGCCCGTGCCTCGCCGAGGTGCGCGATCTGTGCCGACATCAGCGACAGGTTGTAGGGGTGGCTGCCCGAGCGCGTGCACACCTTGCCCTTGTTCTTCGGGTCGGCGAGCGAGGCGTAGGTGGCGACGTCGGCGGGGTTCATCGTGGCCTTGTTGTAGACGATGATCCGGGCACGGCTCGACAGGCCGAACCAGGCACCCTCGGGGTCGCGCAACTCAGCGGGTATGCGCTCGGCAAGCACCTTCGACTTCACCGGCTGGAACAGGCCGAGGTCATCGGCCTGCGCAAGCCGCGCAGCATCGACGATCAGCAGCACGTCGGCGGGGCTGTTCGCGCCCTCGCTCTTCAGGCGCTCGATCAACTGGTCGTCGCCGGCCTCGATGCGATTGATGCGGATGCCGGTCTGCTTGGTGAAGTTCTGGTATAGCGCCTCGTCGGTCTGGTAGTGGCGCGCCGAGTACAGGTTGAGGACCTGTTCCTGGGCGAAGACCGCGGGCGCGATCGCGCAGGCGAGGATGGGCAGCAGCAGGGTCAGGCGCTTCATGGCAGGACTCACGTGAGGACGATGGCGGCCACTCTATCGGGATCGGTCGGTCACGTCAATACGAATGCGAATTGTTTGCATTTGCATTTACCACACTTAACCGCTATTGCGCAATCCCGCGGCGAGGCCGTTGATCGTGAGATGGATCGCACGCCGGGTGCGATCGTCGGTCGCGCCGGCGCGAAAGCGCCGCAGCAGTTCCACCTGCAGGTGGTTGAGCGGATCGAGGTAGGGAAAGCGGTTGCGGATGCTCCGCGCGAGCGTCGGATTGTCGGCGAGGAGCGTCGGCAGCCCGGTGATGTCGAGATAGGCAGACACCGTTCGCGCGTGCTCCTCGGCGATGCGGCCGAAGATCGCGGCGCGAAGCGCGGCGTCCGGCACGAGCTCCGCGTAGCGCGAGCCGACGCCGAGGTCGGTCTTGGCGAGCACCATCGCCATGTTCGACAGCATGCTGCGGAAGAACGGCCAGCGCTCGTTCATCTGCGCGAGCAGCGCCCGGCCTGCCGCGGCGCCTTCGGGGTGGTCGGCGAGCCACTGCTCGATCGCGCTGCCGAAGCCGTACCAGCCCGGCAGCATCAGCCGGCACTGGCCCCAGCTGAAGACCCACGGGATCGCCCGCAGGTCCTCGATGCGCGACGACGCCGTACGGGACGCGGGACGGCTGCCGATGTTCAAATCGGCGATCTCGGCGATCGGCGTCGAGGCGCGGAAGTACTCGACAAAACCGGGCGTCTCGTAGACCAGGCCCCGGTAGGCACGCAGCGCCAGGGCCGAGATCGCGTCCATCGCGGCGAAGTACGCGGACGCGCGCTCGCCGAGGCGCTCGGTGTCGATCAGCGCCGCCTCCAGCGCCGCGGCGACGAGCGTCTCGAGATTGCGCCGCCCGAGCTCGGGGTCGGAGTACTTGCTCGCGATGATCTCGCCCTGCTCGGTGATGCGCAACCCGTGATCGACGCTGCCCGGCGGCTGGGCCAGGATCGCCTCGAAGCTCGGCCCCCCGCCTCGCCCCACGGTGCCGCCGCGCCCATGGAAGAGGCGCAACGCGATGCCGCGCTCGCGCGCGACCGCGGTGAGCCCGCGCTGCGCCCGGTACAGCCCCCAGTTCGACGCCAGGTAGCCGCCGTCCTTGTTGCTGTCGGAATAGCCGAGCATCACCTCCTGCCGCCCGCCGCGGCTCGTCACCCACGCGCGGTACAGCGGGATCGCGAGCGCCGCGTCGAGCGTGCGGCCCGCGCCGTCGAGGTCGTCGATGGTCTCGAACAACGGCACGATGTCGAGCGCGAGCGCATTGCCGCGGGCGAGGCCGACCTCCTTCAGCAGCACGCCGACCTCGAGCAGGTCGGACACCGACTGGCACTTGGAGATCACGTAGTGCGGAATCGCTTCGCGCCCGAAGCGCCGATGGATGTCCGCGGCGGCCTCGAGGATCGCGAGCTCCGCGCGCGTACGCTCGCCGTAGGTCGCGAACGGCGAGCGCAACAGCCGCGGCGTCGCGAGCTCGCGCAGCAGCAGGGCGACGCGGGCGTCCTCGCCGAGCGCGAGATAGTCGACCTCGACGCCGGCGACGCGCAGCAGCTCGGCCACCGTGGCCTCGTGAACGTCGGCGTTCTGCCGCAGGTCGAGCGCCGCCAGGTGGAAGCCGAACGCGCGCAACGCGAAGCGCAGCGTCGCGAGCCGGTCCCCGGCAAGCGTCGCGGCGCCGTGCGAGGCGAGCGAAGCGCCGATGATCGCGAGGTCGGCGTCGAAGGCCTCCGGCGACGCGTAGGCAGGCAGCACTGCATGCGGCGGACGCGCGGCGGCGTGGCCAGCGACCTCGCGCGCGGTCGCGGCAAGCCGCGCATAGACGCCCGACAGCGCCTGCCGGTAGGGCTCGTCCTGGCGGTGCGGGTTGGCATCCCGCGCACCCGCGGCGAGCGCCTGCAGCGCCTCGGTCGGCCGCACGAGGCGGGTCGACATCGACAGCTCGGCGCCGAGTGCGTGCACCTCGTCGAGGTAGGCGCCGAACGCGAGCGCGCCCTGCGCGCGCGTGGCGTGACCGAGCGTCTCGGCCGTCACGTAGGGATTGCCGTCGCGGTCGCCGCCGATCCAGCTGCCCATGCGGAAGAACGCCGGCACCTCGTCGCCTGCGAGGGGCCGATCGGGTTCGCCGACCGCAGCCGCCACCGCACGGTAGAGCCGCGGTACCTCGGCGAGGAAGGTCGCGCGGTAGAAGTCGAGGCCGTTCTCGATCTCGTCGATCACCCGCAGGCGCGACAGGCGCAACATCGCAGTCTGCCAAAGCGCGAGCACGTGCCGGCGGATCGCCGCCTCGAGTTCGTCGTGCTCCTCGCGGGTGAGCGCCATGCGGTCGCGCGCGTTCAACGCCCGCGCGATCGCGCGCTCGGCGTCCTGGATGCGCTTGCGCTTGACCTCGGTCGGGTGGGCGGTGAGCACCGGGCTCACCGTCGCCCGCGCGAGCCAGTCACGCACGCCCTCGCGGCCGACGCCGATCTCCGCGAGCTGGGCGAGCACGTGAGCGAGGCTGCCGCGCTGCGGCGGGGAGCCCGACAGCGCGTGCGCGCGGCGGCGCCGGTTCTGGTGCACGTCCTCGGCGATGTTGGCGAGGTGCGAGAAGTAGCTGAACGCACGCACGACGTGCAGCACGTCGGCGACCGGCAGCGCCGCAAACATCGCATCGAGCTCGTCGCGCGCGCCGCGGGCCTCGTCGGACGCCGCGCGGTGGAAGCGCACCGCCGCCTGGCGGATCGCCTCGACGCGACCGTAGCCGTCGTCGCCGGTCTGCGCGCGCAGCACGTCGCCCAGCACCCGCCCGAGGAAGCGGGTGTCCTCCTTCAGTGGCAAGTCCTTGTCGGTGTCGGCGGTCGTCACATGGGGCCTCGTCGGCATGCCGGAAACCGCACGTCGCGGTCGTTACAATGATGCACGAGAACGAAAGGCGAAAACGATGCCCGACACCCTTGCCGCCCGCGCGCGTGCGCTCTCCAGCGCAAAGCTCGGCGATCTCTTGGTGCGCGACCCCGAACGCGCGACCCGACTTGCACTGCAATGGGGCGAGTGGCGCATCGACTTCAGCAAGGAGCGTGTCGACGCCGCGACTCTGGAGGCGCTGGTGGCCCACGCCGAAGCGATTGGCGTGCCGCGCTGGATTGACGCGCTGTTCGCCGGCGAGCGCGTGAACCTGTCCGAGGCGCGACCGGCACTGCACACGGCGTTGCGCCAGCAGGACGACACGCCCGTGCGGGTCGACGGCCAGGACGTGGTCCCGGCGATCCGGGAAGCGCAGCGGCGCATCAGGGTCATGGCCGCCACGATTCGCGAAGGTCGTCGCCGCGGAGCGACCGGCAAGCCGATCACCGACGTCGTCAGCATCGGCATCGGCGGCTCCGACCTCGGGCCGCGCATGGTCTGCGACGCTCTCGCCGGCACCGATGCGCCGCCCGTACGCGTGTCGTTCGTGTCCAACGTCGATCCGGAGGCGATCGCGCGGGCGCTTGCACCGCTCGATCCGGCGTCGACCGCGTTCGTCGTCATCTCGAAGACGTTCACGACGCAGGAGACGCTCGCCAACGCGACCGCGGCGCGCGACTGGCTCGCGCGTTCGCTCCCGGGAGCCGGACTCGGCGCGCACTTCATCGGCGTCTCCGCGAACGTCGCGGCGGCCGGGGCATTCGGCATCGCCGCCGACGACGTGCTGCCGATGTGGGACTGGGTCGGCGGCCGCTATTCGCTGTGGTCGGCGGTGGGCCTGCCGATCGCGATCCGCTGCGGTCCCGAGGCGTTCGATGCACTGCTCGCGGGTGCTGCCGCGATGGACGCGCACGTGCGCACCGCACCGCTCGCACAGAACGCCGCCGCCCTGCTCGCGCTGGTCGGCTGGTGGAACACGCGCTGGCTCGGCCACACGCAGCGGCTCGTGATTCCCTACTCGCACGCGCTGCGCGAGCTGGCCGCGTACCTGCAGCAGCTCGTGCTGGAGAGCAACGGCAAGAGCGTCACCCGCGACGGTGCGGTGCTCCCCGCGGGCTCCACGCCGTCGCTGTGGGGCGAACCGGGCACCGACGCACAGCACTCGTTCTTCCAGTGGCTGCACCAGGGCACGCATTCCTCCCCGTCGAGTTCGTCGTGCCCGTGCGCGCGCGCCACCCGATCGGCGACCAGCAACGCCTGCTCGTCGCCAACGCGCTCGCGCAGGCGCAGGCGCTGTGCGCCGGCCGCACAGCGGAAACGGTGCGGCGCGAGCTCGCGGGCACCGGACTCGAGGGTGCCGCGCTCGACGCGGCAGTGGCGGCGAGGGTGTGCCCCGGCAACCGGCCGTCGACGACGATCCTGCTCCCCGAGGTCGACCCGCGCAATCTCGGCGCGCTGATCGCCCTCTACGAGCACCGCACGTACGTCGAGGGCTTGCTCTACGGCATCAACTCGTTCGACCAGTGGGGCGTCGAGCTCGGCAAGACGCTCGCCAAGCCGATTGCGCGCGCCTTGATCGAGGGCGCCGCGCTTCCCGACGACGCGGACGCGTCGACGCGCGCGCTGGTCGCGCACGCGCCGAGCTCTTCGCTCGACCGCTAACCCGGCCCGCGCGCCGCGCGCAGCGCCTCGGCGAGCCGCCACACGGCGGTCGCGTAGAGGCGGCTGCGGTTGTAGCGCGTGATCACGTAGAAGTTGTGGAAGGCGAGCCAGTGGCTTGCGTCGCTCGCGCCTTCCTCGAGCATCAGCACGCCGATCGGCTCGGGCGCGAGGTCGGCGGGCAGCGATTCGGCGGTGACCCCGTCCTCCGCCCACGCCGCGACCGAGCGTCGCTCGGACAGCCCGCCGTCGAGGCGCCGCAGCACGCCGTCGCGCTTCTCGGGATCGAGCTTCGCGGGAAGGATCACCGGCTGGCCGCGCTGCCAATCGTGGCGGGCGAGGTAGTTCGCGACGCTGCCGATGGCGTCGTCCGGGCTCGCGAACAGGTCGGCGCGGCCGCTGCCGTCGAAGTCGAGCGCGTAGCGCCGGTAGCTCCCGGGCATGAACTGCGGCAGGCCCATCGCGCCGGCGAACGAGCCCTTCGGCGACAGCGGCGAGAAGCCCTGCTCGCGCGCGAGCAGCAGGAACTCGCGGAGCTCGCCGCGGAAGAACGTCGCGCGGCGCGGATAGTCGAAGGCGAGCGTCGCCAGCGCGTCGATCACGCGGTGGCTGCCCGTGTAGCGGCCGTACCAGGTCTCGACGCCGATGATCGCCACGATCACCTCGGCCGGCACGCCGGTGCGCTCCTCGGCGCGCGCAAGCGCTGCCTGATGGGCGTTCCAGAACGCGACGCCGGCCTCGACGCGCGCGGGCGCGAGGAACGGCGGCGCATACTCGAACCACTTCGGCGGCTCGACGATCGGCCGGCTCATCAGCTCGACCACCTTCGGCTGGAACTTCGCCGCGGCGAGCCACCGCTCGAGCTCGCGCACCGCGAAGCCGTGCTCGGTCGACATCTCGGCGATGAACGCGCGCACGTCCTCGCGCGACAGCCACGCCGCGCGCGGCGGCTCCGCGCGGCGCGCGGCAGCCGCACCCTGCGCGTGCGACACCGCTGCGGCGACGAGCGCGAGCACGAACGCGACGGTGCGGAGACGACGGTGGGCCAAGGCGTGCATCGCAGGAGAGACGCGCGTCGATGTTATCATCGCGACGCGCCGGCACTGCGCGAACGTCGATGCTCTACCCGCTGCTTCGTCCCCTGCTGTTCTCGCTCGACCCGGAAACCGCGCACGACCTCGCGTTCGGCAGCCTCGACGTCGCGGCCCGGTGCCACGTCGCCAGGCTCGCGCTGCCGCACGTCCCCGACGATCCCGTCGAGGTGATGGGCCTCCGCTTCGCGAACCGCGTCGGCCTGGCCGCGGGCCTCGACAAGAACGCCGAGCACATCGACGGTCTCGCCGCGTTCGGCTTCGGCCACATCGAATGCGGGACCGTGACGCCCCGTCCGCAGCCCGGCAATCCGAAGCCGCGCCTGTTCCGTATCGTCGAGGCCGAGGCGCTGGTCAACCGGATGGGCTTCAACAACGACGGGCTCGCCGCGTTCCTCGACCATGCTGGCCGCTCGCGATATCGCGGCGTGCTCGGGCTCAACATCGGCAAGAACTTCGATACGCCGAACGAGCGCGCGGCCGACGACTACCTCGCCTGCCTCTCGGGCTGCTACGCGAAGGCCTCCTACGTCGCGGTCAACGTGAGCTCGCCCAACACCAAGGGCCTGCGCGACCTGCAGCACGAGGAGGCGCTCGGCCAGCTCGTCGCGCGCCTCAAGGCCGAGCAGGCGAAGCTCGCGCAGCAGCACGGCAAGTACACGCCGCTCGCACTGAAGATCGCGCCCGACCTCGAGCCGAAGGCGATCCAGGGCATCGCGCGTCTGCTGGTGAAGCACGGCATCGACGGCGTGATCGCCACCAACACCACGATCTCGCGTGCGGGGGTCGAGGGCCGCCCCCACGCCGACGAGACAGGCGGACTCTCGGGCCGCCCGCTGCGCGAGCGCGCCACCGCGGTCGTGCGGGCGCTGGCCCGCGCGCTCGACGGCGCGTTGCCGATCATCGGCGTCGGCGGGATCCTCTCGGGCGCGGATGCGAAGGAGAAGATCGACGCCGGCGCCGCGCTCGTGCAGATCTACACGGGGCTCGTCTACCGCGGACCCGACCTCGTCGCCGAGTGCGTGAAGGCGACGCGGGGCGGCACGCGCTAGCACCTGCAGCCGGACAGCGTGGACGACGCTGTCGAGATCGCCGCGTCGACCTTTCCCCAATGGAGTCGGACCCATGGTCGTGATCGCCGCGTTCGTTGCGCTGGTCTTCCTCTACAGCCTGGTGTCGAGACGGCTCGAACGCACCGTCATCACGGCGCCGCTCCTGTTCACCGCCGCGGGTGCGCTGCTCGCGTTCTCGACCGATGCGCTGAACGCGGCCGAGCTCGACCGGCACGGTTTGCTGCTGGTCGCGGAGCTCGGGCTGGTCATGCTCCTCTTCACCGACGCGTCGCGGGTTTCCCTGCGACTGCTGAACGATCGTCCCAATCTGCCGGGGCGCCTGCTCAGCGCAGGCATGCTGCTCACGATCGCGCTCGGCGCGCTGTGCGCGATGGTGGTCCTCGGGCAACTGTCGTGGTGGGAGGCCGGCATCCTTGCCGCCATCCTCGCGCCGACCGACGCGGGCCTCGGGCAGGTGATCGTCAACAGCCCACTCGTGCCACAGCGCATCCGCGAGGCACTGAACGTCGAGGCCGGCCTCAACGACGGGCTCTCGGTGCCTTTCATGATGTTCTTCATCGCGCTGGCCGCGTCAGAGGGCGAGGCGTCCGGGAGCGGTGTGCTCACCCGATTCCTCGTCGAGCAGTTGGGCTACGGCACGCTGATCGGATTGGGCGTCGGTCTCGCCGGCGGATGGCTGCTGGAACGGGCGCGCCGCATGGAATGGATGGCGGAGGGGCTGACGCAGCTCGGCGTCGTCGCGCTGCCGCTCGCGTGCGTGCTCGCGTCGGAGGCCACCGGCGCGAGCATGTTCATTGCCGCGTTCGTCGCGGGGCTGGCCGCGCAAGCGGGGTTCCGCGACGTCGGCAGGCACAGTGTCGAGTTCACCGAGGAGTGGGGCCAGCTCCTCAATTACTTCGTCTTCTTCCTTTTCGGCGGTCTCGTGGCGCGGGCGTTGCCCGAGTTCGATCTGGCGGTCGTGCTCTACGCCGTCCTGAGCCTGACCCTCGTCCGCATGCTGCCCGTGGCGATCGCGCTCGCGGGCACCGGCCTCGCCCGCTCCACGGTGCTCTTCATGGGCTGGTTCGGTCCACGCGGACTCGCCTCCATCGTGCTCGGGCTCGTCTATCTCGAAAAGGGCACGAGCCTGCCTGGGGCATCGACGCTTCGTCTGGCGGTCATGGCGACGGTGCTCCTCAGCATCGTCGCGCACGGACTCAGCGCCTTGCCCGGGATCAGGCGCTACGCGGCGGCGATCGCGGAGCTGGACAGGAACGCACCCGAGCATCGGTCCGCCGATCGCGGCACCGAGCCATCGCGCCCGTGACGTTGCGGCACCGCGGCGCACGCGGGCCGATCCCGACGCCCTACTTCTGGAACGACGCTCCCTCGACCAGCACCTTGTAGGCGTAGCCCGAGCCCAGGTTCACGTCCGTCTTCACCGTGCCCTTGGCGACGACGACGTCGCCGACCTTCGGCTCGTCCTTGCTCGTCACGAGCAGGTCGTTGCTGCCGTCGGCGGCGGACCCCGATCCGTCGCGCAGGTGGACCCAGTTCTTGCCCATCACGCCGGCGTTGACCTTGACGACCTTGGCGCGGATCGCCACCGGCTTGTCCTTGAGCGCGACGCGGTTGGCGTAGACCTCGGCGACCGTGCGGCCGTTCGCGCCCTCGGCCTTCGCCACCTTGCCGATCTCCACGCTCGGGTGCCTTGCCCGTGCCGCCGTGGAACTGCGACATGTCGACGCCGGCGTGCGGCGATCCCGCCGCCATCGCCGGGGCCGGCGCGCCGGGGGCGCCGGCGAGCCGTCCCATGACGATGGTGTCGAACGTGCGCTTGAGCGACTTGCTCTGGAAGTTTTGCATCACCGTCGGATTGTCGATGGTCACCTGCTCGCCCTTCTTCACGGCGGCCTTGCTCACCGCCGCCCAGGTCTCGCCCTTGGCCGTCCTGAGGCGCATGTAGGTGAATGCATCGGTGTCCAGCACCTCGAGCACCTCCCCCTTCACGGGCGGGGCGACGGGCGGGGCGGCGTCCCCGGCCGCCCATGCGGCATGGACGGCCAGGAGTGAGGCAAGCGCGACGAGCAGTGTCTTCATGGTCGATTCCATCGAATCGTTCCCGGCAGCGGGACGCCCGCCGCGGCAGGCGCCACTATGCCACCCTCCCCCTCGCCCGGCGACTGGACGTGCACATCGGACGATCGGGCCACCGGCGGCCGGGTGCCGGCACTTGTGCTAACTTGGAAACAAGGTCGCGCTGATCGGCGCAGGGGAGAACGATGAAGACCCAGGTCGGCATCATCGGCGGCGGTCCGTCCGGACTGCTGCTCTCGCAGCTGCTCCACCTGCAGGGCATCGACACCGTCGTGCTCGAGAAGCAGAGCCGCGAGTACGTCCTCGGCCGCATCCGCGCCGGCGTGCTGGAGCACGGTTTCGCCGAGCTGATGCGCGAGGCGCAGGCGGGCGAGCGCATGGACCGCGAAGGCCAGATCCACGACGGCTTCTTCATCGCCCACGACGGGATCCGGGATCGCGTCGACCTGAAGGCGCTGACCGGCGGCAACTCGGTGATCGTCTACGGCCAGACCGAGCTGACGCGCGATCTCTACGACGCGCGCGACAGGCTCGGCGGCATCGTGATCCACCACGCGGACGACGTGAAGCCGCGCGACTTCGACACGCCGCGGCCCTACCTCACCTATCGCCGGAACGACGAGATCCTGCGTGTCGACTGCGACTTCATCATCGGCTGCGACGGCTTCCACGGGGTGAGCCGGAAGTCGATCCCGAAGGACAGCATCCGCGAGTTCGAGCGCGTGTATCCGTTCGGCTGGCTGGGCGTGCTGTCGCGCACGAAGCCGGTATCGCCCGAGCTGATCTACGCGAGGCACGAGCGCGGCTTCGCGCTCTGCTCGCTGCGCTCCAACACGCTCAGCCGCTACTACATCCAGGTGCCGTTGACGGACTCGGTCGACGACTGGTCCGACGAGCAGTTCTTCGACGAGCTCAGGCGGCGCCTGCCGCAGGACGTCGCGTCGTCGATGATCACCGGCCCCTCGATCGAGAAGAGCATCGCGCCGCTGCGCTCGTTCGTCGCCGAACCCATGCGCCACGGCAGCCTGTTCCTCGCCGGCGACGCCGCGCACATCGTGCCGCCGACCGGGGCGCGCGGCCTCAACAGCGCCGCCTCCGACATCTACTACCTCTATCACGCGCTGCTCGACCACTACCGGAACGGCGACGACCGCGGCCTCGACGGCTACTCGGCGAAGGCGCTCGCGCGCGTGTGGAAGGCGCAGCGCTTCTCGTGGTGGATGACGACGCTGCTGCATCGCTTTCCCGACAGCAGCCCCTACGAGCAGCGGCTGCAGGACACCGAGCTCGCGTACCTGTTCTCGTCGCGGCAGGCGCTCGCGTCGCTGGCCGAGAACTACGTCGGGCTGCCGTTCTAGGGAGATACGCCCGGCGCGTGCGTGTTGCCCCCGGGCGTGTTCCCCGCCAGCATCTTCGACTCGGCGCTCGCGACGATCGACGCCGTCCTGGTTGCGGGCCTCGCCGCGCAGCGCGACGATGCCGCCGGCGTGCTTCGGCTTGTCGTGCTTGTCGACGATCGTCCACGTGGTGGTCAGCGTGTCGCCGGGACGCACCGGCGCGAGAAAGCGCACGTGGTGCTCGACGAAGCCGATCGCCGTGCCGTGGAAGTACATGCCGAGCGGCGCGCCCATGATCGCCGACGTGATCACGCCGTGCAGGATGCGCCCGCCGTAGCGGGCCCCGCGCGCGTACGTCTCGCTCACGTGGTGCGGGTTGAAGTCGCCGACGAGCCCGGCACCGAGCACGAGGTGCGTCTCGGTGATGGTCATCGTGCTCGCGAAGCTGTCGCCGATGCGCGCGTCGTCGTAGCGCACGCCGCTGCCGTCGAGGCCGGTCATCGGCCGGGGCGTTGGCGCCGTCACGGGTCGATCGGCTCGAAGGGGAAGCCGGATGCGGCGACACCCGCGCGCAGGTGCTCGAACGCGCGGTCCACCTCGGCGCGCGGTCCGCGCACGCCGAGCTCGAGCCGGCGCGAGCCGTCGGCGACGAACGACGGCAGGCTGAACAGCTGCACGCGCGGGAAGCGCGCGACGTTCTCGTTCATCAGCGCGAGGAGCTGGCTCTCGCCGGCGTCCCGCACCAGCATCGCGCGCTCGACGTCCGGCTCGCGCCGGAGGTCCGGGTAGCGCGTTTCGAGCACCCAGTCGAGCATCGGCCAGGCCATCTGCGGGAAGCCCGGGAAGAAGTGGTGGTCCCGGATCGAGAACGCGGCGACGTTGTTCACGGGGTTCGGGACGATCGTCGCGCCCTCGGGGAACTCCGCCATCAGCACGCGATTGGGGTAGGCCTCGGCGCCGAAGCGCGCCTCGATCGCGGCCACGGCCTCGCGGATGTCGCACGAGCGGCAGCGCGAGCGCCGCCGCGGCCGCCTGCCGCGTGTGGTCGTCGGGGGTCGCGCCGATGCCGCCGAACGAGAACACGATGTCGCCCTGCGCGAACGTCTCGCGCAGCAGCGCGGCGAGTCGCGCGCGATCGTCGCCGAGGTAGTGCGCATAGGCGAGCGTCAGGCCGCGCGTCGCCAGACGCTCGATCACGCGCTGCAGGTGCCTGTCCTGCCGCTTGCCCGTCAGGATCTCGCTGCCGATGATCAGCGCGCCGACGACGCGATCGGGGTCAGACCCCATTGTTCCGGGAACGCCGCGGTCAATGAGCGAATCGAGGGTCGACCCCATGTGTCCCGGAACCACGGAGTCGTGCGAGCCCCAGTGTGCGCACTCGGGGCCTGACCCCGATTTCGCTTCGGGCCGCCGCGCTCACGCGGCCTCGACGAAGCGGTCTTCCATCTTCGCCATCATGCTCGACACGGCGCGGTCGATCAGCGGCTCGGCCTCGACGAGGCGAGCGCGGTCGTCGCGGAACAGGCCCGCCAGCTCCTCGGCGGTGATCGAGAGCGCCTTCTGCCCCTGCCGGTTGGTGAAGAGGTAGGTGCCGCGCAGCGGCGAGACCCAGGCGAGCTTCGCGAACGACAGCTGGCCGTCGTCGCCCTCGAACTCGACCCACATGCCGCGCTCGAGGCTCCGCGCGATCTCGAGGTACTCGTCCTCGAGCAGCTCGCGCTCCGGCTCGGGCTCGGGCGGAGGTGCCGGCGCCATCGCCTCGGCGAGCGCCGCGGCCTTGGTCGCCGCGGCCTCGTCGCCGACCGCCTTCGCCACCTCGATCTGCGCGCGGGCCTGCTCGGCCACCGCGGCCGTCGGCGACTCGACGTGCGCGAGCGAGGGCTTGACCGCCGCCGCGTGCGCCTCGACGAGGTTGGTCATGAACGCCTCGCGCTCCGCGGCCGGCCACTCGCGCGACTGCATGCCGGCGGAGATGCGCTTGAGGAGCGACGGCAGCAGCGCGACCAGGTGGCGCCGGTCCTCCGAGGAACGCTTGGGCTGGATGCTCCAGACCAGGTCCTCGAGGGTCGTCACCGCGCCGTTCCACGCGTCGCTGTCCTCGCCGGCCGAGACGTACAGGTGGGTGAGCACCCCTTGCCAATGGCGACGCAGGAACTGCCCGAGGAACGCCGGCACCGGGTAGTTCTCGATGCGACGCTCGATCTCCGACCGCGCGACGGCCAACGCGACTTCGTACTGGTCGTGCTGGTTGATCTCCTCGGCGGTCACTGCGATGTTCGCCTCGGCCGCCTTCTCCTCCTCGGCGAGGAAGGCCTCGAGCTCGCCGCGCAGCTCCTCGAACAGGCCGAGGTCGTCGGAGAACCGGTCGAGCACCGCGTGGACGATGCCTTCGACCTTGCGGTAGAGCGGATCGTCCTGGCCCATGACCGGCGACCAGCCGAGCCCCGCCTGGGCGAGCTCGTTCACCAACAGCCGCGCCGGGTGGCTCTTCTTGGCGAAGAACGCGCCGTCCAGCATCGCGGCCTTGAGCACCGGGATCTGCAGGCGGGCGAGCAGCGCCTTGATGCCGTCGGGGAGATCCTTGGTGTCGAAGACGAAGTCGAACAGCATCGCGACCATCTCGATCGTCATCGATTCGAGCTGGTTCGCCCTCTGGCCGAGCGGCGACTCCTGCAGGTCGCGCAGAACGTTGTGCAGGCCGGCCGGAATGCCGGAGAACGGGACCGCCGCGCCGCCGACCTCGAAGTCGCTCTGCCCGGCCTGGAGCCGGGTCAGGCCTTCGTGCAGGTCGACGGTGCTGATGATCGGCGCCGCGGGAACGTAACCCGAGGGCGTGGGCGCCATCGTCGGAAACGTCCGGCTGGCCGGCGCACCGCCGCCCGGCGCCTGGATCTGCGGAAAGTCGAGATTGCCGCCCTCGGGCGCCGCGTACGAGGGCGCGCCTCCCGGTGCCGCCGCGGGCATCCCCGGCATCGACGGCGGCATCGGCTGCCCGCGCGGCAGCGCGCCGCCCGGCGAACATGCGCTGGAACAACGCCATCACGTCGACTTCGGCGTTCGGCGGTGGCGCCTCCGGCCGGCCGCGTCTCCTGGCGTGCGTCGTGGGGCGCGCGATCGCCCCGTCCCGCGGCGTTGATCGCGCGCATCGCGCCCGGCACGACGTGCAGCTCCGTGAGGCGCTTGTTGAGGTCGGCGTAGATCGCGCTGACGTCGGCAACCCCGACCTGGTTCATCTCCTTCAGCACCTGCAGCTTGATGCGCGCGTCGGTCTTGACCTCGCGCAGCGCGTCCGCGAACGCGTCGACGATCGTCGCCGGCGCGAGCGGGTTGCCGTCGGTCTCGAGATCGGGACGCTCCATCAGGTGGCCGACGCCGCGGTTCAGGAGCGCCAGTTCCTCGTAGCAGGCGTTCTCGATCACCCGCTTCAGGTTGCCGGTGATCACCGACTCGTCCATCGTCGTGGTCTCGACGAGCGTCAGGTCGGAAAGGTCGGCCTTCGAAAAGTCGGGCTTGTTGCGCTGGTCCTCGCCGGACAGCCGCTCGTCGATGCGGCGGCGCATGCGCTTCTCGAAGTCCGCCAGCAACGCCGGCCGCTGCGCCCGCATGACGTCGCGGGCGTCCATGAGCAGCTGCTGCTCCTCGCGGACGTCGGTGCGGCCCGCGCGGTCCATCAGCACGTCGCCGACCTTGTCGAGAATGGCCGAGAACGCACCCTGCATGCGCTTCACGGTCAGGTCCCGGCACTCGTCCAGGATCCTGTGCGCTTCACGCGGGGTCGGGCGGCGGGCAGCGGCGGTCGTGGGGGTCGCGTTCACGCGGAGAGTGGGGCACGGCGTCGCGCGGCGCACCAACAGCGAGTTGGGCGCCGCGTCAACGCGTTAGCGCATTTTTTGGCCAAGTTACTCTAGCACGCGATGCCGCATCACGCCATTGCCCGCGCCTCATCGGGCAAGATCGGCCCAGGCGCGCTCCAGTCGCTTGTACGACACAGGGCGAGGGGGTCCGCAACTCCTGCGCGAACAGCGACACCTTGAGCTCCTCGAGCAGCCATCGGAATTCGGTAAGGGCGGGCTCGGCCCGCCCCGCGACCCGGTTGCGCTCCGCCCGCTCGCGGTACCGCTGCCACAGGTCCGCGACCGCTTCGGCGTGCCGGGCGTCCCGGTCGGGCCGCTCGAGGTACTTCGCCGCGCGCCGGTCGAGCGCCTTGAGATAGCGCGGCAGGTGCTGGAGCGCCGTCCAGGGTGTGCCCGCGAAGAAGCCCGGATGGACGAGCGCGTCGCGCTGCGCCTTGAGGTCGGCGGCGAAGCGGCCATGCGCGCCCGGCAGGGAGCCCAGGCGCTGCGTCACGGCCTGGTACTCGACGGCGATCGCGGCGAGCAGCCGGAACGCGCCCTCGGCGACCGCCGGCAGCCGCGTGCGAGCGCGCTTGACCTGCTCGGCGAACGCACGCTCGTCCCGCGGCAGGGGATCGTCGCCGACGAACGCGCGGTCGCACACCGCCGTCATCACGTCGGTGCGCAGCACGTCGGTCGGGATCGCCGCCTTGAGCTGCAGCGCCGGCTGCGCGAATCCCGGCGCGTCCTTCTCCCAGCGCGACAACGCGTCCTTGAGGGCGATGCGGATCAGGCGCACGATGCCGGCGCGGGTCGCCGCATGCGCTGCCGCCTCGGTATCCATCAGCAGCAGCGCCACGCTGTCGTGCTCGTCCACGAGCGCCGGGTAGCCGGTGAGCTTCGCCCCGCCGCGGGCGACGGCGAGCGTCGCCGGCAGGTGGCCGAAGTCCCAACGGGTCAGGCCCTTGCGCTCGATGGACGGCCCGGCGGCGGCGAAGGTCATCTGCGCCGCCTGCCCGAGCTCGTGGCGCAGCGCCGCGAGGTCGCGACCGCTTGCAAGCTCGGCGCCCGACGCATCCACGACGCGCACGTTGACGAGGAGATGGGGCGGCAGGTCGGCACGGTCGAAGGCGTCGGTCGGCAGCGACGCGCCGAAGCGATCCTTGAACCAGGTGCGCAGCGCCTCCGGCAGGGATTGCGCGCCGACGGTCGTCGCTTCCAGGAACGCCGTCACGTGCTCCGGCAGCGGCACCATGCGGTTGCGCTGCGCCTTGGGCAGCGACTTCAGGTACGCGGTGACCTTCTCGCGGATCATCCCGGGAACGAGCCAGGTGAGCCGCGCGTCGTCGAGCTGGTTGAGGAGCGCGAGCGGCACGGTGATCGTGAGCCCGTCCAGCGGATGGCCGGGGGCGAAGCGGTACTTGAGCGGCAGCGTCGCGCCGGCCATGGCGAGCGTCTCCGGGAACTGCTCCTCGGTGATCGACGCGGCCGCGTGGCGCATCAGCGCCTCGCGCGTCAGGTGCAGCACCTGCGGGTCCTGCGCCTCGGCGGCCGCGCGCCAGCGCTCGAAGGCCGCGAGCGTGGCCACGTCCTGCGGCAGCCGCTCGGCGTAGAACGCGGCGATCGTCTCCGGATCGACCAGCACGTCCTGGCGCCGCGCCTTGTGCTCGAGCACGGCGACCTCGGCGACCAGGCGACGGTTGTGCGCGAGGAACGCGCCGCGCGTGGCGAGCGCGCCGGGCACCAGCGCCTCGCGAATGAACACCTCGCGCGCGAGCGGCGGGTCGATCGCGCCGAACGACACCACGCGGCGCGGCACCAGCGTGAGCCCGTAGAGCTGCACGCGCATCGACGCGACGACCTCGCCGCGGCTCTCGTCCCAGCGCGGCTCGAAATAGTCGCGGGTCACGCGCTCGCCGGCGGCGGCCTCGATCCAGTCCGGCTCGACGCGACCGACGCAGCGGGCGTAGAGGCGCGTCGTCTCGACCAGCTCGGACGGCGACGACCCACTTCGGTCCCTTCTTCGCGAGGCCCGAGCCGGGATGGACGTGGAAGCGCAGGCCCCGCGTGCCGAGGTAGCCCTCGCCTTCGTCGCCCTTCGCGCCGACGTTGCCCAGCAGGCCGGCGAGGAGCGCCCGGTGCAGCGTCGCATAGCGCGCGGCGTCGAACGCGCGCGGCAGCTCCGCCGTCCACGTCCACCCGCACTCGGCGAGCTCGTTCCCGAGCTGCTGGTGCACGTCGCGCCACTCGGTCGCCCGCAGGTGGTTCACGAACTGCGCGCGGCAGGCGTCGACCCGCTTGCGGTGCGACAGGCCCTGCTTGACGAGATCGGCGACGAACTCCCACAACGTCACCAGCGAGAGGAAGTCCGAGCGCTCGTCGCGGAAACGCAGGTGCGCCTGGTCGGCCGCCTGCTGCCGTTCGAGCGGACGCTCGCGCGGGTCCGGCACGGCGAGCGCGGCGGCGATCACCAGCGCCTCGGCGACGCACCCCGATTCGCGCGCCGCGAGCAGGATCCGCCCGATGCGCGGGTCGAGCGGCAGGCGGGCGAGCTCGCGCCCGGCCGGCGTGAGCGCGCGCGCGGCGTCGATCGCGCCCAGCTCCTGCAGCAGCTGGTAGCCGTCGGCGATCGCGCGCGGTCCGGGCGGATCGAGGAACGGGAAGGCGTCGACGGCACCGAGGTCGAGCGCGGCCATGCGCAGGATCACCGCGGCGAGCGAGCTGCGCAGGATCTCCGGGTCGGTGTAGTCGGCCGCGCGCCGCGTAGTCGGCTTCGGCGTAGAGGCGCACGCAGATGCCGTCGGCGACGCGACCGCAACGGCCGGCGCGCTGGTGGGCCGCGGCCTTCGACACCTTTTCGAGCGAGAGCAGCGTCGTCTTGTTGCGCAGGCTGTAGCGCTTGACGCGGGCGAGGCCGGAGTCGATCACGTAGCGGATGCCCGGCACGGTGATCGAGGTCTCGGCGACGTTGGTCGCGAGCACGACGCGGCGGCCGGAGGACGGCGCGAACACGCGCTGCTGGTCCTCCACCGACAGCCGCGCATAGAGCGGCAGCACCTCGACCGCAGCCGCGTACGGCCGGCGCGCGAGGCCCTTGCGCAGCAGGTCGGCGGTCTCGCGGATCTCGCGCTCGCCGGGCAGGAACACGAGGATGTCGCCCGGCCCCTCGCGCCAGAGGTCCTCGGCGGTCGCGACGATCGCGTCCTCGAGCGCCTCCTCGTCGTCGGCCTCCTCGCCGGCGATCTCCGCGCCGCCAAGCGGCCGGTAGCGCACCTCGACCGGATACGTGCGGCCCGACACCTCGATCACCGGCGCCGTCCTGCCCTCGCTGCCGAAGTGCCGGGCGAAGCGCTCGGCGTCGATCGTCGCGGAGGTGATCACCACGCGCAGGTCGCGGCGGCGCTGCACGAGGCGCGCGAGGTAGCCCAGCAGGAAGTCGATGTTGAGGCTGCGCTCGTGCGCCTCGTCGACGATGATCGTGTCGTAGTCGGACAGCCAGCGGTCGCGCTGGGTCTCCGCGAGCAGGATGCCGTCGGTCATCAGCTTGACCCAGGCATCGGGCTTCGTGCGGTCGGTGAAGCGGACCTTGTAGCCGACCGCCTCGCCGAGCGGCGTCCCCATCTCCTGCGCGATCCGCGACGCGACGGCACGCGCCGCGATGCGGCGCGGTTGCGTGTGGCCGATCAGCCCGCGCGCGCCCCGCCCGGCGTCGATGCAGATCTTCGGCAACTGCGTGGTCTTGCCCGAGCCGGTCTCGCCGCAGACGATCACCACCGGGTGCGCGCGAATCGCCGCGGCGATGTCCGCCGCACGTGCGGACACCGGCAACTCGGGCGGATACGCAAAGGCCGGACGCGACGCGACGCGCGCGGCATACCGGGCGGTCGCCGCGGCAACCTCGGCGGCGAGTGCCGCCCACTGCTCGGGGGCAGCGTGCCGCTCGCGGGCACGGGCGATCCGTCCCTTGAGCCGCCGCGCGTCCGCGAGCCGCATCTCGGACAGGCGCGCGGCGAGGGACTGGGCGGGATCGGGCATCGAGCGGGCAAGGACGGCGCCGCCACGCGGCGCCGGCAAGCGCGCGACATTCTACGCGGGCAGCCCCGCCCCCGGCCTTCACGCGTCCCCGCTATCGCCGCGCTCGGGCGCGTCGGGTATGCTTGCGCGCCATGGCGGGCCCCGGGGCCCGCCGCATCCGGAGAACACCGCCATGCCACGCACCGCTCCCCGCGCGCTCGCCGCGCTCCTCGCGATCGCCTTTGCCGGCAGCGCGCTCGTCGTCGACGCGAAGACGCTGCGCTGGGCCGGCCGCGGCGACCCGCAGACGATGGACCCGTTCTCGCAGAACGAGAACCTCACCAACAACATCAACAACCTCGTCTACGACGCGCTGGTGATGCGCGACAAGGACCTGAAGATCATTCCCGGGCTCGCCACCTCGTGGGAACAGCTCAACCCGACCACCTGGCGTTTCAAGCTGCGCCCGGGGGTCAAGTTCCACGACGGCTCGCCGTTCACTGCCGACGACGTCGTGTTCTCGTTCCAGCGCGCGACCGAGGACACCTCGCAGATCCGCGCCTACGCCCGTGCCTCGGGCAAGCCGCGCAAGATCGACGACCTCACGGTCGAGTTCGTCACCGACGGTCCCAACCCGATCGAGCTCGAGCACGTGGTCACGATCATGATCATGAGCAAGTCGTGGAGCGAGAAGAACAAGACCACGAAGCCGCTCGACTTCAAGAACAAGGAAGAGACCTTCGCCGCCCGCAACGCCAACGGCACCGGGCCGTACGCGCTGAAGACCCGCGAGCCCGACGTCCGCACCGTGCTCGTGCGCAACAACGACTGGTGGGGCTGGAAGGACGCGAAGAAGTTCGACGGCAACGTCACCGAGGTGATCTACACCCCGATCACCAACGACGCGACGCGGCTCGCCGCGCTCGTCGCCGGCAACGTCGACCTGATCAACGACCCGGCGCCGCAGGACGTGCCGCGGTTGCAGCAGACCTCCGGCGTCAAGGTGATCGAAGGCATCGAGCAGCGCATCGTGTTCCTCGGCATGGACCAGGCCCGCGACGAGCTCCTCTACTCGAACGTCAAGGGCAAGAACCCGCTGAAGGACAAGCGGGTGCGCCAGGCGCTCTACCAGGCGATCGACATCGACGCGATCCACAAGTCGACGATGCGCGGGCTGTCCAAGATCTCCGGCGGGATGACGCCGTCGCCGGTGCAATCGACACCGGAGATCGAGAAGCGGCTGCCCCACGACCCGGCCGCGGCGAAGAAGCTGCTCGCCGACGCGGGCTACCCGAAGGGCTTCGAGGTCACGCTCGACTGCCCCAACAACCGCTACGTCAACGACGAGAAGATCTGCCAGGCGGTCGCGGCGATGTGGTCGAAGATCGGCGTCGACACGAAGCTCGTGACGCTGCCGCGCGCCCAGTACTTCCCCAAGCTCGAGAAGCTCGACACCAGCATCTACATGCTGGGCTGGGGCGGGGCCTCCACCGACGCGATCTTCACGCTCCAGCCGGTGCTCTCCAGCCACAGCGGCAAGGGTGACGGCGACTACAACTACGGCCGCTACACCAACCCGAAGTTCGACGCGATCGTCGCCGAGGTCAAGGTCGAGATGAACGCCGAGAAGCGGCTCGCGCTGATCCGGCGCGCGCTCGAGATCCACCAAAGCGAGATCTACCTCCTGCCGCTGCACCGTCAGGTGATCCCGTGGGCCAGCCGGGCCAACTTCGACGTCCCGCACCGCGCCGACAACCAGGTCTGGCCGGTCTGGGTCAAGGTCAAGTAGGCCCGCAGGAGGATTGACCGGTGGCATCCATCATCCCGCGCGTCCTGTTCGCGGTCGCGCTCGTGCTCCTCACCTGGAACCCGTCGGGCTGGTCGTACGTCGACTGGGCGCTGCGCGACCGCTCGGCGTTCGATGCGGTCAAGGCGTTCTTCGGCGTGCTGCTGTTCGGCGGCTGGGTGTTCTGCGTGCGCTCGGCGTGGGTGTCGCTCGGCGCGGTCGGCCTGGTGCTGGTCGGCGCGCTGCTCGCGACGGTCGTCTGGATGCTGGTGCAGTTCGGCGTCGTCGAGCCGGGATCGACCAAGACGCTGCTCTGGATCGTGCTCGTCGCGGTGGGCGTCGTGCTCGGCGTCGGCCTGTCGTGGTCGAAGGTGCGCCAGCGCGCAACCGGGCAGGTCGAGGCCGACTGATCGCCCCGACAGCAGCGTCAGAACAGTAGGAAAGTAGGGTCAGACTCGACTTTCTCCCGTTGGCATCGCGATTGCCACCGCCGCGACAAGAAAGTCGAGTCTGACCCTACTTTTCGACGCCGACCACGCCCCGCGCGGCCAGGTCGGCGATCCGCGCGTCGTCGTAGCCGAGGCGCTCGCGCAGCACCTCGCGCGTGTGCTCGCCGAGGAGCGGCGGCGGCAGGTCCGGAGGTGACCGGGCCGCCCGAGAAACGCACCGGCAGCGCGACCTGCGGCACCGAGCCGGCGAGCGGATGCGGCAGGTCGAAGCGCATGCCGCGCGCCGCGAGCTGGGGCTCGGCGAACACCTGGTCGAGCGTGTTGATCGGGCCGCAGGGCACGCCGAGCGGCTCCAACAGGTCGAGCCACTCGCGCTGCCGCTTCGTGCGCACGACCTCGGCCACCATCGGCAGCAGTATCTCGCGGTGGCGCACGCGGTCGGCGTTCTTCGTGAACCGCGGGTCGGCCGCCCACTGCGGCACGCCGGCCGCCTCGCAGAACTTCGCGAACTGGCTGTCGTTGCCCACGGCCAGGATGAGGTGGCCGTCGGCGCAGGCGAAGACCTCGTAGGGCACGATGTTCGGGTGCGCATTGCCGAAGCGCCGCGGCGCACGTCCGGTGACGAGGTAGTTCATGTCCATCACCGCCATCATCGACACCGCCGAGTCGAACAGGCAGGCGTCGATGTGCTGGCCGCGGCCGGTGCGCTCGCGCTCCGCGAGCGCCGCCAGGATGCCGGTCGCGGCGAAGAGCCCGGTGGTGAGGTCGGTGATCGCGATGCCGGCCTTCTGCGGCCCGCCGCCGGGACGGTCGTCGCGCTCGCCGGTGACGCTCATGAACCCGGCCATGCCCTGGATGATGAAGTCGTAGCCGGCGCGCTCGGCGTAGGGCCCGTCCTGGCCGAAGCCGGTGATCGAGCAGTAGACGAGGCGCGGATTCAGCGCGGCGAGCGACGGGTAGTCGAGCCCGTACTTGGCGAGCCCGCCGACCTTGTAGTTCTCGACGAAGACGTCGGCGTCGCGCGCGAGCTCGCGCACGATCGCCTGGCCGTCGGGGGTGGTGAAGTCGACGGCCACCGAGCGCTTGCCGCGGTTGCAGGACAGGTAGTAGGCCGCCTCGCTCGTGTCGCGCCCGGCACCGTCCTTGAGGTACGGCGGGCCCCACGCGCGCGTGTCGTCGCCCTGCCCCGGCCGCTCGACCTTGACCACCGTCGCGCCGAGGTCGGCCAGGTGCTGCGTGCACCACGGCCCCGCGAGCACGCGCGAGAGGTCGAGGACGGTGAGGTGGGACAGCGGGCGCATCAGGACTTCAGCGCCACCAGCACCTCGTCGAGCATCTTCTTCGCGTCGCCGAACAGCATCCGGTTGTTGTCCTTGTAGAACAGCGGATTGTCGACCCCCGCGTAACCCGACGCCATGCTGCGCTTCATGACGATCGAGGTCTTCGCCTTCCACACCTCCAGCACCGGCATGCCGGCGATCGGGCTCGTCGGGTCGTCCTGCGCCGCCGGGTTCACGATGTCGTTCGCGCCGATGACGATCGCGACGTCGGTGTCGGGGAAGTCCTCGTTCAGCTCGTCCATCTCGAAGACGATGTCGTAGGGCACCTTCGCCTCGGCGAGCAGCACGTTCATGTGGCCGGGCATGCGGCCGGCGACCGGGTGGATGCCGAAGCGCACGTTGACGCCGCGCTCGCGCAGCGCCTTGGTGATCTCGTAGACCGTGTGCTGCGCCTGCGCCACCGCCATGCCGTAGCCGGGCACGATGATGATGCTCTTCGACTCGCGCAGGAGCTCGGCCGTCTCCGCCGCCGAGATCGGGACGACCTCGCCCGCCGGCTGGACGGCGCCGCTGCCCGCCGCGGCCGGTGCGCCGCTGTCCGTGCCGAAGCCGCCCGCGATCACGCTGAGGAAGTTGCGGTTCATCGCCGCGCACATGATGTAGGACAGGATGGCGCCGCTCGAACCGACCAGCGCGCCGGTGACGATCAAGAGGTCGTTGCTCAGCATGAAGCCCGTCGCCGCGGCGGCCCAGCCCGAGTAGCTGTTCAGCATCGACACGACGACCGGCATGTCGGCGCCGCCGATGGCCATCACCATGTGCACGCCGAAGAGGAGCGCGACGACCGTCATCACGATCATCGGCGTCATCCCGTCCGCCACGCTGTGCGCGGAGACGAAGCGGTAGCCGAACCAGATCACGATCAAGAGGCCGGCGAGGTTGAGCCAGTGGCGCCCGGGCAGCAGCATGGGCTTGCCGCTGATCCGCCCCGACAGCTTGCCGAACGCGATCACCGATCCCGAGAACGTCACCGCGCCGATCAGCACGCCGAGGTACATCTCGATCTCGTGGATCGCCTTCTCGGCCGGCGTGAGCTTCACCGAGACCGCGGGATCGATGAAGGTGGCGTAGCCGACCAGCATCGCCGCGAGGCCGACGAGGCTGTGCATCAGCGCGACGAGCTCCGGCATCTGCGTCATCTTCACGACGCGCGCCGCGTACAGCCCGATCGCGGCGCCCACGACCATCGCGCCGATGATGTAAGGCAGGCCGCCCGCGGTGACCTGCGGGCCGAACACCGTGGCAAGCACGGCGATCGTCATGCCGACGATGCCGTAGAGATTGCCGCGCCGCGAGGTCTCCTGGTTGGACAGGCCACCCAGGCAGAGGATGAACAGGATGGCCGCGCCGAGATACGAGACCGTGGATAGGCTCAAGCTCATGGTCCCGTCCCCCTACTTGCGGAACATTTCCAGCATGCGCCGCGTCACCGCGAAGCCGCCGAACATGTTGATGGTGGCCAGCGCGATCGCGCCGACCGACAGCCAGCGGATCCACTCGCCCGGCCGGGACAGATCGGCCGAGATCTGCGACAGATCCGGCGCGACCTGCACCAGCGCGCCGATGGCGATGATGCTGGAGACCGCGTTGGTCACGCTCATCAGCGGCGTGTGCAGCGCGGGCTTGACGTTCCACACCACCATGTAGCCGACGAAGCACGCCAGCACGAACACGGTGAAGTGGCCGAGGAACGACGGCGGCGCGTAGCGGCCGATCAGCAGGAACAGGAGCGCGCCGGCGCCGAACACCACGGCGCTCTTCGCGAGCGACATCGGGCCGCTCGGTTCGCCGTGGCCGTGGCCCTTCGCCTTGGCGGCGACGACGGGCGCCTTGGCCGCGGCTGCCGCGGGCGGCGCCGCCGGAGAGCTTGGGCGGCGGTGGCGGCCAGGTGATGCCGCCGTCCTTGATGACCGTCAGGCCCCGGATCGCGTCGTCCTCCATGTTGACGTCGAGGACGCCATCCTTGGTCTTGCAGAGCTCCTCGGCGAGGCGCAGCAGGTTGGTCGAGTAGAGCGTGGACGATTGCCGGGCCAGGCGGCTCGCGAGATCGGTGTAGCCGACGATCGTGACCCCGTGCTTCACCACGGAGTCGCCGGGCTCGGTCAGCTCGCAGTTGCCGCCCTGCTCCGCCGCCATGTCGACGATCACGCTGCCCGGCTTCATGCTCCTCACCATCTCCGCGGTGATGAGCCGGGGCGCGGGCTTGCCCGGGATCAGCGCGGTCGTGATGATGATGTCCACCTCCCTCGCCTGCTTGGCGTACATCTCGCGCTGGGCCTGCTGGAAGCCCTCGCTCATGACCTTGGCGTAGCCGCCGCCGCCCGAGCCTTCCTCCTCGTAGTCGACCTTGACGAACTCGCCGCCCAGCGACGCCACCTGGTCGGCGACCTCGGCGCGCGTGTCGTTGGCGCGCACGATCGCGCCCAGGTTGGCTGCCGTGCCGATCGCGGCGAGGCCCGCCACGCCCGCGCCGGCGATGAAGACCTTGGCGGGCGGGATCTTGCCCGCGGCCGTGATGCTGCCGCTGAACGGGCGACCGAACGCGTTGGCCGCCTCGATCACCGCGCGGTAGCCGCTGACGCCAGCCATCGAGGTCAGCGCGTCCATCTTCTGCGCGCGCGAGAGCTGGCGCGGCAGCGAGTCGATCGCGAGCACCGTCGCCTTCCTCGCCGCGAGCTCTTGCATCAGCTCGGGATGCTGCGCCGGCCAGACGAAGCCGATCAGCGTCGCGCCTTCGCGCAGCATCGCCACTTCGGCGGGGCTCGGCGGGCGCACCTTGAAGACGACGTCGGCCTTCGACCAGAGCTCGGACGCGGTGGCGACGATCTCGGCGCCCGCGGCGCGGTACGCGTCGTCCGGGAAGTTCGCCGCATCGCCCGCGCCGGACTCGACCGCTACGCGGAAGCCGAGCTTGATCAGCTTCTCGACGACCTCCGGGCACGGTGGCGACCCGCTTCTCGCCGGGAAAGACCTCGCGGGGAACTCCGATCGTCAATGCCATTCATCTCTCCCTGGAAACCGATGACGCCTGATCGTGATGCGTGACAGCGTCTGTCGCCCCGAATCGTGCCACAAACGACCACCGTCGCGACCGCACCGCGCGCGAACCATGACGCCGGTTAAGGAAGCACCGCGACACCGGCGCGCGCCGTGCGGGTGCCCCGGTGCTGCGGTGACGCCGCAATTCACGACGATCCATCCAGCGCACCGAGCAGCGGCGCGAAAGCGGCAAGTGCATCGCGGTCCAGCTTGCCGGCGGCGGTGTGCGGCAGGCGCCCGACGCGACAGATGCGTCGCGGCCGCTTGTGTGTCGCGAGCCGCGTGCGGATCCACGCGCAGAGCTCGTCGTCGCGCGGCGCGCGTGCCGGATCGACGACGAGCGCGGCGGCGACCGTCTCGCCCCACGTCTCATCGGGCAATCCGAACACCGCGGCCTCGTCGATGCCGGGGCAACGCTCGAGCTCGCGCTCGACCTCGGCCGGGTAGACGTTTTCGCCGCCGGTGACGATCAGGTCGCCGCGGCGCGCGTGCACGTGCAGGAAGCCGCGTTGCGTCGATCGCGCCCATGTCGCCGGTATCGAACCAGGCCTCCGGCGCGAGCGGTGGCTCGCCCCAGTAGCCCGCCATGCGCATCGGGCCGCGCACCTCGATGCGTCCGTCGGCCACGCGCAGTTCGACGCCGTCGAGCGGTCGGCCCGCGCCGCACGCCGCGGCGGCGTAGCGCTCGCCGTAGGGTGTCGCGGCGACCTGCGAGCAGGTCTCGGTCATGCCGTAGGTGACCACGACCGGCACGCGCCGCGACGCCGCGCGCTCGAGCAGTCGTGCCGGCGCGTGCGCGCCGCCGACCAGCACCGCGCGAAGACGCGCGGGCGGCCGCCAATCCGGATGCGCGTCGAGGACGCGCGCGAGCATCGTCGGCACGAGCGAGGCGAGCGTCACGCGCTCGTCGTCGAGCAGCGCGGGAAACGCGTCCGGGTCGAAACCCGGCGCGAGCACGACGGCGCGGCGCGCGGCGAGGCAGCGCGTGAGGATCGACAGCCCGCCGACGCGCGCGAGCGGCATGCACGCGAGCCAGCGGTCGTCCGGCTGCCATCCGAGGTTCGCCGCCGAGGCCCGCGCCGACGCGATCAGTGCCGCGCGCGTTAGCACCGCCGCGCGCGGCGTGCCCGTCGTTCCCGACGTGTGGATGATCGCCGCCGCATCCGCGTGCGGGACGCTTCCCGCCCGCTGCGCATCGGCGAGGAGCGCCTCGCGCTCGGCCGGCGTGAGTCGCGGATGCAGGAGCAGTGCGGGCACACGCAGTTCGAGGAGTGCCAGCAGCGTGATCACCGTCGCGAGCTCGGCGGTCGCGACCAGCGGATACGGGCGGCCGTCGAAGCGCGCATCGAACGCGCGGAGCTCCGCGTCGACCCGCGCCGCGAGCTCGGCGAACGAGTGCGCACGCCCGCCGCAGCAGAGCGCGATTGCGTCGCCGGCCTCGTCGGCCGCGGCGCGGATGGAGAGGAGATCCGCTCATCGCTCGACACGGCCCCTCGCGACCCGCGTGCGCGCAGCGCTAGGGCAGGCGGCGGAACTTGCGGAAGTCCGGCTTGCGCTTCTCGAGGTAGGCGTTCTTGCCTTCCTGCCCCTCCTCGGAGAGGTAGTAGAGCAGCGTCGCATTGCCCGCGAGCTCCTGCAGCCCGGCCTGGCCGTCGCAGTCGGCATTCAGCGCCGCCTTGAGGCAGCGCAGCGCGATCGGGCTGTTGGCGAGCATCTCGCGGCACCACTGCACGGTCTCGGCCTCGAGCCGATCGAGGGGCACCACGCAGTTGACGAGTCCCATCTCCAGCGCCTGCTGCGCGTCGTACTGCCGGCACAGGAACCAGATCTCGCGCGCCTTCTTCTGCCCGACGATGCGCGCCATGTACGAGGCGCCGTAGCCGCCGTCGAAGCTCCCCACGCGCGGCCCCGTCTGGCCGAACCGCGCATTGTCGGCGGCGATCGTGAGGTCGCAGATCATGTGCAGCACGTGGCCGCCGCCGACCGCGTAGCCCGCGACCATCGCCACCACCGGCTTCGGCAGCGTGCGGATCTGCCGCTGCAGATCGAGCACGTTGAGGCGCGGCACGCCGTCGCTGCCGACGTAGCCGCCCTTGCCTCGCACGCGCTGGTCGCCGCCGGAGCAGAACGCCTCGCGGCCTTCGCCGGTGAGGATCACCACGCCGATCGTCTCGTCGTCGCGGGCGTCCGCGAAGGCGCGCTCGAGCTCCTGCACCGTTTCCGGCCGGAAGGCGTTCCTCACCTCGGGCCGGTTGATCGTGATCTTGGCGATGCCCTCGTCGGCCTTCGCGTAGCGGATGTCGGTGTAGCCGGCCACCTCGTTCCACGCCGGGACGGGCGGCAACTGTCGCTTCTGCATCGTCTGCTCCATCGGATGTCTGCGCCGCCGCCGTCGCACGCTTGCGCGCGGCTGCGGCAGGCCTAATCGATCTTGGCTCCGGACTGGCGGACCACGCGGGCCCACTTCTCGGACTCGGCGTCGACGTGGCGCGCGAGCTCGTCCGGCGTGCTGGTCAACGGCTGCGCACCGCGCGCGACGAGCGCCTCGCGCACCTTCGGGTCGGCGAGCGCCTGCCGGATCGCCGCGTTGAGCCGGTCGACTGCGGCCGCGGGCGTGCCCGCCGGAGCGAAGATCCCGTCCCAGGCCGAGACCTCGAAGCCGGGCAGGCCCGACTCGGCGATCGTGGGAATCTCGGGCGCCGCCGGGAACGCGCGCCGACGTGGTCACGCCGAGCGCACGCAGCTTGCCGCCGCTGGCGAGCGGCAGCACGTTCGGCATCACGTCGATCATCATCTGCACCTGCCCGCCGGCGAGATCGGCCGCGGCGAGCGCACCGCCGCGGTACGGCACGTGGACGATGTTTACGCCGGCGGCGGTCTTGAACAGCTCTCCCGCGAGGTGTGACGTCGTGCCGTTGCCGGCGGAGGCGAAGAACACCTTGCCCGGTTGCGCCTTCGCGTAATCGACCAGCTCGACGACGTTGCGCGCCGGAACGGACGGGTGGACGACGAGCAGCGCGGCGATCTGCGTCATCCGGGACACCGGCGCGAAGTCGCGGACCGCATCGAAGCCCTGCTTCGCGTAGAGGCTGCGGTTGATCGCGTGAGTGCCGTTGGTGCCGTAGAGCAGCGTGTAGCCGTCCGGCGTGGCGCGCGCGACGTATTCGGCGCCGACGTTGCCGCCCGCGCCGGGGCGGTTGTCGATGACGATCGTCGTGCCGAGCTCCTGCGCGACGCGCGGCATGATCGTGCGCGCGAGCGCATCGGCCCCGCCGCCGGCGGGGAACGGCACGACCAGCCGGATCGGCTTGTCGGGATAGTCGGCCGCGGCCGGCGCGGTGGCGAGCGCGGCGAACCCCGCGCACAGCCAGGCGCCGCAACGCGCGATGCGCGCGAGCGTTGCGATCACGTCGACGCGGGCCGCGGCGTCACAGCGCCTCGGCGATCGCACGGCCGGCCTCGGTCGTGCCCGCGCGCCCGCCGATGTCGCGCGTGCGGGGGATCGACGGGTCGGCGAGCACGCGCTCGATCGCGGCCACGATCGCCGCCGCGGCGTCGCGGTGGCCGAGGAAGTCGAGCATCAGCGCGCCCGACCAGATCTGGCCGATCGGGTTGGCGATGCCCTGCCCCGCGATGTCTGGCGCCGAGCCGTGCACCGGCTCGAACAGCGACGGGAACGTGCGCTCCGGGTTGATGTTGGCCGACGGCGCGATGCCGATCGTGCCGCAGACCGCGGGCCCGAGGTCGGAGAGGATGTCGCCGAACAGGTTCGAGCCCACGACGACGTCGAAGATCTGCGGCCGTGCGACGAAGTGCGCGGTGAGGATGTCGATGTGGTACGCGTCGGTGGCGACGTCGGGGTACTGCGCCTTCATCGCATTGAAGCGCTCGTCCCAGAACGGCATCGTGATCGCGATCCCGTTCGACTTCGTCGCGGACGTCACCTTCTTCCGCGGGCGTGTGCGTGCGAGGTCGAACGCGAACTTCATGATCCGGTCGACGCCCTTGCGGCTGAACACCGACTCCTGGAACACGATCTCCCGGTCCGTGCCCTCGTACATGCGACCGCCGACCGACGAGTACTCGCCCTCCGTGTTCTCGCGCACCACGACGAAGTCGATGTCGCCCGGCTTGCGGTGGGCGAGCGGCGACGGGATGCCCGGCATCAGCCGGCACGGACGCAGGTTGACGTACTGGTCGAAGCGGCGCCGGAACTGGATCAGCGAGCCCCACAGCGACACGTGATCGGGCACGGTCGCGGGCCAGCCGACGGCGCCGTAGTAGATCGCCTCGAACTTCGACAGCGTCTCGAACCAGTCCTCGGGCATCATCCGCCCGTGCTTCGCGTAGTAGTCGCAGTTCCAGTCGAACGTCGTCCACTCGAAGCCGATGCCGAAGCGCTTGCCCGCGGCCTCGAGGACGCGCAGGCCCTCCGGGACGACTTCCTTGCCGATCCCGTCGCCGGGGATGACGGCGATGCGATGCTTGACCATCCGGATCTCCTTTGCCAGACGGAATTGTAGGTTATGCTCGAAATGGGAGCGCTGTGCTCCGCTCATGACGACCATGCCTTCGTCCCTGCTCGTCGCGCTGCAGCTCGCGGCCATGGTCGCCGCGGTGCTTCCCGCCGGCGCGGCGTCATGGCACCCCGCCGGGTACTTGCCGCTCGCCGCGGCGGTCGGGATCGGCGCCTGGACGCTCCTCCACAACCGTCCCGGCAACTTCGGCATCTTTCCCGAGCCGCGCGAGCGCGCGCGCCTCGTCACCACCGGGCCCTACGCGCTCGTGCGCCACCCGATGTATCTCGCCGTGCTGCTGTTCGCGGCGGGCTTCGCGCTGGGCTGGCGCGGGGTACCGCAATTCCTCGCGCTGGCGCTCCTCGCCGCCGTGCTGCACGTCAAGGCGAGCCGCGAGGAACGCCTCCTCGCGCAGAAGTTTCCCGAGTACCGCGACTACGCGGCGCGCACCGCGCGGATCGTCCCCGGCCTGCGTTGACGATCGCGCGCGCTGCGAACCCTGCCCGGCCACCGCCCGGATCGTCCAGGTGGCCGATGGTGCCGCAGGCCCGTCGCACGCGACGATGCACCGCATGTCGTGTGTCGGGAGGACCGGACGATGGCGCGGGTCGGCAACATCGAAGGTGGAGCGGGCGTGCGCGCCCGCCAGTACTGGATTGCCGTGGTGGCGCGGGATGCGGCCGTCGCCGGCGCGGCGGAAGGCTACCTGCAGCTCGGCAGCGGCAAGGCGGGCCCGCTCGAGCGCATGCAGGGCGGCGACGGTTTCGTCCTCTACTCGCCGCGCACGTCCGCGGCGGGTGAAGCGCTGCAGGCGTTCACGGCGATCGGCCGCGTGCGGGACACGCCCATCGAGATCGCCGGCCATGCGCCGGGTGGGCCGTTCCGCCGTGCCGCCGAGTTCATGCCGGCAGACACCGCGCCGATCAGGCCGCTGATCCCGGCGCTCTCGTTCATCCGCAACAAGGTGCAGTGGGGCGCGGCGTTCCGTTTCGGCGTGGTCCGCGTCCCCGAGGTCGACTTCGCGCGCATCGCGCAGGCGATGGGCCGCGTGGCGGAGGTCGATTTCCCGGCAGGCGTGGAGCGGTTCGCCGTCACCGCCTGAACGCAGCCCCGCAGCGCAGCAGGGTAGAATTCGACCGGTCTGCGCGGGCGTTTGCGGGTTTCGGGACTCCGTTCGTGGCCGCCATCGGGTGGCCGTCGCCGTGGCCGTCGCCGTTCCGTGGCCACGCGTCCGCCGTCGCGCGTCTTCCCGCCGGCCACGTGCCGCGCGTGTGCCGAACCCGTGTCCGCCGCCGCCCTCACCGATCCCGCCTTGCGCTCGCGCGCGATCCTGTTCATGGTCGCCGCCGCCGTCTGCTGGTCGACGGGCGGGCTGCTGGTGCGGATGCTGTCGTTCCGCGACGCCTGGGAGATCGTGTTCTGGCGCTCGCTGTTCATGGCGACCTTCGTCGCCGCAACGCTCTTCGTCATCCACCGCGGGCAGATGGCGGGCGCCGTGCGCGCCGTCGGCCTCCCGGGGCTCCTGTCCGGAGCGTTCCTCGCCGGCCAGTTCTTCCTGTTCATCGCCTCGCTCACCCGCACCACGGTCGCCAACACGTTCGTGCTGATGAGCGTGTCGCCGTTCCTCGCGGCACTCGCCGCGCGGCTGTTCCTGCGCGAGTCCGTCCCGACCCGCACGTGGATCGCGATGGCCGTCGCGTTCGGCGGCATGGTGGTGATGTTCGCCGACTCGCTCGACGCCGGCCGCATCAGCGGCAACCTGCTCGCGGTGGGCGTGTCGTGCCTGTTCGCCGCCAACGTCACCGTGCTGCGCCGCGTGCACGCGCGCGTCGACATGCTGCCGACGGTGATGATCGCGGGGCTGATGTCGATCGCCCTGGCGCTGCCGCTCGCGGCGCCGTTCGAGGCGACGGCCGCCGACCTCGCGGTGCTCGCGCTGATGGGCTCGGTGCAGCTCGGCGCCGGCTGCCTGCTGATGGTCGCCGCGTCCCGTTCGCTCACCGCGACGGAGCTCGGGCTGCTCGCCCTGCTCGAGCCGATCCTGGGCCCGATCTGGGTGTGGGTGCTGCTCGGCGAGAACCCGGGTCGGCTGGCACTCGCGGGCGGCGCGGTGGTGCTGGGCGCGGTGGTCGCCAACGAGGCCTGGGCGTGGTGGCGCGCGCCGGCCAAGGCCGCCGACGAGGAGCCCCCGGCGGCGACCCCGGGACCCTGACTCGGCGCCCGCGCTCCTGCAATGACCATTCCCGACTTCCCGCTCGGCTTCTATCCGGTCGCGGTGCTGGCGATCCTGATCACCGGCATCGCGAAGAGCGGCTTCGGCGCCGGCTCGGGCGGCGTCGCCGTGCCGCTGATGTCGATCTTCATCGCGCCGCCGGAGGCCGCGGGCATCATGCTGCCGATCCTGTGCGCGATGGACCTGTTCGGCGTGCACGCCTATCGCGGCAAGTGGTCGTTGGCGCACCTGCGCGTACTCCTGCCCGGCGCGATCGCCGGCATCGCGGCGGGCGCGTTCGCCTTCGGCGCGCTGCCGGTGAACGCGATCCGGTTGCTGCTCGGCCTGATCGCGGTGACGTTCGCCTTGAACCGGTGGTTCCGGGTCACCGAGCGCCTCGCCGCGCGTGCCGCGACCGCGGCCGGGCCGCCCGGGCGCCCGGCGGGCGTGTTCTGGGGCGCCGTCTCCGGGTTCACCAGCACGCTCGCCCACGCCGGCGGACCGCCGTTCGCGATCTGGATGCTGCCGCAGAAGCTCGACAAGACCGTGCTGGTCGCCACGTCGGTGGTGTTCTTCCTGGTGGTCAACTACGTGAAGCTCGTGCCGTACGCGTTCCTCGGCCAGCTCTCCACCGCCAACCTCTCCACAGCGCTGCTGTTCAGCCCGCTCGCGCCGATCGGCATCGCGCTCGGCGTGTGGCTGCACAAGCGGATCACGGAGCGCGTGTTCTACGCGATCTCGTACGGGCTGCTGTTCGCCACCGGCCTCAAGCTGATCTGGGACGCGTTCAAGTGACCGCCCCGGGGAGGTGGCGGACGGGACCCGGGTGGGTTGCGCTATGATCCGGCGCGAAGCGGCGCGTCCGTGCCCACGGCCCGCGCGCGACGCCCCGACGTTCCCATGAGCGACGCCCGCACCCGGCAGACCTTCCTCGACTTCGAGCAGCCGATCGCCGAGCTGCAGGCGAAGATCGAGGAGCTGCGCTTCGTCCACGAGGATTCCGCCGTCGACATCTCCGACGAGATCGGCCGGCTCACCAAGAAGAGCCAGCAGCTCACCAAGGAGATCTACGGCAAGCTCGGCGCCTGGCAGGTCGCGCAGGTCGCGCGCCACCCGCAGCGGCCCTACACGCTCGACTACGTCGCGGGCATGTTCACGGACTTCCGCGAGCAGGCCGGCGACCGCACGTACGCCGACGACGCCGCGATCGTCGGCGGCCTCGCGCGCTTCAACGGCCAGCCGTGCATGGTCATCGGCCACCAGAAGGGCCGCGACACCAAGGAGAAGATCCACCGCAACTTCGGCATGCCGCGGCCCGAGGGCTACCGCAAGGCGCTCCGGCTGATGAAGCTCGCCGAGAAGTTCGGTCTGCCGCTCTTCACCTTCGTCGACACGCCCGGCGCCTACCCCGGCATCGGCGCCGAGGAACGCGGGCAGTCGGAGGCGATCGGGCGCAACCTCTACGAGATGGCCGCGCTGCGCACGCCGATCATCGTCACGGTGATCGGCGAAGGCGGCTCGGGCGGCGCGCTGGCGATCGCCGTCGGCGACGCGACGCTGATGCTGCAGTACGCGACGTACTCCGTGATCTCGCCCGAGGGTTGCGCATCGATCCTGTGGAAGTCCGCCGAGCACGCGCCCGAGGCCGCGGAGTCGCTCGGCATCACGGCGGCACGGCTGAAGCAGCTGGGCTTCGTCGACCGCGTCGTGAGCGAGCCGCCCGGTGGCGCCCATCGCGACCCGCCGGCGATGATGGCGACGCTGAAGAAGGCGCTCACCGAGACGCTGCGGCAGCTCGCCGAGCTGCCCCTCGAAGTGCTGCTCGAGACGCGCGAGGAGCGCCTCCTCGCCTATGGCAAGTTCAAGGAGCTCGGCAGCTGATCCGCTCGCCGACGCGGTCGCGCGCGCCCTCGCGGCGCACCTGACCGGGCCCGGCCGCGTCGCGGTGGCGTTGTCCGGCGGGCGCGACTCGGTCGCGCTGCTCTGTGCCGTCGCGGCGCTGCCCGCGGCGCGGGCGCGCGAGCCGATCGCGATCCACGTCCACCATGGCCTTTCCGCGCGCGCCGATGCCTGGCAGGCGAGCTGCACCGCATTGTGCACGTCGCTCGATGTGCCGCTCGTGGTCCGGCGGGTGTCCGTCGACCCAGCGGATCCGGACGGCATCGAGGCCGCGGCGCGGCGCGCGCGCTACGAGGCGCTGGCCGGCGCCGCGAACGATGCCGGCGCCGCCGCGGTGCTGCTCGCGCACCATCAGGACGACCAGGCCGAGACGCTGCTGCTGCAACTCGCCCGTGGTGCGGGCCCGCATGGCCTCGCCGGCATGCCTGACGCGCGGGTCGACGCATGCGGCCTCGCCTGGCTGCGGCCGTTCCTCGGCCTGCCGCGCGGCGCGATCGACGCGTGGGTGCGCGCGCGCGGCCTCGCGTTCGTCGAGGACGACAGCAACGTGTTGCCGCGCCATCGCCGCAACGCGCTGCGGCTTGCGGTCGTGCCGGCCTTTGCCCGCGTCTTCCCCGGCTACCCCGGCACGCTGGCCCGCGCGGCCACGCTGCAGGCCGACGCGGCACGACTGATCGACGACCTCGCGGCGCTGGATCTCGCGCCGCTCGACGACGGTGGCCGGCTGGACGTTGCCGGTCTCCTGCGATTGCCCGACTACCGGGTGCGCAACGCGCTGCGGCATTTCCTGCGCCGCGAGGGCTTGCGCCCGCCCTCCTCGGCGCGGCTCGGGGCACTCGTCGGCCAGCTGGCGCGCGCGCGGACCGATGCGCGCGTCGAGTTCGTGCACGACGGCGCGCGCTTCGGCGTGCATCGCGGGCACCTGCAGCGCCGGCCGGCCGCGCAACCTGCGTTCGAGTGCGCGTGGCACGGGGAGCGCGAGCTCGTGCTGCCGCACGGCCGGCTGGCATTCGTCGACGCCGTGGGAGCCGGGCTGGCGGCGGACACCGTCGCGAAGGCGCCGATCGTCGTGCGCTCCCGCGTCGGTGGCGAGCGCTTCAGGCCCGATCCCGCCCGCCCGCGCCGCGCGCTCAAGGCCTGGCTGCGTGAAGCCGGCCTGCCGCCGTGGCAGCGCACGGCGCTGCCGCTGGTCTTCTGCGGGGACGTGCTGGCGGCAGTGCCGGGGCTCGGCGTCGATCCGGCCTTCCGGGCCGGCCCCGGTGCCCGCGGCTGGCGGGCGGGGAGCGCCTTGTTCTTGATCCGTCGCGCCCGCGCCGCGCGCTCAAGGCCTGGCTGCGCGAGTCCGGCCTGCCACCGTGGCAGCGCGCCGCGCTGCCGCTGGTCTACTGCGGGAACGTGCTGGCGGCGGTCCCGGGGCTAGGCGTCGACCCGGCCTTCCGCGCCGGCCCCGGTGCCCGCGGCTATCGGCTCGACTGGTGGCCCGACGGCTGAGTCCGGCGGCCGAGCGCCGGGCGCCTTAGAACAGCAGATTCGGCAGGAACAGCGAGATCGCCGGAACGTAGGTGACGATGATCAGGAACACGAGCAGGACCGTCGTCCACGGCAGCGCCGCACGCACCACCTGCATGATCGACATCCGGGTGATGCCAGCGGTCACGAACAGGTTGAGGCCGATCGGCGGCGTGACCATGCCGATCTCGAGGTTCACCACCATGATGATGCCGAGGTGCACCGGGTCGATGCCCAGCTGGGTTGCGATCGGGAAGAGGATCGGCGCGAGGATCAGGATGATGCCGGTCGGCTCCATGAACATGCCGGCAATCAGCAGCAGGATGTTCACGACGATCAGGAACTGCCAACCCGACATGCCCCAGCCGATGATGGTCTCGGCGATCGCCTGCGGGATGCGCTCGGTGGTGAGCACGTGCGCGAACAGGAGCGCATTGGCGACGATGAACATCAGCATCACCGTCACCGTGCCGGCCTGCAGCATGACGTGCGGCACGTTCTTCATGCCGATGTCGCGATAGACGAACACGGCGATGAAGAATGCGTAGACGGCGGCCACCGCGGCCGCCTCGGTCGGGGTGAACATGCCGCCGTAGATGCCGCCGAGGATGATGACGATCAGCAGCAGTCCCCACAGCGAGTCGCGCCCCGACTGCAGCACTTCGGTCAGCGGCGCGCGGGGCTGCTTCTGCAGGCCGATCATGCGCGCGCGCACGTAGATCGCGACCATCAGCATCAGGCCGAGCATGATGCCGGGAATGACGCCGGCCATGAACAGCTTGCCCACGGAGGTCTCGGTCGCGGCGCCGTAGACCACCATCACGATCGAAGGCGGGATCAGGATGCCGAGCGTGCCCGCGTTGCAGATGACGCCGGCGGCGAACGGCAGCGGATAGCCGCCACGCACCATGCCCGCGATCACGATCGAGCCCACGGCGACGACCGTGGCGGGCGACGATCCCGAGACGGCGGCGAACAGCATGCACGCCAGCACCGAGGCCAGCGCGAGCCCCCCGCGCAGGTGGCCGATGCAGGCGTTGGCGAAGCGGATCATGCGCTTCGCCACGCCGCCGGTGGTCATGAACGCGCCGCCGAGAATGAAGAATGGGATCGCGAGCAGCGTGTAGTGCTCGGAGGTCTCGAACAGCTTGAGCGACAGCGACGCGAGGGAGTCCTGCGCGAACAGCAGGATCGTGATCAGCGACGAGAGGCCCAGTGCCACGGCCACCGGCATGCCCAGCAGCATGAACACGAACAGGAGGACGAACAGCGCGGCCGTGGTCACTTGCGCTCCTCCGCCGGCGGTTCGTCCTGCTTGAGCTTGAGTGCGTCCTTGGCCTCGTCACCGAGCAGGTGCGCTTCCTTGCCGGCGGCGATGCGGAAGAGCACCTGGCCGAAGCGCAGCGCCAGCAGCGCGAAGCCGATCGGCAGGATCGCACGCGGGATCCACTGCTGCACCGGCATGTCCTGCATCAGGATGCCGACCTCGTACATCTTGTGCACGTACTGGTAGCCGCCCACGACCACGATCAGTGCATAGGCGATGCAGAGCACGGCGGCAAGCAGGCCGACCACGCGCTGGGTAGTCGGCGCGAGCGCCTTCACCAGGGCGTCGACGCCGATGTGGGCGCCGACCCGCACGCCGTAGGACATCCCGACGAAGATCAGCCAGGCGAACATCACCCCGGTCAGCTCGAGTGCCCAGACGAAGCTGTAGTTGAAGACGTAGCGCGCCACCACCTGCATGAAGGTGACGAGCGTCATCCCCGCCATCAGGAAGACGATCAGGCCTTCCTCGATATGCTCGAGCCAGCGCATGGTCAGGCCGGGCGGGAGGCCGTCGCCGGCCACCCGCCCGATGTGATTACTTGTTCGACTTCAACGCGGCGTCGATCAGGTCGCGGCCGATATCGGCCTCGAACTTCTTCCACACCGGTTCCATCGACTTGCGCCAAGCGGCGACGTCGTCCTTGGCGAGCTTCTGGATCTTCGCCTTGCCGGCCTCCGCGATCTTCTTCTTGTCGGCCTCGTTGAGGTCGGACGCCAGCTTGTTGGCGTGGTCCGTGGCCTCCTTCATCGCTTCGGACAGGCCCTTGCGCACGTCGGCAGGCAGCCCGTCCCACCACTTGGCGTTGGCCACGACCATGTAGTCGAGCGCGCCGTGGTTGGTCTCGGCGATGGTCTTCTGCACCTCGTGGAACTTCTGCGAGTAGATGTTCGACCAGGTGTTTTCCTGCCCGTCCACCACGCCCGTCTGCAACGCCTGGTAGACCTCGCTGAACGCCATCTTCTGCGGGTTCGCGCCGAGCCCGCGGAACTGCGCCTCGAGCACGTCGGACGCCTGGATGCGGAACTTGAGGCCCTTGACGTCGTCGGGCCGCACCAGCTTGTCCTTGTTGGTCGACAGCTGCTTCATGCCGTTGTGCCAGTAGCCGAGCCCGATCAGCCCGCGGTTCTTCATCGACGTCAGCAGCGACTGGCCCGCCGGGCTCTCCTGGAAGCGGTCGACTGCCTCGATGTCGTCGAACAGGAACGGCAGGTCGAAGATCTGGATCTTCTTCGTGTAGCGGTCGAACTTCGACAGCGACGGCGCGATCAGCTGCACGTCGCCGAGCAGCAGGGCCTCGAGCTCCTTGGCGTCGCCGAACAGCTGCGAGCTCGGGAACACCTGCACCTGCACCTTGCCGGGCAGCTTCTTCTCGGCCAGCTCCTTGAACTTGAGCGCGCCCTGGCCCTTCGGTGTGTTCTCCGCCACGACGTGGCTGAACTTGATCACCATGGGCTGCTGGGCCGCAGCGGCCAGCGGCAGCGTGATGGCAAGGGCGGCGGCGCCGGCGGCGGCGAGCCACTTCCGGCGCGGTGACATGTCGACTTTCATTTGCACTCCTCCTGGTCCGTCCTGTTGGGGCCTGCGCCCGGCACCGCCATGCGGCGCCGGATTCCGGACAGCTTTTACGCGATCTGTGACGCGGTCCTTTGAGCTTGGACAAGTCTTGTGGCCCGGCGGCAGCGAAGTATGACCGGCCCGGGGACGCGGAACAAGCGTGCCGGGCGCGCGCTCACGCAACTTCAACCGTTAGCGACCCCACCGAGATCCGCGTTCGGCCGTCTGCTGCGCCGCACAACGACGTGGGTCACAACGTGCCGAGCAGATCGAACGCGTGGCGCGGCCGTGGATCGGGTGCGGCGAGCGCGCGTCAGCCCGAACGATCGGCGGCGCGCGGTACCGCCTGGCGTAGCAGGTCGCGCGCCCGCGCCACGACCGGGGCATCGACCATGCGGCCGTCGACGCGCGCCGCGGCACCGCTGCCGGCTGCCGCCACGACGCGCGCCGCCCAGGCCAGCTGCTCTGCCGTCGGCCGGAAGGCCGCCCCTACCGCCGCCACCTGGCGCGGGTGGATGCACAGCTTGCCGCCGAAGCCGAAGCGGCGCGCCCGGGCGAGCTCGGCCGCGAGCGCGCCGTCGCCGTCGAGCGCCGTGCAGACGCCGTCGATGGGGGCTGTCAGTCCGCCGAGCCGGGACGCCAGCACGATGCGCGAACGGAAGTAGTGCAGCGGCAGGTCGGCGTCGTCGATCCCGAGCTCGGCCTGCAGGTCGAGGCTTCCGAAGGCCAGGCGGGCGACCCCGGGCGTCCGCGCGACCGCGTCGATACCCTCGAACCCGGCAGCCGTTTCGATGATCGCGATCACCGCGCAATCGCCGGCGATGGCGCGCACCCGCTCGACGTGGACCGGCTGCTCGGCCTTGGGCAGCATCACCACCGGCACCTTCGCGTCGCGACACGCCACGAGGTCGCCTTCGAACCACGGTGTGCCGCACGCGTTGATGCGGACGGCCCCGCGATGGGCCACCCCGGCAAGGGCGCCGCGGGCGGCTACCTTGTCTTCCGGGGCTACCGCATCCTCGAGGTCCACGATCGTGATGTCGGCGCCGCAGGCGAGCGCCTTGCCGATGCGATCCGCACGCGTGGCCGGCACGAAGAGCAGGCTGCGAGCGCCGGCCGCGTCGAGCGTCGTGTTCATGCCCGCGCCTCGCCCAGCAGCGGGCCGACCAGCGGCGAGCCGGCGATGCGCCACAGGCGCTCGATCGCATCCCCGGCCTCGCCGTCGGTCACCGTCCCACCGTACGCGATCAGTCGCAGCGCCTTGCGCTCGATCTCCTCGCGCGACAGCGAATTGCCCGGGTCGCCCTTCGGGTCGTCGACGCGCCCGTGGAGCGTACGGCCGTCGGTTGTCGTGACGCTGACCTTGCCGATCCAGCGTCGCGGATAGGCCGCGTCGACTTCCGCGTCGAGCTGCATGCGGACGCGATCGCGGAACGCGACGGTCTGCGGCTCGAGGAATGCGCGGTCGAACTCCGCCAGGCCGGCGTGGCCGAAGCGCGCGACGAGCGCCAGCACGGTGCCCATCGAGAACTTGGACTGGTGTACGGTCGCGGGCTGCGTCACCGGGCCGAGCACGTCGAGCGCACCCTGGTGCACGTGCGCGGTCACCGACTCGATCTGTTCGACCTGCAAGCCATGCTCGCGCATCACCGCAAGGAGGGCATCCGCCGCGGGGTGCGTGTGGCGGCACGACGCGTGCCACTTGAACGACGTCTCGGCGGTCGCCCAGCGCGTGCCGAGCGCGTCGACCAACCGGCCCGGATCGGCATCGCTCGACATGCCGGCCGCCATGCCTTGCGGTCCTTCGAGGATGTGCCGCGCACCGGTGAGGCCGGCACGCGCCAGCCACGCCGCGAGCAGTCCCGTGGCCGCGGCACCGGCGGCGTGCAGCTGCTTGGAGTCGGCGCCGTCGCGCAGGAACTCCCACAAGCCGGCCGCCTGCGTTCCCGCCGAGCCGAAAGCGTGCAACGTGAGATCGGGCGTCAGGCGCAGCACGCGCGCGGCCGCCGCGGCGGCGGCCAACGTGCCCGCCGTGCCCGTGGTGTGGAACACCCGGTAGTGCGACCGGCCGAGGAACTCGCCGACGCGGATGCCCACTTCATAGCCAACGACGGCGGCAGTGAGGAATTCGCGACCGGAGGCACCGACGGCCTGGGCGGCGGCGAGCGCGGCCGGGAACACCACGGTCGCGGGATGGAACACGGAACCGTTGTGCACATCGTCCTGCTCGGCGAAGTGCGACGACGCGCCGTTGGCCATGGCGGCCAGCATCGGCGAGGTGCGGGCGCGCGTGATCAACACCTCGCAAGGTCCGCCCGTGCCGCCCATGAGTTGCGCCACGTCGACGATGGCCCGCACCGGCCGCCCCTTCGCGCCGGCGAGCGCGGAGCCGAACCAATCCACCAGCAGATCCTCGGCGCGCCGCACGACGTCGGCAGGAATGTCGTCGAACTGCACGCCGGCCGCGAAGGCGGCGAGCGCTGCGCTGCTTTCGGTAATGGGCAATCGCGCGTTCATGAATTTCCCCCGGCGCTAGACAGCCTCGTCGGCGCGCAGCCTTGCGATCTCGTCCGCGCCATAGCCGATCTCGCGCAGGATCGCCGCGCTGTGCTCGCCGAGCGCCGGTACGGCGCCCATGCGCGGGACGAAGCGATCGTTGTCTCCCGGAGGCCGCAGCGCGGGCAGGCGCCCCACCGGCGAGTCGATCTCGACGAAGCGCCCGCGCGCCTGCAGCTGCGGATGCGTCCACAGGTCGCCGGGCCCGTTGACGCGCGCGAAGGCGATCTGCGAGGCCGCGAGCCGCGCCTCGAGCACGGGCGTGGTCAGCCGCGCCAGCACGTCGCCGATCAGCGCCTCAAGCGCGGCGCGATGCTCGGTGCGCAGCGTATTGCTGGCGAACCGCGGGTCGGCCGCGATCGCCGGCCGCTCGAGAATCTCGGCACAGAACGTCGACCACTCGCGCTCGTTCTGCACGCCCATCATCACCATGCCGCCGTCGCCGACGCGGAACAGTCCGTACGGCACCACGCTGGGGTGGAACGGCCCGGTGCGGGGTGCCGCCGGCTGGCCCTCGAACGTGTAGTACATCGGGTTGCCCAGCCACTCGGTCAGCGTCTCGAACATCGCGATGTCGATGTGCGAGCCCTGCCCGGTCCGCTCGCGCAGCAGCAGCGCCGCGAGCACGCTGGAGTACGCGTAGATGCCGGCCGCGACGTCGGCCGCCGAGAACCCGCAGCGCGCCGGCGATTCCTGCGTCCCGGTCACGCTGATCAGGCCGGCCTCTGCCTGGATCATCAGGTCGTAGGCCTTGCGGTCGCGGTAGGGGCCTTCCGCGCCGTAGCCCGAGATGTCGCACACGACGATGCGCGGGTGCTTCGGGCGGAGCGCCTCGATCGACAGTCCCAGCCGCGCCGCCGCACCGGGCGCGAGGTTCTGCACGACGACGTCGGTCCTGGCCAGCAGCCGGGCCAGGATCTCCGCGTGCCTGCGCATGCTTGAGATCGAGCGTCAGGCTCTCCTTCGAGCGGTTGGCCCACACGAAGTACGACGACAGGCCGCGCACGCGGGCGTCGTACCCGCGCGCGAAGTCGCCCACGCCGGGGCGCTCGATCTTGATGACGCGGGCGCCCAGGTCCGCGAGGTGGCGCGTGCACACCGGCCCTGCGACGGCATGCTCGAACGACAGCACGACGATCCCGTCGAGCGGGCGAACGCCTTGCGCGGCAGCGATGCTCACGTCAGTCCCGCTGAGCCGTCGCGCCCTAGAACGAGCGCGGCAGGCCGAGCACGTGCTCGGCGATGTACGACAGGATCAGGTTGGTCGAGATCGGCGCCACCTGGTAGAGGCGCGTCTCGCGGAACTTGCGCTCGATGTCGTATTCGTCGGCGAAGCCGAAGCCGCCGTGCGTCTGCAGGCAGGCGTTGGCCGCCTCCCACGACGCCTTGGCAGCCAGGTACTTGGCCATGTTGGCCTCGCGCGCCGCAGGGCTGGTGGGCGTCGAAGCAGCGCGCAGGCCTCGAAGCGCATCAGGTTGGCGGCCTCCACCTCCATGTAGCGCCTCGGCGATCGGGAACTGCACGCCCTGGTTCTGCCCGATCGGCCGGTCGAACACCACGCGCTCCTTCGCGTACTGGCGCGACGCGGTCGACGAACCAGCAGCCGTCGCCGATGCACTCGGCGGCGATCAGCGTGCGCTCGGCATTCAGGCCGTCGAGGATGTACCGGAAGCCCTTGCCCTCCTCGCCGATCAGGTTCTCGGCCGGAATCTCGAGGTTGTCGAAGAACAGCTCGTTGGTCTCGTGGTTGACCATGTTGCGGATCGGCCGCACCGTCAGGCCCTTGCCGATCGCCTGCGCGCAGGTCGACGAGGAAGATCGACATGCCGTCGGACTTGCGCTTCACCTCGGCCAGCGGCGTCGTGCGCGCCAGCAGGATCATCAGGTCGGAGTGCTGGATGCGCGAGATCCACACCTTCTGGCCGTTGACCACGTAGCGGTCGCCCTGGCGCACGGCGGTGGTCTTGATGCTGCGTGGTGTCGGTGCCGGTCGTCGGCTCGGTCACGCCCATCGACTGCAGCCGCAGCTCGCCGCTGGCGATGCGCGGCAGGTACTGCGCGCTTCTGCTCGTCGCGAGCCGTGGCGCAGCAGCGTGCCCATGTTGTACATCTGGCCGTGGCAGGCGCCCGAATTGCCGCCGCAGCGGTTGATCTCCTCCATGATCACCGAGGCCTCGGCGAGCCCCAGGCCCGAGCCGCCGTACTCCTGCGGGATCAGCGCGGCCAGCCAGCCGGCCTGGGTGAGCGCGTCGACGAAGGCCTCGGGATAGCCGCGCTTCGCGTCGACCTCGAGCCAGTAGGCATCCGGGTAGTGGCTGCACAGGTCGCGCATGCCGTCGCGAATGTCCTGGAAGCGATCCGGCGAGGGCAGCTCCATGTGCGCTCCGTCGCGGTACGAATCACGCCAGCTCGGCCGCGGCATCCATCGCGATGCGGCCGTCGGGCGCCACCGTCCACAGTTGCACGGTCGATCCCTGGCGCGCACCGCAGACGTCGAACGGCGCGCGTGTCGAACACCGGGCGCGCGCGCGCGGAACGTGAAGCTCGCGATGCGCGCGTCCGGCAGGTGGCGATCGACGAGGTCGAGCAGCAACGTCGCCTGCAGCGGGCCGTGCACGACGAGCCCCGGGTAGCCTTCCACCCCGGTGACGTAGCTGCGGTCGTAGTGGATGCGGTGGCCGTTGAAGGTCAGCGCCGAGTAGCGGAACAGCAGGACGGGGTCGGGCGTGACGGTCCGGCGGAATTCCGCCGGGCGCGTCGGGGCCCGGCGCTGCGGCGCCGGTGGCGCGCCCGGCTGCGGGGCGCCCCGATAAACGATGTCGTGCTCGTCGGTGACCGCGAGCACGCCGTGCGCCCGGATCTCGTGACGCACCGTCACCAGCACCAGTTCGCCGCTGCGTCCGGACTTGTGTTCGACCGCGGCGATCGTGCTGCTGCGCTCGAGCGGCGCATCGAAGGCTGATCGTGGCCGGGAAAGTGAGCCGGCTGCCGGCCCACATCCGGCGCGGCAGCGTCACCGGCGGCAGGAAGCCGCCGCGGGTCGGATGGCCGTCCGGCGCCGAGCGCCGACTGCAGGGCCGTCGGAAGGAAGTACAGCCAGTGCCAGGCGGGCGGAAGGACCGATCCGGCGCTCTGCAGCCGCGCCATCAGGTCGGCCCGGTCGAGCGTGGCCGCGAGGCCCAGCGCCGGCGCCACGCGCGCGACGTCGCGAGCCGTTTCACGGCGGCCGATCCAGTCGCGCAGATCCGGCGTGTTTTCGGTTGGCATGGCGGCGCAGGGTCGGGCCCAGCGCGCGATCGGCGCGAGCGCTAGATGCCGCGCGTGCAGGCACGAGCTCGCCGCAGGCGATCCCGTCCTCGGGGCGGGGCCCGCGGCCAGGGCGTGGCCAGCGCTGGCGATGGATCCCTGCAAGACAGCGCGAGGGGAAAATGTTAGAATTTTGGATTTACTCGCATTTATCCGCATTACCCTGCCGGAGCCGCACCATGGCCGTCGAACGCACCCTGTCCATCATCAAGCCCGATGCCGTCGCCAAGAACCTCATCGGCAAGATCTACTCCCGGTTCGAGACGAACGGATTGAAGATCGCCGCCGCGCGCATGGCGTGGCTCTCCCGTGCCGAGGCCGAAGGCTTCTACGCGGTCCACCGCGAACGTCCGTTCTTCAAGGACCTGGTCGACTTCATGATTTCGGGACCGGTGATGATCCAGGTTCTCGAAGGCGACAACGCGATCGCGAAGAACCGCGACCTGATGGGCGCCACCGACCCCAAGAAGGCCGCGGCCGGGACGATCCGCGCCGACTTTGCACAGTCGATCGACGCCAACGCGGTCCACGGCTCGGACGGACCCGACACCGCGCGCACCGAGATCGCCTACTTCTTTCCCGCGCTCGCGGTCTACAGCCGCTGATCGCCCGCCGCCGCACCGTTCTCCCGTCGCGATGACTCCGTTGCTGGGCCTCGATGCCGCCGGACTCGACCGGTTCTTCGCCGAACTGGGCGAGAAGCCGTTTCGCGCCCGGCAGGTGTCGCGCTGGCTGCACCAGCGCTTCGCCGATGCCCCGGAACGCATGACCGACCTCGCCAAGGTGACGCGCGAGCGCCTGGCCGCCGCTGCGACGATCGCGGCGCCGGCGGTGATCCGCGACACGACGGCGTCCGACGGCACGCGCAAGTGGCTGTTCGACGTCGGCGCCGGCAATGCGGTCGAGTCCGTCTACATTCCCGAAGGCGTCCGCATCGGGTCGCCGGAGGATGACGAACCGTTCGAGTCCGCGGCCGCATCCGACACCTCGGCGCGTCGATCCCGCTCCGCGGGTCCCTCGCCGAACGCCTCGGTGCGGTACAGGGGCACGCTGTGCATCTCGTCGCAGGCCGGCTGTGCGCTCGACTGCGCGTTCTGCTCGACCGGCCGGCAGGGCTTCAACCGCAACCTCACCACCGCCGAGATCGTCGGGCCAGCTTTGGCACGCGAATCGCACGCTGCTGGCCGACGGCATCCAGGCACCGTGGGTCGAGCAGGGCCGGGCCCCGATCACCAACGTGGTGATGATGGGCATGGGCGAGCCGCTCGCGAACTACGACAACGTCGTCCCGGCGCTCAGGCTGTTCCTCGACGACAACGCCTACGGCCTGTCGCGACGTCGCGTGACGCTGTCCACCTCCGGCCTCGTGCCGATGATCGACCGCCTCGCCGCCGATTGCCCGGTGGCGCTCGCGGTGAGCCTGCACGCGCCCAACGACGACTTGCGCGACCGGCTGGTGCCGATCAACCGCACGCATCCGCTGAAGGCGCTCCTCGCCGCGTGCCTGCGCTACCTGCCGCACGCGCCGCGCGACTTCGTCACGTTCGAGTACGTGATGCTGGACGGCGTCAACGACCGTCCCGAGGATGCGCGGCAGCTCGTCGCGATTGCGCGCGAGGTTCCGTGCAAGCTCAACCTGATCCCGTTCAACCCGTTCCCGGGCACCGGCTTTTGCACCAGCCCGCGCGAGCGGATCCGCGCGTTCCAGCAGATCCTGATGGACGCCGGCGTGACGACGACGATCCGCAAGACGCGCGGCGACGACATCGACGCGGCCTGCGGCCAGCTCGCCGGACAGGTGCAGGACCGCATCAAGCGTCGGCTGGCCGCGCGGATCGCGCCGCTCCCGGCTCGATGACCCCACGAGGATCGTCCACCATGCGCTTGCGCAATTTCGCGGCGTTGCTCGCCGCGGTCTCGGCACTCGCGGCGTGCCAGTCGAATCCGTTCGCGCCGAAGCCCGAGCCGACGCCCCCCTCGCCGCAGGTGCAACCGGCACAGGCGCCGCGCATCCAGCAGCCGGAGTCGACGCCGCGGCAGCGGGCGGAGGCCCACGTCGAGCTCGCCGCCGGCTACTTCGAGCGCGCGCAGTTCGACGTCGCCCTCGAGGAGCTCGGCATCGCCGAGAGGATCGACGCGACCTTCGCGCGGACCCACAGCATCTACGGCCTCGTCTACGCGACGATCGGCGAGCTGCCCAAGGCGGAGGCGAGCTTCCGCCGCGCGCTCGAGCTCGCGCCCAACGACTCGGAGGCGCGCCAGAACTGGGGCTGGTACCTGTGCACGCACGGCCGGGCGAAGGAGTCCATCGCCGAGTTCGAGGCGGCGATCCGCGACCCGCTGTACCGCACGCCCGAGATCGCCCTGGTCAACGCCGGCAAGTGCAGCGTGTCGATCGGCGACCCGGCGGCGGCCGACCAGTATTTCCGCCGCGCGCTGCAGCTGCGCCCGAACGAACCCCAGGCGGCGTACAACCTCGCGCTCCTGTCGTACCGTGGCCAACGCCACGCCGATGCCCGCGCGCTGATGCGCATCGTGATGCAGCAGAACACGCCGGCGCCCGAAGCCCTGTTCCTCGGCATGTGCGTCGAGCAGAAGCTCGGCGACGCGCAGGCGGAGCAGTCGTACGCGCTGCAGCTTCGCAACCGCTATCCCGACTCCGCCGAAACCAAGGCGATCGGCCCGTGCCCATGACCGAATCCCCGCCGATCGTGCCCACCGAGCCCGTCCCCGACGCCGGCAGCGCCGGCGCGATGCTGCGCGCCGCGCGCGAGGCCGCCGGACTCACCGTCGATGCGCTCTCGCAGCAGTTGAAGCTCTCGCCGCGCCAGGTGAAGGCGCTCGAGGACGGTGACTACGCGAACCTGCCCGGCAGGACGTTCGTCCGCGGCTTCGTGCGCAACTACGCGCGGGCGGTCGGCATCGACGCCGGAAGCCGTGCTCGCCGCGATTCCGGGCGCGGTCGAGGCCCCGGCACTCGATCGCTCGACCATCGGGCACGCGCATCGGCCGATCGGCGAGTTGCCGACGTCGGGTCGGGCGCGTTCGGGATCCTGGGCGCGCTGGCTCATCCCGCTCGTGCTGCTCGCCGCGATCGGCGCGGCCGCGCTCTACGAGTACCTGCGCCCGGGCGACCTGCAACGGGGTTTCGAGACCCGCACGCTGCCGGTCCGGCCGGCGCCGCCCGATCCGGTCGCACCGCCGGCCGGCACGCCGTCGTCGGGCACGCCGCTGCCCAATCCGATCGTCTCCGGGCCCGTGAGCGAGGCGCCGCGCACCGACGGCGCGCTGCCCACGCCCGCGCCGGCCGTCGAAACCGCGCCTGCGGGCGCAGCTGCCGCCGCTCGCCCCGCCCGGACCGGCAGGCGGCGGCGCGATCGTCACGCCCCCCGTCAGCGCGCCCGCCGCCGCGCCGACGCCTCCGCCCGCGGCCGGCGAGGCGACGCTCGTGATCACCTATCGCGCATCGTCGTGGACCGAGGTGCGCGACCGCGACGGCAAGGTCGTGCTGCAGGTCACCGGCACGCCGGGCACGTCGCAGACGGTCACCGGCAAGGCGCCGTTCGACCTGACGCTCGGCAACGCGGGCGAGAACAGCGTCACGTGGCGAGGCGCGCCGTTCGACCTGGCGCCGCACCTGCGCCAGAACGTCGCGCGCGTGCGCCTGCCCTGATTCCCGCAATGGAACGCCCCGTCATCGTGCGCCACCGCACGCGCAGCGTGCGCATCGGCGAGGTCGCCGTCGGCGGCGCGGCGCCGATCGTCGTGCAGTCGATGACCAATACCGACACCGCCGACGTCGCCGCCACCGTCGCGCAGGTCAAGGCGCTCGCCGACGCGGGCTCCGAGCTGGTGCGGGTCACGGTGAACAACGTCGCGGCCGCCGCCGCGGTGCCGGCGATCCGCGAGCGGCTCGACGCCCTCGGCTGCGCCGTGCCGCTGGTCGGCGACTTCCACTTCAACGGGCACAAGCTGCTCGCCGAGGTGCCCGACTGCGCGCGCGCGCTCGCCAAGTTCCGCATCAACCCCGGCAACGTCGGCAAGGGGTCGAAGCGCGACCCGCAGTTCGCCGTGATGATCGAGCAGGCCATCGAGTTCGGCAAGCCGGTGCGTATCGGCGTCAACTGGGGCAGCCTCGACGCCGACCTGCTCGCGCGCCTCATGGACGAGAACGCGTCGCGCGCCGTGCCGATGCCCGCCGAGGCCGTGATGCGCGAGGCGCTCGTCACCTCGGCGCTCGACAGCGCCGCCCGCGCCGAGGCGCTCGGCCTGCCCGGCGATCGCATCGTGCTGTCCTGCAAGGTCTCCGACGTGCAGGACCTGATCACCGTGTACCGCGAGCTCGCGCGCCGCGCCGACTATCCGCTGCACCTCGGTCTCACCGAGGCCGGCATGGGCAGCAAGGGCATCGTCGCCTCGACCGCCGCGCTCGCCGTGCTGCTGCAGGAAGGCATCGGCGACACGATCCGCGTGTCGCTCACGCCGGAGCCCGGCGGCGACCGCACGAAGGAAGTCGTCGTCGCGCAGGAGATCCTGCAGACGATGGGCTTGCGCTCGTTCACGCCGATGGTCACCGCCTGCCCCGGCTGCGGCCGCACGACGTCCACCCACTTCCAGGAGCTCGCCGCCCGCATCCAGGCCTACCTGCGCGTCTCGATGGTCGCGTGGCGCGAGCGCTACCCCGGCGTCGAGAACATGCACGTCGCGGTGATGGGATGCGTCGTCAACGGACCCGGCGAGTCGAAGCTCGCCAACGTCGGCATATCGTTGCCGGGCACCGGCGAGTCGCCGGTGGCGCCCGTCTACGTCGACGGGCAGAAGACCGTGACGCTGAAGGGCGAGCGCATCGCCGAGGAGTTCCAGCGCATCGTCGAGGACTACGTGCGGGCGACCTACGGCGGCGAAGCGCGCACCAGCGCGCTCGATCCGGAGCGCCGCACGATCGCGCTGAAGGCGCAGGTAGTGAGCACGACGGACGCGAACACGGCCCACCGACTCGCAGCGGAGACCGCGCGCGGTTCAAGGCGACGGGCGTCGGCTCGCCTGCAGGCGGTGCGCGGCATGAACGACGTGCTGCCCGACGAGGCGGCGCTGTGGGAGCGCTTCGAGGACGCGGTGCGCCGCGTGTTCGCGCTCTACGGCTATCGCAACCTGCGCGTGCCGATCGTCGAGCAGACGCCGCTCTTCGTGCGCGCGATCGGCGCGGTGACCGACGTCGTCGAGCACGAGATGTACACGTTCGACGACAAGCTCTCCGGCGAGAGCCTGACGCTGCGGCCGGAAGCGACCGCGGGCATCGTGCGCGCGGCGATCGAGCACAACCTCTGCTACGAGCGGCCGCAGCGGGTGTGGCTCGCCGGGCCGATGTTCCGCCACGAGCGCCCGCAGAAGGGCCGCTACCGCCAGTTCCACCAGTTCGACGTCGAGGCGCTGGGCTTCCCCGGGCCGGACGTCGACGCCGAGCAGATGATCCTGCTCGCGCGGCTGTGGCGCGACCTCGGGCTCGCCGACTCGATCCGCCTGTCGATCAACTCGATCGGCGATCCCGCCGAGCGCCATGCGCACCGCGCGGCGCTGGTCGCGTACTTCGAGCGCCACGAGGATGCGCTGGACGAGGATTCGCGGCGGCGCCTGCACACCAACCCGCTGCGCATCCTCGACAGCAAGAACGAGGCGATGCGCGAGGTGATCGAGGGCGCACCGAAGCTCCTCGACCGCCTCGGCGACCGAGTCGCGCGGCACTTCGAGGGGCTGCAGGCGCTGCTCGCGGAGGCCGGCATCGCCTTCGCCGTCGACCCGCGGCTCGTGCGCGGGCTCGACTACTACAATCGCACCGTCTTCGAGTGGGTCACCGACCGGCTGGGCGCGCAAGGCACCGTCGCCGGCGGCGGCCGCTACGACGGCCTCTTCGAGCAGCTCGGTGGCAAGGCGACGCCCGCGTGCGGGTTCGGCATGGGCATCGAGCGCATGATCCTGCTGCTCAAGGAAGCGGGTGCCGGCGGCAGCGGTGCGCCCATCGCGTACGTGGTGCATGCCGGCGACGCGGCGTCCGCGCTCGCGCGCCGGGTGGCGGAGTCGCTGCGCGACCGCGGCATGGCGGTGGTGCTGCACGCGGGCGGCGGCGGCTTCAAGTCGCAGATGAAGAAGGCCGATGCGAGCCGGGCGCGCTTTGCGCTCGTGATCGGCGACGACGAGGCCGCGCGCGGCGTGGTCGGGGTGAAGCCGCTGCGCGAGGCAGGCGAGCAGGAGAGCGTCGCGATCGACGCCCTGCCGGCACGCCTCGCGGCCGGGGCAGACGAGTAAACGGGCAAGGAACGACGATGGCTGTCTACGATATCGAAGAGCAGGAAAAGCTCGAGGACCTGAAGGCCTTCTGGCAGCGCTGGGGGACCCTGATCTCCGGCGCGGTGATCGCGATCTGCGTCGCCTACATCGGCGTGCAGGGCTGGCGCTGGTGGCAGCACCGGCAGGCCGAGGAAGCGTCGGTGCTGTACGGCGCCGTCGCCGGTGCCGTGCGCGGCGCGGACCTGCCCAAGGCGCGCGACGCGATGGGGCAGCTCGCCGGTCGCTTCGCGGGCACGGGCTACGCACCGCGCGGCGCCCTGCTCTACGCGAAGATGCTGTGGGACAACGGCGACAAGGCCGGCGCCCGGACGCAGTTGAGCTGGGTCGATCGAGAACTCGCGCGAGGACGAGCTCAAGGCTGTCGCGCGCTATCGGCTGGCCGAGGCGCTGCTCGACGACAAGCAGTACGACCAGGCGCTCGCGACCCTCGACGCGAAACACCCCGACGCCTTCGCCGGGCTGTTCGCGGACCTGCGCGGCGACGCCCTCGCCTCGGCCGGGCCGCGCCGCGGAGGCGAAGAGCGCCTACCAGGCAGCGCTCGCGAAGCTCGACAACAAGTCGCCCTACCGCAACTACGTGCAGGTGAAGCTCGACGCGCTCGGCGGCGACGCCGCGCCCGCCGGGGCGGCAGCCGCACCGGCGGCGCCGGCGGTACCGGGGACGCCCGCCAAATGATCGCGCAACGCTCGCGCCGCGTCGTCGCGGGCCTCGCGCTCGCGGCGCTCGTTTCCGGTTGCAGCTCGATGCCGAGCTGGATGCCGTCGTGGTCGCTGCCCGCGCCCAATTTCGACTGGCTCACCGGACGCTCCGCGGCCAGCAAGCCCGGTCCGCTGCCAGAGCTCGCGGCGAGCGCCACCGCGACGATCGACTGGCAGACGAGCGTGGGCAAGTCGCGATCCGGCCTGTCCCCGGCGGTGCTTCCGGACGCGATCTACGCGGCGGCACTGGACGGCACGCTGGTCAAGCTCGATCCCGCCACCGGCCGCACCGTGTGGCGCGCGAGCGCCGGCAAGCCGCTGTCCGCCGGCCCCGGCGCCGACGCGATGCTCGTGGTGGTCGGCACGGACAAGGGAGACGTGCTCGCCTTCGAGCCGGACGGCAAGCCGCTGTGGACCGCGCGCGTCTCGTCGGAGGTGATCTCGCCGCCGATCGTCACCGAAGGCAGCGTCGTCGTGACCTCGGGCGACGGCCGGATCTACGGGCTCGCCGCGGCCGACGGCAAGACCCGCTGGGTGAACCAGCGCACCAACCCGCCGCTCACCGTGCGCAACAGCGCCGGCGGCGTCGCAAGCCGCGGTGGCGTGTTCATCGGCGTGGCGGGCGGCCGGCTGCTGGCCCTCGACGCGAAGACCGGCACGATCGGCTGGGACGCTGCCGTGGCCACGCCGAAGGGCGCCACCGAGCTCGAGCGCATCGCCGACGTGACGAGCCGCCCGTGGATCGAGGAACGGCAGGCTTGCGCGGTCGCCTACCAGGGCCGACTCGCGTGCTTCGAAGTCCTGCGCGGCACGCCGACGTGGACCCGCGACGTATCGAGCCTGTCCGGCATCTCGGGCGACGATGCCCTCTACTACGTGATCGACGATGCCGGCGCGGTGCACGCACTCGACCGGAGCACCGGTGCGTCGCTGTGGAAGCAGGACAAGCTCGCCGCGCGCCGCCCGGTCGCCGGGCAACTGGCCGGCGAATTCCTGGCCGTGATCGACATCGAGGGTTACGTCCACCTCATCGCGACCAAGACCGGCAACTACGTGGGACGTGTCGCGACCGACGGCTCGCCACCGACCAACCAGCCCATCGCGCAGGGCGAGCGCATCGTGTGGCAGTCGGCATCGGGGACGGTGTACGCGCTGTCCGCCCGCTGATCCGCCCACCCCTGCCCCCCGGCCGCCGTCCGCGGCGGCCGTGAACCGATGCTCCCCACCGTCGCACTGGTCGGCCGCCCCAACGTCGGCAAGTCGACGCTGTTCAACCGGCTGACGCGCACGCGCGACGCGCTCGTCGCCGACTTCCCCGGGCTCACGCGCGACCGGCAGTACGGCCGCGGCCAGATGGGCGAGCGGCCGTTCTTCGTCATCGACACCGGCGGGTTCGAGCCGGTGGCCAAGGGCGGGATCCTCAAGGAGATGGCGCGGCAGACGCGGGCCGCCATCGCCGAGTGCGACGTCGTCGTGTTCATCGTCGACGCCCGGGCCGGACTGAACGAGGTCGACCGCGACATCTCGACCATGCTGCGCAAGTCGGGGCGTCCGGTCGTGCTCGTCGCCAACAAGGCGGAAGGCCTCCCGGTCGAGCGCGCGGTCGCCGATTTCCACGAACTCGGGCTCGGCGCACCGCTCGCGATTTCCGCGGCGCACGGCGAGGGCGTGCGCGACATGCTCGAGCAGGCGTTGGCCCACGTCCCGGCGCCGCAGCCGGCCCCCGAGGAGGAGGCCGAGGCCGGCGACGGTCCCGCGCGCATCAAGGTGGCGATCGTCGGGCGGCCCAACGTCGGCAAGTCGACGCTCGTCAACGCGCTGTTCGGCGCCGAGCGGGTGATCGCCTTCGACGAGCCGGGCACGACCCGCGACGCGATCCACCTCGACGTCGAGCGCGGCGGACGCCCCTACACGCTGATCGACACCGCCGGGCTGCGCCGCCGCGGCAAGGTGTTCGAGGCGGTCGAGAAGTTCTCGGTGATCAAGACGCTGAACGCGATCGAGGAGGCGCACGTCGTCGTGCTCGTCGTCGACGCCCAGGACGAGATCACCGAGCAGGATGCGCACATCGCCGGCCACGTGCTGGAGTCCGGCCGCGCGCTGGTCGTTGCCGTCAACAAGTGGGACGGCCTGCCGGAATCGAATCGCGAGGAAGTCAAGCGCGAGTTCTCGCGCAAGCTCGCGTTCCTCGCCTTCGCGACGACCCACTACGTGTCGGCGCGCGAGGGTCGCGGGCTGGACGCGCTCGTCGCCTCGGTCGACGCCGCGTACGCCGCCGCGATGGCGAAGCTCTCGACGCCCCGCCTCACCCGGGCGCTGCAGCAGGCGGTCGAGCGCCAGCAGCCGCCGCGCGCGGGCTATTCGCGGCCCAAGCTGCGCTACGCGCACCAGGGCGGGATGAACCCGCCGGTGGTGGTGATCCACGGCACCGCGCTCGCGAGCGTCCCCGACACGTACCGGCGCTACCTGGAACGATTCTTCGCCGAGGCGTTCCAACTGCGCGGAACCCCCCTTAGGATACAATTCAAGACGGGTGCCAACCCTTACGCGAACAAGGCTTCCCGCCGCCGGGGCTGACCGGGCGCCTGGCGGGGCCGCGGGCTTCGTGGCCGAGCGCCGTTCGCCGGCACCTTCGTCTTCACCGGCCGACCAAAAGAACCGGAGCGAGCGCATGAGCAACAAAGGGCAAATGCTACAAGACCCGTTCCTGAACACGCTGCGCAAGGAGCACGTTCAGGTCTCGATCTACCTCGTCAACGGCATCAAGCTGCAGGGCCAGATCGAGTCGTTCGACCAGTACGTCGTGCTGCTCAAGAACACCGTGACGCAGATGGTCTACAAGCACGCGATCTCCACCGTCGTGCCGTCGCGCCCGGTGACGATGCCCCACCACGCGCCGGCCGGAGACGCCGAAGGCTGATGCGAGGCTGCGCCCGGCGCCAGTGCATCATGCACCGGCGCTGACATGTTCGATCGTCCCGAGGGCGGCAGCCGCGCACTCCTGGTCGAGCTCGACCTGGGCGACGGCCACGTCGACGACCGCATGAACGAGCTCGCGGCCCTCGCGGCGTCCGCAGGCGCCGAGGTCGTCGGCCGCATCACCGGCAAACGGAAGCGGCCCGACCCGGCGACCTTCGCCGGCAAGGGCAAGGTCGAGGAGATCGGGGCGAGGAAGGCCGACACCTCGGCCGAACTCGTGATCTTCGACCACCCGCTGTCGGGCGTGCAGCAGCGCAACCTCGAGCAGGCGCTCGGCTGCCGCGTCGTCGACCGCACCAGCCTGATCCTCGACATCTTCGCGCAGCGCGCGCGCAGCAGCGAGGGCAAGCTGCAGGTCGAGCTCGCCCAGCTGAAGCACATGGCGACGCGGCTCGTCGGCGGCTGGACCCACCTCGAACGCCAGAAGGGCGGCATCGGCCTGCGCGGTCCCGGCGAGACGCAGCTCGAGACCGACCGGCGCCTGATCGCCAAGCGGGTCAAGGCCCTCACCACGCGGCTCGCGGGCGTGGCGAGGAGCCGCGCGACGCAGGGCCGCACGCGGCGGCGCGCCGCGGTGCGCACCGTCGCGCTCGTGGGCTATACCAACGCCGGCAAGTCGACGCTGTTCAACCGCCTGACCGGCGCGCGCGTCGAGGCCATGGATCAGCTGTTCGCCACGCTGGACACGACGCTGCGGCGCATCCACGTTCCCGGTGCGGGGACGGTCGTGCTTTCGGACACCGTCGGCTTCATTCGCGAGCTGCCGCACGACCTGGTGGCGGCGTTCCGGGCGACGCTCGCCGAGGCCACCGAAGCCGACCTGCTCCTGCACGTGATCGACGCCTCGGCGCCGGACCGCGACGACCAGGTCGCGGCCGTCGAGGCGGTGCTCGCCGAGATCGGCGCCGACGCGATCCCGCAGATCCGGGTGCTGAACAAGTGCGACCGCACGGACCTGTCGACCGGGGTGACGCGCGACCCCTGTGGTACCATCTGCGCGGTTTGCGTAAGCGCCCTCACCGGCGCCGGTTGCAACGAATTGCGCGACGCACTGTCCGAGCGCCTGGCGCCCGAGACCGCCGCGTCCCCGACCATCCCACTTCCTGCCTGAATGGGCCACGACCGGGCATGAGTCCCCGCGCCGGGTGTCGACCCGCGCGAACGAACACTGCCCGACGGTAAAGCCATGTCGCTCAACGATCCCCAATGGGGCAAACGCGGCGGCGGCGGCAACAACGCCGGCCCGCCTGATCTCGACGAGATCTGGCGCAACGTCAACCGGCGCCTCTCCGACCTGTTCGGTCGCAGGGGCGGCGGCGGCAACGCCGACGGCGGCGGGGGCGGCGAGACGCCCCGGCCCCGCGCCGCGCTGCCGATCGGCGGTGCCGCACTGCTCGTCCTCCTCGTGCTCGCGGTCTGGCTCGCGAGCGGCTTCTACATCGTCGACGAAGGCCGCCGCGGCGTCGTCACGCGCTTCGGCAAGTACACCGAGACGACGCAGCCCGGCCCGCGCTGGCACCTGCCGTTCCCCGTCGAAGCGGTGGAGCTCGTCGACTTCTCGCAGGTGAAGACGATCGAGATCGGCTACCGCAACACGCCGCGCAACAAGGTCGAGCGCGAAGCGGTGATGCTGACCGACGACGAGAACATCATCGACATCCAGTTCGCGGTCCAGTACAACCTGAAGAGCGCCGAGGACTACGTCTTCAACAACCGCCGTCCCGACCAGATGGTCGCATTCCTCGCCGAGACCGCGATCCGCGAGGTCGTGGGCAAGAGCAAGATGGACTTCGCCCTCTACGAGGGCCGCGAGCAGATCGCCAAGCAGACCGAGCAGTTGATGCAGCAGATGCTCGACCGCTACGGCACCGGCGTGTTCGTGCAGAAGGTCACGCTGCAGACGGTGCTGCCGCCGGACAAGGTGCAGGCGGCCTTCGACGACGCGGTCAAGGCCGGGCAGGACCGCGAGCGGCTGAAGAACGAGGGCCAGGCGTATGCCAACGACGTCGTTCCGCGCGCCCGCGGCATGGCCTCGCGCCTGCTCGAGGAGGCGAACGGCTACACGACCGAGGTGGTGCAGAAGTCGGAGGGCGACGCGTCGCGCTTCCGGCAGATCCTCGTCGAGTACCAGAAGGCCCCCGCGGTGACCCGCGATCGCCTCTACCTCGACATGATGCAGTCGGTGCTCGGCGCGACGTCGAAGGTGGTGATCGACCAGAAGGCCGGCGGCGGCGGCAACCTGCTCTACCTGCCGCTCGACCGGCTGATGCAGCAGGCGGCGCCGGCGAGCGCCCCGGCAGCGGCGATGCCGACGGAGGCCGCGCCGTCGGCGCCCGCGACCCGCGCCGCGCCGGCCGAGATCCCGCCGCAGGTCGGCGACGGCCCGCGCGGCCGCGAGTCGCTGCGCGCGCGCGATCGATAGGAGGACGCCATGCGATTCACGATGCCCATCCTCGCCTTCGTCGTCGCCGTGCTGCTCGTCCTGTCGCAGGTGGTCTACACCGTCGACCAGACCAAGTACGCGATCAAGTTCCAGCTGGGCGAGATCGTCGAGGTGCAGAAGGAGGCCGGCCTGTACTTCAAGGTGCCGCTGATCCAGAACGTCCGCTACTTCGACAAGCGCAACCTCTCGCTCGACAACCCCGAGCCCGACCGCGTCACCACCTCCGAGAAGAAGCCGCTGCTCGTCGACTTCATCGTGCTGTGGCGGATCATCGACGTCGCGCAGTACTACCGCTCCGTCCAGGGCGACGAGGAGGCCGCGCGCCGCCGCCTGTCGCAGACGGTGCGCGCCAACCTCGCCGAGGAGTTCAACAAGCGGACGGTGCACGAGGCCATCTCGACCGAGCGCGACCGGATCACCAGCGTCACGCGCAGCAAGGCCGACGCCGACGCGCGCACGATCGGCGTCGAGGTGGTCGACGTCCGCCTGCGCCGGGTCGAGTTGCCGCCGGACGTGACGGGACCGGTGTACGCGCGCATGGAGTCCGAGCGCCGCCGGGTCGCGAACGAGCTGCGCTCGCTGGGCGCCGCCGAGTCCGAGCGGATCCGCGCCGACGCGGACCGCCAGCGCCAGGTGATCCTCGCCGAGGCCTACAGCCAGGCGCAGAAGATCAAGGGCGAGGGCGACGCCAAGTCGGCATCGATCTACGCGTCGGCCTACTCGGGCAACCCCGAGTTCTACCGCTTCTACCGCAGCCTCGAGGCGTACAAGGGGTCGCTGCGCGGCCGCGGCGACGTCATGGTGCTGGACCCGGCCTCCGAGTTCTTCCAGTACTTCAAGCAGTCGGGCGGGGGCGCCTCGGCCATGCCCCGCGCCACCGGCGGGCGCTGACCGCGCGGGCCGCGGACGGCGGGGTGCCACGTTGCCCGATTGGCTGTGGACGTCGTTCGCGCTGCTCCTGATGGTGGAGGGCCTGCTGCCGTTCGTCGCGCCGCGGCTGTGGCGTGACACGTTCCGCAAGCTGACCGAAATGTCCGACGGGCAGATCCGCTTCGTCGGCCTCACCTCGCTGCTGCTGGGCGTCGTCGCGCTGGCGTTCCTCGACCATGCGTAACTGGCTCCTCCCCGAGCACGTCGAGGACGTGCTGCCGGCCGAGGCCGAAGCGCTGGAGCGCCTGCGTCGCACGCTGCTCGACCATCTCGTCGCCGGCGGCTACCGGCTGGTGCAGCCGCCCCTGGTCGAGCACCTCGAGTCGCTCCTGACCGGCAGCGCGCGCGACCTCGACCTGCAGACGTTCAAGGTCGTCGATCCGCTGTCGGGGCGGCTCCTCGGCGTGCGCGCCGACATCACGCCGCAGATCGCGCGCATCGACGCGCACCTCCTCAACACCGCCGGCGTGAACCGGCTGTGCTACGCGGGCAGCGTGCTGCGCGCCACGCCCGCGCCGCCCGGGATGATGCGCGAGGTGATCCAGCTCGGCGCGGAGCTCTTCGGCGAGGCCGGCATTGCCGGCGACCGCGAGGCGATCGGGCTCCTGCTGTCGTCGCTCGAGGCGGTGGGACTGGCCGGACTGCACCTCGACCTCGGGCACGTCGGCGTCTACCGCGCGCTGGCCGGCGGCGCGGGCCTGGCCGGATCGGGCGAGGAAGCCCTGCTCTTCGAGGCGATCCGCACCAAGGACCTGCCCTCCGTGCGCGAGCTGACCGCCCGGCTGCCCGCGGCGTGGCGCGACGCGCTCTCTGTGCTGCCGACGCTCTACGGCCCGGCGCAGGAAGTGCTCGGCGCCGCGCGCGATCGCCTGCCGGACGTCCCCGCGGTCGCCAACGCGCTCGATGCCCTTGCGTCGCTCGCCGCTGCGTTCGCGCCGAAGGTGGAGGCGCTGCACGTCGATCTCGCCGACCTTCGCGGCTATCATTACCACAATGGTCCGATTTTCTCGGTGTTCACGGCGGGCGCGCCGAATGCCATCGGCAACGGCGGCCGCTACGACGGCGTGGGCCGGGCGTTCGGCCGCGCGCGTCCCGCGACCGGCTTCACGCTCGACCTGCGGCAGCTGCACCGCGTGACCGAAGCGGCCGGCGCCTGAGCGACTGGCCGCACTTCCCGTTCCGGACACTCCCACCTTCACGATCGCGATCCCATGGGCAAGAACGTCGTCATCATCGGCACGCAGTGGGGCGACGAGGGCAAGGGCAAGATCGTCGACTGGCTGACCGAGAGCGCGAAGGGCGTCGTGCGCTTCCAGGGCGGCCACAATGCCGGCCACACGCTGGTGATCGGCGGTCGCAAGACGGTCCTGCGGCTGATCCCCTCCGGCGTGCTGCGTCCCGGGGTCGCGGTGCTGATCGGCAACGGCGTCGTGCTCTCGCCCTCGGCGCTGATGGCCGAGATCCGCGAGCTCGAGGGCGCGGGTGTCGAGCTCCGCTCGCGCCTGTCGATCTCGCCCGCGTGCCCGCTCGTCCTCCCGTGCCACGTGGCGCTCGACCAGGCGCGCGAGGCCGCGGCATCGGGCACCTCCGGCGGCAAGATCGGCACGACCGGGCGCGGCATCGGGCCCGCCTACGAGGACAAGATCGCGCGGCGCGCGCTGCGGGTGCAGGACCTCCTCGACCCCGATCGCTTCGCCGGCAAGCTGAAAGTGCTGCTCGACTACCACAACTTCATGCTCGCGCAGTACTTCAAGGTGGAGCCCGTGCCGTTCGAGAAGACCCGCGACGAGACGCTCGCGCTCGCACGCGAGATCGTGCCGATGGTGGCCGACGTCTCCGCGCGCATCCACGCGATGCGCGCGCGCGGCGAGTCGCTGGTGTTCGAGGGTGCGCAGGGGGCGCTGCTCGACATCGACCACGGCACCTACCCCTTCGTCACCAGCTCGAACTGCCTCGCCGGCGCGGCCGCGCCCGGCAGCGGCATCGGCCCGCAGCTCCTCGACTACGTGCTCGGCATCGTCAAGGCGTACACGACGCGCGTCGGCGGCGGCCCGTTTCCCACCGAGCTCACCGACGAGGTCGGCGCCGGGCTCGCGCAAGCGCGGCAACGAGTTCGGCTCGGTCACCGGCCGTCCGCGCCGCTGCGGCTGGCTCGACGTGCCGCTGCTGCGGCGCTCGTTCGAGCTGAACGGCGTCGACGGGACCTGCGTGATGAAGCTCGACGTGCTGGACGGCATGGACTCGATCGCCATCTGCACGCACTACACTGGTGGACGGGCGCCGCGTCGACCGCATCCCGAGCGGCGCGGACGCGGTCGCGAAGTGCGTGCCGGTCTACGAGACGCTGCCCGGCTGGAAGGAGAGCACCGTCGGCGTGCGCACGCTCGACGCGCTGCCGGCGAACGCCCGCGCGTACCTCGCGCGCATCGAGGCGCTCACCGGGGTGCCGATCGCCATGGTGTCGACGGGCCCCGATCGCGACGACACGATCCTGCTCGCCCACCCGATGCACTGACGAGCATCCACCGGACGAGAACGCAGCGACGGGAGAAGGCGCGCATGAGCCTCCACGTGACCTGGGACCAGTACCACCGGCTGATCGAGCAGCTCGCGCTCAAGGTCCACGAGTCGGACTTCCGCTTCAACCAGATCATCTGCATCGCGCGCGGGGGCCTGCGCGTCGGCGACGTGCTCTCGCGGATCTTCGAGTCGCCGCTCGCGATCCTGTCCACGCACTCGTACGCCTCGGGCGGCGGCACGATACGCGGCGAGCTGGTGATCGCCGAGCACATGACGATGACCTCGCCGCGCCTCGGCGAGCGCGTGCTGCTCGTCGACGACATGGTCGACTCCGGCCACACGCTCGCCATGGTCGTGAAGACGCTTCCGGAGCGCTTCCCGAACGTCACCGCGATGAAGACCGCGGTGCTGTGGTGGAAGGCCTGCTCGGTGTACGAGCCGGACTTCCACGTCGACTACCTGCCCGACAATCCCTGGATCCACCAGCCGTTCGAGGTCTACGACAACCTGCGGCCCGAGGGCCTGCGGGAGCGCCTCGGCGCGGAACAATGATCCCGCCGGAAGCGGTACGTCGGCGAGGGCCGGACCGGCGTTGTCCGCCCTCCCCTTACGTCTGCATCACGTAGCTGCCCGGGGCCGGCTCGATCGGCGGATAGCCCTTCGTCGGCGCGCCCATCCGCGGCGGCGCCTCGGCCCCCGTCGAGTGCGTGTCGAGCCACGCGAACCAGGCCGTCCACCACGAGCCCTCGTGCCGCGCGGCCTGCGCGAGGTAGGTGTCGGCGTCGATGTACTTGCCCTCGTGGCTGTGCGTGAGGACGCGGTAGCCCCGCTTCGGCGTGCCCGGCGGGCTGACGATGCCCATGTTGTGGCCGCCGCTCGTGAGCGCGAACGTGATCTCGCCGCTCGCGAGCAGGTGGATCTTGTACACCGAGCGCCACGGCGCGACGTGGTCGCTCTCGGTGCCGACGACGAACATCGGCACGTGCACGTCCGACAGCGCGACCGGCTTCCCGGTGACGCGGTAGCGGCCGAGCGCCAGGTCGTTGTTGAGGAACAGCCGCCGCAGGTACTGCGCGTGCATGCGGTATGGCATGCGCGTGGTGTCGGCGTTCCACGCCATCATGTCCGTCATCGGCGAGGGCTCGCCCATCAGGTACTGGTGCACGGCCCGCGACCAGAACAGGTCGTTGGAGCGCAAGCAGCTGGAACGCGCCCGACATCTCGCCCGCGGACAGGTAGCCGCGGTCGAACATGATGTCCTCGAGGAACATCATCTGGCTCTCCTCGATGAAGAGCCCGAGCTCGCCCGGCTCGCTGAAGTCGGTCTGCGCGGCGAGCATCGTGATGCTCTGAGAGCCGCGTGTCGCCGTCGCGCGCCATCGCCGCCGCCGCGATCGCGAGCAGCGTGCCGCCGAGGCAGTAGCCGACCGCGTGCACGCCCGGCAGGCCGCAGATCGCGCTCACGGCCTCGAGCGCGTCGCCGATGCCCATGCGCAGGTAGTCCTCCATGCCGCGGTCGCGGTCGTTCGCGTCCGGGTTCTTCCACGAGATGCAGAACACCGTGTGGCCGCGGTCGACCAGGTGCCGGATCAGCGAGTTCGACGGCGACAGGTCGAGGATGTAGTACTTCATGATCCACGCCGGCACGATCAGCACCGGCTCGGCGCGTACCGTCGGCGTCGTCGGCTCGTACTGGATCAGCTCGATCAGCCGGTTGCGGAACACGACCTGGCCCGGCGTCAGCGCGACGGTCTCGCCCGGCCGGAAGGCGTCCACGCCCGCCGGTGGCCGTCCCGCCTGGATGCGCTCGAACTCGGCGAGCCAGTTCTGCCAGCCGAACCACAGGTTGAGCCCGCGCGACTCGAACGTCTTGGCGAGCGCGCTGCGGGTTGGTCCACAGGAAGTTCGACGGCGAGACGATGTCGAGCAGCTGCCGCGCGACGAACACCGCGATGTCCTCGTGGTGCTTCGAGACGCCGCGGATCTCGGAGGTGGCGTTGTACCACCACTGCTGCTGCAGCAGGAACGACTGCGCGATCACGTTGAACGGGAACGAGCGCCAGTCCGGGTGGCTGAAGCGACGGTCCTGGGCGAGCGGCTCGATGCACCAGGGCGCGTCCTTGTCGAAGCTCCGCGGCAGGTACAGCGCGAGGCGATAGGCCTTGCGCCAGGCCTTGCGCGCGAGCTCCGCCTGCTTCGCCGGCGAGAGCCCGAGGTGCGCGATCCAGTCGACGTAGGCGAGAAGCAGCGCCGCGGGCGAGATGGCGCGCGTGAAGCGGGACAGATTGCTGTGCAGCCAGCGGTCGAAGCTGTCCGCGTGCAGCACGTCGCCGTTGCGGCCGTTGACGGACGACGTTTCCGCCGCTCGCCGTGCGGGAAGCGGGACGACGCGGTCAGGAGCCGACTTCGGCTGCGCCGTCGGCGCCGGTACGGCGCGAGCGTCGCGGGACTTGGCAGGAGAGCCGTTCGAGACCGTCGCATCCATGGGACGCATCCTCCCCTCAGGACGCGGGCCGACGACGGTTGGGCGCATGATCGCGGCCCTTGTCGATTTCCAGCATAGCCCCGCCCCGGCACGGGCCCGTTGACGCGGGTCAACGGGCCTTTGCGGAGGGGAATCAGCGGGGAACGGCGGGGGAACCTGCGGAGGAAACTACGGCACCGCACGGCGTCGGTCCGTGCAGGCCGTCTGCGGGTCCGAGGAACTTCGCCGGCAGCGCTACGCCCGCGAAAGGGGTGGTGCCCAGAAGAGGACTCGAACCTCCACAGTCTTGCGACCGCTAGGACCTGAACCTAGTGCGTCTACCAATTCCGCCATCTGGGCGATGAGGAACGCATAGTATACAACCGCTTACCTTGCCCGCCAAACCGCGACGCGCGCGTGTCCCCGCAGGCTCGTGCCGCGACGCCCGCCCGGGTGGCAGCACAGTGGCGGATAATCCCGGGATCATGCCCTCCTCCCGTCGATCCGCCCGGACCGACACGCCGGACGTCCCCGGCGTCGGTGCCGAAACCATCCTCGCCGCGCTTCGCGACGCCGGCGTGCCCGTTCCGCCCGACGAGCTCGCCCAGACCCTTCGCCTCGGGCGACGCGACCGGAAGTCGTTCGACGCCGCGCTCCAGGCGCTGCTCCGCGCGGGCGAGGTGCTCGTCAACCGCAAGGGCGAGCTGCTGGTCGCCGCGAAGCTCGGCTTCACCCGCGGCAAGGTCGAGGGCCATGCGGACGGCTTCGGCTTCGTCGTGCCCGACGAGGGTGGCGACGACGTGTTCCTGAACCCGCGCGAGATGCACAAGGTGCTGCACGGCGACCGCGTCGCCGTGCGCGTCACCGGCACCGACCGGCGCGGGCGGCCCGAAGGCGAGATCGTCGAGGTGCTGGAGCGGGTCAACCGGGAGATCGTCGGGCGCGTGCACGAGGAACGCGGCGTCTGGTTCGTCGAGGCGGAGAACCGCAGGATCAGCCAGGACATCGTGATCCCGCCGGGCGAGCGCGGCAAGGCGAAGCCCGGCGAGGTGGTCGTCGTCGAGCTCGTCGAGCAGCCTTCCGAGCACCGCGAGGCTGCGGGCCGCATCAAGGAGGTGCTGGGCCACCCGACCGACGCCGGCATCGAGATCGAGATCGCGCTGCGCAAGCACGCGCTGCCCTTCGAGTTCTCGCGCGAGGCCGCGCGCCAGGCGAAGCGCCTGCCCGCCGACGTGCGTCCCGCCGACCGCAAGGGACGCGAGGACATCACCCACCTTCCGCTCGTCACGATCGACGGCGAGACCGCGAAGGACTTCGACGACGCCGTCTGGTGCGAGAAGCAGGGCCGCGGCTTCCGCCTCGTCGTCGCGATCGCCGACGTGTCGCACTACGTGCGTGACGGCGACGCCCTCGACGGCGACGCGCGCGAGCGCGGCAACTCCGTGTACTTCCCGCGCCGGGTGATCCCGATGCTGCCGGAGGAGCTCTCCAACGAGCTCTGCTCGCTCAGGCCCGAGGTCGACCGTTGCTGCATGGTCTGCGACATGGAGATCGGCGCGACCGGCACGATCAAGGACTACCGCTTCTACCCCGCGGTGATGCACAGCCGCGCGCGACTCACCTACAACGAGGTCTGGCAGTGGCTCTCCGAGCCCGGCAGCGCCACGTCGAAGGCTTCGCGCGACCTCCTGCCCCATCTCGAGAACCTCTACGCGCTCTACAAGGTGCTGGCCAAGGCGCGCGAGAAGCGCGGCGCGATCGACTTCGACACCGTCGAGTTGGCACTCGTCTTCGACGACAGCGGGCGGATCGAGCGCATCGTCCCGGCGCCGCGCAACGACGCGCACAAGCTGATCGAGGAGTGCATGCTCGCGGCCAACGTGTGCACCGCGGACTACCTGCAGCGCCACGAGCATCCGGTGCTCTACCGCGTGCACGAGGGGCCGCCGGAGGACAAGCTCGCGGTGCTGAAGGAGTTTCTCGCCGGCTGCGCGCTGTCGCTCCCCGGCGGCGACGACCCGAAGGCCGCCGATTACGCGAAGCTCATCAAGTCGATCGAGGGCCGGCCCGACCAGGCGCTGCTGCAGACCGTGCTGCTGCGCTCGCTCTCGCAGGCGCAGTACCGCCCCGACAACGCCGGCCACTTCGGCCTCGCGTTCGACGCATACACGCACTTCACGTCGCCGATCCGGCGCTACCCGGATCTGCTCGTCCACCGCGCGATCCGCGCGTGCCTCGACGGCAAGCGCTACACGCCTCACGGCATGTCCTGGGAGGCACTCGGCACGCACTGCTCGATGACCGAGCGGCGCGCCGACGAGGCGACGCGCGACGTCGAGCAGTGGCTGAAGTGCTGGTACATGCGCGACCGCGTCGGCGAGGTCTTCGAGGGCACGGTGAGCGGCGTGGCCGGCTTCGGCATCTTCGTCACGCTGGACGACATGAACGTCGACGGGCTGGTGCACATCACGGAGCTCGGCCGCGACTACTTCCAGTTCGACCGCGGCCGGCACGCGCTGATCGGCGAGCGCAGCGGCCGCATCTTCCAGCTCGCCGGCCGCGCGCGGGTGCGCGTCGCCCGCGTCGACCTCGAAACCAGCAAGATCGACTTCACGCTCGCCGACGACGAGACCTCCGCGCGCGCCCCGGGCGAGCTCGCGCCGCCCCCGCGCAGCGCGGGTCGCCGGGGCCGCTAGGCGGGGCCACGGAAGCATGCTTTTTCGCACCGCAGCATCGGTAACGTTCCACTGCTAGAATCGATCATCTTCGGCCGCGGCCGTGCCGCGGCGCACCACGACGCTCCAGCCCATGCGCATCGGCACTCCGCTGTCGCCCTCGGCGACCAAGGTCCTCCTGCTCGGCAGCGGCGAGCTCGGCAAGGAGGTGATCGTCGCGCTGCAGCGCCTCGGCGTGGAGACGGTCGCGGTCGACCGCTACGCCAACGCGCCGGGTCATCAGGTCGCGCATCGCGCGCACGTGATCGCGATGACCGATGCCGCAGCGCTCACGCGGCTGATCGAGCAGGAACGCCCGCACATCGTCGTGCCGGAGATCGAGGCGATCGCCACCGACGCGCTGGTCGCGCTCGAGGCCGCCGGCGTGACGCAGGTGATCCCCACGGCCCGCGCGGCGAAGCTGACGATGAACCGCGAGGGCATCCGCCGACTCGCCGCCGAGACGCTGGGCATCCCGACCTCGCCCTACCGCTTCGCGCGCAGCATCGACGCGCTGCAGGCGGCGATCGACGGCAAGGACGGCGCGCCGCCGATCGGCTACCCGTGCGTCGTGAAGCCGGTGATGTCGTCCTCCGGCAAGGGCCAGTCGGTGGTGCGCTCGAAGGCCGAGGTCGCGGCGGCGTGGCAGTATGCCGAGAGCGCGGGACGCGTGCGCGGCGGACACGTGATCGTCGAGGGGTTCATCGACTTCGACTACGAGATCACGCTGCTGACGGTCCGCGCCGGCTCGCCCGAGGCCGCGCTCGACACGCACTTCTGCGCACCGGTCGGCCACGTGCAGGTCAACGGCGACTACGTCGAGTCCTGGCAACCGCAGCCGATGTCGCCGGTCGCGCTCGCGAAATCCCGCGACATCGCCGCCAGGGTGACCGCCGAGCTCGGCGGGCGCGGCGTGTTCGGCGTCGAGCTGTTCGTGAAGGGAGACCAGGTCTGGTTCTCCGAGGTCAGCCCGCGGCCGCACGACACCGGCCTGGTGACGATGTGCACGCAGGCGCAGAGCGAGTTCGAATTGCACGCGCGCGCGATCCTCGGGCTGCCGGTCGACACGCGCATGATCGCGCCGGCGGGCGCGTCGGCCGTGATCTACGGGGGCGTCGACGCGCGCGGCATCGCGTATGAGGGCGTCGCCCACGCGCTCGAGGTGCCGAACTCCGATCTGCGCCTGTTCGGCAAGCCCGAGGCCTATCGGACGCGACGCATGGGCGTCGCGCTGGCGACCGCGCCGACGGTCGACGAGGCCCGCGATCGCGCGAAGGAGTGCGCGCGGCGCGTCCGGCCCACGGCCTGATCGAGGGTACGGTGACCCCCATCGCCGAGGGCGAGGTCGACCTCGTCGTCCAGGGCCCCTCGGCGAGCGTCGATGACGCCCGCGCGATCGCCGCGATCGCAGGGTGCGAGGGGATCGTGCCGCTCTCCCGCGGCGCAGCGCCGGCCTGGCGCCTGGCGTCGCCGCGCGTGCGCGACGGCGTCGCGGAAGCCTGCGCGGCACGCGGCCTCGACGCCGCCTTCGTGCCGCGCGCGCGCCGGCTCGCCGACGTACGCGTGGTGGCGATGGACATGGACTCGACGCTGATCACGATCGAGTGCATCGACGAGATCGCCGACATGCACGGCATCAAGCCGCAGGTCGCGCTGATCACCGCGGCGGCGATGCGCGGCGAGATCGACTTCCGCGAGAGCCTGACGCGCCGCGTGGCGCTGCTTGCCGGACTGCCCGTCGAGGCGCTCGCTCGCGTCTACGATGAGCGACTGCAGCTGTCGCCGGGTGCCGAGCGCATGCTCGACGGCTTTCACCGCGCCGGTGCGCGCTCGCTCCTCGTCTCTGGCGGCTTCACGTACTTCACGGATCGCCTGCAGAGCCGCGCCGGGCTCGGCCACACGCTGTCCAACGTGCTCGAGATCCGCGACGGCCGGCTCACCGGCCGCATCCAGGGCGAAATCGTCGACGCCGCGGCGAAGGCAGGGGCGCTGCGTGCGCTGCGCGACACGCTCCCTGCGGGCATCGCGGTTGCGTTCGGCGACGGCGCGAACGACCTGCCGATGTTTCGCGAGGCGGACGTGTCGATCGCCTATCGCGCCAAGCCGGTCGTGCGCGCGCAGGCCACGCACGCGATCGAGCACTGCGGGCTCGACGCGGCGCTGAATCTCTTTGCCTGAAAAGTGGGGTCAGACTCGACTTTTCGCTCGCGTCACCAAATTCGGATGCAGGACAAGGGAAAAGTCGAGTCTGACCCTACTTCCGAAAGTCGAGTCTGACCCTACTTTCAGGCCTCGTCGATCCAGGCCATCTGGATCGCTTCGAGGATCTTCTCGCCGCTGTGGCTCGGGTCGTCGGAGAATCCGGGCAGTTCGCAGACCCAGCGGTGCAGGTCGGTGAACCGCACGAACTGCGGGTCGACGTCCGGGTGCGCCTCGGTGAGCGCGATCGCGATCTCGCGGGTATCGGTCCACTTCATCGGCAGGCTCCGCACATTCGTGGGCAGCGCGCGTGCGGCTACTTGCCTTCGCGCGCGTAGTTGATCGTGTACTTCGGGATCTCGACCGTCAACGGCGCGTCCTGCACGATCGCCTGGCACGAGAGGCGCGACAACGACGTCAGGCCCCACGCGCGATCCAGCAGGTCGTCCTCGTCGTCGGAGGACGCCGGCAGCGAGTCGAAGCCCTCGCGCACGATCACGTGACAGGTCGTGCAGGCGCAGGACTTCTCGCAGGCGTGCTCGACGTCGATGCCCTGGTCGAGCAGGCTGTCGAGGAGCGACGTGCCGGGCGTCGGCCTCGAAGGTCTTGCCTGCGGGGCAGATCTCGGCGTGCGGCAGGACGGTGATGGTCGGCATGGGGACCCGTCAGACAACCGTGTCGATGCGCTTGCCGGAGAGCGCGTGGGTGACCGAGCGGTCCATGCGGCGGCCGGCGAACTCGGCGGTGGCGCGGTTGAGCGTCTCGATCGCCGCTACGCAGCGAGGCCGCGTCCGTGCCCGCACGCCTGGCGGCGACGTCGGCGAGGACGGCGTCGATCGCCGCCCGCTCCGCGTCCGACAGCAGGTCGCCGTCGACGGCGAGCGCGTTGCGCGTGAGTTCGACGATCTGGTCGGCCTCGACCTGCGCCTCGGCGAGCGCGCGCGCCGCCATGTCGTCCTGCGCGTGCGCGAACGACTCCTGCAGCATGCGGGCAATCGCGTCGTCGGTGAGCCCGTACGAGGGCTTGACCTCGATCGCGGCCTCGACACCCGAGTTCTGCTCGCGCGCGGACACCGAGAGCAGTCCGTCGGCGTCCACCTGGAACGTCACGCGCACGCGCGCCGCGCCGGCCGCCATCGGCGGGATGCCGTGCAGCTCGAAGCGCGCGAGCGACCGGCAGTCGGCGACCCGTTCGCGCTCGCCCTGCACCACGTGAATGGCCATCGCCGTCTGGCCGTCCTTGTACGTCGTGAACTCCTGCGCACGCGACACCGGGATCGTCGAGTTGCGCGGCACGATCCGCTCGGCGAGCCCGCCCATCGTCTCGAGGCCGAGCGACAGCGGGATCACGTCGAGCAGCAGCCACTCGTCGTTGCCGTCGCGGTTGCCGACCAGCGCGTTGGCCTGGATCGCCGCACCGAGCGCGACGACCTCGTCGGGATTCAGGTTGGTGAGCGGCGGCTGGCCGAAGAACTCGGCGACCGCGCGGCGGATGCGCGGCATGCGCGTCGCACCGCCGACCATCACGACACCCTTGACGTCCGCGGGCGCGAGCCCGGCGTCGCGCAGTGCCCGGCGCAGCGGCTGCATCGTCTTCTGCACCAGGTTCTGCGAGATGTCGGCGAACACCTCCGCAGTGAGCGCGAGGTTGACGTCGTCGCCGGTGGACAGCCGCGCGAGGATCGGCGCCGCCGCGTGCCCGGTGAGCATCTCCTTGGCCTCGCGCGCCTTGACGAGCAGCGCGCGCGCGTCGGCGGGTCCGAGCGGCGGGAGTTTCGCGGCCTCGAGCACCCAGCAGAACACGCGGTGGTCGAAGTCGTCGCCGCCGAGCGCCGAGTCGCCATTGGTCGCGAGCACCTCGAACACGCCGCGCGACAGCCGCAGGATCGAGATGTCGAACGTGCCGCCGCCCAGGTCGTAGACCGCGTAGACGCCCTCCGCGGCGTTGTCGAGGCCATAGGCGATCGCCGCGGCGGTGGGCTCGTTCAGCAGTCGCAGCACGTTGAGGCCCGCGAGCCGCGCGGCGTCCTTGGTCGCCTGGCGCTGGGCGTCGTCGAAGTACGCGGGCACGGTGACCACCGCGCCGTCGATCGGCCCGCCGAGTTCGCCTTCCGCGCGCATGCGCAGCGCGCGGAGGATGTCCGCCGAAACTTCGACGGGGCTCTTCACGCCGGCGCGCGTGCCGATCTGCACCATGCCGGGCCCTTCGACGAAACGGTAGGGGAAGCGACGGTCGTCGGCGAGATCCGCGAGGCCGCGTCCCATGAACCGCTTGACCGAGACGATCGTGTTCTGGGGGTCGGCCGCCTGGTGCGCCATCGCGTCGTACCCGACCTCGACCCCGCCCTCGGCGTAGCGCACGATCGAGGGCACCAGGGGACGCCCCTCCGCATCCGGCAGCACCAACGGAATGCGGTTGCGCACCGTGGCGACGAGCGAGTTGGTCGTGCCGAGGTCGATGCCGATCGCACGCTTGCGCGCGGGCTGCGGGCGCCGGCGCGTCGGGCTCGGAGATCTGGAACAGCGCCATATCAGTCCCGATGGGCCGCCCCGAGGGACTGACCCACCTCGGCCTCGATGGTCCGGTACACCAATGAGATCTCCGTGCCTCGGCCGGCACCCGCGCGCGCGGACGGGCTCTGCGAGCCTTGGCTTCGCCCCGCGCGCGTGGGCGTCCCGGGGGGCAGCGAACGTAGTGAGCGTGGGGGCGGTTTCACTTCAGGCCCGTCCACCCGGCTCGATCCGTTGCCGCATCATGCGTCGAGCGCCTCGACCATCGTGCCGACGTCCTGCGCAACCTTCGAGAGGAAGCGCAATTCGCGCAGCACGGCGGTCGCGCGCGCACCGTCGCCGGGCTGCTCGAGCAGCGCGGCGAGGTCGCGCTCGCGCTCGCGCGACTCGGCGCGGATGTCCGCGACGATGTCGTCGAGCGCCTCGACGTCGCCCTCGCCTCGCTGCCTCGGCCGCATGCTCGCGGCGCTCGAGCTGCGCCTCGAGGAAGTCGAGGGGCAGGCGGGTGTCGGTCTCGTCGAACGCGTCGATGCCGCGCAGGTGGAGCAGGTAGCGGCCGCGCTCCACCGGGTCCTTCAACGCTCGGTAGGCCTCGTTGACCCGCGCGGAAGCCTGCAGTGCCAGCCGGCGCGACGCGTCGTCGGCCGCGGCGTGGCGGTCCGGGTGAACTTCCGCCTGCAGCTCGCGCCACGCGCGATCGAGTGCCGCCACGTCGATCGCGAACGACGCCGGCAGGCCGAACAGCTCGAAGTGGTTGCGGGAGAAGTCGATCATCGTGCGCCCTCTCTTTGGGGAGGGCTGGCGGTGCGGCCTACCGAAGCGGGAAAAGCGTCGCGAGGAGGTCGAGATGCGAGGCGCGAGGGGGCGAGAAACCGCAGCGTACTAGAGACGTACGTGAGGATTTCGAGCCTCCGAGCAACAAAGCAGATCGACCCCGCAGCAGCTTTTCAGACGTTGAAGGATTCGCCGCAGCCGCACGCATCCTTGACATTGGGGTTGTTGAACTTGAACCCCTCGTTCAGGCCCTCGCGCGCGAAGTCGAGCTCGGTGCCTTCCAGGTACGGGAGGCTCTTCGGGTCGACGAGCACCGTGACCCCGTGGCTCTCGAAGCGGACGTCCTCGTCGCGCGGCTCGTCGGCGAACTCGATCTTGTAGGCGAGCCCGGAACAGCCCGACGTGCGAACCCCCAGGCGCAGGCCCACGCCGCGGCCGCGCTTCGAAAGTTGCGCGGCGACGTGCTTCGCCGCGTTCTCGGTGAGCGTGACAGCCATCTTCGGTCTCCCTCAGTCCGCGGCGGCCTGCTGCGGCGCCGGCGCGCAAATGGACGCCTCCGCCTCGCCGGCCACCGCACCGTGCTTCGCCTTGTAGTCGGCGACCGCCGCCTTGATCGCGTCCTCGGCGAGGATCGAGCAGTGGATCTTCACCGGCGGCAGCGCGAGCTCCGAGGCGATCTGCGTGTTCTTGATCGACAGCGCCTCGTCGAGCGTCTTGCCCTTCACCCACTCGGTGACGAGCGACGACGACGCGATCGCCGAGCCGCACCCGTAGGTCTTGAACCTGGCGTCCTCGATCACGCCGTCGGCGCCGACCCTGATCTGCAGCTTCATCACGTCGCCGCAGGCCGGCGCGCCGACCATCCCGGTCCCGACGGCCTCGTCGTCCTTCTTGAACGAGCCGACGTTGCGGGGGTTCTCGTAGTGGTCGATGACCTTCTCGCTGTATGCCATTGCTGCTTCTCCTTCTGCCTCAGTGTGCGGCCCTCAGTGGGCAGCCCACTGGACCGTGTCGAGATCGACGCCTTCCTGGTGCATTTCCCACAGCGGCGAGAGCTCCCGCAGCTTGGCGATCTTGCGCTTGAGCAGGTCGACCGTGTAGTCGATCTCCTCCGCGGTCGTGAAGCGCCCGACCGTGAAGCGGATCGAGCTGTGCGCGAGCTCGTCGCTGCGGCCGAGCGCCCGCAGCACGTACGAGGGCTCGAGGGAAGCCGACGTGCACGCCGACCCCGACGACACCGCGACGTCCTTGATCGCCATGATCAGGCTCTCGCCTTCGACGAAGTTGAAGCTCACGTTGAGGTTGTGCGGGACGCGGTGCTCCATGTCGCCGTTGAGATAGACCTCCTCGATCTGCGACAGGCCCTGCCACAGCCGGTCGCGCAAGCTGCGCACGCGATCGCTGTCGGTCGCCATCTCGAGCCGGGCGAGCCGGAACGCCTCGCCCATGCCGACGATCTGGTGCGTGGGCAGCGTTCCCGAGCGCATGCCGCGCTCGTGACCGCCGCCGTGAACCTGCGCCTCGATGCGCACGCGCGGCTTGCGGCGCACGTACAGCGCCCCGACGCCCTTGGGACCGTAGGTCTTGTGCGCCGAGAAGCTCATCAGGTCGACCTTGAGCGTCGCGAGGTCGATCGGCACCTTGCCCGTGGCCTGCGCCGCGTCGACGTGGAAGATGACGCCGCGCTTGCGGCACATCTCGCCGATCGCGGCCACGTCCTGGATCACGCCGATCTCGTTGTTGACGAGCATCACCGACGCCACGATCGTGCCCGGCCGCAGCGCGGCCTCGAAGGCCGCGAGGTCGAGGAGGCCGTTCGGCAGCACGTCGAGGTAGGTGACCTCGAAGCCCTCGCGCTCGAGCTCGCGCATCGTGTCGAGCGTCGCCTTGTGCTCGGTGCCGACCGTGACCAGGTGTCGGCCCTTGTCCTTGTAGAAGTGCGCGGCGCCCTTGAGGGCGAGGTTGATCGACTCCGTCGCCCCGGAGGTCCAGACGAGCTCGCGCGGGTCGCAGTTGACGAGTGCCGCGACGTTCGCGCGGGCCTCCTCGACCGCCGCCTCGGCGTCCCAGCCGAACTTGTGCGAGCGCGACGCGGGATTGCCGAAGTTCTGCGTGAGCCAGGGGATCATCTTCTCGGCGACGCGCGGGTCCACCGGGGTCGTCGCCGAGTAGTCGAGATAGATGGGCAGCTTGATCGACATCGGGTTGGCGCTGGTTCGTCTTCGATCGGGGCCCGGCGGTCACGACACCACGGCCGGCTCCACCGCGCGCGGGCCGGAGACCGCGCGGTGGTCCTGCATCACGGCAACGTCCTGCTTCTCGGCCTGCTTCTGCCGCTGCTCCGCGACCAGCTGGGCGAGCGTGACCGCGCGCAGGAACGAGAAGATGTGGGCATTGAGCGCCGCCCACAGGTCGTGGGTCATGCAGCGGTGGTCGTCGTGGCAGTTCTCGCGGCCGCCGCACTGCGTCGCGTCGATCGGCTCGTCGACGGCGAGGATCACGTCGGCGACCGAGACCTGCTCGGCCGGCCGGGCGAGATTGTAGCCCCCGCCGGGACCGCGGACGCTGTCGACCAGCCCATGGCGGCGCAGCTTGCCGAACAGCTGCTCGAGATAGGAGAGCGAGATGCGCTGGCGCTCGGACACGGCCGCGAGCGTCACCGGCCCGCGCGTCCCGTTCATCGCCACGTCGATCATCGCGGTCACCGCGAACCTGCCCTTGGTGGTGAGGCGCATTGTTCAGTTACCCCTATCGAATAGCCATGCGCCCGGGGGCGCCGGCCAGTTGTCCAAGACAAAGGGATTTTCCCTTACCCGATGTTTTGGTCAACCAAAAGTCCGATAAGTTCAGTCGAGCAATTTGTTGAGCGGCGCCGGATCGAACCGCTCCGCCGTGGCCTTGGCATCGCCCATCTCCAGGCCGTCCTTCTGCAACTGCGACCACCAGCCGCTCGAGGCGCTCGTCGGTCGCGGCCGCGTGGTCGAGCAGTCGGTGGATCGCCTGGACCACGGGGTCGTCCATGTCGGCCGAAATCGCGTAGGCGGAGAAGCCGATCTTGGCGGCCTGCTCCTCGCGCCGCGCGTGGTCCTCCGCAGGTGACGATGCGCGCCGGGATGCCCACGGCCGTCGCGTCGGCGGGAACGTCGCGGACCACCACGGCGTTGGAGCCGATCTTCGCGCCGTCGCCGATCTCGATCGGCCCGAGCACCTTCGCTCCCGCGCCGATGACGACGCCGCGGCCCAGCGTCGGGTGGCGCTTGCCCTTGCTCCAGGATGTCCCGCCCAGCGTCACGCCGTGGTAGAGCGTGCAGTCGTCGCCGATCACCGCGGTCTCGCCGATCACGATGCCCATGCCGTGGTCGATGAACACGCGCCGGCCGATCGTCGCCCCGGGGTGGATCTCGATGCCGGTCGCCCAGCGGCCCCAATGGGCCGTCCACCGGGCGAGCCAGCGCAGCCCGGCCCGCCAGAGCGGATGCGCGAGCGACCGGTGCCAGACCAGCGCGTGCAGTCCGGGGTAGCAGGTCAGGACCTCCCACTTCGAGCGCGCCGCCGGATCCCGGTCGAACACGACGGCGATGTCCTCGCGCAGGCGTGCAAACATGCGTGCGATTTTCGCATTTCCGACTCCCCCGCTCAACTTTGGCGCACCGAGCAGAGGCCTGCCGCCGTCCCGGGCGACGCACCGGCCTCCGTCCACGACCCCGTTTGCTACACTGCGCCGGCTAGAATCACTGCCGGCGACGCCCCGTGCTCCGCGCGAAGCGGCGTCCCGCACCCCGGAGGAATCATGCGCATTGCCCGTTCGATCGTCGTCGCCGCCTTCGCCGCCGCCGCACTGCCCGCCGCCGCGCAGGAAATCACGCTCAAGGTCCATCACTTCTGGCCGCCGGGCGCGATGCCGCCCTCGCAGCTCCTCGTGCCGTGGTGCGACAAGATCGCGAAGGACTCGGGCAACCGGCTCAAGTGCCAGATCTACCCGGCGATGCAGCTCGGCGGCACCCCGCCGCAGCTCGTCGACCAGGTGAAGGACGGCGTCGCCGACATCGTGTGGACGTTGCCCGGCTACACGGCCGGCCGCTTCCCGCTGATGGAGGTGTTCGAGCTGCCGTTCATGTCGGCCAACGCCGAGGCGACGTCGCAGGCGTCGTGGGAGTACTACGAGAAGTACGCGCAGAAGGAGTTCCCGGGCGTGAAGATGCTCGCGGTCAACGTGCACGACAACGGCTACGTGCACAGCCGCGAGAAGCAGGTGAAGGTCGCTCGCCGACTTCAAGGGCATGAAGATGCGCGCCCCCACGCGGCAGACCAACAAGATGCTCGCCGCGCTGGGCGCGAGCCCGGTGGCGATGCCGCTGCCGGCGCTCTCCGACGCGCTGTCCAAGGGCGTCGTCGACGGCTACCTGCTGCCGTGGGAGGTGATTCCGTCGATCAAGGCGCACGAGCTGACCAAGTTCCACAGCGAGACCGACCCGAAGTCGCGCGCGCTCTATACCGCTGTGTTCACGCTGCAGATGAACCAGGCGAAGTACGACGGCCTGCCGGCGGACCTGAAGAAGGTGATCGACGCCAACTCGGGTGCCGCGCTGTCGAGGAGCTTCGGCCAGAAGTGGGACGCCTCCGCCCCGCCCGCCCGCAAGCTCGCCACCGACCGCGGCAACACCTTCTATGTCATCCCCGCCTCCGAGCTCGCGAACTGGGAGAAGGCCACCGCGAACCTCGACGACGAGTGGGTGCGCGACGTCACCGCGAAGGGGCAGGACGGCAAGGCCCTGCTGCAGTCCGCGAAGGACATGATCAGGAAGTACGAGGCCGCGAAGTAGGCTTCGCTGCCACGACGATCCCGCGGGCGCGGCGCCGCCGCGCCCGCGTCGCTGCAGCACTTCGAGGGGTTCGCCCATGGCCGAGGGCCCGCTGATCCAGCGCGTGCCGACCGATCGGTTCGGCCACCTGCTGTTCCTCGTCGCGCGCGCGTTCGCGCTCGCCGGTGGACTGGTGATCGTCGCGCTCACGCTGATGTCGCTCGCCGTCGATCGCGGGGCGCGCGCTGTTCGCCACGCCCGTGCCGGGCGACTACGAGCTGATCCAGCTGGGCTGCGCGGTCGCGGTGGCGAGCTTCCTGCCGCTCACCCAGCTGCGCGGCGGCCACGTCATCGTCGACTTCTTCACCGCGCACTCGCGGCCAGCCGTGCGCGAATGGCTCGACGCCCTCGGCGCCCTGCTGGTCGGGCTCGCCGGCGCGCTGATCGCGTGGCGCATGACGCACGGCGCGATCTCGCTCCGGGAAGCGAACGACCAGTCCACGATCCTCGGCGTGCCGACCTGGTACGCGGTGGCGCTGATGCTGCCGTCGTTCGCCCTGCTCGCGGTCTCCGGCCTCTACACCGCCTGGCTGCACGCGAAACGCGTGCTGGCGAGCGAAGCGGCGGACCGATGAGCCCGAAGGGCCGCCCCGAGGGCGACGTCAAGCCCGGAGCGCTCAGCGCGAAGGGTAGTCCAGTGAGCGGCGTCGAGTTCGGCTTGCTGATGTTCGGCGCCATGCTCGTGCTGCTCGCGATCCGCGTGCCGATCGGCATCGCGATGCTCGTCACCGGCATCGCAGGCTACGTGACGATGACCGGCTGGGCGCCGCTCCTGTCGTACCTCAAGACCGTCGCCTTCGGGCGATTCTCGGTGTACGACCTGTCGGTCATCCCGATGTTCCTGCTGATGGGCCAGTTCGCGAGCCGTGGCGGGCTGTCCAAGTCGCTGTTCGATGCCGCGAACTCGCTGATCGGCCACTGGCGCGGCGGGGTCGCGATGGCGGCCGTCGGCGCGTGCGCGGGGTTCGGCGCGATCTGCGGCAGCTCGCTCGCCACCGCGGCGACGATGGGCCAGGTCGCGCTGCCCGAGCTGCGTCGCCTCAAGTACGAGCCCGCGCTCGCCACCGGCACGCTCGCCGCCGGCGGCACGCTGGGCATCCTGATCCCGCCGTCGATCGTGCTCGTCGTGTACGCGATCCTCGCCGAGCAGAACATCGCGAAGCTGTTCATCGCCGCGTTCGTGCCGGGGATCCTCGCGGCCGCCGGCTACCTGATCGCGATCGCCGTCTACGTGCGGGTGAAGCCGAGCGCCGGCCCGCAGGGCGATCGCGCCTCGCCCGCCACGCGACTCAAGGCGCTGCGCGACGTATGGCCCGTGGTCACCTTGTTCCTGGTGGTGATCGGGGGCATCTACGGCGGCGTCTTCACGCCGACCGAGGCCGCGGCAATAGGTACCGTGGGGGCACTGTTCTTCGCGGTGTGGCTCGGCGGCATGCGCTGGCAGGGGATGGTCGAGTGCCTGTACGGGACCGCGGAGGCCACCGGGATGATCTTCCTGATCCTGCTCGGTGCGGACGTGCTGAACGTCTTTCTCGCGCTGACCCAGATGCCGGTCGAGCTCGCGAAGTGGGTCGGTGGCCTCGGCGTCTCGCCACTGGTCGTGCTGTTCCTGATCATCGCGATCTACGTCGTGCTGGGCTGCCTGATGGACAGCCTGTCGATGATCCTGCTGACGGTACCGATCTTCCTGCCGATCGTGATGGGCTTCGACTACTTCGGCCTCGACCCGACCGAGAAGGCGATCTGGTTCGGCATCCTCGCGCTGATGGTCGTCGAGATCGGGCTGATCACGCCGCCCGTCGGCATGAACGTCTACATCATCAACAGCCTCGCGAAGGACGTGCCGATGTCCGAGACCTTCCGCGGCGTCGTGCCGTTCCTCATCTCGGACGCCCTGCGCGTGGTACTGCTGGTATTCTTCCCGGTGCTGTCGCTGTGGCTCGTCCGGCTGCTCGCGCCGTGAAGTCGTCCGCTCGTCCCGCAGCCTTCGCCGCCACGCCGCAAGGTCGCCTCGCCCTGGCCTGCGCCGC
>CAVPJE010000021.1:0-91174 GCA_963705175.1 uncultured beta proteobacterium | reverse complement strand
GGCCCGGCGCCCGGATCCGGCGACGCGCAGCCGCTCGAGGAACGCCCGGTGGGTGAGCACCCAGGCCGCGGCGGGGACGACGGTGGGCAGGATCAGCGAACCGAACTGGAACGCAAACGCGATCACCTCGCGCGCGCCGGCGGAGAAGCCCGCCTGCGACGCGACCGCCGGACCCGCGGTGATCGCGATGTTCTTGAGCACGTCGGCGACGATGCCCCAGGCGACGAAGGGCAGGATCGCGACGTAGCCGACGAGGAGGATGCGCGGCCAGGCGGGCTCGCGCGCGGCCAGCACCAGCGCGGCGAACATCGGCAGGCCGTAGGCGTAGAGGAGCATGTTGACGTCGACGCTGACCGTGCCGCCGGCGACCGCCTGGCCGGGCTTGAGCGAGGTCAGCGCGCGGAACGTCGCGCCGTCGGCTTCGAAGCCCCGGAAGAGCTCGGGGAAGCCGGCACCCAGGAACAGCTCGGCCAGCAGTTGCGCCGGCCACAGCAGCACCGGCGCCGTGAAGTACCAGACGACGAACGCCACCGGCAGCCACGCGAGCGTGAGCAGCACGAAGCGCGGCAGCGACAGACAGCGGCACGGTGTCCGCCATGGCGGGCTATGCCGCCGCCGCCGCGGGCGCGGCCGGAGGCGAGGCGCCGCCGCCGCTCCTCGGCAGCGTGCGCACCCAGATCAGCCAGACGATCAGCACGTCGAGCATGATCAGCGCCTGCCAGACGTACAGGTGCGCCCACTCGAACCACTGCCTGTCCCACTGGCCGAGGTAGAACAGGCTGATCACGCGGACCACGTTCAGGCCCTGCACCGCGACGATGCCCGAGACGAGCCCGATCAGCTTGTGCGTCCAGGGTGCCGGGAAGGCGAGGATTGCCGCGACCAGCACGATCGTCGCCTCGATGCCGTTGCAGCCCGCCTCGATCGACACGGCGAAGCCGTTCGTCGTGCTGCGCATGATCTTGCCCGCGGCCGCCACGTTCGGGTCGAACACCGTGGTGAGCCACGTCGATATCGCCGCCAGCGTGTTGGTCCACGGCACGACGAAGTGCGTCTGCGCCCATGGCGTCAGCTCCAGGCCGAAGAGCGCGGCCTGGATGACGACGAACAGGATGAAGAAGCGCAGCACGGGGGCGATTCTAACCCGGCCCTTTGCGCCATTCGCCGCGACGCCCGTCGGCGGACGGCGGTCGCGCGTGGCGCGGCCGTCAGCCCCGGGCCAGCGGCGGATTGCCCGCGAAGTAGCGCTTGACGCCGTCGCCGATCGACTCGGCGAAGCGCAGCTGGTGCTGCTCGCTGCGCAGCTTCTGCTCTTCCTCGGGATTGCTGATGAACGCGGTCTCGACCAGGATCGAGGGGATGTCCGGGGCCTTGAGCACCGCGAACCCGGCCTGCTCGACCGCCGGCTTGTGCAGCGTGTTGTGCTCGGCGATCTCGGCGAGCACGTGGCGCCCGACCTTGAGGCTGTCGTTGATCTGCGCGGTCTGCGACAGGTCGAGCAGCGTGCGCGCGAGCGTCGGGTCGCGCGTCGGCAGGCTCACCCCGCCGATCAGGTCGGAGGCGTTCTCCTTCTCGGCCAGCCAGCGCGCGGCGGCCGAGGTCGCGCCGTTCTCGGACAGCGCGAACACCGACGAGCCGCGCGCGCGCGACTCGCGGAAGGCGTCGGCGTGAACCGACACGAACAGGTCCGCCGACACGCGTCGCGCCTTGGCGACGCGCTGCGCGAGCGGCACGAAGTAGTCGTCGTCGCGGGTGAGCACGACGCGAATGTTCGGGTCGGCCTCCAGCACGCGCTTCAGCTTGCGCGAGATCGCGAGCACGACGTGCTTCTCGTAGGTGCCGCGCCGGCCGACCGCACCGGGATCCTCGCCGCCGTGCCCGGGGTCGATGGCGACGACGATGCGGCGCGACTTGCGGTCGCGCGGCACCTCGACGCGCGGCGCCTCGCGCGGGACGAGTGCGGGCGAGCTCATGCCCTCGGGCGCCTCGACGACCCGCCGGGCCTCCTCGCGCTCGAGCAGCGCCATCAGCGGATCGACCGGATTGGCGGGATAGAGGTCGAGCACCAGCCGGTGGCCGAAGGACGCGACCGGCGGCAGCTGGAAGACCTGCGGATTCACTTCGCCCCGCAGGTCGAAGACGACGCGCAGCACCGACGCCGTCGGGCGTCCGATGCGCACGCCGGCGATGTAGGGATCGCTCGCGCCGATGAGCGACTGCAGGTCGGCCAACGCCGACGACATCTCGACGCCGTCGAGGTCGAGCACGAGACGCGGCGGATTGGCGACCGTGGCCACCTGGTGCGGCACCGGCGTCGGACCCTCGAGGATCACCCGCGTGTATTCCTGCGCGGGCCAGACCCGCGCCGAGGCGACGCGACCGGCATTGGCGAACACGCCCCGGACCAGCAGCCCGGACGCGGGCACGAGCAGCCACTTGAGCGCGCGTCGGCGCTCGATCGACACGCGCGTCAGCGTGTGTGCGGCGTTGCTCCGGCGAGGGCGTCGATGCATCGTTCCCCGGCCCGCGTGGTGGCGGTGGCGGTCAGCGTGCGGCCCGTCGCGCCCGCGCTCGCGTGTGCGAGCGTGATCGCGACATCGGGATCGGGCAGGCGACCGGCGACCCGCTCCGGCCACTCGACGAGACAGAGCGCGTCGTCGCGGAAGCAGTCGGCCACGCCCGCGTCATCCCATTCGGCCACATCTTCGAACCGATAGAAATCAAAGTGATACAAGTATAAGTTCGAAAGCGGATAATGTTCAACCAGCGTGTACGTAGGGCTTTTCACCGGACCCCGCCAGCCGAGCGCACGCAGCACGCCGCGGGCGAGCGTCGTCTTGCCGGCGCCGAGGTCGCCGGCGAGCGTCACCACCATCCCTGCGGCCAATACGCGCAGCGAGCGCCGCGCCCGCGCGCTCGGTCGCGGCGGCATCGGGCAACGCCAGCGTGCAGGACTTCATCGACGGATCCACGGAACGGGTTAGGCTTCTGACGATGGAGCGGGGCGATCAGGACTGGGACGCGCTCGCCACCCGCATCGTCGCGTGGGGACGCGAACTCGGCTTCGGCGCGGTGGGCATCGCCGACACCGATCTCGGCGCGGAGGAAGCCCGGCTCGTGAACTGGCTCGCGGCGGGCCGGCACGGCGCGATGGATTATATGGCCCGGCACGGCGTCCGCCGGGCGCGGCCGGCCGACCTGATTCCGGGAACCGTCCGCGTCATCACGGCGCGCCTCGATTACTTCCCTGCGGGCGCACGCGATCCCGCCGTCGTGCTCGCCGACCGCGCGCGCGCCTACGTGTCGCGCTACGCCCTCGGCCGCGACTACCACAAGGTGATGCGGCAGCGGCTCGCGCGACTCGCCGCGCGCATCGCCGACGAGGTCGGCAACTTCGGCCATCGCGTGTTCTCGGACAGCGCGCCGGTGCTGGAAGTCGCGCTCGCCGCCCGGGCCGGCACCGGCTGGCGCGGCAAGCACACGCTGCTCCTCACGCGGCAGGGATCCTGGTTCTTCCTGGGCGAGATCTACACCGACCTGCCGTTGCCGACGACGGCACCGGCGTCGGCGCACTGCGGCACCTGCCGCGCGTGCCTCGACGCCTGCCCCACCGGCGCGATCGTCGCGCCGTACGAGCTCGACGCGCGCCGGTGCATCTCGTACCTCACGATCGAGCTGCCCGGCGCGATCCCCGAGGAGCTCCGTCCGCTGATCGGCAACCGGGTCTACGGCTGCGACGACTGCCAGCTCGCGTGCCCCTGGAACCGCGACGCGGCCGCCGCGACGCTGCCCGACTTCGCGGCGGTCCGGCACGGCCTCGACGATGCGAGGCTCGTCGATCTCTTCGCGTGGACGCGCGAGGCGTTCGACGCCCGGATGGAAGGCAGTGCGATCCGCCGCATCGGCCACGAGCGGTGGCTGCGCAACCTCGCGGTCGCGCTCGGCAACGCGCCCTCCGCCCCCGAGGTGGTCGCGGCGCTGCGCTCGCGCGCCGACGACCCTTCGCCGCTCGTGCGCGAGCACGTCGCGTGGGCGCTGCGACGGCACGAGCGGCCGCTCTAGAGAAGCGTCGCGAGGAGGTCGAGATGCGCGGCGCGAGCGGGCGAGAAACCGGAGCGTACACAAACGTACGTGAGGATTTCGAACCCGCGAGCAACAAAGCAGATCGACCCCGCAGCAGCTTCTCTAGCGAATGAGCTGGTTCATCGAGACAATGGGCAGCATCACCGCGAGCACCAGCACCAGCACGATCGCGCCCATCACCACGATCAGCACCGGCTGGATGAGCGCGGCGAGCCAGGCGAGGCGCGTCTCGGCATCGCGCTCGAGCTCGCCTGCCGCACGCTCGAGCATCGCCGCGAGCCGGCCCGTGTTCTCGCCGCTCGCGACCAGGTGGACGAGCACCGGCGGGAAAAGCCGCTGTGCCTTGAGCGCCGCGGCCAGCGGCATGCCTTCGCGCACCAGCGCCGCGGCCGCCCGCGCGGCCTCGGCGAGTGGGTCGAGACGCATCACTCCGGACGCGGTGTCGAGCGCACGCAGGAGCGGCGTGCCGCTGCCGACCAGGATCGCGAGCGTGCTCGCGAAGCGCGCGGTGTCGAGGCTGCCCGCGAGCCGGCCGAGGCCGGGCACGCGCAGCAGCGAATGCGTGCCATCGCGCGCGCACGGCCCGGTTGCGCAGTGCGAGCGCGGACGCGACCGGAACGGCGAGCGCCAGCGCGAGCCACAGCCACGCGGTGGCCCGGAAGAACTGCGAGGTCGCGATCAGCGCGCGCGTGAGCCAGGGCAACGTCTGCCGGCTGTGTTCGTAGACCGCGACCACCTGCGGGACGACGTAGACCAGCAGCACCGCGATGACGCCGAGCGCCACCAGCGTGACGAGCGACGGGTAGATGAGCGCGACGGTGAACTTCTGCCGCAGCGCCGTGCGCGCCTCGAGGTAGTCCGCGAGCCGGGCGAGCACGTCGGCCAGGCGCCCGCTCTCCGCGCCGGCCGCGACCAGGCCGCGATAGAGGGGCGCGAACGTGCGGGGAAACCGCGCGAGCGCCGCCGGCAATGCCTCGCCGGCCTCGACGTGGCCGCGCAGCGCCGTCACGAGCTTCGCGGTGCGTGGCGAATCGGCCTGCTCCGCGACCGCGGCGAGTGCCTGGTCCACGGGCAGCCCCGACTGCGCGAGCGTCGCCCACTGCCGGGTGAAGAGCGCGAGCTCCCGCGCCGGCAGCCGCGACGCCGCGAGCGCGTCGAACGTCGCGCGCCCTTCGCGCATGTCGACGGGGGTCAGACCCTGTGCGCGCAGCCGGTCGCGCGCGCCGCGGGCGCTGTCGGCATCGATGCGCCCGCGCGCGACGCGTCCCTGCGCATCGACCGCTTCGTAGTCCCAGGCGGGCATCGGTGCCGCTAGGCGTCGCGCGTGACGCGGACGAGCTCGGCGAGCGAGGTCGTGCCGTCGGCGAGCCAGCGCGCGCCGTCCGCACGCAGGCCGGTCATCCCCGCCGCGTGCGCCGCCGCGCGCAGGTTCGCCTCCGACGCGCGGTCGTGGATGTGCCGCCGCAGGGTCTCGTCCGCGACCATCAGTTCGTAGATCCCCGTGCGGCCCCGGTAGCCGGTGTCGCGGCACGACGCGCAACCCTTCGGCACGTACAGCGCCGCGAGCTCCGGCAGGCCCATCCGCGCGAGCAGTTCGCGCTCCGCGCGCGTCGCCGCGACGGGCTCGCGGCAGGCGGGACAGAGCGTGCGCACGAGCCGCTGCGCGAGCACGCCGAGCAGGCTCGACGCGACGAGATACGGCTCGACACCCATGTCGGCGAGGCGCGTCACGGCGCTCGCCGCGTCGTTGGTGTGCAATGTCGCGAGCACGAGGTGACCGGTGAGCGAGGCCTGCACCGCGATCTGCGCGGTCTCCAGGTCGCGGATCTCGCCGATCATCACCACGTCCGGGTCCTGGCGCAGGATCGAGCGCAGCGCGCGCGCGAACGTGAGCTCGATGCGCGCATTGACCTGCGTCTGCGCGACGCCGTCGAGCGCGTACTCGATCGGGTCCTCGACCGTCATCAGGTTGACGCTGCCGCGCGGCAGCCGCGACAGCGCCGCGTAGAGCGTCGTGGTCTTGCCCGACCCGGTCGGCCCGGTGACGAGCAGGATGCCGTGCGGCTCCCGGATCAGGCCGTCGACCGCGGCGAGCGTGGTCGCGCTCATGCCGAGCGTGGCGAGGTCGAGACGCGCGGCGTCCTGGTCGAGCAGGCGCAGCACGACGCGCTCGCCGGAACCGGTCGGCAGCGTGGAGACGCGCACGTCGACGCTGCGGCCGGCGAGCTTCAGCGCGATGCGGCCGTCCTGCGGCAGGCGCTTCTCGGCGATGTCGAGGCTCGCCATGATCTTCACGCGCGACACCAGCGCCGCGTGCAGCGCGCGCGGCGGCTCGATCACGTCGCGCAGCACGCCGTCGACGCGGAAGCGCACCACGGATCGCGCCTCGTAGGGTTCGAAGTGCACGTCGGAGGCGCGCTCCGCAAGCGCCTGCAGCAGGAGCGCGTTGATCATGCGGATCACCGGCGCGGCGCCGTCGTCGGCGAGCAGGTCCTCGGCCGGCGGCAGTTCCTGCATCAGGCTCGCGAGGTCGGTGTCGCGCGCGAGCTCGTCGTGGATCGCCTGCGCCGTGCCACTCGTGCTGTAGGCGCGAGAGAGCGCGGCGGCGAACTCCGCCGCGTCCACGGGCTTCGTGATGCAGCGGCCGCCGCAGGACGCGCCGCACCTCGGCCAGGCCCTCGACGGACGCATCCGGCCGCACCAGCACGACGACGGCGGCCCCTTCGTCGCCGGCGACGAGCACGCCGTTGGCCTTCGCGAACGCGTAGGGAATGCCCTGCGCGGGACTCGTGGCGATCGCGGCGGTCGGCATGGCGCGGGCTTGGCGGGACCGCCGAACGGTCAGGGCCGGGAGGGTGGCGGTGCCGCCGGCGGCAGGAACATCGGCGAGGGCGACACCCGCTCCGCCGGGCGCGGCACGAGCGGATGCGGCGGCGACGGCTCGGGGCCGGGCACGAGCACGCCGGCATCCCCCGGGAACTTCCCCGGAGGCGGCAGTTCGGGCTGCGTCGGGTCCTGCCAGAACGGCACCGGCGCCGGCGCCAGCCGCAGCTGCTCGCCCAGCAGGTAGTCGTAGCGCTCGGAGGTGATCTCGCGGCCGTCGGCCATCGAGCGCACGACCGTCGGGCGCAGGAAGACGAGCAGGTTGGTCTTCTCGCGCTTGCGGGCGTCGTAGCGGAACAGCTGGCCCGCGAGCGGCACGTCGCCGAGACCCGGCACCTTGTCGGCGCCGTCGGTCATGCGGTCCTCGATCAGCCCGCCGAGCACGATCACCTGGCTGTCGTCGACGATCACCGTCGACTCGAGCGCGCGCTTCGACAGGACGATGCCGACGTCCTTGACCACCTCCTGCACCCGCGAGACCTCCTGGTAGATCACGAGGCGCACCGTGCCGCCCTCGGTGATCTGCGGCCGCACGCGCAGCACGAGCCCGACGTCGCGGCGCTCGACGGTCGTGAACGGCGCGACGGTCTGCGTGCCGCCGGTCGTCGCGTACGAGCCGGTGACGATCGGGATGTTCTGGCCGACGATGATCCGCGCCTCCTCGTTGTCGAGCGTCATCAGCGCCGGCGTGGAGAGGATGTTGGCGTTGACCTGCTGCTCGAGCGCGCGGGCGAGGAAGCCCAGGTTGGCGATCGTGCCGAGCCCCGGGATGTTGACGGTGCCGCGCATCACGCCGATGTTGAGGCCCTGACCGGCGAGGCCCGGATTGATCGCGACGTCGATGATGTTCGTGCCCGTGCCGCGCGCGCCGAAGTTGGTGCCGCCGACGACGCGCGTCTGCGTCGTGTTGTAGCCGGACAGCGCCTGCCACTGGATGCCGAGCTCGGCGGCCTTGTCGGCGGCCACCTCGACGATCAGCGCCTCGACGTACACCTGCGCGCGGCGCACGTCGAGCTTCTCGATGATCGCGCGCAGGTTGTTGTAGACCGGCTCGGGCGCCATGATCACCAGCGCGTTGTTGGCCGTGTCGGCCTGCACGGTCACGCCGTTCGCCGAGAACGCGGTGCCGCTGGACGACGGCGGCGAGAACGGCAGCGGCGGCTGCGCCGCAGACATCCCTGGGGCGCCGGCGGTCGTGCCGCCCCCCGCGCTTGCCATCGCGAACGCGCCGGGGGGCGCGAGCGAGGACGACCCCGGTGTCGACAGAGGCGCGTCGCCGCCGGTGAGGAGCGCGCGCAGCGTCTGCGCGACGCGCGCGGCGTCGGCGTTCTTGAGGTAGACGATGAACAGGTTGCCGCCGGGACGGCCCGGCGTGTCGAGCTGCTCGATCAGCGACCGCGCGCGCGCGGCGCGGCCCGCGTTGTCGCTCTTCACCACGATGCTGTTGCTGCGCGCGTCGGCGACCAGCATCACGCGCTGCGACGGGTCGGCGGGGACCCCCGCGGCGGACGGCGCATCGGTGGTGACGCGCGTCACCATCGCCGCGATGTCGAGAGCCGAGGCGTGCTTCACGGGCACCACGACCGTCTCCGCGCTCGAGGGCTGGTCGAGCGAGGCGACGATGCGCTCGATGCGGCGCAGGTTGGACGCGTAGTCGGTGATCACCAGCGCGTTGCTGCCCGGGAACGCGGCGATCGTGTTGTTCGGCGTGATCAGCGGGCGCAGCACGTTGACGAGCTGCGCCGCCGCCTCGTGCTTCAGCACGATGACCTGGGTGACCAGGCGGTCGCCGCTGCCCTGCCCGACCGTGCCGCCCTGGGTCTTGGCGTCCGCCTCGGGAACGATCTTCACCACGCCGTCGGCCTCGACCGCGGCGAACCCCGACAGCCGCAGCGCGGACAGCAGCGTCGGATAGACGAGGCTCTTCGGCACCGGGCGCGCGGACACGATGTTCACCGTCCCCTTCACGCGCGGGTCGACGATGAAGTTCTTGCCCGTGATCTCGGCGACCGCCTTGACGACCGCGTCGATCTCGGCGTTGACGAAGTTGAGCGTGACCGTGTCGGCGGCCTGCGCGAATGCGGGCCGCGCGGCCACGGCAACGAACATCGCCAGGACGACGACCACCGCGGTGACCAGGCGGTGCTGCCAGCGTGGATCGGGGTGTCCGCGGCCCGGACGGGCGGGGGTACGGGCCATCGGCGGGAATGGGGCGTGACGCTCGTTCAAAGCGCGCGCGAGGGAGGGATCGCGATCGATAATAGCACGCACCCGAGTTGCGATCGGCCGCGTGGCCGGCACGCCGGGCTGCCGGGAAGCACCGGTCGTCGCTTGCGATTCGTGTCGCCCGGATCGCGGCGGCGGCCGCGAATCCGCAGCGGCCCCCGGGTGCATCCAACGGTCAAGTGTCCATCGCAAGGGAGTACCGATGAGCCTGTCGTTCCCGTGGGTCCTGCGCGCGTTGCGCTCCCGGCCCGTCGTCCTCGGCGCCGCGTTCGTGATGGCGCTCGCCGTGCTGTCGGCCACCGATGGCGCCGGCCGCCCGGCGCGCGAGCACCCGATCGCCTGGCAGGTCGTCCCCGAGGCTCGCGCGGCCGACCCGGCGCCAGCCACGGCCGCTCCGACCGCACCCGAGGCACCGTCGCCGCCCAGCGCCGAGCCCAAGGCGAAGCTCGAGGCCGACATCCCGGCCGGCGACGCCAGGGTCGACGCCGAGATCACGATCGACGAGCGTGGCATGCGCATCACCAAGCCCGGCCGCGGCTCGCCGCACGTGACGGTCGGCGGCCACGAGTACGACTCGTTCGAAGCCTTCGTCGAGCAGGCGCCCTGGATTGCCGGCCTGGTGTTCATGACCACCGCGCTGGTGTTCCTGGTCCCGCTCGTCGTGATCATCCTGGTCATCTGGTACAAGATGCGGCGCGCGCGGATGATGAACGAGACGATGCTGAAGCTCGCCGAGCGCGGGGCGGTCCCGGCGGGCGAGGCGATGCAGGCGATCGCCAACGGTCGTCCCGCACAGGCGCTCGAGTCCGGCCCTGCCACCGCGCCACTCTACGAGCAGGCGAAGACGTTGCGCCGCAAGGCCGCCTGGTCCGACCTGCGCAAGGGCGTGATCATGGGCGCGATCGGCTTCGGCATGACCGCCTACTCGATGCTCGACGACGGGTCGCCGAATGGCCTCGGGCTGGTCCTCCTCTTCGTGGGCATCGGATTCGTCGTGCTCTGGTACCTCGAGGACCGGCAGGCGGAGGAGCGGCAGGGAACGCCGACGAGCCGGTCGGGAGGCGCGTAACGGACCCCGGCCCTGCAGCGTTCGCCAAGACCGCAACCGGCGCCCGATGGCGTCGCTCCCGGATTCGGATGCCGCGCTCATCGCCCGCGCGGTCGTCGCCGACGACCGTCACGCGTTCGCCGAGCTCGTGCGCCGACACCAGTCCGCGGTTCGCGCGTGCCTGCGCAGGCTCACCGCGGGCCACCACGCGCTTGCCGACGACCTGGCGCAGGAGACCTTCGTGCTGGCATGGCGCCACCTCGGAAGCTACCGGCAGGAAGCGAAGTTCTCGACCTGGCTGTACCGCATCGCGACCAACTGCTGGCTCGCCGATGCGCGCAAGCGCAAGGAGGAGCTCCTCGGCGATACCGCGGACGACCTGGCCGAAGCCTCCGGCACGGCGTTCGCCGCGGACGCCGCGGTCCCCGATCACGCACGAGGCGCGACGATGAAGCTCGACCTGGAACGCGCACTCGCGGCGCTCTCGGAGGGCGAGAGGGCCGCGATCGTGCAGTGCTACTATAACGACCTCTCGCACGAGGAAGCGGCGTTCGTCCTGGGCATGCCGGTCGGCACGGTCAAGACGCACGTCCTCCGCGGCAAGCAGAAGCTCAAGACGGCGCTCGCCGCCTGGGCGCCCCGGCAGGAGTCCCGACGATGAGCCGCCGACCGCACTTGCGACCGCGCACTTCGCCGCACACGACGTCCGACGACGACTGGCTCGACGCCGCGCTCGCTGCCGACGCACGCGAGCACGGGTCGTCGTACCTCGACGACCGGGGCTTCACCGCCCGCGTGATGGTCGCGCTGCCCGCGCCCGTTGCCGTGCCGCGCTGGCGCAAGCCGGCGCTCGTCGCGCTGTGGGGTGCCGCGGCCCTCGGCACCGCGACGGCACTGCCCGGCGTCGCGCTCGACGTCGGCCGCGAGGCGTTCCGCCTGCTCGCCGCGCAGCCGGTGTCGCTGCCGCAGATCGCGGCCGTGCTCGCAGCGATCGGCGTGGTCACCTGGAGCGCGGCGGCCTGGGCGCTGCGCGATCCGAGCTAGGTCGAACGTCCCCGATGGGCGAGGCTCGCCGAATGACCAGACGGCCGCCCGTGCGGGCGGCCGTTCTCGCTTGCGCGGCGCGCGCCGCCGGAGCGCGGCGCGTCAGTCCTTGAGCGTGAACACGACCTCGATCTCGCCCACGTACTTCTCGCCCTCGGCCTTGAACTTCCACTTCGAGAGCGCTTCGCGCACCGCGCTGTCGAAGTGGCGCGGCGGATCGGCGGACACGATGATCACGTCCGTCACGTTGCCCTTCTCGTCGATGTTGACGCGCGCGAGCACGCGCCCCTTGTCGATGCCGGCGCGGATCGCGGCACGCGGATACACGGGATCCTCGCGCGTGACCGGCGTGATGCCCTTGCGGATCGCCGGCTTCGGCGGCGGCGCCGGCGGCGCCTCGACCTTCGGCGGCGGCGGCGGGGGCGGAGCCTCGATCTTGTACTCCTGCTTCGGCGGCGGCTCCGGCGTCACCGCGGTGATCGTCGGGGCCGTCTGCACCACCGGCGGCGCGATGTCCGGCGGCGGCACGTAGGGCTGCGGCGGCGCCGAGGGCGGCGGCGGCACGTCGACGACCTTCTTCGGCGGCGGCGGGGGCGGCGGCGGCGGCGCCTTGATCTCCTCGATGATCGTCGCGGTGATCGGCTTCTTGATCACCTCCACGGCCTTCCGCGCGAGCCCCGACACCATCGCCCAGAGGATCAGCGCGTGGAGGACGATGACGAACGTGATCCCGATCAGGTGCCGGGTCGGGTCTCTCTGCTGTCGTGCGAAATCCATGGCTCGTCGACTCCGTGCCCCGCCGCGTCGGCGGGCGCGCGAGAAGCTACTCGATGAACTGCTCGCTGCCGATGATGCCGAGCTTGGTGACGCCGAGCCGCTGCGCGGCGGCGAGCACCGCCGCGACGACGTCGTACTTGGCGCGCTTGTCCGGACGGATGTGCAGCTCGGGCTGCGGGTCCACGGTGGCGATCGTCCGCAGCCGCTCCTCGAGGTCGGCCCGACTGGGCACCGCCTCGGCGTTCCAGTAGATCTGGCTCGACGGGTCGATGTCGATCTTCACCACCTCCGGCTTGACGAGCTGCGGCGGCGGGTTGCCCACCGGCATGTTCAGATTGACCGCGTGCAGCTGGATCGGGATCGTGATGATCAGCATCACGAGCAGCACCAGCATCACGTCGATCAGCGGCGTCGTGTTGATGTCGATCATCACGTCGGGGTCATTCGAACTGCCGCCCGATCCAACGTTCATTCCCATGTTCGAGTCCTCGTGGCCCGTCGCGCGGCGCCTAGCTGCGCACCGGCGGCTCGGTGATGAAGCCGATCTTGGCGATGCCCGCGCGCTGGCAGGCGTAGACGATCCGGCCGACCGCATCGTAGTCGGCCCGGCTGTCGCCGCGGATGTGGACCTCGGGCTGCGGGTTCAGCACGGCGATCTTCTTCAGCCGGTCGATCAGCGCCGCCGTGTTCTGCAGCTTGAGGTCGTTCCAGAAGATGTTGCCCGTGGAGTCCACCGAGATCGTGATGTTCTCGGGCTTGGTTTCGCGGACCTCGATGCGCTGCTTCGGCAGTTCGAGCTGGATCGACGTCGTGACGACCGGGATCGTGATCAGGAAGATGATCAGGAGCACGAGCATCACGTCGACGAGCGGCGTGGTGTTGATCGCCGAGACGACTTCCTCCTCCTCGCCGTCGGCGGGGCCGACGCTCATCGCCATGGCGTCAGCCCTTGCCGGCTTGCGACTTCGCCGACATCAGCACCGCGTGGAGGTCGGCCCCGAAGGCCCGCACGTCCTCCATCGCGCGCTTGTTGCGCCGGATGAGCCAGTTGTACCCCAGCACCGCCGGCACCGCGACCGCGAGGCCGATGGCGGTCATGATCAGCGCCTCGCCGACCGGACCCGCGACGCGGTCGATCGACGCCTGGCCGGCGATGCCGATCGCCGTCAGCGCATGGTAGATGCCCCACACCGTGCCGAACAGCCCGACGAAGGGCGCGGTCGAGCCGACGGTGGCGAGGAACGCGAGCCCGTCGCCGAGGCGGCTCGCGACGTTGTCGATCGCGCGCTGGATCGACGCCGACACCCAGTCCGAGAGGTTGATGTTGCCGAGGAGGCCGGTGTGCTTGGACTGCGCCTCGAGCCCGGACTCGGCGATGAAGCGGAACGGGCTGCCTTCCTTCAGGCCGTCGGCGCCTTGCTTCACCGACGGAGCGCTCCAGAAGGACTTCTCGGCGACGCGGGCTTCGCGGCCGAGCTTGAACTGCTCGTAGACCTTGGTGACGATGATGTACCAGCTGCCGATCGACATGATCGCCAGGATCACCAGCGTGGCCTTGGCGACCCAGTCGCTGCCGCGCCACAGTGCGTCGAGGCCGTACGGGTTCTCGACGACCTCGGTGCCCTTCACTCCGCTGGCCTTCGCCACCGGGGCGGTCGTCGCGGCAGGTGCCGCAGCCGGGGCCGGCGGTCGCCGGCGCCGGGCGTGGCGGCCGGCGCCGGCTGGCCCTGCGCCTGCGACACGAGCGGCGTAACCGCGGCCGCGGCGGCCACCATGAGCAGCGCGGCCAGCGTGGCCCAACGGGTCGTCTTCAACATGATCTCTCCAGACAGATGATTGGGTTCAGTGATCGACGGCGGCATCCACCCGCGCCTCGCGCGTCCGACCGCGCGAGCGGGCCCGGAACCGGCGGGAAATCACGACGGCGTCGGCCGCGCGGCATTCAGCGAAGCAGGGGGCAGATGCTAAAGGCGTCCACGGCAATTTGCAAAGACAGGCGATTACCCGACCCGCTCCGGAGCGGCACCGCGGTGCCGGTTCGACGGTCCCGGACGGGCCTAGACGCATCGGCACGACGACGACGGCGGACTCAAAGCGACAGCCCCGCCGGAGAGCGGGGCTTGATGGTCGATCAGCAAAGCCTGTTATTATCCCCGGGGATCCTGCGGCCTGTCCAGCTCTTGCCGCCGGATTAGAGCAAAGCGCCCAGAAGGCCTTTCGACCGGCGGTTCGCCACGATGAACATCCATCTCCCCGCCCTCGTCCTCTCCACCGCCCTGCTCGCCTCGTCCGCTGCGTTCGCGCAGAGTGCCGCGCCGGCCGAGGTCACGATGCAGTCGCTCGCCGCGGAGGTCCGCTCGGACAAGCGTGCCTACGTCAGCGGCGCGCTCCGGCTGACCGAAGAGGAAGGCAAGCGCTTCTGGCCGATCTACGACGCCTACCAGCGCTCGATCGAGGCCAATACGCGTCGCCTCACGCGGATGGTCGAGGACGTGGTCGCCGTGGGCGACCGCACCAGCGACGCCTACGCCAAGCACCTCGCGTCGCAGTACCTGATCGCACACGACGACGAGGCCCGCGACTTCCGGCGCATGCACAAGAGCGTGATGCGCGCGCTGCCGGCGCACAAGGCGGTGCGCTACATCCAGATCGAGAACAAGCTCCGCGCGCTGCGCGACTACGAGCACGCGCAGGCGATGCCGATCCTGAAGTAGCGAATAACAACAGGGGCCCGAAGGCCCCTGTGATCCGCGGCGGGGGCTGCAGCGGCGCCCGAATCCCGTGGGCGCGAGACGCCCTCGTCTGTCGATCCGGGCGCGAGGAAGTGCGAGCGCAGAAAAAAGCCCCGCGCGAACGCGGGGCCTTTCGTTGCGGCGGGAATGCGATCCGCTACTTCTTGACCGTCTCGCCCTTCACCTCGACCTCGACCCGACGGTCGGGCTGCAGACACGCGATGAGTTCCTTTTGGTTCTTCTGCTGGCACTTGTCGCCCGTCACCGGCTGCTTCTCGCCCAGACCGATCGCCTCGATCTTGTCCTTCGCCACGCCCTTGCTCACCAGGTAGTCGCGCACGGCGTCGGCGCGGCGCTCGGAGAGCTTCTGGTTGTAGGCGTCGCTGCCGATGCGGTCGGTGTGCCCGGAGACCAGCACGATTTCCAGCTTGTTCACCTGCGGCAGTTTGGCGACCACTTCGCCGTCGAGCGCCGCGCGGCCTTCGGGCTTCAGCACCGCCTTGTCGAAGTCGAACAGCGCCTTCGACTGCAGCGTGATCTTCTGCACCGCCGGTGCCGGAGCCGGAGCGGGCGCCGGCGCCGGAGCGGGTGCAGGAGCGGGCTTCGGCGCCGCGACCACCGGCGCGGGCGCCGGTGCGGGCGCGGGCGCGGGTGCTGGAGCGGCCACCGGCGCAGACGCCGGAACAGCCTTCGGCACGTCGAACTTGTAGCTGAACGATGCGTACACGAACCGCGAGCGCGGATCGTACATCGCGGCGTCGTAACCCGACTGGAACTGGTTGCTGACCGGGATGAAGATCGGCGGATCCTCGTCGAAGAGGTTCTTCACGCCGAGGGCAAGCCGCAGGCCCTTGTAGCCGGTCCACGCGACTTGCAGGTCCCAGATCGCCTGGTTGCCGGTGTAGCGGCGATCCCCGTTCAGGTCGTTACCCATCTCGTAGCCGCGGTAGTAGTTCTGGATCAGCGTCCCCTGCCACGGCCCGTAGGCGTAGCCGAACTGAAGCGCGTGCCGCCAGCGCGGGACCACGCCGCCGGTGTCGGCATCCAGCACCGGGTTGCCGTCGGGCGTGACGATCGTGCCCACCTTGCCCTGCTCCACGCCGCCAGGGGTCGTCTGGTCCCACTTCTGGATGTAGGTGCCGACCAGCCCGACGCTCGGGGTGCCCCACGAGAACGTGTCCTGCCACTGCAGCGAGATGTCGAAGCCCTGCACCGTCGCGTCGCCGGAGTTCACCGTCGTCGACGTCACCGTCTCGATGTTGCCCGAGGCATCGCGGACCACGGAATTGACGTAGGCCGGATTGCCGGTGGCTGCGCCCGACACCACGTCTTGGGTGGCCGGCGTGGCGATGATGTCGTCCAGCTTGATCTGGAACCAGTCCACGGTGGCGCTGAACTGCCGCAGCGGCTGCCAGACGAGGCCCAGCGACACCTGCTTGGACGTCTCGGGCTGGAGGTCCGCATTCCCGCCGGTGAACTCGTTCACCTGCAGATCCTGTTCGCCCGTGACCGGATCGTTGAACTGCGCCGACGACCCGAGCGTCACCGGATACCACAGGTCCTGCAGCGACGGCGCCCGGAAGCCGGTGCCATAGGCCGCGCGCAACACGATTTCCTTGGCCGGCTGCCAGCGGACGTTCGCGAAATAGTTGAAGGTCCCGCCGAAATCGCTGTAGTCGTCCCAGCGGGCCGCCACCGTGGCTTCGACGGTCTTGACGATCGGGATGTTGAGCTCGCCGTAGAGTGCCCAGATGGTGCGATCTTCGTCCAACGGGACGATGGCGCCGCCCAGCCCGGCGATGTCGCCGGTGAACAGCGCCGGCGCGGGATCGGAAGTGTACGACTGGTTCACCCAGTTGAAGCCGGCCGCGTACATCATCGGGCCGCTCGGGAGCTTCCAGGCCTCGCCGCTGATCTTGCCGTCGACCGTGTCGCTCTTGCTGGTCGCCGACAGCGTCGGCCCGATGTACGCCGCCGCCGGCAGCTGCGCGTTGAAGGCCGCCGACTGCTGCAGCGACCACGGGTTCCAGTCGTTGCTGTTCTGCACGATCTTCGCGTACTGGGTCGTCGAGAAGTAGCCGGCGGTGACGCTGCCGTCGACCTTGCTCTCGTTGTGGTAGTACGAGAGTTCCCAATCCTGGTTCCAGACGTTGCCGCGCAGGCCGACCAGCGCACGCCACTGGTCCGCGTCGTCGGTCGACTGCCGCCCGCCGAAGTCCTGCACGCGCGACGTGATGCCGAGCGGCTGCCCGACGATGCTGCCAAGCCCCTGGGCATTCAGGTAGTCGGCGGCGATCCGGTAGTTCGGATTGCTCGGGAAGATCAGCAGCACCGGGTCGATGCCCTGCTCCTGGAAGCCGTTGTTGGTCTGGTTGAACGAGCGCCGCACCGGGGAGCCCTGGATCGTCTGGATGGTCCGCTGATGCGCATAGATGCCCTCAGCGAACAGCTGCACGTCGTTGCTGATCTGCCACGTGAAATTGACGTTTGCGGTGTAGCGCTCGCTCTCCGGGAGCAGCCCGACGAACGGCGCCGTGTCGTAGTTGCAGTACGGCGCCCCCTTGCTGGTCGGGGTGGGGTTCAGCCGCATGTTGACGGCTTCGCATTGATTGGTCTTGGCAAGCGGGTTGCCGTAGCCCGAACCCGGGCTGGTGCCCCAGCCGGGCTGCACCGTGCCCTCCCGCCATGTACCGTTCGCCGCCGACCCCGTGCCCGGTGTGTACGCACCCTCGATGTTGCCCTGGCCGGTGGCGCCGCTCACGAAGTAGGGCAGCACCGTTCCAACCGCGGCGAAGTCCCGTTCCGACCCGAACAGCGCTTCCTCCTTGCTGTACGCGAACGACGCGTTGACGTTGAACTTGTCCTTGGCGAGGGTTCCCCAGCCGCCGACCACATAGGCATTCCAGGATTCGCCGCCGCCGCTGCGCGTCGGCGAGCCGTATTGGCCGCCGACCTCCATGCCGACGTATTCCTTGATGAGGATGAAGTTGATCACGCCGGCGACCGCGTCCGAGCCGTATACGGCCGACGCGCCGTCGCGGAGCACCTCGACGCGCTCGATGGCGGAGATGGGGATCGCGTTGACGTTGACCGCATCGCCCGTCGCGAAACCGGCGAAGTCGACGAGGCGGCGCCCGTTGACCAGCACCAGCGTGCGGTTGGCGCCGAGGCCGCGCAGCGAGACCGACGATTGGCCATAGATCGAAGTGCCCGCACCCGCCGATAGCGCAATGCCGCCGAGCGAGTCGATCGACGGCAGCATCGCCAGCAGCTGCTCGGTGTTGTTCACGCCCGTCCGGGCGATTTCCTCCCTGGTGACGATCGTCACGGGCAGCGCGGTCTCGGCGTCGACGCGCCGGATCGACGAGCCGGTGACCTCGACGCGGATGTCCTGCGCGAGCCCAGGCGCGGCGCCAACGATCGCGCCGCCGCCGACTGCCAGCGAAAGTGCCAAAGCGAGCTTCTTGCGTTGAAATGCCATGTTGGAATCCCCAGGAAGAATGGTGCTTGCCGCGGGCGACCGCCCACTTTCACACACAACGGTCAAAAGTTACCCCTTGCCACATGGACGGGCAACGAATGCCTGCTGTTGTTACACTGTGCCTGTCAAATCTGTTGCAAATGCGCCAATCGTGACGATTCGCCACGCCGGGCCCGACGATCTGCCCCGGGTCGTCGCGATCTACAACGCGTCGATCCCCGGACGCCTGGCAACCGCCGACACCTCGCCCGTCACCGTGGCCGAACGGCAGGAATGGTTTCGGGGCTTCGATCCCGCCCGACGCCCGCTGTGGGTGGATTGCGGTGCCGGCGACGTGCCGATGGCCTGGCTTTCGCTGCGGTCCTTCTACGGGCGCCCGGCCTACGCGGCGACCGTCGAGGTGGGGGTCTACACGGCGCCCGAAGCGCTGCGGCAGGGCCGAGCCGCGGCGCTGCTCGCGCACGCGATCGACTCGATGCCTTCCCTGGGAATCAGGACCTTGGTGGCCTTCGTCTTCGCGCACAACGTGCCTTCGCTGCGCCTGTTCGAGCGGGTGGGCTGCGTCCGCTGGGGTCTGTTGCCGCGGGTCGCGGAGCTGGATGGCGTCGAGCGCGACGTCGTGATCCTGGGCTTGCGCGCCCCGGACGAGGCCCGATGACCGGGCGCGCGCTCTCGATCGAGGCGGGGCAGCCGCAGGACGCAGCGGCGCTCGCCGCGATGATCCGCGCGCTCGCCGAATACGAGCGACTGACCCACGTCTGCGTGGGCACCGAGGATGACCTGCGGACGGCGATCTGGGGACCGGACCCCGCCGCCGAGGTCCTGATTGCGCGCCTGGACGACGTTCCGGTCGGTTTCGCGCTGTTTTTCCACACTTTCTCGACGTTCCTCGCCCGCCGCGGGCTGTGGCTCGAGGATCTGTTCGTCTACCCGGAGCATCGTGGCGCCGGGATCGGCAAAGCCCTGCTCCGCGCCGTGGCGGCGCTCGCCCGCGACCGTGGCTGTGGCCGTTTCGAGTGGTCGGTCCTCGACTGGAACGCACCGGCGATCCGGTTCTACGAAAGCCTCGGTGCGACGGTCATGCCGGATTGGCGCATCGCGCGCGTTGCCGGCCCGGCCATCCAGGCACTGGCGCTGGGAACGACGTCCGACCGTCCGGCCTAGGCAACGCCGGCTCGGCCGATCGGGGGTCTGCCGGCCCCCTGCGCACCGAGGGATAATCGGCGGCCCCGGAACGTTTCACGACGGATCCATGCCCTTCGAAAGCCCCCTGCCCGCCCTCGACGTCGCCGCCGACTTCTGGTCGCTGCGTTTCGTCGAAGAGTCCTCCGAAAGCTACGCGGTGCGCAAGAACGTGCCGCAGCCGCTCGAGGTCTCGACCGATCGTGGCGTGATGGCCACCGTGCATGCCGACGGTGGCATGGGCTACGCCGCGACCTCCGACACCTCGCCCGCCGGATTGCAAGGCCGCCCTCGACGCGGCGCTCGCCTGGGCGCGCGCGACCGCGCGCATGGGCCTGGTCGACACGCGCTCGCTGCCGCGCCCCGGTGCGCGCGGCTAGTACCGCTCGCCCTCGCTCGACGCGCCGCGCCCCTCGCGCCGCGACATCTACGCGATGCTCGCCGCCGAGTCGCGCGCGGCCGCGATCGATCCGCGCATCGTCGACTGGGACGCGCACGTCGACGTGCGCACGGCGACGCATCGCCTGGTGACGAGCGCCGGCGGCGACGTCGTGCAGCGCTACCGCTTCCTCTATGCCGGCAGCATCGGCGACGGCGCACGCCGATGGCGACACGCAGCGGCGCACGCTGTCCGGCGACCGCGCAGTCTGCCAGCAGGGCGCGGGCGAGATCCTCGAGCGCGCGGGCTTCGTCGGCAGCGGCCGCCAGGTCGCCGAGGAGGCGCTCGAGCTCGTGCTCGCGCCGAACTGCCCGAGCGGCACGATGGACGTGCTGCTCGCCCCCGACCAGATGATCCTGCAGATCCACGAGTCGATCGGGCACCCGCTGGAGCTCGACCGCATCCTTGGCGACGAGCGCAACTTCGCGGGCACGAGCTTCGTCACCCCCGACATGTTCGGCAGCTACCGCTACGGCTCGGATCTCCTGGACGTCACGTTCGACCCCACCGTGGAGGGCGAGCTCGCGAGCTACGGCTGGGACGACGACGGCACGCCCGCGACGCGCGTGCACCTGATCGAGCGCGGGATCCTGCAAGCGCCCGCTCGGCGGCGCGATCTCGCAGGCGCGCGCGGAGCTGCCGGGCGTGGCGAACTCGCGCGCGGCCAGCTGGAATCGCCCGCCGATCGACCGCATGGCGAACCTCAACCTCGAGCCGGGCGACGCGTCGTTCGAGGCGATGGTCGCGTCGATCGAGCGCGGCGTGTTCATGCAGACCAACAGCTCGTGGTCGATCGACGACTCGCGCAACAAGTTCCAGTTCGGCTGCGAGCGAGCGCGGTTGATCGAGCACGGTCGCCTCGGTGCGGTGGTGAAGAACCCGAACTACCGCGGCATCTCCGCGAACTTCTGGCGCAGCCTCGCGATGGTCGGCGACGCCTCGACGCGCCGCGTGCTGGGCACGCCGTTCTGCGGCAAGGGCGAGCCCTCGCAGGTCATCCGCGTCGGCCACGCGTCGCCGGCGTGCGTGTTCCGCGACGTCGACGTCTTCGGCGGGGAAGGTTGAGATCATGACGATGCAAGCCGCCGCCGACCTCACCCCCGTCGTCACCGACGACCCCGCCGTCGAGGCGCTGTTCCAGGACGTCGCGCGGGCGCTCGACGCCGCGCTCGCAGCCGGCGAGCGCTACACCGCGTGGTTCGAGGCCGAGGCCTCGGACTTCGTGCGCATGAACCGCGGCAAGGTGCGGCAGGCCGGTCGCGTACGCCAGCAGAGCATCGCCGTGCGGCTGATCCAGGGCGCGCGCCACGCCGAGCACACGCTGTCGCTGACCGGCGATGCGGCGGTCGACGCCCGTGCCGCGGTCGACGCGCTCCGCGGCTTGCGTGCCGCGCTGCCGGAGCTCGCCGAGGATCCGCACCTCATGCTTCCGGAAGGCGTGTCGAGCACGCGCAGCGTCCGTGGCGGCACGCTGCCGCCGTCCGGCGAGGTGATCGAACGCGTGCTCGACCTCGCGCGCGGCACGGACTTCGTCGGCTTCTACGCCTCGGGCCCGATGTACCGCGGCTTCGCCAACTCCGACGGGCAGCGCAACTGGCACGCCGCGGCGACGTTCAGTCTCGACTGGAGCCTCTACCACCGCGCCGACAAGGCGGTGAAGAGCCTCTATGCGGGGTTCGAGTGGTCGGACACCGAGATCGCCGCGCGCATGACGGACGCGCGCGCGCGCCTCGCGCTCGTCACGCGCGAGGCGCGGACGATCGCGCCGGGGCGCTATCGCGCGTGGCTCGCGCCCTCGGCCATGGAGGAGATCACCTCGCTGCTCTGCTGGGGCGGCTTCTCGGGCCGCGCGCAGGCGACGCGGCAGAGCGCGCTCGCGCGCATGCAGGAGGGCGAGCGCCTCGATCCGCGCGTGACGATCACCGAGAGCATCGAGACCGGCGTCGCGCCGGCGTTCCAGTCGGACGGCTTCACGCGCCCGCCCTCGGTGTCGCTCGTCGAGCGCGGCCGCCACGCCGGCGCGCTGGTCTCGCCGCGCACCGCGCGCGAGTTCGGGCTCGAGGCGAACGGCGCGAACGCCTGGGAGATGCCCGAGGCGCTGTCGATGGCGGGCGGGACGCTGCCCGACGCGGAAGCGCTCGCCGCACTCGACACGGGGCTGCTGATCGGCAACCTCTGGTACCTCAACTACTCGGATCGCCCGGCCTGCCGCATGACCGGCATGACGCGCTTCGCGACCTTCTGGGTCGAGGACGGGCGCGTCGTGGCGCCGGTGAACGTGATGCGCTTCGACGACACGATCTACCGGCTGCTGGGCAGCAAGCTCGAGGCCCTGTCGGCCACGCCCGAGCTCCTGCTGGCCACCGAGAGCTACGGTTCGCGGCGCCTCGCGAGCTCGCGGCTGCCTGGCGCGCTCGTCTCGGAGATGACGTTCACGCTCTAGAAACGACAAGCCCCGCGCGAGGCGGGGCCTGTCGTTACGGCCGTGACGCGATCCGCTACTTCTTGACCGTCTCGCCCTTCACCTCGACCTCGACCCGACGATCGGGCTGCAGGCACGCGATCAGCTCCTTCGGTTCCTGCTGCTGGCACTTGCCACCCGTCACCGGCTGCTTCTCGCCAAGACCGATCGCCTCGATCTTGTCCTTCGCCACGCCCTTGCTCACCAGGTAGTCGCGCACGGCATCGGCGCGGCGCTCCGAGAGCTTCTGGTTGTAGGCGTCGCTGCCGATGCGGTCGGTGTGCCCGGAGACCAGCACGATCTCGAGCTTCTGCACCTGCGGCAGCTTGGACACCACCTCGGCGTCGAGCGCCGCCTTGCCTTCGGGCTTCAGCACCGCCTTGTCGAAGTCGAACAGCGCCTTCGACTGCAGCGTGATCTTCTGCACCGCCGGGGCCGGAGCCGGCGCAGGCGCGGGCGCCGGAGCGGGTGCCGGAGCCGGCTTCGGTGCCGCGACCACCGGTGCCGGCGCCGGTGCGGGCGCCGGCGCGACGACGGGCGGCGCGGGCAGCGGCGGCGGGTCGAACCGGTAGGTGACCGTCAGGTAGACCAGGTTCGTCTTGTAGCTCGGGTCGGCGAAGGCGCCGCTGAACCAGCTGTAGTTCGACCCGGTGGCCGACGTGTTCGCGTTCTGGAAGTACGGGTAGAAGCCGCCGTAGCCGCGCATCTGGTCGTCTTCGTAGTCGTACTTCTCGTACGCGTACCCGAGCGTGCCGCTCCAGTGCTTGTTGTGCGTGTAGGTGCCCTTCACCTGGAAGCGCGTGGTCTTCGTGTTGTCGGTCACGTAGTTGACCAGCGGGCCGCCGTTGAAGCCGCCGGCACCCGCGTAGCTGCCCGACCAGAAGTCGACGCCGCCGCCGGTCTCGCCCCAGCTCGCCGAGGCCCAGAGCGCCAGCTTGTCGTTGACCACCCAGTCACCCATCAGCGCGAGCAGCCAGTTGTCCTGGGTGTTCTGCGTGCCCCAGTCGAACGTCGTCGCCGTCTGCGGGCCGCCCGGGATGCGGGCTCTGCACCGCTCGCGATGTTGCGATAGGCCTGGTCGAACTGGACCTCGCCCCAGTTGCCGAGGAAGGTGACGCGCCAGCTGTTGGCGTCGCCGTACGCGACCGTCAGGTCGTACTGCTGGCTCGTGTCCTCGGTGCGGCCGAAGTAGTTGTCCTTGTAGTCGGTCTTCTTCCACGTCCCGCCGAAGCCGACGGCCAGGAGCGGCAGCGGCGTCCAGTCGAGCGTGAACTTCACCATGTTCTGGTCGAAGTCCGACACGTCGTAGGCCGTGAAGTAGTACGGGACCGCCGTCGGCTGGACGTTGGACTGGCCGTTGTTGTTGAAGCTGGGATCGAGGTCCGAGCGGCGCTGCAGGTACTGGTACTTGAGGCGGCCGGAGAGCGTCTGCCAGCCGCTGTTGCGGTACTCGACCCAGTAGCGGTACTCGTCGGTCTTCGGCGCCGGATCGAGGTCGCGCTCGACCTCCTGCCAGTCGAAGCCGCCGAGGAGCTTCGACCGCGGCGTGAACGCCCAGGACGCGTCGAAGCCGGCCGAGTTGCGCGTGTAGTAGAACGGCTCGGGCCCCAGCAACGCCGGGATCTGGAAGCAGGTCGCGCTGTTCACCGGCGGGGTCGCGCAGTTGCTGCCCTGGCTGCCCTGCCGGTACGACACCGACGTCGAGTTGTTCTCGACGTCGTAGTAGTCGTAGTAGACGCGCGTGTCGAGCCGGGCCATCGGGCTCGCGTTCCAGGAGACGTGCGCCGTCGTCGTCTTGTGCTCGCCGTCGAACGTCGACAGCGGCTGCCCTGTCTCGGCGTCGTAGGGTGCCGTCACCAGGTAGCCGACGCCCCTCGGCGGCGAGACGTTGCTCGTCGGCTTGAGGCTCGCCGATGCGATGCCGAGGTTGTTGGTGAGCTCGCTCTGCGACCAGCGGAACAGCACCGTCGAGTCCCACGGCAACTGCTTGGCCGACGCGTTGAAGCTCCACTTCTTGAGCTCGTTGTCGGGCGGCAGCAGCTGCTCGTCGAGGCCGTTGCGCATGTAGAAGTTCGTGAACTGCATACGAGTCGTTCGCGTTGGAGAACTTGCTGTCGAGGTAGGAGAGCCTGAAGCCCCACTGCTTGCTGCTGTAGCCGCCCTCGATGAACGCGTTCTTGGTCTTGTAGTCGACGGGTGACCCGTACTGGATCAGGCCGTTGCCGGAGCCGGTGCCGAGCGCGCCGCTGTTGAGGCGCAGGCCGCTCTGCTCGACCTCGTTGTAGTCGGCGCGGACGAACCACGGTGTCTTGTTCGAGAACTCGAAGCCGCCGCCGAGCGTGTTGCGCTGGATGCCGTAGTTGAACGTCGTCCACTGTGCCGGATTCGGCGACGGCGGATAGGCGCCGCCGGGGCTCGTCAGCAACGTGCTGCCCGTGTTCCACAGCGGCGTCAGCGCGTTCCACGACAGGTTGTGCGGAATGCGGTCGTTGTAGATCGACGCCTTCCACGCCTGGTACGCCCCGCCGGAAACATTGATGTACTGGTCGTCGCGGCCGAAGTTCCTCGCCGTAGCCGCGGAAGTAGTACGTGCGGTTGCCGCCCATGATGTCGATCACGCCGATCAGGCCGCTGTCGACGTCCTGGTACTCCTGTGCCTTGGCCTCGTCACGCGGGCCGGTGAACGGCACGATCGTGCTCGGGAAGCCCACCGTGCCGTAGGCGCCGTTGCGCTCGGTGCCGTCGATGTTGCTGAAGCGCCAGCCGAGGTCGACCAGGCCGCCCCACAGGAAGTTGTCGGCCGCCGTCGCAGACCCTTGCGCGAACATGCTCGCCACGACGAGGGCAATCAGCTTGACTCGCTTGTTTCTCATGTCGATCCCCTGATCTCAGCGAATGAACCACTGCCCGTAGGCGGAGGCCGGCGCGTTGCTGCCGTGGATTTGCCGGTGGCACTCGACGCAGCCACTGCCTTCGAAGCGGATGTTGGACGGCAGCGTGTTGGGCAGCTTCCCGCGGCCGTCGTAGATGCCGTGCGTGTGGCCGCCGGGGTGGCAGTCGGCACACAGCGCCGGTGGCTTCTGCGCGAGCAGGCCGCGGTGCGCCGAGCCGTGCGGCGTGTGGCAGGTGCCGCAGTTCTCCATCACGGGCGGATGCTCGTGGATCCACGGGCCGCGCTTGTCGGCGTGGCAGCTGACGCACAGGTCGTGCGTCGACTCGGCCTTGATGCTGTACTTGTTGAGCGAGCCGTGCGGGTCGTGGCAGTCCTGGCACGTCACCTTGCCTTCGACGATCGGGTGGTGCGACGGCTTCAGGATCTCCGCGCGCGTGTCGCGGTGGCACTCGACGCAGTTCTTGTACGCGAGGCTGCGGGACGTCGTCGTGTAAGGCGCCGCCGCGAACCCGGCGGAGCGGATCTGCTTGGTGTTGGCCGCCGACGGCGTCTGGTGGACGTTGTGGCAGTTGACGCACGTCACGTCGACCTTGCGGTGCTTGCCGACGGACCAGTTCTCGAGCTGCCGCTGGCCGGAGTGGCACGACATGCACACTGCCGACTTTTCGGCCGCGGTCGCGGTCGCCGAGGCGAGCGCCCCCACGGGCTTGTACTTCTTGGGGTCCTGCAAGTGCTGCGTCGTGTCGCCGTGGCACGCCTGGCACTGGGTGCCCTTGGCATCGCTCTCGGCGCCGTGCGCGGTCATCAGGATCGAGCTGAGCGACTGCTGGTGGCAGTTGGCGCACACGGGTGCAATGCGTTCGGCCTGCGGCTGCTGCGCGGACGAGGGCAACGCCATGAAGGCCGCAGCGACCGCCAGCAGCGCAGCCGCGGCAAAGGTGGACTTGAATCTCATGAGGTGCTCCCTTTCGCTTGCTTTAGTCCCGAGCGGCAGACCCGATGGAACGGACTGGAATTCCGGCCGGCAGCGCGATGCCCCGAGGGACGGGGCGGGGCCAGGGTGGCCCGCAAAGAATGCGTTCGCGCATGCCCTTCAGCACCAAGTGGGCACAGCCGACGGACGTCGCCTGCGGTTGCACCCCTGCTTTCCTCGTCTGTCCGCCGGCGTGCGTCCGGCCGGCGACCGCTGCGTTACGTCGCGAGGTTTTCGGTCAGTTTCCGCGCGGAAGCGGCGGCATGCTTGACTTGCATCAACCTCTCCGGGGAACCCGGCGGCGTCGACCCGCAATGAGGCGCCAAAACCACACCACCTTCCAAGACTTTTCGGCAAGCGCGGGTTGGCCGGCAGCGGTGACGGGGAAGCCGTCAGGCGCCCCGTGAAAGTACGTGTTTGCCGGAGCCCGCCACGCGGGCGGAGGCAGCGACCTAGCGGGCGCTATTCGCTCGCGTGCGCGGCGCGGCCCCCTGCCACCCGCGCGGGATCGCCGACAGCAGCCGCTGCGTGTAGGGTTGCTTCGGATCGCGGTAGATCTCGTCGGAGTCGGCCATCTCGACGAGCTCGCCCTCGCTCATCACCATCACCTCGTCGGAGATGTACTTGACCACCGCGAGGTCGTGCGAGATGAACAGGTAGGACAGGCCGAACTCGTCCTGCAGGTCCTGCAGCAGGTTCAGCACCTGCGCCTGCACCGACACGTCCAGCGCCGACACCGACTCGTCGCAGATCAGGATGTCGGGCTTGAGCGTCAGGCAGCGCGCGATCGCGATGCGCTGCCGCTGCCCGCCCGAGAACTCGTGCGGGTACTTGTAGAAGGAGACTTCGGGGAGCCCCACCTTGCCGAGCATCTCGAATGCCAGGTCGGCACGCTCCTGCCCGCTGGCGCCGATGCCGTGGATCATCATCGGCTCGGTGAGGATCTGGCCGATCGTGAAGCGCGGGTTGAGCGACGCGTACGGGTTCTGGAAGATGATCTGGATGCGCCGCTTGTAGGGCATGAACTGCTTCTGCGACATCTTCAGGATGTCGTCGCCCTCGAACAGCACCTCGCCGCCCGTGGCTTCGTGCAGTCGCATCAGCGTCAGCCCGACGGTGGTCTTGCCGGAGCCCGATTCGCCGACGAGACCCAGCGTCTTGCCCTTGCGCAGCTTGAACGAGACGTTCTTCACCGCCTGGAACTCGCGCTTGCCGAACAGGCCCTCGCGGGTCCAGAAGCTCTTCGAGAGGTTCCTGACGTCGAGAATCACCGGGTCGCCGGGCGCGACGCCGCGTGGCCGCTCGTCGAGATTCATCGGGCCGGCGTGGCCGCTCATGTAGTCGTCGATCACCGGCAGCCGCATCGGCCGGCGGTCGAGCCGCGGCCGGCACTGCAGCAGCGCCCGGGTATAGCTGTCGCGCGGGTCCTCGAAGACGTCGCGCGCCGGACCCTGCTCGCGGATCTCCCCGTTCCTCATCACGACGACGTGGTCGGCGATCTCGCCGACCACCGCGAGGTCGTGCGTGATGAACAGCACCGACATCTGGCGCCGCTGCTGCAGCTGCGCGGACGAGGTCGAGGATCTGCTTCTGGATCGTCACGTCGAGCGCGGTCGTCGGCTCGTCGGCGATGAGCAGCTTCGGCTCGCAGGCGATCGCCATCGCGATCATCACCCGCTGCTGCTGGCCGCCGGACATCTGCGACGGATAGGCGTCGATCTTGTGCATCGGGTCGGGGATGCCCACCTCGTCCAGCAGCTCGACCGCGCGCTTGCGCGCCGCGCTCCCGGCGAGACCGCGGTGCAGCTTCAGGACCTCCTCGAGCTGGTAGCCGACGGTGAACACCGGGTTCAGCGAGGTCATCGGCTCCTGGAAGATCATCGAGATCTCGGCGCCGCGGATGTCGCGCAGCTCCCGCGTCGGCAGCGCCGCGAGGTTGCGCCCGCCGAAGCGGATCTCGCTGCCCTTGTGGGTGATCGAGTTCTCCGGCGGCAGCAGCCCCAGGATCGCGAGCGAGGTGACGCTCTTGCCCGAGCCCGACTCCCCGACCAGCGCGACGGTGGCGTTCCGCGGGATGTCGAAGGAGATGCCGCGCACCGCGTCGAACGTGTTGTGGCGGTCGAGGCGGAACGAGACGCGGAGGTTGCGGACGCTGACCAGCGGGTCCGTCACGGCCGTGCCGTGCACGATGGCGTGCGCAGTCATGCCAGTCCTCTGGGGGCAGCGAACGCAGTGAGCGTGGGGGTCGTCATCCTAGTGCCCCGCCAATCCCTTGAGCTTCGGGTCGAGCGCGTCGCGCAGCGCGTCGGTGAACAGGCTGAACGCGGTGACGAGCAGCGCCATCGCGGCGGTCGCGGCGACGAGCTGCCACCACTTGCCGAGGATCAGCTCGTTCTGCGCCTCGTTCAGCATCGACCCCCAGGAGACGACGTCCACCGGCACGCCGAAGCCCAGGAACGACAGGATCACCTCGGCCTTGATGAAGCCGACCGCGAGGATCGACAGCTGCACCAGCACCACGTGCGAGACGTTGGGGAAGATGTGCACGAACATCCTGCGCGAGTTGGACGCGCCGATGGCGTCCGCCGCCTGCACGTACTCCCGTCCCTTGTGCTTCAGGTACTCGGCGCGGATCAGGCGGAACACGCCGGTCCAGCCGGTGAGCCCGAGGATCAGCACGATCGTCATCGTCCCCTTCTGCTGCAGCACCGCGGCGACCGCGAGGATCAGCAGCAGGTAGGGAATCGAGCTGAACACGCTGTAGAACCAGTTGAGGAGGTCGTCGGTCTTGCCGCCGTAGTAGCCGGCGAGCGCGCCCAGCAGCGTGCCGATCAGCGTCGCCACCGCCGCCGCGGCGAGCCCGACGAAGATCGAGGTCTCCGAACCCTTGATCGTCTTGGCGATGACGTCGCGGCCCCACTTGTCGCCGCCGAAGGGCAGCGTCGCGGCGCGGACTTCCGCCGGCGCCGCGGTGACTGCCGGCGCACCCTTGCCCGACTGGATGTCCTTCATCACGTCGGCGAGCGGGTCGACCGTCGACGACGGCGCGGCCTCGCCCCCTGCCGCGGGCTTTTCACCCTTCAACTCGGCGATCACGTCGCCGATCGGGTCGACGACGGTCGAACGGAAGTCGCTGGCCGCGGTCGGCCCGCTCGGCGCGATGGACGGGCCGGCGTTGCCGCCCGGCGCCGAGCTCTCGTCCGGCCCGACGAACGTCGGCGGCGCGTAGTTGACGCCGACCTCGCGCGACCAGTCCTTCGCGACGAGGCCGGTGGCCGACAGCACCATCATCACGAGGAACGCCCCGACGATGGCGAGCGAGACCATGCCCACGCGGTCGGCCTTGAGCCGGCGCCAGGCGAGCGTCCACAGGCCCGGCGAGACGTGCTGCGGGACGTCGCGCGGCGCCGGGGGTGCGTTGCGACCGCGGGAGAGGACGGCGGACGTCGTCGACATGGCGGCCTCCCTACTTCAGCTGGACCCGCGGATCGACTGCCTTGTACATCAGGTCCGCGAGCAGGTTGGAGAGGATCGTCGCGAACGCGACGTACACGGTGATCGCCTTGATCACCGGGAAGTCCGAGCGCTCGACGGCGAGGATCACCTCGCGGCCGATGCCGGGGATCGAGAAGAAGCGCTCGATCAGGAACGAGCCGAGCAGCAGCCCCGGCAGCCCGGCCATCAGGTTGGTGATGATCGGGATCGACGCGTTGCGCAGCACGTGCACCCACATGATGCGGTTCTCGGAGAGCCCCTTGGCGCGCGCCGTGCGCACGTAGTCCTGGTTGATCTCGTCGAGGACGAACGTGCGGTAGAGGCGCAGGTTGGGCGCGATGCTCACCACGAGGCCGATCAGGATCGGCAGCAAGGAATAGCGGAACAGGTTCTCCGCGAAGCTGTCGCCCCAGCCCTGCACCGGGAACCAGCCGAGCTTGTAGGCGAAGAAGTACTGGAAGACGATGATGTAGACGAGGATCGAGATCGACAGCCCGACCGTGCAGACGATCATCACCGCGCGGTCGGTGAGCGAGCCGCGCACGTAGGCGACCGCCAGCGCGAGGCCGATCGCGACGACCGTCTCGATCACGAGCAGCGGCACGAGCACCGTCAGCGACGGCCCGAGGCGCGTGGCGAGGATGTGCGACACCTTCTCGTTGGTGCTCCAGGACGCGCCGAAGTCGGCGGTGAGCACCTGCTTGATGAAGATCCACAGCTGCACCCAGTAGGGCTGGTCGACGCCCAGCTGCCGCCGGATGTTGTCGATCTGCTCCTGGTTGCTGATCTTGCCGGCGAGCACGTACGCGGGGTCGCCGCCGACCCAGTTGAACAGCAGGAACACGAGCAGGATCACCCCGAGCATCGTCGGGACCATCTGCCACAGGCGTCGGATGATGTACGCGCTCATCGTGGAACTCCGCGGCCTCGCGCGGGATCTCCGCGGTCGGTCAGGTGCTGCGTTTCGGTGCGGATCCCGGCGCCGCCCGGAGCGGCCGCCCGCTTGCGCGGCAACGGGGGCCGTCCCGGGTTCGCCGGGCGGCCCCCTGTTCTTCAGACTGCCTCTCCTCTGGCTGCCGTACTGCGGTACCACCCTCCTCCTGCTAACCCTCGGCGACGAGCCGCGCGGGGGCTCACTTGCCCCCCGCGGCCGGCGCCACGTCGACATAGTGCCAGTGCGCGTGCAGGATGGGGTGCTTTCGGTACCCCATCACGCGCGGCTGCACGAGCTGGTTGCGGTAGCGGCTGATCGCGAGCCGCCACGGCGCGTAGGCCTCGATGATCCGCGTCATCTCCTGGTACAGCCTGTCGCGCGCCGGACCCGGCGGCGTCCGCACCGACTGCTCGTAGAGCTTGTCGTACTCGGGGATCTTCGCGCAGGCGTTGTTGCTCTGGAACGCGTTCGGCCCGTAGAGCAGCTGCATGAAGTTGTCGCCGTCCGGATAGTCGGCGATCCACGAGGCGGTGCGGCTCATGAGCTTGCACTGCTTCTCGAGCTTCAGGAGCTCCGGGAACTTCTCCTTGAAGATCTCGTAGCGCACGCCGATCGCGTCCATCGACTTCCTGACGAGCTCGTCCTGCTGGCGCGCGGCGGTGTCCGGCCGCGAGCCGTAGCGCACGACGAGCGGCTTGCCGTCGGGCAGCGTGCGGTAGCCGTCGGCGCCCTTCCGGTAGCCGAACTTGTCGAGCAGCGCGTTCGCGCCGGCGGGGTCGTACCTGATCGAGCTCTGCCACTTCGGGTCGTGGCCGACGACCCCGGGGGGGATCGGGTAGTGCGCCGCCACGGCCTGGCCGTTGCGCAGCACCTTGATGTCCTCGTCGACCGGGTAGGCCATCGCCATCGCGCGGCGCAGCGCGATCTTCTCCTTCGCGATCCCGCCGACGACGGGATCCTGCATGTTCCAGTACAGGTACGAGATCTCGGGGTCGATGATGCGCGACAGCCGCACGCCCTTCTGCGCGAAGGCGGGCTTCAGCCGGTCGCCGTCGAGCACGTTCGGCGCGAGCGGACCTTCGAGGTTCATCAGGTCGAGCTCGCCGTTCTGGAAGGCGAGGAGCCGCGACTGGTCCTCCTCGATGATCGAGATCTCGACGCGGCCGACCTGCGGCATCCTCCTGCCCTTCATCTCGGCGACGAGCTTCTGGTCGGCAGGGTCGGACGACGCGTAGTTCCAAGTGAAGCCGCGGTACTCGGGATTGGCGACGAGCACGATCTTCGACGAGCGCACCCACTGCTCGAGCCGGTAGGGACCCGTGCCGACCGGGTTGCCCATCGCGCGGCCGTCGACGCCGGCGTAGGCCTCGATCACCTCCCGCGCCACGGCCGACGAAGGCTCGTGGGCGAGCACGTAGGGCAGGTTGTAGTCGGTGGCCTTGAGCCGGAAGCGCAGCGTGTACCGGTCGAGCGCCTCCAGGCCGGCGATCCTGCGGTCGTAGTCGAACTTGCCGGTCTTCTTCGCCTCCTCGGCAAGCTCGTCCAGGCCGACGAACTTGCCCTCGACCAGGAACGCCCACGGCGAGCGGATCTTCGGGTCGATGAGGCGCTTCAGCGAATAGACGTAGTCGGCGGCGGTCAGCTCGCGCTTGCCGCCCTTGAACGCCGGGTCGGGCGCGAAGTAGATGCCCTTCCTCACGCGAATCGTCCACGTCCTCCCGCCGTCGGTGACCTCCGGCAGCGCCTCGGCGGTCAGCGGCACCACCTTCGACGGGCGCGCCAGGTAGTCGTAGGTGAAGAGCGTCTCGTGGATCGCCTGGACGATCGTGCCCGAGTAGAGATCGTGCACGCCCGCGGGGTCGAAGCCGGTCTCGGCGACCGGGAAGACGTCGCGGATCACCTTGCCCGGATCCGCCGCGCGGGCCGGATGGGGCGCGAGCGCCACTGCGGCCACGGCCATCGCGAGCATCGCGACGGTGGCGGCGCGCGCGAGGCGCGGCGCGCGGACGGCGTGTGCGTGGCTCGCGTTCATCGGCCCTACTTGCGTGGCGCGAGGTCGAGATAGATGAAGTCGGCGTTCATGATCGGGTGCTTCTTGTAGCCCAGCACCCACGGCCAGAGGATCTGGTTGCGCTCGCGCGAGACGCCGTACACCCACGCGCCGTCGACCTCCACCTGCCGCGTCATCTCGAGGAACAGGCGGTTGCGCTCCGGCCCGCCCGGAAGCGCCAGCATCTTCTCGTAGAACGCGTCGAACGCCTTCGACTCGTAGCAGCCGTTGTTGCTCTGGCCGGTATTCGGGCCGTAGAGCAGCTGCATGAAGTTCTCGCCGTCCGGATAGTCGGCGAGCCACGCGGCGCCCCACATCATCAGCTGGCAGGCCTTCGCGGCCTTCAGGTTGTCGGGGAACTTGCCCGGCAGGAACTCGATGCGGATGCCGATGCCGTCCATCGACTTCTTCCACAGCTCGTTGAACTGCCGGTCGATCGCGGCGGTGCCGGTCGCGTACCGGAGCACGAGCGGCTTGCCGTCGGGGAGCGTGCGGTAGCCGTCCGCGCCCTTTCGGTAGCCGAAGCGGTCGAGCAGCCGGTTGGCGAGCTCCGGGTCGTGGTTGTTGAGCGGCTTCCAGTTCGGGTCGTGGCCGACGACGCCGTAGGGGATCGGCATGATCGCCCGCACCGCCTGGTTCTTGCGGATGATGCGGATCTCCTCCTCGAGGTTGTAGCCCATGATGATCGCGCGGCGCAGCGCGATCTTCTCCTTCGAGAAGCCGCCGACCAGCGGGTCGCGGAAGTTGAAGAACGTGTAGGTGAGGTCGGGCTCGATCTGGTTGAACGTGCGCACGTCCTTCGCCTGCCACTCCGGCTTCAGCCTGCCTTCGGCGTCGAAGACCTCGGGACGGAACGTCGCGGGCACGTTGACGTAGTCGAGCTCGCGGTTGTTGAAGGCGAGCCAGCGCGACTGCTCCTCCTCGATGATGCTGATCTCGACGCGGCCGATCTGCGGCATCGTCTTGCCGCGCATCACCGCGACGATCGCCGCGTCCTGCTCGGCGTCCGAGGGCGCGAAGTCCCAGGTGAAGCCGCGGTAGTCGGGGTTGGCCTCGAGCACGATCCTCGAGGCGCGCTTCCACTCCTTCAGCACGTACGGGCCCGTGCCGACCGGATGCGCCTGCAGGTCGTCGCCGTACTTCTCCACGACCTCGCGCGCCATCGCGCCGAACGGCGAGTGGGCGAGCGTGTAGAGGAACACGTGGTTCGGCTGCTTCAAGCGGAAGCGGATCGTGTGGCGATCGAGCGCCTGCAGGCCGGAGACGCGCGCGTCGTAGTCGAACCGGCCGTGGCGCTTCGCGGCCTCGATCAGCTCGTCCAGCCCCTCGATGCGGCCCTCGAGCATGAACGCCCAGGGCGAGCGGTTCTTCGGGTCGACGAAGCGCTTGAACGTGTAGACGAAGTCGTCGGCGGTGAGCTCGCGCGGCTTGCCGCCGAACGCCGGATCGGGCGTGAAGTAGACGCCCTTGCGGATCCGGAACGTGTAGGTCCTGCCGTTGTCGGTGACCTCGGGCATCGACTCGGCGACCTCCGGCACGAGCTTCGCCGGTCGGGCGAGGAAGTCGTAGCCCAGCAAGCGCTCGAAGATCGCCTCGTTGACGGTGTTCGAATAGGCGTCCGAGACGCGGACCGGGTCGAAGCCGGTCTCGGCGGCCGGGAAGGCGATGCGCAGCACCTTGGCCGGATCGGCGGCCTGCGCGGCCGCCGCGAGGCTGCCGGAAATCAACAGGATGGCCGCGGCGCGCGCGATGCGCGGGAGCCACCCGAGAGCCCGGGCGCCGGCCGTCGCCGGATTGCCGGCCCGTCCGGCACCAAAGCACCCCATCTGTCGCAAACACCCCGAAAAAACAAAGCCGCGCAATGTACCATAAACGGCAACGAAAGCCATGGCACGCCACCTGTTCAAGCGGCTCACGCGCCGCCTCGAGCCGTTCGTCGACGACGTCACGAACAATCCGTGGATCAAGCGCCACGCGCCGCGGCTCGCCGAGCCCGACCTGTGGCACCTGAACCGGCGTTCCACGGCGCGCGCGGTGGCGATCGGCCTGTTCTCCGGGCTGATCCCCGGTCCGCTGCAGGTCCTCGGCTCCGTGGGGCTGTCGATCCTGTTCCGCGCCAACTTCCCGCTGGCGGCCATCACGACGCTCTACACCAACCCGCTGACCATCGTGCCGCTCTATCTCGTCGCCTACGAGTACGGCAGCCTGTTCTTCCCCGGCAGCAACTCCCTGAAGGACATCGCGCCCCCGTCCTTCAACTGGTCCTCGTCGTTCATCGGCGACCTCGCGCTGTGGATGGGTCAGCTCGGCAAGCCGCTGCTTCTGGGCGTCGTGCTGCTCGCCATGACGCTCGCGCTCGTCGGCTGGATCGTCGTGCGCCTGGGCTGGCGGTGGCACGTCGTGCATGCGTGGCGGAAGCGCGCGCGGCTGCGTGCCGCCGCGGCGCACTGACCGCGACAAGCGCGGTCGAACCGGCCCCGTGCGAACTCCGCTGGACAAGCCCCGGTACTGGGACGAGGCGACGCGCTCGCTGGCGCGCGTCGACCCGGTGATGCAGCGCCTCGTGGGCGCCTACCCGGGCATCCACCTCGCGCGGCGCAGCGACGCCTTCACCGCACTGGCACGGGCGATCTGCGGCCAGCAGATCTCGGTGCAAGCGGCCGAGGCGGTGTGGCGGCGGTTCGTCAGCCGCGGTCGCACCGAACGAAGCGCTGGCCCCGTTCCCCGCGCTCGCGCCCGCGGACGTGGCCGCGTTCGACCCCGCGGCGCTGCGCGCCTGCGGGCTGTCCGGGCGCAAGGCGCTCTACGTCCACGACCTCGCGCGGCACTTCGTCGCGGGCCGGCTCGATCCGCGCGGCTGGCGCGACCTGCCCGACGAGGCACTGATCGCCGCGCTCTGCGAGGTGAAGGGCATCGGGCGCTGGACCGCCGAGATGTTCCTCATCTTCCACGAGCTGCGGCCGGACGTGCTGCCGCAGGACGACATCGGGCTGCAGCGGGCGGTCGCGCTGCACTACCACCGCGGCCGCCGGGTGGCGCTGTCGACGATCCGCCGCCGCGGCGAGACGTGGCGGCCGTGGCGCAGCGTCGCCACCTGGTACCTCTGGCGGTCGCTCGATCCCGTCCCCGTCGAGTATTAGCGGCGCGAGCCGGGAAGCAGGGGCCCCGCGCAGCGGGGATGCGACCAGGCGAGTCGACGCAAAGCGGCCGACGACGTGACGCGGAAATCGCCACCCCGGTCGCGGAGGCCGCGCCGGTTCGCTACGGCTTCCGGCTGCGCCCGCCGATGCGCTGCCGCAGCGCATGGACCGCAAGCTCCAGGCGATCGGCCACGCCGAGCTTGCCGTATACCGCCGTCAGGTGGTGGCGCACGGTGTTCTCGGTGATGCCGAGCTTCTGGGCGATGGCGCGGTTGTGCAGTCCCTCGGCGATCAGCGCGACCACCTCGCGCTCGCGTTCCGTGAGCGTCGAGAACATTCCGCTGCGGTGCGGCGGGTGGGGATGCACGTCCGCCGCCGTCGCCATGTCGTCGATGAGTCGCGACAGGCAACCGCGCGAGAGCCAGATCTCGCCGGCGCTCACCTTGCGGATCGCGGTGCCGAGGTGGTCGGCCTCGCGGTGCTTCCGCACGACGCCCCGGGCGCCCTTGCGCACGAGCGCGAGCGGCGTCTGCTGATCGTCGCTGTCGGACCACACGAGGATCGGCGCGGGCTTCCAGGCATCGATGGCCGCGCGCAACGTGCCGTCGGCGCCCGGCTCGTTCGGGTCGAGCACGAGCAGCACGACGTCGGGGGCAGGACCGCACGCCCCCCCCGACTGCCCTCGCATGCGCAGCACGACAGGCCCCGCATCGCGCCGATCTCCACGGCAAGGCGCGCCCGCTCGGCCGCGTCGGCACCGAGCACGAGCACGCACAGCGAGGCACCGGCGGCAGGGTCGCCGGGCGTCTCGTCGGTGGCATCGGGATCGTTCTCGCGGGCGCTCGCCACAGGCACGGGAGCGTCTTCCTTGTCGTCGGGTGTCGGCAGAATGTCACCAGATGTCGGCGCGCCGCGCAAGCCAATTTGCGAGCACTTTGGTGCCCTGAACACGACCCTCGAGTGATTGTCCGAGGCCGGCGTCGGACAAACGCGACGGCAACTTGTCGATTATTGGACAACACCTCGCGCGATGACGTCCCGCGCCGGCCCCGGTCGGGAGGAACGCCCGATCGCTGGCGAACTACGAGAGCCTGCCGTCGACCAGTTGCAGCGTGCGGTCGGTGCGCGCCGCGAGCTCGGGATCGTGCGTCACGATCACCAGCGCCGTGCCGACGTCGGCATTCAGCTCGAGCATCAGGTCGAACACCTGCGCGGCGGTGCGGCGGTCGAGGTTGCCGGTGGGCTCGTCGGCGAGCACGCAACGAGGCTCGGTGACGAGGGCGCGGGCCAGCGCCACGCGCTGGCGCTCGCCGCCGGACAGCTCGCCCGGAAGGTGCGCGACGCGCTTGCCGAGGCCCACGCGCTCGAGCATCGCGGTCGCGCGGCGATGCGCTGCGGCCGTGGTCTCGCGGCGGATCGAGAGCGGCATCGCGACGTTCTCGAGCGCGGTGAATTCGGGCAGCAGGTGGTGGAACTGGTAGATGAAGCCGAGCGCGCGGTTGCGCACGCGGCCGCGCTCGGCCTCGGAGAGCTCGGCGAACGGCCGGCCTTCGACGCGCACCTCGCCGGCCGTGGGTGCGTCGAGGCCGCCGATCAGGTGCAGCAGCGTGCTCTTGCCCGAGCCCGACGCGCCGACGATCGCGATGCGTTCGCCTGGCGCGACGTCGAGGTCGACGCCGAGCAGCACGGGCACGTCCTGGGGACCGCCGGTGTAGGTCTTCTGCAGGCCCCGGCAGGCGAGCACGGGCGTGGCGTCACTCATAGCGCAGCGCCGCCGCCGGATTGACCCGCGCGGCCTTCCACGCCGGGTAGAGCGTCGCCACGAGTGCCAGCACCAGCGCGATGCCCGCGACGGTCGTCACGTCGGCCCACTGCAGATCCGAAGGCAGGTCGCTGATGTAGTAGACCGACTTGTCGAGGAACTGCACGTTGAACAGGCGCTCGATCGCCGGCACGACGACGTCGATGTTGTTCGCCAGCACGACGCCGGCGACGACGCCGAGCAGCGTGCCGATGATGCCGATCAGCGCACCCTGGATCACGAAGATCGTCAGCACCGAGGCCGGGCTCGCACCCATCGTGCGCAGGATCGCGATGTCGGCCTGCTTGTCGGTCACCACCATCACCTGGGCGGAGACGATGTTGAACGCCGCGACCGCGACGATCAGCGTCAGGATGATGAACATCATCCGCTTCTCGATCGCCACCGCGCGGAAGAAGTTGGCGTGGCTCTGCGTCCAGTCGCGGATCTCGGCCGTGACGGGCACCGCGCGCAGCAGCTCGCGCGCGACGGTCGGCGCGGCGAAGAGCTCGTCGAGCTTCAGGCGCACGCCGGAGACGCCTTCCATGCGGTAGAGGCGGCGGGCGTCGTCGAGGTGGATCAGCGCGAGCCCGCTGTCGTACTCGTACATCCCCACCTCGAAGATGCCGACCACCCTGAAATTGCGCACGCGCGGCAGCGTGCCCGCGGGCGTGACCGTACCCTGCGGCGTGATCAGCACGGCGCTGTCGCCGACGCGCAGGCCCAGTGCGCGCGCCAGCTCGGCGCCGAGCACGATGCCGAACTCTCCGGGCACGAGGTCGGCGAGCTTGCCGAAGCGCATGCTGCGGCCGATGTCGGCCACGGTGTCCTCGAGCGCGGGATCGACGCCGCGCACGATCACGCCGCGGTTCGCGTCGCCCACCGAGAGCATCCCTTGCCCCAGCACGTAGGGCGCCGCGGCGGTGACGCGCGCGTTGCCGCGCGCGACCTTCGCGATCGCGGACCAGTCGGCGAGCTCGGGCACGCCGCGGATCTCGATGTGCGAGGCCACCGACAGGATCCGGTTGCGCAGCTCCTGCTGGAATCCGTTCATCACCGACAGCACGACGATCAGCGCCGCCACGCCGAGCGCGATCCCGGCCATCGAGATGAGCGAGATGAACGAGATGAAGGTGTTGCGTCCGGAGCCCTTGCGCGAGCGCGTGTAGCGCAGGCCGACGGCCAGTTCGTACGGGGACACGGGGCGGGATCGTGGAGTCGCGCGAGAACAGGCTGGATCGCGCGAGGACAGACACGCGACAGCTGGCGATTATCGCACGCGAGGCGCGGGAGTCCGCCGCCGCCGGGGATACGTGGATAATCGCGCTGCAGGTCCCCGCATCGCACTTCTTCCCCATGGAGCTCGTCCTCGTCGCCCCCGGCCTGCTCGCGCTCGCGCCGGAGGCGCTCGCCCGCGACGCGACGCTCTCGCGCATCGCCGCCGCGGCCGAGCCGATCGTCGTCGACGACCTCGATCAGGCGCTGCTCGGCGCCCTCGACATGGTCGTGCCCGCCGCCCCGCTCGCGGCGCTGGGGGCCGGCATGGACCCGGCGGGACGCTTCGTGATCCGTGCCGACCCGGTGACGATGCGCGTGACGCACGACGACGTGCGCATTGCCGCGCGCGTGGACGACCTCGACGCACGCGAGGTCGCGACACTGGTGACGATGCTCGATGCGCACTTCGCCGCGGAGGGTCTGTCGTTCCTCGCTCCGCGCGGCGACGCGTGGTTCGCGGCCTGCCACGCGGCGCAGGAAATCGCGGCAACACCCCTGGACGCGGCCGTCGGACGGGCGCTGCGGCCGTGCCTGCCCACCGGTGCCGACGCGGGACGCTGGCGGCGCTGGCTCACCGAGGCGCAGATGCTGCTGCACGAGCACGCGCTGGGGTCGCGCGCGCATCCGGTGCACGGCCTGTGGTTCTCGGGCGGCGGCATGCTGAAGGGACCGGCCGCGAGCGGTGGCTTGTCCGGCGGCGATGGCGGGCTGCCGCGCATCTGCGCGGCAGCCGGTCGCGACAGCGACGTCGCGCGCGGCATCGCGCGGCTGGCGGGATCCGGCGCCCTTCCCTGCACGAGCGTCGCTGCCGCGATCGCTGCGGCCGGCGATGCTTCGCGCCTGGTGATCGTGCTGCCGCGGGCCATCGAGGGCAGCGACGCTTCCGCGGCGTCCGCGCCCATCGCGGCGGCGTTGCATGCGCTCGACCGCGGGCAGCTCGAGCGCCTCGAGCTGGTCGCCGACGGCCGCGGCGTGGGCGCGACGTGGTCGATGGGCAGGCCGTCGCTGTGGCGGCGGATCGCGCCGCGCACGGCGCGCTTCGCGCCACCGGAGCGATCCGCGAATGACGACGCCATCGGCGATCGTCCGGCGCGTCGTGCCACCGGAGTTCGAGGCGCTGGCCGCGGGCGGCGTCGACCCGGTGCTGGCGCGGATCTTCGCGGCGCGCGGCGTGCGCTCTTCCGCCGAGCTCGACTACGGACTCGCCGCACTGCCGCCCTGGTCCGCGCTGCGCGGCGTCGACGCCGCCGCGTCGCGCCTGCACCGGGCGATCGCCACGCGCGAGCGCATCCTGATCGTCGCGGATTACGACGCGGACGGCGCGACCGCCTGCGCGGTCGGCGTGCGGGGCTTGCGCGCGATGGGTGCGAACGTCGATTTCCTCGTGCCGAACCGCTTCGAGTACGGCTACGGCCTCACGCCCGAGATCGTCGTGCTCGCGACGACCATGCAGCCGGGGCTGCTCGTCACCGTGGACAACGGCATCGCGAGCATCGAGGGCGTCGCCGCGGCCGCCGCCGCGGGCATCGACGTGCTCGTCACCGACCACCACCTGCCCGGGGACGCGCTGCCCTCGCCGGCGATCATCGTCAATCCGAACCAGCCCGGCTGCACGTTCCCGTCGAAGCACCTCGCGGGCGTCGGCGTGATGTTCTACGTGCTGGCCGCGACGCGGGCACGGCTGCGCGAGCAGGGCGCGCTCAAGGGCGACGGGCCGAATCTCGCGACCTTGCTCGACCTCGTGGCGCTGGGCACGGTGGCCGACGTGGTGCGGCTCGACCACGCGAACCGCATCCTGGTCGAGCAGGGGCTGCGGCGCATTCGCGCGGGCCGCGCGCATCCGGGCATCGACGCGCTGTTCCGCGTCGCCGGCCGCGACCCCGCGCGCGCGACGGCGAGCGATCTGGGTTTCGTCGCCGGGCCGCGGCTCAACGCGGCCGGTCGTCTCGCCGACATGACGGTGGGCATCCGCTGCCTCGTCACCGACGATCCGCTCGAGGCGCGCGCGATCGCGTCCGAGCTCGATCGGCTCAATCGCGAACGTCGCGAGGTCGAGTTCTCGATGCAGGAGGAAGCGCTCGCCGATCTCGACGGCGCCACCGCCGACGCCGCGAACGCCGGCGGCTCGACGCTCTGCCTCTACCGGCCGACGTGGCACCAGGGTGTGGTCGGCATCGTCGCGTCGCGCCTCAAGGACCGCTTCCATCGCCCGGCGATCGTGTTCGCGCCGGGCAGCGCGGGCGAGTTGCGCGGCTCGGGGCGCTCGATTGCGGGTTTCCACCTGCGCGATGCGCTCGACCTCGTGTCGAAACGCGAGCACGGGCTGATCAGGCGCTTCGGCGGCCATGCGTTCGCCGCCGGGCTCACGATCGCCGAGGCCGAGTTGGCGCGGTTTGCCGCAGCCTTCGAGAAGGTCGCCACCGAGTGGCTCTCGCCGGCGGACCTCGAGCGGGTCGTCGAGACCGACGGCACGCTGGGCGAAGGCGAGCTCTCGCTCGACCTCGCGCGGCGCGTCGCCGCGACGGCGTGGGGACAGGGATTTCCCGCGCCCGCGTTCGACGACCGGTTCGACGTGGTGGACAGCCGCGTCGTCGGCGGCGCCCACACGCGCGTAACGCTCGCGCGCGGTGGCGAGTGCTTCAATGCGATCGCTTTCCGGCACACCGATGCGTTGCCGAGGCGCCTTCGCGCCGTGTTTCGGCCGGAGATCGACACCTGGAGCGGCACGGAGGCGCTGCAACTCGTGCTTGCGCACTGGGAGCCGGCCTAGGAAGCAGGGTCAGACCGGGGAAGCCGACTTTCCAAGGACGCCCACTGTCGAAAGTCGAGTCTGACCCAAGCGTTGACCACTCGGGCCGGCGGCGCACTTGTGCATCGCACAAGAAGCCGTTAGATTTGCAGGGTTTACCTCCCGCCGCCGTGGCGGGACGGCGAGTGCAGCGCTCAAGGCGGGGGATAGGGATGCGTCTCGAAGGCAAGGTCGCGATCATCACCGGGGCGGGATCGGGCATCGGCGAAGCCACGGCGATCAAGTTCGCGCACGAAGGCGCCAAGGTCGCCGTCTGCGACATCAACCTCGCCGCCTGCGAGAAGGTCGTGAAGTCGATCGCCGATGCCGGCGGCAGCGCGATGGCCGTTCACCTGGACGTCACCGACAAGGCCAGCGTCGCGGCGATGGTCGAAGGCGTGATGCAGGCCTGGGGCCGCGTCGACACGCTGGTGAACAACGCGGGCATCGTGCAGGACGCGCAGCTGAAGAAGATGACCGACGAGCAGTTCGACCGGGTCATCGACGTCAACCTGAAGGGCGTCTACCACTGCACCAAGGCGGTCGTCGACATCATGCTCGCGCAGGGCACGGGCTGCATCCTCAACGCCTCGTCGATCGTCGGCCTCTACGGCAACTTCGGCCAGACCAACTACGCGGCCACCAAGTTCGGCGTGATCGGCATGGTCAAGACCTGGGCGCGCGAGCTCGGCCGCAAGGGCGTGCGCGCCAACGCGGTGTGTCCCGGCTTCATCGAGACGCCGATCCTGAAGTCGATGCCCGAGAAGGTCATCAAGATGATGGAGGACAAGGTGCCGTTGGGGCGCCTCGGCAAGCCCGAGGACATCGCGAACACGTACGCGTGGCTCGCCTCGGACGAGGCCTCCTACATCAACGGCGCGGTGATCGAGGTCTCGGGCGGCGTCACGATCTGAACGCCGGCCCGGCCTCGCCGGAGCCGCCCGCCGGGGGCCGCGGCTCGTCCATCCGGCCGCCTTCACGCGGCCACCCTGCCGGCGTACCATTCGCACCGCGGCGCGCCCCATGCGCCGATGTGCCGAGGACACCGTGCCGATTTCGCCCACCCGCGTTCTTGTTGTCGCCGCCATGGCCGCCACGTTGGCCGGGCCCGCCGCATCGCAGAGCTACCTGCCGCAGTCCCGCATGATCGGCGGCAACCCCGGCCCGCAGCACAACTACGTCTGCCCCAACGTCGATGCGGCCGGCAAGGCGCTCGACTGCTACCTCGATGCCGTGCGGCACCTCTACACGATGTGCCGGCAGGTGAAGAGCATCGAGATCATCGAGCACGGCTACGCGGCCGCCGAGCAGGGCACGAACGGCGCGAAGAGCGAGTACTGCATCGACAAGCAGAAGCAGAACATCACGCGCCCGTACCAGGCCGCGCTGCGCGAGGTCACGCCGTCGAAGCAGGCGGTCGACGGCATGCGCGGGCTGCACGAGTTCTGGAACGCCGCGCTCGCGGCGCTCAAGTGGCGCCCCGGCGAGAGCGACGACGACTACAAGTCGCGCACCTCCGCCATCTACGCCTCGATCGACGAGCGCGTCGCCTCGATCCGCCAGTTCCTCGCCGACGCCGGCAACCGGGCGAGTCCCTCGGGCCGCAGCGTCGCCACGAGCGCGCCCGAGAAGGCTCGCACGCTGACCTCCGTCCCCGCCCACGCTCCTGCCGGAGTCGTCGCAAGCGGAAAACACGGCGCTCGATGCGATCTTCGGCGAGCGTGGCGCGCTCGCCCGCGCGGTGCCCGGTTTCCGGGTGCGCAGCCAGCAGATCGAGATGGCCCGCGCGGTCGCGGACGCGATCGCCACGCGCGGGCGCCTCGTCGCCGAGGCCGGCACGGGCACCGGCAAGACGTTCGCCTACCTGGTGCCGGCGCTGATGGACGGCGGCAAGGTGATCGTGTCGACCGGCACCAAGACGCTGCAGGACCAGCTGTTCGAGCGCGACGTGCCGATGGTGCGCGATGCGCTCGGCGTGCCGGTGACGATCGCGGTGCTCAAGGGCCGCGCGAACTACGTCTGCCACTACCACCTCGAGCGCACGTCGCGCGACGACCGCGTGCCCTCGCGCGAGGACGCACGGCACCTCCGCAAGATCGTCGCCTTCGCGCGCACCTCCGACCGGGGGGACCGCGCCCTGCTCGCCGACGTCCCCGAGAACGCCTCGATCTGGCCGCTGGTCACGTCGACGCGCGAGAACTGCCTCGGCTCGAACTGCGCGCACTTCCGGGACTGCTTCGTGATGAAGGCCCGCGCCGACGCCATGGCCGCGGACGTCGTCATCGTCAACCACCACCTGTTCTTCGCCGACGTGATGCTGCGCGACGAGGGCCTGGCCGAGCTCCTGCCCTCGTGCAACGCGGTGATCCTCGACGAGGCCCACCAGCTCCCGGACACCGCGACGCTGTTCTTCGGCGAGGCCACCAGCGCGGGGCAGGTCGCCGACCTCGCGCGGGACGCCGAGGTGCTCGCACGCACGGAGCTCCGCGACGTTCCGACGCTGCCCGACGCCGCGGCGGGCATCGTCCCCGCGCTTCGCAAGCTGCGGCTCGCGGCCGGCGAGTTGCCCGGCAAGTTCCCGCGCGACGTCGTGCTGGCGAAGCCGTCGTTCACCGACGCCGCGGGCGAGCTTGCGGCGGCGCTCGACCGGCTCGCCACGGAGCTCGGGACTGTTCGCGGAGCGCGGCGAGGAGATCGGCAGCCTCGCCGCGCGCGCCGACGAGCTTGCGCACCGGCTCGCGCGCTGGCTGAGTCCCGCCGACGCCCCGCCCGATCCCGAGGCGGGCGAGTGGATCCGCTGGATCGACGTCTCGCCATCGGGCTTCCAGCTGCACGCATCGCCGCTGTCGGTGGCGCCGATCTTCCGTCGGCAGCTCGACGCCTCGGCACGCGCGTGGATCTTCACCTCGGCCACGCTCGCGGTCGCCGGCGACTTCTCGCACTACACCAGCGCGCTCGGCCTCGGCGACGTCGCCGCCGGGTGCTGGGACAGCCCGTTCGACTACGGCACGCAGGCGCTCCTCTGCGTGCCGCGCGGGCTGCCCGAGCCGAACCAGCCCGCGCACACCGACGCCGTGGTCGACGCGGCATTGCCGGTGATCGAGGCCGCGGGCGGCCGCGCGTTCCTGCTCTTCACCAGCTTGCGTGCGCTCGCCGCCGCGCGCGAGCGCCTGACGGAAGCGTTCGCGAGACGCGGGCTCGACTTCCCGATGCTGGTGCAGGGCGAGCGCTCGAAGACCGAGCTGCTCGAGCGCTTCCGGCGGCTCGGCAACGCGGTGCTGCTCGGCAGCGCGAGCTTCTGGGAAGGCGTGGACGTGCCCGGCCCCGCGCTCTCGCTGGTGGTGATCGACAAGCTGCCGTTCGCACCGCCCGAGGACCCGCTGATGGCGGCACGTCTGGCACGGCTCAAGGCCGAAGGCGGCAACCCGTTTCGCGACTACCAGCTGCCGCAGGCGGCGATCAGTCTCAAGCAAGGGGCGGGCAGGCTGATCCGCGCCGAGACCGATCGCGGCGTGCTGATGATCTGCGACCCGCGCCTGGTCGACAAGCCGTACGGCAAGGTGCTGTGGCGGAGCCTGCCGCCGATGCGCCGCACGCGCGAGGTGGACGAGGCGGTGGCGTTCTTCAGGGATCAGGAATCAGGAATCCGGGATCAGGGATCGGAAACTCGCGTGGCACCCGCGCAAGCGACGCCAAGCTGATCCCTGATCCCTGTCGACTGATCCCTGACTACCAGAGCTTCCACCACGGCTTCGCCGGCGCCGGGCTCAGGTAGGCGCTCTCGGGGAACGTGGCCTGCAGGATGCGCCGGCTGTCGTCGGCGAGCTTCTGCATGCCGAGCTTTTCGTAGCCGCGCACGAGGATGTCGAGGGCGGCCTCGTTCGACGGCGTGCGCGGATAGTTGACCAGCGCCGCCTGTCCGCGGTTGACCGCCGCCACGTACGCGCCGCGGTTGAAGTAGTAGCGCGCCACGTGCACCTCGTACATGCCGAGGGCGTTCGACAGGTACCGCATGCGCGCACGCGCGTCCTCGGAATAGCGGCCGTCCGGGAATTTCTGCTCGAGCTCCTTGAAGGCGTTGAACGACTCCTTCATCGCCTTCGGGTCGCGCTCCGAGAGGTCGGTCTCGTAGACGTAGCCGAGCAGGCCCTGGTCCTCGCGGAAGTGGACGAGGCCCTTCAGGTAGTAGGCGTAGTCGACGTTCGGGTGGTTCGGGTAGGTGCGGATGAAGCGGTCGCAGGCGGCGGTGGCCGCGGGCGTCTCGCCCGCGCGGTAGCTGGAATACGCCCCCTCGAGGATCGCCTGCTGGGCGTAGCGTCCGTACGGAAAGCGCGCCTCGAGCGTCTCGAACAGCTTGACCGCGCGCGTATAATTGCCCGACTTCATTTCCTCGTTCGCAGCCGCGTACATACGTTCGGCCGACCAGCCGGCGGTCTCGTCCTTCTGCTCGGGCAGCAGGTTGCAGCCGGCGAGGAAGAGCACCCCGAACACGAGCGCGACCCACGCGCCGGCGGCGCGGCGCACCCTGCCCTCGAGCGGGCCATCGATTCGCGTAGCGTCCATACGGTTACGGCGTCCTCTGCAGGTGGACAACGATTATAGACGAGCGGCACCGGCGGGCGTTCCCGCGCCGGGCGACGTGCGCGAGTTCGTCGTCCCCGACGCATGCGCGGGAATGCGGCTCGACCAGGCGCTCGCGCGGCTCCTGCCTGAGCACTCGCGGATGCGACTCAAGGCGTGGATCGAGGCCGGCCGGGTGAGCCTCGCCGGCGCCGCCGCGACGCCGCGCACGAAGGTGACCGGCGGGCAGGTGCTCGTCGTGCAGGAGGCGCCCGCAGTCCGGGCGCTCGCCGATGCGGGCGAGGCGATCGCCCTCGACGTCGTGTACGAGGACGAGGCGATCCTGGTCGTGGACAAGCCCGCGGGGCTCGTCGTGCATCCGGGTGCCGGCAACCCGCGCGGGACGCTGCTGAACGCCCTGCTCCACCACGCGCCGGCGCTCGTGGCACTGCCCCGCGCCGGCATCGTGCACCGGCTCGACAAGGACACGAGCGGCCTCATGGTCGTCGCCAAGACGGCGACGGCGCAGACCGACCTCGTGCGCCAGCTGCAGTCGCGCAGCGTGTCGCGCCAGTACTTGGCACTCGCCTGTGGCGACCTCGCCCGCGGCGCGACGGTCGACGCGCCGATCGGCCGCCACCCGACGGCACGCACGCGCATGGCCGTGGTGGCGCGCGGCAAGCCCGCGCGCACGCACGTCGAGGTGCTGGAGCGGCACGGCATCGTCACGCTGATCTCCTGCCGGCTCGAGACCGGACGTACGCACCAGATCCGCGTGCACCTCGCCTCGATCGGCCATCCGCTGGTCGGCGATCCCGTGTATGGCGGCGGGCGGTCGGCGAAGCTTCCGCCGCTCCTCGCCGCCTTCCCGCGCCAGGCGCTGCACGCGCAACGTCTCGCGCTCGTGCACCCGGCGACCGGCAAGGCAGTCGCGTGGACCTCGCCGTTGCCGCCCGACTTCGCGGATCTGCTCGCGGCCGTCGACGCGGCCGGCGCCGTGCGGAAGGGAGGCGACGCGTGAGCCCGAAGGGCCGCCCCGAGGGCGAATCAGTCCCGAAGCGCGTCAGCGCGGAGGGTAGTCCAGTGAGCCCGAAGGGCCGCCCCGAGGGCGAATCCGCCCCGAAGCGCGTCAGCGCGGAGGGTAGTCCAGTGAGTCTCGCCGCGCGATTGTCGCGATCGGGCCTCGACTGGATCGTTCCCGATTGGGACGTCGCGGCCCCGGTACAGGGGTTCGTCACCACCAGGAACGGCGGCGCGCCGGTAGACGGCAGGTTCCGCCACCGCGGCGGGCGTCGATCTGGGCCCATCGCATCTCGAGCGTGCCGACGCTGCCGCGCGCGCGGCGATCCTCGCCAGCCGACGCTTCGTGGGCACGTTCCTGCCGTCCCCGCCGGTGTGGCTCGAGCAGGTGCACGGCCGGGACGTCGTGGTGATCGACGAGCGCACGCTCGACGCGTCGCGCGCCACGCCGCCGGTGGCGGATGCCGCGGTGACGCGCCTGCCCGGGGTGCCGCTGTCGATCCGGGTCGCCGACTGCCTGCCGGTGCTCTTCGCCGACGAGAAGGGCTCGGTCGTCGGTGCCGCGCATGCGGGCTGGCGCGGGCTTGCCGCCGGCGTCCTCGAGGCGACCGTCGTCGCGATGGACGTGCCGGCGGACGCGATCGTCGCGTGGATCGGTCCCGGCATCGGGCCGCGTGCCTTCGAGGTGAGCGACGATGTGCGCGACGCGTTCGTGGTGCACGATCGGGGCACGGCGGCGCACTTCGTGCCGCGCAGCCCGGGGAATGGCTGGCCGACCTGCCGGCGCTCGCCCGACGGCGGCTGGCGGCCATCGGCGTCGCACGGGTCGGCGGCGGCGGCCTCTGCACGTTCACCGATGCCGCGCGCTTCCACTCGTTCCGTCGCGATCGCACCGCGGCCCGCCTCGGGGCGTTCGTGTGGCGGCAGGCTCCGTAGCGGTCGCACCGCGCAGGCTATAATGCAACTCGGTTTCATGTTGCGGCCGACGCCCGCCGCGCGACGCCGCCCACGATGACCCCGCTCGCCTACACGATCGCCGCCGCGCTCGCGGGAGGCGTGCTCGCGGTGGTCGCCGCGGCGTTCACGCTGGCGCTGCGCGCGTCGTGGGTGCAGCGGCTGGTCTCGTTCGCGGTCGGCGCGCTGCTCGGCGCGGTGTTCCTCGAGCTCCTGCCGCACGCGCTGGAGGAAGGCAGCGCCGAGCGCGTGATGCTGACGGTGCTCGTCGGGCTCCTCGCCTTCTTCCTGCTGGAAAAGCTCGTGCTGTGGCGCCACAGCCACGGCCACGGCGAGCACCGCGACGACATCGACGAGTCGGAGCACGACCACGCGCTCCACGCGCACGACCAGGGTCGGAGCGGCCTGATGATTTTGATCGGCACCGCCGTCCACAACTTCTGCGACGGGGTCGTGATCGCCGCGGCGTTCCTTGCCGACGTCTCGCTCGGTGTCGCGGCGACCGTGGCGATCGTCGCCCACGCGGTGCCGCAGCAGGTCGGCGACTTCGCGGTGCTGCTGCACTCGGGCTACCGCCGCACGCGCGCGTTCGCCTACAACGTCTCGGCCGGCCTCGCGACGCTCGTCGGCGCGCTGGCCGGGCACTTTGCGCTCGCGGGCATGCAGCAGATCCTGCCCACGGTGCTCGCGATCGCCGCCTCGAGCCTGCTCTACGTCGCCGTCGCCGACCTGATCCCGAGCCTGCACCGCCGATCCGAGCCGCTCGAGACGGCGAAGCAGGCGCTACTGATCGGCCTCGGCGTCGCGATCATCGCCGTGGTCCACGCGAGCCACGCCCATTGAGGCGCGGCGCCTGCGCGCCGCGAGCACCGCGAGGATCGCGACCGGTGCGAGCCCCACGGCGAGGAAGAACGCCACGCCGACCACGACCGGGCGCATCGTGAGCGCCATCGTGAACGTCACGTAGAGCCAGGCGAGAACGACGATGTGCATGGCGCGCGTTGAAGGGCCTTCGCGCGCACGATACCATCGCATTCCCACGCGCGGCGCTTCACTCGCCCCGACGAACCCCATGCGCGCAGCTCCTTCCGACCGACCGACTGTCGCCGCCATGGCAGAAGCCGCATCGACAAGCTCGCGCAGGCGCCGCCGGACGCGCGCCCTGCTGCCGCCGTTCCGGGCATCGTACCGCCCGAGCGCGCCGCAGAGCTCACCCGCGACTACCAGGACAAGCTCGCGCGGCTCTGGCACGCGGCGCTGCAGGCCCGCCCGGGCGAGAAGCTCCCCGAGGTCGTGCCGCTGCCGGCCGAGGACCGTCGCTTCCGCAGTGCCGCCTGGCGCGAGCAGCCGTTCCACTCGCTGCTGCTGCAGTCCTACCTGCTGCACGCCGGCTACCTCGCCGAGCTTGCCGCCGCCGCGACGCTGCCGCCGGAGGACCGGCGCCGGCTGCAGTTCATGACGCGGCAGTACGTCGACGCGATGAGCCCGAGCAACTTCCCGGCGACGAACCCGGACGTGATCGCGCGGGCGCTCGAGACCGAGGGCGAAAGCCTCGCCAGCGGTGCGGGCAACCTGCTCGCGGACCTGCGCCGCGGCCGCATCTCGATGAGCGAGCATGCGGCCTTCGAGGTGGGCAGGAACCTCGCGGTGACACCCGGCAGCGTCGTGTTCCGCAACGAGCTGGTCGAGGTGATCCAGTACCGGCCGACGACGCCGACGGTGCACGCGCGCCCGCTGGTGATCATCCCGCCGTGCATCAACAAGTACTACATCCTGGACCTGCAGCCGTCGAACTCGTTCGTGCGTCACGCGGTCGCCGAGGGCTTCACGACGTTCGTCGCGAGCTGGCGCAACGTCCCCCCTGCCCTCGCGCACCTGCACTGGGACGACTACCTCGAGGACGGCGTGTTCGCGGCGTTCGACGCGGCCAAGGCCATCACCGGCAGCAGCTCGATCAACGCGCTCGGCTTCTGCGTCGGCGGGACATTGCTCGCCTGCGCGCTGGCGGCGCTCGCCGCGCGCGGCGACGCGTCGGTGGCGAGCGCGACGTTCCTCACGACGATGCTCGACTTCGCCGACCCCGGAGAGATCGGCGTCTACGTCAGCGAGGCGTTCCTCGCCGCGCGCGAGCCGGCGCTCCTCGCCGGACAGCGCCTCCAAGGCGGCGAGCTCGCCACCGCGTTCTCGTCGCTCCGCGCGAACGACCTGGTCTGGAACTACGTCGTCAACAACTACCTGATGGGGCGCACGCCGCCGCCGTTCGACCTGCTGCACTGGAACGGCGACTCGGCGAACCTGCCGGGTCCGATGTTCGCGTACTACCTGCGCGAGCTCTACATCCGCAACCGGCTGCGCGAGCCCGGGGCGCTGACGATGGCGGGCGAGCGCATCGACCTCACGCGCATCGGCGCGCCCGCGTATGTGCTCGCGACGCGTGACGACCACATCGTGCCCTGGCGCTCGGCGTACCGCACGACGCAGCTCTTGGGCGGGGACGTCACGTTCGTGCTCGGCGCGTCCGGCCACATCGCCGGCGTCATCAACCCGCCGCAGCCGCCGAAGCGCAACTACTGGGTGAACGAGCGCGTGCCCGCCGCTCCGGACGCCTGGCTGGACGGCGCGCGCAGCGTGGACGGCAGCTGGTGGCCGCACTGGTTCACGTGGCTTGCCGGCCACTCCGGGAAGCGGCGCAGCGCCTCCGCCGGGCTCGGCAGCGCGCGCCATCCGCCGCAGGACGACGCCCCCGGCCGCTACGTGCGGGAAGCGCCGGGCTGACGGGAATCCCCGGAGAGGGCCCGGTGTCCGGACGGCGCCGCCGGCGACGACTTCCTGGCGGAGATCTCCGTCCGCCGGCGGGACGCAACGACAGCGGTCTGCGCTAACATCGCGGCCGAAGGGCCAGCGCAGCCGAGGCGGCCAACCCGTCCGGCCGCGCCCGCCCGCCCGCCCGTTGCAGCGAAGGACAACACGAGGAGGAGGTCGGCATGCCGTTGAAGATTCCACGCATCGCACTGGTCACGGGCGGCATGGGGGGCCTGGGCGAGGCCATCTGCATCAAGCTCGCCGGGCTGGGCTACAAGGTCGTGACCACGTATTCGCCCGGCAACACCAAGTCGCAGGAGTGGCTCGACGCGATGAACAAGATGGGCTACGGCTTCCGCGCCTATCCCTGCGACGTGGCCGATTGGGACTCGTGTGTCGCCTGCGCGAAGCAGGTGGCGTCCGACGTCGGCCCGATCGACGTGCTGGTCAACAACGCGGGCATCACCCGCGACATGACATTCAAGAAGATGGACAAGGCGAGCTGGGACGCGGTGATCCGCACCAACCTCGACTCCGCGTTCAACATGACCAAGCAGGTCTGCGACGCGATGGTCGACCGGGGCTGGGGCCGGATCATCAACATCTCGTCGGTCAACGGCCAGAAGGGCGCGTTCGGCCAGGTGAACTACTCGTCGGCGAAGGCCGGCATGCACGGCTTCTCCAAGGCGCTGGCCCTGGAGGTGGCGCGCAAGGGCGTCACCGTCAACACGATCTCGCCCGGCTACATCGGGACGAAGATGGTCATGGCGATCCCGCAGGACGTGCTCGACACCAAGATCATCCCGCAGATCCCGATGGGGCGCCTCGGCAAGCCCGAGGAGGTCGCCGGACTGGTCGCCTACCTTTCGAGCGACGAGGCGGCGTTCGTCACCGGCGCGAACATCTCGATCAACGGCGGGCAGCACATGTTCTGAGCGCCGTTCCCCGTGACGCGACGGCGGCCCGAAAAAAAGCCCCGGCGTGAAGGCCGGGGCTCGAAGGTCTGTATCTTTCAGGAGGAGGTCAAAGATACAGTCGGTTGCCGACTTTCGCGCCGTCGCAGGGGATGCGAGGAATGGCGCACGTTCCGCAACCAGACTTGATTATCCGCACGCGGATTAGAGCGGTGGTACTAAACGCGGCAGTCGCGCTCGCGCCACGCGCGCGAGCCCGAAGGACCGCCCCGAAGCGCGTCAGCGCGGAGGGTAGTCCAGTGAACGACAACCAAACTCTACCGCACTGGTCATGGCTGAACATACAAGCGCGTACGCATCCAGGGCCGGAAAAAAAGAGCCCCGGCCAGGCCGGGGCTCGAGGCTGTACCTATCAGGAGGAGGGGATAGATACAGAGGGAGTCGCTATCGAGATGGGGCGCGCGACATGCGATTTCAAGCGTGCCGTACGCCCCTCCTTCGCAACCCGCGCCATGCACGCCAATGTGCACGGCGCGTGTGGCAGCTGCGTTACGCCGCCTTGCGGCCCTTGACCGGGGCGACCTTCGACGCTTGCGCCGCCGCGGCGCGGACGCTCGCGTCCGCCAGGTTCACGACTTGCTTGGTGGCCTTCTGGAACTGGTCGAACGCAGCGGTGGTCGCGGCGACCGTCGACTTGAACGCGTTGACGGCGACGTCCGAACCTGCCGGCGCGGACTTCGTGGCGGTCTCGACCCAGTTGGCGACGCCCTTCGTGCAATTCGACCACACCTCTTCGGACGCGGCGGCGTAGTCGGCCTGCGCCTGCGAGGCGAGGTCGTACAGGTTGCGCGAGTACGAGAGCGCGTGCTGGACGCCCGATTCGGCGAGCTTCGCGCGGAGCGCGAAGAGATCCTGCACGTCCTTGACCGAGGCGACGGCCTGCGCACTCTCGACGCTTTGCGCCCAGGCGCTCTTCGCCGTGGCGAGGTTCAGCTTCATCAGCTTCTCGGTGTTCTCGAGAGCGATCGCCGCCAGGCGGGTGGCCTGCTCGACGTTGGACTTGTTGAGTTCGGCGAATTGCTCGGTGGGGTTGTACATGGATGGCTCCTTCGGTTGTCAGCGTGGCTCGGATCGGCCTGTCTTCGGTGCCGCCCCGGCCCCTCCGATTTCCTGTCATGCCGGAAATCCCACCGGGAAGCCTCCCCGGCCAGGCCGATTTGCTGCACCGCACAAACCCAGTATAGGCACGAGAAAACCCCAAGTCAAGGATTTTTTGGTGCGCTGCAGCAATCCACGATGCGCCCTCCTGAACCGCAGATAAATCAGCGGGTTATAATAAACAATCCCCTTGGAGCTCCGCCATGGCCGATGCGATCCGCACGATCAAGAAGTACCCGAACCGGCGACTGTACGACACGGCGAACAGCGGCTACATCACGCTCGCCGACGTGAAGCAGATGGTGCTGGAGAACATCGAGTTCCAGGTCGTCGACGCGAAGACCGGCGAGGACCTCACGCGCTCGATCCTGCTGCAGATCATCCTCGACGAGGAATCGGGCGGATTGCCGATGTTCAGCGCGGAGATGCTCTCGCACATGATCCGCTTCTACGGCACGGCCCAGCAGACGATGATCGGCCAGTACATGGAGCAGAACGTCAAGGCGTTCCTCGCGATCCAGAAGAAGCTGCAGGAGCAGGCCAAGCAGATCTACGGCGACAAGCTGCTGCTCACGCCCGACCTGTGGAAGCAGTTCATGCAGATGCAGGCGCCGGCGATGCAGGGCATGCTCGGCAACTACCTCGAGCAGAGCGCCAAGTTGTTCATGGACATGCAGCAGCGCATGCAGGACCAGACGCGCGGCATGTTCTCGGCGTTCCCCTTCCCCGGCTTCACACCCCCGCAAACCGGCGGCGAGGAAGAGAAGAAGCGCTAGGCGCCTCGTATGCGCCGCACAACGCGCGGTCTTCGCGCGCGTTTGCTGCGGCGCGGGGCCGCCCGGGCCGCGACTGCGCGGCGCGGACGGCCCCATCCAATCGCGACGTCTCCGTGACCACACCGCGACGACCGACGAGTCGCACCCCGAACGCACCCCGGGCGGACGCGGCGCCCGCCGTCGGTTTCGTGTCGCTCGGCTGCCCGAAGGCGCTGGTCGACTCCGAGCAGATCCTCACCCAGCTCAAGGCCGAGGGCTACGCGATCGCGCCGTCCTACGAGGGGGCTGACCTGGTAGTCGTCAATACCTGCGGCTTCATCGATGCCGCGGTGGCCGAATCGCTCGACGCGATCGGCGAGGCGCTCGACGCGAACGGCAAGGTGATCGTCACCGGGTGCCTCGGCGCGAAGCGCGACGGCGCGCTGGTGCGCGAGGCCCATCCAAAGGTCCTCGCCGTCACCGGGCCGCACGCGACCGCCGAGGTGATGGCCGCGGTGCACCGGCACCTGCCGAAGCCGCACGACCCGTTCGTCGACCTCGTGCCCCCGCAGGGCGTCAAGCTCACGCCGCGCCACTACGCGTACCTGAAGATCAGCGAGGGCTGCAACCACCGCTGCACGTTCTGCATCATCCCGTCGATGCGCGGCGACCTCGTGTCGCGCCCGTTCGGCGAGGTGCTCGCCGAGGCGGAGCGGCTGCTCGCCGCAGGCACGCGCGAACTGCTCGTGATCTCGCAGGACACGAGCGCCTACGGCGTGGACGTGAGGTACCGCACCGGCTTCTGGCAGGGCCGCCCGGTGAAGACCCGCATGACCGAGCTCGCCCGCGAGCTCGACGCGCTGGCCCGGGCACGCGGCGCGTGGGTGCGCCTGCACTACGTCTATCCCTACCCGCACGTCGACGACGTGATCCCGCTGATGGCGGACGACCTCTCCGGGGGCGGGCTCGTGCCGTACCTCGACATCCCGTTCCAGCACGCGAGCCCGCGCATCCTGAAGCTGATGAAGCGGCCGGCGGCACCCGAGAAGGTGCTCGACCGGGTGCGCGCCTGGCGCGCTGCCAGGCCCGACCTCGCGATCCGCAGCACGTTCATCGTCGGCTTTCCCGGCGAGACCGACGCCGAGTTCGAGGAGCTCGTCGCCTTCCTCGAGGCAGCGCAGCTCGATCGGGTCGGTTGCTTCGCCTACTCGCCGGTCGAAGGGGCCGCGGCGAACGCGCTGCCCGACCCGGTGGCGCCGGAGATCCAGGAGGCGCGGCGCCTGCGCTTCATGGACGTGCAATCGCGCATCAGCACCGCGAAGCTCGCGGCGAAAGTCGGACGCACGCTCGACGTGCTGGTCGACGGCGTGGAGGAGGTCGGCCGCGGCAAGGCCAAGCGCCGCGTCGCGGTCGCGCGCAGCGGCGCGGACGCGCCGGAGATCGACGGCGTCGTGCACGTCGAGGGCGGCGGCGAGCTTCAGCCAGGAACGTTCGCGCGCGTGACCGTCACCGCCGCAGGCGAGCACGACCTCGTCGCGACGCTCGCGCGCTGACGCGACGCCTCCCGCGGCCGCGGGTCAGCCGTCGCCGCGCTTCTGCTTCATCCACGCGCGTGCGGCCTTGCCGCGCGCCTTCCATTGCGCCACCTGTCCCCTGCGTTCCAGCGCGGTCATCGTGTCGCGCCGCGCATCGCGCAGCATCTTGTGATAGTTGTCGAGGCGGTCGGCGGGCACGCGCTCGCGCACCGCGCAACCCGGCTCGCCCGCGTGCCGGCAATCGCGAAAGCGGCACCGCGCGGCAAGCCCGCCGATGTCGTCGAACGTCGACGCGAGCGTCGCCTCGTCGAGGTCCGGGCGCAGCGCGCGCAGGCCGGGCGTGTCGATCACGCACCCGCCCCCGGGCAGCCGGTGGAGCGAGCGCGAGGTCGTCGTATGCCGGCCGTGGCTGTCCGCTGCGCGTACCGCGCCCGTGTCCTGCGTCACCGCGCCCAGCAGTGTGTTGGTGAGCGTCGACTTGCCCGCACCGGACGAGCCGAGCAGGACCAGCGTGCGCCCGGGCGACACATAGGGCGCAAGCTGCCGGGCGGTCGCCGCCGCAGTCGCGTTCACGGCGAGGATGTCCACGTGGGGTGGGACGCGTCCCGCAAGCGCGACGAGCCGCACGTCGAGCGTCGCGGCGTCGGGCGCCGCGACGTCCGCCTTGGTCAGCACGACCACGGGCAGGATGCCGTCGCCGTGGACGAGCGCCAGGTAGCGCTCGAGCCGCCTGGGGTTGAAGTCCCCGTCCAGCCCCATCACCAGCAGCGCGACGTCGACGTTGCAGACGAGCGCCTGCCGCCGGCCGTGATCGTCGCGGCGGACGATACGGGACAGCGGCGGCACGCGCGCGTGCAGCCACAGGGCGCCGTGCGCGTCCGGTTGGGCGAGCGTCCAGTCGCCGACGGCGAGGGTCCCGTCGTCGCCCGCGAGCTCGCGGGCGAGGCGCGGCAGCACGCGCGCCGTGTGATCGGCGTGTCCGTCGTGAACACGCACGCTCTCGCGGTGCACCTCGGTCACGCGGACCAGCGTCGCGCCCGGGAGGATGCCTTCGAGACCGGCAGCGCGCTGCGCCAGTGCCGGGGTGAGGCCCACGCTGGAGAGGGCCGCGAAATTGCCTTCGATCATGATGAGTCCGCCACGTTCGTTGCGGGCGGCACGGCGCTTTGCGCGTGCACGGCCCGTGACACCGCATCGCGCAGCGGCGCGAAGCGGGGATTCGCAAACGGTGTCGGCTGCACGCCGCGAAGGCGCGCGGATCAGCAGCGGGTCAGGCGGCGATGCGGAAGCGCATCGCGAGGAGCAGCCGACCGGAGGCAAGGGCAATCGTCGTCATGGCAGCCTCCTTTCGGTGATGTGGAAGCGCGAGGACGCCCGACTCCCGGGCGTCGATCGCGGTGGCGAGTCTGCCGGATGACCGCGGCCGGCGTCAAGGCGTGCCGCGGCGCCACGGATCGGTGGGCCGCCACGCTGCCAACCTGCGCGCGGAACTGCGTTGACGATGGCCGCTCGCGCCGTGACTGCACCGACCTGCAGCGTCTGCCCCTTCGCGGCCTCCTTCCGGGGCTCGCCGCAACCGGCGAGCACTGCCACCACCCGAAGCGACAATGGCAGTCGCCACGCGACTCCGGCATCCCGACGACGGAAGGCCTCAGCCTGGCCGTCGTGCGGCATCAAGGCTTGGGCAGCTCGGCGCCGGCGAGATCGCGCGCCAGCGCGGCGAGGATGCGCCCGAGCGAAGCGTTCATCGCGTCGGCGACGGCGTCGGGCTGCGTGCCCGCGATCGCGGTGCGCTCGCGATAGCTTCCCGACCACGCCACGCCGCCCGGGAACGCCGCGCGCGTGAGGAAGTAGCCGATCGACACCTCGGCCTCCGCCTTGCCTGCCACCCGGCCGTCGGCGTAGAGCGCGTCGACGAAGCCTTCGAGCGTGAAGTCGCCCTCGTCGCCCGCGACGCCGGCGGGGATCACGCGCGCGAACGCCCGCGATGCGACGAGCGCGCGGCCCGTGGCCTCGGCGATCATCGCCGCCGGCGAGACGAAGAACTCGTTGTAGAAATCCGATTCGTACTTGAGATCCGCCGTGCGGAACACGATCGCCCGGTCGCGATACGGTGCGGCGACGCCGATCGGGCCGATGCGCAGCGCGTACGGCTGCGTGCGCGCACCGGCGGCCGGCATCGGCGGCTCGAGCAGGAAGCGGCGCTTCGCGGGCGGCGGTCGAGTGAGCGAGCAGCCGGGCACGAGCGGCGCCAGCGCGAGCGGCGCGAGCATCGCCAGCGCCCGGCGGCGCTGCGGTCGGAGGGTCGGCACGGCAGGGCTCATCGTTCGTCCTTCCTGGACGCGGTGGACGGCGCGCGGGCGGGCGCGGTCGGCGCTGACTGGACTACCCTCCGCGCTGACGCGCTTCGGGCATGACTCGCCCTCGGGGCGGCCCTTCGGGCTCACTGCACTACCCTCCGCGCTGACGCGCTTCGGGCGTGACTCGCCCTCGGGGCGGCCCTTCGGGCTCATCGCCCCCGCTCCAGCGGCGAGGGCGGCTCCCCGAACAGCAGGTTCGACGGGTAGCGCTTCGCGTTCTCGGTGAGCTCGCGCAGGTCGGTGGAGATGTCGCGCAGGTTTTCGAGCGTCGTAGCGAGGTTGCCTTCGCTGCCCCCGGTCAGGCGATCGAGCCGGGCGAGCGTGCGCTCGAGCCGCACGATGCTCGCGGCGAGCCGCGGGTCGCTGACGAGCTTCTTCATCTCCAGCACCGCCGCGTGCGTGTCCTCGGGGATCTTCTGCAGCGCGGGGTTGGCGAGGGTCTTCCGGAGCTCCGCGTTGCTGCTGCGCAGCTCCGCGAGCAGCGCCGTGCCCTCTTCGGACAGGCGCTTCGTGTCGATCGACTTCAACGTCGACTCGATGCGCGCCAGCGTGCGCTCGGTCTGCGCGCCGATCGCCTTCGTGTCCAGCGCGCCGACGCGCTCGTTGGTCGTGACCATCAGCCGATTGAAATTCTCGACGGTACCCTCGACGTCGAGCTTCTGCAACCGGGCGAGAATCTCCGAGGCCGCGTTCACGAACGTCGTCACCGTCGACGGCGCGCTCGGGATGTAGATGTTCTCCGGCGTCCAGTCGATCGACAGCACCGGATTCGCGGAGGGATCGACGTAGTCGATCTCGAGGTAGCTCGTGCCGGTGATGCCCAGCGGCGCGAGGCGCATCCGCAGCCCCCGCTCGACCTCGAGCGCGGCGTTGGCCGGGTGCGTGATATCGCCGGCCGCGGCGCGGCCGCCGAGCAGCCGCGGCTGGATCGCGGCCTCGACGAGCACGTAGCGGGCACGCTCGGACATCGGCCGGTCCTGCTGGTAGCGGGTGTGCGTGAACGAGATCTTCGTCACGTCGCCGATCACGACCCCGCGGTACTTGACCTTGCTGCCGATGTCGAGCCCCTGCACCGACTCGTTGAAGTAGGTCTCGAAGGTGAGCTTGTCCGTGAACCAGCGCCCGCTGCCGACCACCAGCAGAATCGCCACCGCGCAGGCGACGGCTCCGAGCACGAACAGGCCCAGCTTGAAGTAGTTGGCTCGCAGGCTCATGCGTATCTTCCCCGGGGATGGCGAAGCGACCCCGTCGCCGCGGCGGCGCCGTGGCGCCCGATGGCAGTCTGCCTAGGCACCGACCGGCTCCGGCTCGCGGCGGAAGAACGAGCGCACGCGCGGGTCCTCGCTCTCGTCGCGCAGCTTGCGTGGGTCGCCCTCGGCGATGATGCTCCTGGCGCGGCGCTCGATCAGGATGACCCGATCGGTGGCCGTGTAGATGCTGGCGAGGTCGTGCGTGACGATCACGAACGTCACGCCGACCGTCTCGGCGAGCCGGCGGATCGTCGCGTCGAGCGAGGCGGCCGTGATCGGGTCGAGTCCCGACGACGGCTCGTCGAGGAACAGGATCTCGGGGTCGAGCGCCATCGCGCGCGCGATGCCCGCGCGCTTCTGCATGCCGCCGGAGAGCTCGGCCGGCAGGTGGCCCGTGAACGCCTCGAGCCCGACCAGCTCGAGCTTCATGCGCGCGATCAGGTCGATCGCGTCGTCGGGAAGCGTCGTCGCGGTCTCGAGCGGCAGGCGCACGTTCTCGAGCAGCGTCATCGAGCCGAACAGCGCGCCCGACTGGTACATCACGCCGAAGCGCGCGAGGATCCGCCTGCGGGCCTCCGGGTCGGCGGCCCAGATGTCGTCCTCGCCGAACAGGATCCGGCCGCGGATCGGCTCGAGCAGCCCGATCATGTTCTTGAGGATGGTGCTCTTGCCCGAGCCCGAGCCGCCGAGCACGCCGAACACCTCGCCGCGCCGGACCTCGAAGTTGACGCCGGTGAGGATGGGGTTGCCGTCGTAGCCGGTGTCGAGGTCGATCACGCGGATGATCGGCTCGCCCTTGCCGGGCGCGGCGGTGGCAGTGCCCGTTGCCATCAGATGTTCAGCATGTAGTAGGCGAGCGCGAACAGGCCGTCGACGACGACCAGCATGATGATGCAGGAGACCACGGCGCTGGTCGCCGACTCGCCGACCGCGGACGCGCCCGCCTTGGTCTGCAGGCCGCGCAGGCAGCCGATGCCCCCGACCAGGATCGCGAAGAAGAACGTCTTCACGAAGCCGGCGAGGAAGTCGCGCAGCTGCACGGCGGCGTCGGCCTCGCGGAAGAACGTGAGGAACGGGATGCCGAACGTCTGCATCGTGACGGCGCCGCCGAGGAGGCCCATCAGGTTCGCGAACAGCGTGAGCAGCGGCGTCATCATCAGCACGGCGATGATGCGCGGCGCGACCAGGAAGCGCACCGGATCGAGGCCCATCGTCGTCAGCGCGTCGACCTCCTGGTTCACCTTCATCGTGCCGATCTCGGCCGCGAACGCGGCCCCCGAGCGTCCGGAGAGCAGGATCGCGGTCATCAGCGGCCCCAGCTCCCGCAGCATCGAGAGGGCGATCAGGTCGGCGACGAAGATCTCCGCGCCGAAGCGCTTCATCGGCACCGCCGACTGGAACGCGAGGATCATGCCGAGCAGGAAGCTGATCAGCGCGACGATCGGCAGCGCGTCGACGCCCGCCTTCTCGGCGATGCGCCAGACGTCGCGCCAGCGCACCGTGCGCGGGTGGGTGAACGCGTGGACGAGCGCGGCGGTGGTCTCGCCGATGAACGAAACCTGGATCCGCAAGTCGCGCCAGACGTGCGAGGCCGCCTTGCCGATCTCCTCGATCACCGGCGCGCGCGGCGGCTCGGGGTCGAGGTCGCGCTCGAGTCGCCGGGCGTCGAACTGCCGCAGCATCGCGTCGTACGGCGCGCGCAGGTTGGCGACCTCGACCGCCGGCTCGCGCGGATGCCGCAGCAGCTCGACGAAGAGCGCCGCGCCGGCGCCGTCGAGGTAGTCGATCGCGGACGCATCGACGGTGACCGGCCGCGAGGCGGCCTCCTCGACCGCCTTGCGCACCGGCGCCCAGAGCGCCTTGAGCGCCGCGCCGTCGAGCCGCCCGGAAAGCGCGACGACCCGGCGACCGTCGGGGTTGTCGGAGATCGCGAGCGCGGCCATGGGCGCCCGGCGGACTACATGAGCTCGAGCTGCGTGCCGTACACGCGCACGCGGTCGCCCGCCTGCATCGCGGGCTCGTAGTCGTGCGTGACCGTGCGTCGGCTGCCGTCGTCCATGCGAACGGCGATCTCCCAGCGCGGGCGCTCGTAGCTGTTCGGACGCTTGGCGTACCCTGCGCCACCGGCGGCGCCGAGCAGCACCACGTTGCCGGTCGAGAAGTTGTATTGCGTGGACACGCGCCCGGCGTCGGCCGCGCCCGGGTTCGCGCCGGCGCTCGCCGTGGCGCCGAGCGGCGTCCAGCCGGTCTTGGCCGTGTACTCGCGGACCGACTCCACACGGCCGCAGTTCGCGCACTTTTCCTGCGCCAGCGCCGGCACGGCGGTGGCGGCGAGCAGCGCGGCGATCACTAGGCAGCCTCTGTGCAACCCGCGCTGGGTCGCACAGCCCGTGCGGATCGATGCGCGAAGCGAGGCGCAGCAGGCCGACCTTGGCGGCCGAGCGACAATGCAGACACCCCAACGGACTCCTCGGCTGCCGCGCATGCGCGCCTGCTGCCCTCGCTCCTCGGCATCGTAGTCGCACTACGACCTTCGTCGCAGTCGCTTCATCCGCTTCGCCCGGCAGCGCGGCGCGCGGGGGTCGCGCGGCCCTGCGTCGCATGGTCATTCGGGCAGCCGCTGCAGGTAGTACATCGCGTGCAGCAGCCGGCCGGGGCGGCCGAGCGGCGCGAGCCAGCGCTGGAACACGGCGTCGATGTCGCCGCTCTTGTAGACGCCGACGAGCGCGCGGTTGACCGCGAGGCGGAAGTCCGGGTCGTCGCGGCGGATCACCAGCGCATAGGGCTCGAAGGAGAAGTCGTCGGCGACGAACGCGAACGCGTCGGGGTTGCGCGCGCGCTGGCGCAGCCCGGCGAGCACGATGCGATCACCGGCAAGCGCGTCGACGCTGCCGGCTTGCAGCGCGGCCATGCCCTCGGCGCCGTCCTTGACCGGTACCGCGGTCGCGGCGACACCGGCCGCCGCGAGCTCGCGCGTCAGCGCCTGCTCGGTGGTGGTGGCCGGGATCACGGCCACCTTGCGCCCCTTGAGGTCGGCGAGCTTGCCGATCTTCGAGCTTGCGCTTCACCAGCACGCTGCCGCCATCGACGAAGATCGGCACGCTGAAGTCCACCTTCTCCATGCGCGACAGCGTGATCGTCGTCGTGCCGCACTCGATGTCGGCATCGCCGTTCGCGATCGTGAAGAGCCGCGTCGCGGCGTCCACCGGCTTCCAGTCGATCCTGAGCGAGGGCAGGCCGAGCGACTTCTGGATGCTCGCGACGACGAGCATGCACAACTCGACCGAGTAGCCGCGGATGCGTCCTTCGCGATCCCTGAACGAGAACGGCGCGGCGCCCTCGCGGTAGGCGAGCGTGATCGTGGCCGTCGAGCGAATGCGCTCGAGCGTCGGTCCGTCTGCCGCCACGGCGGGCACGGCAGCCGTCGCGCACATGGCGGCGATCGACAGGGCACCAGCGAGGCGGATGAGCCCGAGGGCCGCCCGAGGGCGAATCAGGCCCGAGCGCGTCAGCGCGAAGGGTAGTCCAGTGAGCGCGCGAAGCATGGAATCGGCTTGCGTGTGAGTTTGGCGCGGCGAGTTTAGCACGCACGTTCGGGACACACGGGAGTCCGGCGGGAGGCGTGCGATACCATCGCCGGTCGCCGCCACCCCAGGGAGCTCCCGTGATCCGCCGCTTCGCCGTGCCCGCCGTCGCCCTCGTCCTCGTCCTCGCGCTCGGCGCGTGCGCGACCCCCTCCGCGCCCGCACCCGCGGCCGCCGCGACCGCCGCGCCCGTCCCGGCCGACACCCTCGGCCGCATCAAGGCGGTCAAGACGATCAACGTCGCCTTCGCCGGCGACTCGCTGCCGTTCTCGTTCGTCGGCCCGGACAACCAGCCCGCCGGCTACTCGATCGATCTGTGCAAGCACGTGATCGCGGCGATCGGGCGCGCCGCCGGCGAGCCGAACCTCGCCGTCCGCTGGAAGGTGGGAACCACCGCCGAGCGGCTCGCGATGGTCGGCGACGGCCGCGCAGACCTCGAGTGCGGCAACACGACGCCCACGCTGTCGCGCATGAAGTCGGTGGACTTCTCCAACCTGATCTTCGTCGACGCGAGCGGATTCCTCGTCCGGGCCGACGCGCGGATCGGTCGCGCCGCCGAGCTCGGGGGCAAGCGCATCGCGGTGATCGCGGGCACGACCAACGAGGCGTCGCTCGAGCGGGCGCTGAAGCAGCACTCGATCGCCGCCACGGTGGTGAAGGTGCGCGAGGCCGGCGAGGCCGTCGCGCTCCTCGAGTCGGGCGGCGCCGACGCTTTCGCCGGCGACAAGCTGAAGCTCGTCGGTGCCGCGGCGCAGGCGCGCGACCCGAAGGTGTTCGTGCTGCTTCCGGACGACCTCTCGTTCGAGCCCTATGCGTTCGCGCTGCCGCGCAACGACACGGCGATGCGCGCCACGGTCAACGGCGCGCTCGGCGAGGTCTTCCGCGGCCCGGAGCTCGACCGGATCTTCGCACGGTGGTTCGGCACGCTCGGGCGCCCGTCGCAACTGCTGGGCTCGATGTACCTGCTCAGCATCACGCCGGAGTAGTGCACCGGCGCGGTGCGGGCAGCTCCCACGCCGTCGCGGGCCGAAGGTTCGCGGCGCGATTGACAACGGGGGTGGCGGACGCGACGATGCGCCGATCCCCGCCGACGCGCCGCCCGTCCGAGCCTCCCCGCTGCAATGCCCGATCCCGGCTCCGGCCCGTTGCGTTTCCTGCTGAACGGCGCGCCCGTCGAGGTCGAGGGCGTTGCGCCACAGACCACCCTGCTCGCGTGGCTGCGCGAGCAACGACAGCTCACCGGCACGAAGGAAGGCTGCGCCGAGGGCGACTGCGGCGCGTGCACGGTGGCGATCGCGGACGCGCAGGGCGATCGCCTCGCGTGGAACTGCGTCAACGCCTGCATCCGCCTCCTGCCGTCCGTGGACGGCAAGGCTGTCTACACGGTGGAGAGCCTCGCCACGGCCGACGCGTTGCATCCGGTGCAGCAGGCGATGGTCGAGTGCCACGGCTCGCAATGCGGCTTCTGCACGCCCGGCTTCGTGATGAGCCTGTTCGGGCTCTACAAGAACGCCTGCCGGCCCGGACGGGACGCGGTGTGCGACGCGCTGTCGGGCAATCTGTGCCGCTGCACCGGCTACCGGCCGATCCTCGACGCGGCGGAACGCATGTACGACCTGCCGGCGCCGAGTGACTGGCGCGCGCCGGGCGTGGCCCCGGACGGCGGGTTCCGCGCGAGTGGTGTCGAGCGCGCGATCGCGGCTCAGCTCGCCGCGCTCGGCCGGCCCGGCACCTTCGAGTACCTGGCGTCCGGGCAGCGCTGGATCGCGCCCGTGTCGGAGGACGGCTTCGCCACGGCCCTCGCGGCCGTCCCCGACGCCACGATCGTCGCCGGGGCGACCGACGTCGGACTGTGGGTGACCAAGGCGCATCGCGACCTGGGCACGATCCTCTACATCGGCTCGGCCACGGACCTCGCGCACATCGTCCGCGCTGCCGGCGGCATGTCGATCGGCGCGGCCGCCACGCTCGCCGACGCCTTCGCCGCGCTCGACGTCGCGTTTCCGGAGCTCCACGAGGCGTGGACGCGCTTCGCCTCGCTGGCGATCCGCGCGAGCGGAACGCTCGGCGGCAACGTCGCCAACGGTTCGCCGATCGGCGACTCGATGCCCGCGCTGATCGCGCTCGGCGCCCGCGTCGAACTGCGTCGCGCAGCCCGCGTGCGCTCGCTCCCGCTCGAGGACTTCTATCTCGGCTATCGCCGCACGGCCCTCGAGCCCGGCGAGTTCCTGCGCGCCGTGCGCGTGCCGGCACGGCCCGAAGGCGTGCTGCTGCGTGCCTACAAGGTCAGCAAGCGCTTCGACCAGGACATTTCGGTGGTATTCGCCTGCTTCGCGATCGCGGTCGATGCGGGCCGCATCGTCGGTGCTCGCATCGGGTGCGGAGGCGTCGCGCCCGTCCCTGCGCGGGCGCGGCGCACCGAAGCCGCGCTCGCAGGACGACCGTTCAACGAGACGACTATCGAGGTCGCCTCGCGTGTGCTCGCCGAGGAGTTCACGCCGATCGACGACATGCGCGCATCGGCCGCCTACCGGCGCACGGTGCTGGGCAACCTGCTGCGCCGCTTCTGGCACGAGACCGGCGCGACGCACGGCGCACCGGTGCGGGTGGCGGACGTCGCCGGGTAAGCATGCGATGAACGATTTGCGCCCGCTGCCTCCTGCCGTGCCGGCGTCCGCCGTCGGCGCCACCGCCGTGCCTCACGAGTCCGCCACCCTGCACGTTTGCGGTGCGGCCGCCTATACCGACGACCTGCCGGAGCCGCGCGGCACGCTGTTCGCGGCGCTCGGCGTCTCGCCGGTCGCCCACGGCCGATTGCAGCGGCTCGACCTCGCGGCGGTCCGTGCGGCGCCGGGCGTCGCCGACGTGATCGTCGCGGCCGACGTGCCCGGGGTGAATGACGTCGGCCCGATCGTCCACGACGACCCGATCCTTGCCGACGGCACGCTGCACTTCGCGGGCCAGCCGGTGTTCGCGGTCGCGGCTGCGTCGGTCAACGCCGCGCGCCGTGCCGCGACGCTCGCGCACATGGACATCGAGCCGTGGCCGGCGATCCTGACGATCGACGAAGCCCTCGCCGCCGAGTCGTTCGTGGTTCCGCCGGTCCACGTGACGCGAGGCGATGCGGCGAACGCGCTGGCGCGTGCGCCGAACCGCGTGCAGGGCGAGATCCGCTCCGGCGGCCAGGACCACTTCTACCTCGAGGGCCAGATCGCGCTCGCCGTGCCGCAGGAGTCCGGCGGCATGCACGTCCACACGTCGACGCAGCACCCCGGTGAAGTGCAGCACATGGTCTCGCGCGCGCTCGGCATCGACGCGAGCGCGGTGGTCGTCCAGTGCCGCCGCATGGGCGGCGGGTTCGGCGGCAAGGAGACGCAGATGTCGCTCTTCGCGTGCGTCGCCGCCGTGCTCGCGCGCCGCACCGGGCGTGCGGTGAAGCTCCGCCTCGACCGCGACGACGACATGCGCTCGACCGGCAAGCGTCACGCGTTCCTCTACCGCTACGACGTCGGCTTCGACGACGCGGGCCGCATCCTCGGCCTCGACCTGATGCTCGCCTCGCGCTGCGGCTTTTCGGCCGACCTGTCCGGTCCGATCAACGACCGCGCCGTGTTCCACGCCGACAACGCCTACTGGCTGCCCGATGTCGCGATCCACTCGTACCGTTGCCGGACGAACACCGTCTCCGACACCGCGTTTCGCGGCTTCGGCGGGCCGCAGGGGATGTTCGCGATCGAGGCGGTGATCGAGGCGATCGCCGCCCACCTCGGCGGCGATGCGCTCGAGGTTCGCCGCGCGAACTTCTACGGCACGACGGATCGCAACGTCACGCCGTTCGGCATGACGGTCGAAGACAACATCGCGCCGGCACTGGTCGAAGCGCTCGTGGCCACCTCGCGCTACCGCGAGCGGCGCGCAGCGCTCCGCGCCTGGAACCGGACGAGCCCCGTCGTTCGGCGCGGCATCGCGCTGACACCCGTCAAGTTCGGCATCTCGTTCACTGCCACCCACTACAACCAGGCGGGCGCGCTGGTGCACGTCTACCGGGACGGCACGGTGCTCCTGAATCACGGTGGCACCGAGATGGGCCAGGGGCTGTTCACCAAGGTGCAGCAGGTGGTCGCCCGCGAGCTCGGCATCCCGATCGAGTCGGTGCGCGTCAGCGCCTCGGACACGAGCAAGGTGCCGAACGCCTCGCCCACGGCGGCGTCGTCGGGCAGCGACTTGAACGGCATGGCGGCGCGCGACGCGTGCCGCAAGCTGCGCGCCGGGCTCGCGGCGTTCGCGGCACGCAAGCTCGACGCCGAGCCGGACGCCATCACGTTCCGGGACGGCGTCGTGAGCGCCGGCGACAGGTCGCTGACGTTCGCCGAGCTCGCGCGGTCCGCGTACTTCGCGCGCGTGCCGCTGTCGGCCACGGGCTTCTACGCGACGCCGAAGGTCCACTACGATCGCACGACGCTGTCGGGCCGCCCGTTCTTCTACTACGCCTACGGCGCGGCGGTCTCCGAAGTGGCGATCGACACGCTGACCGGCGAGCATCGCCTGCTGGCCGTGGACATCCTTCACGACGTCGGCGACTCGCTCAATCCCGCGATCGACCGTGGCCAGGTCGAAGGCGGGTTCCTGCAGGGCTGGGGCTGGCTCGCGATGGAGGAGTTGTGGTGGAACGCGCGCGGCGAGCTCGCGACGCACGCGCCGTCGACGTACAAGATCCCCACCGCGCGCGACTGGCCCGACAGGGTGCGCATCGATTTCTGGCCGGAACCGAACCGGGAGGACACGATCTACCGCAGCAAGGCGGTCGGCGAGCCGCCGTTCATGCTCGCGCTCTCGGCGTTCCACGCACTGCGCGACGCGATCGCGAGTGTCGCGGACTACGCGCTGGCACCGCGGCTCGACGCGCCAGCGACCGACGAGCGCATCCTCGTCGCGATCGACGAGCTGCGGTCGCGGGGCCGCGCATGATCGCCAACCTGGCCTGGCCCGACCAACTGCGCGCGGCGATCGCCCGCGGCGAGCGGGCGGTGATGGTCGCGGTCGCCGGCGCAGCCGGGTCGACGCCGCGCGAAAGCGGCGCGGCGATGGTGGTGACCCGGGACCGCATCGCCGGCACGATCGGCGGCGGCCACCTCGAGTACGAGGCGACGCGCCTCGCGCGCGAAGCGCTCGCCGGCAACGCTGCCGTCCCGGCGCACTGGCTGGTGCGCTTTCCCTTGGCCGCGCGGCTCGGCCAGTGCTGTGGCGGCGTTGCCACGCTCGCCTTCGCCGTCGTGGATGCGTCCGCCGCGTCCTGGCTCGATGGCGTCAATGCGCTCGCGCGCGCCTCGGCACCGTTTGCGGTCGTCGGGCGCCTTGGACATGGCGAAGCGGTGGCCGAGCGGCTGGTCGTCACTGCCGACATCGCCCTTGGCACGCTCGGCGAGACCCTGCTCGATGCCGCCGCGGTCGCCGAAGCGCGCGCGCGAGTCGCACGGCGTCCCGACGAGCCACCGGCGGCAGCGGCGCGCTGAATCTCGATGGCGTCCCGCTGTTCGTGCACGTGGTCCGGCCGGCGGCGTTTGCCGTGTGCGTGTTCGGCAATGGCCATGTCGGCCGCGCGCTGGTGCAGGTGCTGGGTGCGCTGCCCGCCTCGGTGCAGTGGTACGACACCCGAGAGCACGACTTTCCGACGAGCGTGCCCGGCAACGTCGAAGTGATCGCCACCGATGCACCGGAGGCCGATGTCGGGCACCTGCCGACAGGTGCGTACGTGGTCGTGATGACGCACAGCCACGCGCTCGACTTCGACATCGTCGAGGCTGCGCTGCACCGCGACGACTGGCGTTACCTGGGGCTGATCGGCTCGCGGGCGAAGCGCCACCAGTTCGAGCGGCGGCTCGCGGCGCGTGGCCTCGCGTCCGAGGTCCTGACACGCGTCACCTGTCCGATCGGCCGCGGCGACCTGAAGAGCAAGGAGCCCGGGGTGATCGCGGTGGCCGTCGCGGCGGAAATCCTCGCGATCCGCGAGGCGCTCGCGTCGGGCGTGTGCTCCGGCACCACGACGCCGCACCTGGCGGCGACGCGGCCGACCCGCGCAGGGCCGGATGAGACGCCGATGAGCCCGAAGGGCCGCCCCGAGGGCGAATCCGCCCCGAAGCGCGTCAGCGCGGAGGGTATTCCAGTGAGCTCCGACCGCAAGCCACGCCTCGCGCTCCACGGCATCACCAAGGTCTACCCGTCGGTCGTGGCGAACGACGGCATCTCGCTCGACGTCTTTCCCGGCGAGATCCACGCGGTGCTGGGCGAGAACGGCGCCGGCAAGTCGACGCTGATGAAGGTCATCTACGGCGTGGTCAAGCCGGACGCCGGCACGATCGAATGGGAGGGCGCCAGGGTCGAGATCGGCAACCCGGCGCGCGCGCGCAGGCTCGGCATCGGCATGGTGTTCCAGCACTTCTCCCTGTTCGAGACGCTGACGGTCGCCGAAAATATCGCGCTCGCGCTCGAGTCCTCGCGGGTCGGACACGATCTCTCCGACCGCATCCGCGAGGTGTCGTCGCGCTACGGCCTGCCGCTCGAGCCCGACCGGCACGTGCACACGATGTCCGTCGGCGAGCGTCAGCGCGTCGAGATCGTGCGCTGCCTGCTGCAGAGCCCGCGCCTCCTGATCATGGACGAGCCGACGTCGGTGCTGACGCCGCAGGCGGTCGAGAGCCTGTTCGCGACGCTGGAGACGCTCGCGAGCGAGGGCGTGTCGATCCTCTACATCAGCCACAAGCTCGACGAGATCCGCGCGCTGTGCCACCGCGCGACCGTGCTGCGTGCCGGTCGCGTCACCGGCGAATGCGATCCGCGACAGGAGACCTCGGCCTCGCTCGCACGGATGATGATCGGCGGCGACCTGCCCCGTCCGATGCACCGCGACGCACGCGTCGGCGCGGTGCGCCTTGCGATCGACCACCTGACGGTGCCGTCGGCGGACCCCTTCGGCACCACGCTCCACGAGGTCTCGCTCGACGTGCACGACGGCGAGATCGTCGGCATCGCAGGCGTGTCGGGCAATGGCCAGCAGGAGTTGATGGCGGTGCTCTCGGGCGAGCGCATCGTGCCCGACGCGCGCGCGATCCGCCTCGACGACGCGCCGATCGGCGACGAGAACGCCGCGAAGCGCCGCATGCGCGGGCTCGCCTTCGTCCCCGAGGAGCGCCTCGGGCGCGGCGCGGTGCCGGACATGTCGCTCGCCGAGAACGCCCTGCTCACCGCGCATCGGCAAGGCATGGTGTCCCGGGGCTTCGTGCGCGACGACGCGGTGCGCGACTTCGCGGCCGCGACGATCGGCGAGTTCGCCGTCAAGGCCGGCGGGCCGGATGCGGCAGCGCGCAGCCTTTCGGGCGGCAACCTGCAGAAGTACATCGTCGGACGCGAGATCCGCCAGCACCCGCGCCTCCTGATCGTCTCCCAACCGACGTGGGGCGTGGACGTCGGCGCGTCCGCGCAGATCCGCCAGGCGCTGATCGACCTCTCCGACCAGGGCGTGGCGGTGCTGGTCGTCTCGGAGGAACTGGACGAGCTCTTCGAGATCTGCGACCGCCTCGCGGTGATCGCGCAGGGACGCCTGTCCCACGCGAAGCCCGTCGCCGCGACCAATCCCGAGGAGATCGGGCAGTTGATGGCCGGCTCGTTCATCGCCGAAGGTGCGACGAGCGAGCGCCACTTCTCGCCGGCCGGCGCCCTCGGGCTCGATCCCGGGACCGGGCGATGATCGGTCTCGAAGCCCGCCCGGAACCCTCGCGGCTCGCCGGCTGGCTGTCGCCGCTCGCGGCCGCGGCCGCGACGCTCCTGATCGGCTTCGTGGTGTTCTCGCTGCTCGGCAAGGACCCGCTCGACGCGTTTCACGCGTTCTTCGTGAAGCCCATCGACAGCGCGTACGGTGTGGCCGAGCTGCTGCTCAAGGCGAGTCCGCTGATGCTGATCGCGACGGGTCTCGCGATCGGCTATCGCGCGAACGTCTGGAACATCGGCGCGGAGGGGCAGCTCCTGGTCGGCGCGATCGCCGGCGGCGGGCTGGCGCTCGCGTTCCACGAGTCGAGCTCGCCGCTGCTCCTGCCCGCAATGCTCGCCGCAGGTGCGCTGGGCGGCATGGCGTGGGCGGCGATCCCGGCGTTGCTGCGCACGCGCTTCAACGCCAACGAGATCCTGGTCTCGCTGATGCTGGTGTACGTCGCGGGTCACCTGCTGTCGTGGCTGGTGCACGGGCCGTGGCGCGACCCGGAGGGCTTCAACTTCCCGCAGTCGAAGCTGTTCCACGACGCGGCGCTGCTTCCGGCCCTGATCCTGGGCACGCGCGTCAACGTGGGGCTGCTGGTCGCGCTCGCGGCGGTCGCCGCCGGCTACGTGTTCATCCGCAAGAGCCTGCTGGGCTTCCAGATGCGCGTCGCCGGGCTCGCGCCTGCCGCGGCGAACTACGCGGGCATCTCGTCCCGGCGGACGATCTGGATCGGCATGCTGGTTGGCGGCGCCTGCGCGGGGATCGCGGGCATCCAGGAAGCCGCGGGGCCGGTCGGCCAGCTGCTGCCCACGCTCTCGCCGGGCTACGGGTTTGCCGCGATCATCGTCGCCTTCGTCGGCCGGCTGCATCCGATCGGCATCGTGTTCGCGAGCCTGCTGCTGTCGCTGCTGTACCTCGGCGGCGAGTCGGCGCAGCTGAACCTCGGCCTGCCCTCGGCAGTCACCGGCTTGTTCCAGGGCACGCTGCTGTTCTGCCTGCTCGCCGCGGATGTGTTCATCCACTACCGCCTGCGCCGCACGCGGGCCGTGGTACCCACGCACCCGTCAGAGGCTGCCTAAGATGAAACGGTCCCCACGCTCGCTTCGTTCGCTGCCCCCCGAGGGGGCGGGTCAGTCCCTCGGGACGGCCCATCGGGACTGACGTGGACACCGCGCTGCAGCTCGTCGCGCTCACGCTCGCTGCCGGGACCCCGCTCGTGTTCGCCGCACTGGGCGAACTCGTCACCGAGAAGTCGGGGGTCCTCAACCTGGGCGTGGAAGGCATGATGCTGGTAGGTGCGGTGGCCTCCTTCGCGGTCGCCGCGACCACGAAGTCGCCGTGGCTCGGCGTGGCCGCCGGGATGGCGGCGGCCGCCGCAGTGTCCGTGATCTTCGCCGTGATTACCCTCACCCTGATGGCGAACCAGGTGGCAACCGGGCTCGCGCTGTCGCTGTTCGGCGTGGGCCTCTCGGCCTTCCTGGGGCTCGACTACGTCTCGGTGGTGATCGAGGGAATCAAGCCGCTCGCGATCCCCGGCCTGTCCGACCTCCCGTTCGCCGGCAAGCTGCTCTTCGCCCACAACCCGCTGGTCTACCTGTCGCTCGTGCTGTTCGCGCTGGTGCACGGGTTCCTCTTCCACACGCGCGCCGGACTCGTGCTGCGGGCGGTCGGCGAGTCGCCGCAGTCGGCGCACGCGATCGGCTATCACGTGGTCGCGATCCGCTACCTCGCGGTGATGTTCGGTGGCGCGTGTTCCGGACTCGCCGGTGCGTACCTGGCCGTGGCCTACACGCCGCTGTGGGTCGAAGGCATGACCGCAGGGCGCGGCTGGATCGCGCTTGCGCTCGTGGTCTTCGCCACCTGGAAGCCATGGCGCGCATTGGCCGGCGCCTATCTCTTCGGCGGCGTGACGCTCGCGCAGTTCCAGGCGCAGGCGCTCGGGCTCGACCTGCCGTCGCAGTTCCTGTCGATGCTGCCCTACCTCGCGACGATTGCCGTGCTCGCGGTCATCTCGCGCGACGCGACGACGATCCGGCTGAATGCGCCGGCGTCGCTCGGCAAGCCGTTCCACGCGGGGGCTTGAGCGCGACCGCACCTTGCACACGATGAGAGTCGACCGGATCGACCATCTGGTGCTGACGGTGCGCAGCATCGAGTCCAGTTGCGCGTTCTACTCGCGCGCACTGGGGATGGATGTCGTCACGTTCGGCGCCGGACGCAAGGCTCTGGCATTCGGTGCCCAGAAGATCAACCTGCACCAGGCGGGGCACGAGTTCGAGCCCAAGGCCGGGTGCCCTACTCCCGGGTCTGCCGACATCTGCCTGATCTCCGCGACACCGCTGTCGGAGGTGATCGCGCACCTCGCCAGGTGCGAGGTGCCGATCCTCGAGGGGCCAGTCCGCCGCACGGGCGCCACTGGGCCGATTCAGTCGGTGTACTCCAGGGACCCCGACCACAATCTGGTCGAGGTATCGACCTATGACGAGCCGTGACCGTGCCCTCGACCGGACGGACCCGTCGGCAATCCAGCTGGTCATCGATCACGCCCGTCGCAAAGGCACGTTCGAGGTGCGCGATCGCTCCTATGTCCCCAGGCCGGGCTGTCCGGAATCCTTCTGCCTCGCGCTGGGCTTCCGGCACACGGGACGCGTGGACGATGACGAAGTCGTCCTCGAGTTTCCGCTGCGCCGCGATGCGGCCTGATCCGGTCCAGGAACGGCCTTGAACACGCTGGCCGCAGGGCCCCTCAGCCTGGAACCCCAGGTGGCCGGTCACGCCCCGGAGATGTTCGAGGTGCTCCGCGACCCCGCCATCTACGAGTTCGAGAACGAGCCGCCACCATCGCTCGAGTGGCTGGAGCGCCGATACCGACAGCTCCAGACCCGGCGCTCGCCCGACGGATCCGAACGTTGGCTCAACTGGGTCATTCGCTTGCCGTCGGGTCGTCTTGCAGGCTACGTCCAGGCGACGGTCCTGCGGGAGTCCACGGCATTCATCGCCTACGAACTCGCAAGCCGGTTCTGGCGCCAAGGCATCGGAAGTGTTGCAGTCGCTGCGATCCTGCAGGAGCTGGTGTCCACCTACGAAGTTCACACCTGCCTGGCCGTGTTCAAGACCCGGAACTCCCGCTCGGAATCCCTTCTCCGCCACCTGGGCTTTGCGTCCGAACCTCCCGCAGGGGCTTGCGCCGGTGCCGGTTGAACCGGACGAGCGGGTCATGTACAAGCAGGTGTCGGATCGCAAGAGTGCGGTCTGAGCCCGCTGTCCCTCCGCCAGCGCTTCACGCGGCGAGACCGTCGTGCCCCCTCGGCTTTCGGGAGAACGCACCATGCCGGCAGGAACCGTTCGACTGCATCGCGTCTTGCGCGCCACCCCCGAGCGCGTGTATCGCGCATTCCTCGATCCCGATGCCATGGCCAAGTGGCTGCCGCCGCATGGGTTCACCGGCAAGGTGAGCCACATGGACGCGCGGGTCGGCGGGTCCTACAGGATGTCCTTCACGAACTTCGCCACGGGCCGGTCCCACGCCTTCGGAGGCGCGTTCCTCGAGCTCGTCCCGAGCGAGCTGTTGCGGTACACGGACAGGTTCGACGACCCCAACCTTCCCGGCGAGATGACGACGACGATCAGGCTGGCCAAGGTGTCGTGCGGAACCGAGTTGCACGTCGTGCAGGATGGCATCCCCGCGGTCATCCCCATCGAGGCCTGCCACCTGGGCTGGCAGGAGTCGCTGGCGCTCCTGGCTCTGCTCGTGGAAGCGGAGATCCCCGACTGAGCGTCGGCGCAGGCTGCTTCATGCTGAAGACCTGCCACGGCAGCTGCCACTGCAGCGTCCGTCCCTTTGGTGTCGGCACCGAGACGCCCGTCGGCATGATGTACGGAGTCAACCTCGGCGGCCTCGACGACGTTTCGGACGAAGCACTGTCGCAAGTTCCCATCACGTACGTGGACGGTCACAACGATCGCTTCGCTCCACCGGCATGCTTCTCCCATCTGTGAGCGCAAGTGCAGCCTCAATTTCGATCCCGGGAGCGCACGCCTCGAATTGGGTTACGTACTTGGCCGGGCGCATTGGGGCCGTGGTCTCATGCGCGAGGCGCTGCAATCCATGTGTGCGCTTGCATTCGGTTCGCAGGGCATCCGCCGCCTCGAGGCCGGAGTGAATTCGAGCAACGTCGCGTCGATTCGGCTGCTTCGCTCCCTTGGGTTCGTGTACGAGGGAACCCTGCGCCAGCGGTGGGTTGCCAAGGGCACAGCGTACGACACGGACATGTACGGGCTGCTGTCAGGAGCGTGGCCCCATCCGGCCGCAGATGGTCCGCGGGCAACGTCCGCGGCGCGGTAGCCGCGCCCGACGGATTTCCGGTACGCTCCCCCCGCCTCCGACCACCGCTTGCCTTGCACGTCATGCGTCCCGCCGGCTTCGCATTGCTTGTCGTCCTGTCGCTCGGCGTGGCGGGCTGCGCCCTCGGTGTCTACGGGTTCCTGCCGCTGGGCGCGACCGTTCACCCGGACATGCGCGCAACCCCCCGCTCGATCGCAGCAGGTCTGTCAAGACAGCGTCCCCCGCGCAGCTCGAGCCTCCGGTACACATGGCGCAAGCACGTAACGCAATGATGTCGAGAAGAATGTTCGTCACGACTGCCGCGGCGGCCGGTCTGGGCGCCGCCGGAGCCCTGGCTTTGCACACCTCGAACGCGGGCCGCGCGGAATACCACAATGCCGTGAGGCAGACCTGGCGTCATGGTGAACGCGGCCCGCGCGACGCTCCCGCAGCACTGCTCGAGCTCGTGCGCTACGCAACCCTCGCCCCCTCCAGCCACAACACCCAGTGCTGGAAGTTCCGGCTGGACGAGCAGTCGGTCTCGATCCTTCCCGATTACCAGCGCCGATGCCCGATCGTCGATCCTGACGATCACCACCTCTTTGTCAGCCTCGGCTGCGCCACCGAGAACCTCGTGCAGGCCGCGGCGGCGATGGGATTTCGAGGCGATGCCGTCTTCGCCGCGGGGGCGAAGGAATCGATCGATGTCTCGCTCGCACGCGATGCGCAGCGCCGAACCCTCCTGTTCGAGGCCATTCCCCGCCGGCAATCGACGAGAGGGGAATTCGACGCCAAGCCCCTTTCGAACGACGAGCTGAGGCTTCTGGAGACGGCCGGCTCGGGAAACGGCGTCCGCGTTCACCTGCTCACGGACAGGCAGGCCATGGAGTCGGTGCTCGACTTCGTGGTGCAGGGAAACACCGCACAGATGCGCGATCCCGCGTTTGTCCGCGAGCTCAAGGACTGGATTCGCTTCGATGGCGCACACGCGGCGAGGTTGGGCGACGGACTCTTCTCGGGCTCGTCCGGCAACCCGGTGGTTCCCGGCTGGCTCGGCCGCCTGATGTTCGACTTCTTCTTCTCCGAAGACGCCGAGAACGACAAGTACGCGCGGCATGTTCGAAGCTCGGCGGGCATCGCGGTGTTCGCCTCGGATCTCGAGGACAAGTCGCACTGGATCGAGGTGGGCCGCGCGTTCCAGCGGTTCTCGCTGCAGGCGACGGCAATGGACATCCGGACCGCCCACCTCAATCAGCCGGTGGAGGTCGCAGCACTGCGGCCGCAGTTCGCCAAGTCGATCGGCATTCCCGGCCGGCGGCCCGATCTTGTCATCCGGTTCGGCCGCGGACCCGAGATGCCCCGGTCCCTGCGTCGACCCGTCGAAGCCGTGCTGCTGCAGGCACCCGTCCGTACGTCGCGTCCGACGCCCCTGACGCGCCACGGCTGAGTCCGGACGTCGTTCCCCGTTGCGCACCTGTACCCGAAGCAACGCACATGCCCGGCAACCGAAGCGTCGCCTTCTTCGAAAGCCAGTTCAGGCAGCAGGTTGCAGGACGCGACTTCGCGCTCAATCCATTCGAGTCCGCGGTGCTGCCCCACCTTCGCGGAAGCGTGCTCGACTTCGGATGCGGACTCGGTAATCTCGCGATACAGGCTGCTCGAAGCGGGCACCCGAGCCTCGCACTGGATGGGAGCAACACGGCCGTCGAGCACGCGGAGCGCGTCGCACGCGATGAAGGCCTGCCTTTGCGGGCCGCGCAAGCGGATCTGCGCTGCTACCGCGAAGAGCATGTCTTCGACTCGGTCGTCTCGATTGGCTTGCTGATGTTCTTCGACTGCCCGACCGCCCACCGCCAACTCGACTACCTGAAGTCGATCGTGAGGCCCGGCGGGATTGCGGCGATCAACGTGCTGACGGAGAACACGACTTTCATGGACATGTTCTCTCCGGAAGGCCACTGCCTGTTCGGGAAAGGCGAGCTCGCGCGCCTGTTCGAGGGCTGGCAGGTAGTGTTGAACGAAGTGCGCACGTTCCCGGCTCCCCGGGGCACGACGAAGGAGTTCAGCACGGTGGTCGCCAGGCGTCCACTTCGATCCGGCCCGGATGCCTGATCACGCTGGACAAGTCGAGGCCCCATGCGACATCGCCGCCTGATCGTCAACGACCCCGTGCATCGCGCCATTGCCCCCGCCGCCGCGGTGTTTCGTGTCCTGTGGGCCTCCCCATGCACCATGGTCGGCATCGCACTTGCCATTCCGGTACTGGCCTCGGGGGGTACCGCGAGGCGCGTCGGCCCGGCGATCGAGGTCGTTGTCCACCAGGACGCGTTGCCGAGCCGATCGCCGCTGCGCCGGCTGCCGTTCGCGGCGATCACGTTCGGCCACGTGATCGTGGCGCAGAGCGGCCGGCAACTCGCCGTGCTGCGGGCGCACGAGCACGTTCACGTCCGCCAGTACGAGCTCCTCGGCCCACTGTTCTTTGCCGCCTATGCCCTGGCAAGCCTCGTCGCGCTCGCCCGTGGCAGGTCGGCGTACGCGGGCAACGCCTTCGAGGTGCAGGCGTGCCGGAGGTCCGGGCGCGCAGGTTGTCCCGACGCGTGATCGGGGTGAGCCGCGGCCAGTTACCCGTAACCTTCAGTCGCAACAGCCGCGCGAGGATTCCTAGGTATCGTCTCGCGTGGAGAGACCGCCCATGAACCGTCGCATGGCCCTGTTGTCGGGCGCGAGGCCGTCGGGAAGCACTGGGAAAGGTTCTACGCGGGTCCCACCGCGCCTTTCAGCTGGCAGCCGGACCTCGTCGTCGTTCTCGCGTCCGGGACGCTGGCGCAATCGGTCGGTCCCGTCTCCAATCCGGGGGGCAAGGTCGTCGCGCGCTTCTACTCGACCTGGCGGCTGGAGAGCGACGGCCGCTGGCGCGTGGTGTTCGACGACGGTTACGATGTCTGCGATTCGCGGGCCGCGGAGCTGCCCGGCGAGTGGCACGATGCGGCCTGATTCCCCATGATCGAATCTACGGTACTTGCGGCTTTCCCATGAGACCCGCTCTCGCATTGCTTCTGATGCTGTTCGCCGCGCCGTCCCTTGCTGCGGACGGTCCCTACGACGAGTCCGCCGACGCGAGGCTCGAAGTGCAAAGCGCGCTTGCGGAGGCCGCGGCAGCCAAGGCATCGGTGCTGGTCGTGTTCGGCGCGAACTGGTGCGCGGACTGCAAGATCCTGGACATGACAATGAGGAGGGACCCGACCTCCGCACTGGTGGCACGCGACTTCAAGGTGGTCAAGGTGGACGTCGGGCGCTTCGATCGCAACGTCGACATCGCGACGGCCTACGGCGTGCCGCTGAAGAGCGGCATTCCCGCGATCGCGATCCTCTCGCCGCGCCAAGACGTGCTGTACGCGACCCGTGCCGGCGAGCTCGCCGACGCCCGCAAGATGGGGGACACGGGCATCCACGAGTTCTTCAAGCGTGCCGCGGCTTCCGCGAGGCCGGGCAACTGAAGCCACGGCAGACCTCGACTGCCCGTCGTCCGGCGCATTGGCGCAACCATGGAACGGCCCCTCGTCACCGCAGGATTCGGATTGCTGCTGGTCGCGGTGGCGGTCGCGATTGCCTTCATGTCCGACGCCGGATGGCCGGCCTATCTCGCCGCCGCCGTCATCGGCGGGCTCGGCGCCGAGGCGGTCTACAGCGCCGCGCGCCGTCGCCGTTCGCTGGTCTCCCGCATCGGTCCCATGCCGTGACCTGAGCCGGTCGGCTCGTCCGCTGCGGGGGCAACGCTCGCGTGCGGGTCCGGCCCCCGGCCGATCCGCCGGCGCCTTCGATACCCTTGCCTCAGGGCGTGCGACCGTCCTATGCTCTTCGCACTGATCGGGATCGCCGGTCTGTGCCGCCATGCAACGATTCGGACTCGCGCTCGTGTACGCCGTCGGCGGGTACGTCCTCGCCGACCGGCGGAATGTGGAGGCGCGCCTGCACGCGATCGCGGTCGGCCGCGCCGCCGTACGGGCGCAGATCGCGCTGTCCGACGGCACGCTGCAAGCCTACGACGCAGCGCTGGCGGACGCCGGCGCAGCGTAGCGCCTGGGGACCTGCCCGTGCCACGCGCGATCGTTGCGTTTGCCTTGCTCCTGATGTCCGTTGCGGGCCTCGCCGCGCCGACCGCCGCACCGGTGCGCGCGGAGATCGACGCGCTGCTGGCGCGTCTCGAGGCGTCGGGCTGCCGGTTCGGGCGTAACGAAGAGTGGCACGCCGGTGCGGCTGCGAAGGCCCACCTGCTGCGCAAGCTCGAGTACATCGAGAAGTACGGCACGATCACGACGACGGAGCAGTTCATCGATGCGGCCGCGACCAAGAGCAGCGTGTCCGGTGCACCCTACGCGGTCCAGTGCGGCAATGCCGCTGCCGTTCCGAGCAGTGCCTGGCTCACGGCGCAGCTCGAGGCATTGCGCGCCACGCCGGCCAAGCCGGCGCGTTGACGGCCGGCAGATCCTCGGCACACTGCGGTCGAAGTGAACACGCGCGCGCAAACTTGGATCGAAGTCCGCGACGAGCTGCCGCCCACCGAGGGCGCGATCGTGGACGCGGGCCTCGACGCGTACAACGTCGCGGCCGCACCGCTAGGCGACGTCCGCCCGCTCTCGAGCTTCGCGCGCCTCCCCTCGGGCGAGTTGGTCGGCGGTGCCGTCGGGCGCACGTGGGGACGCTGCTGCGAGATCCGTCAGCTGTGGGTCGCCGAGGCACACCGCGGCCGGGGTCTCGGCACGAGCCTCGTGCATGCGCTCGAAGGCCGCGCCGTCGAACGAGGCTGCCACACCTTCTATCTCGAGACCTGGACGTTCCAGGCGCGCCGGTTCTACGAGACGCTCGGCTACGAGGTGCGCCTCGCGATCGAGGGCCACGCGCCCGGGGTTGCCAAGTTCGTGATGATGCGGGAGCACGCCCCCACTAGTTCGCCGCCGACGTAGCCGCGCGCACCGGATCGGACTCGACCCATGCCACCGGCATGGCCGTTCGATTGGCGTACAATTCGCCCCCGTTCCGATTGCGTTGCGGGGCGGCACCGCCCCCGCCCCTCACCCCCCGCCGGGAGACTCCATGACCACGATGCAACCACGCCGGACGACGCTCGCGGCTCTCGCCGCCGCCGCCCTCGCCTTCTCGTACCCAGCCGCCGCGCAACAGAAGGCAGGTGAGCCACTCAAGATCGGCTTCGTCTACGTGAGCCCCATCGGCGACGCCGGCTGGACGTACCAGCACGACGTCGGTCGCAAGGAGATGGAGAAGGCGCTCGCCGGGAAGGTGACGACCAAGTACATCGAGAGCGTGCCCGAGGGCGCGGACGCCGAGCGCGTGATCCGCGAACTCGCGCAGTCGGGCCACAACCTGATCTTCACGACCTCGTTCGGCTACATGAACCCGACGATCAAGGTCGCGCAGGCGTTCCCGAAGGTCAACTTCAACCACGCGACCGGCTACAAGACCGCGAAGAACGTCGGTACCTACAACGCGCGCTTCTACGAGGGCCGCTACCTCGCCGGCATCGTCGCGGGCAAGATGAGCAAGTCGAACGTCGCGGGCTACGTCGCGGCATTCCCGATCCCCGAGGTGGTGATGGGCATCAACGCCTTCGCCCGCGGCATGCGCAGCGTGAACCCGAAGGCCGAGGTGAAGGTGGTCTGGGTCAACTCGTGGTACGACCCGGGCCGCGAGCGCGAGGCCGCCGACACGCTGATCTCGCAGGGCGCGGACGTGGTCACGCACCACACCGACTCGACCGCTGCCGTGCAGGCCGCTGAAGCGAAGAAGGTCTACGCGGTCGCCTATCACTCCGACATGTCCAAGTACGGCCCGAACGCGCACCTGACGGCGGTCACGCACAACTGGGGCGAGTACTACACGCGCACCGCGCAGGCGGCGCTCGACGGCAAGTGGAAGGTCGAGCAGCCGTGGATGGGCATCAGGGAGAACGTGATCCGGATGGCGCCGTTCAGCAAGGCCGTGCCGCAGGACGTCCAGGACTTGGTGAAGAAGACCGAGGCCGACATCAAGGCCGGCAAGTTCCACCCGTTCACCGGCCCCATCAAGGACAACGAGGGCAAGGAGCGCGTCGCTGCCGGCAAGACGATCGACGATGCGACGCTGAACAAGATGGATTACTACGTCGAGGGCGTGCAGGGCAAGCTGCCGAAATAGTAGAGATGCGCTCGCGACCGGCCGGGCGACGCAGGCCCGGCCGCCGTGTGCCATGCAGGGGGCTGCGCGGCCCCGCTTGTCGGCGCCGGGATGACCGCGCGCCGTTGGAGGAATAGCATTGCAGGGGAATCGGGGGCGGGCCCGCGCATGGCGTTAGCGCGGCGTGCCGCCCCTCCAGCCTGCCACCATCGTCCGGATCACCCATGCGTCCATCGGTCATCGCCTTGACGGGCCTCCCGGGCACCGGAAAGACCCGCTTCGGCGCGGCGCTGTATCCGATACTGCCTCCAGACTTCGCGTATCTGGACATCGATACGCTGACCCAGCCGCTGGTTCGCGCCGCGCTCGACGTCGTCGGCCTGAGCGTGGCCCACGCCGCCGCCAACGGCACCCTGCGCCGGCTCCGTGACGCGCAGTACGCCTGCCTCTGGAACCAGGTCCGGGAACTCGTCTCGCTCCGGCGCAGCGTGCTGGTCGTGGCGCCGATGACCCACGAGCTCGACGACCCGCACGCGTTCTTCGGCGTGGTGGCGAGCCTGCATCCGGCCCGCTTCGTGCTCATGCGCGCGCACGCCGCGCCCGAGACGGTCCGGGCCCGCCTCGAGCAGCGCGGCGACTTCCTCGACGAACTCCGGTTGTCGCGCTGGGAGACCGATCTCCATCGTTACCTACACCCCGCGCCGCTGCCCATGAACGGCCTCGAGCTCGACACGTCGGGGTCGTCGGCGCAGCACCTCGCGGATCGGGCGTTGCCCTGGCTCCGCTCGCAGCTCGCCTGGTCGGATCGCGCGTCGGACGCCGAGACGACTCGGCCCGCCGCCGCGCGCGTCCGCGCGTGACCGTCGCGGGCGTCCGATCGCCTCGCGGCCTTCTGCCGCCCGGATTCCTGGTCCGATGAAGATCGCCGACCTGAAGGTGCACGTCCTGAAGAGCCCGTTGGCGGAACCTTTCGCGTTCTCGCAAGGGTGGGTCAGGCAGCGCTCCGCCACGTTGCTCGAGATCGTCACCGACGATGGGCTGGTCGGGTGGGGCGAGGCATTCGCGCAGGGGCTCGAGCCTCCCGAGATCGCCGCCACAGTGATCGAGCACGCGTTGCGGCCGCTGGTGGTCGGCTGCGATCCGCTCGACACCGAGGTGCTGTGGCACCGCATGTACCACATGACGCGCGATTACGGCCGCAAGGGATCGGTGATCGCCGCGATCAGCGCGGTCGACATCGCGCTCTGGGACGTCGTGGGCAAGTTCCACAGGCAGCCGATCCACAAGCTGCTGGGTGGCGCCTTTCGCAGTCGCGTTCAGCCCTATGCCACCGGGTTCTACCGGATCTCGGGACAGGGCGAGGCGGCGCGCCTCGCCGACGAGGCGCTGCGCCACTTCGATGCGGGCTTCGCGCTGATGAAAGTGAAGCTCGGGTACGGCGTCATCGACGACATCGCCTGCATGCAGGCGATCGGCCAGGCGATCCAGGGCAAGCCCATCCGGCTCATGATCGACACCAACCACGCGTACGGCCGTGCGGAGGCCCTGCGGCTCGGCCGGGCGCTCGCCGAGTTCGACCTGCGGTGGTACGAGGAACCGGTCGCGCCGGAGGATCTGCAGGGCTACGTCGAGATGCGGGAGAAGCTGCCGATGCCGATCGCGGGTGGCGAGAACGAGCACACCCTGTACGGATTCCGCGATCTGCTGGCCGCCGGCTGCGTCGACGTCGCGCAGCCGGACATCGCCTCCTGCGGCGGCATCACCGCGGCCCGGCACATCGTCGCGCTCGCCCAGGCCCACGGCGTGCAGGTGAACCCGCACGTGTGGGGCTCGGCGATCGCCCAGGCGGCCTCGCTGCAACTCATCGCCGCCGTCCCCGTCGCGCACCACTCGCTGTTCGCGCAGGAGCCCGTGCTCGAATACGACCGCTCGTCGCATCCGTTCCGACAGCAGCTGATCACCCGGCCGATCGGGCTCGTCGACGGCTGGGTACCCATCCCGGCGGGACCGGGCCTCGGGGTCGAGGTGGATCGGACGGTGCTCGAAAAGTACCGCGCCTGAGCGAGGCGGGCGAAGCCCAGGCCCGAAGGGCCCGTCGCCGAGCGACGGCGGTCGGCCGACACTCAACAGCCACTTCCTTGCGGCACCGTTGCAAGGAGGCCGAATGAGCGAGGCGGGCGAAGCCCAGGCCCGAAGGGCCCGTCGCCGAGCGACGGAGGTCGGCCGACACTGCACAGCCACTTCCTTGCGGCACCGTTGCAAGGAGGCCGAGTGAACGCGCAGGCGCCGGCCCGCGCTCAGCGCCAGAGGCCGCGAATCCGCGCCGCGATGTCGACCGGGAGCGCCGCGCCACGCGTCGCGTGGTTGTCGTCGCCGGCTGGCGTCGCCACGGGCCAGCAGGAATGCTCGAAGAGCGCGGTCAAGGCATCGGGAATGAAGCGGCTGCGCGACGCGTAGACGTGACGGTCGCCGTGGGCGGCCTGCTGGTGGACGTGGAAGCGCTGCGGCAGCATCAACGAGAGTTCCTCCTTCGCGCGCGTCATCGCGACGTACAGCAGGCGCCGCTCCTCCTCCACTTCCTCGGTCGTCGCGGTGCTCATGTCGGACGGGATGCAGCCGTCGACGACGTTGAGGATCTGCACCGCCTTCCACTCCTGCCCCTTGGCCGAGTGGATCGTCGACAGGATCAGGTAGTCGTCGTCCTTCAGCGCGGCGCCGGACCGGTCGCTGGTCGCGTCGGGCGGGTCGAGCGCCATCTCGGTGAGAAAGCGCTCGCGCGACGGGTAGGTGGACGCAATCTGCACGAGCTGGACGAGATCGCCCTGGCGCACCGGCGCGTCATCATAGAGCCGGTGCAGGTGCGGCGCGTACCAGCGGGTGACGGTCTCGAGCTCCGCGGGCCACCGCAGCTGCTTCGCGCGCAGCGCGCGCAGCAGCGCAAGGAGAGGTTGCCAGTCCGCACGCGCCGCGGCCGGTGGCGTGAACGCGTGCAACGCGGACGCGACGTCCGGCGCTGCGCCGAGCGCGTCGAGCAGCCGCGTCGCCGTGGCCGGCCCGACGCCGGGGACGAGGCGGACGGCGCGAAAGCCCGCCAGCCGGTTGCGCGGATTGTCGGCCCAGCGCAGCACCGACAAGGCGTCCTTGACGTGCGCGGCTTCGAGGAAGCGCAGCCCGCCGTACTTCACGAAGGGAATGCCGCGGCGGGTGAGCTCGAGCTCCAGCTGCGCGCTGTGGCTGGAGCTGCGGAACAGCACCGCCTGCGACTTCAACGCCATGCCCCGTTCGCGTCGTTCCAGCACGCGCTCGGCGATGCAGCGCGCCTGGTCGCCTTCGTCACGGACGCTGACGAGTTGCGGCCGCGCGGACGACGCGCGATCGGTCCAGAGGTTCTTGGTGAAGCGTTCGCGCGCGAGGCCGATCACCGCATTGGACGCGTCGAGGATCGCCCGGGTCGAACGGTAATTGCGATCGAGCGTCACCACGCGCGCGGGCGGCGCGAAGCGCTGCGGAAAGTCGAGGATGTTGCGCACCGTCGCCGCCCGGAACGAATAGATCGACTGGGCGTCGTCGCCGACCACCGTCACACCCCGCCCGTCCGGCTTCATCGCGAGCAGGATCGAGGCCTGCAGCCGGTTGGTGTCCTGGTACTCGTCGACGAGCACGTGGTCGAAGCGCGCGCCGATCTCGCGTGCGAGCGAGGGTTCGCCGACCATGTGCGCCCAGTAGAGCAGCAGGTCGTCGTAGTCGAGCACGTGCTGCGCCTGCTTCGCGTCGACGTAAGCGCCGAACAGCTTGGCGAGCTCGGCCTGCCACGGGACGCACCACGGATAGTCGTGCTCGAGCACCTCGCCGAGCGGCGCCTCGCCATTGACCGTGCGGGAGTAGATCGCGAGGCACGTCGCCTTGGCCGGGAAGCGGCGCTCGGTGGCGTCGAGACCGAGCTCGTGCCGCGCGATCGCGATCAGGTCTTCCGCATCGCCGCGATCGAGGATCGTGAAGGACTCGTCGAGCCCGATGCGCGCCGCGTACTCGCGCAGCAGGCGCGCGCCGACGCTGTGGAACGTGCCAGCCCACCGAAATGCGGCGGCGCCCTCCGCAGCCGAAGCGCCGAGCCCCAGCTGCAGCAGCTGTCCCGCCCGACGCTCCATCTCGGCCGCTGCCCGGCGGCTGAACGTGAGTAGCAGGATCCGCTGCGGGTCGGCACCGTTTCGAACCAGGTGCGCGACGCGGAAGGCAAGCGTGTTGGTCTTGCCGGATCCGGCGCCGGCGATGACCAGCAGCGGACGGGCGTCGCCCGCGTGCGGACCCGTGCCGTGCTCGACCGCGAGCCGCTGCTGCGCGTTCAGCGGCGCGAGGAAGTCGGCGGAGTCGGGAGCACTGTCGAACATCGGCACGCATCGAACGAACGTTCTGGCGAGCATAGCACGGGTACCGACTCGCATTCGGAGTTCGGTCGACGGCAATGGTGATTGCCGGCCGTCAAGATGGATAGCCCGCGCCCGTCCTAGAGTGGTCAGGGCGCCCGGCGCCGACCGGCGCGACCAACATGATCGATCGTCGGCAATTCCTCGGAGTCATGCTCATGTCCAGGGCCGCCCTCGCCCAAGGTGCAACGGAAATCACGTTGCCGCCGCCGCAGACTGGCACCACCACCACCGCCACGCTGATCGACGCGATCTCCAGGCGACGCAGCACCCGGGACTTTTCCTTCAGAGAATTGCCGCGCGACGTCCTCTCGACGCTCTTGTGGTGCGCGTTCGGCATCAACCGGCCCGACAGTGGGGGGCGTACCGCGCCCTCGGCGCATAACTGGCAGGAGATCGAGGTGTTCGCCGCGCTGCCCGACGGCGCGTACCGCTACGATGCACGCCGCCATGCGCTGCAGCCGGTCGTCAATGCCGACCTGCGGGCGGCCACGGGCATGCAGGAGTTCGTCGGGACCGCCCCGCTCAATCTGGTGTACGTGTCCGACTTCGGCAAGATGGGCGACGCGAGCACGGAGGACCGCACGTTCTACGCCGCGGCCGACGCCGGCTTCGTCGCCCAGAATGTCTACCTGTACTGCGCGGCGGCCGGCCTCGCCTGCGTGGTACGGGGGCTCGTCGACCGGCGCAAGCTCGCGCCCGCGCTCAGGCTTCGGACCGATCAGCGGATCGTGCTCGCGCAGACGGTGGGTTATCCGAAGTAGGCGACGCACGAAACGGCTCGCCGCCCGGTCGCGTCGGCGAACGGAGCTGTTGCCTCGCACTCGCACTGCCAGCGCATGCGGCGGCAGGGGCCGTGCAGGCTCCCGCCTGGGACGCGACGGCGAACGCGAGCTCGCGTCGACCTACACGATCGACGACGGCGTCGTCGTGCCCCGCGACCGCTGACGCCCGTCGGGAGCGCCACGCGCCCCGCGTACAATTGCGCCGATCCCCGATCGACGCGATGAAAGAAGCGAACGCCCTCGACGTCACTGCCGTCCGCGCCATCGAGACATCCGATCGCGCGCGCGCGCTGTGGAGCGACGCCGACCGTGCCTGGGCGAGTCGCGCGGCTGCCGAAGTCGTCGGCGAGGGCGCATCGGTCGACGACTTCGTCGCGCGGCGCGCGAAGCTCGCGCTCGAGCGCATTGGTACCCGCCAGCCGGCACTGACCCGCGCCGTCGAGGCGCTGCGCTGGCGCCAGTGGGTCGGCGCGGCGGTCGTCGTCGTCGCGTTCCTGGCCGGCATGGCATTCAACCGCATCGGCTCGGGCGAGCGCATCAACCTGCTCGCCCCGCCGGTGCTCGCGCTCCTCGCATGGAACGTCATCGTCTACGCGCTGTTGCTCGTCGCGCCGCTGATGCGGGCCGGAAAGGCACACGTGGTCGCCGGCGGCTTCCTGCGGCGACTGGTAGCTCGCGTGGCGGGCGGCGCGGTGCGCGTGCCGCGGGATCGCACGGGACCTGCCGGCGAGGCCGTGGCGACCTTCGCAGCCGACTGGGCACGTTTCGCGGCACCGCTTTACGCGGCGCGTACGGCGCGGATCCTGCACTTTGCCGCGGCGGCGTTTGCGGTCGGCGTGGTCACCGGCCTGTACCTGCGCGGCCTCGCCGTCGAGTACCGGGCGACGTGGGAGAGCACGTTCCTCGATCCCGCGACCGTGCACGCGCTGCTCTCGTTCGCACTGTGGCCGGGCATGACGCTCACGGGGATCCCGATCCCCTCGATCGAGGCGATCGCGGCCATCCGCTCGGGTGGGCAGCCCGCCTCGGAAAATGCCGCACAGTGGCTGCACCTGCTGGCCGCCACCGTGGCAGCGGTGGTGATCGTGCCGCGGGCCGTGCTGGGCTTCCTCGCTTGGGCGGTCGAGCACCGGCGCGCCTCGCGCGTGAAACTGCCGCTCAACGAGCCCTACTTCAACCGCATCGTGCGCGGCTTCAAGGGCGGCCCGGTGCGGCTCAAGGTAGTTCCGTACAGCTACCAGGTCCCGCCCGACTCGCTCGCCGGGCTGCAGACGGTCGTCGCGCGCACGTTCGGCGGCAGCGCGGCGATGGTGTGCGCGTCGCCCGTGAACTACGGCGACGAGGAAGCGCTGCCCAAGTCGGCGCTTCCCGATGGCAGCGGGCCGGCGATCGCGCTCTTCAACCTCGCCGCGACGCCCGAGCGCGAGGCGCACGGCGCGTTCGTCGACGCGATGCGCCGCGCTGCCGCCGGCCACCCGGTGATCGTGCTGGTCGACGAAGCAGCGTTCCGCGCCCGCGCTCCGGGGGACGCGAAGCGTCTCGAGGACCGCCGTGCCGCGTGGCGCGCCCTCCTCGCCGATCGGGACGTGTCGCCCGTGTTCGTCGATCTTGCCGCGCCCGATCTCCCCGCGGTCGAGAAGCAGTTCGACGCGCTGCTCGGCACCCGCCGTTGAGGACGCGATGGGCGTCGCCGTCGCACTGTCGCTGATCTCGCACACGAACGCCGGCAAGACCACGCTCGCGCGCACGCTGCTCGGGCGCGACGTGGGCGAGGTGCGCGACGAGGCGCACGTCACGCAGGAAGCCGAGTCGTGGCCGCTCGTCGACACGCCGGAGGGCGATGCGCTGCTGCTCTGGGATACGCCGGGCTTCGGCGACTCGGCGCGCCTCGCGAAACGCCTCGCGCAGCAGGGCAATCCGATCGGCTGGTTCCTGACCCAGGTGTGGGACCGCTTCCGCGACCGCACGTTCTGGCTCACGCAGAAGGCGGTGGTCAACGTCCGCGACGAGGCCGACGTCGTGCTGTACCTGGTCAACGCCGCCGAGGAGCCCGGCGATGCGGGCTACCTCGCGCCAGAGCTCGCGGTGCTGGAGTGGATCGGCAAGCCGGTGATCGTGCTGCTGAACCAGACCGGCCCGCCGCGGCCGCACGAGGAGGAGGCCGCCGACGAAGCGCGCTGGCGGCAGGCGCTCGGGCAACGCGGCTTCGTGCACGCCGTGCTCGCGCTCGACGCCTTCGCGCGCTGCTGGGTGCAGGAGATCGAGTTGTTGCGCATCGTCGGGGCGTCGCTGCGGGACGAGAAGCGCGAGGGCTACGCGCGGCTGGTGGCGGCCTGGCAGGCGCGTCGTCAGGGGCAGTTCGAGCAGTCGATGGTCGTGCTCGCGGCGCCGATCGCCACCGCCGCCGTCGACCGCGAGGCCGTGCCCGACGCGGGGATCAAGGGCGCGCTGCGCGATCTCGGCAAGTCGATCGGCATCGCACGCGACGAGGGCGAGGATGCGAAGGCCCGCGCCGCCGAGGCCCTCGCCAAGCGCCTGAACGCGCGCATCATCGACAGCACCGACCGGCTGATCGCGATCCACGAGCTCACGGGGCGCGCCTCCGAGGATGTGCGCGCACGCCTCGCCAACCAGGTCACGCTGGACGCGCCGGTGTCCGCGGGCAAGGCGGCGATGATGGGCGGGGTGGTTTCGGGCGCACTGTCGGGCCTGGCCGCCGATCTCGCCGCGGGCGGCTTCACGTTCGGCGCGGGCATGCTCGCCGGCGCGGTGCTGGGCGCGCTCGGCGGCGCCGGGCTCGCGCGCGGCGTCAACCTGGCCAAGGGCAAGTCCGGCGCGTCGGTGCGCTGGGACGATGCGTTCCTCGATGGCCTCGTGCGCAGCGCGCTGCTGCGTTACCTGGCGGTCGCACACTACGGCCGCGGGCGGGGCGACTGGGCCGAATCCGAATATCCGCCGCACTGGCCGCCCGAGGTCGAGCGCGTGGTCGCCGGGCATCGCGTCGAGCTCGCGCACGTGTGGTCGATGCGCGGCGACGCGGGCGACGAGGCGGCGCTCGCAGCGGCGCTCGATCCCGTACTGACGTCGATGGCACGGCAACTGCTGGCCGCCCTCTACCCCGGGAATTAGGGTCCAGCCCCGGTTTCGGGAACTGGGGTCAGACCCCGGTTCCGGATGGGTGTCGCCCGGGCACGAAGGGAAAGGGGCTGCCGGTTTCGACAACGGACACGAAACCTGCAGCCCCTTTCCCTTCGTGCGTTCGCAGCCTTGCAGCGATCGCCGCGCGCGTTCCCACTCGTGACGACCGCGCAGCGACACGCGGGCATCGCTTGGTCACGCGTCGGGTGCGGCCAACGGTTTCGTGTCAGTTCCCGAAACCGGGGGCCAAGCCCGCCTCGTGCCTCGACGACAACCGCCCTCCCCCAACCGGGTCGGCCGTCCGGGCTACAGCCGCCGCAGCACCGCCACCAACGCCTGGAAGGCGCTGCCGTAGGGTGGCCACAGAAGCCCCGCCGGCGTGAAGCGCGACTGGTGGAACACCGCCTTCTCGTTGCTGAAGGTGAGGAACGAGCGCTCGCCGTGATAGGCGCCGATGCCCGAGTCGCCGACGCCGCCGAACGGCAGGTCCTCGTGCGCGAAGTGCCACAGCGTGTCGTTGATGGTGATGCCGCCCGCGATCGCTTCGCGGATCACCTGCTTCTCGCGCTTCGCGTCCTCGCCGAAGAAGTACATCGCGAGCGGCCGCGGGCGCGCGTCGATGCGCGCGATCGCCTCGTCGAGCGACCGGTAGGTCTCGATCGGCAGCACCGGGCCGAAGATCTCCTCCTGCATGACCGCCATGTCGTCGGTGACGCCGACGAGGAGCGTCGGTGCGATCTTGCGCTTCGACAGCGCGAGCTTCTCACGCGCCGGGTTGAGCTCGATCACCTTCGCGCCCTTGCGCTTCGCGTCGGCGACGAGCCCGGTGATGCGCTTGTAGTGGCGGTCGTTGATGATCGCGGTGTAGTCGGGGTTCGCCGCCAGCGTCGGGTAGAAGCGGGCAACGGTCTCGGCGAGCTTCTCGACGAAGGCGTCGAGGCGCTTCGCCGGGATGACCGCGTAGTCCGGCGCGATGCAAGTCTGGCCGGCGTTGAACAGCTTGCCGGCGATGAGCCGCGGCACGACCAGGTCCCAGTCGGCGCTGTCGTCGAAGAGCGCCGGGCTCTTGCCGCCCAGTTCGAGCGTCACCGGCACGAGATTTTCCGCGGCAGCCCGCGCGACCAGGCGGCCGACCGGCGTGGAGCCGGTGAAGAACAGGTGGTCGAAGCGCGTCGAGGCGAAGGCCTGCCCGACCACGGCGTCGCCGGTGATCACGGCGAACTCGTCCTCGGCGAAGTGCTTGGCGACCAGCCGCGCCATCAGCTCGGAGGTGCGCGGCGTGTGCTCCGACGGTTTGAGCAGCACCCGGTTGCCGGAGGCGAGCGCGCCGGTCACCGGCACCATCGCGAGCTGGAACGGGTAGTTCCACGGGCTGATGATGCCGACCACGCCGAGCGGCTGGGGGATCACCTCGCCCCAGCCGGGGAGCATCGTCAGCGGTGTAGGCACGCGGCGCGGCTTCATCCAGCGCGCGACGTCGCGCAGCGCGTCGCGCACGCCGTTCGCCGTAACGACGATCTCGCCCAACAGCGTTTCGTGCGCCGACCGCGCACCGAAGTCGGCGCAGATCGCGGCGACCACCGCCTCCTCGTTCCCGACGACCAGCTTGTGAAGGCGATCGAGCCGGTCGCGGCGGACTTCGAGCGTGGGGTAGCGCTCCTGCGCGAAGGCCTCCCGCTGCTTGCGGACGAGCCGGATCAGCGTGCGTATCGCCGGTGCGACGTGGGTCTCGGGAGCGTTCATGGGCTGACGGGGGCGAACGTCGGGACTACCAGTATATCGGCGGCGATTAGACTCTCTCCTCCAATCGGGCCTCCGTCGGGCACCCGCGCGAAGACGCGCCGACGAGGGTCACGAGCCGCGCGAGGCCCGCCGGGCTCACGTCAGCGGATCCCCGATTCGAGGGACAGCAATGCGCGCTTGCGCTCGAGCCCACCCGCGTAGCCGGTGAGCGAGCCGTCCGCGCCGATCACGCGGTGGCA
>CAVPJE010000020.1:0-71459 GCA_963705175.1 uncultured beta proteobacterium | reverse complement strand
GCGTCGCTGCCGCAGCTCGACGCCGCCGAGCTCGAGGTGCGGCGCGTCGAGTTCCTGAAGCTGCTGCGCCAGGCCCCCGAGGTGACCGACGTCGCGCTGATCGGCCCGGACGGCCGGGAGCGGATCGCGGTGTCGCGCCTCGGGATGGACGCGATCGGCTCGGGCAAGGATCGCTCGCAGGAGCCCGCGTTCACGAAAGCGCGGCGCGGCAAGCCGTGGTTCGGGCCGGTCTACTTCCGCAAGGAGACCGAGCCGTACATGACGATCGCGATCCGTTCGAGCGACGGCGGGCCGGTGACGGTCGGCGACGTCAACCTCAAGTTCATCTGGGACGTCGTGTCGCGGATCAAGGTGGGGGACAAGGGCAAGGCGTACGTCGTGGACGCGAGCGGCTACCTCGTCGCCGATCCGGACATCGGGCTCGTGCTGCGCAAGACGGATCTGTCGGGGCTCCCGCACGTCAAGGCGGCGCTCGGTGGCGCCATCCCGGTCGAGCCGGCGATCGAGTCCGTGGATCTCGCCGGCAAGCCGGTGCTCACCGCCGTCGCGCCGATCTCGACGCTCGGCTGGGAGGTCTTCGTCGAGCAGCCCGTGGCCGAGGTGTACGCGAAGCTCAACGCCTCGATCCTGCGCACCGCGCTGCTGCTCCTCGCGGGCCTCGTGATCTCGGCGCTCGGCGCGCTCGTGCTCGCGCGCGGCATGGCACGCCCGATCCGCACGTTGCAGGAGGGTGCGCAGCGGATCGGCGCGGGACAGCTCGATCACTCGATCGACGTGCGCACCGGCGACGAGCTCGAAGCGCTTGCCGGCCAGTTCAACCACATGACGGCGCAGCTGCGCGAGTCGTACGCCGGACTCGAGCGCAAGGTCGAGGAGCGCACCACCGAGCTCAAGACCGCGCTCGAGCAGCAGACGGCAATCAGCGAGATCCTGCGCGTGATCTCGGCATCGCCCACGAACCTGCAGCCGGTGCTCGAGGTCGTCGCCGAACGCGCGGCGCGGCTGTGCGACGCGCCGTACGCGCGCGTGATGATGATCGAGGGCGCCGACCTGTACTCGCGGGCCGACTTCGCGAGCGATCCGGTCCGCCGGCTCGTGGCCGCGGCGGTGCCGCTCAAGCGCACGTCGATCACCGGCCGCGCCGTCGTCGACCGTCAGACGGTCCATATCGCCGACGTGCAGGCCGTGGTCGACACCGAGTTCCCGGACGCGCGCGACAACATCGTCAAGCTCGACATGCGCGCGGTGCTTGCCGTCCCGCTGATGCGGGAGGACATCGCGTACGGCGGCATCTTCGTCTACCGGTCCGTGCCGGGGCTGTTCTCGCCCGACCAGGTCGTGCTGATCGAGACCTTCGCGCGGCAGGCGGCGATCGCGATCGACAACGTGCGCCTGTTCAACGAGACGAAGGACGCGCTGGAGCGGCAGACCGCGATCAGCGAGATCCTGCGGGTCATCTCGGGTTCGCCGACCGACGTGCGTCCGGTCCTGAAGGCGGTGGCGGAGCGCGCCGCGCGCATCTGCGAGGCCGACGACTCGCGCATCCTCCTGCGGGAAGGCGACAACCTCCAGGTGACGATGGGCGACCAGTACCTCAAGGGGCCGGCCGAGGGGTTCACGCACCCGATCGAGCGCGGCTGGGTCGCCGGACGCGCGTTCATCGACCGGATGCCGGTGCACGTCGCCGATCTGTCTTCCGACGAGGCCGCCCGGGAGTTTCCGGCCGGGACGAAGATCGCCCGGGAGTTCGGCGTCCGCACGACGCTGGCCGTGCCGCTGCTGCGGGAGAATGCCGCCCTCGGCGTGATCCTGCTGCGCCGGTCCACGGTGAAGCCCTTCGACCCGCAACCAGATCAGCCCTGCTGGAGACGTTTGCCGACCAGGCGGCGATCGCGATCGAGAACGTGCGGCTGTTCAACGAGACGCGCGAGGCGCTCGAGCAGCAGAAGGCTTCCGGCGAGGTGCTGTCGGCGATCTCGAGCTCGATCGCCGACACCGGCCCGGTCTTCGAGCGCATCCTCGCGAGCTGCGAGCGGCTGTTCGAGGGCACAGCGTGGGCGTGATCAACCTGATCCGCGAGGATGGCCGGGTCCACCTCGCGGCCTACCACGGACCCGGCCGCGACGAGCTGGAGCAGATCTACCCGTTCCCGCTCGGACGACACCTCCGCCACGGGCCGTGTGGTGCTGCGACGCCGGTCGATCCACTTCCCGGACATCGAGGCACGACCCGGACGTGCCGCCGTCTTGCGCGCGTCGGCGTGGGACGCGATGGGCAACTGCGCGTCCGTGATCGGCGCGCCGATGCTCTGGGAGGGCAGCGGCATCGGCTCGATCATCGTCTGCCGCGACTTCCCGGGAGCCGTTCTCCGAGAAGGAATCGCGCTGCTGCAGACCTTCGCCGACCAGGCCGCGATCGCGATCCAGAACGCGCGCCTGTTCCGCGAGATCCAGGACAAGAGCCGGCAGCTCGAGATCGCGAACAAGCACAAGAGCGAGTTCCTGGCCAACATGTCGCACGAGCTGCGCACGCCGCTCAACGCCATCATCGGCTTCTCCGAGGTGCTGCTCGAGCGCATGTTCGGCGAGGTGAACGACAAGCAGGACGAGTACCTGAGGGACATCCACTCGTCGGGGCGGCACCTGCTGCAGCTCATCAACGACATCCTCGACCTCTCCAAGGTGGAGGCGGGGCGCATGGAGCTCGAGGCGTCGCGCTTCCGCGTTCCCGATTCCATCGACAACGCGATGACGCTGATCCGCGAGCGCGCGCAGCGGCACGGCATCGCGCTCGGCAAGGACATCGACCCCGCTGTCGACGAGGTCGTCGCCGACGAGCGCAAGTTCAAGCAGATCCTGTTGAACCTGCTCTCCAATGCCGTGAAGTTCACCCCGGACGGCGGCCGCGTCGACGTGATCGCGCGGCGCACGCCCGATGCGCTCGAGGTGGCGGTGCGCGACACCGGCATCGGCATCGCGGCCGACGACCAGAAGCTGGTGTTCGAGGAGTTCCGCCAGGTCGGCAACGACTACACGAAGAAGCAGGAAGGCACGGGGCTCGGCCTCGCGCTCGCCCGGCGCTTCGTGGGCCTGCACGGCGGTACGATCGCGGTCGAGAGCGAGCCCGGCAAGGGGTCGACCTTCACGTTCACGATTCCGTGGCGCGACGCGCCGTCGCCCGAGCGCCATGCGTGAGGACTGCCGATGAGCACCATCCTGATCGTCGAGGACAACGAGAAGAACATGAAGCTGGCGCGTGACGTCCTGCAGGCACGCGGGTACGCGACGCTCGAGGCGACGACGGGCGAGGAGGGCGTGCGCCTCGCACGCGAGCACCGGCCGGACCTCGTGCTGATGGACATCCAGCTGCCCGGCATCAGCGGCATCGAGGCGCTGCGGCAGCTGCGCGCGGATCCCGCGACGTCGGGCATTCCGGTGCTCGCGGTGACGGCTTCGGTGATGGAGCAGGACCGCCGCCAGATCACGCAGGCCGGCTTCGACGCCTACGTGGGCAAGCCGATCAGCCTCAAGGAGTTCCTCGAGTCGGTTCGCCAGGCCCTGGAAGACAAGACCGAGAACTCATGACCGATATTCCAAGCGCGGCGCCGAGCGTCCCCGCCAAGCTGCTGGTCGTCGACGACACGCCGAACAACGTCAAGCTGCTGGCCGACATCCTCGGCGTCAAGGGCTACCGGGTCGTCACCGCGGCCTCCGGCGAGGAAGCGCTCGCGAAGGTTGCCGCGGAGGCGCCGGACCTCGTGCTGCTCGACGTGATGATGCCGGGGCTCTCCGGATACGACGTCCTGCGACGGCTGCGCGCCGACCCGGCGACCGCGCTGCTGCCGGTGGTGCTCGTCACCTCGCTCGATCCGCACGAGGAGCGGGTGAAGGGCATCGACGCCGGCGCCGACGACTTCCTGCAGAAGCCCATCCACCAGCCGGAGCTGATGGCGCGCGTGCGCTCGCTGCTGCGGATCAAGGCGCTGCAGGACGAGGTGAAGCGGCAGGCCGCGGAGCTCGCCGACTGGAACGCGACGCTCGAGGCGCGGGTGCAGGGGTGCGTTGCCGAGATCGAGGGGCTGGGGCGGCTCAAGCGCTTCTTTTCCGCGCCGGTCGCCGAGGCGATCGTCTCGGAGGGCGAAGCTTCGCTGCTCGCGCCGCATCGGCGCGACATCTGCGCGGCATTCCTCGACCTGCGCGGCTTCACCGCGTTCACCGATCGCGCCGAGCCCGAGGACGTGATGAGCGTGCTCGCCGAGTTCCACGCGGCGATGGGACCGATGATCGACGCGCACCGGGGTACGGTGCCGCACTTCGCCGGCGACGGCGTGCTCGTGTTCTTCAACGATCCTCTGCCGTCGGACGATCCGTGCGGCGACGCGGCGCGCATGGCACTCGAAATGCAGGAGCACTTCGTTCCGCTTGCGGCGCGATGGCGCAAGCTCGGCCACGAGCTCGGCCTCGGCATCGGCATCGCGCGCGGCTACGCGACGCTGGGCGCCGTCGGCTACGCGGGCCGTGTCGACTACTCGGCGATCGGCAGCGTCGTCAATCTCGCGGCGCGCCTGTGCGGCGAAGCCGAGGGCGGGCAGACGCTGGTCGATCGGAAGGCCGCGGCCGCGCTCGAGGACCGTTTCGCGCTCGAGGCGCTCGCGCCGCTCACGCTCAAGGGATTCGAGAAGCCGGTGGCGGCGTTCCGGCTTGCCGGCGCAAACGGCGTCGCGTAAGCGCGCGCGGTGCTCACCGGGAGCTGCGCAGCAAACTGACTGCGGACCGAAGCGCCCCGGAACTCGCTATCCCACCAGCGGATTGCGGCAGGCGAGCTCGGGGAAGCGCCCGAAGTCACGATCCGCAGTCCACAGTTCGCGCACTCCATGGGCCAGGCAAAGTGCGGCAATTCGCGCATCGTGCACGGCGGGCCCCGCGACGCGGCCGTCTCGAACCAGCACGCGCAATCCCGGCCAGTAGTCCGCGCCTTCGGCCAGGAGGGCGACGCTCGGCGATTCGAGCCATGCCTCGACTTGGTCGAGCGCGGCATCGATCGGCGACGGTGGTGCGTAGATGCGAGGGTGGGTGACGATCGCCAGGAACTCGTGCACGCACGGCCAGGGGATCGCCCATGGCGCGCGGCCTTCGGCCAACTCGACGACCCGCGCATAGGCAGGCATGTGCCAGGGCGAGTCCTCCCGATGCGCGTAGACGAGCAGGTTGGTGTCGACGCCGATCATCCGCCCCGGTCCTGGTAGGCCATCTCCCGCAGACGCTCCCATGACGCATCGCGCACATCGGGTTGCAGTCCCTGGCCCCGGAACGAGGCCTTGCGCAGGCGGAAGGTGCCCGGGTGCTTTCGCTCGGCGACGACGCGCCGCAGGCCTTCGACGATCAACACGCGCAACGTCGTGCGCTGGCGGGCCGCGATCTTCCTGGCTTCCTCCAGGATCGCGTCGGGAATCTCTACGGTTGTCTTCATATGGGCGTATGTATCACAATGCCGATAGCACGGCAATCGGTCATTCGGCCGCAGGGCGAGCCGTCGACGCGGCGGCTTTCGCCTCAATTTGCCCCGCCGTTGACCGCGAGCACATCGGCGTGTCGTCCGCGACCGACCCTTGGCGCAGGGCGGGGCGCCGCTAGGGGGCTTCGAAGCGCGTCAGGAACTCCGGCAGCGCCGGCAGCAGCGGCTCGCGGTCCTCGGCGAGCACGGCGGCGAGGTGCGCCGCGGCGAGAGGTGCCGCGGCCCGATAGACGTCGCGGCACAGGTCGTAGGCCGCGCGGCCCGGCCATGCGGCAGGCAGCAGCGCGGCCGGCAACTGCGGGTCGCGCAGCCGCACCCGCCGGTAGCCGTGCACGAGCAGCGTGCGCACGACGAACGCCTGTTCCGGAGACGGACCCGGGCGCGTGGCCGAATGCCGCGGCCACGGACACGAAGCGCCCGAGGAACGCGCGGTAGTCGACGGCGAGCGTCGCCAGTCCGAAGGCATCTTCGACCTGCGCGGCGAGCGAGGCGCCGCCCGCGTCGGGCAGGTCGCGCGCCATGACGTGGATCGCGCGCGAAGGCAGCGCTGCCGCGAGGCCGGCGGCGCCGCGCGGTCGTTGCGGGCGCGCGTGCACCCCCGGCGCGAGCGTCGCGAACCCGGACAGCGCGAGCTCGTCGCGCAGGCGACGGCGTTCGCCCGCCGGCACGGCGTCGCCGGGAAGCACCACGAGCTCCCACGCGCCGTCCCACGGACCGAACGGCGGCGTGTAGACGCGCCGGTAGGCGAGCGAGAAGCGCCGCGCACCGTCGGCGGTCAACCGGTAGCGGGTGCGCCGGCCCTGCGCGCGTGCCTCGAGCCAACCGTCCGCGGCCAGCCGGAAGACGCTGGTGCGCACCAGGCGCTCATTGACGCCGAACGGCGCGAGGAGCTGAATGAGCGTCGAGAGCCAGACGTCGCCGCCGTGCGGGGCGAGGGTGTCGCCCCAGACGGTCACGACGAGCGAGCGTGCGCGTGGCGGATGCGCGGCCAGCTCGCGGCGGATCCAGCGGGCGACGGCGGCGTCGGCAGCGGCGGGCATCGGGTCAATATGATACAGACTTTACATATGAATCATGCAGAAACGTATCATGTGGCGACCTGACCCCGACGTGGCAGGTTGAAGCAACGCATCGTTGCGGGAGGATCGGCATGTACGCGCAGATGGTCGAGACCGGCGTCCGGCAGGTGAAGGGCGTCGCGGAGATGTCGCCGGAGGAGCGGGCGTTCCAGGCCCGCATCGACGCCGACGTCAAGGTCGAGCCCAGGGACTGGATGCCCGAGTCCTACCGCAGGACGCTGATCCGCCAGATCCAGCAGCACGCGCATTCCGAGATCGTCGGCATGCTGCCCGAGGGCAACTGGGTGACGCGCGCGCCGTCGCTCAAGCGCAAGGCGATCCTGATGGCGAAGATCCAGGACGAGGGCGGGCACGGGCTCTACCTCTATTCCGCCGCCGAGACGCTGGGCGTGTCGCGCGACGACCTGATCGCGGATCTGCACGCGGGCAAGGTCAAGTACTCGTCGATCTTCAACTACCCGACGCTCAACTGGGCCGACATCGGCGCGATCGGCTGGCTGGTCGACGGCGCGGCGATCATGAACCAGATCCCGCTGTGCCGCTGCAGCTACGGGCCGTACGCGCGGGCGATGATCCGCATCTGCAAGGAGGAGTCGTTCCACCAGCGGCAGGGCTACGACATCATGATGTCGATGGCCCGCGGCACCGCGGAGCAGAAGGCCATGGCGCAGGATTCGCTCAACCGCTGGTGGTGGCCCTCGCTGATGATGTTCGGGCCGCCCGACGCCGACAGCGTGCACTCGGCGCAGTCGATGCAGTGGAAGATCAAGCTCCTGTCCAACGACGAGCTGCGGCAGCGCTTCGTCGACCAGACGGTGCCGCAGGCGGACTACCTCGGCCTCACGGTTCCCGATCCCGACCTCGAAGTGGAACGCCGAGCGCGGCCACTACGACTTCGGTGCGATCGCCTGGGAGGAGTTCTACGAGGTGCTGAAGGGCAATGGCCCGTGCAACCGCGAGCGCCTGAAGACCCGCGTGAGCGCGTGGGAGGACGGCACGTGGGTGCGCGAGGCGGCGCTCGCGCACGCCGAGAAGCAGGCGGCGCGCGCCGCGCGCCAGGCCGCATGATCGAATCGCGGGAGAGCAGGCAATGAGCAGGGAATGGCCGTTGTGGGAGATCTTCATCCGCAGCCAGCACGGGCTCGCGCACAAGCACGCGGGGAGCCTGCACGCGGCGGACGCGGCGATGGCGATCAAGAGCGCGCGCGACGTCTACACGCGGCGCAACGAGGGCGTGTCGATCTGGGCGGTGAAGTCCGCCGACATCGTCGCGTCGTCGCCCGGCGACCGCGAAGCGCTGTTCGAGCCCTCGAACAGCAAGGTGTACCGGCACCCGACGTTCTTTCCGATGCCGGACGAAGTCAAGAACATCTGAGCCCTCCACAGACATGTCGCTCGACACGCACCTCCTCGAATACGTGCTCCGGCTGGCCGACAGCGACCTGGTCCTCGCGCAGCGCCTCGGCGAATGGGTGGGCAAGGGCCCGGTGATCGAGGAAGACATCGCGCTCACCAACGTCGGGCTCGACCTGATCGGGCAGGCGCGCATGTGGTACGCCTGCGCGGGCGAGGTCGAGGCGCGGATCAAGGGCACGGGACGCGACGAGGACCAGTTCGCGTTTCGTCGCGATGCCCACGAGTTTCGCAACCTGCTCCTCGTCGAGCAGCCGAACGGCAGCTACGCCGACACGCTCGCGCGCCAGTTCCTGTTCGACCACTGGCACCTGCTCGCGCTGCGGGCGCTCGCGCGGTCGACGGACGCGCGCGTGGCCGAGATCGCGGCGAAGGGCGCCAAGGAAGCGACCTACCACGCCGAGCGATCCTCGGACTGGGTGATCCGCCTCGGCGACGGCACCGACGAGTCGCATCGCCGCATGCAGGCCGCGATCGACGAGCTCTGGCGCTACGCGGGCGAGATGTTCCTGGCGGACGCCGCCGAGACCGAGCTGGCCGCGGCCGGCATCGTGCCCGACGTGCGCGCGCTGCAGGCGCCGTGGGACGCCGCGGTCGATGCCGTGCTCGCCGAGGCGACGCTCGTGCGTCCGCCGGCGGGCTACGTGCAGAAGGGCGGCAAGCAGGGCCGGCACACCGAGCACCTCGGCCACCTGCTCGCCGAGATGCAGTTCCTGCAGCGCGCGTATCCCGACGCGCGGTGGTGAGCGCGATGACCACGCCCGAGCAGAACGCGGTCGCGGCGATCACGGTCGAAGCCGACCGCGCGGCGGAGCGCGGCGGCACGCGGGTTTCGCTCGACGCGATCTGGGACGCGCTGTCCAGGGTGCCCGACCCGGAGATCCCGGTGGTGTCGGTGGTCGAGCTCGGCATCGTGCGCGCGGTCGAATGGACCGCCACGGGCCTCGAGGTGCGCGTGACGCCCACCTACTCCGGGTGCCCCGCGACCGAGCTCATCATGGACGGCATCCGCGAGGCGCTCGCCGAAGCCGGGATCGTCGACGCCAGGGTGACGACGGTGCTCTCGCCGGCGTGGACCACCGACTGGATCGCTCCCGAAGCACGGCCGAAGCTCGCCGCGTTCGGCATCGCGCCGCCCGGGCCGGCGGCATCGCGCGTCGACGTCACGGGCATCAGTCCGCTGCGCCGCTGCGCGCGAGCCGGTGGCGTGCCCGCGCTGCGGCTCGACCAAGACCGCGCTCCTCGCGCAGTTCGGCTCGACCGCCTGCAAGGCGCTGTACCGCTGCGAGTCGTGCCGCGAGCCCTTCGACTACTTCAAGCCGCACTGACCGGCCCGGTCCGGCCAGGCGTTCCAGGCAACGATCTCCATGAGCAAGTTCCATCCGCTGCGCATTGCCCGCATCGACCGAGAGACCCGCGACGCCGTCGCGATCACGTTCGCCGTATCCGACGACCTCGCCGACCTGTATCGCTTCCTGCCGGGCCAGCACCTGACGCTGCGAACCACGGTCGACGGCGCCGACGTGCGCCGCTCGTACTCGATCTGCTCGGCACCCCGGGACGGCCTGCTGCGGATCGCGGTCAAGCGCTGCCCGGGCGGGCTCTTCTCGACGTTCGCCAACGAGCGGCTCGCCGTGGGCGACACGCTGGAAGTGATGCCGCCGCTCGGCCACTTCGGCGTGGCGGCCGATCCGGGCGTGGTGCGGCATCACGTCGCGTTCGCCGCGGGCAGCGGCATCACGCCGGTGCTGTCGATCGTCAAGGCGACGCTCGCGGCCGAGCCGCGCTCGCAGTTCACGCTGTTCTACGGCAATCGCGCGTCGGCGTCGGTGATGTTCCGCGAGGAGCTCGCGGCGCTGAAGGACATCTACCTCGACCGCTTCAGCCTCGTCCACGTGCTGTCGCGCGAGACGCAGGACATCGAGCTGCTGCACGGCCGCATCGACGCCGAACGTGCCGATGCGCTGCTGCGCCACTGGGCGCCGGTCGACGACGTCGACGTCGTGTACCTGTGCGGGCCGGACACGATGATGCAGGCGGTGAAGGCCCTGCTCGAGGAGCGGGGCGTGCCGGCGTCGAGGATCCGCATCGAGCGCTTCGCCTCCAGCATCCCGCGCCACGAGCACAAGCCGGCGGCCCTGCCGCAGGGCAGCCCGACCGAGACCGAGGTCACGGTGATCCTCGACGGCGCGACGCGCTCGTTCACGCTCGACCGCACGCAGGGACAGCATCCTCGAGGCGGGCCTGCGCAACGGCGTCGAGCTGCCCTACTCGTGCAAGGGCGGCGTGTGCGCGACCTGCCGCTGCCGCGTGGTCGAGGGCGAGGTCGACATGGACGCGAACTTCGCGCTGGAGGATTACGAGGTGGCGCGCGGCTTCGTGCTCGCCTGCCAGAGCTATCCCGCGAGCGATCGCGTCACCGTCGACTTCGACCAGACCGGCACGGGGTGACGCGCACCGGCAGGCGCGCGATGCGGTCGTCGCCGTCGCGCGTGCTAGAGTTTTGAGTTCGCAGTCCGCGGCAGGAGAGACCGTGACGCACCCGCTGTTCGAGAAGCATCAGCGCGACGCTCGAGCGCGCACTCGCCGCCATCGCCGAGCGCGGCTACTGGAGTCCCTATCCCGAATCGCCGAGCCCCAAGGTGTACGGCGAAGGCGCGGCGGAGGCCGGCAAGGCGGCGTTCGACGCGCTCCTCGGCAAGCCGTTCGAACTCGAACAGGCCGGCACGGTCGGCACCGTGGGCCGCGAGCGCTCGCCGTTCGGATTCGACCTCGGCATCGCGTATCCGAAGCCGGACCTCGACCGCCTGTTCGCCGCGATCGCGACCGCGGAGACGGGCTGGAAGGCGGCGGGTCCCGAGGCCTGGGTCGGGCGTGTGCCTCGAGATCCTGCACCGCATCAACCAGTCGAGCTTCGCGATCGCCCACGCGGTGATGCACACCACGGGCCAGGCCTTCATGATGGCGTTCCAGGCCGGCGGCCCGCACGCGCAGGACCGCGGCCTCGAGGCCGTCACCTACGCCTGGGACGAGATGCGGCGCGTGCCGGCCGTGGCGACGTGGGAGAAGCCGCAGGGCAAGAACGAGCCGCTGCGGATGGAAAAGCGCTTCGTATCGTGCCGCGCGGCGTGGGCCTCGTGATCGGCTGCTGCACGTTCCCGACGTGGAACGGCTACCCCGGGCCTGTTCGCCTCGCTCGCGACCGGCAACGCGGTCGTGGTCAAGCCGCACCCGGGTGCCATCCTGCCGCTCGCGATGACGGTGCGGATCGCCCGCGACGTGCTGAAGGAAGCGGGCTTCGACCCGAACGTGGTCACGCTGGTCGCGCACGAGGCGGGCGACGACGTCGCGAAGACGCTGGCGTTGCGGCCGGAAGTGAAGCTGATCGATTTCACCGGCAGCACGGCGAACGGCGAGTGGCTGGAGCAGCACGCCCGGCAGGCGCAGGTCTACACCGAGAAGGCCGGGGTGAACCAGATCGTCGTCGACTCGGCCACGGACCTGAAGGCGGTGGCGCGCAACGTCGCGTTCTCGCTGTCGCTCTACACCGGCCAGATGTGCACCGCGCCGCAGAACATCTACATCCCGGCGGGCGGCATCCGGACGGCGGAAGGGCAGGCGACCTTCGATGCCGTCGCGGCGTCCATCGCAGAGGGGGTGCAGAAGCTCCTCGGCGATCCCGCGCGCGCGGTCGAGGTGCTCGGCGCCGTGCAGAACGACGGCGTGCTGAAGCGCATCGACGCGGCACGCGGCCTCGGCGCGATCGTGCTCGACTCGCAGTCGATCGCCCACCCGCAGTTCCCGCAGGCCGCGATCCGCACGCCGCTGATCGTGCGCCTGGAGTCCGCCGATCGCGACAAGTACCTGTCGGAGTGGTTCGGGCCGATCGCGTTCGTGATCCGCACCAAGGACACGGCGGAGAGCCTCGCGATCGCCCGCGACGCGGCGAAGCGCCACGGCGCGCTCACGCTGTCGCTGTACGCGACCGACGACCGGGTCGTCGAGCAGGCGATCGACGTCGCCGAGGACGCCGGCGTCGCACTGTCGATCAACCTGACCGGCGGCGTGTTCGTCAACCAGTCGGCGGCGTTCTCGGACTTCCACGGCACCGGGGCGAACCCGGCCGCCAACGCGGCACTGTGCGACGCCGCGTTCGTGGCCAGCCGGTTCCGCGTGGTGCAGCACCGCCGGCACGTCTGACCGTGGCGGCGATGAGCTACGAGCACATCCTGTTCGAGGTCCGCGACGGCGTCGCGCGAGTCACGCTCAACCGGCCCGACCGCCTGAACAGCTTCAACGATGCGATGCATGCCGAACTGCGCGATGCGCTCGGCCACGTCCGCGGCGACGCGTCCGCGCGCGCGATGCTGCTGACCGGCGCCGGTCGCGGCTTCTGCGCCGGACAGGACCTGTCGGACCGCGCGGTCGCGCCTGGCGGAACGCCAGTCGACCTCGGTGCTTCGATCGATCGCAACTACAAGCCGCTGGTGCTCGCGCTGCGCACGCTGCCGATGCCGGTGGTCTGCGCGGTCAACGGCGTGGCCGCGGGCGCAGGCGCGAACATCGCGCTCGCCTGCGACATCGTGATCGCCGCGAAGTCGGCGAGCTTCATCCAGGCGTTCTGCAGGATCGGCCTCGTGCCCGACTCCGGGGGAACGTTCTTCCTGCCGCGGCTCGTCGGCACGGCGCGGGCGATGGGACTCGCACTCACCGGCGACAAGCTCTCCGCGGAGCAGGCGGCGGCGTGGGGACTGATCTGGAAGTGCGTCGACGATGCCGAGCTCGGCGCCGCCGCCGACGCGCTGGTCGCGCAGTTCGCGACCGGGCCGACGCGGGGACTTGCGGCCATCAAGGAATCGCTGCAGCGCTCCGGGGCGAACGACCTCGAGGCGCAGCTCGATCTCGAGCGCGACATGCAGCGTGCGCTGGGCTACGGCGACGACTACCGCGAAGGCGTGGCGGCGTTCGTCGAGAAGCGTCCGCCGCGATTCACCGGGCGCTAGCGGCTCGAAGGCGACCCCGATGGCAGCCCTGAATCGCGATGCCACGGTGGCGGTGTTCGGCGCCGGCGCGATGGGCGCCGGCATCGCGCAGGTGGCCGCGCAGGCGGGGCATCGCGTGCTGGTCTTCGATGCCCGGATCAACGCTGCCGACGACGCCAAGCGACGGGTCGGCGAGGTGCTCGCGGCACTCGCCGCGAAAGGCAAGCTGACTGCGGCCGACGCCGACGGCCGCCGCGGCTCGCGTCGAGGCGATCCACGCGCCGGGCGACGCCGCGTCGGCCAGGCTGGTGATCGAGGCCATCGTCGAGGACCTCGAGGCGAAGCGCGAGCTGTTCCGGCAGGTCGAGAACGTCACGTCGCCGGACACGATCCTCGCCACCAACACGTCGTCGATCTCGATCACCGCGATCGGCGCGGGACTGCAAGCGTCCCTCGCGCGTCGCCGGGATGCACTTCTTCAATCCGGCGCCGCTGATGCCGCTGGTGGAGATCGTGCGCGGGCTCGCGACCGACCCGGAGGTCGAGGCGACGCTGCACGCGACGGCGCTGGCGTGGGGCAAGTCGGCCGTCCGCGCCCAGTCGACGCCCGGCTTCATCGTCAACCGCTGCGCACGCCCTTACTACGCCGAGGCGCTGCGGCTCCTCGCCGAGCGCGCCGCCGAACCGGCGACGCTCGACGCGCTGATGCGCGAGGCGGGCGGGTTTCGCATGGGGCCGTTCGAGCTGATGGACATGATCGGCCACGACGTCAACTTTGCAGTGACGAAGGGCGTCTGGGAGGCGTTCTTCCACGATCCGCGCTACACGCCGTCGGTGCACCAGCAGGAGCTCGTCAACGCCGGCTTCCTCGGCCGCAAGAGCGGCCGCGGCTTCTACGACTACGCGCCGGGGGCGGCCAAGCCCGTCCCGGCGACGGAAGGACAGCAGGCGGCGCCCTCGCGCGTCGTCGTGCACGGCGATCTCGGGCCGGCGGCGGCGCTCGTCGACCGGATGGCGGCGCGGGGTGTCGTGCTGGAGCGGCGCGATGCCCACGACGCCTTCCCCGGCGGCGCGATCGCCGTGGGCGGCACGTGGCTTGCGCTCACCGACGGTCGCAACGCAACGTCGGTCGCGGTCGCGGCCGGCGTGCGTGACCTGGTGCTCTTCGACCTCGCGCTCGACTACGGCGCTGCGACGCGAGTGGCAGTGGCGCGCGCGGACTCCTGCGGTGACGCAGCCCTTGCTACTGCCGTGGGTGCGCTGCAGGCCGCGGGCCTCGCCGTCTCGCGCGTGGACGACGTCGCCGGCTTGCCGGTGATGCGTACCGTCGCGATGCTCGCCAACGAGGCGGCCGACGCGGTGCAACAGGGCATCGCGTCGGCCGCCGACGTGGATGCGGCGATGCGGCTCGGCGTCGGCTATCCGCGCGGGCCCCTGACGTGGGCGGACGCGATCGGCCTCGCGCGCGTGCGCGACGTCCTCGCCCATCTCGCGCTCCACTACGGCGAGCCCCGCTACCGCATCGCGCCGCGCATCGCGCGGCGGGCCTGCGGCGGCGGACGCCTCGCCGACTGATCCCCGAGGAAAGGAACACGATGGGAGAGCACCATCCGGCACGCGCACCCGAGGAGGCGCACGCGCTCGCGCTGCGTGTCGGCGACGCGATGTGGGCGCGCGACCGCGCCTCGCAGGGACTGGGCCTGCGGTTGGTCGACGTCGGGGCCGGCACCGCGGTGCTCGAGATGACCGTGCGCGAGGACATGCTGAACGGGCACGACATCTGCCACGGCGGCTTCATCTTCACGCTTGCCGACAGCGCTTTCGCGTACTCGTGCAACAGCTACAACCTGGTCACGGTTGCCTCCGGCTGTGCGATCGACTTCCTCGCGCCGGCGCGCAAGGGCGACGTGCTCCGGGCAGAGGCCCACGAGCGCAGCGTCAGCGGCCGCACCGGCGTCTACGACATCGAGGTCACCAACCAGCGCGGCGAGAAGATCGCGCTGTTTCGCGGCAAGAGCTACCGGATCAAGGGCCACGTCGTCGCGGACGCCGCCGGGGACGCGGCACAATAGCGGTATCCCGGGACGGGCGCGAGGCCGCCACCGCCCCGCAGAAGAAGAGAAAGCAGGAGGAGGAGCCATGCCCGTCAAGAAGCCCGCGCCAGGCGACCTGGAGCCGATCGAGCGCGCCAGCGCGTCGGAACTGAAGGCGCTGCAGCTCGAGCGCCTGCGCTGGTCCCTCGATCACGCGTACCGCAACGTCCCGCACTACCGCAAGACGTTCGACGCGGCCGGCGTCAAGCCGTCGGACGTGAAGTCGCTTGCCGACCTCGCCAGGTTTCCGCTCACGACCAAGGCGGATCTCCGGGACAACTATCCGTTCGGGATGTTCGCGGTGCCGCGCGAGCAGGTGGTGCGCATCCACGCGTCGTCAGGCACGACCGGCAAGCCAACGGTGGTCGGCTACACCGCCAGGGACATCGACACCTGGGCCGCGGTGATGGCGCGCTCGATTCGCGCCGCCGGCGGGCGGCCCGGCGATCGCGTGCACGTCGCCTACGGTTACGGCCTCTTCACCGGGGGCCTCGGCGCCCACTACGGCGCCGAGAAGCTCGGTTGCACGGTGATTCCGATTTCGGGCGGCATGACCGAGCGGCAGGTGCAGCTGATCTACGACTTCGAGCCCGAGATCATCATGGTGACGCCGTCGTACATGCTGGCGATCGCCGAGGAGATCGAGCGGCAGGGCAAGGACCCGCGCGCCTGTCCGTTGCAGGTCGGCATCTTTGGTGCCGAGCCGTGGACGCCCGCGATGCGCGAGGCGATCGAGTCGAAGCTCGACATGGATGCGATCGACATCTACGGGCTCTCCGAGGTGATCGGCCCGGGTGTGGGGCAGGAGTGCATCGAGACCAAGGACGGCCTCGTGATCTGGGAGGACCACTTCTATCCCGAGATCGTCGACCCGAGGACCGGCGAGGTGCTGCCCGAGGGCGAGAAGGGCGAGCTCGTGTTCACGTCGCTCACCAAGGAAGCGCTGCCGATCGTGCGCTACCGCACACGCGACCTGACGCGCCTGCTGCCGCCGACGGCGCGCTCGATGCGCCGCATCGAGAAGATCACCGGTCGCTCCGACGACATGCTGATCATCCGCGGCGTCAACCTGTTCCCGACGCAGATCGAGGAGCTGATCGTCAAGGAGCGCGTGCTCGCGCCGCACTACCTGATCGAGGTGACGCGGCCGAAGAACATGGACGAGATCGCGGTCCTCGTCGAGCGCACGCCGATGTCCGGCTTCAACGACGGCGAGGCCGCGGGCGAGCGCCTCTCGCAGCTGATCAAGTCGCTGATCGGCATCAGCGCCGAGGTGAAGGTGGCAGCACCCGGCACGATCGAGCGCTCGGTCGGCAAGGCGAAGCGCGTCGTCGACAAGCGGCCGCGGGGCTGAAGGGACCGGCCATGGCCGAAGCGTTCATCTGCGATGCCGTCCGCACGCCGATCGGCCGCTACGGCGGCGTGCTCGCGTCGGTGCGCACCGACGACCTGGCGGCGATCCCGATCAAGGCGCTGCTGGCGCGGCATCCGAGCGTCGACTGGTCCGCGGTCGACGACGTCTGGTACGGCTGCGCGAACCAGGCCGGCGAGGACAACCGCAACGTCGCCCGCATGGCGGCGCTGCTCGCGGGCGTTCCGGTGGGGGTGCCGGGCACGACGATCAACCGGCTGTGCGGCTCCGGGCTCGACGCGGTCGGCAGCGCCGCGCGTGCGATCCGCGCCGGCGAGGCCGAGCTCGCGATTGCCGGCGGTGTCGAGAGCATGAGCCGCGCGCCGTTCGTGATGGCCAAGGCGACCGAGGCGTTTTCCCGTGCGGCGAAGGTGGAGGACACGACGATCGGCTGGCGCTTCGTCAATCCGCTGATGCAGGCCGCGCACGGCATCGACTCGATGCCCGAGACCGCGGAGCACGTCGCCGCCGACTACAAGGTGAGCCGCGCGGACCAGGATGCCTTCGCGCTGCGCTCGCAGGCGCGTGCCGCCGCGGCGATCGCCGCCGGCCGGCTCGCCGAGGAGATCGTGCCGGTCGCGATCCCGCAGCGGAAGGGCGAGGCGCTCGTGGTGACGCGTGACGAGCACCCGCGCGAGACCACGCTCGACGCGCTCGGCAGGCTGAAGCCGATCGTGAGGCCGGACGGCACCGTGACTGCGGGCAATGCGTCCGGCGTGAACGACGGCGCCTGTGCGCTGCTGGTCGCGAGCGAGGCGGCGGCGCAGCGCCACGGGCTGACGCCGCGCGCGCGCATCCTCGGCATGGTGACCGCCGGCGTGCCGCCGCGCGTGATGGGCATCGGCCCGGCGCCGGCGACCGCGAAGCTCGTCGCGCGGCTCGGCATGAAGGTCGCGGACTTCGACGTGATCGAGTTGAACGAGGCCTTCGCCGCGCAGGCGCTCGCCGTGCTGCGGATGCTCGGGCTCCCGGACGACGCGCCGCACGTGAATCCCAACGGCGGCGCGATCGCGCTCGGTCATCCGCTGGGTGCTTCCGGCGCCCGGCTCGCGACCACCGCGATGTACGAGCTCGCGCGCCGTGGCGGCCGCTACGCGCTCGCGACGATGTGCATCGGCGTCGGGCAGGGCATCGCGCTCGCGATCGAGCGCGTCTGATGAATCGGGTCATCGGCGTCCCGGCGCCGTGGCAACAGGAGATGAGATGAGCCAGAAGAAATTCGCCTCGCACGCCGACGTCGAGGAAAAGAAGGTCACGTTCGAGAAGCTCTCGGAGCACGCCTACGCGTACACCGCCGAGGGTGACCCCAATACCGGCATCGTCGTCGGCGACGACGCGGTGATGGTGATCGACACGCAGGCCACCCCGGTGATGGCACAGGACGTGATCCGGCGCATCCGCGAGGTCACCGACAAGCCGATCCGTTACGTGCTGATGTCGCACTATCACGCGGTGCGGGTGCTCGGCGCCTCCGCGTACCGGCCGGACCACGTGATCGCGAGCCGCGACACCTACGACCTGATTGTCGAGCGCGGTGAAGCCGACATGAAGAGCGAGATCGAACGCTTTCCGCGCCTCTTTCGCGCCATCGAGTCGATTCCCGGCCTCACCTGGCCCACGCTGGTGTTCGAGAAGCGCCTGACGCTCATGCTCGGCAAGCTGCAGGTCGAGATCATGCAGCTCGGTCGCGGCCACACCAAGGGCGACACGGTGGTCTGGCTGCCGCAGGACAAGGTGCTGTTCTCCGGCGACCTGGTCGAGTTCGACGCGACGCCCTACGCGGGCGACGCGTACCTCGCCGACTGGCCGGCGACGCTCGACGCGATCGCGGCACTCAAGCCCGAGAAGCTCGTCCCCGGCCGGGGCGCGGCACTCAAGGATGCGGCGCAGGTGAAGGCCGGCCTCGATGGCACCCGTGCCTTCGTGACCGCGATGTTCGATGCGGTGAAGTCGGGTGTGGCGGCCGGCAAGGACCTGCGTGCGATCTACCACGACACCTACGCGGCGCTGCAGCCCCGCTTCGGCCACTGGGTGATCTTCGACCACTGCCTGCCGTTCGACGTCTCGCGCGCCTACGATGAGGCGACGAAGCACCGCGACCCGCGCATCTGGACCGCGCAGCGCGACAAGGAGATGTGGCAGGCGCTGGAAGGATGATCGCGTCGTGAAGACCTACACCAACCCGATCTATCCCTACGTTCGCTCGCGCGACCAGGACGCCGGACCGGCGCGACATGCGGTCGTCGTGGTCGGCGCGGGACCGATCGGGCTCGCCGTCGCGATCGACCTCGCGCAGCGCGGGGTGCCGGTGGTCGTGCTCGACGAGGACGAGACGGTGTCGGTCGGCTCGCGCGCCATCTGCTACGCAAAGCGCGCGCTGGAGATCCTCGATCGCCTCGGCGTCGGCCAGCGCGTCGTCGACAAGGGCATCGGCTGGAACGTCGGCAAGGTGTTCTTCCACGACGCTCTCGCGTATCGCTTCGACCTCCTGCCCGAGACCGGCCATCGCCGTCCGGCCTTCGTCAACCTGCAGCAGTACTGGCTCGAGGAATACCTGGTCGATCGCGCGCGGGAGCTGCCGGCGATCGACTTGCGGTGGAAGAGCCGCGTCGAGCAGGTCGCGCCGCAGGGCGATCACGTCGAGCTCGTCGTCGACACGCCGGAGGGCCCCTACACGCTGTGGTGCGACTGGCTGATCGTCTGCGACGGTGCGCGGAGCCCCGTGCGCCGCATGCTGGGACTGGAAGCGGAGGGACAGGTGTTCCGCGACCGCTTCCTGATCGCCGACATCCTGATGCAGTCGGACTTCCCGACCGAGCGCTGGTTCTGGTTCGACCCGCCGTTCCACCCGCACCAGTCGGTGCTGCTGCACCGGCAGGCGGACGACGTGTGGCGCATCGACTTCCAGCTGGGCTGGGACGCCGACCCCGAGGAGGAGAAGAAGCCGGAGCGGATCCTGCCGCGGCTCCGCGCGATGCTCGGCCCCGACGCCCGCTTCGAGATCGAGTGGGCGAGCGTGTACACGTTCCAATGCCGTCGCCTGCCGTCGTTCCGGCACGGCCGCGTGGTCTTCGCCGGCGACGCCGCGCACGTCGTCAGTCCATTCGGCGCACGGGGTGCCAACAGCGGCTTCCAGGACACCGACAACCTCGCCTGGAAGCTCGGGCTGGTGCTCGGGGGCAACGCCCCCGAGCGCCTGCTCGACACCTACGACGCCGAGCGCACGGTCGCCGCCGACGAGAACATCCGCAACTCGACGCGCGCGACCGACTTCATCACGCCGAAGAGCCACGTCTCGCGGTTGTTCCGCGACGCGGTGCTCGGTCTCGCCAGGGAGCACCCGTTCGCACGCAAGCTGGTCAACAGCGGTCGTTTGTCGGTGCCCGCGGTGCTCTCCGGATCGCCGCTCAACACGCCGGATGCCGACGCCGACTTCGCGCAGGGTCCGGGCGCGATGATTCCCGGTGCCCCGGCCGCCGATGCCCCGGTGACGGGCCCGGACGGTCCCTGGCTGTTGCGCTACCTGGAATCCGGCTTCACGCTGCTCGCGTTCGGCAATGCGATCGCGCCGGAGGCGGTCGAGGCGCTGGCCCACGCGCCGATCCCGTGTCGCGTCGTGCAGGTGGGCGGCGGTGCGGTGCTGGGCGTCACCGTGATCGGCGACGCCGAGGGACTGGTGGCGCGCCGCTACGACGCGCGCCACGGCACCGTCTACCTGCTGCGTCCCGACCAGCACGTGGCCGCGCGCTGGCGTGCTTTCGATCCCGCCCGCGTGCGCGCCGCAATAGCGCACGCCACCTGCAACGATTGAGGACTGCCGATGGCCACGCTCTTGACCGACCCGAACCTGCCCGATCCCGACGGCTTCTACGAGCGGCTGATCGCGATGCACCAGGGACTCACGGACAGCGAGAGCGCGCTCGTCAACGCCAAGCTCGTGCTGCTGCTCGCCAACCACGTCGGCGACCCGGACGTGCTAGTGCAGGCGATGGCCGCCGCGCGACGGGGCGTGGGACCCTCGGCCTGAACCGTCGGTCGAATCCACAAGGAGTCATCCGATGACGACCACGAAGGCCCCGGCGCGCGCGCCCACTGACTCGCCCGCGGCACAGCGTCCCCTCGGCTACATGACGGGCTTCGGCAACGAATTCGCCACCGAAGCGCTGCCCGGCGCGCTGCCCGTCGGGCGCAATTCGCCCCAGAAGTGCCCGTACGGGCTCTACGCCGAGCAGCTCTCCGGCACGGCGTTCACGATGCCGCGCTGGTTCAACCGCCGCACGTGGACCTACCGCATCCGCCCGGGTGCGATGCACGAGCCGTTCCGCAAGGTGGACAACGGTCGCGTGCAGAGCGCGTTCGGCCACGAGGTGGCGCCGCCGAACCAGATGCGCTGGGATCCGTTGCCGATCCCCTCGGCGCCGACGTCGTGGATCGACGGCTGGGTGACGATGGCAGGCAACGGCGGCGCGGCCGCGATGGCGGGATGCGCGGTGCACCTCTACGTCGCCAACGCGTCGATGCAGGGCCGCTACTTCGCCAATGCGGACGGCGAGCTCCTGGTGCTGCCGCAGCAGGGGCGCCTGCGCTTTCGCACCGAGCTCGGCGTGCTCGAGGTCGCGCCCACCGAGCTCGCGGTCATCCCGCGCGGCGTGCGCTTCACCGTGGAGCTGCCCGACGGCACGGCGCGCGGCTACATCTGCGAGAACTACGGCGGCCTCTTCCGCATCCCCGACCTCGGCGCGATCGGCAGCAATGGTCTCGCAAACCCGCGGGACTTCGAGACGCCCGTCGCCGCCTACGAGGACCTCGAGGGCGACTTCGAGCTCGTCACCAAGTTCATGGGGGAGCGCTGGGTCGCGCGGATCGACCACTCGCCGCTGGACGTCGTCGCCTGGCACGGCAACTACGCGCCGTACCGCTACGACCTGAAGCGCTTCAACGTCATCGGCTCGATCAGCTACGACCATCCCGGACCCGTCGATCTTCCTCGTGCTGCAGTCGCAGAGCGCGGTGGCGGGCATCGACTCGATCGACTTCGTCGTCTTCGCGCCCCGGATCCTGGCGATGCAGGACACCTTCCGCCCGCCGTGGTTCCACCGCAACGTGGCCTCGGAGTTCATGGGTCTGATCCAGGGCGTCTACGACGCGAAGGCCGAAGGCTTCGTGCCGGGTGGCGCGAGCCTGCACAACTGCTGGACGGGCCACGGTCCCGACGCGACGACGTTCGAGGAGCAGAGCCACGTCGACACCGGCAAGCCGGCCTACATTCGCGACACGATGGCCTTCATGTTCGAGACCTGCCTGCCGTACTTCCCGACGCGCGCAGCACTCGAGTCGGCGCAGTTGCAGCCCGAGTACTACCGCTGCTGGCAGGGACTGAAGAAGCACTTCGACCCGAACCGCCCGTGACGACGGACCCCACGATGAACGCAACCTACGAGCACCTCCTGACCGAGACCCGCGACCGCGTCGCGATCGTCACCCTGAACCGGCCGCAGCGCCTCAACGCGCTGTCGGACCCGCTCGCCGCGGAGCTCGCGTGCGCGTTGCAGGGCTTCGACGACGACCCGGGCATCTCGGTGATCGTCGTCACGGGCAGCGAGAAGGCCTTCGCCGCCGGGGCGGACATCGGCGCGATGGCCGAGTGGGACTACGCCAAGGTCTACGGCGACGACTACATCACCAAGAACTACGAGGCGGTGCGCCACATGCGCAAGCCGGTGATCGCCGCGGTCGCCGGCTACGCGCTCGGCGGCGGCTGCGAGCTCGCGATGACGTGCGACATGATCATCGCCGCCGACACCGCGAAGTTCGGCCAGCCGGAGATCACGATCGGCACGATGCCGGGCATGGGCGGCACGCAGCGGCTGCCGCGCGCGATCGGCAAGGCGAAGGCGATGGACTGGTGCCTGACCGGTCGCATGGTCGACGCCGCCGACGCCGAGCGCGCCGGGCTGGTGGCGCGCGTGGTGCCGGCGGACAAGCTGATGGAGGAGACGCTCGCCCTCGCCGCGAAGATCGCTTCGTTCTCGCTGCCGGTGGTGCTGAAGATCAAGGAATCGATCAACCGCGCGTACGAGTCGTCGCTCGCCGAGGGGCTGCTGTTCGAGCGGCGCGAGTTCCACGCCACGTTCGCCCTCGAGGACCAGAAGGAAGGCATGCGGGCGTTCGTCGGCAAGCGCAAGCCGCAGTTCCGCCACCGCTGACGCGGCGTCCACAGGAGACCACGATGCTGACCCGACGCGTTTTCATTGTCTGCCGCCGCGCTCGCGCTCGCCGCCTGCGCGTCGTCCACGACGCTGCGCGATTCCTGGTACGACACCGCGTACCGGGGCGGCGCGTTCAGGAAGGTGGTTGTGCTCGGTGTGGCACGCGATGGAAGCCGAGCGGCGCACGTTCGAGGACATCGCCGTGTCGCGTCTGCAAGCTGCGGGTGTCGACGCCGTGCCGTCCTACCGCTTCCTGCCGGAGGGTGATCGCGTTCCCGAAGGCCGGCTCGACGAGGCGGTGCGTGCCTCGGGTGCCGATGCGCTGTGGATGTCGCGGGTGCGCTCGATCGACCGCCGCACCGACGTCTACCAGACGATGGTGCCGGGATCGGCGATGTGGGGACCCGGCTGGTACGGCATGTACACGGGCTGGTACCCGATGACGGAAGTGCGGCAGTACGACATCGCGTCGGTCGAGACGTCGGTCTTCGACGCCCGCACCCGAAGCCTGGTCTGGGCCGGCGTGTCGGAAACCTACGAGCCGCGCTCGGTCGAGAAGGACGCGCCGGGCTTCGCCGACGTGATCATCAAGGCGCTGCGCGAGCGGGGCCTGCTGCCCGCGGCCAAGTAGCGGACGCGCTGCCGATCGCTCAGCGCTTCAAGCGGCACGAAGCGCATCGTGCCGCTGTCGTACTTGAGCATCAGCACCAGGTTGTCGCCGTCGAAGAGGTACCCCGAGACGTTGGCGAGTCCCTTGAGGTAGGCGTCACCCAGCGAGCCGGGCAGGCAGGCGGCCTGCGTCACCGCCATGCGCCCGAGCGTGAGCTTGCGGTCTGCGGCCATCTCGTAGCGCCCGCTGCCGGTATTGCAGTCGGCGCGCACGCGCGTCGCCCCGTCGGGCAGGAATTCCAGCGAGTAGCGCTCGGGCGCCGCGGGACGGATGCGCGTGTCGTCGCTCATCAGCGTCTCGGTCCAGCGCCACACGGTACCGGTCAGCGCGGGCTTCCGGTCCTCCCACGGCATCGTCACCGGCGTGGTGCACGCCGCGAGCGACGCGAGCGCGAGCGCCGCGGCGAGGCTACGGACGGCCGAGCGCCGTTTCATCGCATGGCCTTCGCCGGCGCGTCCTTGCCCGGCCGCGGCGGCTCGCCGCCGAGCGCGAGCGAGACCTCGCGCGCCGTGTCGCGCACCAGCGCGCCCAGCGCGTCGATGCGCTCGCGCGTGAAGCGCGACGTCGGCCCGGCGAGCGACAACGCGGCCCACGGCCGGCCCTGCTCGTCGTGGATCGCGCCCGCCACGCAGCGCAGGCCGACCGCGTGCTCCTCGTCGTCGACCGCGTAGCCGCGCCGGCGGCTCGCGACGATCTCCGCGACCAGCGCCTCGCGCGTCGTCAGCGTGTGCTCGGTGTAGCGGGGCAGGTCGGCCGGAAGCGCCGCGTCGAGGTCGCGCTCGGGCAACGCGGCGAGCATCGCCTTGCCGACGCCGGAGGCGTGCACCGGCGCGCGCGCGCCGAGCTTCACGTCCATGCGCATCAGTTCCCGGCACGGCGCCTGCGCGATGAACACCGCCTCGCCGTCGCTCATCACCGCGAGGTTCGCGGTCTCGCCCGCCTGCTCCATCAGCCGCGTGAGATGCGGCCGCGCCTCGACGGCGAGGTCGCGCTGCGCGAGGAACGCCGAACCGACGCGGAACGCGCGCACGCCGATCGACCACACGCCGTTGGCGTCCTGGCGCACGAATGCCGAGCGCTCCAGCGCCGCGAGCAGGCGGTGGGCCGTGGGCGCGGGAAGCTTCAGCGACGCGGCGAGTTCGGTGAGCGTCGCGCCGTGGTCGGTGGCGGCGAGCGACTCGAGGAGGGTCAGGCCGCGCGAGAGCGCCTGGGCGTGGCCGACGGCCTTGGACGACGGCCGCGCGGCGCGGGCGGGCGTGAGGCGCGGACGGGGAGCGGTACGGGCAGGCATCGGCCGGAGGCGGGAGGGTAGAGGAGACGTTGCGCTCGATTCTACCGCCTGGCCACAAATGTGAAAGTCGTTTTCAGATATTGCCGGCGCGCTCCCACCGATACTTGACGTCCTCGAGCTGCCACGTCGGCTCGAAGCCGTGGGCGATGACTGCGAAGCCGTGACGCTCGTAGAAGCGCCTGGCCATGGCGTTGCGCGCGAACGTGAAGAGCCACAGCGATCCCGACGACCGGGACTTTGCCAGCTCGACGAGCCGCGAACCGATGCCCTGGCGCAGGCATCCGACGCGCACGTAGAGCTGGTTGATCGACTCGGCGTCGGAGGCGACGAAGCCGACGATCGCGTCGTCGCGCAGCACCACGCTGACCTCGAAGTGCGCCGCGACGTGCTCCACGAAGTACTGCCGCTGCTCCTCGATCGGATGCGGATCGACGACGCCGACGCCGTGCTCGAAGCTCGCGCGCCACAGGTCGACCAGTGGCTGCAGCATCTCCGGCCGGTACGGGACGATCGCGTCCACCGAGGCGGCGTGGCGGTCGATCCGCCCGTTCAGAGGCAGCCCAGCGCCTGCAGCTCGCGCTCGCACTGCGCCGCGTTCTCGAACCGGATCGTGCGGATGCCGAACGCCGCGGCCGCCGCGAGGTTCACGTCGAGGTCGTCGACGAACACCGTGTCGGCGCCGTCCAGACCGTGCGTCTCCAGCAGATGCCGGTAGATCGCCGGCTCGGGCTTGCACAACCGCACGCGGCACGAGACGACGATGCCCTCGAAGACGGGCCAGAACGTGCACGACCGTTCGAGGTAGTCGATCGAGGCCTCGTGCATGTTCGACAGGCAGTACAGCGGGTGGCCGGCGGCCTTCACGCGATGCAGCAGTTCGACGGTCTCGGGGATCGGGACCAGCGCCGGGGGCACGCGCCGCAGGAACGCGTCCACCTCCGCTTCAGGCAGTCCGGTGCGCTGCGCCGCGCGCCGGATGGCGTCCGGACCGCGGCAGCGTGCCGCGATCGAGCTCGTGCCAATCGGGATGGTCGAGGATCTCCCGGCGCACGATCGCGCGGGTCGCGGGGTCGTCGAACGCCGAGGCGATGATGGCGTCGGGCTGCCAGGTCAGGACGACGCCACCGAGGTCGAAGACGATGTTCAAGGCACGCTCCGTCGCGGCGCGCACACTGGACTACCCTCCGCGCTGACGCGCTTCGGGGCGAATTCGCCCTCGGGGCGGCCCTTCGGGCTCATGTGGCCGACCGCGATGATGCCACTTTCCCGCGGCGGTCCGTGCAACGTCAGGGGCTGGCGGGCCGCGGCGCTCCGCGCTCGTACCATCCCCGCGTGCGGTTCACGACCGCGACGACGAGCAGCATCAGCGGCACCTCGACCAGCACGCCGACGACGGTGGCGAGCGCTGCGCCCGATTCCAGCCCGAACAGCGTGATGGCCGCGGCCACCGCGAGCTCGAAGAAGTTCGACGCGCCGATCAGCGCGGACGGCGCGGCGGCGCAGTGGGCGACGCCGAGCCTGCGGTTCAGCAGATAGGCGAGGCCGCTGTTGAGGAACACCTGCAGCGCGATCGGCACCGCCAGCATCGCGATCACCAGCGGCTGCGCCAGGATCTGCCGGCCCTGGAACGCGAACAGCAGCACGATCGTCGCGAGCAGCGCGGTGATCGACAGCGGTCCCACCTTTGCCAGCGCGGCATCGAGCGCCCGAGGGCCACCCCGGGCGAGCAGGGCATGCCGGGCGAACTGCGCGATCGCGAGCGGCACGACGATGTACACCAGCACGGACGTGAGCAGCGTGCCCCATGGCACGGTGATCGAGGCCACGCCGAGCAGCAGTCCGACGATCGGCGCGAACGCGACCACCATGATCGTGTCGTTGAGCGCCACCTGCGTCAGCGTGAAATAGGGATCGCCGCGGCACAGCTGGCTCCAGACGAACACCATCGCGGTGCAGGGCGCGGCGGCGAGCAGGATCAGGCCGGCCACGTAGCTGTCGTGCTGCGCGGCGGGCAGTGCGTCCGCGAACACGTGGCGCACGAAGATCCACGCGAGGAGCGCCATCGAGAACGGCTTGACCGCCCAGTTCACGAACAGCGTGACGCCGATGCCGCGCGCGTGCGCGCGCACCTGGTGCGAGCGCGCCGAAGTCGATGCGCATCAGCATCGGCACGATCATCAGCCAGATGAGCACGCCGACCGGCAGGTTGACCTGCGCGACCTCGATGGCGGCGAGGGCCTCGAACAGGCGAGGCGCCCACTGGCCGAGGACGATCCCGCCGACGATCGCGAGCGCGACCCAGACGGTCAGCCAGCGCTCGAACGTGCCGAGCGCGGGCGCCGGCCGTGCGAGCGTGTCGGCAGTCATGCGGCGGCGTCCGCGCCGCCTGCCCCCATCGCGCGCACGCGGTCCTGCAGCGCGAGGCGGTCGAGCTTGTCGATCGGCAGGCTCAGGAACAGCTGGATGCGCGTTCGCAGCTGGTGCGCGACCTGTGAGAACGCGTGCTGCTTCGTCGCCTCGTCGCCCTCGACCGCCGCCGGGTCGGGGAAGCCCCAGTGCGCGGTGATCGGCTGGCCGGGCCAGACCGGGCAGACTTCGCCCGCTGCGTTGTCGCAGACGGTGATCACGATGTCGAGCCTGGGGGCACCCGGTGCGGCGAACTCGTCCCACGACTTGCTGCGGAACCCCGATGGGTCCACGCCCATGATGCGCAGCTCGCGCTCGGCGAGCGGGTTGACGCGTCCGACCGGCTGGCTGCCGGCGGAGTAGGCGCGAAAACGCGGCGCGCCCAGCTTATCGAGCAGCGCCTCGGCCATGATGCTGCGCGCCGAGTTGCCGGTGCAGAGGAAGAGGACGTTGCAGGAACGAGCCGTCATGGCGAAGCTTCCTCGCGGAGATCAGCAGCAGGTCTTCCGGCCCGACGGCTTGGCGTCGGCCTTGCTAGCCGGGACGCAGCACGCCGCATTGCCGGCCGCGGCAGGTGCACAGCAGGCAGCCTCGGTCTTCGCTGCGGGTGCGCAGCACGCCGCAGGCTTGGTAGCGCGGATGAATGCGCTGACGAACTTGCCGTCGACGTCCTTCGCGACGGCGTCGACATCCATTCCCTCGGCCGCGAGGAACGTCCGCGCGTCCTCGGCGCCGTAGACGCGCGTGACTTCCAGGTCGATGGCGTCGAACCCCGCGGCGGCGAGCTTCGCCCGGTAGTCGTCCTCGGACAGTGCCCCGGCGATGCAGCCCACCCACAGCTCCATGCTCTTGCGGATCGCCGCGGGCACGTCACCGCGCACCACGACGTCCGACACGGCGAAGCGCCCGCCGGGCTTCAGCACCCGGAAGGCCTCCTTCAGCACCTTGTCCTTGTCGCCCGACAGGTTGATCACGCAGTTGGAGATGATCACGTCCACCGCGTTGGCGGGCAGCGGAATGCTCTCGATCTCGCCCTTGAGGAACGTGACGTTGGCGAGGCCGCTCAAGCGCTTGTTCTCCTCGGCGAGCGCCAGCATCTCGTCGGTCATGTCGAGGCCGTAGGCCATGCCGGCTGGGCCCGACACGGCGCGCGGACAGGATCACGTCGATGCCGCCGCCCGAGCCCAGGTCGAGCACGGTCTCGCCCGGCTGCAACTCGGCCAGCGCCGTGGGGTTGCCGCAGCCGAGCGACGCCTGCAGCGCGGTGTCGGGGACTTCCCCGGCCTGGGTGGCGTCGTACAGGGCGGAGGTGATCGGGTCGCAGCAGCTCGCCAGGTCCGGCGCACTGCCGCAGCAGCCCGATCCGCCGGCGCGTACCCGGGTCGCGGCCTCGCCGTACTTGCCGCGGACGACTTCCTTGAGATCGCTGGTGGCGGACATCGCTGCGTCCTCCTGGTGGTGGGTTGCCAAGGTTCGCACAATGTTTCCAATAATATCAAAATAACGTACGGCGTCAAGTCCCTCGTGCGCGGTGCCTCACAGCATCGCGCGGAGAAGTTCCCCTGCCCTTGACCACGGTCAAATCCATACGCCCCACGATATATATACGAAAGCGTATGCTTCGCTCACGATGACCCCGGACCTCGACCTCATTGCCGAGTCCACGCGGCGCCAGATCCTGGCGCTGATCGCGAGCGACCGCGAGTTGTGCGTGTGCGAGCTCGTCGCGGCCCTGGAGGACTCGCAACCCGGGGTGTCGCGCCACCTGGCACTGCTGCGCGAGGGCGGATGGCTCGCCACCCGGCGCGAGGGCACGTTCGTCTTCTACCGGATCGGCGAACTGCCGCCTTGGGCGTCACTCGTCGTCGATGCGCTGCGCACCGGCGGCGTGCCGCCCGAGTCGCTGCGCACGGCGAAGGCGCGGCTCGCGGCCTTCACCGGGCGCCCGGCACGACGCGGCAGGCGAGTGGCATGAGCCCGAGGGGCCGCCCCGAGGGCGAATCCGCCCCGAAGCGCGTTAGCGCGGAGGGTAGTCAATGAACGCGGTCCTGTCCTGGCCGGTGGAGCGGCCGAAGGTGTTCCTGCTCGTCGCCACCGCCATCTGGATTGCCCTCTACGCGTTGCTCGTGCCGGCGTCGGAGGCGATCGTCGCCGTGCTGCCCGTCGACCGCGAGAGCCACCTCGGCAGCGCGCTGCAGTTCTTCTTCTACGACACGCCGAAGGTCCTGCTGCTCCTCACCGGCGTCGTGTTCGTGATGGGTCTCGTCAACTCGTACTTCACGCCGGAGCGCACGCGGGCGCTGCTGTCCGGCCGCACCGGCGGGCTGGGCAACGTGCTGGCGGCCTCGCTCGGCGTGGTCACGCCGTTCTGCTCGTGCTCGGCGGTGCCGCTCTTCATCGGCTTCGTGCAGGCCGGCATTCCGCTCGGCATCACGTTCTCGTTCCTGATCGCCGCGCCGATGGTGAACGAGGTGGCGCTCGCGTTGCTGCTTGCGCTGTTCGGCTGGAAGATCGCGCTCGCTCTATCTCGCGCTCGGGCTCGCGGTCGCGATCGTGTCGGGATGGGTCATCGGCTGGCTGCGGATGGAAGCGCACCTCGAGGACTGGGTGCGCAATCTCGCGCGGGCGCAGGCGGGCGTCACTGCCGGATCGACGACGCTGGCGGAGCGGGTGCAAGCGGCGTTCGCCGCCGTCCGCGACATCGTCGGCAGGGTCTGGCCGTACGTCATCGCCGGCATCGCGATCGGCGCGGCGATCCACGGCTACGTGCCCGAGGACTTCATGGCGAGCCTCATGGGGCGCGAGGCGTGGTGGTCGGTGCCTGCGGCGGTGCTGATCGGCGTGCCGATGTACGCGAACGCCGCCGGCATCATTCCCATCGTCGAGGCGCTGCTCGCCAAGGGCGCGGCGCTGGGGACGGTGCTCGCATTCATGATGAGCGTGATCGCCCTGTCGCTGCCGGAGATGGTGATCCTGCGCAAGGTCTTGAAGCCCCGCCTCATCGCCGTGTTCGCGGGCGTGGTCGCGACCGGCATCCTGATCGTGGGATACGTGTTCAACGCCGTGCTGTAGCGGCATCGGAGAGTGGGATGAAGGACATCAAGGTACTGGGCACGGGTTGCGCGAATTGCCGTGCGACGGTGCAGCGGATCGAGGAAGCGGCGCGCGCGAAAGGCGTCGAGATCCAGCTGACCAAGGTCGAGGACATGCCGTCGATCGTGGGTTACGGCGTGATGGCCACGCCCGGGGTCGTCGTCGACGGCAAGGTCGTGCACGCCGGCGGGGTGCCGCGCAAGGAAGTGATCGAGACCTGGCTCGCCTGAGCTCCTGATCGTTCGACCCCCGCGGATCTGCCGCCGGGGGGTGCGGCTCGTCCGACATGCGCCCCGATCGTCGTCCTGTTCTGCTTCTTGGCGCGTTGCTCGCGTTCGGCGTCGGCGCCATCCTGGCGGTGGCGATCGATCGCGACCCGGGGCACGCAGTAGGACCGATAACCGGTGGCCGGCCGGCGCTGGTAGAACTCGGCTCGACCAGCTGCGCGAGTTGTCGAGCCATGCAGCCGGTGCTGGCCGAGCTGCGGGCGAGCCACGGCGAGCGGCTCGACGTCCGCAGCATCGACGTGTTCAAGCAGCGCGACGCGATCGCCGAGTGGAACGTGCGGGTGATCCCGACGCAGGTGTTCCTCGATGGCACCGGCCGCGAGCTCGAACGGCACGTCGGCTTCCTTTCGGCGGACGGCATTCGCGCCGTCTTCGCACGCCATCGCATTCACCTGGATGCGCATCGGAAGGTCCCCTACATGATCGGCGACCTGTTCGCGCCGGTCGAGCAACTGGCACGCGCAGGTGGAACGTGGTCGTACGCCGCGGCGGTTGCGCTGGGTTTCCTGGCCATCTGGCTCAGTCCCTGCCATCTCGCCGGATTGACCCTGGCGTCAACGTACCTGCGCCGGCACGCGGGCGGCACGCGCCAAGTGGCGCTCGCGCTTTCTGCCTTCCTCGTCGCGATGCTGGCGACCGCCGCGCTGGTGGCGGCGGCCACGCTCGCGCTTGGCAGGCTCGCGGGCGATACCGGGACGGTGGGCGCGATGCTGGCCATCGCACTTGTCGCACTCGCCGGCTTGGTTCTGCTGGACGTCGTGCCGATGCCGGCTGTACCGGGCGGGTCGAACAGCGGTGGTTCGACCCGACTGCGCTCGGCATTCGGGTTGGGTGCGGCATTCAGCGTGGCCACCGGACCGTGCAGCCTCGCGTTCGTGGCACCGCTGCTGGCGCTGCCGATCGCAGGCGTCGCGTCGACGCCGCTCGACATGGGCGCAGCGGTGGCGATGTTCGTCGCTGGACATGCGATGGGTGCGGGCCTTGCCTGGGCCATCGCCCTACGCGGTGCGAACTGGCTGGGTAGCCATGCGTCGGCCTGCCTTCGGTGGGCGCGAACGACGGCGGGATTCCTGCTGGTCACCCTCGCGGGCTGGATGACGGCGAACGCGATCATGACGGGCTGACGCGAGACCGAAACGACTTCGACTACGGACTTGCGCGATATCGCTGGCGCGATGTGCCAGCGCTGCGGAAGCCCGCCTTCGCAACCGGCTCGTGCGAAGGAGTTCCACCAAAGACGATCCGGCCAATCGTGAAGGAGCAAGAGATGTTCGTGCGCAATCTCGCCTTCGCCGTGCTGTCGGCCACGCTCATTCTGGCCCAGCCCGCGATCGCCAACGACGAGTTCTCCCAGATCGCCGACGCAGCCGACCGGTTCTCCAACAGCGGCAAGCCGGTCTACATCAGTGCCGAGCGGCTATCCGCGTTGCTGAACGACGCGGATCCCGCTAACGATCCCGTGCTGATCAGCGTGTGCGCGCCCGACGATTTCGCCAAGGCGCACCTCGCGGGCTCGATCAACATCCCGCGCGGTGCGTTCTTCAAGCCGGGCAATCTCGCCAAGCTGCCGCCGAAGGAAAAGGCGATCGTCACCTACTGCTATACGGGAACGGGCGCCGTCGGTCCTGCCACGGTGCTGAACCTGATGGGCTACAACGCGGCGCAGCTCGAATGGGGCACGATGGGATGGAGCCGCAACGACGTCGCACTCGGACCGGCCACGCGCTTCCCGGAATCGCAGCAGGACTACCCGGTCGATGCCACGCCGACGGTGGTTGCGGCGACCTACGCGCGTCCTGTGATCGCCACGGGCAAGTCGAGTCTCGCCGACATCCTGGTCGCGCGCGGCGACGTCGTGGAGGCGGCGGATCGCTCGGTCTCGATGACCGCCGAGCAGGTCCAGGGTGCGCTCACCGACACCAATCCGGCCAACGACCCGTTCGTCATCGACGTCCGTGCCCCGGCCGACTACGCCAAGGGGCACATCAAGGGAGCGATCAATGTCCCGGCGAACACCCTCTATCAGGCCGGCAGCCTCGCCAAGCTGCCGCTCGGCCGCCGCATCGTGGTCGCCGACTACAACGGCCAGACGGCAATTGGCATGAGCTACATGCTGTCGATTCTCGGCTACAACGCCCGCGGGCTGCAGTACGGCATGATGGGATGGAGCAAGGACGACAAGCTCATCGCGCCGTTCAAGCGGTTCCCGGCGGATCAGAAGGACTATCCGATCGTTGTTGCGCGCTAGTCCGGACTGTCGCAGCGGCGGCCACCCCGGCGGCCGCCTTGCGTCATGCCCGGTGCAGGCCGCGACCGTTGAGTGCCTGCAGTGCAACCGCAATCAATGCGACAAACGTCGCGACGAAGCCGCCGAGGAGCCACGCGCTGGTGCCGTCCACCCACGCGCCGAACGCGAGTCCGGCGAGCGTGCTGAACACCGCGACCAGCGCGACGTAGGTGAACGTCTTCGCACGTCCGATGATCGCGATCGTCATCAGGATGCTCTGCAGGCTGAGCTCCGGGTCGGCCATCAGGTAGGCCATCAGCGGGCCCGGGTGCATGCCGAGCGACAGGAACATCTTTGCCACGGGAACTTCGACGAGGGTCGGGAAGTACATGACGATGCCGAACGCCACGCCCGCGACGTTGGCGGTAACGGTGTTGGCGCCGGCAACCGCTTCGATCCACTCGGGGCGCACGATGGCGCGCGCCATGCCGACCACGAACACGCCGACCACGAGGATCGGGAAGATCTGACGCACGAAGCGCCAGGCCTCCCAGAGCCACTGCTGCAATTCGTCGCCCGTGAGCCGCGTGCCGGCGAGGAGGGCTATCGCGGCGAGCGTGCCGGCGACGCCGAAGAACTTGCCGGGCAACTCGATCGATACGTTGTCGGTGCCGGGTACGACACGGACGGCCGCAGCCAACAGCGTCAGCGCAATGAGCCCGAGCGCCACCCAGGTCCATCGATTGAGGCCCCCGTCCACCGACCCGAAGCCCTTCCAGGCCAAAGGCGCGATCGCGACGAGCAGCGCGACCAGCACCGCGCCATGGAGCGTGAGACCTTCTTCGCCCTTCGACGGATCGTAGGGCGCGAGATCGAACAGCAGGCGCTCGATGCGGTCGGTCCCGGAGAACGGCAGCGAGAGCGAGACCCATGCATCGAGCAGCAGCGCTACCTTGAGCGTGCCGAACACCAGCAGGCCCAGGAGCATGGCGAGCAGGTACCATGTGGTCCGATTGATCCGGGCGCTGCCGGCGAAGCCATCGTCGGGGGCTTGCGCCCGCGCCAGGTCGTCGCGGTGGAAGATCGTCGCCATGATGAGGCCGATGCCGATGCCGAACACCAGCGACAGGGCGATGCGCGCCAAAGCGAAATCGTTGCCGATGGCCGCGCCGGTGTAGGCGATGGCCAGGATGTTGCCGGCAGGCGCAAAGAACAGGAACGTGATTGCCGGGCCGATGCCCGCGCCCTTGCGGTGGATGCCGGCGAACAGCGGCACGATCGTGCACGAGCAGACCGCGAGCATGCTGCCGGCGAGCGCGGCTGCCGGATAGGCGACGCGCTTGGGCGCGTTGCACCCCAGATAGCGTGTGATCGACTCCTTCGGCACCAGCGCCGCCAAGGCTCCCGCGATGAAGAACGCCGGAATGAGACACAAGAGCACGTGTGCGGCAAGGTAAGCCCCGAGGCTCGCCAAGCCACCACGCAGCATCGGCTCGATCCAAGGCAGCGGATCCATGTGCCTACGCTACGCCCGGGTGGAGCCGGCATCTTGACGAGCGTCAACCGGGCATGGCTGGTCCCGAGGCGGGTTCGTCGGCCCTGTTCGGCCGCGGTCGCATCGCATGGCCTCGCTGTCCCCGGTGAAGACCATGGGGGAAATCAAGGCAACCGGATTTCGTGGCCCTGATAATGCGCTTCCGGACCGGCGCGCCCGACCTCAACGAGGGCGTCAGCGGTGCCAAACGGGAGAACAGGCGTCATGAGCGGCCAGTGGGACGAACTGCTGCGGCAGGATCACGAAATCACCGAGCGCGTGTTCGCGGCGATGGAGGCCCGCTTCGCCTCCGCGGCGGGACCGTCGCCGGCGCAGGTCATGCGGCTCGTCCGCTACCTGAACGACTACGTCGACCGCTGCCACAACCAGAAGGAGGAGCAGCACCTGTTTCCGCGCCTCGAGCAGCGGTGGCATGCCGCGCCACGCCGGCCCGCTCGCGGTGATGCTGCACGAGCACCAGCAGGCGCAGCAGATCCTCGCGGGTCTCGTGCCCCTCGGCCGCGCGTTCGCCGCGGGCGACAAGGCGGTCCTGCCGGACCTGCGCGCCGCGTTCGAGGCTTATGCGGCCCTGTGCAAGGATCACTTCTGGAAGGAGAGCGACATCCTCTATCCGGCCGCCGAGCGGATGCTCTCCGAGGCGGACGCGGCGGAGATCGTGCAGGGCATCGAGGCGCTCGAGGCGTCGATCGGGGAGGGCACCCGCGAGCGCTACTACCGGATGGCGCAGGAGATCATCGACGAGGGCGAGCTCACCGACCTGTCGTTCGGCCTCGATCGCGACGTGCTGGCCGCGATCCTCAACACGTTGCCGGTGGAGCTGTCGTTCATCGACCACGAGGACCGCGTGCGCTACTTCAGCCACGAGCACGGCGAGAAGATCTTCCCGCGTTCGCGCGGCGCGATCGGCATGGAGGTGCAGAACTGCCACCCGCCGAAGAGCCTGCACATGGTCAACCAGATCCTGGCCGACTTCAAGGCCGGCGCGCGCGACGTCGCGGAGTTCTGGATCGACATGGGCGAGCGCAAGGTCCACATCCGCTACTGGCCGGTGCGCGCTCCCGACGGCCGCTATCTCGGCACGCTCGAGACGGTGCAGGACGTCACCGCCATCCGCAGCCTGACGGGCGAGCGTCGACTGCTCGACGCGTCGGCATGAGCCGTCGTCCCGCCGCAATGAAGCGGAGATCGTCGACGCCGTCGCTGTTCGGCTTCATCGGTCGTTCCGGGGCGGGCAAGACGACGCTGATCCTCGACGTGATCGCCTGCCTGCGCGAGCAGGGTTTCGTCGTCTCGGCGATCAAGCGCGCCCATGACGGCCTCGACCTCGACCGCCCGGGCAAGGATTCGTGGCGGATGCGGGAAGCCGGCTGCCGCGAAGTGATGGTGGTCGGGGAACGGCGCTTCGCGCTGCTCCACGAGTACCGCGATGCGCCCGAGCCGGGGCCGCTCGAACTCGCGCAGCGCCTCGCCGGCGCGGACATCGTGCTCTTCGAAGGCTTCCGCAGCGCACCGATCCCGATGATCGAGGTGTTCCGGCCCTCGCTCGGGCGGCCGATGCTCTTGCCGGAATGCCGGTCGGTGGTCGCGATCGCCTCCGACGGCGTCGTCGATTGTCCGTTGCCGGTGCTCGATCTTGCGCAGCCGGAGGCGGTCGCCGAGTTCGTCCTGGCACACCTCGGCATCGCCGCCCCGGCGCGCTGATGCGGCGCCGTCGGACCCGTCGCGCGGACGCCGTCCCGGGCGTCAGTGCGAGTCGCTGCGCGCTGACTCCATCGCGACGAAGCGCTCGGCGAGATCGGCCAGGTCGCGGTAGTAGGCGGTCTGCGCACCGGCGGCCACGGCGGCCGCGAACGGGCCCACCCACTGGCCTAGATGTTCGCCGAGGAAGCGCCGGCGCATGCGCGCAAGCCCGGCCAGCGTCTCCGCGTCCTCGCGAAGCTGCGCCTCGGCTTCGCGGAACAGCAGCACGTAGAGGAATTCGAGCTCGACCGCGACGTGGTCAGGCAGGTCCCGGAAGCCCTCGTCGACCTCGAAGCCCGCGTCCTCGTAGTGCTGCAGCACGGCCATCGTCGAGTCGCCCATCAGCGGGGCGTCGTCGTCGAGCCAGACCGAACCGTAGGGCTTGGCGAGCGTGTCGACCGGACCGAGGAACAGCCGCGTGTAGTCGACGAGGAGCTCCTCGCCGCCGTTCGGCGACGAAGCCCCGCCGAGTCGCTCGGCGACGTCGCGAGCGCCGGGTCGATGTCCGCTGCGGCGTCGCGCATGGCATCGAAGACGCGCTCTTCCGCGAACTCGGGTCCGGGCTCGTAAAAGCAGGCGGCCAGCAGGCGGGCGATGTCGGCACGCGCGGCGGTCGGCGTTGGGTCGAGGTGGGCCATCGCGGTTCCTGACGTCGACGAAAAGGGGGCGGGTTGCCCCGCCCCCGAGTCTAGCCGCAGCGCGCGATGCTCAGCCGCGCGGCGCGTACTTGCCGACGTAGTGGACGTTCGGCTTCGTCCCCTTCTCCTCCTTGATGCGGAACGACTTCTGCGCCTTCAGCACCTTGGCGATCGGCGCGTTGGCGTCGTCCTGGTCGCCGAAGATCCGCGCCTGCGACGGGCAGACCTCGACGCAGGCCGGCTGCATGCCCTGGCTTGTGCGGTGATAGCAGAACGTGCACTTCTCGACGATGCCGGGGCGGCGCGTCGTCTGCACGTCGCCGGCAGAGAACACGTTGAGCGCCGGCGTTGCGGTACCGGCGACCTTGGCCACCTCGGCGCCGGTCGACGTGCCGCCCGGAATCGCCGCGGTCGTGTCGGCCCACTTCGGCTGCGTGCTCCGGTCGCGCTCGTTGAAGCTGATCACGCTGTAGCTCTCGCCGTTCAGGCTGGCCGCGTCGAGCTCGGTGTTGCTGTACGGGCAGGCGTTCTGGCACATCCGGCAGCCGATGCACAGCTCGTTGTCGTGCATCGTGACGCCTTCCGGCGTCTTGAACATCGCCTTGGGCGTGACCGGGCACGCGGCGACGCAGGGCGCGTCGCTGCAGTGGTTGCACAGCACCGGCATCACCCAGTGGGTGACGTTGGGGAACGTCCCCTCGCTGCGCATCACGAAGTCGGCCCAGTTGAAGCTTTGGCCGTCCGCGCGATCGCGCGTGTTGTTCTCCGCCTTGCAGGCGAACGCGCAGGCGCCGCACCCGACGCACCGCTGCAGGTCGATGACCATTCCGAGTCTTGCCATGTTCGATCTCCTCGCGCTGTCGGGTGGGGTCAGGCCTTGACGACCTGGACGCCGGTGAAGCCGCCGTTGCGCGCCGTGGAGCCGCTCAGACGGTCATAGTCGTCGACCAGGATGTCGTTGTTGCTGCCACCGCGCGGCGCGGCGGTGGCGAAGTCCTTCGCCGCGACGCGGCCGTAGGCCCAGTGGCCCTGGCCGTAGCACTTGGCCACGGTACCCGGGCGCACACCCTCCCACAGCTTGAGCTTCACCACCATCGAACCGGAGGGAGAGGTCACCTTGACCATGTCGCCGGTCTTCAGCCCAGCTTCGCGCCGTCGGACGGGTTCATCTTCAGCACGTCGTCCCACGAGACGTCGCCCGGATCGACCTTCTTGAACTCCTGGTACCAGGTCGTATTGGCCGAGCGGCCCTCGCGGTTGAGCCGCGACTTGTAGTCGATGAAGGTGAACGGGTACTGCTCGAAGCTGCCGTGGCGCTTCGGCGGCTCGTAGTGCGGCACGAAGGCGACTTCGCCCCGCGCCACGTACCCGGTGACGGCGAGGATGTCGTCGACCGAGGTGTTGAACTTCTTCGCGTGCTCCTCGAGGCCCTTCTTCGCGGTCGCGCTGTAGAACTCGAACTTCTTGGTCTCGGTCGCGAACTTGCCGCCCCAGCCGCGCTTCAGCGTGTAGCGAGGCCCGCTGAACACGCCCTTCCTGCGGAAGTCGGCCCAGCCGGTCACCGGCGCGTCGCCCTTGAGCGGCTCCTTCGGCATCCACACGGGCGCGCTCGAGATCTTGGTCGCGATCTCGTTGAACTCGCGCTCGTTCCCGGGCAGCTTGCCGGTCTCGGGGTCCTTGAATTCCTTGCCGAGGTAGTCGGCGAGGTTCGCGAAGCCCTTGGCCTTCAGCTTCTGCGCGAGCAGCCAGACGACCTCGGTCTCCTCCTGCTTCACGTCGAACAGGCGCCGCACCGCACCCTGCTGGATCGAGGTGAAGCCGTAGCCGTTGCCCATGTTGGTGATGATCGACCAGCCCTCGGCGGAGTTGAACGTCGACGGCAGCACGATGTCGGCGAACTGCGTCATCTCGGACGGGTTGGTGACCATGTGCACGAAGAACGGCACCTTGGCCATCGCCTGGTCCCAGCGCTGCGCGCCGGTGCAGGAGAAGTTGAAGTTCGCCCAGGACGCGATGAACACCTTGCAGGCGCCGGGATCCTTCAGCAGGCCGTTGGCCACGTTGTTGGTGACCACGCCGCTGCCCGGCCGGGCGTTCATCATCGCCGGCATGTCCTTTTCGCCGCGTCCGTCGAGCTTCTTGCCCTTCGATGCGGCCGCCGCCTGCGCGTCGACGTAGGCGTCGGTGCTCGGGAACCGGCCGGTGGTCGCGCCGCTCGCCTGCCAGACGCCGCCTTCGACGTCGATCGAGCCGAGCAGGCCATTGAGCGCGTAGACCGCCATGGCCGTGTAGGTGCCGCGCGGGTTCATCGCCACGCCGGGGCCCATCCACACCGCGGTCTTCGGCGCGGCCTTGCCCATCGCCCGCGCCACTTTCACGATCTGCGCGGCGGGGATACCGCACTCCTTTTCGGCCCAGGCCGGCGTGCGGTCCTTGAGCTCGAGGTTCCACCACTTGACGACGCCGTGCGTCTCCTTCTCGGCGAACGCGGCCTCGTCGACGGTCTTGCCGGCGACGAAGGCGTTCTTGCCGTCCTTGAAGTCGCCGACGAACTCGCGGTTCCAGAGCCCTTCGGTCAGCAGGACGTGCGCGATCGCGCCGGCCAGCGCGCCGTCGGTGCCGGGGAGCACCGGCAGCCACTCGTGCGCCTTGGCGGCGACGTTCGAGAGCCGGGGATCGACGGCGATCACGGTGCCGCGGGCGAGGATCTCGCCGAAGCGGTGGATCGTGTTCGGGACCTGGCGGTTCGAGGCGAGCGGATCGCAGCCCCACACCACGAGGCAGCCGACCTTCTCCAGATCGTAGTCGCGGTACCCGTAGAAGCCCTGCGTGAGGCCCGATCCCATCTTCTCGGCCTCGGCGCAGATCGCGCTGTGCGAGAAGTAGTTGCCGGTGCCGAAGATGCGCGGGAACGCGCCGTAGAGGAGGTCCGTCGACGTCGAGGAGTATCGGCCGCGCATGTAGACGAGCTTGTGCGTCTCGTTGCTGCGGCGCAGTTCCATCAGCTTGTCGGCGACGGTGTCGAGCGCCTCGTCCCAGGTGATTGGTACGAACTTCGGGTCGACGCCGCGTCCCTTCTGCGGGTTGGTGCGTTTCAGCGGCACCTTGATGCGGTCCGGGTCGTACACCTGCTGCGGGATCATGTGCCCGCGCGGGCAGCAATAGCCATGGTTGGTCTTCGACAGCGGGTTGCCGCGTACGCGCACCGCCCGGCCGTCCTGCACGAAGATCTGGATCGCGCACCACTGCGTGCAGCCCTGGCAGGTCGAGGCGACCCAGTCGCCCTTCGCCGGCCCGGCCGGCCGGGCCTTGCGCGGCGCCATCGCCGCGGAGACCGGGGTGGCTACGCCGCCCGTATCGGGCGTGGTCGCGCAGCCCGCCAGCACGATCGATGCCGTGCCGGCCGACGCCTTGATGAAGTCCCGTCGCGTCAGTTTCATCTACCGCCCTCCTGGCCTTCGCGCCGCGGGCGCGGCACGCTTCGTCCGTTTCCCCGCAATCGCGTCACGCGTTTGCGTTAGGATTGGCGATATTGAATTCCGGCCAGCGAGTGTGGTTATTGACCCTGGTCAATCAAGTCGATATTTTTGTGAACATGGAAACGACCGACGTCCTCGCCGCACTGGCGGCGCTCGCGCAGGCGAGCCGGCTTGCCGTGTTCCGCCTGCTGGTCCAGCACGCGCCGGACGGCCTCTCCGCGGGCGTGATCGCCGAGAAGCTCGAGATCACCCCGGCCACGCTGTCGTTCCACCTGAAGGAGCTGCATCGCGCGGGGCTCGTCGCGCAGCGACAGGACGGCCGGTTTCTCTGGTACAGCGCGAACGTCGACGCGATGAACGCGCTGATCGCCTACCTCACCGCGAACTGCTGCACGTTGGGTTCGTGCACGCCCGTCGCGTGCGTACCGCCGGCGGTCGCGGTGCCGATGCCGAAGCCGCCGAAGCGCCGGCGCGCTGACGTTCAGCGGACGAGGACGAGCGCCGCGATCGCGGCGAGCCCCACGACCAGGGCGCGCCAGGCCCGCTCGGCGAGTGCCGAGGCACGCGGCAGCGGCGGCAGCAGGTCGTCGTCGCGCAGCGCCTCGGGAAACGGTCGAGGAGGCACGGGCACGATCTGGTGCTGCGCAGGATCGCGCGGCACCCGTGCGCGATACCCGGCGAGGTCCACGACGGCGGCATCGCCGAACACCCGGCTCGACGGCAGCTGCGGAATGCGCAGCAGCGCGATCGCGCGCATGTCCGCGCGGAGCCACTGCGCGAGGCGTCCCTCCGGCGACGCCGCGCCGGTGATGCACGCGCACAGCGCGGCGAAGACGTCCTCGGTCGCGACCGCCGGCAGGAGGCGCGTGAGGTCGGTCGTCGCGTAGTCGTACGAGGTGCGCGCGGCGGCCAGCGAGCGCCGGCGCAGCGCGTCGATCGGCAGGTACAGGAACGCCCCCGCGACCGCGGTCGGCCCGCGTGCCGGCACGGGCAGGCCGAGCGCGCGCAGCACGTCGACGCTCATGCTCGTGCAGTTGTCGCGCGGATGGTCGTAGACCAGCTGGTGCCTCCAGAACTGCTGGAAGAGGCGCAGCAGCGCCGACTGCACGAGATGCGCGGCGCGCGCATCGTCGAGCACCGCGACCAGCACGTGCGTGGGCCGGTACCACGACTGCCCGGCATTGAGATCGCCCTGGTAGTTGTCGAGCGGCGCCGGTGCGGCGAGGATTCCTTTCTCGCTCTCGATGTCGAGCGAGTAGTAGTTGTTGACGAGCCAGTCGCCGATGTCGCCGTGGGCGTCGATGCGGCCGGTGGCGATCGCGAAGTGGCCGGCATGGGCCTCGTCGTCGTCGCCCTGCGCGCCGTTGCACAGGAACGCGAGCACCGGCAGTCCGGTCCAGTCGCCGGAAGCGCCGGGTCGCTGCCACAGCGTTTCGGCGGCAAAGGGCGCATCCGCGCCGCCACGCGGCACTTCCCGCATCCGGGCGCGCAGTGCGTCACCCGGCGGCAGGTTCGCGGCGACCGGTCGCTCCGGCGGCGCTTCGGGTCCGAGGCGGAAGTCGGCCGGCCAGAGCGTGCGCGCCGTGAATCCCGCGGTGCCGAGCGTGCCGCGCGCGCGCAGCGTCCGGTTGCGGAAGAAGGCGAGCGAGGAGGCGTCGAAGTACGAACGATTGAGCGGAATGCGCGGCACGAGCTCGAGCGCAACGCTTCCGGTCGCGGTTTCCAGGTGGTGGCCATCGTCGGCGATGCGCGCGTCGTGCACGACATCGGGCGCCGCGACCCACACGAGCGGCGGATAGTCGGGGGGCGCGCGCTCGTCGCGTTCGCGTGCCCAGCGCTCGACGTCGGCGAGCGGTCGCGTGCGCCGCGCGAAGCCGGCGACCGGCCGCCCGGGCGGGGAACGGCGATGACCTCGCGCTCGAAGTACCAGCGCGCCGCGGCGGTGGCCGGCGCGGTGTCGTCGCGGCCATCGGTCAGTCGGAAGTCGCGCGCGTCGAACAGGCCGAACACTCCGGAACCGTTCGCGGGCCCGGCAGGGTTGCCTGGAATGTCCATGGACGCGTGCGGCCATTCGGCCGTGGCCGATTATCGCAGGCAGTGCACGCGGACGCGTCGGCGGCGGCGCGGCCGCGCGTCGCGCGCAGGGTGAATGACGGACGCGCAGCGGACGGGATACGATGCCTCCAGGCCATGGCGGGACTGCGCATGGGCATTCGCATCGTCGAACGCATCCGTACCACCCCGGGCGAAGCGCGCGCGCGGCTCGTGGCGGGGCTGCGCGCGTCACCGGCGTCGATACCGCCACGATACTTCTACGACGCGCTCGGCTGTGCGCTCTACGGCGCGATCTGCACACTGGCCGAGTACTACCCGACCCGCACCGAGGCCGCGATCTTCGACGCCCACCGTGACGCGATCGCCGCGGCGATTGCCCACGGCGGGCAGTGGGTCGACCTTGGCGCCGGCGACGGGGTCAAGTCCGAGCGCTGGCTCGACGCTGCGCGTCCGTCGCGCTACGTCGCCGTCGACGCCGCGCGGGAGGCGCTCGCGGCGACGCTCGCACGGCTGTCGGCGCGCTTCCCCGCGATCGAGATGATCGGCGTCGTCGCGGACTTCGACGAGGGGCTCGACCTCGGGGACGTCCTCGAGCCGGTGCCGGTCACGTTCTTCTATCCCGGCTCTTCGATCGGCAACTTCGCGCCGCCGGAGGCAACGGCGTTCCTGCGTGCGATCGCGACGAGGTGCGTCGAACGGCCGGGCAGCGGCTTGCTGATCGGCGTGGACACGCACAAGGACCGGGCGCGACTCGACGCCGCCTACGACGACGCGCTCGGCGTCACCGCACTCTTCAACCGCAACGTGCTGTCCCACGTCAATCGCCTGCTCGGCACGGCGTTCGACGTCCGCGACTTCGGTCACGTCGCCTGCTACGACGCGGCCGCCGGGCCGCATCGAGATGCACCTCGAGGCGCTCCGTGCCGTGGCCGTGGCGATCGACGGCGTGCCGCGGCGCTTCGCGAAGGGCGAGCGCATCCACACCGAGAACTCGTACAAGTATCGGCCCGAGGCGTTCGACCGGCTGCTCGCCGACGCGGGCTTCGCGCACCGCCGCGCGTTCCTCGATCCTGACGGCGACTTCGCCGTGTTCCACGCCAGCTGACGTCCGACGCGCTTCCGCGCCTCGCGGCGGATCTGCGGCCGCCCGGGCGCTACGGGTTCTGGTACCGCTCGCGCGCCCTGCGGCAGGCCTGGCCGTCGAAGTCGAGCGTGCAGGCATCGCGCAACGTGCCGCAGGCGGCCTCGCCGACGCTGCCCCCGAACTCGTCGATCATCTTGCCGAGGCCCGCGGAGATGTCCTTGACGACGCCGGCGGCGGGATCGTTGCGCGGAACCGCCGCCGCGCCCTTGTCGATCTCCGACTTCACGCGGTCCTTGCCGGCGCTGAACTCGGTGAGGCAGGCGCGGTGCATCGCGTCGATCTGCGCGCCGTGCGAGAAGAAGCGCTCCCAGATCCAGTAGCCGGCGCCGGCGATCGCCAGCACCAGCACGACGAGCAGCACGTCGCGGGTCGAGCGGGTCATCACGCGCGCACGTCCACGCGTGGTGGACCGGCGACGCACTCGCCGATCACGGCCGCCTGCGCGAAGCCTTCGCGGCGGAAGGCGTCGAGCACGGCGTCGACGGTGTCGGGGGCGCACGCGACCAACAGGCCGCCGGACGTCTGCGGGTCGGTAAGGAGCGCGCGCTCGGCGTCGCCGAAGCCCGCCGGAAGGTCGACGCTGGGGCCGCAGCCGATCCAGTTGCGACCGGATGCGCCCGTGAACACGCCCTCGCGCGCGAGGTCGAGGACACCCGGCGTGCAGCGGCACCGTCGGCCAGTCGAGGCGCGCGCCAACGCCCGAACCCCGGCAGATCTCGAGCAGATGCCCGGCGAGGCCGAAGCCGGTGACGTCGGTCAGCGCGTGGACGCCCTCCATGCGGCCGAGGCTCGGGCCCGGTGTATTGAGCCGCGTGGTCGAGTCGAGCATCGCGCGGTAGCCCTCGGGCGAAAGGCGATCCTTCTTCAGCGCCGCGCTCATCACGCCGACGCCGATCGGCTTGCCGAGCACCAGCCGGTCGCCCGGACGCGCGCCGGCATTGCGCTTGAGATGGCGCGGGTCGACGACGCCGATCGCGACGAGGCCGTAGATCGGCTCCACCGAATCGATCGTGTGGCCGCCGGCGACGGGGATGCCGGCTTTCGCGCACACCGACTCGCCGCCCTCGAGCACCTTGCGGATCGTCGAGAGCGGCAGCTTGTCGACGGGCATGCCGACCAGCGCCAGGGCGAAGAGCGGCGTGCCGCCCATCGCGTAGACGTCCGAGATCGCGTTGGTCGCGGCGATCGCGCCGAAGTCGAACGGGTCGTCGACGATCGGCATGAAGAAGTCGGTGGTCGCGACGATCGCCTGCGTGTCGTTGAGCTTCCACACCGCGGCGTCGTCCGAGGTCTCGATGCCCACCAGGAGTTGCGGCGGCACTACGGAGGGCCCGCTCTTCGCGAGGATCTCGGAGAGCACGGCGGGGGCGATCTTGCAGCCGCAGCCGCCGCCATGGGAGAACGAGGTGAGGCGCAGCGGGGGACGTTCGGGTGCGTTCATGGGGAGCCGTGGGAAGAACTGCAGGATTTCATTCTACCGGCCGCGACCGCAGCGCCGCCGCGACAACGCGGCCGAGGGCAGCACGCTCGGCGTCGGGCGTGAAGCGATCCGCGCGGGCGCGGCCGGCCGCCTCGAGGCGGCCGAGGAACGCGCGGTCCGCGCATGCCCGCGTCACCAGTGCGGCGAGCGCGCCGGCGTCGCCGACGGGAAAGTATCCGGGATGGTCGTCGCCCAGCATGCCGACGTTGCCCGAGACCCGGCTCGCGATCACCGCCGTGCCGGCGGTCACGGCCTCGACGACCACGTTCGCCCCGCCCTCCATGCGCGAGGGCACGATCAGCACGTGGGCGCGTCGGATCGCCTGCCGCGTCCACGCGTGCGGCCGGGGGCCCAGGTAGCGGACTCGCGCGTCGGCGTGGGCGAGCGCCACGGCCTCGGCAGCGAGCGCGGGATCGAGCGGCGCGCCGATGATCGCGAAGCCGTCGCCGGATTGGGACCGCGTCCACGCCTTCCTGCCGCGACGCTGGAAGACGCGCTCGCGTGCCTGCCCGAGGTGCCCGATCGCTACTTCCACGAGCTCGCGCTCTACCACGAGGACATGCACGGCGAGGCCCTGCTGATGACATTGCAGACACTCGCGCTGCCTGCGCCGCCGTGGGGGCGATCGCCGGCCGCGTCCGCCGCCGCGGCGGCCGTGGACGTTGCGTTCGAAGGTGGCCCGTGCACGATCGGATCGTCGTCGATGGACGCGCGTTCCCGGTTCGTGTTCGACAACGAGCAGTGGTCGCACGAAGTGCCGCTCGCACCGTTCGCGATCGCGTCGCGGCCGGTGACGCAGGGCGAATTCGCGGCGTTCGTCGAGGAGGGCGGCTACGTCCGCGACGCGTTCTGGCCGACCGCTGCGCGCGCATGGCGCGACCGCGCCGGACGCACGCTGCCGGCGTACTGGCGGCGGGAAGCCGGCGGCTTCGAGTCCCGCGGGTTCGACGCGTGGCAATCGATCGATCCGCATGCGCCGATGTGCCACGTCTGCGCCTACGAGGCCGAGGCGTGGTGCGCCTGGGCCGGGCGGCGCCTTCCCACCGAGGCGGAATGGGAGCGCGCGGCTCTCGCAGGCGTGCTTGCCGTTCCGGGCCGCGTCTGGGAGTGGACGGCCACCGCATTCGGACCGTACCCGGGTTTCGCGCCCGGACCCTACGCGGAATATTCGGCGCCGTGGTTCGGCGACCACCGGGTGATGCGCGGCGGCTCGTGGGCGACCCGTGCACGCCTCGTCCACCCGCGGTTTCGAAACTTCTACACGCCCGATCGCCATGACGCCTTCGTGGGATTTCGCACGTGTGCGGCGCGGTTGACCGTGGGACGCTGCAATGCAGCAATCGTGACCAAACCGCGACGTGAGGCGCTTCCGGGGCGACGCATGCGCCTTTGCGCACGTCCCGAGGAGGCGTAGCATCCTTGGGCGAACCCGCACCGGGACGTGCGCGCAGTGGCGCGTCCCGGCATGGCCCCGTTCGAACGAGAGCGAGAAGGCGATCACGCGGGAAGCGCGCCACCAGGAGCCGAGAGGCTTGAAGCCCACCGATATCGCGAACCCCGACTACTTCCACAAGGTCGTCGACTGCCAGTGGGCGTGTCCCGCGCACACGCCCGTCCCCGAGTACATCCGGATGATCGCGCAGGGTCGCTACGACGACGCCTACCTGATCAACTGGAAGTCCAATGTCTTCCCCGGCATCCTCGGGCGTACCTGCGACCGTCCCTGCGAGCCGGCGTGTCGCCGCAGCCGGGTCGAGGAGGGCTCGATCGAGCACCGCAAGGCGAGTGCTGCGCCCGAACCGGTGGCGATCTGCCGGTTGAAGCGCGCCGCCGCGGATTTCAAGGGCGACATCCGCGAGCGGCTGCCCCGGCCGGCCGCGAAGAAGAACGGCAAGCGCATCGCGCTGGTGGGGCCGGACCCGCGTCGCTGACCGTTGCGCGCGACCTCGCGCCGCTCGGCTACGACTGCGAGGTGTTCGATCGCGATGCCAAGCCGGGCGGCATGATGCGCACGCAGATCCCGAAGTTCCGCCTGCCCGATTCGGTGATCGACGAGGAGACGGGCTACGTGCTCGGCCTGGGGGCCGCGTTCCGGCCCGGCGTCGAGATCACGAGCCTGAAGTCGCTGCTCGCGGAGGGCTACGACGCGGTGTTCGTCGGCAGCGGCGCGCCGCGCGGCCGCGACCTCGACGTCCCGGGTCGCAAGGAAGCGGCGAAGCACATCCACATCGGCATCGACTGGCTGTCGTCCGTCTCGTTCGGGCACGTGACGAAGATCGGCAAGCGCGTCGTCGTGCTGGGCGGCGGCAACACCGCGATGGACTGCTGCCGCAGCGCGCGCAGGCTCGGCGGCGAGGAGGTGCACGTCGTCGTGCGCTCGGGCTTCGACGAGATGAAGGCGTCCCCCTGGGAAAAGGAGGACGCGATGCACGAGGGCATCCCGATCCACAACTTCCTCGTGCCGAAGGCGTTCCTCCACGACGGCGGCAGGCTCACCGGCATCACGTTCGACAAGGTGGCGGCCCGCTACGACGACCCGGTGCACAAGACCGGCCGGCGCGAGCTCGTCCCGACCGGCGAGCCCGAGGTGAAGTTCGACTGCGACGAGGTGCTCGTGGCGGTCGGGCAGGAAAACGCCTTCCCGTGGATCGAGCGCGAACTCGGCATCGAGTTCGACCGCGGGGGCATGCCGGTCGTCGACCGCGTCACGATGGCCTCGACGCGCCCCGGCGTGTTCTTCGGCGGCGACGCCGCGTTCGGCCCGAAGAACATCATCTGGGCGGTCGCGCACGGCCACGACGCCGCGATCTCCATCGACAAGTTCTGCCGCGGCGAGGACCTGCGGCAGCGCCCGCCGCCGACGTTCGAGCTCATCTCGCAGAAGATGGGCATCCACGAGTGGAGCTACGACAACGCGATCGCCGTCGATCGTCGCCACAAGGTGCCCCTCAAGGACACGGTGATCGCGCTGAAGAGCATCAAGGTCGAGGTCGAGCTGGGCTTCGACGCCAAGCTCGCCTGGCAGGAGGCGCAGCGCTGCCTCAACTGCGACGTGCAGACGGTGTTCGCGGACCGGCTGTGCATCGAGTGCGACGCCTGCGTCGACATCTGCCCGATGGACTGCATCACCTTCACGGGCGACGGCGAGGAGCCGGACCTGCGCCAGCGCCTGCGCGCGCCGGCGGTCAACCTGGCGCAGGACCTCTACGTGTCGGGCGGCCTCAAGACCGGACGGGTGATGGTCAAGGACGAGGACGTGTGCCTGCACTGCGGGTTGTGTGCCGAGCGCTGCCCGACCGGCGCCTGGGACATGAAGAAGTCGTTCATCGACATGACGCACGCGGGCATGGCGCCCCAGGTGCGCCGGCCCGCGCCGGCCGCACCGGGCGCGGTGGCCGTCGCCGCGGACTGACGGGCCTTCATCATGCAACCCATCGAACGCGTCAACGACTTCGTCGTCAAGTTCGCGAACGTCAACGGCTCGGGCTCGGCCTCCGCCAACAACCTGTTCGCCAAGGCGGTGCTGCGCATGGGCGTGCCGGTGGCGGCGCGCAACATCTTCCCGTCGAACATCCAGGGCATGCCGACCTGGTACGAGGTGCGCGTCGTCGAGGCCGGTTGGCGCGGGCGGCGCGGCGGCGTCGACCTGATGGTGGCGATGAACGCCGAGACCTGGAGCGTTGACGTCGCCGAGATCGAGCAGGGCGGCTACCTGTTCTACGACTCGACCAAGCCGCTGCCGCACAGCCGGTTGCGCGAGGACATCACCGCGATCGGCATGCCGCTCACCGGCATCTGCCAGGAGATGTACGAGGACCCGCGGCAGCGGCAGCTGTTCAAGAACGTCATGTACGTGGGCGGGCTTGCGGCCCTGCTCGACATGGAGGCCGGCGTCGTCGAGGCGCTGCTCGCCTCGCAGTACGGCGGCGAGCGCAAGGCGCCGCTGCTCGAGGCGAACCGCGGGGCATTCCGCCGCGGCTACGACTACGCGAAGGAGCACCTGCCGGCGATCGGCTTGCGACTCGCGCGTCGGGACGCCGTGGGCGAGCGCATCTTCATCGACGGCAACAGTGCGAGCGGGCTCGGCGCGGTGTACGGCGGCGCGACGGTGTGTGCGTGGTACCCGATCACGCCTTCCACGTCGGTCGCCGAGGCATTCCAGGGCTATTGCCGCAAGTTCCGCGTCGACCGCGAGACGGGCCGGAACCGCTACGCGTTCGTGCAGGCCGAGGACGAACTCGCCTCGATCGGCATGGTCGTGGGCGCGGGCTGGAACGGCGCGCGGGCGTTCACCGCGACCTCGGGTCCCGGCATATCGCTGATGCAGGAGTTCATCGGGCTCGCCTACTTCGCCGAGATCCCGGCGGTGCTGTTCGACGTCCAGCGCGGCAGCCCGTCGACCGGCATGCCGACCAAGACGCAGCAGGCCGACGTGCTCTGCGCGGCCTACGCGTCGCACGGCGACACCAAGCACGTGCTGCTGTTCCCCGAGGATCCGACCGAGTGCTTCGAGATGGGCGCGCAGGCCTTCGACCTCGCCGATCGCCTGCAGACCCCGGTGTTCGTGATGCTCGACCTCGACATCGGCATGCAGGACTGGCTCACCGCGCCGTTCAAGTGGGACGATGCCCGGCGCCTCGACCGCGGCAAGGTGATGACGGCCGCCGACCTGGAGGCAGGGCACGAGTTCGGGCGCTACCTCGACGTCGACGGCGACGGCATTCCGTACCGCACCTATCCGGGCACGCACCCGAAGCGCGGCGCGTTCTTCACCCGGGGCACCTCGAAGGACCGGCACGCGCGCTACACCGAGGAGGGCCCGGCCTACGTCGACAACATGCAGCGCCTGCTGCGCAAGTTCGAGTCGGCGAAGTCGCTGGTGCCCGCGCCGGTGCTCGAGAAGGCCGCGCAACCGACGCGTGCCGGCGTGCTCTGGTACGGCTCGACCGGCGCGCCGATGGCCGAGGCGCTCGCCGCCCTCGCGGTGCGCGGCATCCACCTCGACCGGATGCGCGTGCGCGCGTTCCCGTTCGCCGACAGCGTGGCGGACTTCGTCGCCGCGCACGAGCACGTCTTCGTCGTCGAGCAGAACCGCGACGCGCAGCTGCGCACGCTGCTGATGACCGAGTGCGGGATCGCCCCGGAGAAGCTCGTGTCGATCCTCCACTACGACGGCAACCCGCTGACCGCGCGGTACATCGAGCGCGAGATCGCGGAGAAGGCGGCGCTGTTCAGCGTCGTGCCACTGAAGATAGGTGGCCGGGATCAGTCATCCGAAGCCGGCCGATGACGTCCCCGCGCGCCGGGGACGACTGCGTGAAACGAGGTCCCGTCACATGACATTCCTGGCCAAGCCCAAGCTCCACCACCCGTCGCTGCCGACCAACGCGCTCGGCTTCACCCGCCGCGACTACGAAGGCCCGGTGTCGACGCTGTGCGCAGGCTGCGGGCACGACTCGATCAGCGCCGCGATCATCCAGGCGTTCTTCGAGCTGGCCATCCCGCCGCACCGGGTGGCGAAGCTCTCCGGCATCGGCTGCTCGTCGAAGACGCCGACCTACTTCCTCGGCCAGTCGCACGGCTTCAACAGCGTGCACGGCCGCATGCCCTCGGTGCTGACCGGCGCGAACCTCGCCAACCGCGACCTGATCTATCTCGGCGTGTCCGGCGACGGCGACTCGGCGTCGATCGGCATCGGCCAGTTCGCGCACGTCATGCGGCGCGGGGTCAACATGACCTACATCGTCGAGAACAACGGCGTGTACGGCCTCACCAAGGGCCAGTTCTCGGCCACCGCCGACAAGGGCAGCAAGAGCAAGCGCGGCGCGTCCAACGACGACGAGCCGATCGACCTCGTGATGCTCGCGCTGACGCTCGGCGCCACCTACATTGCGCGCGGCTTCTCCGGCGACAAGGCGCAGCTCGTCCCGCTGATCAAGGCGGCGGTGCAGCACCAGGGGGCCGCGCTGATCGACGTGGTCTCGCCGTGCGTCGCGTTCAACAACCACCCCGGTTCGACCAAGAGCTACGACTACGTGCGGGCCCACAACGAGACGGTGAACTTCCTCGACTTCATGCCGCGCCGGGACGCGATCACGGCCGAAGGGCCGCCCGGCAGCGTCGAGACCGTGACGCTGCACGACGGCGGGCAGATCCGCGTGCGCCGCGTCGACGACAGCTACGATGCGACCGACAAGGTCGCCGTGATGGCCTACCTCGAGGCGCACCGTGCGAAGGGCGAGGTGGTGACGGGGCTCCTCTACGTCAACGAGTCCGACGAGGACCTGCACAGCGCGCAGGGGACGGTGGCGCGGCCGCTCAATGCCCTGTCCGACGCCGAACTCGTCCCGGGCGCGGCCGCCCTCGAGTCGGTCAACGCCAGCCTGCGCTGATGCGCGTCGGGCGCTTGCCGCCCGATGTCCCCACGCCGGCCCCGGACAAGCCGTGCATGCGGGGGCGTGGCGAATACGCCGCGGCGCATCCTCCCACTCCTTGCGTCAGATCAAGACCGCCGCCGCCGGTCCACGTAACTTTGCCGGTTACAGGCAGCCCTTGCGGAGCCGCTCGCGGCACCCGCGACGCTCGACGTGCGTCCAGATCGCGGGGCCCGCAGCGCCACAGCGCGAGGAGAAGCATGACCCCGGATCGAGGCAGTGCGTTCGAGATCGTCGCACGCGAGGACTATTCCGACGTCACGTACATGCTGGAGATTCGCCATCCGATGATGGCGAAGGCGGCGAAGGCCGGCCAGTTCGTGATCGTCATGGAGCACGAGCACGGCGAGCGCATTCCGCTCACGCTCGCCGACTTCGACCCCGCGAAGGGCACGATCACCCTCGTGATCCAGGCGGTGGGCAAGACCACCCGCGAGATGCAGCAGAACTGCCGCGTCGGCACGTTCCTGCAGGCGGTGGTCGGGCCGATGGGCATTCCCAGCCACATCGGCAGCGCGAAGAAGGTGATGTGCGTCGGCGGCGGGTTGGGTGTGGCGCCGGTGTTCCCGCAGGCGCGGGCCTATGCGCGCAGCGGCGCCGCAGTCTACGGGGTGCTGGGCTTCCGCAACCGCGACGTGATGTTCTGGGAGGATCGCTTCCGTTCGGTCTGCGACGAGGTCGTGGTCTGCACCGACGACGGCTCGGCGGGCATCAAGGGCCTGGTGACCAAGGGCATGGAGCAGGTCCTTGCCGCGCACCCGGACATCGACGAGGTCATCGCGATCGGTCCGCCGATCATGATGAAGGCCTGCGCCGAAGTGACGCGGCCGCGGGGCATCAGGACGGTGGTGAGCCTGAACCCGGTGATGGTCGACGGCACGGGCATGTGCGGTGGCTGCCGGGTCAAGATCGGCGAGGGCATCAAGTTCGCGTGCGTCGACGGCCCGGACTTCGACGCCCACCAGGTCGACTTCGACGACCTGATGGCCCGCCTCGGCCGCTTCAAGCCGACCGAGCAGGAGGCGCTGAAGAAGTGGGAGGAGAGTTGCCGCATGGGCGGCGCCGAGGTCGGTCCCGCCGACCGAGAGTGACCAACCGCGCAGCCGCGAGCACCGCCATGGCCAAGAAGAAGACCATCCGCACGATCCCGCAGGAGCGCACGCCGATGCCCGAGCAGGATGCCCGGGAACGCGCGCGCAACTTCAAGGAGGTCGCCTGCGGGTACACGCTCGAGAACGCGATGCGCGAGGCCGACCGCTGCCTGCAGTGCGCCGACGAGCCGTGCGTGCGCGGCTGCCCCGTGGGCATCGACATCCCGGCGTTCATCCAGAAGATCACCGAAAAGCACTTCCACGGCGCCTACGACGTCATCACCGACACGAACCTCCTGCCGGCGGTGTGCGGCCGCGTTTGCCCGCAGGAGAACCAGTGCGAGGGCGTCTGCACCGTCGGCGACTCGCTCGAGCCGGTGGCGATCGGGCGCCTCGAGCGCTTCGTCGGCGACATGGCGATTCGCGAGGGCTGGGTGAACCTGCCCTACATCGAGCCCTCCGGCTTCCGTGTCGGCATCGTCGGATCGGGGCCGGCCGGCATGGCGTGCGCCGCCGACATGGCGAAAGCCGGCTGCGACGTGGTCGTCTACGAGGCGTTCCACGAGCCGGGCGGCGTGCTCAAGTACGGCATCCCGGACTTCCGGCTGCCCAACGAGGTGATCGACGTCGAGATCGACAAGCTGCGCAAGCTCGGCGTGCGCTTCGAATGCAACACGCTGGTCGGCCGGCTCTTCACCGTCGAGCAGATGCTCACCGAGATGGGCTACCACGCGGTGTTCATCGGCACCGGCGCGGGGTATCCGAGCTTCATGGGCATTCCCGGCGAGTCGCTGAACGGCGTGCTCTCCGCGAACGAGCTCCTGACCCGCTGCAACCTGATGCGTGCGCGCGACTTCCCGAAGTACGACACGCCGCTGCAGCCCGGCCGGCGCGTCGCGGTGATCGGCGCCGGCAATACGGCGATGGATGCGCTGCGGGTGTCACTGCGTCTCGGCGCGGAGAAGGTCACCTGCGTGTACCGCCGCAGCAAGGCGGAGGCCCCGGCGCGCGCCGAGGAGATCCATCACGCGGGCGAGGAGGGCGTCCTGTTCCACTGGCTCACGAGCCCGGTCGAGCTCCTCGGTGACGACAAGAAGCGCGTGCGCGGCATGCGTTGCCAGAAGATGGAGCTGGGCGAGCCCGACGCTTCCGGGCGGCGGCGCCCGGTGCCGATCCCGGGCAGCGAGTTCGAGTTCGAGTGCGACAGCGTGGTCTACGCGATCGGCACGAACGCCAATCCGATCCTCGGGCAGACGTCCAAGCTCAAGCTCAACAAGCGCGGCTACATCGACGCCGACGACAGCCTCGCGACCTCGATCGCGGGTGTCTACGCAGGCGGCGACATCGTCACCGGCGCGGCGACCGTGATCGAGGCGATGGGTGCCGGCCGCAAGGCCGCGCGCGCGATGAAGGCGTACCTCGGCCTGCGCGACACCGACGTGGTCTTCGAGCCGGAGGCGCCGTGGCAGGGCCGTCGCTTCGGCATCACGCCCGGCGAGCACGGCTACGCGCGGCTGCGCGTCGTCTGAACCCCCAAACGACCCCGAGCCCGGGCCGCGGCCCGCGGCGCAGGCAGGACGCACCCGGAAAGGCAAGCACCCCATGAACGAGACCGTCACGCCGGCCAGGGCCGCGCAGAGCGGCACCGCGCGAGCCGTCCCGGCCGCGTCGCGCGAGGCCGCCGTCCTCGACGAGCACATCGTCGAGGTCATCAGTGACTCCGGCGAAGGCGCGCAGCGCTGCGGCCAGTCGCTCGGCGCGATCGCCGCGCGCACCGGCAACGGCATCTGGACCACCGAGATCATCCCGGCCGAGATCCAGCCTCCCGCGCGCAGCATCGCCGGCGCGTCGGGGATCCGCATCCGCATTGGAACGAAGCGCGTCACCAACGGCGGCGACGAGACCGACCTCGCGGTCGCGTTCAACGAGCAGGTGCTGCTCGGCCGCGTCAAGGCGGGGGAGCTGAAGCCCGGCGCGCAGATCCTGCTCGAGAGCATGTGGCGCGACCACCGCGACCCGAAGATCGTCGCCTCCTACAGCGAGACCGTCGAGTCGCTGCAGAGCGCGGGCTTCCGCGTCTACGAGTGCGCGTTCGAGAAGGAGTGCCGTGCGCTGGTTTCCGACCCGCGCAAGGGCAAGAACATGTTCGTGCTCGGGGTGCTGTGCAGCATCTACAGCTTCGACCCCAAGCTGGGCCGCGAGCAGGTCAGGCTCACCTTCGGCAAGAAGGAAGCGAAGGTGGTCGAGGTCAACCAGGGCCTGTTCGACGCGGGCTACGCCTGGGCCGAGCGGAACCTCGACTTCCGGTACCGCATCCCGGCGACGCGCTCGACCGAGCCGCAGATCGTCGTCAACGGCAACACCGCGCTGGCGCTGGGCGTGCTGGCCTCGGGCATGGACATCTGCGCGATGTACCCGATCACGCCGGCGACGTCGGCGTCGCACTACCTGTCCGACGTCTTCGAGCGGGTCGGCGGGCTCGTGCACCAGGCCGAGGACGAGATCGCCGCGTGCGCTTTCGCGATCGGCGCGTCCTACGCCGGCAAGTGCGCGGTGACGATCACCTCCGGTCCCGGCTACTCGCTGAAGCAGGAGGGGATCGGGCTCGCCGTGATGGCGGAAATCCCGCTGGTCGTAGTCAACGTGCAGCGCGGCGGACCGTCCACCGGCCAGCCGACCAAGGTCGAGCAGGGCGACCTGCTCACCGCGATCTACGGCAGCCACGGCGACGCCCCCAAGGTGGTGATGGCGGCCTCCGACATCGAGGACTGCTTCTACTCGATGATCACGGCGCGCAAGATCGCCGAGGCGTTCAACATGGTGGTCGTCGTGCTGTCGGACGCGAGCCTCGCCACGGCGCAGCAGCCGTTCCCGCGGCCGGTGCTCGATTCCGACTGGCTCGCGCCGCCGGTCGACCAGACCCCGATCCCCAAGGGCGCGAAGCCCTACGACTGGGATCCGGTGACCGGCATCGCGCGCCGGTTCGTCCCTGGCCAGCCGGGTGGCCTGCACACGGTCACCGGGCTCGCGCACGACCGCCTGAGCAAGGTCGCCTACGACCCCGAGATCAACGAGGAAGGCCTGCGCCATCGCAGCCTCAAGCTGGCGGCGCTGCAGAAGACGCTGAAGACGCCGGAGGTGTTCGGCGACCCGGAAGGCGATCTGCTGGTCGTCGGCTGGGGCAGCACCAAGGGCGTGATCGAGGAGGCGGTGGGACGGCTACGCGATGACGGTCGTCGTGTATCGTCGTTGCACCTCACGTTCATCCAGCCGCTGCCTTCGGGCATCGGCGAGATCATGCGCCGCTTCAAGCAGGTGATCACCATCGAGGACAACTGGTCCGATCGCCTCGACGACGAGCTGATCGACGCCGACAACCGCCGTTACTCGGCACTGGCGATGATGCTGCGCTCGCGCTACCTGGTGGACGTCGACTGCTGGAGCCAGTCGCGCGGCCAGCCGATCAAGCCGGGCACCGTCGTCGCGATGCTGCGCGGCAAGCTCGCCGGGCCTCAAGAAAAGTAGGGTCAGACTCGACTTTCCGTGCCCGTCCGTCCAGTCGACCCATCCCCCATTCCACGATAAGTCGAGTCTGACCCTACTTATGACGATGCCCGTCACGCAGTGCCTGATCAAGCTGCACGAAACCCACCACCAGCTCGAGGACTACCAGGGCGGCGTGCCGCGCTGGTGCAGCGGCTGCGGCGACAACGCGATCCTCTCCGCGGTGCAGCGGCTGTGCCGCGACGAGAACCTGGCGCCGGAACGCACGGTGTTCGTGTCCGGCATCGGCTGCTCGTCGCGCTTCCCGCACTACATGAAGACGTATGGCTTCCACGGCATCCACGGTCGCGCGTTCCCGATCGCCGAGGGCGTGAAGATGGCGCGGCCCGACCTCGCGGTGTTCGTCAACACCGGCGACGGCGACTGCTGCAGCATCGGCGCGGCGCACTGGATCCACGCGATCCGCTACAACATGAACCTGACGGCGATCCTGCACGACAACCAGGTCTACGGCCTCACCAAGAAGCAGGCCTCGCCGACCTCGCCGATCGGCCTGAAGAGCAACACGACGCCCCGCGGCAGCTACCTCGACGCGCTGAACCCGCTGACCGTCACGCTTGGCGTCACCAACGCCTCGTTCGTCGCGCAGGCGGTCGACTGGATCCCGGAGCTCCTCTACGACATCATCCGCGCCGCCTACCTCCACCGCGGCTTCTCGTTCGTGCGCATCATGCAGCGTTGTCCCGAGTGGCTGCCGAAGATGTTCGACCCGTGGCTGCACGATCCGGGCAAGACGCTGCTGCTCACGCACCGGAACGGCTTGTCGATCTCGCCGGAGCTCTCGCGCACCTACCGCAACCAGATCGAGCACGATCCGATGAACCTCGACCGCGCGCGGGAAATCGCTTCGACGACCGATCCGATCCCGGTCGGGATCCTGTACCACAACCCCTCGATACCCTGCTACGAGGACATCCGCCACGCCGGGCAGATGCGCACGGCCGAGCAGATCCGCGCGGGGATCGAGTCCGAGTTCGACAAGGTCACCGTATGGCCGCAGGACGACTCCCCGTCGCGTGCCCTCGCCTGACGGCGCGGCAACCGGGGAAACCCCAACTCACCACCACGATGGGCCATGGACAACGTCGCCCCCTTTGACGAACAGCGGCTGTTCTTCGCGACCGGCAAGCGCCACGGCGCCGGCGTGCAGGCGATCGAGGGCTCGCAGCTGCGGCCCGCGCTCCTCGCGCGCTATCGCGACCTCACCAAGCTGCGCTACGACTTCCCGCTCGTGCTGATCGACGAGGGGCCGCAGGCGGGATCGATCCGCTCGCTGTCGTCGATCGTCGACGAGATGCTGGGCGAGTTCGCGCCGCGGGGAATCGAGGGCGAGCGCCTGCGCAAGGCGGCGCTCCGCCTCGAGCGCGAGGTGCGCACGCTCGTCGCCGGGGGCGAGCGCGGGACGCTGTCGGAATTGTGGGGTGCCGCGGCGGCGCGGGCCGCGTCACCGAAGGATCCGTCGGTGCGCGAGGTGCTCACCGGCATCGGCGAAAAGACGGCGCTCGATGGCCGCGTCGTCGATTGTGACCCCGCGATGCCGGCGGCGTTCGTCGCGCATGCGTGGCAGGCCGCGCAGGCACGCAAGGCGATTGCCTTCCGTGCGCTCGTCGACCGGCTCGCGGTCCGGCTCTCGGACATCCTGCGCGCGGCGTTCATGCATTCGCAGGCCGGGCAGCGGCCCGACAGTCTGCGCGCCTCGGTCGGCGGCGCGCATCGCAACGCGTTCGACTTCGATGCGATGTCGCGCCTGCTCGTACGCAACGTGCCGAAGGACGAGCTGCCGACGGCACGACGGCGCCGCATCGAGTGGGCGCTCGACGTGCTGCGCAAGCAGGCGTTCTATCCCGATCCGCGCCTTGCCGACCGGCCGGACGCGCCCCCGGTGTTCGCGTTCCGCTTCACCGACTGCGCATCGGCGGCTACCGCCTATCGCGAGCGGCTGCCGAAGCTCGCCCAGGTGGTGAAGGCGATTGCCGTCGCCGAGCTCGAGGCCGAAGGGCACTACGTCGACGCCAAGGACGACCCGGTGTTCGCGCACTACGACGAGTCCGCGTTGTCCGCGGAGGACATTGCGCTCTTTCCCGACTACCTCGTCTCTATCCCGGCCGGCGAGAACGACGCGCCGCAGAACACGGGCCTGATGGACATGCTGTCGGCGGGGCTGCCGGTGAAGGTGCTGGTGGAGACCGACGACCTGCTCGAGCAGGCCTCCGTCGGCACCGGCCACTTCGCGTTCGGCGTGCGCAGCGCGCGGCTGGGCAATACCGCGACCGGACTCGGCGGCGTCTTCGTCGTGCAGACGGCCGGCGCCAACCTGTACGCGCTGCGCGAGCGCGTCGCCAAGGCGTTCGCGCATCGAGGCGCGGGGCTCGTCACCGTGTACGTCGGGACGCGCCCGGGCGACGCCGAGCTGCCCGCCTACCTCATGTCGGCGGCGGCGATGGAGTCGCGCGCCTTTCCCGCGTTCACCTACGACCCCTACGCCGGCGACAATCAGGCCGCGCGCTTCGACCTCGAGGACAATCCGCAGCCCGAGGCCGACTGGCCGGTGGGACCGCTCGAGTACGCCGACGCCAACCTGCAGCGCATCGTGCAGGAGATGCCGTTCACCGTGGCCGATTTCGCGCTGTGCGACCGCCGCAATGCCGCCCATTTCGCACGGGTCCCGAAGGACGGATGGCACGACGGGATGGTGCCGGCCGACGAGTGGCTCGCGCTCGACCCGAAGCGCGCCGCCGACAAGGTTCCCTACGTGCTCGCCGCCGATCCCGACGACGTGCTGCAGCGGGTGATCGTCGACTCGCGGCTCATGCAGACCGTGGTGCGCAGCCGCACGTTCTGGCATCGTCTGCAGGAACAGGGCGGCATCCACAACTCTCACGCCGAGATCCTGCTCGCGAGGGAAAAGGCGAAGTGGCAGCAGGCACGGGCGCAGGAGCTCGAAGCCGCGGCCGCGGCGACGGCCGCCAGCGCCGAGACGCTGCAGGCCCCGGCCGTACCGGCCGACAAGGCGGTGCCGTCCCCAGCCGCGCCCGCAGCGCCCGCGGCGCCGGAGCGCAATCCCGACGAAGCGTGGATCGAGACCGCGCGCTGCCCGACCTGCAACGAGTGCCAGAACATCAACGACAAGATGTTCAAGTACAACGACAACAAGCAGGCCTACATCGCCGACATCAATGCCGGTACCTACCGGCAGCTGATCGAGGCAGCCGAAGCCTGCCAGGTCTCGATCATCCACCCAGGCAAGCCGCGCAATCCCAACGAGCCCGGCCTCGAGGAACTGCTCGAACGCGCGAAGCCGTTTCTCTGACCGAACGCAGCGAGCGGCTCGGATGAAGGGTGCAGCACCCGCTGGCACCGCGCGCGCGGACGCGGCGCCCCGTGTCGTCCGCAACGACCCATCATCGCCATGACGATTCCGCGCGTTCGACGCGCGACGCTCGACGAATGCGCGGGAATCGAAGGCGCGGTCGTGGTGATCGACGTGCTGCGCTCGTTCACCACGTCGGCCGTGGCCTTCGCGCGCGGGGCGTCGCGCATCTTCGCCGTTGATTCGCTCGATGCCGCGTGGCGCGCGGCGTCCCGACACCCGGGGGCGCTGATGCTCGGCGCGTTTCCCGGCGGCGCACCGATCCCGGAGTTCGACCTGCCGAATTCCCCGGCGCGTGTCGATGCCGCGGCCGTTGCAGGCAGGACGATCGTGCTGCTCACCGCAGGTGGAGCGCGCGGGCTGATCGCCGCCCGCCGTGCCTCGGTCCGTCGTCGCCGCGAGCCTCGTCTGCGCGGATGCGACGGTGCACCACCTGCGCGCGCTCGGCGTGCCCGAGGTGACGCTGGTCGTCACGGGAATGTACGTCGACCGCGACGGCGACGAGGACATCGCGTGCGCGGACCTGCTAGAGGCGCGTCTCCTCGGCGGCGATCCGGCAGTCGACGCATATGCTGCCCGTGTCCGGAATTCCGATTTCGGCCGGCGTTTCGCCGCCGGGCAGCGATCCGTCACTGCCTGCGGCGGACCTCGACCTGTGCGCCGTCGCGGACCGTTTCGCGTTCGCGATGCCGGTACGTCGGGAGGAAGACGGCGACGCCGTCGAGATACTGCGCACGGACGTGGCGCGGCCACCCGGAATGGCGCCGTTCGCCCGGTGACGATGGAGCGCGCGGCGGGTCGTGCATCGTCGCGGTGGAGGCGTTGCGGATAGACTGTCCCCGGAAGGGGTCGCCACCCCGATGCATCTCGACTCGGTCCTGCACCTGATGCCGCGCGAAGGCGCGCCGTCGCCGCTCTACGTCTACCTGCACGGGGCAGGTGCGACTGCGCTCGCGATGGTGCAGGTCGCCGACCGGTTCGCGCAGACCTATCCGCAGGCGGCGCACCTGATCCCCGACGGCTTCGTGGCGGACGACGCCGCGCCGGGCATGCGCGGGTGGTTCCCGGGCGCGGCCGGCGACGAATCGGGTCTGGCCGAACGCGTGGCGTTGTCGATGCCTGCGCTCGTCCTGTTCGTGCGCGATGCGCAGCGCCAGCTCGGCGTCACGCCGCTCGCCACTGCGCTCGTCGGCTTCTCGCAGGGCGCGATCGTCGCGCTGGAAGTCGCGCAGGCGCATCCCGATCTCGTCGGGCGCGTCGTGGCGATCGGCGGCCGCTACGCGACCCTGCCGTCGGCATCGCCGAAGGCGGTGATCCACATGGTGCACGGCAAGGACGACGCGGCCGTGCCGGCCCGCCATGCGGTCGAGGCAGCGACGCGGCTCCTGGCGCTCGGTGCCGACGTGACCGCCGACGTGGTGCCGGGGATCGGCCACGCGCCACACCCCGCGCTCGTCGAGCGGGCCCTCGAACACCTGCAGACGTTCCTGCCGCGGCGCATCTGGGCCGAGGCGCTCGCCAGCGCGCCACTGGTGGGGACGCGCGCCGACAGTCGCGACCTCGGGCGACCGGCGCCCGCCGGCCGCCAACGATCCGACCTGAATCACCGGACGGGCACCCGGCCGCCCCGTCTGGCAGGCGCAGGGGTCGACAGGCGCTGGATCCGGTTCCATTGACACGCGTCAAGACCCCGCCCGTCGTGAACCCATTAGGATTCGTTCTGGATTTCCGGCACAATCGCCCCATGCACCTGTCCCGGCGCACCTCGCGCCCCATCGCCTGGCTCGTTGCGGCCTGCCTGCTGTTCGCGCAGTCGGCCGCGGTGGCCTTTGCGTGCTCGCGCGGCGAGGCCATGGTCGTCGCCGAGGCTGCTGCCACGACGCCCTGCGCGGCGCACCTCGCGGCCGACGACCCGGCGGCTCCGGACGGTTATGGCCTTCTCGCGCAGGGCAACGTTTGCGAGGTGCACTGCCAGACGGCATCGCTGCCCGACGGCGGCGCCTTCGACCTGCCTTCGATCGTCGTGGTCGCGCGCTGGGAAATTCCTGCGTCCGCGATTGAACCCGATCCTGCCGCGCCGGCGTCGGAGATCGAGGCCCGCAGCGCCGCACCACCGCTGCTCGCACTGCTGCCCCGCCTGCTGATCTGACCTGCGGCTGACGCCTCGCGCCGGCGCGATGCTCGCGCCGGCTTTCGACCGTTCACGCCGGAGGTTCCAGATGTTCCAGCTCGAGACCTTGCCCCGGGTCGCCATGAGGTCGCCACGGCGCGCTGCGAGCGTCCGCACGCGCGCATCGACGCTCGCCGCGTTCACCCTGTTCGCGTGCACCACCGTGCCTGCGTTCGCGCAGGTCGGCGTGCCGCTGTCGCTTGCGGAGGCGCAGCGCATCGCCGTCGACCGTTCCGCCCAGATTGCGTCCCAGCGCACGATGGTCGAGGCGGCACGCGAGATGGCCGGCCCTCTCGCCGAGTTGCCCGACCCGCAGCTGTTCTTCGGCGTCGAGAACGTGCCGACCGGCGGCCCCGATCGCTGGAGCCTCACGAGGGACAGCATGACGATGACCCGCGTCGGCCTCATGCAGGAGTTTCCACGCGCGGCGAAGCGCGAGCTCCGCGCCGAGCGGGCACGGCGCGACGCCGCCCGCGGCGAGGTCGCGGCCGAGGCCGCGTCGCTCGCGGTGGCGCGGGAGACCGCGACCGCCTGGCTCGCGCGCCACTACGCGCGCCGGGTCGAGCGCGCGATCGCCGCGCAGATCACCGAGGCCGAACTGCAGCTCGCGATGGCCGAGGCCGCCTATCGTGGCGGCCGCGGCGGTGCCGGCGAGGCCCTCGCCGCGCGGGCCGCGATCCTCGAGCTCAGGAACCGGGCGCTGGAGGCCGAGCTCGCGAGCGAGCGGGCGCGCCTCGTGCTCGCGCGCTACCTCGGCGAGGCGGGAGCCGAGCGGCCGCTCGCCGACCTTCCCGACATCGGCACGCTGCCGCGGGACGCGCAGGCGCTGGTCGACGTGAATGCGCAGCCCGAGGTGCGGCTCGTCGAGGCACAGGCGGCGGTGCTGGACGCCGAATCGGAGCTCGCGCGCGCCGGCCGGGTGCCGGACTGGAGCGCCGAGCTCTCCTACGGCATCCGCGGCTCCGACTACTCGAACATGCTGTCGCTGATGGTACGTGTCGACCTGCCGTGGTCGCCCGGCACCCGCCAGGATCGCGAGTACGCGGCGAAGCTCAAGGAACGCGACGCCGTCGCGCGAGATGCGCGAGGACGCGCGCCGCATGCGCGAGGCCGAGGTGCGGCAGATGCTCGCCGAGTGGACGTCGGCGCGTGCGCAGGCCGCACGCGTGCGCGACGAAATGGTGCCGCTCGCGCGCGCGCGCACCGAGGCGGCGCTCGCTGCCTACCGGGGTGGCGCCGCGCCGCTGGCCGCGGTGCTCGACAGCCGCCGCGCGGAGCTCGACGCCGAGCTGGCGCTCGTCACGATGGAACAGGCCGCCGCGCGTGCGTGGGCCTGGCTCGCCAATACCGTCTATTCCCCGGGGCAATCATGAGCTCGACTGCACGCCAAGGCGGCGCCGCCGCGCCGATGGTCTTCGTCGCGCTGATCGTGGCCGTGCTCGCGGCGGCGGCCGGCTACTGGTTCGGCACGCGCCAGGGCGCGCACGAGGCGCCCACGGCCACCTCGGCCACCGGATCGGCCACCCCGGCAGCGCCAACGGATGCCGCGGGCAACAAGATGCTCTACGACGACAAGGGCCGGCGCGTCCTCTACTGGCACGACCCGATGGTGCCGGGCCAGAAGTTCGACAAGCCGGGCAAGAGCCCCTTCATGGACATGCAGCTCGTTCCGGTCTACGCCGACGAGGGCGTGGACGAGGGCACGGTGAAGGTGAGCCCGCGTCTCGCCCAGAACTTCGGCGTCCGTACCGTCGAGGCACGCGAGGGGTCGCTCGCCACGGGCGTCACCGCGGTCGGCGCGATCGCGGTCGACGAGCGCACGCTCACCGGCGTGCAGTCGCGCGTGCAGGGCTTCGTCGAAAGGCTGCACGTGCGCGCGACGTTCGATGGCGTGCGAGAGGGGCAGCCGATCGCCGACCTGTTCGTTCCGGAGTGGGTCGCGGCACAGGAGGAGTACCTGGCGCTGAAGGGCTCGTCGCAACCCGGCCTCGCGACGCTGGCCGACGCTGCGCGTGGCCGCATGAAGCTCCTCGGCATGCCCGACGCGGAAATCGCGCGCGTGGAACGAGAAGGCCGCACCTCGGGTCGCGTCACGGTCACCGCGCCGCAGGGCGGCATCGTCTGGGAGATCAGCGCTCGCGACGGCATGGCGGTGATGCCCGGGACGAACCTCGTCCGCATCGCGGGCCTCGGCAGCGTCTGGCTGATCGCCGAGGTTCCCGAGGCGCAGGCCGGCGAGATCGCGATCGGGATGCCGGTCGAGGTGCGCACGAACGCCTATCCCGACCGCGTGTTCAAGGGGCGGATCGAGGCGCTGCTGCCGGAGGTCAATGTCGCGACGCGCACCGTGCGCGCGCGCGTCGTGCTGTCGAATCCGGGCGGTGCGTTGAAGCCCGGGATGTTCGCGAACGCGACGTTCCGGGGTGCCGCGGCGAAGCCGGCGGTGCTGGTGCCTTCCGAGGCGGTGATACGCACCGGCAAGCGCAACGTGGTGATCGTCGCCGAAGGGGAGGGCAGGTTCGCGCCCGTGGACGTCGAGGTGGGTCGCGAGGCCGGCGACCAGACCGAGATCACCAAGGGCCTATCTCCGGGGCAGCGGGTGGTGACGTCCGGTCAATTCATGATCGACTCCGAGGCGAGCCTGAAGGGCGTGCTCGCGCGCATGAACAACGCCGGCGAGGCGCCCGCCGCGGGCGCGGCTGCCGGATCGACCGGGCCCTCCGCGGCCGGCGCGGTGAAGCACAAGGCGGCCGGGATCGTCCGCGACGTCGGCGGCGGCGAACTGTTCATCGAGCACGGGCCGATCGAGTCCGCCGGCATGGGTGCCATGACGATGGGCTTCAAGGCGCCTGCCGCGGGCGTGCCAGCCGGTGTGAAGGAGGGCGTGCGCGTCGACTTCGAGTTCGCGATCACGCCGAAAGGCGAGTTCCAACTCTCGTCGATTGCGCCTTCCGCCGCACCGGCGGCTACGGCGAAGGGCAGGTAGGCCATGGTCGCGAACCTGATCCGCTGGTCGGTCGCGAACCGGTTCCTCGTGGTTCTTGCGTCGCTCTTCCTCGCGGCGTGGGGCATGTGGGCGGTGTGGCGCACGCCGGTCGACGCCATTCCCGACCTCTCCGACGTGCAGGTGATCATCCGCACGACCTACCCGGGACAGGCGCCGCAGATCGTCGAGAACCAGGTCACCTATCCGCTCACCACGACGATGATGTCCGTGCCGGGCGCGAAGGCGGTGCGCGGGTATTCGTTCTTCGGCGACTCGTTCGTCTACGTGCTGTTCGAGGACGGCACGGACCTGTACTGGGCACGTTCGCGGGTGCTCGAATACATGAACCAGGTGCAGTCGCGGCTGCCGCCGCAGGCGAAGGCCGCGATCGGCCCCGACGCGACCGGCGTGGGCTGGATCTACCAGTACGCGCTGGTCGACCGCACGGGCAGTCACGACCTCTCGCAGCTGCGCGCGCTGCAGGACTGGTTCCTGCGCTACGAGCTGAAGAGCGTAGCCGAACGTCGCCGAGGTGGCGACGGTCGGCGGCATGGTGCGGCAGTACCAGGTGGTGCTCGACCCGAACAAGCTGCGGTCCTTCAACATCCCCCATGCGAAAGTCATCGAGGCGCTGAGGCGTGCGAACACCGAGGTCGGCGGCTCGGTGCTGGAGCTCGGCGAAGCCGAGTACATGGTGCGTTCCAGCGGGTACCTGAAGTCGCTCGAGGATTTCCGCGACACGCCGCTTGCGGTGTCCGAGGCCGGCGTGCCCGTGCGGCTCGGCGACGTCGCGCGCGTACAGGTCGGCCCGGAAATGCGCCGCGGCATCGCCGAGCTCGACGGGGAAGGCGAAGTGACCGGCGGCATCATCGTGATGCGCAGCGGCAAGAATGCGCTCGCCACGATCGATGCGGTGAAGGCGAAGCTCGAGCAGCTCAAGCCCGGGTTGCCTGCCGGCGTCGAGATCGTGCCGGTCTACGACCGCTCGGATCTCATCGGGCGGTCGATCGCCACCGTCGAGAACACGCTGCTCGAGCAGTTCGCGATCGTCGCGCTGATCTGCATCGTGTTCCTGTTCCACCTCCGCAGTGCCTTCGTCGCGATCGTCGCGCTGCCGCTCGGCGTGCTCGTGGCGTTCATCGTCATGTACTACCAGGGCATCACCGCGAACATCGTCTCGCTCGGCGGCATCGCGATCGCGATCGGCGAGATGGTCGACGCGGCGGTGGTGATGGTCGAGAACGCGCACCGGCGCATCGAGGCCTGGCAGGATGCGCATCCGGGGCGGTCGCTGGAGGGCGAGGAGCGCTGGAAGGTGATCACCGACGCCGCCGTCGAGGTCGGGCCGGCGCTGTTCTCGTCGCTCTTGATCGTGACGATCTCGTTCGTCCCGGTGTTTGCGCTGGAAGCGCAGGAGGGGCGCCTGTTCGCGCCGCTCGCGTTCACCAAGAGCTACGCGATGGCGGCAGCGGCCGGCATCTCGGTCACGCTGGTGCCGGTGCTGATGGGCTACCTGATCCGCGGGCGCATTCCCGCCGAGCAGAAGAACCCGATCAACCGCTTCCTGATCTGGGCCTATCGCCCGCTGCTCGAGGCGGTGCTGAAGGCGCCGTGGCTGACCATCGCGCTGGCGCTGGCGCTGGCGGTCGCGACGCTGTGGCCCGCCGCGAAGCTGGGCGGCGAGTTCATGCCGCCGCTCGACGAGGGCGACCTCCTGTACATGCCCACCGCGCTGCCGGGGCTGTCGGCCGGCAAGGCCGCGGAGCTGCTGCAGCAGACCGACCGCATGATCAAGACCGTGCCCGAGGTCGCGCGCGTGTTCGGCAAGGCCGGACGAGCGGAGACCGCGACCGATCCCGCGCCGCTCGAGATGTTCGAGACGGTCATCCAGCTGAAGCCTCGCGACCAGTGGCGGCCCGGGATGACCACGCCGAAGCTGATCGACGAGCTCGACGCGGCGGTCAAGGTGCCGGGCCTCGCCAACGTCTGGGTGCCGCCGATCCGCAACCGCATCGACATGCTCGCCACCGGCATCAAGAGTCCCGTGGGCATCAAGGTGTCGGGCACGAACCTCGCCGAGATCGACAAGGTCGCGGCCGAGATCGAGAAGGTGGTGAAGCACGTCCCCGGCGTGTCGTCGGCGCTCGCCGAGCGGTTGACCGGCGGGCGCTACATCGACGTGGCCATCGATCGGCCCGCCGCGGCCCGCTTCGGGCTCTCGGTCGACGACGTGCAGTCGGTGGTCGCGGCCGCGATCGGCGGCGAGAACATCGGGGAAACCGTCGAGGGGCTGCAGCGCTTCCCGATCAACGTGCGCTACCCGCGCGACTATCGCGACTCGATCGGCAACCTGCGCGACCTGCCGATCGTCACCGAGCGGGGCGCGCAGATCCGGCTCTCGGACGTGGCGACGATCCGGATCAGCGACGGTCCGCCGATGATCAAGAGCGAGAACGCGAGGCCGTCCGGCTGGGTGTACGTCGACATCCGGGGCCGCGACCTCTCCGGATCGGTGCGCGCCATGCAGCGGGCGGTCGCCGCAGAGGTCAAGCTGCCGCCGGGCTACTCGATCGCGTGGTCCGGGCAGTTCGAGTACATGGAGCGCGCCGCGGAGCGGCTGAAGATCGTCGTGCCGGCGATGCTCGCGATCATCCTGGTGATGCTCTATCTCACGTTCCGGCGCGTCGACGAGGCGCTGCTCGTCATGGCGATCCTGCCGTTCTCCGTGATCGGCGGGGTGTGGCTCCTGTACGCGCTCGACCACAACGTGTCGATCGCGAGCGCGGTGGGCTTCATCGGACTCGCCGGCGTCACCGCGGAGTTCGGCATCGTGATGCTCGTGTACCTGAAGCAGGCGTGGGACGAGCGGGTCGCGAAAGGCGAGCGGAGCGAGACCGCGCTGCTGGAGGCGATCCGCGAAGGCGCGGCACTGCGCGTGAGGCCGAAGGCGATGACCGTCGCGACGACGGTGATCGGGCTCATGCCGATCCTGTGGGAGACGGGAACCGGCTCCGAGATCACGCAGCGGATCGCGGCGCCGATGATCGGCGGCATGATCACCGCGCCGCTGCTTGTCCATGTTCGTGATCCCGGCGGGCTACCTGCTGATGCGGCGGGCCGGCCTGCGCCGCCGCGCCAGGGTCGAACGGACCGCGGCCGAGCCGGCGACCGGCGTCGTGTAGCGTGTGCGGGGTGGCCGCGTTCGGGAACATGCGCCCGAACGCGGCCGACCGCAAGGCGTCGACCGCTATTTCTTGCGCCGCGGGGCCGGTGGCGCAGGCTTGTCGTGGAAGGTGAGCGCGAGGTCGAACGCAGCCCTGACGAACGCGAGCACGGCGGTGAACTCCTCGTCGTCGAGGCGCCGCGCCGCGTCGCTCGCGCGGTAGATGTTCGCGAACTCCCGCTCGCGGCCGGCCTGCACCGCGAGCCGGCCGATGCCCAGCCGCTCCAGCGTCTGCCAGGTGTCCGGGTTGTAGGAGCGCGTGAAGCGCATCACGAACGAGATGGGATCGTTGCGCCCGAGCACCGACGCGAGGCGCAGGATGACCTCGAACGGCAGCGCGACCTTGCCGCCTTCGACCAGTTCCAGCAGCGTCGGGTCCTTGAGGTTGATCGCCTCGCCGACCTCCTTCAGCGACAGTCCGGCGGCCTCGCGCATGCTGCGCAGCACCGAGCCGGCGCGCGCGAGCGTGGCGCGTTGCTCGGGACGCACCAGCAACGCCTTCGCCGCGCCGATCGAGACGTCGGCGGCAGCGCCCGCGATGCCGAGCACCGAGTCGGACCAGGACCGCACCTGCTTCGCCATGGCTGACCAGGCTCGAGTCCTCCGCGGCACCGGCGACAGGCGGTGCGTCGGCTTGCGTCGTCGTCCGCTTGCGGGCGACGCGCTTGCGGGGCTTCATCGTCGGGTCGGACTTGGCCATGGGCCGGGTTCCTCGGGTGTGGGGGGTGCCGACGATGGTAGCGGCGGCAGGTGTTGCCCGTCTACGCGCTGCCCGGCCACTTCCCGGCGAGGCGCAGGCCCGCGATGCGGGCGATCTGGGCGAGCGCCTCGGCGAATTCGGCGGCCGGATCGCACTCGAGACGCCGCGCGAGCTCGGCGATCACGCCCGCCCGGTCCCAGCCCTTCACGGCGAGAATGAACGGGAAGCCGAACTTCGCGTGGTAGCGGGCGTTGAGGTCGGTGAGTCGCGCGAATTCCGTCCGGCGAGCACTGGTTGAGGCCGGCGCCCGACCTGCTCGCGCGTCGAGTCCGCGGTGAGCTCGTCAGCGCACCATCGCCCGTCCGGCGAGCTCCGGGTGCGCCCGGATCAGCGCGAGCTGCTCGTCCCGCGAGGCGGCGTACATCGCGCCGACCATCGCCCGGTGCAACGCCTCGACGCTCGCGAACGGCCGCGCCGCGAACGCGCGCTCGGCGACCCACGGCGAGTGCTCGAAGATGCCGTCCAGCGCCGTCACGAAGGCCTCGCGGTCCGTCGCGTTCAGCTCCGCGAGCGTCATCGCACGGCGCTCGTGGCGAACGGGTGCGTCGCGATCCAGTGTCGCGCGATGTCGATGCGACGCGCGCACCAGACGCCGTCGTGCCCCCGGACGTGGTCGAGGAAGCGGGCGAGCGAGGCGAGACGCGCCGGGCGCCCCGCAATCCGGCAGTGCAGCCCGATCGACAGCATCTTGGGCGCATCCGCACCGGCGGGGTCGCCCTCGGCGTACAGCGTGTCGAACGCGTCGCGCAGGTAGCCGAAGAACTGCTCGCCGCTGTTGAAGCCCTGCGGCGTGGCGAAGCGCATGTCGTTGGTGTCGAGCGCGTACGGGACGACGAGGTGCGGCACGCGCGCGGCGTCGACCTCGACCTCGACCCAATAGGGGAGGTCGTCGGCGTAGGAGTCGGCGTCGTAGACGAAGCCGCCGTGCTCGACGACGAGGCGCCGCGTGTTCGGGCTGTCGCGCCCGGTGTACCAGCCTTCCGGCGCGCGCCCGGTGAGCGCGCGAATCGCCTCGACCGCGCGCGCCAGGTGCTCGCGCTCGGTCGCGATGTCGGCCTGCTGGTAGCTCACCCAGCGCCAGCCGTGGCTCGCGATCTCGTGGCCGTCGCGCAGGAACGCCTCGACCACCCGGGGATGGCGCAGCATCGCCATCGCCACGCCGAAGACCGTCAGCGGCACTTCGCGTTCGCGGAACAGGCGCAGGATGCGCCAGACGCCGGCGCGCGAGCCGTACTCGTACAGCGACTCCATGCTCATGTGCCGCGCCGGGTACGCCTGTGCGCCGACGATTTCGGAGAGGAACGTCTCCGAGGCCGCGTCGCCGTGGAGGACGCTGTTCTCGGCGCCTTCCTCGTAGTTCAGCACGAACTGCAGCGCGATCCGGGCGCCGTTCGGCCAGCGCGGATGCGGCGGACGCTCGCCGTAGCCTGCGAGGTCGCGCGGGTAGCCGGGTTCGAAGGGCTGCATGGAGGCGCTCGCGGCACGTGGTGCGCGGCGGGCGCGCCGAGCATACAATGCGCCGCACAACCCCGGCAAACCCGCGCGACGAACCATGGGCCGCCTGACCACGCACGTCCTCGACACGGCCCACGGCACGCCGGCGGCGGGTGTCGGCCTGACCCTGTACCGCAACGTGGGCGAGCGCTACGCGCTGATCGGCGACGCGGTGACCAACGCGGACGGCCGCTGCGACGCACCGCTCGTCGCGGGCGACGCGTTCACCGCCGGCCGCTACCGCCTCGTGTTCCGCGCCGGTGACTACTTCCGCCGGTGCGGCACGGCGATGCCGGACCCGCCGTTCGTCGACGAGGTGGTGGTCGACTTCGGCGTCGCCGACGCGTCGGGGCACTACCACGTGCCGCTGCTCGTGTCGCCGTGGTCGTGGTCGACCTACCGCGGCTCCTAGGCGACCACGGCACGTCTCGCGCATGGAAGCCTACGCGTTCGACTGGCTCAACCTGCTCCTGCGCTGGGTCCACCTGATCACGGGCATCGCCTGGATCGGCGCCTCGTTCTACTTCGTCTGGCTGGACAACAGCCTGCGGGCGCCGCAGGTCGCGCAGGATGGCCAGCACGGCGTCGGCGGCGAGTTGTGGGCGGTGCACGGCGGCGGCTTCTACCACGTGCAGAAGTACCGCGTCGCGCCGGCCGAGCTGCCATCGCCGCTGCACTGGTTCAAGTGGGAGGCCTACGCGACGTGGCTGTCGGGCTTCGCGCTGTTCGTGGTCATGTATTACGCGAACGCGCGTGCGTACATGATCGACCCCGCGGTCGCCGACCTCGCACCGTGGCAGGCGATCGCGATCTCGCTCGCGCTGCTCGGCGCCGGGTGGGTGTTCTACGACCAGCTGTGCAAGCGCCTGGGGCTGGAACGCGATGCGGTCATCGCCGCCGTGATGGTCGGGTTCGTCACGCTCGTCGCGTGGGGGCTTGCGCACGCCTTCTCCGGCCGCGCGATGTTCATCCAGGTCGGCGCGATGCTCGGCACGATGATGGTGGGCAACGTCGCCCACGTCATCATCCCGTCGCAGCGCGAGCTGGTACGGGCCAAGGAGCGCAACGCAATGCCCGATCCGGTGCACGGCCGCCGCGGCAAGCAGCGCTCGGTGCACAACAACTACTTCACGCTGCCGGTGCTGTTCTTGATGATCAGCGGCCACTACCCGATGACCTGGGGACATTCCCATGCCTGGCTGGTGCTGGTCGGGATCGTCCTGGTCGCCGCGTTCGTGCGGCACTTCTTCAACCTGCGGCATCGCGGCCGCACGGTCTGGGCAATTCCCATGCTCGGCATGCTCGCCACCGCCGCCATCGCGGTCGCCATCGCGCCGGCGCGGCCGTCGGCGAGCGACGTGCCGCCGTTCGCGCGCGTGCAGGCGATCGTGCTCGACCGCTGCGCGTCCTGCCACGCCGAGCGGCCGTCGCACACCGGGTTCTCGGTGGCACCGAAGGGTGTCATGCTGGACACGCCCGAGCGCATCGTCGCTGCCGCGGCGCGCATCGGCGAGCAGTCGGTGACGACCAAGGCGATGCCCATCGGCAACCTCACCGGCATGACCGACGCCGAGCGGACGGTGCTCGGCGCGTGGATCGCC
>CAVPJE010000019.1:0-112288 GCA_963705175.1 uncultured beta proteobacterium | reverse complement strand
GGGGGTTGCAGCGCCTCATCGTCGGCCACGCCGACGACGTCGAGATCGATGCCTCCGGCCGCGTGCTGATCCCGCCCGCGCTGCGCCAGTACGCGCGCCTCGACAAGCACGTGGTGCTGGTCGGGCAGGGGCGCAAGTTCGAGTTGTGGGACGAGGCCGCCTGGCAGCAGGCGACCGCGCAGGCGATCGCCTTTCCGGCGAACGGGTTGCCGCCCGAGCTCGACGGCTTCAGCCTCTGATGACCGATGCCGGACACGTTCCCGTCCTCCTCGAAGCCGCGGTCGACGCGCTGGTGCACGATCCCGACGGCACGTACGTCGACGGCACCTTCGGCCGCGGCGGCCATGCCCGCGCGATCCTCGGACGGCTCTCGTCGCGCGGCCGCCTCGTCGGCGTCGACCGCGATCCTGCGGCGGAGGACGCTGCGCGTGCGCTCGACGATCCGCGCTTCGCGTTCCGCCGCGCGTGGTTCTCCGAGATTCCGGGTGTGCTGGACGCGCTCGGCATCGATCGGGTCGACGGCGCGCTGCTCGACCTCGGCATCTCCTCGCCGCAGATCGACGATCCGCAGCGCGGCTTCTCGTTCCGGCGCGACGGACCGCTCGACATGCGGATGGATCCCTCACGCGGCGAAAGTGCCGCCGCATGGCTCGCCCGCGCCTCGGTGCGCGAACTGACGGAGGTGCTGCGCGACTATGGTGAAGAACGGCTTGCTCGATCCATTGCAGCGGCAATTGCGGCGCAACGCGAAGTCCGCCCGATCACACGCACGCTCGAGCTATCGCGCGTCGTCGCGCAAGCCGTCGGCGCGCGGACACGGGGCGACTGGCGTCAGGATCCGGCCACGCGCACTTTCCAGGCCCTGCGCATCGCGGTGAACGACGAGATGGGCGAACTCGCGCGGGCGCTGCCACGTCTCGCCGCCCGGCTGGCGCCCGGCGGGCGCCTGGCCGTGATCGCCTTCCACTCGCTCGAGGACCGCATCGTCAAGCGCTTCTTCGTGCGCGCGTCCGACCCCTTCGGCGGCGACACCCGACTCGCCCGCCTGCCGCTGCGCGACGGCACGCTGCCGCCGCCCCCGCTCGCGCTGGCGGGCCGGGCGCAGAAGCCGACGGCCGACGAGGCGGCCGCGAATCCGCGCGCGCGGAGCGCGATCCTGCGCGTCGCCGTGCGCACCGACGCGCCCTGGCCCGCGGCGCTCGACGCGCCGGCGGCGGCCTGAACGGATGACGCGCGTGAACCTGGTCCTGCTGGTCGTGCTCGTCGCGTGCGCGCTCTCGCTCGTGACGTCGCGCCACCAGGCGCGCAAGCTCACCACCGAACTGTCGCGCGCGGAGGCGCAGGCGCGCGCCTTCGACGTCGAGTTCGGCCGGCTCACGCTCGAGCAGTCGACCTGGGCGATGCCGGCGCGGGTCGACAAGCTCGCGCGGGAGCAGCGGCTGCAGACGCCTGCCGCGGCGCGCGTGGTCGTCGTCGAGATGCCCGAGGCCCCGCGATGAGGGCGGCGTCGCCGGCGCGCGGCGCGGCGCCGCGTCTCGAGCCGCCCGGCATGCGCGCGGGCGTCGTGTTCGGTGCGCTGATCCTGCTCTTCGCGGGCCTCGGCGGGCGGGCGCTCTACCTGCAGTGGATCGACAACGAGTTCCTGCAGGGACAGGGTCAGGCGCGCTACTCGCGCGACATCGAGATGCCCGCGCATCGCGGCCGGATCCTCGATCGCCACGGCGAGGCGCTGGCGATCTCGACGCCGGTCAAGTCGCTGTGGGCGTTTCCCGACCGGCTCGAAATGACGCCGGGCCAGCTGACCGAGCTCGCGCGCGTGCTCGAAACCAGCCGCGCCGCGCTCGAGCGCAGGATCGCCGCGGCCGAGGACTTCGTCTACATCGCGAAGCAGGTTCCGCCGGAGGTTGCGGAACGTGCGCTGGCGTTGCGCATCAAGGGCCTGCACGACGAGACCACGTACGGGCGGTACTACCCGGCCGGCGAGATCGCCGCGCACGTGGTCGGCTTCACCGGCACGAAGGACGCGGGGCAGGAAGGCATCGAGCTCGCGCAGCAGGCCTGGCTGGGCGGCCACGTCGGCAGCCGGCGGGTGATCATCAACCGCAGGGGCGAGGTGGTGGAGGACGTCGCGTCGATCCGCGCGCCGCAGGCGGGGCGCGACCTCGCGCTGTCGATCGACTCGCGCCTGCAGCACCTCGCATTCCGCGAGCTCAAGGCCGCGATCGACGCGCATCGTGCGAAGGCCGGCGGGCTGGTGGTCCTCGACGTCGTCACCGGCGAGATCCTCGCGCTCGCGAACTACCCGACGTTCAATCCCAACCGCCGCGACGGCAAGGTCGCGCCCGAGCGGATGCGCAATCGCGCGCTCACCGACGTGTTCGAGCCGGGCTCGACGATGAAGCCGTTCACGGCGGCGGCGGCGCTCGAGGCCGGGACCGTGCGGCCCGACACGATGATCGCCACCGGCCCCGGCTCGCTGACGATCTCCGGCAGGACGATCCGCGATGCCCATCCCGTCGGCACGCTCACGTTCGAGCAGGTGATCCAGAAGTCGTCGAACGTCGGTACCGCGAAGGTCGCGCTCGGCCTGCCCGCGGAGCGCATGTGGCGCACGCTGTCGGATGCGGGGTTTGGTGCCGCGCCCCGCACCGGCTTTCCCGGCGAGGTGTCCGGGCGCCTGCGTCCCGCGAAGAGCTGGCGGCCGATCGAGCAGGCGACGATCTCCTACGGCCACGGCATCTCGGCCAACCTGGTCCAGCTCGCCCGCGCCTACACGATCTTCGCGACCGACGGCGAGCTGAAGCCGGTCACGCTGTTCAAGACGACCGGTGAAGTCGCGGGACGTCCCGTGATCAAGCCCGAGACTGCGCGCGCGGTGCGCCGCATGCTGGAACTCGCCGCCCAGCCGGGCGGCACCGCGCCGAAGGCGCAGGTTGGCGGCTATCGCGTGGCCGGCAAGACCGGCACCGCGCACAAGCTCGAAGGCCGCAACTACGCGAACAAGTACGTGGCGGCGTTCGTCGGATTCGCGCCGGTGTCGAATCCGCGGCTCATCGTCGCGGTGATGATCGACGAGCCGTCGGCCGGCCAGTACTACGGCGGCGCCGTCGCCGCGCCGGTGTTCTCGAGCGTCACCGGCGCCGCGCTGCGCCTGCTCGGCGTGCCCTCCGACGCGCCGTCGACCAACGCGATCCTGCCCGCCGACGCCGTCGAGATTGGGGAGGAAACGTAGTGGCTGCCGCGACCACGGACTTCGACGTCGCCGCGCTGCTGGCGCGATTGCGCGTCGCGCCGCGCCGGATCACGTCGGACAGCCGCGTGGTCGAGCCCGGCGTGGCGTTCGCCGCGTATCCCGGCGCACGCGTCGACGGTCGCGCGTTCATCGGCGACGCGATCGCCCGCGGCGCGTCGGCCGTGCTCTGGGAAGCCGCGGGTTGGACGTGGGACGCGAAGCAAGAGGTGCCGCACCTGCCGGTCGAGGACCTGCGTGGCCGGCTCGGCCCGATCGCCGACTTCATCTGCGGCAGCCCTTCGGAGGCGCTGTGGATGGTCGGCGTGACCGGGACCAACGGCAAGACCTCGTGCTCGCAGTGGATCGCGCAAGCGTTCGCGGCGGTCGGGCGCCGCGCCGCCGTCATCGGTACGCTCGGCAACGGCTTCCCGGGCGCGCTGGCGCCCGCGCCGCACACCACGCCCGACGCCGCGGTGCTGCAGGAGACGCTCGCGCGTCTCAAGCAGGCCGGCGCGACGGTGGTGGCGATGGAGGTGTCGTCGATCGGGCTCGACCAGGGCCGGGTCAACGGCACCCGCTTCGACGTCGCGCTGTTCACCAACCTGACGCGCGACCACCTCGACTACCACGGCACGATGGCCGCCTACGGCGCGGCCAAGGCGAGGCTGTTCGATTGGCCGGGACTCGCGGTCGCGGTGGTCAACACCGACGACGCGTTCGGCGAGCGCATCGCGGGCCTCGCGCGTGCGCGCGGTGCGCGTGTGCTCTGCTACGGCGTGAACGGCGGCGACATCACCGCGACCGCCATCGCGACGACGGCCGACGGCATGGCGCTCTCGGTGGCGACGCCGTGGGGCAGCGGCAAGCTCGAGACCCGCGTCGTCGGGACGTTCAACGTCTCGAACCTGCTCGGCACGCTCGGCGTCCTGCTCGCGAGCGACGTGCCGCTCGCCGACGCGCTCGACGCGATGGCGACGACTCGTGCCGCCGCCCGGGCGCATGCAGCGTCTGGGCGGGGGCAGCGCGCCGCTCGTCGTGATCGACTATGCGCATACCCCCGACGCGCTGGAGAAGGTGCTCGCGGCGCTCAGGCCCGCGGTCGGCGCCGGCGGCTCGCTTGTGTGCCTGTTCGGCTGCGGTGGCGACCGCGACGCTGGCAAGCGACGCGAGATGGGACGGATCGCGGCGTCGCTCGCGGACCGCGTCGTCGTGACCAGCGACAACCCGAGAGGCGAGGACCCGACGTCGATCGCGATGGCGATCGCCGAAGGCGTGCGCGATGCCGGCAACCGGCACTGGCGGCTCGAGGTCGACCGCGGCAAGGCGATCGACCAGGCGATCGCGGCGGCACGTGCGGGCGACGTCGTCCTCGTCGCGGGCAAGGGTCACGAGGACTACCAGGAGGCGAACGGCGTGCGCACGCCCTTCTCCGACGCCGCGCGCGCCGCCGCGGCCCTCGCGCAACGGAGCGCCCCGTGATGGACCTCGCGACGGCAACGACCGTGGTCGGCGGCCGCCGTGTCGGGGGCAACCCGACCTTCCTGCGCGTCACGACCGACAGCCGCGCGCTCGAGGACGGCGACCTGTTCGTCGCGCTCCGCGGCGAGCGCTTCGACGGCCACGCGTTCGTGCCGCAGGCGCTTCGCGACGGCGCGGTGGCCGCGATGGTCGCGGAGCCCGCGGCGGCGGGCCTTGCCGGCGATCTCGTCGTCGTCCCCGATCCGCAGCAGGCGCTCGGGCGGCTCGCCGGCGCATGGCGCGCGCGCTTCGACCTGCCGCTCGCGATCGTCGTCGGCAGCAACGGCAAGACGACGGTGAAGGAGATGATCACCGCGGCGCTTGCCGCGCGTCACGGCGCCGGCGCGGTCCTCGCCACGATCGGCAACCTCAACAACGCGATCGGGCTGCCGCTCACGCTGCTCCGGCTGCGGGAGACGCATCGCGCGGCAGTGATCGAGCTCGGCATGAACCACCGCGGCGAGACCGCGGAGCTGGCCGCGATCGCGAAGCCCACGATCGCGGTCGTCAACAATGCGCAGCGCGAGCACCAGGAGTTCATGAACAACGTCGCCGAGGTCGCCGCCGAGCATGCTGATGCGATCCTCGCGCTGCCGGCGGGCGGCGTCGCGGTGATCAACGCCGACGACCCGCACGCCGGCGTGTGGCGCGAGGCGGCAGCGCGCGCCGGTGCCCGCGTCGTCGGCTTCGGCACCGGCGCAGATGCCGACGTGCGGGGCGAGGTTGCGCTCGCCGCCACCGGGTCGACGCTGCAGGTCGCCACGGCGGCGGGGCAGACGACGATTGCGCTCGGCGTGCCCGGACTGCCGATGGCGCGGAACGCGCTCGCTGCCGTGGCCGCCGCACTCGCGGCCGGCGCCGATCTCGCGTCGATCCGACGCGGCCTCGAGGCGTTCCGCGCCGTGCCCGGCCGACTCGCCGACCTCGGTCGTTCCCGCGGGGGCCGTGGTGATCGACGACACCTACAACGCCAATCCGGACTCGGTGCGCGCGGCGATCGACGTGCTCGCGCGCGCCGCGAGCCCGCGCGATCCTCGCGCTCGGCGACATGGGCGAGGTCGGCGCCGAGGGCCCGGCGTTCCATCGCGAGGTCGGCGCCTACGCCCGCGCCGCAGGGATCGAGCGGCTCTACGCCGACCGGCGCGCAGGCCGCGCTCGCCGCGGACGCTTTCGGCGCCGGCGCGCGCCACTTCGCGCAGGTCGACGACCTCGTCGCGACGCTCGCCGCCGAGGCGACGCCACGGCACGACGGTGCTGGTCAAGGGGTCGCGCTTCATGCGCATGGAACGCGTCGTCGCCGCGCTGCCGGGCGACGACGAACGGGGAGGGCACTAGCGTGCTGCTCTGGCTCACCGAGCTCCTCGCGAAGGACGTGCGGGCGTTCAACGTCTTCCAGTACCTGACGCTCCGCGCGGTGCTCGCCTGCATGACGGCGCTCGTGATCTCGTTCGTCATCGGGCCGCGCATGATCGCCTGGCTCACCCGGATGAAGATCGGACAGTCGGTGCGCGACGACGGTCCGCAGACGCACCTCGCCAAGGCCGGAACGCCGACGATGGGCGGCGCGCTGATCCTGGTCGCGATCCTGGTGACGACGCTGCTCTGGGGCGACCTCGGCAACCGCTTCGTCTGGGTGGTGCTGATCGTCACCGCCGGCTTCGGCGCCGTCGGCTGGGTCGACGACTACCGCAAGGTCGTCTATCGCAACCCGAAGGGCCTGTCCGCGCGCGCGAAGCTCCTCTGGCAGTCGCTGATCGGCATCGTCGCGGCCACGTACCTCGCCTTCGCCATCTCCGCGCCCGACACCGTGCAGTCGCTGCGCCTCGCCGCCGACTGGGTCGCGAGCGGCTTCTCGGCGAGCCTGTCGCCCAATGCCGACCTGATCGTCCCGTTCTTCAAGACGGTGAGCTACCCGCTCGGCGCGTTCGGCTTCATCGCGCTCACCTACTTCGTCATCGTGGGGACGAGCAACGCGGTGAACCTGACCGACGGGCTCGACGGCCTCGCGATCATGCCGACGGTGATGATCGGCGCCTCGCTCGGCGTGTTCGCCTACGTGTCCGGCAACGTGGTGTTCGCGAGGTACCTGCAGTTCCCCTACATCCCCGGGGCCGGCGAGCTGGCCGTGATCTGCGGCGCCATCGCCGGCGCGGGCCTCGGCTTCCTCTGGTTCAACGCCTACCCCGCGGAAGTGTTCATGGGCGACGTCGGTGCGCTGGCGCTCGGCGCGGCGCTCGGCACGATCGCGGTGATCGTGCGCCAGGAGATCGTGCTGTTCATCATGGGCGGCGTGTTCGTCGTGGAGACGCTGTCGGTGATGGTGCAGGTCGCCTCCTTCAAGCTGACCGGCAAGCGCGTGTTCCGGATGGCGCCGATCCACCACCACTACGAGCTCAAGGGCTGGAAGGAGAACCAGGTGGTGGTCCGCTTCTGGATCATCACGATGCTGCTGGTCCTGTTCGGTCTGTCGACGCTGAAGCTGCGATGACGGGCGACGTGCGCGGCCGCGACGTGGTGGTGCTCGGTCTCGGACAGACCGGGCTCTCGCTCGCGCGCTGGCTCGCGCGTCACGGCGCGCGCGTGCGCGTCGCGGACACGCGCCAGGCGCCGCCTGCCGCGAGCGCGCTCCACGAGGCGCTGCCCGGGGTGCGGCTCGAGACCGGGCCCTTCGTCGCGTCGACGTTCGACGGTGCCGAGATGATCGCGATCTCCCCCGGCGTGGCGAAGGACCAGCCGGCGATCGCCGAGGCCGTGGCGGCCGGCGCGACGCTCGTGGGCGATGTCGAGCTGTTCGCGCGGCGCCTGCCCGTCGGCCAGAAGGTGATCGCGATCACCGGGACCAACGGCAAGACGACGGTGACGGCGCTCGCCGGCGCGCTCGCCGAGGCGGCGGGGCTCGCGACGACGGTGGCCGGCAACATCGGCACGCCGGTGCTCGACGTGCTGGCGGCGCACGAGGACGGCGCGCCGTGGCCGGACCTGTTCGTGCTCGAGCTGTCGAGCTACCAGCTCGAGACCACGTCGTCGCTCGACGTCGCGGCGGCGACGGTGCTGAACGTCTCGCCGAACCATCTCGACCGCTACGCGGGCGTCGTCGACTACGCGGCGGCGAAGGCCCGCATCTTCACCCGCGCCGCGGTGCAGGTGATCAACCGCGACGACCCGATCGTGCGCCTGATGCGGCTGCCGGGACACACGGTGCAGACGTTCGGCGCGAGCGTGCCGCTGTCCGAGGAGGAGTGGGGCCTGGTCGGGCGCGGCGGCGAGGAATGGCTCGCGCGCGGCGGCGAGCTGCTCGTGCCGGCGTCGCAGCTCGCGCTGGTCGGACGGCACAACGCGCTCAATGCCCTCGCGGCGCTCGCGCTCGTCTCGTCGGTGGCCAAGGTCACGCCGGGCGTGCTCGCGGCGCTCGCGGCCTTCCGCGGCCTGCCGCACCGGATGGAGCGCATCGCCGACGAGCGCGGCGTGCTGTTCGTCAACGACTCGAAGGCGACGACCGTCGCCGCGACCGAGGCGGCGCTCGCCGGCATCGGCCGGCCGGTGATCCTGATCGCCGGCGGCGACGGCAAGGGCCAGAGCTTCGCACCGCTCAAGCCTGCGGTCGACCGGGCCTGCAGGGCCGTGCTGCTGATCGGCCGCGACGCGGCGCTGGTCGAGCACGGCCTCGCCGGCAGCAAGGCCGCGATCGAGCAGCAGGGCACGCTCGAGAAGGCGGTGGCGCGGGCGTTCGAGATCGCGCGCCCCGGCGACGCGGTGCTGCTGTCCCCGGCGTGCGCGAGCCTCGACCAGTTCGGCAGCTTCGGGGAGCGCGGCGAGTGCTTCGCGTGCGCTGGTTCGCGAGCGGTTGAGGGAGGGCAGCCCGTGCGCAAGCGCGTGACCGAGACGGCGAGTGTCGCGCTGACGGGGCTGTTCCTCGACGGTCGCGCACGCAACCCGCGGGCGATGCTCGCGCTCGACGTGTCGCTCGCGTGGTCGGCCCTCCTGCTGCTCGCGCTCGGCCTGGTGATGGTCTACTCGTCGTCGATCGCGATGGCCGAGGCCTCGCGCCACACCGGCTTCCGGCCGTGGTACTTCCTGCTGCGCCACGGGCTGTTCCTCGGTCGTGGGGCTCGCCGCGGCCGCGATCGCCTTCCAGGTGCCGATGAAGGCCTGGCAGCGGCTCGCGCCCTGGCTGTTCGTTGCCGGCGCGGTGCTGCTCGTCCTCGTGCTGATCCCCGGCATCGGCAAGAGCGTCAACGGCTCGCGACGCTGGCTGCCGCTCGCATTCGTGAACGTGCAGCCTTCGGAATTCATGAAGCTCGCGGTGGTCCTCTACGCGGCGAGCTACGCGGTGCGCAAGGCGGGGTTCCTGCATGCCGAGCAGCCGCTCCGGCAGACGCTGTCCCGCGGCTTTGCGCCGCTCTTCGCCGTGATGGTCGCGATCGGCGGCCTGCTGCTCCTCGAGCCCGACTTCGGCGCGTTCGTCGTCATCGTCGCGATCGCGTTCGGGATCCTGTTCCTGGGCGGCCTCGACTGGCGGCTGTTCCTCGGCCTGTCGGCGCTGCTGCCGTTCGCGCTCGGCGCGATCCTGGTCGCCGCACCGTACCGCTTGCAGCGCCTCACGGCCTTTCTCGATCCCTGGTCGGACCCGCTCGGCAAGGGCTATCAGCTGTCGCATTCGCTGATCGCCTTCGGGCGCGGCGAGTTCTTCGGCGTGGGCCTCGGTGCAAGCGTGGAGAAGCTCCTCTACCTCCCGGAGGCGCACACCGACTTCCTGCTCGCGGTGATCGCCGAGGAGCTGGGCTTCGCCGGCGTGCTTGCGGTGCTGGCGCTGTTCGTGTGGCTGCTGTTCCGCGGCTGGGCGATCGGGCGCCAGGCGGCGCGCCTGTCGCGCCCGTTCGCCGCGCTGGTCGCGCACGGCATCGGCGTGTGGATCGGCGTGCAGGCGTTCATCAACATCGGCGTCAACATGGGCGTGCTGCCGACCAAGGGGCTCACGCTGCCCCTGCTTTCGTTCGGCGGCAGCGGCATCGTCGCGAACTGCGTCGCGATCGCGATCCTGCTGCGGGTCGACTACGAGAACCGGCGCCTGCTCAGGGGGTATGCCGAGTGAGCGCGGCGGGCAAAGCCAGGGACGACCGCGGGAGGCGCGGCAGTGACACGGGACCAGGCGTGGCCACGGTGATGATCACGACCGGCGGCACCGGCGGGCACATCTTCCCCGGCCTCGCGGTCGCGGACGAGCTCGCACGGCGCGGCGCGCGCGTGTTCTGGCTCGGCACGAACGACGGCATGGAGTCGCGGCTCGTGCCGCGGCACGGCGTCGACTTCGAGGGCCTCGCGTTCGGCAGCGTGCGCGGCAAGGGTGTGAAGCGCCTCCTGCTCGGGCCGTACGCGATCATGAGCGCCTGCCGGCAGGCGTTCGGCGTGCTCGGGCGCCGCGCGCCGGGCGTGGTGCTGGGTTTCGGCGGCTTCGCGTCGTTCCCCGGGGCGCTGATGGCGGTGGCGCGCAACCTGCCGCTGGTCATTCACAACCTCGACGCGCGGCCGGGTCTCGCCAACCGGGTGCTGCGGCACGGCGCGGACCGCGTGCTGACCGGCTTCCCCGGCGTGCTCGGCGAGGGCCGCAATCCGCGCGTCGAATGGGTCGGCAATCCGCTGCGCGAAGCGATCGAGGCGGCCGCGCCGCCGGAGGAGCGATTCGCGGGGCGCGCGGGCCCGCTCAAGGTTCTCGTCGTGGGCGGCAGCCAGGGCGCGCTCGCGCTGAACGAGGCGGTGCCGCAGGCGCTGGCGCTCATGCCGCGCGAGTCCCGTCCGCTCGTCACGCACCAGGCCGGCGAGCGCCACATCGACGCGCTCCGCGATGCCTACGTGCGCGCCGGCGTCGTCGCCGAATGCCTGCCGTTCATCGACGACATCGCGCGCCGCTATGCCGAAGCGGACGTCGTCGTCTGCCGCAGCGGCGCGACGACGGTCGCGGAACTCGCGGCCGTGGGTGTCGCGAGCCTGCTCGTCCCGTTCCCTCACGCGGCGGACGACCACCAGGTCGACAACGCGCGGGTGCTCGAGGGCCGTGGCGCCGCCGAGATGTGGCTGCAGCGCGACCTCACTCCCGCGCGGCTTGCCGAGTGGCTGGGCGCGCAGGACCGCGGGCGCTTGCTGCGCATGGCGGTCGCGGCGCGCGCGCTGCGCAAGACCGGCGCGACGCGCCGGGTGGCCGAACTCTGCCTCGAGCTCGCCACGCGATGAAGCACAAGGTCAAGCGCGTCCACTTCGTCGGCATCGGCGGGGCCGGCATGAGCGGCATCGCCGAGGTGCTCGCCAACCAGGGCTACCAGGTCTCGGGCTCCGATCTCGCCGCGTCCGCGGTGACGCGCCGGCTGGCCGGCATGGGCGTGCGCATCGCGATCGGTCACGTGGCGGGCAACGTCGCGGGGGCCGACGCGGTCGTCGTCTCGACCGCGGTCCCGGCCGACAACCCCGAGGTCGTCGCCGCGCGCGAGCAGGGCATCCCGGTGGTGCCGCGCGCACTGATGCTCGCCGAGCTGATGCGCCTGAAGCAGGGCATCGCGGTTGCCGGCACCCACGGCAAGACGACGACGACGTCGCTCATCGCCTCGGTGCTCGCCGAGGGCGGGCTCGACCCGACGTTCGTGATCGGCGGGCGGCTGCTCGCGGCCGATGCGAACGCGCGCCTCGGTCGCGGCGACTTCCTCGTCGCCGAGGCCGACGAGTCGGACGCGTCGTTTCTCTATCTCTCCCCGGTGATCGCCGTCGTCACCAACATCGACGCCGACCACATGGAGACCTACGGCCACGACTTCGGGCGCCTGAAGCGCGCGTTCGTCGACTTCGTGCAGCGACTGCCGTTCTACGGTGTCGCGGTGCTCTGCATCGACGACCCGAACGTGCGCGAGATCCGCGCCGACATCGCGAAGCCGGTCGTGACCTACGGCCTCGCCGCCGACGCCGAGCTCCGCGCGGTCGACGTCGTCAACGCGGGCGGTCGGATGCGCTTCGTCGCGCGCGCGAACGACGCGCCGGACCTTGCCGTCGACCTCGCCGCCGCCGGCGTCCACAACGTGCAGAACGCGCTCGCTGCGATCGCGATCGGGCGCGAGGTCGGCGTGCCCGACCGGGCGATCGCCGCTGCGCTCGCCGGATTCAAGGGCGTGGGCCGGCGCTTCCAGGGCCACGGCGAGGTCGCGCTCGAGGGCGGCGGCGCGTTCACGCTGATCGACGACTACGGCCACCACCCGGCCGAGATGGTGGCCACACTCGCCGCCGCGCGCGAGAGCTTTCCGGGGCGGCGCCTCGTGCTCGCGTTCCAGCCGCACCGCTTCTCGCGCACGCGCGACCTGTTCGAGGACTTCGTGCGGGTGCTGTCGACGGTCGACGCGCTCGTGCTGTCCGAGGTCTACCCGGCGGGCGAGGCGCCGATCGTCGCCGCGGACGGCCGCGCGCTCGCCCGCGCGGTGCGCGTCGCCGGCAAGGTGGAGCCGGTGTTCGTCGAGACGATCGCCGAGATGCCGGCAGCGATCCGCGCGCTCGCGCGCGACGGCGACGTGGTGCTGACGATGGGTGCGGGCTCGGTGGGCGGCGTGCCCGCGCTCCTCACGGCGGGCTCCTGAATGATGATGCACGAGCCGCTCTCGCACATCGCCTTGCGCGGCACGCTCGCGCACGACGCGCCGCTCGCGCGCCACACGACCTGGCGCGCCGGCGGCCGCGCCGACCGGCTGTACGTCCCCGCCGATCGCGACGACCTCGCGGCGTTCGTGCGCTCGCTTCCCGCGCGGGAGCCGATCACCGTGATCGGCCTCGGCAGCAACCTGCTGGTGCGCGACGGCGGCGTGCGCGGCACGGTGATCCTGATGCACAACCCGGGCGCCATGCTGGCGGTGCAGGACGGCATGATCTACGCCGACGCCGGACTCGCCAGCCCGAAGCTCGCGCGCTTCGCCGCGATGCACGGTTGCGCGGAGGCCGAGTTCCTGGCCGGCATTCCCGGTACCGTCGGCGGCGCGCTGGCGATGAACGCCGGCTGCTACGGCGGCGAGACCTGGACTTCGTCGAGCGCGCCGAGGTGCTCCAGCGCGACGGCACCTTCGCGGTGCGCACGCGCGGCGACTTCCGCGTCGGCTACCGCGCGGTCGCCGAGCGCGACGGCGCGCCGCCGCGGGGCATCTTCACCGCCGCGTGGTTCCGCTTTCCCGCCGGCGATGCGGTCGCCGCCCGGGCGCGGATCAAGGCACTGCTCGGAACGGCGGATCGCGACGCAGCCGCTGTCGCTGCCCAACGCCGGCAGCGTGTTCCGCAACCCGCCCGGCGACCACGCGGCGCGGCTCGTCGAGTCGTGCGGACTCAAGGGCTTCGCGATCGGCGGCGCGCAGGTGTCGGAGCAGCACGCGAACTTCATCGTCAATCCCGGCCGCGACGCGCGCGCCGCCGACATCGAGGCGCTGATCGGGCACGTGCGTCGCGTCGTGCGGGAGCGCACGGGGGTCGACCTCGAGCCCGAGGTCCGCATCGTCGGCGAGGCGGAAGGGGCGGGGGCGCGATGAGCGAGGCGGGCGTGTTCGGCAAGGTCGCCGTGCTGTTGGGCGGGCCGTCGTCGGAGCGCGAGATCTCGCTCCTCTCCGGCAACGCGGTGCTCGCGGCGCTCGTGCAGAAGGGTGTCGACGCACACGCGTTCGACCCGGCGGAGCGCGACCTGTGGGACCTGAAGCGCGAGGGCTACGCCCGTGCGTTCATCGCGCTGCACGGCCGCTTCGGCGAGGACGGCACCGTGCAGGGCGCGCTCGAGACGCTGCAGATCCCCTACACCGGCAGCGGCGTCATGGCCTCGGCGCTGGCGATGGACAAGTGGCGCACCAAGCTCGTGTGGACGGCGGCCGGCATCCCGACGCCGCGCTGGCGCGTGGTCGATGCCCGCACCGACTGGCCGCGGGTCGTCGCCGAGCTCGGTCTGCCGCTGATCGTCAAGCCCGCGCGCGAAGGCTCGACGATCGGCATCACCAAGGTGAGCGCGGCCGACCCCGGCGAGCTCGCCGCCGCCTACGCGGCGGCCGCGCAGCACGATCCGCTGGTACTGGTCGAGGAGTTCGTGCAGGGCATCGAGCTGACCGCGTCGATCGTCGGCCGGCGCGCGCTGCCGCTGATCCGCATCGAGGCGCCGCAGGGCAACTACGACTACCACAACAAGTACTTCTCCGACGAGACGCGCTACCTCTGCCCGGCGGGGCTCGCCGAGGACGTCGAGCAGGCGATCCGCGCGCAGTCGCTCGCCGCGTTCGACCTGATCGGCTGCGAGGGGTGGGGCCGGCTCGACCTGATTCTCGACGCCTCCGGGCGCTGGACGTTCCTCGAGGTCAACACCTCCCCCGGCATGACCGGGCACAGCCTGGTGCCCATGTCCGCGCGCGAGGCGGGCATGTCCCTTCGACGAGCTCTGCGTCGAGATCCTGCGAGGCGCGCATGTGGGATGACGCGAAGGCGCTGAATGCGCTCGCCCTGACGCTCGGCGGCATGGCGGCCGTCGCGGTCGTCGCGGCCGTCGGGCTGTGGCTCGCGCGCCAGCCGCTGTTCGCGATCCGCGAAGTCGCGGTCGCGACGCCGCCCGTCCGCGCGAGCGCCCCGCACCTCGAGGCGGTGATCCGCGACGAGCTCTCGGGCACGTTCTTCACGATGGACCTGGAAGCCACGCGCCACGCGATCGGCGCGGTGCCCTGGGTGCGCAAGGTCGGCGTGCGGCGGCAGTGGCCGGACCGGCTCGAGATCGTGATCGAGGAGCACCGGCCGCTCGCGCGCTGGAACGACGGCGGGCTCGTCAACATCGACGGCGAGATCTTCGTCGCCGCGCACGACCGGACCGCTGCCGCAGTTCCGCGGCCCGGACCACTACGCCGGCGAGATCGCGAGCCGCTATGCCGAGTGGACGACGGCGCTCGCGCCGCTGGGGCTCGGCGTCGCCGAGCTCGCCGTCTCGCCGCGCGGCGCGTGGCGCGTGCGCGCCGACGGGCCGCAGGGACCGCTCTCGCTCGAACTCGGCCGCGACGACCCGTCGGGACGGCTGTCGAGGTTCGTCGCCGCCTACGGCAGGACCATCGGGGCGCTCGCGCGACAGGGCACGCGCGTCGACCACGTCGACCTGCGCTACCGCAACGGCTTTGCGGCCCGCGTGCCGGGTTTGCGCGAGGCGCCGGCGAAATCGGGCGCCTAGGACAAGAGCATGGGGAAAGAGACCAAGAAGGACCTGATCGTCGGGCTCGACATCGGCACGTCGAAGGTCGCGGCGCTGGTCGCCGAGGTGGCCGAGGACGGCACGCTCAACGTGATCGGGCTCGGCACGCATCCGTCGCGCGGCCTGAAGAAGGGCGTGGTGGTCAACATCGACGCCACGATGGCCTCGATCCAGCGCGTGCTGGAGGAGGCCGAGCTGATGGCGAACTGCCGGATCAGCGAGGTCTTCGTCGGCATCGCCGGCAGCCACATCCGCAGCCTGAACTCGAGCGGCATGGTGGCGATCAAGGAGAAGGAGGTCTCGGCGGGCGACGTCGACCGGGCGCTCGAGACCGCGCGCGCGGTCGCGATCCCGAACGACCAGCAGATCCTGCACATCCTCCCGCAGGAATTCATCATCGACGGCCAGGACGGCGTGCGCGAGCCGCTCGGGATGAGCGGCGTGCGCCTCGAGGTCAAGGTGCACATCGTCACCGGCGCCGTGTCCGCGGTCGAGAACATCGTCAAGTGCGTGCGCCGCTGCGGGCTCACGGTCAAGGACGTGATCCTGCAGCCGCTCGCCTCGGCGATGGCGGTGCTGAACGACGACGAGAAGGAGCTCGGCGTCTGCCTGATGGACATCGGCGGCGGCACCACCGACCTCGCCGTGTTCGCGAACGGCGCGATCCGCCACACCGCGGTGATCCCGATCGCCGGCGACCAGGTGACCAACGACATCGCGATGACGCTGCGCACGCCCACCAAGGACGCGGAGGAGCTCAAGGTGCGCCACGGCTGTGCGCTGCGCCAGCTCGCCGACGCGACCGAGGTGGTCGAGGTGCCGGGGGTCGGCGAGCGCGGCCCGCGCAAGCTGTCGCGCCAGACGCTCGCCGAGGTGATCGAGCCGCGCATCGAGGAGCTCTACTCGCTCGTCCAGGCGGAGCTGCGCCGCTCGGGGTTCGAGGAGCTGCTCTCGTCCGGGATCGTGCTGACCGGCGGCACCGCGCAGCTCGCCGGCATGGTCGAGCTGGGCGAGGAGGTCTTCCACCTGCCGGTGCGCGTCGGCGTCCCGGCGTACGCGGGCAGCCTCGCCGAGGTCGTGCGCAACCCGCGTTACGCGACCGCGATGGGGCTGCTCCTCGAGGGCCGCGACCAGTGGCTGCGCGCGCGAGGCGTCGCGCGAGCAGTCGGCCGGCATCGTCGGCGTCGCCGAGCGGATGCGGCAGTGGTTCAAGGCCAATTTCTGACCCGGGGTCGGGGATCAGGGGAGCGGAGAAGCGGAGCGAGCCACGGATCGAACGGAAACGGAACATGCGAACACGGGACACGACAAGAAGAGACGACGAGAGCCAGGGAAAGCCACGACAACGCGATCAGTTCATCTGACCTTCTGACCCCGACACCTGACCTCCGATACCCGACAAGACAGGAGCACACCATGTTCGAAATCATCGACCAGGACCCGCAGGAAGGCGCGATCATCAAGGTGATCGGCGTCGGTGGCTGCGGCGGCAACGCCGTCGAGCACATGATCCGGCGCGGGCTCGCCGGCGTCGACTTCATCGCCGCCAACACCGACGCGCAGGCGCTGCGCCGTGCGACCGCTCGCGCGCAGCTGCAGCTCGGCTCGAACCTGACGCGCGGCCTCGGCGCGGGGGCGAAGCCCGAGATCGGGCGCGATGCCGCGATGGAGGACCGCGACCGCATCGCGGAGGCGATCGAGGGCTCCGACATGCTGTTCATCACCGCCGGCATGGGCGGCGGCACCGGCACCGGCGCCGCGCCGATCATCGCCGAGATCGCGAAGAGCCTCAACATCCTCACCGTGGCCGTCGTCACGCGACCGTTCTCGTTCGAGGGCAAGCGCACGCGCGTCGCCCAGGCGGGCATCGAGGAGCTCGGCAAGCGCGTCGACTCGCTGATCATCATCCCCAACGACAAGCTGATGCAGGTGCTGGGCGAGGACGTCGGGGTGCTCGACGCCTACGCGGCGGCCAACGACGTGCTGCACGGCGCGGTGGCGGGCATCGCCGAGGTCATCAACAACCCCGGCCTCGTCAACGTCGACTTCGCCGACGTGCGCACCGTGATGGGCGAGGTTGGCATGGCGATGATGGGCTCGGCGACCGCGAGCGGCACCGACCGCGCCAAGCAGGCGGCGCAGGCCGCGGTGAAGAGCCCGCTGCTCGAGGACGTGAACCTGCTGGGCGCGCGCGGCGTGCTGGTCAACATCACCGCGTCGTCGGGCCTCAAGATGCGCGAGTACCACGACGTCATGAGCACGATCAAGGAGTTCACGGCCGAGGACGCGATGGTCATCGTCGGCACGGTGATCGACGACCAGATGGAGGACCGGCTGCGCGTCACGATGATCGCCACCGGCCTCGGCGGGACCCAGTCGCAGGTGAAGCGCCCGCCGAAGCTCGAGGTGCTCGAGACCGCGCAGGTCAGCGCGCGCACCGGCACCGACGGCTACGGCGTGCACGTCGAGACGATCGACTACGACAAGCTCGACCAGCCGGCGGTCGTGCGCCGCCGTACCGTGGGGTCCGCCCCGTCGCCGAGCAGCGTCGACTACGCGGAGATTCCGGCGTTCCTGCGCAAGCAGGCCGACTGAGTGAGGCGCACGCTGTGCTAGGCTAGCCGGATGCTCAAGCAGCGCACGTTGCGGCAGGCGATCTCGACCAAGGGCGTCGGCCTCCACACCGGTGCCCGCGTCGAGATCGCCCTCCTGCCCGCACCGGCGGACACGGGCATCGTGTTCCGCCGCACCGACCTGCCCGCGCCGGTCTCGATCCCGGCGCGTGCCGACCGCGTCGGCGACACGCGACTGTCGTCGACGCTCAAGGGCGAGGGCGCGACGGTATCCACGGTCGAGCACCTGATGTCGGCCCTCGCCGGCCTCGGCATCGACAACCTGCGCGTCGACATCGCCGGGCCGGAGGTGCCGATCATGGACGGCAGCGCGATGCCGTTCGTGTACCTGCTGCAGTCGGCGGGCGTGGTGGAGCAGAACGCGCCGAAGCGCTTCATCCGTGTCACGGCGCCCGTCGAGGTGCGGGACGGCGACAAGTGGGCGCGCTTCTCGCCCTATGCCGGCTACCGGCTCGACTTCGCGATCGACTTCCCGCATCCGGTGTTCGGCTCGGAGAACAAGCACGTCGTCATCGACTTCGCGCTGCACTCCTACGTGAAGGAGGTCGCGCGCGCGCGCACGTTCGGCTTCATGCAGGACGTCGAGGCGATGCGCGCGGCCGGGCTCGCGCTCGGCGGCAGCCTGCAGAACGCGATCGTGCTGGACGAGACGCGGATCCTGAACGCCGAGGGGCTGCGCTACGAGAACGAGTTCGTCAAGCACAAGGTGCTCGACGCGATCGGCGACCTGTACCTGCTCGGTCACCCGCTGATCGGCGAGTACGCGGCGTTCAAGCCGGGCCACGGGCTCAACAACGCGCTCGCGCGGGCGTTGCTCGACCGCACCGACGCCTTCGAGATCGCGACGTTCGTGGCGGATGCCGAGGCGCCTCCCGCGTTCCAGGACTGGCAGCTGAAGCCCGCCTGACCGGGGCATCGCGCCCGATGGTGATCGTCCGGCTGCTCCTGTTCCTGTCGCTCGCGACGATCGCCGGGTCGCTGCTGCTCTACTTCTTCACCCGCAACCGCCGCTACCTCCAGTTCATCTGGCAGGTGGTGAAGTTCACGCTGCTCGTGCTGGTCGCGGTGCTGCTGTTCTTCGCCGCCGAGCGTCTGCTGGCGCCGATGCTCGGTCCGCTGCTCTAGCGAAGCGTCCCTGCCGATTAACCCGACCGGGATCCGCTGCGGCGCAGCAGGCGGCCCAACGCGGCCTTCAGCGGCCCGGCCGGCAGCGTCGCCGCCAACCCTTCGAGGGGCCGGCGAATTCAGGCTATCCCATTGACGGTAAACGGTTTTCTCTGGATCCGGGGGTGTGGACTGCGGTTGCACCCGAAGCCGGATTCGGATAAATTTACAGCCTTCGCGTTGCAACGCGGCCAGGAGTTCCGGAGTCCGCTGCCTGACCACGGTGGCGACGGCGCCGGAGGTGGTGGACAGTTCGAGCGTCTCGCCCTGGCCATTGGAAACGAAAACGCGTTCGGCGACCGGCCGGGGCAGCACGCGGCGGACGGCCCGCAGCAGGGCCTCCTCGCGCAGGCGGCGGTCGTTCCAGGACGCAAGCTGCGCATCGGCATCGACGATGCGCGCAAGGGGCGTCAGGCGTCCCGGCCGGGCCATGTGTGCCGCTGCCGGGAAGCTGCGCCCCCGGGTCGGAGGGTTGTGGAGTTGAACATCATCCTCGTGAGCGGCGCTGCCGCCCGTGTCCGCTCGGTTACGCTGGACTGGCGGCATTTCGCCGCCGCCGGCCTGTCGCTCCTGGTCGTGGTCGTCGCGCTGGCCACCTTGTTCAATTTTGTCACGTTGCGCTGGGCCGCGGCCGTCCAGCACCCGTGGCTGCAGACGATCCTGCTCGCCGAGCAGCGCCAGGAAGCGGCGCGCATGCAGGAAAAGGTGCAGGGGCACCTGGCGGCGATGGCCGTGCGCCTGGGCGAGTTGCAGGCGCAGATGATGCGGCTGGACGGCCTCGGCGAGCGTCTCGCCAAGGCCGCGGGCCTCAAGCCCCAGGAGCTGCAGACGATGCAGCCGGGCACGGTCCCCGGGCGCGGCGGACCGGCGCCGACCTCCTCGCGTGCGCTGTCGGTGGACGAGTTCACGGGCCTGGTCGATCGGCTCGCCCGCGACGTCGACGCCCGCTTCGACCAGCTCACGGTGCTCGAGGCGCTGATCGTGCAGGGCACGGCGAACCGCTCGTTCCTGCCGTCGTTGCGTCCGGTGAGCGAAGGCTGGTTCTCGTCCAATTTCGGCGTGCGCATCGATCCGTTCACGGGCGAGAGCGCGTTCCACGAGGGCATCGACTTCCCTGCCGAGGCCGGCACGCCGATCCTCGCGGCCGCAAGCGGCAAGGTGATCTACTCGGGCTTCCACACCCAGTATGGTAGGATGGTCGAGATCGATCACGGTAACGGCCTCGTGTCGCGATACGCGCACGCGTCGGCGGTGAACGTCGAGGAGGGCGACCTCGTGGTGCGCGGCCAGCGCATCGGCGCCGTGGGCTCGAGCGGCCGCTCGACGGGGCCCCATCTGCACTTCGAGGTGCGTCTCTTCGGCGTGCCGCAGAACCCGGCCCGCTTCCTCGCGGCGTCGTAGTCGACGGGCGTCCCGGGATCCGCCGGCAAACGGTGATCGCAACGGAAGGGGTGAGGCCGTCCTCACCCCTTGTTTTTTGGCCGCGCGGCAGCATGACAGATCGATGATCTCCAATATCCTCACCCGCATCTTCGGCAGCCGCAACGAGCGCCTGCTCAAGCAGTACGCCCAGGCCGTCCGCAGGATCAACGCCCTGGAGCCGGCGATCTCCGCGCTCTCCGACGAGGCGCTCCGCGCGAAGACCGCCGAGTTCAAGACGCGCGTCGGCAACGGCGAGGCGCTCGACGACGTGCTTCCCGAGGCGTTCGCCGTCGTCCGCGAGGCGGGCAAGCGCACGCTCAACATGCGCCACTTCGACGTGCAGCTGATGGGCGGCATCGCGCTCCACAACGGCAAGATCTCGGAGATGCGCACCGGCGAAGGCAAGACGCTGGTGGCCACGCTGCCGATGTACCTGAATGCACTGACGGGCAAGGGCGTCCACCTCGTCACCATCAACGACTACCTCGCGCAGCGCGACGCCGACTGGATGGGGCGGATCTTCCGCTTCCTCGGCATGACGGTGGGCGTGAACCTCTCGCAGATGCCGCACGCCGACAAGCAGGCGGCGTACGGCGCTGACATCACCTACGGCACGAACAACGAGTTCGGCTTCGACTACCTGCGCGACAACATGGTGTTCGCGCCGTCGGAGCGCGTGCAGCGCGGGCTCGCCTACGCGATCGTCGACGAGGTCGACTCGATCCTGATCGACGAGGCGCGCACGCCGCTCATCATCTCGGGCCAGGCCGACGACAACGTCGAGGTCTACTACCGGCTGAACGAGCTGCCGCCGAAGCTCACGAAGCAGGCCGAGGAGAAGGGGCCGGGCGACTACTGGGTCGACGAGAAGGCCCACCAGGTGCTGCTCTCGGAGGAGGGCCACGAGCGGTGCGAGGCGCTGCTGGGCCAGGCCGGCCTGATCCCGGCGGGCACGAGCCTCTACGACGCCGCGAACATCGCGCTGATGCACCACCTGTACGCCGCACTCCGCGCGCACGCGCTGTACCACCGCGACCAGCACTACGTGGTGCAGAACGGCGAGGTGATCATCGTCGACGAGTTCACCGGGCGCCTGATGTCCGGGCGGCGCTGGTCCGACGGCCTGCACCAGGCGGTCGAGGCGAAGGAGGGCGTGTCGATCCAGCGCGAGAACCAGACGCTCGCCTCGATCACGTTCCAGAACTACTTCCGCATGTACGGCAAGCTCGCCGGCATGACGGGCACGGCGGACACCGAGGCCTTCGAGTTCCAGCAGATCTACCACCTCGAGACGGTGGTGATCCCGACGCACCAGCCCATGGTGCGCAAGGACGAGAACGACCAGGTGTACCGGACGTTCGACGAGAAGGTCGACGCGGTCCTCGCCGACATCCGCGACTGCCACGCGCGCGGCCAGCCGGTGCTGGTCGGCACGACGTCGATCGAGAACTCGGAGCTGCTGTCGCAGCGGCTCGACAAGGAACAGCTGCCGCACCAGGTGCTGAACGCCAAGCAGCACGCCCGCGAGGCCGAGATCGTCGCGCAGGCGGGTCGTTCCGGCATGATCACGATCGCCACCAACATGGCCGGCCGCGGCACGGACATCGTGCTGGGCGGCAGCATCGAGCCGCTCATCCTCAAGTTCCGCGAGGACGAGACCGTCCCGCCCGAGGAGAAGGAGGCGCGCATCGGGACGATGCGCGCCGAGTGGCAGGAGCGCCACGAGGCCGTGAAGCAGGCCGGGGGCCTCCACATCGTCGGCACCGAGCGCCACGAGTCGCGGCGCATCGACAACCAGCTGCGCGGCCGCGCCGGCCGCCAGGGCGACGCCGGCAGCTCGCGCTTCTACCTGTCCCTCGAGGACCCGCTGCTGCGCATCTTCGGCGGCGAGCGGCTCGGCGTCATCATGCAGAAGCTGAAGATGCCGCCGGGCGAGCCGATCGAGCACCCGATCGTCAACCGCTCGATCGCGAAGGCGCAGACGCGCGTCGAGTCGCGCAACTTCGACATCCGCAAGCAGCTGCTCGAGTACGACGACGTCGCCAACGACCAGCGCCGGGTGATCTACCAGCAGCGGAACGAGTTGCTCGAGGCCACCGACGTCGCCGAGACGGTCGAGAACATGGTCCGCGGCGAGATCGACGGCGTCGTGCGCCGCTACGTGCCGCCCGAGTCGGTCGAGGAGCAGTGGGATCTCGCGGGCCTCGAGACCACGCTCGCCTCCGACTTCCAGCTCAAGGCGGACGTCGCCGCGTGGGTCGCCGCCGACGCCGACCTGTCCGAGGAGTCGCTGCGCGAGCGGGTCGTCGACATGGCGGTCGCGCAGTGGCGCGGCAAGGAAGAGCTCGCCGGGCCGGAGGTGATCCGGCAGTTCGAGCGCAGCCTCATGCTGCAGACGCTCGACCAGCACTGGCGTGAGCACCTCGCGAACCTGGACCACCTTCGCCAGGGCATCCACCTGCGCGGCTACGCGCAGAAGAACCCGAAGCAGGAGTACAAGCGCGAGGCGTTCGAGCTGTTCTCGGACATGCTCGACCGCATCAAGCAGGACGTGGTGCGGGTCATCCTCACCGTGCAGGTGCGCACGCAGGAGGACGTGCAGGCGGTCGAGGAGCCGCCGCCGGTCTCGAACGTGCGCTACCAGCACGCCGATTTCGAGGAAGCGCTCGCCGGCCCGGCGGAGGGCGACGGCGACGCCGCGGTGGCGACCGCCGCGCCGAAGACGGCGCCGTTTACGCGTGCCGGCGAGAAGATCGGACGCAACGACCCCTGTCCGTGCGGGTCGGGCAAGAAATACAAGCAGTGCCACGGCCGGCTCGGCTGACGCGGGGCCCACGGACCCCACCCCCGCACCCGCCATGCCCGTCCGCTACACGCCGCCCACGCCCGAGTCGCTGCTGCCGGTGGCGGGCATCGCGCTCGGTCCCGCCGCGGGGCGCATCAAGAACTGGCAGCGCGACGACGTGCTGCTCGTCACGTGCGCGCCCGGCACCGTGGCGGCGGGCGTGTTCACGCAGAATCGCTTCTGTGCCGCGCCGGTGATCGTCTGCCGCGAGCACCTCGCCCATCAGCACAAGGGCGGCGCGCCGATGCGTGCGCTCGTGGTGAACGCCGGCAACGCCAACGCCGGCACCGGGCAGCCCGGCCTGAACGCCGCGAGGCAGACCTGCGCCGCGGTCGGCCAGCTGATTGGCTGCGCGCCCGAGGAAGTGCTGCCGTACTCGACCGGCGTGATCATGGAGCCGCTGCCGGTGGACCGCATCGTCGCCGCGCTGCCGGCGGCGCTCTCCGCGGCACGCGAGGACGGCTGGTACGCCGCCGCCCGCGCGATCATGACCACCGACACCGTGCCGAAGGGCGCGTCGCGGCGCGTCGTCGTCGACGGCGTGCCCGTGACCGTCACCGGCATCGCCAAGGGTGCGGGCATGATCCACCCGAACATGGCGACGATGCTCGCGTTCATGGCCACCGACGCGCCGATCTCCGCCGACGTGCTCGGCACGATCGCCCGCGAGGTCGCCGACGTCTCGTTCAACGGCGCGACGGTCGACGGCGACACCTCGACCAACGACAGCTTCGTCATCGCCGCGACCGGCCGCGTGCCGCTGCCGCCGATCCGCTCGACGTCGGACCCGCGCCTTGCGCCGGTGCGCGAGGCGATCGAGGCGGTCGCGGTCGAGCTCGCGCAGGCGATCGTGCGCGACGGCGAGGGCGCGACCAAGTTCATCGCCATCCGCGTCGAGGGCGGCCGCTCGGTCGACGAGTGCCGCCGCGTCGCGCTCGGCATCGCGCACTCGCCGCTCGTGAAGACCGCCTTCTTCGCGTCCGATCCCAATCTCGGCCGCATCGTCTGCGCGATCGGCAACGCCGGTCCGGCCGATCTCGATCCGTCGCATGTGTCGTTCTGGCTGGACGACGTGCTGGTGGTCGACCGCGGCGGGCGTTCGCCGGCCTATCGCGAGGAGGACGGGCAGCGGGTGATGAAGCAGGACGAGATCACCGTGCGCGTCGACCTCGGGCGCGCGGCGGGTCCCGGCGCGGCGCGCGCGACCGTCTGGACGTGCGACTTCTCGCACGACTACGTGTCGATCAACGCCGACTACCGAAGCTAGCGATGTTCCCGGACTTCGACCGCCTCGGCCGGCGCGCCGACGCGCTGGCCGAGCGGCTCGAGGGCATGCTCGGGCGCGTCGAGGGCGTGCTCGGGCGCGTCGAGTCGCTGCTGCCGCCGCCCGAGCCGGAGCCCGACTGGTCGAAGGTCGTCGCCGCGCGCTGGCGCAAGCGCGGCGGCCGCGGCTTCCTGCACGCCGTCGCCCATCCGCACGCGATCGACCTGGCCGAGCTGGTCGCGGTCGATGCGCAGAAGGAGGCGATCGACCGCAACACGCGCCAGTTCGTGCGCGGCCTGCCGGCGAACAACGTGCTCCTCACCGGCTCGCGAGGCACCGGCAAGTCCTCGCTGGTGAAGGCGATGCTCGCGACGTACGCGAACGAAGGCCTGCGGCTGATCGAGGTCGACAAGTCTGACCTCGCCGACCTGCCGGACATCGTCGAGCGCATCGAGGCGCGGCGCGAGCGGTTCGTCGTGTTCTGCGACGACCTGACGTTCGACGCCGGCGAGGCCGGCTACAAGGCGCTCAAGGTTGCGCTCGACGGCTCGATCGCCGGGCCCTCGGGCAACGTGCTGATCTACGCGACGTCGAACCGCCGGCACCTGCTGCCCGAGTACATGAGCGAGAACCTGGAGACGAAGCACGTCGGCGACGAGGTCCACCCCGGCGAGTCGGTCGAGGAGAAGATCTCGCTGTCCGAGCGCTTCGGGCTGTGGATCTCGTTCTACCCGTTTTCGCAGGACGACTATCTCGCCGCGGTCGGCGTCTGGCTCGCGCACTTCGGCGTCGCGCCGGCGAGGAACGCCCGCGACGCCGCGGTGCGCGACCGCGAGGCGATCCAGTTCGCGCTGCAGCGCGGCTCGCGCTCCGGTCGCGTGGCGTGGCAGTTCGCGAAGAGCTACGCCGGCGCGCGGGCGCTCGCCGCGGCCCCCGCACCTCGGCGCAGGGCCAAACGCGCAGGGCGATGACCGGGCATCACGCGCGTCGCGGCCGCGGTGGTCGTGCGGCCCGACGGCCGGGTGCTGCTCGCGCAGCGCCCCGCGGGCAAGCCCTACGAAGGCTACTGGGAGTTCCCCGGCGGCAAGCTCGAGCCGGGCGAGACGCCGGCGCACGCGCTCGCGCGCGAGCTCTCCGAGGAGCTCGGCCTCGCGGTGCGGCGCGCCGCACCCTGGCTCGTGCAGGAGTACGTCTATCCGCACGCGCACGTCGAGCTCAATTTCTTCCGCGTCTTCGAGTGGGACGGCGAGCCGCACGGGCACGACGGCCAGGCGTTCGCGTGGCAGACGCCGGGCGCCTTCGACGTCGCGCCGCTCCTGCCCGCGAACACGCGGATCATGCAGGCGCTGCTGCTGCCGCCGGTCTACGGGATCACCTGCGCCTCCGACCTCGGCGAGGAAGCCTTTCTCGTGCGCGCGTCACGCGCGTTCGACGCCGGCCTGAAGCTCGTCCAGTTGCGCGAGAGGGACTGGCCGGCCGATCGGGTTGCCGCGTTCGCGGCGCGGTTGCGCGACCTCGCGCACGCGCATGGCGCGAAGGTGCTGCTGAACGGCGAGGCCGACGCTGCGCGCAGGCTCGGGCTCGACGGCGTGCACTGGACGTCGGCGCGCCTTGCCGCGGCGACGTCGCGGCCGGATGACCTGGTCGTCGGCGCGTCGTGTCACGACGCGGCGGAGATCGCGCGCGCGGGGGGCTGGGTTGCGACTTCGCGGTGCTGGGACCGGTGCGGGACACGCCGTCGCACCCGGGCGCGCGCACGCTCGGATGGGACGGATTCGCGCGCGCGATCGAGGGCACGCGGTTGCCGGTGTACGCGCTGGGCGGGCTCGCACCCGCCGATCTCGATGCCGCGGTCGACCACGGCGCGCACGGCATCGCGATGCGCCGCGGCGCGTGGGAGAAGTAGCGGATAAGTAGGGTCGAAAAGTAGGGTCAGACTCGACTTTCCTAGGCGCCGCCGATCGAAACGCCGCCGCTGGAGCGAGGAAAGTCGAGTCTGACCCTACTTTTCCGCTGGAGGTGGCGCGGGTTCGTCCTCGTCGTTGCGCTGCACCACCGGAATGCGGTAGCTCTCGTTCGCCCATGCGCCGAGGTCGATCGTCTTGCAGCGCTCGCTGCAGAACGGCCGGAACTTCGACTCGGGCGTCCAGGGGACGCGCGCGCCGCAGGTCGGGCAAGCGACGGTGCGCGGGGCGGTCACCGCTTCAGAGGTTGCAGAACATCAGCTCGAAGTCGACGTCGCCACCGAAGACCGCGCCGCGGTCCATGCCGGACACGCCGATGAAGCGGATGTTGAGCGCGTACTTGTTCGCGCTGATCTCCGGCACGCAGGGTATCTCGCGGGCGAGCGCGATGCGCAGCAGCTGCGCGACCTTGGTGGTCGTCAGCATCAGCTGGAAGACGCCGTGGTGCGCGGTGTGGCGGCTCGCGCGGCCGTTCTCGCGCAGCAGGCGCAGCACGATGCCGATCGCCCGCGGCGATCGGCGCGAACGGCTCGATCCAGGCGGCGAGGTCGCGGCGGCGCTCGTCCGCCGAGCGGTTGAGCCAGTAGTGGTAGGCGGGCAGGTCGAACTCGCAGACGCCGCCGGGGATCGCCGTGCGCTGCTTGATCGCCATCAGCCACTCGTTGTCGCGCAGGTGCGTGCCGGCGCGGCCCTGCTGCGCGTGGATCTGCGCGGAGACCGCGTCGATCTCGGCGAGCAGCGACTCGAGCGCCGTGTGATCGATTCGCGGACTCGCACGGAGCGACGCCAGCACCTGCTTCTGGCGCTCGAGCTCCTGCAGCAGGTCGGTCTTGAGATCGGCGCGCGCGGCGACGTCGGTGATCTCGAACAGCGCCACCAGCGCGGCGTGATGATCGGCGGGCGCCTCGTGCGCTGCGAAGTGTCGGACCCGCGTGAACAGGTCCTCGAGCCTCATCAGCGTGCGGATGCGCTCGTTCAGTGGGTGCTCGTAACGAATCACGACGGGCGGGGAGTCGCGTCAGACTCCATTCTGCCCCAACTTGGCACGCCCGGTGGGATTCTCCGGGCGCCGTTCGGCGATCTCGCGGTAGAGGTGGTCGAGCCGGGCCACCTGCGGACCGATCGCGCCGGGGAAACCGCTGTTGTCGAGTACGTCGTCGGCCTGCGCGAGCCGCGCCGCGCGCGGCAGCTGCGCGGCCATGATCGCGCGCACCTCGGACTCGGCGAGGCCGCTCCGCGCGCGCGACGCGCGCGACCTGGACGTCCTCCGGGCAATCCACGACCAGCACCCGATCGACCAGCGGCCGCAGTCGCGCGGTCTCGAGCAGGAGCGGCACGACGAGCAGGCCGTAGGGCGAGGTCCACGCGGCCACCCGCACCCGCGCCTCCTCGGCGATCAGGGGGTGCAGGATCGCCTCGAGGCGGCGCCGGAACGAAGGATCGCCGAACGCCCGTCTTCGCAACCAGTCGCGATCGAGGCTGCCGTCCGCGGCCACCGCATCGGGCCCGAGGGCGGCGGCGACGCCACGCTGGCCGGCCGCACCCGCCGCCGAGAGCTCGTGGGCGATGACATCGGTGTCGACGACCGGCGCGCCGAGGGCCTCGAAGGCGCGGGAGACCGCCGTCTTGCCGCTGCCGATCCCCCCGGTCAGCCCGACGACGAGCGTCATTCCTTCAGTGTCCCGGCAGGTACAGCCGCGTCAGGGGCTCGCCGACGAACAGGGCAATCGCCCCGGCGATCGCGAGGTACGGCCCGAACGGCAGCGGCGTGCCGCCATTGCGGCGGTGGACGACCATCAAGGCGATGCCGATCACCGCGCCGGCGACCGACGAGAGCAGCACGACCGCCGGCAGCGCCTTCCAGCCCAGCCACGCGCCCAGCGCCGCGAGGAGCTTGAAGTCGCCGTAGCCCATGCCTTCCTTGCCGCGGATCAGCTTGAACAGCCAGTAGACGCTCCACAGCGCAAGGTAACCCGCGATCGCGCCGACCACCGCCTCGGCGAGCGGCACGAACAGGCCGAACAGGTTGACGAAGAGCCCGGCCCACAGCAGCGGCAGCGTGAGGTCGTCGGGCAGGAGCTGCGTGTCGGCGTCGATGAACGTCAGCGCGAGGAGCGTCCACAGGAACCCGCACGCCGCGAGCCCCATCGGCGTCGGCCCGAAGTGCCAGACCGCGAGCATCGCGAGCGCGGCGCCGAGCAGTTCGACGATCGGGTAGCGTGCCGGGATCGCCGTGCCGCAGGCCTTGCACTTGCCGCGCAGTGCGAGCCAGGAGACGACGGGGATGTTTTCGACCGCCGCGATCCTGTGGCCGCAGGACGGGCACGCCGAGCGGGGCACCACGAGGTTGTAGGCGGGCTCCTCGGCCGGCACCTGCCCGGCGAGCTCGGCGCACTGCGCGCGCCAGCCGCGCTCGAGCATCTGCGGCAGGCGATGGATGACGACGTTGAGGAAGCTGCCGACGAGCAGGCCGAGGACGCCGGCGGCCGCGATTGCGACCGCCGGGTCGAGCACGGGGAAGGGCATCGGATGCGGCCGGCGCGCGACGCGGGCGCGGTCAGACCACCGAGCCCAGCTTGAAGATCGGCAGGTACATCGCGATGACGAGGCCGCCGATGACCACGCCGAGGAACACGATGATGATCGGCTCGAGCAGGCTCGACAGCGCCGCCACCGCGTCGTCGACCTCGCGCTCGTAGAAGTCGGCGATCTTGCCCAGCATGCCGTCGAGCGAGCCGGATTCCTCGCCGATCTGCGTCATCTGCAGCACCATCGTCGGGAACAGCTCGGTCGAGGTCATCGCATTGGTGAGGCTCGTGCCGGTCGAGACGTCGTTCTGGATCTTCTTCGTGCCCTGCGTGTAGAGCGCGTTGCCCGAGGCGCCGGCCACCGCGTCGAGCGACTCGACCAGGGGGACGCCGGCGGCGAACATCGTCGAGAGCGTCCGCGTCCAGCGGGCGATGGTGGCCTTCTTCAGGATCTCGCCGATCACCGGCGCGCGCAGGATCAGCCGGTCGAAGCCGAAGCGGAACGCCGCGGAGCGCCGGAACAGCGTGGTGAACGCGGTGATCGCGCCGGCGATGATGAGGAACATCAGCCACCAGTACCTGACGAAGAAGTCGGAGATGGCCATCACCATCAGTGTCGGCGCCGGCAGGTCGGCGCCGAAGCTGGTGAACACCTCCTTGAACGCGGGCACGACGAACACCATGATCACCCAGACGACGACGATCGCGACGACGATCACCGACATCGGGTAAAACATCGCCGACTTGATCTTGCTCTTGAGGGCGAGGATCTTCTCCTGGTAGGTCGCGAGGCGGTCCAGGATCGCGTCGATCGTGCCGGAGGCCTCGCCGGCGGCGACCAGGTTGCAGTACAGGTTGTCGAAGTGCGCCGGGTGGGCGCGGAACGCCTGCGACATCGACGAGCCGGTCTCGATGCGCTGCTTGATGTCCATCATCAGCCTCGAGAAGCGGGCGTTGCCGTGCCCGCGGGCGACGATGTCGAAGGATTGCAGCAGCGGCACGCCCGACTTCAGCATCGTGGCGAGCTGGCGCGTGAAGAACGTGATGTCCTTCTCGGTGATCTTCTTGCCGCCGCGGAACGTCTGCCGCTTGAGCTTGGCGATCTTGATGCCCTGGCGCCGCAGGTTGGTGCGCACCACCGTCTCGGACGCGGCCTTGGTCTCGCCGCGGACCTGCCGGTTGTTGCGGTCGGTGCCCTCCCAGACGAACGTGTGCTCCTTGACCGAGCGGTCGCGTCGCGTTGCTTCCTTGCGCTGGGCTTCCCTGCGCGCGGTGGTGGTCGTTGCGGTAGCCATGTGCTTTCCCCGTTCCGAGGCCTTGCGAATTGCTATTCGTTGGTCACGGCCTCGATCTCCTCGAGCGAGGTGATCCCGGCCCTGACCTTGAGGAGACCCGACTGGCGCAGGTCGCGGATGCCCTCGCGCCGCGCCTGGTCGGCGATGTCGATCGCGGAGCCGTTGCGCATGATCAGCAGGCGCATCTCGTCGGTGATCGGCAGCACCTGGTAGATGCCGACGCGGCCCTTGTACCCGGAACCCTTGCAGTGGTCGCAGCCGACCGGGCCGTACGGCTGCCAGCTGCCGTCGAGATCCTCCTCGGCGAAGCCGGCCCGAAGCAGGGCCTCGGGGGGGATGTCCTCGGGCTGCTTGCACTGCGCGCAGAGCTTCCGGCCCAGGCGCTGCGCCGTGATCAGGATCACCGACGAGGCGATGTTGAACGGCGCCACCCCCATGTTCTGCATGCGCACGAGCGTGCTCGGCGCATCGTTGGTGTGCAGCGTGGAGAGCACGAGGTGGCCCGTCTGCGCCGCCTTGATCGCGATGTCGGCGGTCTCGAGGTCGCGGATTTCGCCGACCATCACGATGTCCGGGTCCTGGCGCAGGAAGGCGCGGAGCGCCGTGGCGAACGTGAGCCCGGCCTTGTCGTTCACGTTGACCTGGTTCACGCCGGGCAGTTGGATTTCCGCGGGATCCTCGGCGGTCGAGATGTTGATCCCCGCCTGGTTCAGGATGTTGAGGCAGGTGTAGAGCGAGACGGTCTTGCCGGAACCCGTCGGGCCGGTGACGAGCACCATGCCGTAGGGGCGCCTGATCGCGTCGAGCAGGTGCTTCTGCTGGTCGGGCTCGTAGCCCAGCGCCTCGATGCCGAGCTTCACGCCCGACGAGTCGAGGATGCGCATCACGATCTTCTCGCCGTAGAGCGTGGGCAGCGTCGAGACGCGGAAGTCGATCGCCTTGTTCTTGGTCAGCATGAGCTTCATGCGACCGTCCTGGGGCACGCGCTTCTCGGCGATGTCGAGGCGCGAGATCACCTTGATGCGCGAGGCGACCTTGTCCTTGATCGCGAGCGGCGGCTGGGCGACCTCGGCGAGGATCCCGTCGACGCGGTAGCGGATGCGGTAGTAGCGCTCGTAGGGCTCGAAGTGGATGTCCGAGGCGCCGGCGCTGATCGCGTCGAGCAGGACCTTCTGGATGTACTTGACGACCGGGGCATCCTCGACGTCCGAGTCTTCCTCGGCCGACGCACCCGGTCCGGCTTCCTTGAGGTCGACCTCCATGTCGCCGAGGTCGGCCATGTCCTTGAGGTTGACCCCGGAGGCGTCGACGAGCTTGCCGATCGCGGCGCCGAGCTTGTCGTCCTCGACGACCAGCGGATCGGCGACGAGGTTGGTCTTGAACCGGACTTCGTCCAGCGCCTGCAGGTTGGCCGGATCGGACACGGCGACGAACAGGCGATTGCCGCGCTTCGCGAGCGGCAGCACCCGCCGCGAGGCGGCCATCTTCGGGTCGAAGAACTCCTTCTGGATCTGGTCCAGGTCGAACGACGAGAGGTCGAACAGCGGCACGCCGAATGCGCGCGACGCGAACAGCGCGAGCTGCGCCGCGCTCATCCGCTTGTTCTGCAGGAACTGCTCCGCGAACGTGATGCCCGAGGCGGCCGCCTGGGTCTGCATCGCGTCCGCGTCGGACTCCGACACGAGGCCCTGTTGCGCGAGGGCGCGTGCGAGACCGCTCAGGTTGCGCGTGGCGGCGTGGGTGGCCATGGATCGGAAGGGAGTCGGTGCCGAGCGATCACGCAGGAACGTCTTTGGACCCAGGAATCAAGCAATTGTCATGCCTGTAGGCCCCGTCGCTATTCCATTCGCATAAAACTGTTGATTATGATGATGCCCGCTCACCCTGGGTTTGTAAAGGCGACGACGGCCGCCCGACGGGCGGCGGCAGGCGCACCACGCGCACGGCGCGGTCCTGCGTCTGGACGATCTCCATCCGCTGCCCGGCGAGCTCGACCGACAGCCCCGCCTCGGGGATCGCGCCGAGCGCCTCGACGATGAGGCCGTTCAGCGTCTTCGGTCCGTCGAGGGGGAAGTGGGTGCCGAGTCGTCGGTTGAGCGCGCGCAGCGGCGCCATGCCGTCGACGAGCACCGAGCCGTCCGCCTCGCGCTTGTAGCTCTCGGTGCCGCCGGGAGCGGTGGTGGTGAACTCGCCGATGATCTCCTCGATGATGTCCTCGATCGTCACCAGCCCCTTCAACTCGCCGTACTCGTCGACGACGAGGCCGAGCCGCTGTCGGTCGGCCTGGAACTGGGTGAGCTGGGTGAGGAGCGGGGTGCCCGCAGGCACGAAGTACGGGGGACGCAGCAGGGGCCTCAGATGCGCGGCGTCGACGTCGCCGGCCTGCGCGAGCGGGACGATCTGCTTGATGTGGACGATGCCGACGATGGTGTCCAGCGAGTCCTCGTAGACCGGCATGCGCGTGTGGTAGCTCGTCGCGAGCTGCTGGCGCAGGTGCGCGGGCTTGGTGGCGACGTCGATGCCGTGGATCTGGTGGCGGGGGGTCATCACGTCGTCGACGGTGACCTGGTCGAGCTCGAACAGGTTGGCGAGCAGCGTCCGGTGCTTGCCGCGGAAGTACTGGCCCTCGAGCACCAGCGAACGCACCTCGTCGGGCGTGAGCGTGGCGCTCGCGTCCGACGGCGGGCGGATGCGCAGCAGCCGCAGCACGCCCTGCACGAACACGTTGACGAAGCCGACGATCCACGTCACCGGCGGCTTCAGCAGCGGCACGAGCGCGTAGGAGACGTACGGCGCGAGGCGGTCCGCGTGCGCGGCGCCGATCACCTTGGGCGTGATCTCCGAGACGACCAGGATCGCGAACGTGACCGCGACGGTGCCTGCCGCCAGTGCCCACTGCTCCTCGCCGAACAGTCGCTCGGCGATGATCGCGGTGAGCGTCGCCGACGCGGCGTTGATCAGGTTGTTGCCGAGCAGGATCACGCCGAGCAGCCGGTCGGTCCGGCCGAGCAGCGACAGCGCGAGCTTCGCGCCACGCTCGCCGCGCGCGGCCCGGTGCTTCAGGCGATAGCGGTTCGACGCCATCATCGCGGTCTCGGCGAGCGAGAACAGCCCGGAGAGCACGAGCAGCACCGCGAGCACGGCGAGGAGCGTCGGGATCGGGATCTCGTCCACGGGCCGGGTATCAGGATTCAGGCATCGGGGATCGGATCGCGGACCGATGTTCCCGCCGAGGGCGACCGCGCCGGAATCGTCGGCTCGGCCTAACCCGCCCCCGCGGCACCGGTCGCGGCGGCGCTAGCGCTGCAGCAGGACCTCGAGCACGAACTTGCTGCCGAGATAGGCGAGCACCAGGAGCCCGGCGCCGGCGAGGATCCAGATCCGGGCCCGTCGTCCCCGCCACCCGAAGCGCCAGCGCCCGAACAGCAGCGCGCCGAAGGTGAGCCAGGCGAGGACCGAGAACAGGCTCTTGTGGGTGAGCTTGAACGGCCGCCCGAAGACCTGCTCCGAGAACAGCGCCCCGGAGGCGAGCGTGAGCGACAGGAGCACGAACCCCGCGGCGATCAGGCGGAACAGGTAGCGCTCGAGCGTCAGTAGCGGCGGGGTGCCGTCGCCCGCCGCCGCGGGAAGGCCCCGGTGCAGGCGCTTCTCGAGGCCGGTCATCAGCAGCGCCGCCAGCGCGGCAACGAGCAGGATCGCGTACGCGGCGAGCGCCACCGCGATGTGGAGCGTCGCCCAGGTCTCCCCCGCGAACGAGGTGCGGTGCGGGTCGTGGAAGAGCGCAGGGAGCAGCGCCGCCACCGCGGCCACCGACAGCACGATCGCGGCGCTGCCGGGCAGCGAGCGCAGGAAGCCGCTGGCCCATGCGACGAGCACGACGAGTCCCGCGACGAGCGACACCGAGTTCGGCAGCGAAATGTCGAGCCCGTCGGGCGTGGCGATGGCAGGCACGAGCGCTGCCGCGTGCACCCCGAGGGCCAGCGGCAGCAGCCATGCCGCCGCGCCACTGCCAGTCGGGGGCCTGCCCGCAGTCGGCCAGCGCGCCCACGCCGCCATCCCGTAGAGGGCGGCGGCCAGGACATGAATTAGAATCGCCATTGGTTCGCAGCCCGGCGCGTCCCGCCGGACGAAGCGCAGTGCGCGCCGCGGCGCGAAGGCGCCCGCCAAGTTCCCGAGGCGTCGACAGCCGCCGCTCCGCGGAGCAGTTTACCGCAAGCCGACATCGCGCCGGCGACAGCGCCCGCAGGCACGCCGCACGCGCCCCGCAGTCGTCGTGTACCGAGTTCCCCGTCACCCTAACCGATTCCGGCCACTGATCGTCCATGCTCGAGAACCTCACCGAACGCCTGTCACGGGTCGTGAAGCAGCTGCGCGGCCAGGCGCGGCTCACCGACGAGAACATCCAGGAGGCGCTGCGCGAAGTCCGGCTCGCGCTGCTCGAGGCCGACGTCGCGTTGCCCGTCGTCAAGGACTTCGTCGCGCGCGTGCGCGAGCGGGCGCTGGGCGAGGAGGTGGTCGGATCGCTGACGCCGGGGCAGGCGCTGATCGGCATCGTGCATCGCGAGCTCACGGCGTTGATGGGGGGCGCGGCCGAGCCGCTCGACCTCGCCACGCAGCCGCCGGCGGTGTTCCTGCTCGCGGGCCTGCAGGGCGCGGGCAAGACGACGACCGCCGCGAAGCTCGCGCGGCACCTGCGCGAGGAGCGGAAGAAGAAGGTCCTGCTCGTGTCCGCCGACGTCTACCGGCCGGCCGCGATCGACCAGCTGCGCCTGCTCGCGCCGCAGGTCGGCGCCGACTTCTTCCCGTCGACGCCCGACCAGAAGCCGGTGGCGATCGCCGAGGCTGCATTGGACTGGGCGCGCAGGCACTACCACGACGTGGTGATCGTCGACACCGCCGGCCGGCTCTCGATCGACGAGGCGATGATGGCGGAGATCCGCGAGTTGCACGCGGCCGTGCGCCCGATCGAGACGCTGTTCGTCGTCGACGCGATGCAGGGCCAGGACGCCGTCAACACCGCGCGCGCCTTCCGCGAGGCGCTGCCGCTCACCGGCGTCATCCTGACCAAGCTCGACGGCGATTCCCGCGGCGGCGCGGCGCTCTCGGTTCGGCACGTGACCGGCGCGCCGATCAAGTTCGCCGGGGTGGCCGAGAAGGTCACCGGTCTCGAGGTGTTCCATCCCGAGCGGATGGCGTCGCGCATCCTCGGCATGGGCGACGTGCTGTCGCTGATCGAGGACGCGCACCGTACCGTCGACGTCGAGAAGGCGCAGAAGCTCGCGAAGAAGGTCAAGACCGGCAAGGGCTTCGACCTCGAGGACTACAAGGAGCAGGTCGCGCAGATGCGCAAGATGGGCGGGATCTCGGCGATGCTCGACAAGCTCCCGGCCGAGCTCGCGCGCGCCGCGCAGGGCCAGCAGGTGGACGAGCGCAAGATCGCCCGCATCGAGGGCATCATCAATTCGATGACGCGCCTGGAGCGCACGAAGCCCGAGCTCATCAAGGCGTCCCGCAAGCGGCGCATCGCCGCGGGGGCGGGTGTCACCGTCCAGGAAGTGAACCAGCTGCTCAACCAGTTCGAGCAGGCGCAGAAGATGATGAAGATGGTCGCCAAGGGCGGCATGCAGAAGATGCTGCGCGGCATGAAGGGCATGCTGCCGGGCATGCGTTAGCGGAGGGGGCTTTCCGGCAGGCAGCAGGTGGGGCCTCGCCACCACGGTCGGCATCAAGGGCCGGCCTGCCGCCCGAGCCGGTGGCGGGGTTGCCGGTCGGGCCATTTTCCCCTTATAATCAGCGTCTTTTTTCCGCTCACCGGGAACCATTCCCATGGTCGTCATCCGCCTTGCCCGTGGCGGCGCCAAGAAGCGCCCCTTCTACAACATCGTCGTCGCCGATTCGCGCAACCGTCGCGACGGTCGCTTCATCGAGCGCGTCGGGTTCTACAACCCGATCGCCGGCGAAAAGGAGGAAGGCTTGCGCCTCGTCCACGACCGCATCGCCTATTGGCAACAACGCGGCGCGAAGCTCTCGGACACCGTCGCGATGCTCGTCAAGCGCGCGCCGGCGCCGGGCGCGGCGGCGCCGGCCGCGGCCTGAACGCCGCTTCCTGCGGCCGCCGCGTCGTGATGGGCCGCGTCATGGGTCCCTACGGCGTGCGCGGCTGGGTCAAGGTCGCCCCGTTCACGGCGGCGACGGACGCGCTGGCCGACTATCCCACGTGGTGGCTCGTGCCGCGCGAAGGTCTCGAAGGCAAGGCGTGGCCGGTCGAATCCGCCCGGGTCCACGCCGATACGGTGGTGGCGAAGCTCGCGGGCATCGACACGCGCGAGGCCGCGGCGGTGCTGAAGGGGTCGCTGGTCGCGGTGCCGCGCGATGCGTTGCCGCCGCTTCGTGACGACGAGATGTACGTGGGCGATCTGGTCGGGATGATGGTCGTGAACCGTCGCGGCGAGACGCTCGGGAAGGTGGAGGCGGTGGACTCGTTCGGTGCGCACCCGGTCATGCGCGTCGCGGCGGAAGGCGGTGCGGTGCGGCTCGTGCCGTTCGTTGCCGCGCTCGTCGACGCGGTCGATCGCGAGGCCGGCCGGGTCGAGGTCGACTGGGGCCTGGATTACTAGCGGCGCGGGCGGACGATGCGCTTCGACGTCGTCACGATCTTTCCGGAACTCGTCCTCCACGCCGCCGCGTTCGGCGTGACCGGACGAGCGAGGGAGCGGGGGCTGTGGTCGCTGGGGGCGTGGAATCCGCGCGACTTTGCGACCGACAGCTACCGCACGATCGACGACCGGCCGTACGGCGGCGGGCCGGGGATGGTGATGATGGCGGAGCCGCTCGAGAAGGCGCTCGCGGCGGCCCGCGCGGCGCAGCGGGAAGCAGGCGTCGCCGGCACGCGGACGATCCACCTGTCGCCTGCCGGGCGTCCGCTGACGCATCGGCGCGTGGCGGAACTCGCGGCGGCGCGCGAGGCCGGCTATGTGCTGGTCGCCGGGCGTTACGAGGGGATCGACGAGCGATTGATCGCGCGCGAAGTCGACGAGGAGATCGCGATCGGCGACTTCGTCGTGTCCGGCGGCGAGCTGCCGTCGCTGATGCTGATCGACGCCGTCGTGCGGCAGCTGCCGGGGGCGCTGAACGACGCCGCATCGGCCGAGCAGGAGTCGTTCGCGGAAGGGTTGCTGGATTGCCCGCACTACACTCGGCCGGAGATTTACGCCGGCGGGCGCGTGCCGGACGTGCTGATGTCCGGGCACCACGCCGAAATCCGGCGCTGGCGGCTCAAGGCGTCGCTGGCGCGGACGCGGGCGCGCCGTCCCGACCTCCTGACCGGGAGGAAGGTGACGGCGGAAGAAACGAAGCTCCTCGCGGAGATCGAGCGCGAGGGACCCGACCCGGGGGCTCGTGCGGCCCCGGTGGCGGAAGGCGGTAGCCGCACGGACTGAACAAGAGGACGCGCGCATCAGGGGGCGCCCTGCGCTGCGCGCGAAGACCGGCCGACGAAGGCCGTGCCAACGGGCCACGGGCCCACGAAAGGAGCAACGCATGAACATCATCGAGACGCTGGAGCGCGAGGAGATCGCACGCCTCGGCAAGACGGTGCCGGACTTCGCGCCCGGCGACACCGTGATCGTCAACGTCAACGTCGTCGAAGGCGAGCGCAAGCGCGTCCAGGCCTACGAGGGCGTCGTCATCGCCAAGCGCAACCGCGGACTGAACTCGTCGTTCACCGTGCGCAAGATCTCGAGCGGCGAGGGGGTGGAGCGCACGTTCCAGACCTATTCGCCGCTGATCGCCTCGGTCGAGATCAAGCGCAAGGGCGCCGTGCGCCGCGCCAAGCTGTACTACCTGCGCGGACGTTCCGGCAAGTCGGCGCGCATCAAGGAAAAGCTGGCCGCGCGCGACTCCCGCAAGGGCGCGTAGCGGCTGTCGGCGGCGGGGCCAGCCTTTCCGCGCCGCCTTGCCGACCTGCCCCGGTGACGGGCCCGCGCCGGTCCGGGGCGGCACGGGCCCTCTGTGGCCCACCACCCTGCGGCAACGGACCCCGGCCGCATGCCGCTCCACGAACGTCGAGGGCGAAAACGGTCAAGCGGGGCGGCCGGGCGGGCGGTGCCCGGGCGGTCGACCCGATGCCTGTGCCGACCGGCGACCCCATCCGGCAGGCCTTCGTCGGGGCGTCCGACGCCGCCCGGCCGCGCATGGTGCGCTTCTTGCTGTCTACCATCCGACCAAAGTCCGTTCCCGATGCCATTCCATTGGCATAGTATTGGCCGATTCGGGCAACCAGCCGACGCATGAAGGCTACGCTGTACGAAGCACTCGGCATCAGTCCCACGGCCTCCGACGAGGACGTGCGGGCCAGCCTGCGCCGCCTCATCCGGAAGTACTACACGAAGACCCGCGACGGACACGGCAACGTCGAGGAGGCGCTGCGCTTCATCAACCACGCCAGCCGGATACTGAGCGATACCGACCGGCGGCGACGCTACGACCAGGAGCTCGCAGTCTCGGCCGGGACGACCGAACAGAAGGTCGACCACGTGGTTCGCCATGCCGTGGCCGAGACCGGCGAGCAGACCGACGTGCGCGAGGCCACCGCCGACGCGGAGCCCGTCCGCGCTCTCGAAGCCTCGCTCGATGCCGAGATGGACCCGGCGCTCGTCGACCTGCCCGAGCAGGAGCGCGCACGCATGCACCATCCGGGGCTCACCGAGCGGGTCGCGACGTTCGGGCGCTCGCCGGTGGTCACGCTGGCGCTGTGCGTCCTGTTCGGTGCGTTCATCGCCGCGGCGATCACCTTCGTGACGCCCGCCGATACCGTCTCCGTGGCGCAGCAGGTGCTGGTCTGGGCGACGCTGGTGCTGACCGCGCTCGCGGTGGTGTACGGCATCGTGCACGGTGTCATCTATGTGCGCCGACGCGCGGTGCCGGACGGCTCCGCGTTGCAGCCGCAGACCGATCTCGCGATCCTGAACTGGCGGCGCGAGAAGAGCGTGTTCATGGGCACCAACCAGCCGCAGGAGGATGCGAGCTGGATCTTCCAGCTGCGCATGGCGGAGCTGGAGCGCGCCAAGTCCGGCCGCACGAGCGAGCCGCGGCCGTGGCCCAGGCTCGTCGCGCGGCTCTTCGACTATGCGATCTGGGGGCTGTCGCTCGCGCTGCTGCTGTCCGAGCTGCGCGGCATGCACGTCATCTCCGACGCCGTGGGTTTCGCGCTGGGGCACCCGCTGTTCGCGCCGGTGATGATCACGGCGACGTGGATCCCCGTGGAGGCGCTCCTGATGGCGGCGCTCGGCTCGACCCCCGGCAAGTGGCTGTTCGGCATCTATCTGCAGTTCGCGATTTCCGACGCCTACGCCCGCCGCGACACGCAGGCGCAGCTCAAGGCCGCACTGCGCCGCGCCTTCCGGGTCTGGTGGGAGGGCATGGCATGCGGCTTCCCGCTGCTCGCGCCGGTGCTGGTCGCGGTGGCCTACGAGAAGCTCACGCAGAATCAGGAAACCGACTGGGACTTCGCGCAGGACGTCCTCGTGACGCATGGACCGCCGGGCGTGATCAAGGCGGCCACTGGGGCCTGCGGTCTTGCGGCGATGCTGTGGCTCTACGGCGTGGCGTGGCACCAGCCGATGGCGGACTCGATCGACTGGGCGCGCGCGACCGTCGCGGACGCGCTGCCGAGCGCCGAGCAGATCAAGGGCAGCCTCACCGCCGACGGCGGCACGATCGGCGGCATCAGCCTGCCGGCGATGCCTTCGATCGGCGTGCCGAGCCTGGGTGCCGCCGGTGCGCCGGTGACGGGGCCGCCGCCGGGGGCACCCATCGATGCGGACCTCGACGCGCAGTTCGCGGAGCGCAAGGCGCGCGTGGCCGCGCTGAAGAGCGAAGGGCCGAGGTTGCTGCGCTCGGGCAACTATCGACGCGCGGCCGAGCTGTGCCGGGCGTGGACCGAGCTCGAACTCGCCAACGCCGACGCCTGGCGGTGCCTCGGCGAGGCGTCGCAGGCACAGGGACTGCACCAGGATGCGATCAACGCCTTCCGCAAGGCGAAGCAGTTCGACCCGGCCGATCGCTCGCTGGACGCTGCGATCGACCGCTCCCAGCAGGGCATCGTCGCCGACTTCCTGAGGCGCCACGGGCGCTGACCGTCCGCGTACGCGCGGTCGCCGGGCCGGGGTTCGCGGCGCGACTTGGCTCGATCGCGTTTCACGCGACGAGCGCGAGCCATAGCGGCAGCGTGACCGCCGCACCGATCGTGCCGGTCGAGATCAGGAGCGCGACCGGTGCGCCGGGAGCCCCCATCTGCACCGCGAGCACGTAGGCGGACGTGGCGGTCGGCACGGCCGCCATCGCCACGGCGATCGTCGTTTCCATGGCGTTCAGCCCGAACAGGCGGGCGAATGCGAGCGCAAGGGCGGGCAGCGCGACGAGCTTGACGCCGTTCCACCACGCGATCGCGCGAGGTGGCAGGTCGGTGCCCCGCACGCGCAGGCCCGCGCCCACCGCGAGCAGGCCGAGCGGAAGGGCGGCGGCGGCGAGCAGCTCGACGACGCGCATCGCCACGGCGGGCCGCGGCAGCGCGAGCGCGTTCCACGCGAGGCCCGCGGCGCAGGCGAGCACCAGCGGGTTTCGCGCGAGCTCGCGTCCGATGTGCGTCGCGCGCCCGCGTGCGAGCACGGCGACGGCGGCAACGTTGACGAGCGGCACCAGCACGCCGATCAGGAGTGCGAGCCGCGCGAGCCCGGCCTCGCCGGCGACGCGCCCGGCGATGGCGATCGCGATGTAGGTGTTGAAGCGGAAGCCGCACTGGAAGCAGGCGGCAAAGACGTCGCGGGGCAGCCGGCACAGCGGCTTCCCGAGCGCCGAGAGCGCGATCCCGCCGAGGGTGAAGGCGACGCCGGTGGCGACGAAGGGCAGCGCGTCCGTGAACGCGAGCGGCGCGCTGGCGAGCGCGCGGAACAGGAGTGCGGGAAACAGCACGAAGTAGACGAGGCGCTCGACGCCGGACCAGAAACCGGCGTCGAAGCGGGCGCGGCGCGCGAGCAGGCGCCGAACGCGATCAGCAGGAAGTCGGGAAGGACGAGGAGCGCGACGCTCAACGCGCGCCTGCCCGGCCGCGGATGCGGTCGACGAGGCTCGTCGTCGAGCGGCCGGGCAGCGAGCGGGATCGCGACGAAGCGCCCGCCGCGCGCGATCGTCTCGGCCGCTCCCGCGGTGGTGTCGGCGGTGTAGTCGCCGCCCTTGACGAGCACGTCCGGGCGGCACGCCAGGATCAGGTCGCGTGGCGTGTCGGCATCGAACGGCACGACCAGATCGACGGCGGCAAGGCCCGCGATCACGGCCATGCGGTCGTCGTGCGCATTGTGCGGGCGATCGTCGCCCTTGCCGAGCCGGCGCGCCGACGCATCCGAGTTCACCGCCACGACGAGCGACGCACCGAGGCCCCGCGCCTGCTCGAGGTAGTGACAGTGGCCGCGGTGCAGGATGTCGAACACGCCGTTGGTGAAGACGAGCGGCCGCGGCAGCGCGGCGATGCGCGCGAGCGGCCGTGGCGCTCGTGGCGATCTTGCCGGGATACCGCGGAGCCGGCAACGGATCGCCGGCCATCAGTCGAGATACTCGAAGACCTTGACGACGCGCGCCACGCCCTTGGTCGACGCCGCGATCGCCGCCGCCGCGTCGGCCTCGGCGCGCTTGACGATCCCCATCAGGTACACGACCTTCCGGTCGGTCACGACCTTGACGTGCGTCGCCGAGAACTTGTCGTTGGCCTCGAGGAAGCGCGTCTTGACCACCGACGTGAGGTACGTGTCGTTGGTGCGCTCGGTGAGCCCGGCGGGCGGCGCCACCTGCAGCTCGTTCTGCACGCCGCGGACGCGGTCGGTACTGCGCGCCAGCGTCGCCATGGCGTCCCGCGCGGCCTCGTCCGGGACCTCGCCGGTGAGCAGCACGATGCCGTTGTAGCTCGTCACCGAGACGTGCGCCTTGTCCCCGAACCGGCTGTCCGCCTCGCCCGAGATCCGGCCTTCGATGGCGGCATCGTCGAGCTGGGCGCCGGCTGAGCGGCGGTCGGTGGCGACCAGCGCCACGCTGGCGGCGCCGGCCGCGACCAGGGGCAGGCAGCCCGAAAGCTGTGTCGCGAGCGCGAGCACGGCGGCCCCGATCATCAGGCAACGTTTCATCGTCACTCCTCGAGTTCAGGCTTCGTCGCCGAGCAGCGTGCGGTCGATCGCGTCGCACAGGCAGTGGATGACGAGCAGGTGCACCTCCTGGATGCGCGCCGTCCGGTCGTGGGGGACGCAGATGTGGACATCGTCGTCGCCGAGGAGTTCGCCGATGCGCCCGCCGCCACGGCCCGTCAGGGCGACGACGACCATCTCGCGCTCGCGCGCGGCGTCGATCGCCGCGACGACGTTGCCGGAGTTCCCGGACGTCGAGATCGCCAGCAGCACGTCGCCCTTGCGCCCGAGCGCCCGCACCTGCTTCGCGAACACCTGCTCGAACGAGTAGTCGTTGGCGATCGCGGTCAGGATCGAGCTGTCGGTGGTGAGCGCGATCGCCGGGAGCTCCGGCCGCTCGCGCTCGAAGCGGCCGACCATCTCGGCCGCGAAGTGCTGCGCGTCGCCGGCCGAACCGCCGTTGCCGCACGCGAGCACCCTGCCGTCGGCGAACAGGCACGTGGTGACGATGCCGGCGGCGCGCGCGATCGCCGGCGCGAGCAGCGGCGCGGCGTCCTGCTTCAGGCGTGCGCTCGCGGCGAAGTGCGCGAGGATGCGGGACTCGTGATCCATGCGCGCGGATTCTAGCAGGCGCTCATTCGGCGGCCTCGTTCAGCCGTCGGCCTCGTTGTACACGATGCATCAGGCCGAAACGGCGACGCCTCGGCCGACCTCCCTCGCTCGGCGACGCACCCTTCGGGCCTGGCCTGCGGCCGCCTCGCTTGTATGTTCAGTCCAGACCGGCGCGGTAAAGTCCTCAGTCGCCGATGTCCTTCACCCAGTCGATGCGGGCGGGGTCGAGGGCGTCGAGGAGCAGGGCATCGATGCGGCACGCGGGAACGCGCGGCAGCCGCGCGAGGTAGAGCTCGGCGGCCGCCCGGATCCGCGCACGCTTGGACGCGGTGATGCTCTCCGCGGCCCCGCCGAAGTCGCGCCGGCGTCGCAGGCGCACCTCGACGAACACGAGCGTGTCGCCCTCGCGCGCGACGATGTCGATCTCGCCCAGGCGGCTGCGGACGTTGCGCGCGACGATCGCGAGCCCGTGTCCCACGAGGAACCGCGCGGCCAGCTCCTCGGCCCGTGCGCCGGCTTGCGCTCGCGCGGCCCGGTCAGCGGGGGGCATCGGCAGGCACGACCTGCCCGCGCCGGAACTCCGCCAGCACGCCGTCGCGGACGAAGTGGCGGCCCTCGGCGAGCGTGAGCTGGCCGGTCGCGCCGGCGATCTCGAGGCGCTCCGGCACGCCACGGACGAACGCACGCGCGACCTCGAACGCGTCGAGCCCGAGCGCGTAGAGGCGGTCGAGCAGCACGTTGCCGGTGTCCCGCCGCGGGAGCTTCGCAAGCGTCGGCACGTCCGGGGTCACGAGCCAGGGGACGTCGATGAAACGCACGCCCTCGAGGTCCGCCATCGCGGCCGGCTCGTGCGGCTGGTTGACGAGCGAAATGGCGTAGACCGGGATACGCAGGGCGAAGCTCCGCGCGACCGCGGCGTCCGGGCCGTCCAGCGCCAGGACCGCAGCGCTGGCGTTCGACTTCGACAGTGTGGCGCGCAGCGCGGTCAGCCCGGCGGGCCGCGCATCGAACCGGATCGACTCGGTGGGCCCGCCGCCGGCCAGCAGCCACTCGCCATGGAACGCGGCGGCGAAGCGGCGCGAGATCGGCGAGTCGTCGCCGATCACCACGACGGTCGTCGCGCCGCCGTCGCGCATGCGGCGCGCGAGCGCGCGCGCGTCGCCCTCGACGGAGAGGGCGAGCGTGTAGACGTGGGGCGGCAGCACCGCGGCGTCGTCGAGCTGATTCAGCGCCAGTGTCAGCGGCAGGGCGTCGCGCGACTCGGCCAGCCGTCGCAGGTCGTCGCGAACCAGCGGTCCCACGACCACGGACGCGCCGAGCGCCTTCGCGGCCTCGAACGCGCCGAGGACACCCTTGTCGTCGTGGGCGATCACGCGGCAGCGATCGGCCGCGTTCGCGGCTTGGGCCGCGGCCAGGAAGCCGTCGCGCACCGCCGTGGCGGCGCGAGCGTAGTCGGGCGAATCGAGCGGCAGCACCAGCGCGATGTCCACGCCACTGCGCCCGGGCGTCGGCGCGGGAACCGGCGCCGACGCGGGCGCGGCTGCAGATGCAGGTGCAGGTACGGGCGCTGGAGCGGACGCGAGGGCACTGGCCGCCGCCGGCGCGTGCGCGACGGCCGGTGCCGGTTCAGTCGGAACCGGTATCGGTGCCGGTGCAGCCGACGGCGCAGGCGTGGCTGCAGGCGCCGGCGCTGCAGCGGCCGTCACCGGGGCCTTCACCGCGCTTGTCGTGGTGCATGCTGCCGCGCACAATGCGCTCGCCAGGACCATCGCGATCGAGGCGATCGCTGCGGCCGGGGAGCGCGGGGCGTGTGACGATCGCATCGGGGGGCCGGGGCGGGTGAGGGAAGATCGAGCGGCGGACAGGGCGGACGTCCCGCGCCCAAGCGTGGAGCCGGGGGCATTATATGTGGTGGCCACGCCGCTCGGGAACCTGCGCGACCTGACGATACGCGCGCGGGACGTGCTGAGCGAGGTCGACCGCATCTACGCCGAGGACACGCGCGTCACCGCGACGTTGCTTGCGCACATCGGCGTGGCGACGCGACCTGTCGCGCTGCACGCGCACAACGAAGCGGCCCGCACGGCGCAGGTGCTCGCCGCGCTCGACGACGGCCGCAGCGTGGCGCTCGTGTCCGATGCGGGGACGCCGGCGATCAGCGATCCCGGTGCGCGCGTCGTGCGTGCGGCCCGTGAGCCGGGCGGCCGGTGATTCCCGTGCCCGGGCCGTCGGCGCTCGCGGCGGCCGTGTCGGCCGCCGGGCTCGACGCGGAGCGGTTCGTGTTCGTCGGCTTCATTCCCGCGCAGGCCAAGGCACGTCGCGAGCTCCTCGACGCCCTCGGGATGCTGCCGGTCGCGCTGGTGTTCTTCGAGGCACCGCATCGCGTTCGCGAGACGGTCGCGGTGCTCGCGCAGGCGCTCGATCCCGCGCGCAAGCTCGTCGTCGCCCGCGAGATCACCAAGCGGTTCGAGGAAATCGCGCGGATCGATCTCGGGCGTGCGGACGAGTGGTTCGCGGCCGACCCGAATCGCGAGCGCGGCGAGTTCGTGCTGATCGTCGACCTGCCGCCGCCCCGGGTCGACGCCGCGCATGCGCTGCCGCAGGACCTCGACACGTGGTTGCGCGCGCTGGTGCGCGAAGTCCCGCCCGCGGCCGCGGCCCGCATCGCGGCGGCCGCCACCGGGCAGCCGCGCGACGCGCTCTACGCGCGCGCGGTCGCGCTGAAGAGCGCATGCTGAACGGCGACGATCCCCCGACGACGTCACGGTCTTCGGGTCCGTGGCGAGCGACGCCGCGGAACCGGCCCGTTGACCTCCGTCAAGGCACCGTCGGCGGGCGATGACGAGAATCCGGCAACGATTCCTGTAACCTGTCCCGTGACCATGACCGATTCCGCCTCACGGCTCGCCTTCGACGCCGACCTGATCCGCAAGTACGACCAGTTCGGCCCCCGCTACACGTCGTACCCGACGGCGGATCGGTTTCACGACGGCTTCGGCCCGGCCGACTACGTGAACGCGCTCGTCACCCGCAACCACGAGCGCCCCGACGACCCGTTGTCGGTGTACGTGCACATTCCGTTCTGCAACACGCTCTGCTTCTACTGCGGCTGCAACAAGGTCATCACCAAGGACCACGGCCGCAGCGCCAAGTACATCCGCTACCTGGCCCGCGAGATCGGCATCGTGTCGTCGTTGCTCGAGGGACCCAGGCCGGTCGTCCAGCTGCACCTCGGCGGCGGCACACCCACGTTCCTCGCCCGGGACGAGATGGCGGACCTGATGGCGCACCTGCGCCAGGGCTTCGCGATCCAGCCGGACGCCGAGATCTCGATCGAGGTCGATCCGCGCAAGGTCGACGCCGGGACGGTGGCGTTCCTGGCGGGGCTGGGGTTCAACCGCATATCGGTCGGCGTGCAGGACTTCGACCCGGACGTGCAGAAGGCGGTGAACCGCGTCCAGAGCGAGGCCGAGACGCGCGTCGTCATCGACGCCGCGCGCGCCAACGGCTTCGTCTCGGTCAACACCGACCTGATCTACGGGCTGCCGCGGCAGACGCTGCCGGGCTTCTCGGCGACGCTCGACAAGGTGATCGACGCCTCGCCCGACCGCATCGCGCTCTACAACTACGCGCACCTGCCGCACCTGTTCAAGCCGCAGCGCCGCATCCTCGATGCCGAGCTGCCGTCGCCGGAGACCAAGCTCGCGATCCTCGCGCTCGCGATCGAGAAGCTCGGCGCCGCGGGCTACGTCTACATCGGCATGGACCACTTCGCCAAGCCGGACGACGAGCTCGCGCGCGCGCAGGTCGAAGGCCGGCTGCACCGCAACTTCCAGGGCTACACCACGCGCCCGGAATGCGACCTCGTCGCGTTCGGCATCTCGGCGATCGGCAAGGTCGGCCGCACCTACGCCGCCAATGTGAAGACGCTGGACGAGTACTACGAGCGGCTCGACCGCGGCATCCTGCCGGTGAAGCGCGGCTACCAGCTGACCGACGACGACCTCGTGCGCCGCGACGCGATCGCGCGGCTGATGTGCGACTTCGAGCTGTCGCCCCGCGCGTTCGGCGCGCGGCACGGCTTCCGCTTCGAGGAGCGCTTCGCGCCGGAGCTCGCGGCACTCGCGCCGCTCGCCGCGGACGGACTGGTCGAGATCACGCCGGAGGCGATACGCGTGACGCCGCGTGGGCGGCTCCTGGTGCGCAGCGCGGCCATGCTGTTCGACCGCCACCTGCGCGAAGTCGCGGAGCGGGCGAAGTACTCGAAGGTGATCTGACCCGCGACCTTCGCGGGACGCAGTCGAGATTCCGCGTCAGTCCGGCGCGACGGTGCCGACCGGAGCGCGTGACGGCCGCCAGCGCGTGCCGCGCCGGGCGGCCATCTCGGCGCCGATGGCGTCGAGCTCCTCCGGCGACAGCACGTCGGCGCACATCGGCAGCAGGACGTCGTTCTCGACGGCGATGTGCTCGGCGTAGGCGACTTCCGCGGCGCGGACGAGCGCGGGCGGCAGATTGGCGCGCTGTCCGCCGGCGATGCCGGCGAGGAGCGGCCGCAGCTTGAGCCACAGCGGCGCGAACGTCTCGTGATGGTCGCGCTCGAGGCGCGCGATCAGCTCGCGCGCGTCGGGCGCGCGCGCGAGGAGGCGCGGGAATACGCTCGCCTCCTCGTCCGCGTGATGGTTCGGCGCGGCGGTGTCGAAGTAGCGCAGGATCGCGGCGGCCGCGGCGCGCGCGTCGGCGTCCGCGCCGTGCTCGGGCAGGTGGCGCACGAGGCGCCCGAGCGTCACCAGTTGCCGCTCGATCCGGCCGTGGCACGCGCGCAGCATGCCGAGCGGGTCGTCGAACGACGGGGCTCCGGGTTCGCCGAAGAAGTCTCTCATGGGCGGCGAGTGCTCTTGCTGGCGATTATAGCCGCGCACGCGCGTTCGTGACGGTGCGCCGCCGCTCAGTACGTCTCGACGTGGTAGCGGCCGGAGGCCCTGAGCAGCGGCACGAGCGCGTTCCAGTCGCGGCCGTGTTGCCGGCAGGCGTCCGCGAACGCGGCATCGACGCCCGCTTCCATCGCCTTCAGCCCGCACACGTACACGTGGCACTCGGTGTCGTCGAGCATGCGCACCACGTCGGCGCCGCGCGTGCGGATCAGGTCCTGCACGTAGTGCCGCGGCCGGTCGGGGTCGCGCGAGAAGGCGAGGTTGATGTCGATGAATTCGGCAGGCAGCTTCGAAAGCGGTCCGAAGTAGGGCAGTTCCCCGGGTGCGCGTGCGCCGAAGAACAGCATCAGCCGACCGCCCTCGCCGAGCGCGCGGCGGCGCCGGCGGCGCTCGGTCATCGCGCGCATCGGCGCCGAGCCGGTGCCCGTACACACCATGAGCAGCGACGAGCCCGGGTGGTTGGGCATCAGGAACGATGCGCCGAACGGCCCGACGACCGTCACGCGGTTCCCCTTCGCGAGGTCGCACAGGTAGTTCGACGCGACGCCCCGCACCGGGCGGCCGTCGTGGTCCGCGGTGACCCGCTTCACCGTGAGCGCGAGGTTGTTGTAGCGGGGGCGCTCGCCGTCCCGCGGGCTCGCCACCGAATAGAGGCGGACGTGGTGGGGCTTGCCGTCGGCGTCGAGGCCCGGCGGCAGCACGCCGATCGTCTGGCCCTCGAGCACCGGGAAGGCGGTCGCGCCGAAGTCGAGGACGATGTGGCGCACGTCCGCCGACGCGCCCGCGTCGGTCAGGCGGAAGTTGCCGCTGACGGTGGCGAGCGCCGGGTGCTGCGCCGTGTACAGGTTGACGTAGGGGTGGGCGGCGGACCAGGGCGGCGGCACCGCGCCCCCTTGGCCGGCCGTCGCCACGGCCGCGATGGCCGCGACCTCGGCGGGGAGCTCCACGCCACCCGGGTCGGCGGCGCCGTTGCGGACGGGCAGCGTGTCCCACGCGAACTGCTCGTCGAGCGTGAACGGTCGCTCGCGCGGCACGTTGCGCCAGTTGTCGATCGCGCCGGTCGGGCAGGGTGCGAGGCAGTCGTTGCAGCCTTCGCACCTGGCCGGGTCGACGACGTAGTTGCGTGCGTCGTGCGTCACCGCACCTTTCGGGCACGACTCCTCGCAGGTGTTGCAGCGAATGCAGATCTCCGGGTCGATCAGGTGCTGGCGCATCGTCTCGCCGGAAGCGGCCGGGCGGTCCATCGGCATGTCGTCGCGCCCCGGCGCGTCAGTTGAAGCGCACGTACTCGAACTCGACCGGCTGGTTGTCGATGCCGCGCGCCGGCGGCGCGATCCAGTTCGCGAAGCGCCCCGGCTCCGTCACCCGGCCCATCAGCGAGGCGACGTAGGCGCGGTCGGATGCGCTCGGCAGCCACTGGTCGACCGTGCGTTCCACTCCGCCTCCGACACCACGCGTCCGGCCGGGTCGATGCGCGCGGCGGCGAGCGGCCCGATGCGGCGATTGAACGCCTTGTGCGGCACCGCGAGGCGCGCCGTCACCCCCTGCTTCTCGAGGATCCGGTTCCAGCGCAGGACGCCGGCGGCGGCGTCGCGGATGTAGTCGTCGCGCAGCTTCTCGTTCAGTGCGTTGAGCGCCGGCGCCTCGATCGTGACCAGCGCGTCGTCGCGCACCTCGAGCACCGGATAGCTCGTGCCGGCGAGCACGTGGTCGTCGGCGATCTTCGCCTCGTCGAAGCGGCCCTTGAGGCCTTCCGCATAGAACGTCGCGGCGTTCGACGACACGTCGGCGCCGAACAGGTCCATCGTCACCGAGAAGTGGAAGTTGAGGTAGCGCTGGATCGTCGGCAGGTCGATCAGGCCGAGCGCGCGGATGCGCGCCGGCTCGTCGGTGCGCTCGCGCACCATCGCCTCCGCGGTGCGCTGGATCACGCGGCCCACGCCCGACTCGCCGACGAACATGTGGTGCGCCTCTTCCGTGAGCATGAACCGGCAGGTGCGCGAGAGGGGGTCGAAGCCCGACTCGGCGAGCGCGGCGAGCTGGTACTTGCCGTCGCGGTCGGTGAAGAACGTGAACATGAAGAACGCGAGCCAGTCCGGCGTCTTCTCGTTGAACGCGCCGAGGATGCGCGGGTTGTCGGCGTCGCCCGAGCGGCGCGCGAGCAGCGCTTCCGCCTCCTCGCGTCCGTCGCGGCCGAAGTGGGCGTGCAGCAGGTACACCATCGCCCAGAGATGGCGGCCTTCCTCGACGTTCACCTGGAACAGGTTGCGCAGGTCGTAGAGCGACGGCGCGGTGAGCCCGAGGTGGCGCTGCTGCTCGACCGACGCGGGCTCCGTGTCCCCTTGCGTGACGATCAGGCGGCGCAGGTTCGCGCGGTGCTCGCCGGGCACCTCCTGCCAGGCCGGCTCGCCCTTGTGCGCGCCGAAGTTGACCTTCCGGTCGGGCTCGGGCGCGGCGAGGAAGATGCCCCAGCGGTAGTCGGGCATCTTGACGTAGCCGAAGTTCGCCCAACCCTTCGCGTCCACCGACACCGCGGTGCGCAGGTAGACGTCGAAGTCGCGCGAGCCCTCCGGGCCCATCTCGGCCCACCACGCCTGGTACTCGGGCTGCCAGTGCTCGAGCGCGCGCTGCAGCGTGCGATTGCCCGCCAGGTCGACGTTGTTGGGAATGCGCGCGCCGTAGTCGATGCTCATGGGGTCTCCGTGGGACGCGTCACACGCGGTCCCGGTTGAAGGATGCCTTGCGCCCGGTGCCGAACACCTTGAGCGCGCCAGACTCGCCGACGGCGTTGGGCCGGATGAAGATCCAGTTCTGCCACGCCGACAGCCGCCCGAAGATGCGCGACGCCATCGTCTCCGCGCCCGGGAAGCGCAGGTTCGCCTCCATGCCGGAGAGCGCGTCGGGCGAGAGGCTCGCGCGCTCCTCCAGCGCGATGCGCACCTCGTCGTCCCAGTCGAGGTCGTCGGGCGCGAAGGTGACGAGGCCGAGGTCGAGCGCCGCGCCGGCGGACAGCGCGCGGCCGGCCGCTGCGCGGCACCGCGCGAGCGCCGCCGGGTCGTCGCCGAAGCGCACCGCGAGGCGGGTGCGCCCGTTGACCGTCGGATAGGCGTCGAGTGCGTGCGCGGAGAGCGCGACCGTCGGCGGCAGGGCGTCGGCGCTCGCCGCCAGCATGTAGCTGCGGTCGGCGGCGAGCGCCAGCTCGAAGAGCGTGCCGGCGAAGCACGACCCGGGCTCGATGAGCGCGAAGATCGAGCGCGAGCTGACGTCGAGGCGCGCGAGCGTGCGGCGCAGCATGCCGATCGTCTCGCGCACGAACCAGTGTCCGCGATGCGCGGCCAGCGCGGCATCGGCGGCGAGGACGTGCGCGGCCTCCCCCTCGGTCTTGAGGATCCACGTGCCGAGCGTCGAGCTCGTTGGTGCGCAGGAGGAGGATCGCGTCGTCGAGCTCGCGCGCCATCGCGAGCGGCCACCACGACGCGCCGGCGGCCTCGATCGCCTCCACCGTCGCCGCCGGCGCCTGCTGCGGGCGCGCGCACGGTGATCGTCGCCGCGCGCAGTGCTCGGTCGAAGCGCACGTCGACGTGCTCGTAGTGGTAGCCCGCGTCGTCGATCCTGCGCGCGAGCGGCGTCAAGGCCACGCCGCGCGCCCCCTGCGGGCGGTCGGACAGCGCGGCGAGCTCCTGCGCGCGCTGGCGGACGGTCGCGGCGAACGCCTGCGGCTTCGCGTGTCCGTCGATCAGCCGCCACTCCAGCGCGCGTGCTGCGCGCACGCCCTCGGTCAGCGTGCAGAAGACGTCGGCATGGTCACGGCGCACGCGGCGCTTGTCGGTGACGCGCGTCAGGCCGCCGGTCCCTGGCAGCACGCCCAGCAGCGGCACCTCGGGCAGGCTCACCGCCGAGCTGCGGTCGTCGACCAGCCAGATCTCGTCGCAGGCGAGTGCCAGCTCGTAGCCGCCGCCGGCGGTGGTGCCGTTGCAGGCGGCGACGAACTTGAGGCCGGAGTTCGCCGAGGCGTCCTCGATGCCGTTGCGGGTCTCGTTGGTGAACTTGCAGAAGTTCACCTTCCAGGCGTGCGACGAGAGGCCGAGCATGAAGATGTTGGCGCCGGAGCAGAAGATCCGGTCGCGCGCGCTCGTCACGATGACGCTGCGCACCTCGGGGTGCTCGAAGCGGAGCCGTTGCAGCGCGTCGTGGAGCTCGATGTCGACGCCCAGGTCGTAGCTGTTCAGCTTGAGCTTGTAGCCGGGCGCGATGCCGCGGTCCTCGTCGATGCCGAGGACGAGCGTCGCGACCGGGCCGTTGAACGCGAGCTTCCAGTGCGCGTACGTATCGGGATGCGCGTCGTAGGTCACCATGGTCGCCGCGCGCGCGGTCGCCACGGCGTCGGCCGCCTCAGCCATGGGGGTCTCCTTGATCGGTCACGGGTGGACGAGCTGCCGCAGGCGCGCAAGGCTCGACGGCGGGGTCTCGCCCGAGGTGTCGAGCGTCGCGTCGGCCTTTCGATAGAGCGGCTCGCGCGCGGCGAGGATGCGCTTCAGGTCCGCCATCGCCTCGGCATTGCCCTGCATCGGCCGCAGGTCGCCCTGCTCGACGACCCGCGCCATGTGCTCGTCGGGCGTCGCCCGGATCCACACCGTGTAGCACGAGAGCAGCAGGGCGTTGTAGGTCTCGGGCTCGGAGACGATGCCGCCGCCGACCGTGACGACCAGCGGATCGGCGGCTTCGAGCAGGCGGTCGAGGCAGCGCCGCTCGATGCGCCGGTACCCGGCCTGTCCGTAGAGCAGGAACACCTCGGGCAGGCCGATGCCCGCCTCGCGCTCGATCTCGCGGTCCAGCTCGACGAAACGGCAACCGAGCTCGCGGGCGAGCGCGCCGCCGAGCGTGGTCTTGCCGGCGCCGCGCAGGCCGAGCAGCGCGATGCGGCGCTTGCGCGCGGCTTCCTCGTGCCCGAACTCGCGCATCAGGCGGAACAGCACGTCCTCGAGCCGGTGCTCGGGCAGCCCTTCCAGGAAGCGCCGGACCAGGCGGCGCTCGACGCTCGAGTCACGCTCGCCGAGGAGCTCGGTGAGGGACATCCGCAACGCGCCGCGACGCTGCGCAGGAGCAGGATCGAGGCGTTGCCGTCGCCGGCCTCGAGCTGCGCGAGGTAGCGCTCGGAAATCCCGGCCGCGTGGCACAACGCCTTGCGCGCCATGCCCTGCCGCTCGCGTGCCTCGCGGACGGCGCGGCCCAGGTTCGCGAGGAACGCCGGGTCATCGCCGCCGGGTGGCGTGCGGGCGCCGATGCGGCGGAACGGGCGGTACGCAGGGCGGGGGCGATGGTCACGGGTGGGTAGCGGTGGCGTTTCGGCAATGCAACATATTGCTATTGATGGAACCATAATGCAATCGCTTGATCGACGTCAAGGCCGACATCTTGGACAGCGCGCGCTCCTCTACGGCAGATCCAGGATGGCACGCGCAATCCGCTCGCCTGCGGCGTTGTTCCGTGAATCGCGCTTCGGGCCGGCCGCAATCGCTTCATGATGCTATTGTGCTTGACAGGCGCGCGACCATGCGCCAAATTGCCGACAAAGAATAAGCGGCAACGGGGACGGGCGCGCGACGCCGGCCCGCCTCGCCGAACACGGGAGGAGGCGCGGGATGGCCCGTCCTCTGCCGCCTGCCGCAGGGCAGGTTCGAGTTGGAGCGCGCGGGAGGAACCTGCGATGAACGTGTCACCTCCGTCCGGGACCCGCATGAGCCCGACGGGCCGCCCCGAGGGCGAATCCGCCCCGAAGCGCGTCAGCGCGGAGGGAGGTCCGGTGAGCGCGCCGCGGGTCGACATTCCGCGCGTCTACAACGCCGCGCAGGACCTGGTCCTGCGCAACCTCGCGGCCGGGCGGGCCGACAAGATCGCCTACGTCGACGACGCGGGCACCTACACGTTCGCGGAACTCGGACGCCGCGTCGACCGCTGCGCCAACGCCTTGCGCGGACTCGGGCTCGCGCAGGAGCAGCGCGTGCTCGTGTGCCTGCTCGACACCATCGACTTCCCGTCGGTGTTCCTCGGCGCGATCAAGGCGGGGATCGTGCCGGTCGCGGCCAACACGCTCCTCACCACCGGCGACTACGAGTACATGCTGCGCGACAGCCGTGCGCGCGCGCTGGTCGTCTCGGTCGAGCTGCTGCCGGCGTTCGCTCCGCTGCTCGGCAAACTGCCGCACCTCGCGCACGTGATCGTGTCGGGGGGCGACCGCGGGGCCGCACGTCGCGCTCGCGGCGCTGATGGCCGCCGCCGACGCGACGGCCGTCGTTGCGGACACCACCCGCGACGACGCCGCGTTCTGGCTGTACTCGTCGGGCTCGACCGGCGCGCCGAAGGGTACGGTGCACGTCCACTCGAGCCTCGTGTCGACCGGCGAGCTGTTTGCCAAGCCGATCCTCGGCATGCGCGAAGACGACGTCGTGTTCTCGTCGGCCAAGCTGTTCTTCGCCTACGGCCTCGGCAACAGTCTCACGTTCCCGCTGGTCACCGGCGCGACGGCGATCCTGATGGCCGAGCGGCCGACGCCGGCCGCGGTGTTCCGCCGGCTGATCGAGCACCGTCCCACGGTGTTCTGCGCCGTGCCCACGCTGTTCGCGGCGCTGCTCGCGAGCCCCGACCTGCCGCGTCGCGACCAGGTGGCGATCCGCGTCTGCACGTCCGCCGGCGAGGCGCTGCCCGCCGACATCGGCCGGCGCTTCACCGAGCACTTCGGCGTCGAGATCCTCGACGGTCTCGGTTCCACGGAGATGCTTCACGTCTACCTGTCCAATCGTCCCGGCGACGTCCGCTACGGCACGACCGGCATGCCGGTGCCGGGCTACGAACTGCGCATCGTCGGCGAGGACGGCCTGCCGGTGATGCGGGGGACGTGGGCGAATTGCAGATCAGCGGACCCACGGCGGCGATGGGCTACTGGAACAACCGGGAGAAGAGCCGCGACACCTTCCAGGGCCGCTGGACGCGCAGCGGCGACAAATACTCGATCGACGCCGACGGCCGCTACGTGTACGCCGGGCGCAGCGACGACATGCTCAAGGTGTCGGGCATCTACGTCTCGCCGATCGAGGTCGAGGCGGCGCTGATTACCCACCCCGCGGTGCTGGAGGCGGCGGTGATCGGCCGCTCCGACGGCGCCGGACTGGTCAAGCCGCACGCGTACGTCGTGCTGAAGCCGGGGCAAAGCGGCTCCCCCGCGCTCGCCGAGTCGCTGCAGCAGCACGTCAAGACGCAAGCTCGCTCCCTACAAGTATCCCCGCTCGATCGAGTTCATCGACGATCTGCCGAAGACCGCCACCGGCAAGATCCAGCGATTCAAGCTGCGCGCGCGCGCAGGTGGCGATACCATAGCGGCCACCACGCCGGGCGGCCAGCGTCCCGCAACCTGAGGAGGAGAACGTCATGACGTCCCCACGCACCGGCCCCGTGGCCGCGCGCCGCCGGTTCCTGCCCGCGCTCGCCGCGCTCGCCGCGGCGCTGGCCTTCGTGCCCCCCGTTCACGCCCAGCAGAAGATCAAGGTCGGCCTGATGCTGCCGTACACGGGCACGTTCGCCCAGCTCGGCACCGCGATCACCAACGGCTTCAAGCTGGCGGTCGACGAAGCCGGCGGGCGCGTCGCCGGGCGCGAGATCGAGTACGTGTCGCTCGACGACGAGTCCGATCCGGCAAAGGCCGCGGACAACGCCAACCGCATCGTCAACCGCGACAAGGTCGACGTGCTGGTCGGGACGGTCCACTCGGGCGTGCAGGCCGGCATGGTCAAGATCGCCCGCGAGACCGGCGTGCTGCACATCATCCCCAACGCCGGCCTCGACGCCGCGACCGGCCCGCTGTGCGCGCCGAACATCTTCCGCACCTCGTTCGCCAACGGCCAGGTCGCGTATCCGATGGGCAAGGTGCTCGCGGAGCGCGGCGTCAAGAACGTCGTCACGCTGACGTGGAAGTACGCGGCCGGCGACGAGAGCGTCGCCGGCTTCAAGGACGCCTTCACCAAGGGCGGCGGCAAGATCCTCAAGGAGCTGACGCTGCCGTTCCCGAACGTCGAGTTCCAGCCGCTGCTGACCGAGATCGCCTCGCTCAAGCCCGACGCGGTCTACGTGTTCTTCGCCGGCGGCGGCGCGGCGAAGTTCCTCAAGGACTGGCAGGCGGCCGGTCTCAAGGGCAAGATCCCGCTGTACGGGGCGGGCTTCCTCACCGACGGCATCCTCGAGGCCACGGGCGACGCCGCCGAGGGCCTCGAGACCACGCTGCACTACGGCGAGGGCATCGACACACCGCGCAACCGCGCGTTCCGCGACGCCTACCGCAAGGCGTACAAGATCGACCCCGACGTGTACGCGGTGCAGGGCTACGACGCCGGACAGCTGTTCGTCGCGGGTGCCAAGGCGGTCGGCGGCGATCTGTCGAAGAAGCAGGAGTTCATCGCTGCCGTCGAGAAGATGACGATCGACAGCCCGCGCGGCAAGTGGACGCTGTCGAAGGCGCACAACCCGGTGCAGGACATGTACCTGCGCAAGGTGTCCGGCAAGGAGAACCGCGTGACCGGCGTGGCCACGCCGGCGCTCGACTACCCGCCCGCCGACCGCTGCAAGATGGGCGGCTGAGGCCGCCGCCGGCAACCGGAGCGGGACCGGCCTCCCGGCCCCCGCAACGTCGGCAGGGCCGCCCGCGGGCGGCCCTTTCGTTGCTCCCGCTCTCACGCTCCCCACGCGCGATGGACCTCGGAACGCTCGCGATCCAGGTGCTGAACAGCGTCCAGTACGGACTGCTGCTGTTCCTGATCGCGAGCGGCCTCACGCTGATCTTCGGCATCATGGGGATCATCAACCTCGCGCACGGCAGCTTCTACATGGTCGGCGCCTACCTCGCGTGGTCGCTCGCGGAGCGCCTCGGCAGCCTGTGGCTCGCGATTCCCGCCGGCATCGCGCTCTCGGTCGCGATCGGCGCGCTGCTCGAGTGGCTGCTGATCAGCCGGCTCTACCGGCGCGACCACCTCTACCAGGTACTGCTCACCTACGGCCTCATCCTGATCGCCGAGGAGCTGCGCAGCGTGGTCTGGGGCGACGACGTGCACGGCGTCGCGGTGCCGGCGGCGCTCTCCGCGTCGATCCCGCTCACCGAAACGCTCTCCTATCCGGTGTACCGCCTGTGGATCTCGGGCGTGTGCGTCCTGCTGGCACTCGGCATGTACTGGCTGATCGCGCGCACCCGGATCGGGATGACGATCCGCGCCGGCGCCTCGAACCGCGAGATGGTCGCCTCGCTCGGCATCAACATCGAGCTCGTCTACCGCCTGGTGTTCGCGCTGGGCGTCGCGCTCGCGGCGTTCGCCGGCATGATCGCGGCGCCGGTGTCCTCGGTGTTTCCGGGCATGGGCAACCAGGTGCTGATCGTGTGCTTCGTCGTCGTCGTCATCGGCGGCATCGGGTCGGTGAAGGGCGCGCTGGTCGGCGCGCTCCTGATCGGCTTCGTCGACACGTTCGGCAAGGTGGCGGAGGTGTCGATCGGCGGCCTGCGGGTCCTGCCCGACCTCGCCGGCATGTCGATCTACGTGCTGATGGCCGTCGTGCTGCTGTGGCGGCCGGAAGGCATCTTCGGACGCCGGCTCAAGTGACCCGCAACCACGCGCGCGTCGCCATCGTGCTCGGCCTGGCGGCGCTCCTCCTCGTGCTGCCGCTGTTCGCCGAGAAGTACTACGTGCAGTTCGCCACGCGCATCCTGATCATGGCGATCTTCGCGATGAGCCTCGACCTGCTGGTGGGCTACGCGGGCCTGGTGAGCCTCGGACACGCCGCGTTCTACGGCCTCGCCGCGTACACGCTGGCGCTGGTCTCCCCGCAGTACGACGGCGCCAGCCTGTGGACCAGCCTGCCGCTCGCGGTCGGCGCCGCGGCGCTCGTCGCGCTCGCCATCGGCTCGCTCGCGCTGCGCACCTCCGGCGTCTACTTCATCATGGTGACGCTCGCCTTTGCGCAGATGCTCTACTTCGTGTTCCACGACACCAAGATCGCCGGCGGGTCGGACGGCGTCTACATCTACGTGCGGCCGGTCGCGGACCTGTTCGGCTGGCGGCCGTTCTCGCTCGAGAACGTCGCGCACTTCTACTACGTGACCCTGGCGCTCGCGGTGACGGTGTTCGTGGCACTCGCCGTGGTGCTGCGCTCGCCGTTCGGCCGGGTCATCGCGGGCATCCGGGTGAACGAGCACCGCATGCGCTCGCTCGGCTACGCGACGTTCCGCTACAAGCTGGTCTGCTTCGCGATCGCGGGAGGGCTCGCCGGCATCGCCGGCTACCTCGCCGCGGCGCAGCACGGCAACGTGAACCCGGACATGATGGGTTGGCACCTGTCGGGCAGCGGCCTGATGATGGTGATCCTGGGCGGCATGGGCACGCTGGTCGGACCGATCGTCGGTGCGCTCGCGATGCTCGCCCTCGAGATCGCGTTCCAGGGCGTCACCAAGCACTGGCAGCTCCTGATGGGGGGGTTCATCGTGCTCGTCGCGCTGTTCCTGCCGGGCGGACTGATCGGCCTCGCGTCGGCGTGGAAGCGCCGGCGGGAGGGCGGCGAGGAGCAGCGCAGAACCGCGGGACGCGATGCGATGAGCCCGAGCGCTCCGCGACCTTACCAGTTCCAGGGCCGCCCCGCGGGCGAATCCGCCCCGAAGCGCGTCAGCGCGGAGGGCAGTCCAAGCGCGGTGGTGCTCGAGACGCACGCGCTGTCGCGGCGCTTCGGCGGCCTCGCGGCGGTCGATGGCGTCTCGATCGCCTGCCGCCACGGCGAGGTGCACGCCGTGATCGGTCCCAACGGCGCCGGCAAGTCGACGCTGATCAACCTGCTCTCCGGCGATCTCGAGCCCTCGCAGGGCACGGTGCGGCTGTTCGGCCGCGACGTCACGGGCCTGCCGGCCGACGCGATCTCGCGCCTCGGCGTCGGCCGCAGCTACCAGAAGACCAACGTGTTCATGCCGTTCACCGTGTTCGAGAACTGCCGCCTCGCCGCGCAGTCGCGGATGGGGACGTCGATGCGCTTCGCGCGACCGGCGCACGCCTACCGCGCGGTGGCCGACGCGGCCCGGCAGGCTCTCGCCGCCGTCGGGCTCGAAGCACGCGCCGACACCCCCGTCGCCACGCTCTCGCACGGCGAGCAGCGCCAGGTCGAGATCGCGATGACGCTCGCCACCCGCCCGCGCGTGCTGCTGCTCGACGAGCCGCTCGCCGGCACCGGGGCGGAGGAGTCGCGCGTCATCGTCGCGCTGGTGGAGCGGCTCGCGCGCGACCACGCGATCCTGCTGGTCGAGCACGACATGGACGCGGTGTTCGCGGTGGCCGACGTGCTCACGGTGATGGTGAACGGCGTCGTGCTCGCCTCGGGCACGCCCGCGGACATCCGCGGCAACCGCGCGGTGCAGGAGGCCTACCTCGGCGACGGCGGGGAGCACGGGTCGTGAGCGCCGGGCGATCGAAACGCGAGCCCGGCGTTGCGCTGATCGCGGCGCACGGGCTCCACACCTACTACGGCGCGAGCCACGTGCTGCACGGCGTCGACTTCGCCGTCGGCGCGGGCGAGACCGTCGGCCTGATGGGCCGCAACGGCATGGGCAAGACGACGCTGCTGCGCACGCTGCTCGGCATCCTGACGCCGCGCTCGGGCAGCGTGGAGGTCGACGGGCTCGAGATGACCCGCGTGCCGGCGCACGCGATCGCGCGGCGCGGCATCGCCTACGTGCCCGAGGGGCGCGGCATCTTCCCCAACCTCTCGGTGCGGGAGAACCTGCTGATGGCCGCGCGCGCCGGCCTCGACGGCCGCCGTGCGTGGACCGAGGAACGCGTCCTGGCGACGTTTCCGCGGCTGGCGCAGCGCTTGAGTCACGGCGGCGCGCAGCTCTCGGGCGGCGAGCAGCAGATGCTGACCATCGGTCGCGCGCTGATGACCAATCCGCGTCTGCTGATCCTCGACGAGGCGACCGAGGGACTCGCGCCGCTGATCGCCCAGGAGATATGGTCGATCGTGCGCGCGATCAAGGACGACGGCATCGCGTCGGTGATCGTCGACAAGAATTACCGTGCCGTGACGGCGATCGCCGACCGTGCGGTGATCCTGGTCAAGGGGGCGGTCGCGTTCGAGGGGCCGAGCGCGCAGGTGCGCTCGCAGCCGGAACTGCGCGAGCGGTTCCTCGGCGTGTAGGGCGCGCAAGGAGCGTCGCGGGTGGCGTTCGTCGGCATTGGCGGGCGGCGCATCGAGGTGGAACGGATTCCAGCCGGCGTGCCCGGCCGCCCCGCGCTCGTGTTCCTGCACGAGGGCCTGGGGTCGGTCGCGATGTGGCGCGACTTCCCGGCGCGCGTCGCGCACGCCTGCGGCTGCGACGCCATCGTCTACTCGCGTCACGGTTACGGCCGCTCCGCGCCGCTCGAGGAACCCCGCGGCGTGCGCTACATGCACGACGAGGCGCTCGTCGCGCTTCCCGACGTGCTGCGCGCGGCCGGGGTGGTGCGTCCGGTGCTCGTCGGGCACAGCGACGGGGGCTCGATCGCGCTGATACACGCCGGTTCCGGCCACCCGGTCGCCGGCCTGGTGCTGCTCGCGCCGCACGTGTTCGTCGAGGACGTGTCGATCGCGAGCATCGCGGCCGCCGGACGCGCCTACGAAGGGACCGACCTGCGCGCCCGGCTCGCCCGTTACCACGACGACGTCGACTCGGCATTCCGCGGCTGGAACGACATCTGGCTGCACCCGGACTTCCGCGCCTGGAACATCGAGGACGCGCTGCCCGGCATTCGCTGCCCGGTGCTCGCGATCCAGGGCGCGGACGACGAGTACGGCACGATGGAGCAGGTGCGCCGCATAGTTGCCGCGGTCCCGGACACCGACGTGCTCGAGCTCGCCGACTGCCGCCACTCTCCCCACCGCGACCAGCCCGAGGCGGTGATCGACGCGATCACGCGCTTTCTCGATCGCCTGACCGCGTCGCCGAAGGCGCCACGCGCATGAGCGCGCCCGCGGGCGACGTGAAGCGACCCTAGCGTATCGTCATCCCGCCGTCGGCGGCCAGCACCTGGCCGGTGACGAAGCTCGACGCGTCCGACGCGAAGAACACGAACACGGGCGCGATCTCGCCGGGCTCGGCCCAGCGGCGCATGGGGATGCGGTCGAGGTAGCGGTCCTTGAAGCGCGGGTCGGTGCGGATCGTTTCCGTCATCGGCGTCGCGGCACCGGGGGCGATGGCATTGACGGTGATGCCGTACTGCGCGAGTTCCTTCGCCGCGGACTTGGTGAGCCCGAGGATGCCGGCCTTCGCGGCGCTGTAGTTGATCTGGCCGATCGTGCCCAGCACGCCCGCGGCCGAGGTGACGTTGACGATGCGGCCGTGGCGGCGCTCGATCATGCCCGGCACCACCGCCTGCAGGCAGTTGAAGCTGCCGGTGAGGTGCACGGCCAGCACCTCGTCCCACTGCACGGCCGTCATCTGCGTCAGCATCGCCGCGCGCACGATGCCGGCGTTGTTGACGAGCACGTCGACGCGGCCCCAGCGCGCCGCCAGCGTGGCGACCATCGCGTCGACGTCGGCACGCACGGCGACGTTGCAGCCGATGCCGAGCGCCTCGCCGCCGGCCGACCGGATCTCCGCCGCGACCGCGTCGGCGCGATCGAGCGCGATGTCGACGACGCCGACGCGGGCACCCTCGCGTGCGAACGCGCGCGAGACCGCGGCGCCGATCCCTTGCGCCGCGCCGGTGACGATCGCGACCTTGCCTTCGAGCTGCACGGAAGCCTCCTTCAGTCGGGCACGACCGCGGTCGCCTCGAGCTCGATCTTGCCCGGGCTGTCGAGCAGGTCGGCGACGAAGATCATGCTCATCGCCGGGTAGTGGTCGCCCATGCGCGCGCGCCAGATTGCGCCGAGCTCGCGCCGCGCGGCGAGGTAGCCCGGCTTGTCGCAGCAGTAGGCGGTGATCCGGCAGATGTGCTCGGGGCGCCCGCCCGCCTGCGCGAGCACTGCGAGCACGTTGTCGAGTGCCTGCGCGAACTGCGGCGCGAGATCCTCGCTCGCGAAGCGCTGCGCCGCATCCCAGCCGACCTGTCCGGCGACGAACACCAGGCGACCGGGGCCGGCGACGATGCCGTTCGCGTAGCCCTTCGGCGGCGCCCAGCCGGGCGGTTGCAGCACGGGCATTGGAGCGGCGTCAGTCGGTGTAGCGGGGCGGATCGGGGTCGATCTCCCAGCCCTCCGGCGGCGGCTCGACCTTCTGCATCCACGCCCGGACCAGCTCGACGTGCTCGCGCTCCTCCTCGCGCATCTCCTCGGCCGCGCTGCGCACCGTGGGGTCGTCGGTGGTGCGCGCGAGGTGGTCGAAGAAGCGCACCGCGCGCTCCTCGCCGGCGAGTGCCAGCTCGAGCACGTGCCAGGGCTTCATCAGGTAGTGCACGGCGTCGACCGGCGCGGTCTCGGCACCTTCGAAACCCTCGAAGGCGATGCGCGGCTGGAACGGCAGCTCGGCCCAGCCCATCTGCGCGAGCAGCTGGTCGCCGTGCCGGGCTTCGATGACGGCCAGCTTGCGGAACATCGCTGCCACCTCGGCGTTGTTGTGCGCCTCCATCGCGTCGGCGAACTCCTCGTAGCGCTGGGCGGCCTCGAGCTCCATCGCGATGGCCTGCGCCATGAAGTCGGCCAGCGACGGTGTCGCGGCGGGCCGCGGTTCCACGGGGGAGGGTTTCATAGTTCGAACTCCGCTTCGAGATCGGCGGTTGTCGCGCGCGCCGGCTGGGGATAGCCGCGGTACGCCGGACGGTCGCCCGCGTAGAGGATACCGATGTTGAAGCCGTCGTCGCTCATCACGCGCCGCGCTGCGGTCGCGGCATCGTCGGTCGGGTCGACCGGCGCGGGGCGCACCGCGCCCTTCCATTCGCGCTGCTCGGGCCGGAAAGTGACGCAGGGCGACAGCACCTCGACGAACGAGAAGCCGGGATGGCGGATCGCCTCGGCGATGATCCTCGCGGTGCCGTTCGGGTCGCCGGCGAAGCCGCGCGCGACGAAGTTCGCGCCCGACGCCAGCGCCACGACCAGCGGGTGGAACACGCGCAGGCCGGTGCCCCCCGGCGCGAGCTTCGAATCCCAGTCCGGCTCGGTGGTGGGCGAGGGCTGCCCCTTGGTCATGCCGTAGACGTGGTTGTCCATCACCACGTAGGTCAGGTCGACGTTGCGCCGGCAGGCGTGCAGGAAGTGGTTGCCGCCGATCGAGTAGCCGTCGCCATCTCCGCCGGTGACGAGCACGGTGAGGTCCGGGCGCGCGACCTTGAGGCCGGTGGCGGCCGCGAGGGAGCGCCCGTGCACGCCGTGGAAGCCGTAGCAGGTCGTGTAGGCCGGAATGCGGGAGCTGCAGCCGATGCCCGAGACGACGGCGACGCGCTCGGGCGGAAGGTCGAGCTGCGCGAGCGCCTTGGTGACGGACGAGAGCACCGAGAAGTCGCCGCAACCGGGGCACCAGATCGGCTTGTAGGACGACTTGTAGCTGGCGGCGGTCCGCGGCGAGACGACGGAGCTGCAGACGGTATCGCTCATGGCGCCGTCCTCCAGGCAATGATGGCGTTCGCGAGTTCGCCGGGTCGCAGCGGCAGCGGGCCGGGGCGGCGGAAGCTCGACTGCCGCGCGGGCAGGTCGAACTCCGCGCGGAGGTGACGCAGCAACTGCCCCGAGTGGTTCTGCTCGACGACCAGCACCCGCTCGACGCCGGCGAGCGCTTCCGCGAGCGCTTCGCGGCGCAGCGGCGCGAGCAGCCGGAGCGCGACGAGCCGGGCCCGCACGCCCTGCGCGGCGGCGCGGGCAAGGGCCTCGCGGACCGCTGCGGTCGTCGATCCGAACGTGATCACCGCCGCGTTGCCGTCGCCCTCGAGGTCCGCCCACCGGCGGCCGTAGTCGTGGCGCGCGAGCTTGCGCGCGCGCTTGTCGAGCTGCAGCAGGTGGTCGCGCGCGCCGGACGAGGGAATGCCCGCTTCGGTGTGCGAGAGCCCGTCGGCGGTGTACACGGTGCCCGGCGTTCCGGGCACGGCCATCGGCGACACGCCGGAGTCGGTGTCGCGGTAGCGCTTATAGTCGGGCGCACTCGCGTCGGCGACGAGACGCCTGCCGGCGACGGCGGAGTCGGGGGGGCGGTCGACCACGGCGCGCGACTGTCCCATGAACTGGTCGGAGAGCACGATCGCGGGACTTTGCAGCGCTTCGGCGAGCTCCACCGCCCACTGCGTCGTCGGCAGGCAGTCGGCGATCGACGTCGGGGCGAGCACGAGCCGCGGCGCGTCGCCGTGCAGGCCCGCCACCGCGAACGACAGGTCGCTCTGCTCGCTCTTCGCGGGGATGCCGGTCGAAGGACCGCCGCGCATCACGTCGACGACGACGATCGGTACCTCGGCGGCCACCGCGAGCCCGATGCCCTCGGTCATCAGCGCGAGGCCGGGACCGGCCGTGGCGGTGAGCGAGGGCACGCCGCCGTAGGACGCCCCGATGATCATGTTGACCGACGCGAGCTCGTCCTCCGCCTGCAGGAGCGCGCCGCCGACGCGCGCGAGCGCCGGCGAGAGCCACTCGAGCATTTCGGTCGCCGGGGTGATCGGATACGCGGCGACGAAGCGGACGCCGCCACGGATCGCTCCCGCCCCCGCGGCCTCGTTGCCCGAGACCAGCCAGCGCGCACCGGTGCGCGCGGGCGGCACGCCGAGCCGGCCGGCCGTGCCGATGTCGCTCGCGGCCGCGAAGCCGGCGTCGATCGCCGCGAGGTTCGCCTGCAGCGTCTGCGACTTGCGCAGCGACTTCTGCGCCGCCGCGTGCAGGGCGGTGCGCGGCAGCCCGATCAGCGCGCCGGCGAGCCCGAGCGCGATCATGTTCGGCCAGGCGCCCGCGATGCCCTTGGCCAGCGCCTTCATCGTCACCGGGCAGTAGCGGGCGCCCCGCGCGCGGTAGACGTCGGGCGGCTCGCCTTCGGCGGGATCGCCGACCATCACGCCGGACGGCGCGAGCGGGATCTCGTCGGCGAAGCGGTGCACGTTGCCCCAGTCGATCGCGACCAGCGCGTCGAACGCGTCGTCGAGCGTCTCGATCGCGTCGGGCGAGACGCGGATGAGCGCCGCCGCCTCGCCGCCCCGGATCTGCGGGCCGCTGGTGCGCACCATCAGGCCGTAGAAGCCGGCCTCGGCGGCGGCGGCGAGCAGCAGCGAGCCGGCGGTCATCACGCCGCTGCCGCCGCTTCCGGCGAGCGCGATCGACACGCTGCGGCCCTCGGCGGGCGCAACGGCACCCGGTTTCACGTCGGAAGACACGGCGGCACTCCTGTTGGCGAACGACGGCCCCTAGTAGACCGCGCGTTCCACTGGGCGCGAATTGATGCGCATCAATGCAAGCCCAACTTGCCGCGCGCACCATCCCGTGGCCAAATTGGTATTGCAGTACCATAATGCAGGAATACGACCCGCCGCCTGCCCGAACCGGGGACGGGCGACGCGACCCGTCGGAAGGGAGGAGGCGCAGGATGGGGATCGAAGGCCATCGCTACCTGATGACGGCGCCGGGCGCTCCGCTGGCCCGGGAGGCGTTCGCCGCCGAGCCGGCGGCCGGCGAGGTGGTCGTGGCGATCGCCGGCTGCGGCGTCTGCCACACCGACCTCGGCTACTACTACGACGGCGTGCGCACCAACCACCCGCTGCCGCTCGCGCTCGGGCACGAGATCTCCGGCCGGGTCGTCGCGGCCGGGCCGGGCGCGGAGCGCTGGGTGGGCAAGGCGGTCATCGTGCCCGCCGTGCTGCCCTGCGGCGACTGCGATCTCTGCCGCCGGGGGCTCGCCCCGATCTGCCGGTCGCAGAAGATGCCCGGCAACGACATCCAGGGCGGCTTCGCCTCGCACATCGTCGTGCCGGGACGCGGTCTCTGCGAGGTCGACGAGGCGCGCCTCGCGCGCGCCGGCCTGACGCTCGCCGACGTCTCGATCGTCGCCGACGCGCTCACCACGCCCTACCAGGCGGTGCGCCGGGCGGGCGTCGCACCGGGCAGCCTCGCCATCGTCGTCGGCGCGGGCGGCGTGGGCGGGTACTGCGTGCAGGTGGCCCGCGCGTTCGGCGCGAAGGTGGTGGCGATCGACGTCGACCAGGCCAAGTTGGACGCGATCGCCGCGCATGGCGCGGACCTCGCGATCGACGCCCGGAGCCACGACGGCAAGGCGGCCAAGGCCGCGATCGCGGCCTTTGCCAAGGCACGGGGGCTGAAGCCCACCGAGTGGTTCATCTTCGAGTGCTCGGGCACGGCGGCGGGGCAGTTGACGGCGTTCGGCCTGCTGGTGCACGGCGCCACGCTCTCGGTGGTCGGCTTCACGATGGACAAGGTCGAGGTGCGCCTGTCCAACCTGATGGCCTTCGACGCGCGCGCGATCGGCAACTGGGGCTGCCCGCCGGAATCGTATCCCGCGGCGCTCGACCTCGTGCTCGGGGGCAAGGTCGCGCTCAAGCCCTTCGTCGAGACGCACCCGCTGGACGAGATCAACCGCGTGTTCGCGGACGTCCACCGCAAGTCGATCAAGAAGCGCGCGATCCTCGTCCCCTGAACTTCCGGAGCCGGACCATGAACGCCCCCGATCCATCACGCGAATTCAAGCACCACGACCTCGTCGACGACATCGCCAAGCCGGGCGTGCGCTTCGAGAAACGCCCGGCGCGGCGCCCCGACGGCAGCGTCGCGGCGGGGCTCTACAACGCCTGGATCACGCTCGACAACCCGGCGCAGTTCAACTCCTACACCACGGACATGGTGAAGGGCGTGATCCTCGCATTTCGCGCCGCTTCGAACGCACGCGACGTCAACTGCGTCGTGTTCACCGGCGCCGGCGACAGGGCCTTCTGCACGGGCGGCAACACCAAGGAGTACGCCGAGTACTACGCGGGCCACCCGCAGGAGTACCGGCAGTACATGCGCCTGTTCAACGACATGGTGAGCGCGATCCTCGCCTGCGACAAGCCGGTGATCTGCCGCGTCAACGGCATGCGCATCGGCGGCGGGCAGGAGATCGGCATGGCCTGCGACTTCTCGGTCGCGCAGGACCTCGCGCGCTTCGGCCAGGCGGGGCCCAAGCACGGCTCGGCGCCCATCGGCGGCGCGACCGACTTCCTGCCGGTGATCGCCGGCGCCGAGCGCGCGATGGCGGCGTGCGTGCTCTGCGAGCCGTTCTCGGCGCACAAGGCGTACTGGATGGGCGTGCTCACCGACCTCGTGCCCGCGCTCAAGGTCGACGGCGCGTTCGTCGCCAACCCGCTGGTCGAGACCCAGGCGATGGTCGATGCGTACGGCCGGTTCGTGTTCGGCGAACCGAGGACCGGCGACGCGCTGAAGGCCGGCAAGGCGCTCCTTGCCCGCGGCGCGGTCGACCTGTCGCTGCTCGACGCGAAAGTCGAGGAGCTCTGCGCAAAGATGTTGCTCACCTTCCCCGACTGCACCACCAAGACGCTGGAGGAGCTGCGCAAGCCCAAGCTCGACGCGTGGAATCGCAACAAGGAGAACTCGCGCGCGTGGCTCGCGCTCAACATGATGACCGAGGCGCGCGCCGGCTTCACCGCGTTCAACGACGGCCCGAAGGACGACCGCGAGGTCGACTTCGTGCTGCTGCGGCAGAAGCTCGCGGCCGGCGAGAGCTGGGTCGGCCCGCTGCACGACACCATCCAGCCCGGGGCCAAGCACGGTGCCTGAGCCCGCGACCGGGATTTCGCCGCTTGGCGTTCGCCTCGAGCGCGACGGCGCGTTGCTGCGCCTGACGCTCGCCCGGCCGAAGGCCAACCTGATCGACGCCGGGATGATCGCCGCGCTGTCCACGGCGCTGGCCGCGCATCGCGGCACGCAGGGCCTGCGCGGCGTGCTGCTCGACCACGTGGGCCCGCACTTCAGCTTCGGCGCGAGCGTCGAGGAGCACCTGCCGGCGCAGGCCGCGGCGATGCTCGCCTCGCTCCACGCGCTCATCGGCGCGATGCTCGATTTCCCCGCGCCGATCCTCGCGGCGGTTCGCGGCCAGTGCCTGGGCGGCGGGCTCGAGGTGGCGCTCGCCGCGGGACCGATCTTCGCGGCACCGGACGCGAAGTTCGGCCAACCCGAGATGAAGCTCGGCGTGTTTGCCCCGGCCGCGTCGGTCCTGCTGCCCTGGCGCGTCAGCCAACCGGCGGCGGAGGACCTGCTGCTGTCCGGGCGTTCGATCGGGGCCGAGGAGGCGCGCACCCTCGGACTGGTGCAGCACCTCGCCGACGACCCCGCCGCCGCCGCGCTCGCGTGGTTCGACGAGCACCTCGCCGGCAAGAGCGGCGCCTGCCTCGATTTCGCGCTGCAGGCCGCACGCGGCGCGCGCGGCGCGAGGCGCGGGCACGGCTCGCCGACGTCGAGCGGCTGTACCTCGACGGCCTGATGAAGACGCACGACGCGAACGAGGGTCTCGACGCGTTCCTCGCCAAGCGTCCACCGCACTGGGAGCACCGCTAGATGAGCACGATTCCCCAAGCCGTCGCGATCGTGCAGCGCTGCGAGGCGCTGTTCGAGGACCTCGATTTCGGCGCGGTCAAGGCCTGGAAGGCCGCGGCGCCGGGCCGCAAGGCGATCGGCTACATGCCGGTCTACGTGCCGCGCGAGCTCGTCCACGCCGCCGGCATGCTGCCGGTCGGCATCCTCGGCGGCGGCGACGCGCTGGAGGTGATCCAGGGCGACGCCTACTACCAGAGCTACATCTGCCGCATCCCGCGCTCGACGATCGAGCTGGGCTTGACCGGCCGCCTCGACTGCCTCGACGGCATGCTGTTCCCGTCGATCTGCGACGTGATCCGCAACCTGTCGGGGATGTGGCAGATCCTGTTCAAGGACAAGTACGTCCGCTACTTCGACGTGCCGCAGAACTACGAGGACGCGATCGGCGGCAAGTACTACGTCCACGAGCTCGAGATCCTGCGCGACGATCTCGGCCGGCTGCGCGGTGCGCCGGTCACCGACGCCGAGCTCAACGCCTCGATCGCGGTCTACAACGACAACCGCGCCGCGGTGCGCGACCTCTACGCGTACCGCGCGCAGAAGCCCTGGCAGGCGCCGACCTCCGAGGTCTACCTGCTGCTGCGCGCCGGCATGGTGCTGCCGCCCGAGGAGCACACCAGGCTCGTGCGCGACTACCTCGCCTCCATCGACGAGCTCCCGCGCCCGAAGCGCGACAACGCGCGCGTGGTGATCAACGGCACGTTCTGCGAGCAGCCGCCGCTGGCGCTGATCAAGTCGATCGAGATGTCCGGCTGCTACGTCGTCGACGACGACTTCATGCTGGTGACGCGCTGGCTGCTGGACGACGTGCCCGCCGACGGCAATCCGCTGGAGGAGCTGTCGAAGGCGTTCCTGCACCGCTCGGCCTCCACCGCCGCCAAGTACGACACGACGCGGGAGGAGAAGGGGCAGTTCCTGCTGAAGCAGGTGAAGACGCGCGGGGCGGAAGGCGTGGTGTTCGCCGCGCCGTCGTTCTGCGACCCGGCGCTGCTGGAGCGCCCGATGCTGCAGGACGTGCTCGCGAAGCACGGGGTTCCCTACACCGCGTTCAAGTACGCGGAGAACACCGGCCAGATGGCGCCGATTCGCGAGCAGGCGGGGACCTTTGCCGATTCGATCAAGCTGTGGAGCGCGGCATGAGCGAGGTCTGTCGTCCCCGCGCACGCGGGGGCCCAGTGTCTTTCGCCGCACGACACTGGATTCCCGCTTGCGCGGGAATGACGGGAGCCACACGATGACCACCACCGCCGCGATGCCCGCCACCGTGAAGAAACCACAGGACGTCCAGAAAGAGGACGCGATGTGGCTGCAGAAGGAGCTCATCAACCGCAACTACCGCGAGCTCGCCACCGCGCACGAGACGGGCCGCAAGGTCTCGGCCACCTTCGTGCCGGGCAACCTGAACGAGCTCCTGATGTGCTTCGACTTTGCGCGCAGCCTCCCCGAGACCAATGCGCTGCAGAACGGCATGCGCAAGAAGTCCGGCAAGTTCATCATGGACGCCGAGCGCGACGGCCAGTCCGAGGACGTCTGCACGTACGTGAAGGCCGACCTCGGCATGATGCTGGGCGGCGAGGTCGGCCCGACCGGCGAGGTGCTGCCGCGGCCCGACGTGCTGCTGCTCTCCTACACCGGCTGCTTCACGTTCATGAAGTGGTTCGAGCTGATCCGCCACAAGTACGGCTGCGAGACGGTGATGCTGCACGTGCCGTACCAGGGCGAGGGCAAGATCGCGCCCAACATGCGCGAGTACGTCGTCAAGCAGCTGAAGGAGACCGTGATCCCGACGCTGGAGCGCATTTCCGGGGTCAAGTTCGACATCGACCGGCTGCGGCAGTACCTGAAGGAGTCGCAGAAGGCGGAAGGATGACCTCGTCGCCGTGCTGCACTCGGCGAAGCACCGCCCCTCGCCGATCGACGGCTACTTCGGCGCCGTCTACTACATCGGGCCGATCTTCACCGCGTTCCGCGGCACCCCGGAGGCGTCGGAGTACTACCGCGTGCTGCGCGGCGAGATCGAGCAGCGCGTGCGCGACGGCAAGGGTCCGGTGACGCCGGAGGGCGAGATGGGCGAGGAGAAGTACCGGCTGATCGTCGAGGGCCCGCCCAACTGGACCAGCTTCCGCGACTTCTGGAAGATGTTCTACGAGGAGGGCGCGGTCGTCGTGTCGTCGACCTACGCGAAGGTCGGGGGGCTGTACGACTTCGGCTTCCGCCACGACCCCGAGCATCCGCTCGAGTCGCTCGCCGACTACTGCCTCGGCTGCTACACGAACCTGAACCTGCCGTCGCGGATCGACATGATCTGCCGCTACATCGACGAGTACCAGGCGGACGGCCTGCTGATCAACTCGATCAAGAGCTGCAACAGCTTCTCCGCCGGGCAGCTCCTGATCCTGCGCGAGGTCGAGAAGCGCACCGGCAAGCCGGCCGCCTTCATCGAGACCGACCTCGTGGACCCGCGCTACTTCTCCGCGGCCAACGTGAAGAACCGGCTGGAGAGCTACTTCCAGATGATCAAGCAGAAGCGCACGTCGGGCGTGGCGCACGAGATGCCGCGCACGATCCCGATCGTGGCCGCGCACTGACGGGGCGGAGGACACCATGCGCTGCTTCATCGGCATCGACCTCGGCTCGACGACGACGAAGGCGGTCGTCATCGACGAGCAGCAGAACGTGCTCGGCCGCGGCATCACCAACTCGCGCTCGAACTACGACACGGCCGCGGCGATCGCCAAGCAGGAGGCGCTGGTCAACGGCCGCTTCCACCTGTTCCGCGAGAAGCTCTCGACCACCGGGGCGCTGAACGGCGCGCTGGACGCCTTCCTCGCCCAGCTCGAGCGGGACTTCCGGCTCGAGCAGTATCTCGAGCAGCTCGTCGACCTCGAGGCGACGTGCCGCCGCAATCTGCAGAGCGCGAAGTTCGGCGACGCGACCGCGGGCGTGGAGGAGGCGCTGGGGGAGGTGTTCCGCCGCCTTGCCGTCGAAGCGCCGGCGCTGTTCGCGCCCGGCGCGAAGCGCAAGTCGGACTTCTTCCGCGACATCGCCGGCAGCCAGTACCTGGCGACCGGCGAGACGGTCGCCAGGGAGGCGGGCATCCGCTACGACTTCCTGCTCAACGTGTTCGATCGCTCGATCATCGAGGTCGAGAACCGCGTCTACGCCGACTCGATCCGCCGCCACCTGCTCGCCGCCCTCGAGCGGGCGTTCGTGGCGCTGCCCGAGACCGCGAGTCGACGCGCGGCCGTCGAGGCGCCGATCAAGGGCATCCTCGACACCGACATGGTGGAGACCTACATCGTCGGCACCGGCTACGGCCGCGCCCGCCTGCCGTTCAGCAAGGAGCACATCCGCTCGGAGATCCTCTGCCACGGGCTCGGCGCCCACATGATGTACCCGGGGACGGCGACCGTGCTCGACATCGGCGGCCAGGACACGAAGGCGATCCAGGTCGACCCGCAGGGCATCGTCGAGAGCTTCCAGATGAACGACCGCTGCGCGGCGGGCTGCGGGCGCTACCTCGGCTACATCGCCGACGAGATGAACATGGGGCTGCACGAGCTCGGGCCGATGGCGATGAAGTCGACCAAGACCATCCGCATCAACTCGACCTGCACCGTGTTCGCCGGGGCCGAGCTGCGCGACCGCCTGGCGCTTGGCGACAAGCGCGAGGACATCATGGCCGGCCTGCACCGGGCGATCATCCTGCGTGCGATGTCGATCCTCGCGCGCTCCGGCGGCATCCGCGACGAGTTCACGTTCACCGGCGGGGTCGCCAAGAACGAGGCGGCCGTCAAGGCGCTGCGCGAGCTCGTCCGCGAGAACTACGGCGAGATGACGCTGAACATCAATCCCGACTCCATCTACACCGGGGCGCTCGGCGGGGCGACCTTCGCCTGGCGCGCGGTGATGGAGGAGGGCAGGTCCGCGGAAGCGCGCGCGTGAGCGAAGGAACGGCCATGACGCATACGATCGGCATCGACGTCGGCTCCGGCGCGGTCAAGACCGCGTTGTTCGCCTTCGACGCGAGTGGCGCACCGCGGTGGCTGGCGAAGCGCTGCGAGCGCATCCGCCGCCGCGACCCGATGTCGCTGGCGGAGGAAGGCCGCGACGGCGTGCTCGCCGACGCCGGCCTCGCGGCCGGCGACATCGACTACGTGGCCACCACCGGGGAGGGCGAGAACGTCAAGTTCGCGACCGGCCACTTCTACTCGATGACCACGCATGCCCGCGGGGGCGTGTTCCTCGAGCCGGCGGCGCGTGCCGTCGTCGACATCGGCGCGCTCAACGGCCGTGCGATCTACGTCGACGAGCGCGGCAAGGTGCTCTCCTACAAGATGACCAGCCAGTGCGCGTCCGGCAGCGGCCAGTTCCTCGAGAACATCGCGCGCTACCTGGGTGTCGCCGTCGAGGAGATCGGCCCGCTGTCGCAGACCTCGCAGGATCCGGAAAAGGTCTCGTCGATCTGCGCCGTGCTGGCCGAGACCGACGTCATCAACATGGTCTCGCGCGGCATCGCCACGCCCGACATCCTGAAGGGCATCCACCTGTCGATGGCCTCGCGGATCGTCAAGCTCCTCAAGGTCACCGGCATCAAGGAGGGCAAGGCCCTGCTGACCGGCGGCCTGGCGCTGGACACCGGGCTGCTCGCGGCGATCCGCGAGGAGATGGGCAACGAGAAGGTGAACGTGGACGCGGTGTCGCACCCGGACTCGATCCATGCGGGTGCGATCGGGGCCGCGCTGTGGGGCGAATTCCGCCACCGCAAGCTCGCCGCACTGACCGAGCACGCCGTCGCCTGACCCTCGCGCCACCGACCTGCGAGGAACGCGCCATGGCCCTCCTGATCAACGACGACTGCACCGCGTGCGATGCCTGCCAGCCGGTCTGCCCGAACGAGGCGATCGCCAAGGGCGACCCGATCTACGTGATCGACCCGCTGCGCTGCAGCGAGTGCGTCGGCGCCGAGGACGAGCCGCAGTGCCAGCTGGTCTGCCCGGCCGATTGCATCGTCCCGCATCCGGACTTCCGAGAGACACCCGAGGAACTGCAGGCCAAGTACGAAGCGCTACATCCGTGAAGGCGTGTTGAGCGTGCCGCGGCCTACGCGGTGGCGCCGACCTCGGCGCGGCGGACCAGCGTCGCCCACGCCGCGTCGACCTCCGCCTGCAGCGCCGCCACGCGGTCTTCCGGCAGGCCGCGGTAGCGGCCCTGCAGTGCCAGATAGTCCGCGACCGGTCGCGGCTTCGTCGCCACGTTGAGCGTCCAGCGCGTGCCGTCCTCGATCTCGTAGAGCGGGAAGGCGCCGCACTCGACCGCGTAGCGCGCGGCGGTCAGGCCCGCGTCGTCGGGCAGTCCCCAGCCGTCGAGGCAGGGGATCAGCACGGAGAGAAAGCGCGTGCCACGGATCGACTTCGCCTTCTCGACCTTGCGCACGAGGTCGGGCAGGTGCGAGGCGCTGGCGGTCGCCACGTAGGGAATCCCGTGCACGGCCATGATCTCGACGAGGTTCTTCTTGCGCGTGGTCTTGCCCGCGGGCGTCGAGCCGGTGCGGGCGTAGTGCGGCGTCGACGAGGACTTCTGCGCGCCGGTGTTCATGTAGCCCTCGTTGTCGAGGCACACGTAGAGGAAGTCCTCGTTGCGCTCGGCGGCCGACGACAGGCACTGGAAGCCGATGTCGTAGGTGCCGCCGTCGCCGGCCAGCACCAGCACCTGCGTGTCCCGCTTGCCGAGCGCATCGAGCGCGCGCCGCAGCCCCGAGGCCGCCGCGGCGCTCGACTCCAGCGTCGGCTGGTAGACGGGGATCTTCAGCGAGGACATCGGCTGGGGCCCGGCGATGATCGCCATGCACGACGGCGGGATGATCGCCATCGTGTCGGGTCCCATCGTCGCGAGGATGTGGCGCGCCGCCAGCGCGTCGATGCATCCCGGGCACGCGGCGTGTCCGGAGCACAGCATCGGTTCCTGCACGAGCTCGAAGCGTTCCATGGTCATCACCTCACCCACTGCGACTCGGCCGTCGGCTCGGCATCGCGCGCGGCGCGCACGAAGGCAACGATGCGTCCGGGCGGCACGTTGACCCCACCCACGCCGGCGAGCAGCCCGTGCACGCGCGGCGCGCCGGGCACCCCGCACAGCGCCGCGCGGAGCTCCTGGTGCAGGATGCCGCCCACGCCGGGCGAGTGATTGCGGTCGAGGACGACCGCATCGTGCACGCCGTCGAGTGCGGCACGCAGTGCGGCCGCGGGGAACGGCCGGAACAGCCGCAGCCTCACCAACCCCACCGGCTCGCCGGCGTCGCGCATCGCGTCGACGGCTTCGCGCGCCGTGCCGGCCATGCTGCCCATCGTGACGACCACGGCTCGCGCGCCGTCGCAGCGGTAGCGCTCGACCACGCCCCAGCCGCGGCCGAAGCGCTGCTGCCACTCGCCGTCCGCCTGCGCGAGGAGGCGCGGCACGCGCTCCATCGCCTCCTGCAATGCCTGCCGGTGGCGGTAGAACATGTCCTGGGAGACGACGTTGCCCCACGAGCTGCCGACCGCGGTGTCGAGCCGCTGCGTCGGTGCGAACGGCGGCAGGTACGCGTCGACGTCCTCCTGCGCGGGCACGTCGACCGGTTCCATCGCGTGCGAGACGTAGAAGGCGTCGAGGTTGATCATCACCGGCAGCAGCGCCTGTTCGGCGACGCGGAACGCCTGCGGCACGCTGTCGAGCGCCTCTTGCGCGCTCTCGACGTAGAGCTGCACCCAGCCGGTATCGCGCTGCGCGAGGCTGTCGGTCTGGTCGGGCCAGAACGCCCACGGCGAGGCCACGGTGCGGTTGACGTTCGCCATCACGATCGGCGCGCGTGCGCCGCTCGCGTAGTGCAGCAGCTCGTGCATCAGCAAGAGGCCCTGCGAGGCCGTGGCCGTGAACACCCGCGTGCCGGCGAGCGACGCCGGGATGCACGCCGACATCACCGAGTGCTCGGACTCGGGGGTGATGATCTCGGCGTCGAACTCGCCGGCGGCCTGGAACTCGGTCAGCTTCTCGAGCACGGGCGTCTGCGGGGTGATCGGGTAGACCGGGCACACCTGCGGGCGCGCGAGCCGCGCGCCCCACGCGACGGCCTCGTTGCCGGTGAGGAGCAGCCTGCGCGCGTTGCGCGACGTTGCGATCGCGTCCATTCAGTGCGCCTCGTCGACCATGTCCATCGAGCCGGTCGGGCATTCCTTCACGCACAAGCCGCAGCCCTTGCAGTAGTCGCCGAGCACTCGGTAGCCGTCGGCGTCGCGCCGGACCGCGAGGTCGGGGCAGACGACGACGCAGGTGTCGCAGGAGATGCAGGTGCCGCAGGAGAAGCAGCGCGTCGTCTCGGCCAGTGCCGCGGCGACGTCGAGCGGCAGTTGCACTTCGTCGCCGCTCGCCACGCGCGCGGCGGCGGCAAGCCGCGGCGAGGGGACACGGGCCTGCGGCGGGTACGGATGGGTCGCGATCGCCGGCAGCAACACGACGCCGTCGTGCGCGATCGCCGCGGCCGGGCCTGGTCGCCAGTCGCACGGTGTCGGCGGCTCGTTGCGGCGCGCCCGCAGCGCCTGGTCGATGGCGAACGCCGCGCGCTTGCCCTGGCCGATCGCGTCGGTGACGAAGCGCGCCAGGCTCGCGACGTCGCCGCCGGCCCACACGCCCGGAACACCGGTGGCCTGGCTGGCGTCCACGGCAAGCAGCGGCCCGTCGGTGGGACAGTCCGGCGCCAGCGCCGCCAGGTCAGCGTCCTGCCCGATCGAAGTCACGATCGCGTCGGCACGAAGCTCGAAGTCGCTGCCCTCGATGCGCGTCACGCTGAACCGTCCGCGCTGCGCGCCCGGCACGAAGCGGACGCGCGTGCAGGCGAGCCGCAGGCCGTCGCCGTGCTCGCGCGCCGCGACGAGCATGCTGCCCTCGACCAGCGCGACGCCCTCCTCCAGCGCCTCCTCGACCTCCTCGGCTTGCGCCGGCATCTGCGTGCGGGTTTCCAGCGCGAGCAGCGTCACGGCGTGGCCCGCGCGCCGGGCGCTCCGCGCGACGTCGAGCGCGGCACTGCCGCCGCCGACCACCACGAGGCGGCGGCCCAGCGCCGGCGGCACGCCGGCGTTGGCCGCGGCGAGCCACGCGGCGCTATCCGCGACCCACGGCTTCGCGTAGTCGAGCGCGGGCAGGCGCTTCGTCGCCTGCGCGCCGGTGGCGATCAGCACGGCGTCGTGCGCGGCGCGCAGGGCCGTCCACGCGCCCGGCGTGTCCGGCTTCTCGCCCAGGCGCACGTCGACGTCGAGCGCGACGATGCGCGCGATCTCGGCGTCGAGTACCTCGCGCGACAGGCGATACGACGGGATGCCGTGGCGCATCAGCCCGCCCAGCGTGTCCTGTGCCTCGACGATCGTCACGCGATAGCCGAGCCGGCGCAGCTGGTAGGCGGCGGAGAGGCCCGCCGGCCCGCCGCCGACGATGGCCACGCGCTCGTCGCGTGCGACTTCCGCCGCGGGGAGCGGCCAGCGCTGCGCGATCGCCTCGTCGCCGACGAAGCGCTCCAGGCGGCAGATGGACACCGCGTCGTCGTAGCCCGCGCGGTTGCACGCGCCCTCGCAGGGATGGTGGCAGATGCGGCCGGCGACCGACGGGAACGGGTTGTGGCGGACCAGCGCTTCCCACGCGCCGCGGAAGTCGCGCTCGCGCGCTTGCCCGATCCACGTCGCGATGTCGCCGTTCACCGGGCAGGCTTCGTGGCACGGCGAGGGCGCCTGCAGGTGGCGCGGCAGCGCGGCGCGCCACGAACCGGTGTGGATCGACTCGGTGGTGGCCGTGGTCCAGGTCGGGGGGATGGGAGCGTTCACTGGACTACCCTCCGCGCTGTCACGCTTCGGGGCGGATTCGCCCTCGGGGCGGCCCTTCGGGCTCATGCGGCGTCGTCCTGCAAGGCGGCGGCCGCGCCATCGTCCTCGGCGAGCGCTAGGGCCGCCGCGTAGCCGGCCGCGCAGGCGGCGAGGTTCTCATCGGTAAGGCGCGGCGAGCGCTCGCGGATCGTCCGTTGCAGCGCAGCCAGCGGCGGCTGGCCCACGGCGCGCGCGAACGCGCCGAGCAGCGCGGAGTTGACGATGCGGCCGAGCCCCGTGCGCCGGGCGATCGCGATCGCATCGACGGGCACGAAGCGGTAGCCGGGCAGCGCGCGTGAGAGGTCGCCTCGGCTGCGGCCGGAATTGACGACGATCAGCGTGCGTTCGTCGGCGGCGGCAAGCAGGCGTCCTTCGAGCAGTGTCGCGTCGAAGCACAGGATCGCATCGGCCCGCTCGATGTCGCAGCGCACGCGGATCGGCCGGTCGTCGACGCGGATGAACGACGACACCGGGGTGCCGCGCCGCGCGCCGCCGTAGGTGGCGAAGCTCTGCACGTGCGCCCCGGCGGCGAAGAACGTCGCCGCCAGCAGGTTGCCGGCGGTTTGGGCGCCCTGGCCACCGCGGCCCTGGATGACGATCTCCAGCATCCGGCCCTCCTCGCGGGCAAGTCGTGGATCGCATGGTGGGGAGAGGCGGCGCATGCGTCAAATCGATTGTTCGAATGTCATGTATTCTTGCGCTGCATGGGCAACTTCCGCCGCCTCGACCTCAACCTGCTGCGCGTGCTGGTCGCGATCCAGTCGACCGGCTCCGTCACGGCGGCGGGGCGCCAGCTGGCGCTGTCGCAGCCGGCGGTGAGTCACGCGCTGGCGCGCCTGCGCGAGTTCTTCGGCGACGCGCTGTTCGTGCGCTCGCCGTCGGGCCTGCACCCGACGCGGCTCGCCGGCCGCATCGTGCCGGCCGTCACCGCCTATCTCCGCGCGCTGGAGACGGCGCTCGCGCAAGCCGGGCGCTTCGACCCGTCGACCGACCCGGTGTTCTGGCGGTTGTCGATGTCGGACCTGGGCGAGATCCTGTTCCTGCCGCGGCTGGTCGCGGCGCTGCGAGACGAAGCACCGCACGCGCAGGTGGACAACGCCGGCGTGCCGCTGCACGCCGTCGCGGCGGCGCTCGTGGCGCGCGACGTCGACCTCGCCATCGGCATCCTCGCGCCGGCGCAGCGCGATGTCGCCGGCGAGCTCCTGTTCCGGGAGCGCTACGTGGCCGTCACGGCGACGGACTGGCGCCCGGCCGGAAAGGCGGCGCGGACGCTGACGCCGCGCCAGCTTGCCGCCGCCTCGCTTGCGGTCGCCTCGCCGACCGCCACCTATCACGAGAGCGTGCAGCGGATGCTGGACGAGCTGGGACTGACCGGGCGGACGGTGGTCAATGCGCGACACTACGCCGCGCTGCCCGAGCTGGTCACGACGACGGACCTGCTCGCCATCGTGCCGCAGCTCTACGCGCGCGCGATGGCGCGGCACTGGCCGGTCAAGGTCTGGCAGCTGCCCGGCGAGCCGCTGGAGTACGACGTGCGCATGCTCTGGCACGTCACCGCCACAGAGGAGCCGGCGCACGCATGGCTGCGCGCGCTGGTGGTCAGGCTGTTCGCGCGCGCAGCACCGAGGTCGCCATCGTGAGCACGAGACCACACCACCATTTACTACTACTTACACACACCTAACTATTTTAATACTACCATATCTATTATCACACTTCCACCAACTTTATTTACAACAACACTAACTACACTTATAATAACTTTTATTATAACAAACTAACTCACAACACTACTAACACTATAATCTTCTCTTAACCTAACACCATCTCTAACACTAAACTCAACTCCAACTCTTACAACACTACTTCTTTCTTTACTCTCCACCTAACTTTACATCACCTACCAGCTAACAACACACCTACTCAGACTAGCCACTCTTAACTCTACAGCAAACACACTGCAACTTAGCTTGTCAGACCTGTAACTCTCACTGTGCGCCGCGCGACTTCCTGACGCATCAGCCAGGCGGCGAGCGCTAGCAGCGCGGCACCGAAAAGACACACACCGGACAGCGTGCTGCTCGCGACGAGCGCTGACAGCAAACGAGGCGAGAATCACAGTGAACATACGCTGTGCCTTCGCGATAGCGGCATCAACCGCTACAGCTCAGACACTCACCAGCGATAGTGAGCACGAGAAAAACAAGCCACCACCACTTGCTCTCTTGCGCTACACCAGACAGCGCCCATCCACGTCCCCACTAGCCACAACACGACACCACAAAGCAACGTGAAAGTGAAGAGCGCCAGCTAGCACACACAACATCAGCGTCGCACCAGCAGCACCAACTCTCCGCGACAAGCAGCCACATCGCTCGCACCACCCGCTAACGTCACTAGCGTGTACGCCCAACCAGCAGCACGCACATAGACCACGCGTAACCCAGCGCACCACTCTCTCAAGCGAGATCACACACCAAAAAAACCACCAATCATCAGCTAACCATGCAGCGCACCTTACCAACCGCACGTCCAAAACAGTCACACCGAAGCAACCAACCCACAAGCACACCAACAACAAACCCAGCGCTCCAAGCTCTAGCAGCGCACACACCAACTCACACACAACCAACAAACACCCAGTCACAACCAACCAAAGTAATCCTTCACCACCCCCATCATCATCAACACATACCAATCATCCAAACAGCCACACATCGATAAACATCCAAAACGCACTCTGCATAACTTCCCTAACATACACCACCACATATCACACCCAACACGTATCATCATCATATCACCACATACCCACCCACATCCACCCCGTAACAACCAATCACGATACTCATCCACCTCATCATAGACCAAATATACGTCGCCCGCACGCTAGCCACCGCGCACGAAGGCGAGGCGCTGCGACGGCGCGAACCCGCGCGCGTACAGGAAGCCCAGCAGCCCGAAGTCCTGCGGCGCGACGATCGTTTCGATGCGCTCGATGCGCAGCGCGCGCAGGTTGATCCCGAGCTGCGAGAACATGGCGGCGCCGACGCCGCGGTGGCCCCAGGCCGGGTCGACGGCGATGGTGTCGAGCACGGCCACCGGGTCGATGCGGCCGTAGTCGCCGAGGTCGGCGCGCGCCATCAGGAACCCGACCACCTGCCCGTCGAGACGGGCGGTCAGCGACACCCGGATCGCGGCGTCGTCCATCGCCTCGGCGAGCTTGTGCTCGATGTAGGCGCTGCGGTCGCGGCCGGTGACGCGGCGGTCGACGCGGACGATGTCGGCGAGGTCGGCACGCGACATCGTGCGCACGTCCGCGCGGTCGCGCGCCAGCAACGCGGCGGTGTTGTCGGCCTGCAGGCCGTAGTCGACCTCGCCGTGGGTATCCCCGGGCGCGTCCTGCGGATCCTCGCGCCGCTCGTCGTCGCCGTCGTCGCCGACGGCGCGATCGATGATCAGGCCCGCCGCGAGGCGGAAGCCCATCGCGTCGAACCACGCGAGCAGCGCGTGGTCGTTCCACGCCGCGGACGTGCGAAGCTCGCCGGCGCCGTGGCGCTGGCCCCAGGCCGCGAGCGCGTCGAGCAGCGCCCGGCCGACGCCGTGCTGCTGTCGTTCGGGCCGCACGCCGACCAGTTCGAGCCGCAGCGCCGGGGCACTGCGGCCGAACTCGCCCTCCAGCACGCGGGCGAGCACGTAGCCCGCGAGCGCGTCACCGTCCGTCGCGCAGAACTGCGCGTGCAACCCCGGCTCGCGCAGCGCGGCCGCGAGCCGGCGCTCGACGTAGGCACGCCGCGAGCGGCGGCCCAGCGCCGCATCGATGGCGACGACCGCCTCGAGATCGCCGGGGGCAAGGGGACGGATCGCGAGGGCGGCGGAATTCGTCGCGGTGGCGGCGTTCATGGGATCTCCGTCAGGAGTCGGCGTAGGCCAGCGCGATCTCGTGGTCGTCGCTCTCGTCGAGCACGAGGTCGATCGCCGGGAGCAGCGCGGAGGTTTCCTTGTGGATGTGGGCTTCCAGCCGTTCGACGAACTCCAGCGCGATCGGCTTCAGTGCGGCGAATCCGGCGGTGTCGAGGCGTCCGGTGGACGCCGCGAGGAGCGGGGGCAAGAGGTCCGCCGCGGTCGTCCGGATCGTCTTGTGCTCGTCCAGCAGCAGGTCGGCGAGGTCGCCTTCGCCACCGGCGGCGAGCCTCGGAAAGAGCTGATCCTCCTCGAAGCGGAAGTGACGGTCGACCTCGCCGGCGACCGCCCGCGCCACCTGCTTCGCGAGCGCGGCGAACCCCTCGTCCGGGGCGCCGCCGACGGGAACGTCCAGCACGCTGCGCTCGAGCCGGCCGAGCAGCGCAAGGCTGTCGCGGTGCTCCTCGTCGAGCTTCCTCGATGTCGCGGTCCGGAAGTCCATCGGGTGCCTCCTGAATAACGGTATTGCGATACCGAATTAGACGTGCCTGCCGGCCGGCTGCCCTTGACGCGGATCAACCGCTGGCCCCCTGGCGAGTTCGCTCGACTACCCTCCGCGCTGACGCGCTTCGGGGCGGATTCGCCCTCGGGGCGGCCCTTCGGGCTCAGGCGGCGAGATCGACGACCAGCCGGCGGGCCGTGACGGCGGCCACGGTGCGCCGCCAGTTCGAGGCCGTGAGGGTGGTGCGCATCGGCGACACCTGCTTCTGCACCAGCTTCGCCAACGCGGCGAGCAGCGCCTCGTCGACGTTCGCCCCCGCGAAGGCACCGGTGCCGGCGAGCAGCAGCGGGCGCGAGTTGGTGCCCGTGATCGCGACGCGCAGGTCCGCGACTTGGCCGCCGTCACGCACGAGTCGCGCGGCGACACCGGCGAGCGGGAAGTCGATCGCGCCGCGCACACGGACCTTGCGGCAGGCGCTGCGCGCGCCCGGTGGCTGCGCCGGGATACGCACGCCCGCCACCAGCTCGCCGTGCGCGAGGGCGAGGTGCGCGGCGCCATCGTCGACGTAGAGCGCTTCGAGCGGCAGCCGGCGTGTCCCGGCCGGGCCGGCTACCTCGACCTCGGCGGCGAGCGCGATCAGCGCGGGTGCCAAGTCGCCGGCGAAGGCCGCGTGGCAGTGGTTGCCCTGCGGCGCGACGTGGCAGGTGTCGCCGCCGTGCTTCAGGCACCACGCGTTGGCGCGGCGCCACCAGGCGCTCTGGTTGTAGAACACGCAGCGCGTGTCGAGGCACAGGTTGCCGCCCACGGTCGCGACGGTACGGTGCGCAGGACCGGCAACGCTCTCGGCGGCCTCGCGCAGCACCGGCAGGCGCCGCGCCAGCGCCTCGTCGCGCGCGAGCCGGGCGAGGGTGACGCCGGCGCCGATCGACGTCGTGCCGTCGGCCGCCGACTCGATCGCGTCGAGTCCCGCGATCGCCGAGAGGTCGACCAGCACCGCGGGGGCGCCCAACCCGTCGCGAAGGTTCGGCACGAGGTCGGTGCCACCGGCGATGGCGCGCGCGCGCGGGTCGGCTGCGATCATCGCCACCGCCTCCGCGAGGGAGGCGGGCCGGTGCAGTGCGAACGGCGACATGCGCTCCATCACGCCTCCTCGCTCGCCCGCGCTGCCTTCGACGCGGCGAGTCGCGCGGCACGGCGGCGCGCGACGACCGCGTCGAGCACGCGGTCGGGGGTCGCGGGCAGTTCCGTGAGCTCGATCCCGATCGCGTCGGCGATCGCGTTGGTGAGTGCCGGCAGGAACCCGGACAGCGCTCCTTCGCCCGCCTCCTTGGCGCCGAACGGGCCGTTGGGATCGGGCGCCTCGACGATGAAGGTCTCGATCGGCGGCGACTCGACGATCGTGGGCACGCGATAGTCGAGCAGGTTCGCGCAGGCGTGCAGGCCCTCGTGGTACTGCGTCTCCTCGCAGAGTGCCTGGCCCATGCCCATCCACACCGAGCCCTGCACCTGGCCCTCGACCGCGAGCGGGTTGATCGCGCGGCCGCAATCCTGCGCCGCCCACACGCGCTCCACCCGAACCACGCCGGTCTCCTCGTCGACCTCGACCTCGACCACCTGCGCGGCATACGAAAAGCCGGCCGACGAGCCGACCGCGGCACCCCTGAACTTGCCGCCCTGCGTTTCCGGCGGCGTCGACCACGCGCCCTTGACGTTGAGCGTCCCGGACGGCTCGAGCGCGGCGTTGACGACGTCCTTCCAGCCGAGCTCGCGGTCGGTGCCGCGCACGCGGTAGCGCTCGCCGTCGGCGTCGACGTCCTCGACGGCAACCCCGAACTTGCGCGCGGCCGCGGCGCACAGTTCGCGCTTCAGCGCGTCCGCCGCACGGATCGCCGCGTTGCCGACCATGAACGACACGCGCGAGCTGTAGCTGCCGTTGTCCTTCGGCGTGACCGCGCTGTCGTTGGCGACGACGCGGAAGCGCTCCATCGGCAGTGCGAGCACCTCGGCGGCGACCTGCGCGATCAGCGTCGAGCTGCCCTGGCCGATGTCCGCGGCGCCGGTGAGCACGGTGACCGCGCCGTCGAAGTCGAGCTTCAACTGCACCACGGCGTGCGGCTCGCCGGTCCAGTGCACCGGCTTCGCCGAGCCGCTGACGTAGTGCGAGCACGCCATGCCGAGGCCGCGCCCGCGCGGCAGCTTGCCGCGCCGCTCGCGCCAACCCGACGCGCGTTCGACGACGTCGAGGCACTCGGCGAGGCCGCAGGAGTTGACCTGGAGGTCGTTGATCGTGCGCCACGGCGGCACGATGAGATTGGCGCGGCGGACCGCGAAAGGGTCGAGGCCCAGCTCCGCGGCCATCCGGTCGAGCGTCGACTCGAACGCGTGGCGCGCGTCGACCGAGCCGTGGCCGCGCATCGCGCCGTTCGGCGGCGTGTTCGCGTAGACGCGGTAACCCCGGTAGCGCGAGGCGGGCACGCGGTAGAGCGCGTGCAGCAGCGCGCCGGCGTAGAGGATCGTGACGAGTCCGTAGCCCGCATAGGCGCCGCCGCGCTGCACGACTTCGGCGTCGAACGCCGTGATCGTGCCGTCGGCCTGCATGCCGATCTTCATGCGGATGTCGGTCTCGGGACGTCCGCGGTGGGTGAGGAAGCTCTCCTCCCGCGAGAGCTCGAGCTTGACCGTGCCGCCGGCGGCGCGCGCGAGCAGCGCCGCGACGATCTCGAAGTTGAGCGTCTCGGTGCGATGGCCGAAGCCGCCGCCGACGAAGGGCTTGACCACGCGGATCGCCGACTCGTCGAGCGCGAGGCAGCGCGCCAGCGCCAGGTGCACGTAGTAGGGCACCTGCGTCACCGAGTGCAGCGTCAGCCGGCCGCGCTCGGCGTCCCACTCGGCGAGCGCGGCGTTGGGCTCCATCATCGCGTGCGTGACTTCCGCGTAGTGGAAGCGCTGCTCGCGCACGAGGTCGGCCGCGCCGAACCCGGCATCCGGGTCGCCGAACACCTGCTCCACCTCGCGCTCGACGTTGCCCGGCTTGTTGGCGTGCAGCAGCACCGCGTCCGGCGCGCGCGACGCCGCGGCGTCGAAGTACGCGGGCAGCGGCTCGAGGTCCAGCACGATCGCGTCGAGCGCCGCCCGCGCGGTCGCCGCGTCGACGGCCGCGACCGCGGCCACCGGCTCGCCGCGATAGCGCACGCGCTCGCGCGCGAGCGGGAACTCGTTCTGGGCGATCGGAATGACGCCGTAGGCGATGGCGCAGTCCTCGCCGGTGACGACGGCCGCCACGCCCGGCATCGCGCGCGCCGCGGACACGTCGATGCCGCGAATCCGGGCGTGCGCCGCGGGGCTTCTCAGGATCGCGCCGACCAGCGCCCCGGGCGCGGGCAGGTCCGCGGTATAGCGCGCGCGACCGGTGACCTTCTCGATGCCGTCGATCAGCGGCTGGCGTACTCCTACCGCATGGGCCCCCACGTTGGCCGCTGGCGCGGCGGCGCTGCCTCCCGGGGGAGGGCAACGAGCGGCCTGGGATGGCCCGGCGCCGCTCTTGCCCACCTTCGCGTCGTCGGGGCTCATGCGCGCGCCTCCGCAGCCGCCTGCACGGATTCGATGATCTTGACGTAGCCGGTGCAGCGGCACAGGTTGCCGGCGAGGGCGGCGCGGATCGCGGCCGCGTCGGGCGCGGGGTCGCGGCGCAGCAGCGCCTCGGCGGCCATGATCATGCCCGGCGTGCAGAAGCCGCACTGCGTGCCGAGCTTGTCGTGGAACGCGGCCTGCAGCGCCGCCATCCGCCCGTTCACGGCGAGCGCCTCGATCGTCTCCACGCGCTTGCCCTCGCAGCGCGCGGCCAGCGTCAGGCAGGCGAGCACGGGCTCGCCGTCGACGAGCACCGTGCACGCGCCGCACTCCCCGCCGTCGCAGCCGCGCTTGGTGCCGGTCAGCGCCAGCTGTTCGCGCAGATGGTCGAGCAGCAGCGTCGCGTCGTCGACGGCGTCTTCGCGGCGGCGGCCGTTGACGGTCAGGGCGACAATCCGCTTGGGCATTCGGGGAGCCTCCGCTTCAGTGCAGTTTCGGTCGCAGGTCGCGCACCCGTACGGCCTTGCCGGTCGAGCGCTCGAACGTTCCGGGCGGCCGCACGACCACGTCGACGGTGAGCCCGAGCAGCGACTTCAGGTGGTGGATCGCGCGGTGCTCGAGGTCGTCGTAGTGCTCCGGCGAGAATCCTCCCTCCGCCTCGACCTCGACGGTCACGTGGTCGAGGTGCCCGCGCCGCTCGACCACGATCTGGTAGTGCGGCGCGAGTCCCGGCTGGCCGACGAGCGCGGACTCGATCTGCGACGGGTAGACGTTCACGCCGCGCACGATCAGCATGTCGTCGTTGCGGCCGGTGACGCGCAGGATGCGCACGTGCGTCCGGCCGCAGGCGCAGCGCGCGGTGGCCAGTCGCGTGATGTCGCGCGTGCGGTAGCGCAGCATCGGCAGCGCCTCCTTGGTGAGCGTGGTCACGACCAGCTCGCCGGCCTCGCCTTCGGGGACACGCTCGGCCGTGCGCGGGTCGACCACCTCGAACAGGAAGTGGTCCTCCCAGCCGTGCAGTCCGGCGCGCTGGTCGCACTCGCAGGCCACACCCGGCCCCATCACCTCGGACAGGCCGTACAGGTCGTGCGAGACGACGCCGAGGCCGCGCTCGATCGCGGCGCGCATCGGCTCGCTCCACGGCTCGGCCCCGAACAGCCCGATCTCGAGGCTGCTGCGCGAGAGGTCGACGCCCATGCTGGCCGCGACCTCGACGATCTGCAGCGCGTACGAGGGCGTCACGCAGATCACCCGGGGACGCAGGTCCACGATCAGCGCGACCTGGCGCTCGGTCGAGCCGCCCGACACCGGCACGACGACCGCACCGAGCCGCTCGGCGCCGTAGTGCACGCCGAGGCCCCCGGTGAAGAGACCGTAGCCGTGCGCGTTGTGCACGAGGTCGCCGCGGCGGGCGCCCGCGACCGCCAGGCATCGCGCCATCAGCAGCGCCCACGTGTCGAGGTCCTGGTGCGTGTACGCCACCACGGTCGGCTTGCCGGTGGTGCCGGAGGAGGCGTGTACGCGCGCGAGCGCGTGTGGCGGACGTGCCAGGAGGCCGAACGGGTAGTGGTCGCGCAGGTCCGCCTTGGTCGTGAACGGCAGTCGCGCGACGTCGTCGAGCGTGCGCACGTCTTCCGGCGCGACGCCCGCGGCCTCGAGCCGCCGCCGGATCGGCGCGACGTGGTCGCGCAGGTTGCGCAGCGTGGCGCGCACGCGCTTCAACTGCAGCGCCTGCAATGCCTCGCGCGGCATCGACTCGATGCCCGCATCGGGCGTCGGGGTGATCGCGTCGCGTGCGATCCGGGCGCCCATCACGGTGTCAGGAGGCGACGCCGCGCACCGGCATGTGGGGGAGCGCGAAGCCCTGGGTGTGCGCGGCGCGCAGCACGAGCGTTGCCTTGAAGCCGGCGCCGGTCGCGGCGGCGAGGAGGCCGGCGGCGGCCGCAAGCCACGGGGCGCCGGGCAGCACCGCGGCGGACGCGAGCAGCGCGAGCGGCACGAGCGTACCCGCCCACAGCAGGATCCGTCCCGAGCGATCGAGCGCGGCGGCGGCATCCCGGTGCAGCGCCTTGCCGAGTTGCCGGCGATAGCCGCGGTACAGGACGATGCGTACGACCAGGAGCACTCCGAAGGCGGCCGCGAGCCACGCCGCGCGGGCACCGGTGAACGCCGCGACGACGTGCCACAGCCCGAAACCCTCGGCGAGGCCGGTCGCCACGAACAGCACCGGCACCCACGGGTCGCGCCAGGCGGGGATGCCTCGCGAGGCCTGCACCATGCGACCCTGGCAATAGACGAACACCAGCGCGAGCGCCGCGGCGAAGTACGCAAGCGATGCGAACCCCGCGGCCGCCGCAAGCGCGCAACCGAGCAGCAGCGGCGCCACCAGCGCCTCGCGCGACATCCACGAGGTGCGGGGGTTGATCACGACGTTGGCCGCGCGCAGCGGCCGGCCGAGCTCGGCGAACACCGACGCGAGGCCGAGGGCGATCAACGCGATACCGACCCCCATCGGCGCGGCGAGCGCCGGGCCGGACGCGCCGGCAAGCGCGGCGGCGACGATCAGGCCGCTGCCCATACCGCCGCACACGAAGTTCGCGGCGGCACGCGCATCCCAGTGCCGCTGCTGCCAGGGATTGGGTCCGTAGGGGACATCGGTACGACTCATCGGGCGTTCCTCACGGCGATCTGCATGGAAGGCGTCATCCGGGACCTCCCGGTTCCCGTCGCTGCCGAGCGGGGCAAGGGGAACGTACGGCGTGCGCTACGCGCGGTCCCATAGGTAGTAGAAGCCCGGTCCGGTGCCGAGCTCTTCGTGCATCCGGAAGTGGCGATTCTCCCGCAGCAGCGTCGACACGTTGCTCTGCGGGTCGTCGAGGTCGCCGAACGCGAGCGCCTGCGAGATGCACGCATTCACGCAGGCGGGCGTGGCCTCGGGATCGACGCCTGGCGTCTGGCCTGTGGCGACGCCGGCATCGATGCGGTCGACGCAGAACGTGCACTTCGTCGCCACCGCGAGCGTGGCGTCGTCCTGCCGCTTCGCTTCGGAGGCCATCTGCGTGGCGTACGCGAACGTCGCACGGAGCGTCTTGTAGCGCGCCTGGTACGGGCAGGCGACCGAGCAGTACGCGCAACCGATGCAGAGGTCGTAGTCGATGGTGACGATGCCGTCGGTGCGCTGCTTTGTCGCGGTGGTCGGGCAGACGTCCATGCACGGCGGATCCTCGCAGTGCTGGCAGCCGACAGGAACGAACGCGCGCTTGACCTCCGGGTACTCGCCGACCTCCATGTCCAGCACCCGCCGCCACTGCACGCCCGGCGGCGTCGCGTTCGCGTGCCGGCACGACGCGGTGCAGGTCTGGCAGCCGACGCAGCGCCGCAGGTCGGCGATCATCGCCCAGCGCGTCATCGCGTCACTCCGTGCGCGGCACGCGTCACGCTGACGCGTACGATGTCCGCCGACGAGCCGGTCGCGTCGGTCAGGTCGAGCGACATCGTCGCCAGCGAATTCATGCTCGGCATGCCGAAGTCCTTCGCGGTCGGCATCGCCCAGTGGTCGAACTGGCTGAGCAGCAGCAGCGTGTCAGGGCGGATGCCCTGCCGCAGCACGGCGCGCGCCCGCACGCTGCGCGCCGGCGTGGCGATCGTGATCGTGTCGCCGTCGGCGATGCCGAGCTGCGCGGCAATGCCGGTGTTGATGATCACGCCCCGATGTCCGGCGACGTTGTCGGCGACCTCCTTCATCAGCTGGATGCCCATGTTGGCGCCCCACGCGTACTGCATGCTGCGCGCGGTCAGCAGCCAGAACGGATAGGCGTCGGGCAGTCCGCCGGCCTTCACCAGCGCGGCATGCCACGGCGCGGCGAAGTCCTTCCACACCGGCAGCGCCTGGTACTCGGTCAGCTGCTTGTCCCACCAGTGCATGTCGTGCTCGTGCAGCCGCCGGCCGAGCTCGGTGCCCACGCGCCACAGCCGCTCCTGGTAGGGCAGCTCGAAGCGCAACCCCTTGCGCACGAGCGTCGGGAAGAGGTACCAGTGGGTCTGCGGGAACGGCTTCGTCGCGAGCCCGTGTTCCTTCCACCAGTCGAGCCCGTGCACCTCCTTGCCGTCGGAGAGCTCGGCGCTCGCCGCGCGGCACACCGCGTCCCAGATCGCCTCCGGCGCGTGCGGCTGCCCGGTCTCCAGCGCGAAGTCCCAGTGGGCGCCTTTGAGGGGAACGCCGGCCGCGCCCTTGTTGAGCGACGCGTTGTACTTGTCGAGCAACCCGGTGCGCATCGCGAGCTCGGTCGCGATCGCGGTGAAGTCGCGCGCCTCGCCGCGCGTGGCGACCGCGGGCTGCCGCAGCGCAAACCCCTGGCGGTGCCAGAACTGCTCGACGAACTTGGACCCGCCGATCCTGATCAGCTGCAGGCTCTCGAGGTCGGTCGCCTCCGGGAGCAGGACGTCCGCGTAGTGGTTGGTCTCGTCCCGGGTGTACGCGAACGCGACCGTGAACGGGAAGCGCGCCATCGTCTGCCCGAGCTTCTCGGTGTCCCAGAACGAGATCGCGGGATTAGTGCGGTAGACGAACCAGACGTCGGGCAGCGTCACGCGCGGCAGGCCCTTCGGCGTCTCGTCGAGGAACATCCACGAGAAGTGCGTCGGCCCGAGCGCCTGGCTCCAGGGGCCGTTCGCCGCGAGCGGGACCATCGTCCGATAGGCGTTGCGGATGTTCGGATGCGGCGACCACCGCGCCTTGTCGGTGGGGTTGAGCGGATAGTCCATGAACCCGTCGGGGCCGGCCGTGACGGTGTCGACGCGCGCCGGCGCCTGACGGTTGAGCCGCACCGTCGTGCCGAGCGTGCCGCCCGGCACTTCGAGTCCGCCCACCACGGCCGCCAGCATCGTGCGGGCCCAGACGCACTCGAAGCCGCCCCAGCCGTTGTTGACGGTCTTGCCGAGGCTCACCGACACCGGCCGGTACGGCAGGCGCTCGCCCTCGATCTCGATCGTCTCGCCGATGCGCGCGTGGTCGACGTATTCGAGCGCGATCCGGCGCATCGTCTGCGCCGGCACGTCGCAGATGCCCTGCGCCCATTCGGGCGAGTAGGGTTTCATGTGCACGACGAACTTCGAGAATGCCGTTTCGCCGACCATGCGGCCGTCGCCAAGCACTTCGTCGTCGGCGCCAACCTCGATCGCGTCGACCTCGTGGCGTCCCTCGAGCGCTTCCTCCATCGCGGGCGTGTCGAATGGCATCGCGGCGCCACGCGACGCGTCCCACACCAGCGGCTTCCGCGATGCGCGATCGCGCAGGTAGAAGCCGTGGGGGCCGACGAGGTAGGGCGAGGCCGTGTGGTGCGCGAGGAACGGGACGTCGAGCCGCGCGCGCGGGACCTCGTGCAGCAGCACGTGCAGCAGCGCGTACAGGAACGCGGCGTCGGTCTTCGGCCGGATCGGCACCCACTCCGCCGAGCACGCGCCGGTCACCGACAGGTGCGGCTCGACCTGCACGCGCTTCATGCCGCGCACCCGGGCGTTGGCGTGGCGCCATACGCCGACGACGCCGCCGGAGGCCTCGACGTTCGCACCGCACGAGATGAGGTAGTCGCAGTGCGGCGTGTCCGGCGAGACGGTGAACGCGCGGTGCCAGAACTCGCCGTAGACGTGCTCCGAGTGGTAGCACTTGACGCCCTGGCCGGAGCCGAAACCCATGTCGACGGAACCCCACGCGGCGAGGAACGCGGGGAACGTCCCCATGTACGACTGCGGCGTGCCGGCGCCGCCGAAGCTGACCGCGACGCGCGGGTAGCCGGAGGCGTCGGTCAGGCCGTCGGCACGCACTTGGTTCAGTTTCGCGGCAACGAGCTCGAGCGCCTCGTCCCACGAGATCGGCACGAACCCCGGGTCCTCCCCCCGTCCCTTGTTCGGGTTGGTGCGCTTCATCGGCGTCAGCACGCGGTGCGGGTTGTAGGTCTTCTGCACGAGACCGTAGGCCTTCACGCACACCTTGCCGCCGCCGGGGTGCACGTCGGCCGCGCAGAAGTTGGGCTCGACCTCGGTGGCCACGCCGTCCTCGACCTTGACGGTGAGGAGGTCGGGCCCCGCGACGCACTGGTAGCAGTACGTCGGAATGCGTGCGGTCGTGCCGGTCACGGCTTGACGAGCCCGGCCTTGGCCGCCTTCGCGGCGAGACGCGCCTCGGTGGCCTTCACGTCCACGACGAAGCGGTGGTGGCGGCCCCGGCAGATCGTGTCCACGCCGTCGTGACCTTCCACCTCGAGCGCGACCGCGCGGCCCTTGACCTCGGCGACCGTCACCTTGAGCGTGACGTGCTGGCCGAGCAGCGTCGCCGCGAGGTGATCGACCTCGACCCGCGTGCCGACCGAGTCCTCGCCCGGATCGAGGTGCGCGAGCAAGAGGTCGCGCGCGGTCATCTCGATGTCGCGCACGAGCATGGGCGTCGCGTAGACGCGCGCGGCCTCGCCCATGAAGTCGATCGTGCGCGGCCGGTCGACGTCGATCGTGGCGGTCGCGGTGACGCCGGCGGTGAGGGTAGGCTTCATCGGTGCATGCCTCGTGCTCGCGTGGACGAACGGCGGAGGCGCGCTGCAGGACGGTCGCTCCCCCGGCGGTCCTGTGCACTCCTCCTTGCACGGCACGGGCCCTGCGGCGTGTCGCCGGAAGCCCGTGCCTCGCCTCGGGCGCCGCGGGCGCTGTGGCCGCTTCGCCTCCCCTCGCGGAGGGCGGCGGCCGACGCCTTCGACTTGAGCGATCACCCGATTCGGGCTAATCTGGCATTCAAATGCGGATTTTCATTTGATGTACATCATTGTTTTCCCGAACGCGATGAGCGCGGCGGCCGGGACGAGGGCGCGCGCGGCGGTGTCCGGCGGGCGTCGGCGTGGTTTGCCGGGCGCGGACACGGGTGCCGTCTTGATCCGCCCGGCGCGGCGCGGCGACCTCGAGGCGGTGATCGCGATCGACGCGCGCGTCACCGGGCTGCCCAAGCGCGACTACTGGCAGTCGCTGTACCGGCGCTACGGCGCGAAGCGCGATGCGGGCCGGCAGTTCCTCGTCGCGATCGCCGGTGGCGAGGTCGTCGGCTTCGTGATCGGCGAGGTGCGCGACTGGGAGTTCGGCTCGCCGCCGTGCGGCTGGGTGTTCGGCATCGACGTCGATCCCCGGGCGCGCCAAGCGGGGGTCGGCACGCGCCTGCTGCAGGCGATCTGCACCGGCTTCCGCGGCGCGGGCGTCGACAGGGTGCGCACGATGCTCGCACGGGACAATCACCTCGTGCTCTCGTTCTTCCGCAGTCAGGGCATGATGGCCGGCCCGTTCATTCCGCTCGAGATGGAGCTCTCGCCATGAGGTCCGGACGCGCGGCGCGCGCGGCCGCCCGCGCATGAAGCTGCAGATGAACACGCGTCTCGCGCTCTACAGCGTGCTCGAGTTCGCGTCGGACCCGACGCGCCACATCGCCGCCGGCGAGATCGCGCAGCGCTACGGGGTGTCCTCGCACCACCTCGCCAAGGTGCTCTCCGAGCTCGCGCGCGCGGGCGTCGTCGAGTCCGTGCGCGGCGTCGGCGGCGGCTATCGCTTCGCGGCCAACGCGCGGCGACTCACGCTGATGGACGTGATCCAGATGTTCGAGGACTTCGGCACGGGCGACGCCACCCGGCGCGAGGACGGCGACGACACGCCGGTCGGGACGGCGCTCGCCGCCGTGCTCGCCGAGATCGACGAGATCGCCAAGGCGACGTTCTCGACGATCACGCTCGCGACGATGCTGCGTCTGATCGAGCGGCAGCGTGCCGACGCCGCCCGGGGCGCCGAGCGGCGGCCGGGTACTGGCGCATCGCCTCCCGCTCGGCCGGCGCGCCGCCGACCATGAGGGCGCTCGACGTCATCCGCGGCGAGCACCGCTCGCTCGCCGCCGTGATCCACGGTCTCCGCCACCTCGTCCGGGAGGTCCGCGAGCATGGCGCCCGGCCCGACTTCGGCCTCCTCGAGGCGATGCTTCATTACATCGACGAGTTCCCGGAGCGCTTGCATCACCCGAAGGAAGACCGGTACCTGTTCCGGCGCCTGCGCGAGCGCGACCCGGGAAGCGCACGCATCCTCGACGAGCTCGAGGCCGAGCACGAGATGGGCGCGCGCGCGATCCGCGAGCTCGGGGCGGCGCTCGCGCGCTATCGCGAGCGAGGGCGCGGCGGGGTTCCCGGCGTTTGCGGCCATTGGTCGACGCGTACGCGGCGTTCCACTGGGAACACATGCGCAAGGAAGAGGTCGAGGTGATGCCGGCGGCCGAGCGGCACCTGCTGCCCGAGGACTGGGCCGAGATCGATGCGGCGTTCGGCAGTCACGGCGACCCGCTGTTCGGCGTCGATGCGGAGACCGAGTTCGGCACGCTGTTCCGCAAGATCGTCGACCTCGCGCCGCCGCCCATCGGCGTCGGAGCCGGCGAGGCCGGGAAAGTAGCGTCGGAAAGTAGGGTCAGACTCGACTTCTTCGCAGTTGCATCTGGCGAAACTACCCCGCAGGCGAAAAAGTCGAGCTCCTGACCCTACTTTTCTAGCCGCGGGCCAGCGCGGCCAGCGCGGCGGGGTCGCGCAGCGTGATCCGCTCGCGACCCAGCTCGACGAACCCGCGGTCCTCGAACGAGCGCAGCAGACGCGTCACGATCTCGCGCACGCTGCCCAAGTCGTCGGCGAGCGCCTGGTGCGTCGCCTGCACGGTCGTCCTGCCGCCGCTGCCGCGCTCGACGAGCAACGCGGCCAGCCGCTGGTCGAGCTTCTGGTAGGCGATCGCCTCGACGAGCTGCATCAGCGTCGCCATGCGCTCGCCGAACTCGCTGAACACGAACGCGCGGAATGCCTCGTCCTCGGCGACGAGCGACCGGAACTCCGCCGGCGGGACGATCAGGAGCTCGACCTCGCTTTCGGCGAACCCGCTCGCCGGGTAGGCGGTTTCACCGAGCAGGCAGCTGCCGGAGACGAGGCAGGATTCGCCCGGCTTGACACGGTAGAGCTGGAGCTCGCGTCCGTTGGGGTACTGCTGGACGACGCGCACCGCGCCACCCAGCACCAGCGGGAAGCCGGTGCAGGGCGTGCGCTCGTTGAACATGACCGTGCCCGCCGGGACGCGCCGGTGCAGGCTCTTCGCGGCGAGGCGCTCGAGGGTCGCCGGCGGCGCCTTGGCGAGCGCGGGGAACGCGGCGGCGATGCGCGCGGCGAGCGGCGACGGGCTTCCTGCTTGCGTGTCCATGGCGGCGACGGGGCGAGGCGATTCTACAATGGTCGCACGCCGCGACCCGGGCGCCTGCCCTGACGGTGCCGCGGCGATCGCATCGATGGACGTCGCCGACCTTCCGCTTCCCTTCGCGTGGACGCTCGCCGGCTGGATCGTCGCGGCACCGCTCCTCGCGTGGGTGGCCGTGCGCGGCGACTGGTCCCGTTTCCGCGAAAGTGGCCCCACGAACGCTTTCCTGGGCGCGGTGTTCGCGCTGGCCGTGCTCTGGTCGGTGCGCGGCAGCGTCGGCGGCGACTTCGCGTTCCACCTCCTCGGCAGCGCCGGACTTGCGCTCGCCGCGGGCCTGCCGCGGGCGCTGGTCGGCGGCGCGCTGGTGGTCGCCGCGACGACGCTGATCCGCGATGCGCCACTCGCCAATGCCGCGCTCGTCTGGCTGACGATGGTCGCGTTGCCCGCGGCGGTCGCACGGCTCTTCCTCGCGATGACGGAACGCGTGTTCCCGCCCAATTTCTTCGTCTACGTGTTCGCCGGCTGCTTCCTCGGTGCGGCGCTGGCGTTCGCGGCCGGCGCAATGGCCGGTGTCGCGATCACGGTCTTCGGTGCGGGAACGCCGTCCGAGCTGGCGTTCGGCGAGCGCGCACCGTTCCTGATCTACCTCGCGTTCGGCGAGGGCACGCTGACCGGAATGATCCTCACGCTCCTCGTCGTCTACCGGCCGGAGTGGGTCGCGACCTTCGACGATCGCCGTTACCTGACGGGTCGGTAGCGCTTGCCGCATTGCGGCATGCGCCGCGGCGCATGCCTGTGATCTGCGTCACAGAGAATCCGGCCGTTCATCCCCACAATCCGTTCCGTCATCAACGACGGAGGTTGCCATGCAAGCGAATGTGGGCGGGATGGACCGGGGGGTGCGCATCGTGGCCGGCATTGGGCTGATCCTGTTTGCGTTGCTGTCGACGCATCCGCTGCACAACTGGGGCTGGATCGGCATCCTGCTGCTCGCCACCGGCCTGATCGGCTGGTGCCCTGCCTACCTGCCGTTCGGCATCAATACCTGCAAGACGCTGGTGATCGGGACGCTTGTCGGCGCGCGGCGGCGCGATCGCCGTCGCGTTCCTCTTCGCTGCTGGCCGTCGGCGGCCGGCACAGCGCCGCCATCGCGCCGCGCCCGCGTCGATCGAGGTCGCCGTGCGCGAGCTGCCGCAGGCGTTCTCCGCGGAAGCCACCGTCGAGGCGGTGAAGCAGGCGACGGTCGGTGCGCAGGCGACCGGCCGCGTGATCGAGCTCGCGGTCAAGGCCGGCGACGCGGTACGCGCCGGCCAGCTCATCGCGCGCATCGACGCGCGCGAGGCCGACCAGGCGGTGGTGGCAAGCCTGTCGCAGGTCGCGGAAGCCGAGGCCAATCTCGCGAATGCCAAGCGCGTCTACGAGCGCAATCGCGATCTCGTCCTCGCAGAAGTTCGTGAGCCAGGCGGCGGTCGACCAGGCCGAGGCGTCGTACAAGGCCGCGCAGGCGCAGGTCGCGGCGCTCAAGGCAGCGGCCAGCCAGGCGTCGACGCAGCGCTCGTTCGCGACCGTCGTGGCGCCGTTTGCCGGTGTCGTCGGCGCGACCCACGTCGAGGCCGGCGACCTTGCCACGGCAGGGTTGCCGCTGGCGACGGTGTTCGTTCCCGGTGACCTGCGCGTGACCGCGACGTTGCCGCAGGCCGCGCTCGCCCGGTGGAAGCGCGACATGCCGGTGCTCGTGGAGCTGCCGGTGCTCGGCCGCAGCGTCAGCGCGGTGCGGGCGACCGTGGTGCCGATCGCCGACGCGCGCACGCACACGGTGCGGGTACGGCTCGACCTTCCCGCGGTCGATGGTCTCCTGCCCGGGCAGTACGCCCGCGCGCGCTTCCCGGTCGGCCTGGTGCGCGCACTGGCGGTGCCTTCGTCGGCACTGCTGCGTCGCGGCGAGGTGACCGCGGTCTACGTGCTCGGCAAGGACGGCCGGGCGCTGCTGCGCCAGGTCCGCACGGGCGACGCGCTGGTCGATCCGAAGGAAGGCAGCGTGGTGGAGATCCTGTCCGGCCTCAACGCGGGCGAGCGCATCGCCGCCAATCCGGTCGCCGCCGGCCTCGCGGCCGCTCAATAGGACCGCCTCGTCATGGGCATCTCGGGCCGCATCGCCGGCTTCTTCCTGCATTCGCGGCTGACGCCGCTGGTCGCGCTGATCGCACTGATGCTCGGCCTGTTCGCGGTCGTGGTCACGCCCCGCGAGGAGGAGCCGCAGATCGACGTGACGATGGCCAACGTCTTCGTGCCGTTTCCCGGCGCGTCCGCGGCCGACGTCGAGCAGCTGGTGGCCATTCCGGCCGAGCAGGTGCTCTCGCAGATCCAGGGCCTCGAGCACGTCTGGTCGGTGTCGCGGCCCGGGCAGGCGATGATCACCGTGCAGTTCAAGGTCGGCATCTCGCGCAACGACGCGGTCGTGCGCCTGCACGACACGATCCTCTCGCACCGCGACTGGCTGCCGCGCGAGTTGAACGTCGGCGAGCCGCTGGTGAGGCCGAAGGGCATCGACGACGTGCCGATCGTCGCGCTCACGCTGTGGACCACCGATCCGGCGCGCAGCGCCTACGATCTGGAGCGCGTGGCGTTCGCGGTCGAGGCCGAGATCAAGCGCGTGCCGGGCACGCGCGAGGTGACCACGATCGGCGGTCCGGGCCGCGTGATGCAGGTGATCCTCGACAACGAGCGTCTCGCGGCGCACGGCGTGGCCGCCTCGGACCTGCGCCGGGCGCTGCTCGCCTCGAACACGGGACTTCCGGCCGGCCGCGTGATCCGCGACAACCAGTCGCTGCTGGTCGAGACCGGCGGCTTCTTCGAGTCCGCCGCGGACGTCCGCGCGCTGGTGGTCGGGGTGCACGGCGGCCGCCCGGTCTACCTCTCCGACGTCGCGCGCGTCGTCGACGGTCCGCCGCCCCCCGAGCGCTACGTGTGGCACGGCATCGGCCCCGCGGGGGCCGATGCGCAGGCGAGCCGGGCCGCCGGCGCGATGTCGCCCGCGGTGACCCTGCAGGTCACCAAGAAGGCCGGCGAGAACGCGGTCGACGTCGCGCGCCGCGTCGAGAAGCGCGTCGCCGAGCTCGGCAACACCGTGATCCCCGACGGCATCGAGGTGAGCGTCACCCGCGACTATGGACGCACGGCCGACGACAAGGCCCGGCTGCTCATCACCAAGCTGCTGTTCGCGACCCTGTCGGTGGTCGCGCTGGTCTTCGTCGCGCTGGGTCGCCGCGAGGCGGTGATCGTCGGCGCGGCGGTGATCCTGACGCTCGCCGCGACGCTGTTCGCGTCGTGGGCGTGGGGCTTCACGCTGAACCGCGTCTCGCTGTTCGCGCTGATCTTCTCGATCGGCATCCTGGTCGACGACGCGATCGTCGTCGTCGAGAACATCCACCGCCACCGGGCGCTCGATCCCGGGGCACCGCTGGCCGAACTGATCCCGACGGCCGTCGACGAGGTCGGCGGTCCGACGATTCTCGCCACGTTCACGGTGATCGCGGCGCTGCTGCCGATGGCGTTCGTCACCGGCCTCATGGGCCCGTACATGAGCCCGATCCCGATCAACGCCAGCATGGGCATGGTGATCTCGCTCGCGATCGCCTTCGTGGTCACGCCTTGGCTCGCGCTCCGGCTCATGCCGGCGCACTTCGACAATCACGGCCCGTCACGGCTGGACACCTGGCTTGCCGGGACGTTTACCCGCCTGCTGTCGCCGTTCGTGGCCGAGCAGGGTGGCCGCCGCCGCCGCGTGCTCCTGGGCGTGGCGACGGTGGTGGCGATTCTCGCCTCCGTGGCACTCGCGGTCGTGCAGCTCGTGGTGCTGAAGATGCTGCCCTTCGACAACAAGAGCGAGTTCCAGGTGATCGTCGACATGCCCGCGGGCGCGCCGGTCGAGCGCACCGCGGCGGTGCTGGCCGAGCTCTCGGCCCACGTCGCCACCGTGCCCGAGGTCGCCGACTTCCAGGCCTACGCGGGCACGGCGTCGCCGATCAACTTCAACGGCCTCGTCCGCCAGTACGAGCTGCGCCAGCAGCCGGAGCAGGGGGACATCCAGGTCAATCTCGCCGACCGCACCAAGCGCGACCGCAAGAGCCACGACATCGCGCTGGAGCTGCGGCCCGCGCTGGAGGCGATCGGTGTCCGCCACGGCGCGAAGGTGAAGCTGGTCGAGGTGCCGCCCGGGCCGCCGGTGATGAGCCCGATCGTTGCCGAGATCTACGGGCCCGACGAGGCCGGGCGCCACGCGCTCGCGAAGGGCGTGCGCGGCGCGCTCGGCACCACGCCCCATGTCGTCGGTCTCGACGACACGATCGACGACGTCGCGCCGCGGGCGCTCGTCAAGGTGGACCAGGCGAAGGCTGCGGCCGCCGGCGTCGCCACGGCCGACATCGTCGCGGCGCTGCGCGATTGCGCTCACGGGCGAGGACGTGACGAGCGTCCACGACGGGCAGGCCAAGTACGGCGTGCCGGTGCGTCTCGTGCTTCCGCCGGAGGCGGCGGGGCACTTCGAGCGCGTGCTGGCGACCACGGTGCGGTCGCAGTCGGGCGAGAACGTGCCCTTGTCTGAGCTCACCGACGTCAGGCAAGCGGTGCGCGAGCAGGTGCGCTACCGCAAGGACCTGCTCCCGGTCTCGTACGTGTTCGCCGACGTCGCCGGCGGCAGCGACAGCCCGCTCTACGGCATGTTCCAGTCGCGCGGGGCGGTCGCCGCCCTCGACGTGCCGAACGGCGGGCGCCTCGCCGAGCACTGGATCGCGCAGCCGTCGGACACGTACCGCTCGTATGCGCTGAAGTGGGACGGCGAGTGGCAGGTGACCTACGAGACGTTCCGCGACATGGGCATCGCGTACGCGGTCGGGCTGGTGCTGATCTACCTGCTCGTCGTCGCGCAGTTCGGCTCGTACGTGACGCCGCTCGTCATCATGGCGCCGATCCCGCTCACGATCATCGGCGTGATGCCCGGGCACGCGATCCTCGGCCAGCCGTTCACCGCGACGTCGATGATCGGCATGATCGCGCTCGCGGGCATCATCGTGCGCAACTCGATCCTGCTCGTCGACTTCGTCAACCTGCAGCTCGAGCGCGGCGTGCCGCTCGCGCAGGCGATCATCGACGCCGCGGCGGCGCGCGCCAAGCCGATCGCCCTGACCGGACTCGCGGCCATGGCCGGCGCGCTCTTCATCCTCGACGATCCGATCTTCAACGGGCTCGCCATCGCCCTCGTGTTCGGCATCGCCGTCTCGACGCTGCTCACGCTGGTCGTGATCCCGGTGCTCTATTACGCGGTCAATCGCGGACGTGCCGCGGCGTCCGCTGCTGCCTCCCCCACCCCCAAGGAGTCCACTCCATGACCATCGAAAGCTGGGTCCGCGCGTTCGCGGGTTCGTTCGTGCTGATCTCGCTCGCCCTCGGCGCGCCGGGCAGCCCGCTGTTCCACAGCACCCACTGGCTGTGGTTCACCGCGTTCGTCGGCGCGAACCTGCTGCAGAGCAGCTTCACCGGCTTCTGCCCGCTGGTGACGATCCTGAAGCAGCTGGGCGTGCGTCCGAGCGCGGCCTGACGCGGCCGCGCCCCGGCGCGCGCGTCAGCGGCCGGCGTCGCGCACCCCGGCGAGCGCGCGCCGCCCGAGCCAGGTGCCCTCCAGCATCGCGATCAGGCCGGCGAGCCCCTCGTGACGCGAGCTCAACACGTCGATCTCCGACTGGCGCCGGGCGAGCTCGCGCTCGAGCGCGGTGATCCGGTCGGCTTGCGCCATCGAATTGTGCGCGAACCGGTCGCGTTCGGCGACGAGCGCGGCTTCGGCTTCGGCGCGGCGTGCGAGCTGCTCGCGCAGCGCCGCCGCGGCCGCATCGACCGCCTGCGCCCGCGCGGCGAGGGCGCCGCGGTCGTGATCGACGATGCGCAGGTCGGCATGGGCTGACTCGAGCTCGGACCGGAGTCGCTCGAGCTCGCGCTGTGTCGTGTCGAGGTCGCCGCGAAGCGCATCGCGCATGGTCTCGAGCGCGTCCAGTGCGACGGCGGCGTCCTCGAGCTCCCGTGTCCGGGCGGCGTGTTGCTCGTGCCAGTCGTGCTCCGCCGCCCGCAACTGCGCTATCTCGTGGAGCAGCGCCTCGAGCCGCGATTCCGCTTCCACGGCGCGGTGTGCCACGGCCTCGCGGCCTTGCCGCTCGTGCTCGAGGGCATCGGCGAGACGCGCGATCGTCACGCGCTCGTCGGCGAGCTCGCGGTGCGCGGCGACCAGCTCGTCGGCGAGCGCCTGCTCGCGTACCGGGGCCTCGGCGAGCGCCACGGCGATGCGGGCGACGTCGCCCTGGAGTCCGGCGAGCGACGCATCGAGGTGCCCTTGGCTGCCGGTGCGGGACAGCGCCTCGATCTGCGTCCCCAGTGCCGCGGCTTCCCGCGCGCGCGCCTCGGCGAGGGAACGCGCGCTGGCGAGCTCCGCCGCGAGCAGTTCCGCGCGCTCGCGCGCCTCGCGTGCGCGGACGGCCAGCGCTTCGGCGTTGGCGCGATCGTGCCCGAGCTCGCGTGCGAGCCACGGCGGAATCGCCTGCAGCAGCGACGGGTAGGCAGACTGCGCGAGCGCCTCCACGGCGCGGCGCGGATCGGTGCCGGGGGCAAGCTTGGCGAGCTTCCTGTAGCCCTCCTCGAGCGCGGCGTCGATGCCCGACGACAGCGCGCTCGCGCCCGTGGCACGCGTCTCGCCGCAGCGCTTGAAGTCGGGGCGGATCACCGTCAGCGCCGCCTCGCGTTCCGCGCGATCCATCCGCAGCGGAAACCGCGCGTCCGACACCGACGTGCGCGAGCACGCCCGCCGGGGCGTCGAGCAGCCGGTCGTAGGCGACGAGCGCGCGCGACAGGCCGCGCGAGCCGGCTTCCGCCTCGACGAGGTAGTGGAGCCACAGCGCGAGCGACTTCTCCGGTGCCACGGGATCGCGCCTCGAGAGGGAGGCGGCGACCTCGACCGGTCGGCGGATCATCAGCACGGCGGTCACGTCGAAGTCGGCGGCAGCGAGCCGCTCGCGCCAGAACGGCGCCGTGAGCGCGAGCCGTACATCGTGCAGCACGACGTGCGTCGCGTGCCGAACTGGGTGGCGATCAGCGCGTCCGCGTCGGCCGTGAGGGCGCGTACCGCCGGTCGCTCGAGCCAGCGGTCGGGCGGCGACACCAGCGAGTCCCAGCGCAGGCCGAGCAGCGCGAGGAGGCGCTCGTTGAGCGCGACCAGCGGCGCACATTGCCAGTTGTCTTTCGGCTCGCCCGGCGGCGATGCGACGAACTCCCCGCCGGCCACGGCACCGGCGCGGACCAGCGCGCCGGCAAGCGCGGTGGCCCCGCTGCGGGGGCAGGCCAGGAGGAGAAGGGCGTGGCGGCGCATGGTTGGCGGGCCGGCGCCGACGACGAAAGCATCGCGTGCGCGCAGACATATGAGCGTATGCGCACATGAGCGTACCTTGACGCTCGTCAGCCCGATCCGGCTCCACATACGCGAAGCTTGTGCCAGCCGGATTGCGCCCCGTCCGGCGGCAGGCGTCGCTCCGCTTCCCGAGGAAGCCCGGTGCCCGGCCGGTACGGGTGAACCCGGCGCAGTGGGCGAAGAGTGACGCGACGCGTCAGCGCAGCGACCCAAATGGGTCGGCTGCGTGGACGCCACCAAGGAACGCCGAACATGGCCACATCCATTGCCGACCTTCGTCTCCGACATCCGGTCGAACGCCCGGCGCAGCCGTACTGGAACCCGTATCTCGCCGGCTTCGCCCTCGGGCTCGTGCTGCTGGGAGGGTACCTGCTGCTGGGTCGCGGACTCGGCGCGACCGGGGCGTTCTCGGCGCTCGCCGCCTGGGTCGCGAGCCTGGTTTCCCCGGAAAGCGCGGCCGCGAATCCGGTGCACGCACGCTACCTCGATCATGGGCCGCCGCTGCTCGACTACGTGCCCATCCTTGTGCTCGGCACGCTGATCGGCGGCGGCGTGTCCGCGTGGCTCGCGGGCCGCATGCGGCTTGGCGTCGAGAGCGGGCCCGGCGTTAGCCGCGGCGCGCGCCTGGCGCTGGCTTTCGCCGGGGGCATCGTGGCCGCGATCGGAGCGAAGATCGCGCTGGGCTGCACGAGCGGCCAGGCGCTGTCGGGGGCTGCGGTGCTCAACGCCGGCAGCCTCGTCTTCATGGCCGCCGTGTTCGCGTCCGGCTACCTCGTCGCGTTCCTGTTCCGCAAGGAGTGGCTCTGATGCTTCCGCTCGCGTCCTCGGTCGAACTCGCGACCGGCACGTTTCTCCTCCTCACGCTCGTGGGTGGCGTGGCCTTCGGCGTCGTGCTCGAGCGCGCCGGCTTCGGCAGCGGCTGCAAGCTGACCGCGGTCTTCTACGGCTACGACATGTCCGTCGTGAAGGTGATGTTCACGGCGATCGTCACCGCGATGGTGGGACTCTGGCTGCTCGCGTCGATCGGCGTGATCGACATGCAGGAGATCTACATCGTGCCGACCAACTACGCCGCGCAGCTCGTCGGCGGGCTGGTCTTCGGCGCCGGCTTCGTCATCGGCGGCTACTGCCCCGGCACGGCGGTGGTGGCCTGCGCGGCGGGCCGCACCGACGCCTGGGTGTTCGCGCTCGGACTCCTTGCCGGCATCGCCATCTACGCCCGGTTCATGAGCGGCGTCGAGCAGTGGATCCGTGCGAACGCGATCGACGACGTGACGCTGCCCTCGCTCACCGGCATCGCGGCCGGCTGGTGGGTCGCGCTGTTCGTCGTCCTGCTGGCGCTGGCGGCGTGGGGCATGGGCATCGCCGAGCGCGCGTTCGCGCGACTGAAGCCGGTGCGCTGAGGGGGCAGGCGCACCAACAATCATGCGCGCCCCGCACGCGGGCCGGGTCCGGCCGCGCGGTCCGCGCCGAATCGAAGGGAGTGGCAGGATGAGAACGACGCGTTGGGCCGGCCTGATGGCAGCGGGGCTTCTCCTGTCGCCGGTCGCACAGGCGACGGACGGGTATTTCTCGCACGGTTACGGGGTGCGTGCGAGCGGCATGGGCGGGGTGGGGGTGGCGGTGGCGCTGGAGCCGTTCGCGGGCGCGGTCAATCCGGCGACGGCGGGGTTCCTGGGCAACGTGTGGCAGGTGGGGCTGACCTATTTCAGTCCGGACCGCACCGCCGAGCGCACGGGCTCGGGTCCGGCGGGTCTCGACGGCTCGGTGCGCAGTGACAGCCGCGGCTTCGCGATACCGGAGTTCGGCGTGAACTGGGTGGTGAACCCGGCGGTGGCGGTGGGCCTGACGGTGTACGGCAACGGCGGCATGAACACCGACTATCCGGGCGGGCAGATTGCGCCGATGAGCGCGTGCGCGCAGTTCAATCCGCCGCAGGCGGGGGTGGATCCCGACTACAACCTGCTGTGCGGCAACGGCCAGCTCGGGGTCAACCTGACGCAGCTGATGATCGCGCCGTACGTGGCGTGGAAGTTCCATCCGGACCATGCGGTGGGCATCGCGCCGACGATCGCGTACCAGCGCTTCAAGGCGTACGGGCTGCAGGCGTTCGACAACCCGTTCCTGTCGACGGCGCCGGGGAGCGTGACCAACAACGGCTACGACGACTCGTGGGGCTTCGGTGCGCGCATCGGCTACATGGGCAACTTCGGTCCGGTGTCGGTGGGTGCCGCCTACGCGACGAAGACGAGCATGGGCGAGTTCGACGACTACCGCGGGCTGTTCGCCGAGGCCGGGGACTTCGACATTCCGTCGAACTTCACGGTGGGGGCGGCGTGGCGGGCGCTGCCGGGGCTGTTGCTGGCGCTCGAGTACCAGAAGATCTACTACTCGGACGCGAAGGCGGTGAACAATCCGAGCGTGCTGATCGGCAACTGCTCGCAGGGTGACCGCAGCGCCTGCATGGGGGGCAGCAACGGGGCGGGCTTCGGCTGGCAGGACATCGACGTGTGGAAGTTCGGGGTGCAGTACCAGATCGACCCGCGGTGGACGGTGCGGGCGGGCTACAACCGCTCCGAGAACCCGATCCGGCCGGAGGACGTGACGTTCAACATCCTGGCGCCCGGGGTGATGGAGGACCACTACACGGCCGGCGTGACGTACTCGATGGGCCGGGACGGCGACATCTCGGCGTTCTACATGTACGCGCCGGAGGTGAGCGTGACCGGGACCAGCCTGTTCGTCGGCTTCGGCGCGCCGCCGACGACCACCGACACGATCCGCATGAAGGAGTGGTCGCTCGGCATCGCCTACTCGCGGCCGTTCTGACCCTCGATGCCATCACGGGCGCGGCGGGCGATCGTGCCCGCCGCGCCCGCGTGCTTGGCGGGTGGCCGCCGGGGCGCCGGGCGGGATAATGCTCCCTTCGACCCCATTGTCCGCGAGGAGCCCGAACATGACCGACATCCCGAAGACCCTTGGCAAGCGAGGCCGACGACCTGCTCGGCCACGTCTGCAAGGGCATCCCGAAGGCGTCGCTCCACCTGCCCGGTCCGGACTTCGTCGACCGCGTCGTCGCGCCGAGCGACCGCTCGCCTTCGGTGATGCGCAGCCTGCAGCAGATCTTCGACCACGGCCGCCTCGCCGGCAGCGGCTACGTCTCGATCCTGCCGGTCGACCAGGGCATCGAGCACAGCGCCGGCGCGTCGTTCGCGAAGAACCCGGCGTACTTCGACCCCGAGAACATCGTGAAGCTCGCGATCGAGGGCGGCTGCAACGCGGTGGCCTCGACGCTCGGCGTGCTCGGCGCGTGCTCGCGCCGCTACGCGCACAGGATCCCGTTCCTGCTCAAGTTCAACCACAACGAGTTCCTGACCTACCCGAACAAGTTCGACCAGATCTGCTTCGCGAGCATCCGGCAGGCGCAGGACATGGGCGCGGTCGCGGTAGGCGCGACGGTCTACTTCGGCTCGCCCGAGTCCGAGCCGCCAGATCGTCGAGGTGAGCCAGGCCTTCGAGGCGGCGCACCAGCTCGGCATGGCGACGGTGCTCTGGTGCTACCTGCGCAACCCCGCGTTCAAGAAGGACCAGGACTACCACGTCGCGGCCGACCTGACCGGCCAGGCCAACCACCTCGGCGTGACGATCGAGGCGGACATCATCAAGCAGAAGATGCCCGAGAACAACGGCGGCTACCTCGCGCTCAACACCAAGGAGAATCCCTACGGCAAGACGGACAAGCTCATGTATTCGAGCCTCGCGTCCGAGCATCCGATCGACCTCACGCGCTACCAGGTCGCGAACTGCTACATGGGGCGCGCCGGGCTCATCAACTCGGGCGGCGCGTCGGGCGAGAACGACCTGCACGACGCCGTGCGCACCGCGGTGATCAACAAGCGCGCGGGCGGCATGGGACTGATCTCCGGCCGCAAGGCGTTCCAGAAGCCGATGCGGGACGGCATCGCGCTGCTCAACGCGATCCAGGACGTCTACCTGTCGAAGGACGTGACGGTCGCATGACGCCGCGACCGCGGAGCGGGGTGGGCCCGGCTGGATTCGAACCAGCGACCAAGGGATTATGAGTCCCCTGCTCTAACCGCTGAGCTACGGGCCCGCGCGCGTCGCGGCGGCGCGCAGCACGGCCGGGTCGTCGCGTCGACGCGGTAGAATTGTACGTTGGTTGTCCCGCGGCACGTCGCGCATTCCCATGCCCTCGCTCTCGCTGCATCACTACCTTCGGCCGCTGGTGATGCCGGCCACCGTGGCGCTCGTCGGTGCGTCGGAGCGGCCCGGCTCGGTCGGCCGCATCGTGCTCGAGAACATCCTCGGCGGCGAGTTCCGCGGCGAGTTCTTCCCGGTCAATCCCAATCACCGCAAGGTGCTGGGGCGCAAGTCGTACGAGAGCCTCGCGGCCATCGGCAAGAACGTCGACCTCGCGGTGATCGTCACGCCGGCGAGCATTCTGCGCACCGTGCTCGAGAGCGGCGCCAAGGTGAAGCTGCGCGCCGCGATCGTCGTCACCGAGCCCCCTGCCGGCGATCCGGCGCACCAGCGACGCTGGACGCGCGAGATCGGGCAGGTCGCGGCGAAGCACGGCATCCGGCTGGTCGGCCCGGGCGCGTTCGGGCTGGTACGCACCGACATCGGGCTCAACGCGTCGATCACCGATGTCCCCGTCGTTCCCGGCCGCCTTGCGCTCGTCGCGCAGTCCGGCGCGGTGTGCACGGCGATGCTCGACTTCGCCGCGCCGATGGGCATCGGCTTCTCGAACGTGATCTCGCTCGGCGCCGGCGTCGACATCAACTTCGGCGAGATGCTCGACTGCCTGCTCGTCGACCCGTCCACCGACGGCATCCTGCTCTACGTGGAGACGGTGCGCGACGCGCGGCGCTTCATCTCGGCGCTGCGCGCTGCCGCGCGGACCAAGCCCGTGATCGTGCTGAAGGCCGGCCGCTCGCACGATGCGCCCGACGACGTCGCCCAGGGCTTCGCGCCGGACGCCGTCTTCGACGCGGCCGTGCGTCGCGCCGGCACGGTCCGCGTGCGCACCTACACGCAGCTCTTCGCCGCGGCGCGCATCCTGTCGATGGGCAAGATCCCGCGCGGGGACCGCCTCGCGATCGTCGCCAACGGCCGCGGTCCGGCGCTCCTCGCGGCCGACAGCGCAGTCGAGCGCGGCGTGCGGCTCGCCGAGTTCGGGCAGGCGACGCTGCGCGCACTGGACGCGGTGCTGCCCGAGGAGAGTCTGCGCGGCAATCCCGTCGACGTGCGGGGCGAGGCGCCGCCGGAGCGCTTCGCCGCGGCGGTTGCGGCGACACTCGCCGATCCCGGCGTCGACGCCGTGCTGGCGCTGCACGTGCCGCGGCCGTCGATCGGCGCGACCGACGCCGCGCGCGCCGTCGCGGCGGTGACGCGCGGCCAGGGCAAGCCGGTGATGGCCGCGTGGCTCGGCGCGATCGACCGTCACGAGGCTCGCGAAGCGCTGGAGGCGGGCGGCATCGCGAACTTCTTCACGCCCGAGAATGCGGTCGAGGCGTTCTCCTTTCTCGCGTCGTACCGGCGGCATCAGGAGTGGCTGCTCGAGGTGCCGCCGCCCCAGCCCGAGGCCGAGGTTCCCGACCACGCGGCGGCCGAGGCCGTGCGAACGGAGGCCGAGCACGACGGCCGCACCGAGCTCACCGAGTCGCAGGCCGTGCGGTTGCTCGCGGCGTTCGGCCTGGCCGCGCTGCCGGCGACGACCGTCCGCGAGCTCCCCGAGGCGAAGCTGGTGGCGCGACGCATGGGCTATCCCGTGTCGCTCGAGATCGACGCGACCACGCTGCCGCCGCGTTCGACGCTCGCCGCGCGGCGCGAGCACCTGCGCGACGGCCGCGCGCTCGCGCGCGCGTTCAACGACCTGCAGGAACTCGCGCGACAGCGCTACCGCCGCGACTGGAGCATCGGTGTCGTCGTCCGCAAGGAGCCCGGCATCGACACGCGACGCGAGCTCTCGCTCGGCGTGCACACCGACCCCACGTTCGGGCCCGTGATCGCCTTCGGGCCCAGCCGTCGCGGCCCGATGCCGGGGGGCGAGCGCATGCTGATGCTGCCGCCGATCAATCGGCGGCTCGCCGGCGACCTGATCGACAGCGTGCATCGCAAGGGTCACGCCGACGGCGCCGTCGCCGGGGAGGCGCGCGAATCGATGATGCGGCTGCTGCTGCAGGTGTCGACGCTGGTCTGCGCGCTGCCTTGGGTGACCGAGGTGGAGCTCGATCCCGTGCTGCCGTCGACCGACCGCGCGCTGGTCGCCGGCGTGCGCGTGGTCGTCGATCACCGTCGGGCGAAGCTCCCCGGCTACGGGCACATGGCGATCCACCCGTATCCGACGGAGCTCGTGGACGACGTCGTGCTGCGCGACGGCACGAAGCTGCACGTGCGCCCGATCCGGCCCGAGGACGCCGAGCTGGAGCGCCGCTTCGTCAACGGCCTGTCGGAGGAGACGCGGTTCTTCCGCTTCTTCTACCGCATGCACGAGCTCTCGCCGGGGATGCTCGCGCGGTTCACCCAGGTCGACTACGACCGCGAGATGGCGCTGGTGGGTGTCGTCGAAGACGCTGCCGCGCCGAGGGCGTCTCGTTCGTCGGCGTGGCACGCTTCATCCAGAATCCGGACAACGAGAGCGCCGAGTACGCGATCGTCGTCGGCGACGACTGGCAGGGCAGGGGCATCGCGCGGGCGATGATGGAGCGGCTGATCGCCTTCGCGAAGAAGAAGGGCCTGCTGCGGCTCGAGGGCGCGGTCCTCAAGGCCAATGCCAACATGGTCAAGTTCGTCACGGGTCTCGGCTTCGAAGTCCACGACGACCCGTCCGACCCCGACCAGCACATGACCGTCCTCAAGCTCGCCTGACGGCTCCGGTCGCGGGCGTCGCGCCCGCGAACCCGGCTGCCGGTCTGCCGCGCACCCCCTCGGCGATCCGGCGCCGCCGGGTTCGCCGCGCGGTTGCCGCGCGTTTGCCTATACACCCTCCCGGCTCTTCAATAGAATCCGGGGCAACCGGGCGAGTGGCACGAGACCCGGCTCGATCCCGCCGCGATTCCCCAAGGAGGAAGTCATGCGTCTGCCGCTCTTCGCCCCGAGTCTCGTCCTGACCGCGCTCCTCGCGGTGCTGCCGGCCGCGCCCGGCGGCTGCGCAGGAAACGCTGAAGATGAACATCTCGATCGCCCAGAACTCGCACTACGGCGTCGCGATCGACGCCTTCGCGAGGGAAGTCGAGAAGCGCACCAGCGGCCGCTACAAGGTGCAGAACTTCTACTCGGGCGCGCTCGGCGCCGAGCGCGAGTCGATCGAGGCGATCCAGCTCGGCACGCTCGACCTGACGATGACGTCGACCGGCCCGGTGCCCAACTTCGTGCCCGAGGTGGCGATCCTCGACATCCCGTTCCTGTTCCGCGACTACCCGCATGCCCGCAGCACGCTCGACGGCCCGATCGGGCAGGAGATGCTCGGCAAGTTCACCGCGAAGAACATCCAGGCGCTCGCCTGGGGCGAGAACGGCTTCCGCCACATGACCAACAACCGGCGGTCGGTGGCCGTGCCCGACGACCTGAAGGGCCTCAAGATGCGCACGATGGAGAACCCCGTGCACATGCAGGCCTACAAGCAGTTCGGCATCATTCCGACGCCGATGGCCTTCACCGAGGTCTTCACCGCGCTGCAGCAGGGAACGGTCGACGGCCAGGAGAACCCGCTGTCGGTGATCTCCGCCGCCAAGTTCGTCCAGGTGCAGAAGCACATCACGCTGACCGGCCACGTCTACTCGCCGGCGCTGATCCTGATGAACAAGGCGAAGTGGGAGAAGCTGTCGGCTGCCGACAAGCAGGCCTTCGCCGAGGCCGCGAAGGAGGCGGTCAAGGCCAACCGGGCGCGCATCGACGAGGACGAGCGCCGCGTCGTCGGCGAGCTCAAGGCCGGCGGCATGACGGTGGTCGAGAACGTGGACAAGGCCAAGTTCCAGGCAGCGCTGCAGCCGACGTTCGTCGAGTTCGGGAAGAAGTTCGGGCAGGAAAACATCGACCGCATCCGCAACTACAAGTGATGCGGCCCGCGAAGGCGGGCGCGCGGCCGTGCGCCCGTCGCACGGCCGCGACGCCCCGCTGACGATGCGCGGGGCGTTCCTCGCGTTCGAGCGCCGCACGACGGCCGTGGCGCTCTTCGTCGCCTGCGCGATGCTGGTTGCGGCCGCCTGCCTCGGCCTCTACCAGATCCTGGCGCGGTTCGTGTTCGAGCAGCCCGCGGAATGGTCCGAGGTACTGGTCCGCTTCACGCTGATCTGGATGGTGTTCATGGGCGCGCCCGTCGCGTTCCGCCAGGGGGCGATGGTGTGCGTCGACGTCGCGCACCGGCTGGCCGGCCCCCTCGGCAAGCGGCTGCTCGACGTCCTCGCGGCAATCTGCGCACTGGTGGTGATCGCGGTGATGCTCTGGTTCGGCAGCACGTACGCCTACAGCGGCCGCTTCCAGACGATCAGCGGGCTCGAGTCGTTCTCGATGACGTGGGCGTACCTCGCGATACCGGTCGGCGCCGTGTTCTCGGCGATCGCGGTGATCGCCTGCCTGCTCGACCCCCGCCGCCAAGAGCTCGAGACGGCGCAGTAGGAGCACCGCGATGCCCGGCACGATGCTCCTGACGATGATGATCGCGTTCGCGCTGTCGATCTCGGTCGCCGTCGCCATCGGCATCGCGAGCCTCGTCGGCGCGTACCAGGCGAACCTCAACTTCCTCGCCGTCGTCAAGGAGATGTTCTCGGCGATCAACAAGTTCCCGCTCGCCGCGATCCCGTTCTTCATCCTCGCCGGCAACCTGATGGAGTCGGGCGGCATCTCGGCGCGCCTCGTCGAGTTCGCGAAGTCGGTCGTCGGCGGCATCCAGGGCGGGCTCGCGGCGACGTGCGTGCTGACCTGCATGATCTTCGCGGCGGTCTCCGGGTCGAGCGTGGCGACGACGTTCGCGATCGGCGCGATCCTGATCCCGGCGCTGATCAGGCACGGCTATCCGAGGCCCTACGCCGCCGCGCTGCAGGCGACCTCCGCGGAGCTCGGCGTGATCATCCCGCCGTCGATCCCGATGATCCTCTACGGCGTGGCGGCGGAAGTGTCGATCGGCGAGCTGTTCATCGCGGGCTTCGGCCCGGGCCTCCTGATCGGCGGTGCGCTGATGGCTGTTCGTCATCGTCTACGCGCGGTTCAAGGGCTACGGCAAGGGCGACCGCGAGGGCCGGTTGCCGTTCCTCGTCGCCACGCGCAAGGCGGCGCTGGCGCTGCTGATGCCGGTCATCATCCTCGGCGGCATCTACGGCGGCGTGTTCACGCCGACGGAGGCGTCGGTGGTCGCGGTCTTCTACGCGCTCGTCGTCGGCGTCGGCATCTACCGGGAGACCCGGATCTCCGACCTGCCGCGCGTGCTGAAGAAGAGCGTGGTGTCGTCGGCCGTCATCCTGTTCATCATCGCCAACGCGGGGCTGTTCAGCTACCTGATCACGCGCGCCGGCGTGCCGGCGAAGATCGGGGCGTTCCTGGTCGAGTGGCTGCAGTCGCCGGCGCTGTTCCTGCTCGGCGTCAACGCGGCGCTGTTCGTGATCGGCATGTTCATCGAGACGTCGGCGTCGATCATCGTGCTGGCGCCGATCCTCGCGCCGGTCGCCCAGCACTTCGGCATCGACCCGGTGCACTTCGGCATCATCATGGTCGTGAACCTCGCGCTGGGCATGATCACGCCCCCGTTCGGCGTCAACCTGTTCGCGGCGTGCACGGTCGCGCGCATCTCGCTCGACCAGATCGTCACGCGTCTCGTGCCGTTCGTGCTGGTCGTGGTCGCCTGCCTGCTCGTGATCACCTACGTTCCGGTGATCTCGATCGGGCTGCGCGACCTCGTCTACGCGAAGTAGCGGGCGGGCTGCGGCAGACGCCGACGTCGCCGGTTCGGGTACGATCGGCGTCGGGGCATCGCCGCTCGCGGAGGGTCCGCGGGACGTGCTGGCGCCGATCGTTGCGCCGCCCCGTGGCGATTACCGAGGGAGGCTGCATGTCGAAGTCCAACGAAGTGACCGTCGTCGCGCGGCTGCGTGCCGCGCCGGGCAAGGGCGACGCGCTGGCGGCGATGCTGACCGAACAGGTCGGCGTGGTCCGCAACGCGGAGCCCGGCTGCCTCGCGTACCGCCTGCACCGCTCGACGCGGGACCCGGATCTCTTCGTGTTCTACGAAACCTACGCCGACGCCGCGGCTTTCGACCTGCACCGGGACGCGCCCTACGTCGTCACCTACCGCGAGCGTCGCCAGCGCGAAGGGCTTGCCGCCGGCCCCGTCGAGATCGAGATCCTGCAGGCGCTCACCGACT
>CAVPJE010000018.1:0-91528 GCA_963705175.1 uncultured beta proteobacterium | reverse complement strand
CCACTCCTTCGCGAGCGAGTAGCCGATCGCGAGCAGCACCGGCCCCACGAACACGCCGATGAAGCCGAAGGCGACGATGCCGCCGAGCACGCCGAGCAGCACGAGGATGAACGGCAGCTTGCTGCCCTGGCTGATGATGAGCGGCTTGATCACGTTGTCGACCATCGAGACGACCAGCGTGCCCCACGCCAGCACGAACAGTCCCCACGCGAGCTCGCCCTGCTGGATCAGGACGATGCCGGCGGCGCCCCAGATGATCGGCGGCCCGACGGGTACGGCAGACAGCAGGAACGTCGCGAAACCGAGCAGCGGCGCCGCCTTGATGCCCGCGATCCAGAAGCCGATGGCCGCGAGAACGCCCTGCGCGATCGCGGTGCCGAGGATGCCGATGACGACGCCGCGGATCGTGTCGACCGCCGCACGGACGAGGCGCCGGCCGCGGTGCGGCGCCAGCCGCTCCACGCCGGTCTCGATGCGACGCATGATCGCTGCGCCGTCGCGGAACAGGAAGAACGCGATGAGCACCGAAAGCGACAGCTGCAGCAGGCCGCCGAGCAGCGTCGTGCCGCCGGCGACGAGGTAGCGCCGGACAGGCTCGACGAAGCGCTTCAGCTCCGCGACCACCTTCGCCGTGTCGTGCGCAAAGCCGCTCCAGTACTCCGCGAGTCGCGGCCCCACCACGGGCACGCCGGCGAGCCAGTCGGGCGGCGCGGGCGGACCGGCCTCGATCACCCCGCGAATCCAGGCGGCGAGCCGCTCGGCGTTGTCCGCAACCTCGAAGCCGACGATCGCGAACGGCGCGATCATGCCCAGGGCGATCAGCGTGACCGCGAGCAGTGACGCGAGCACCGGAGACAGCCACGCCTGCAGCCGCTCGTAGAGCGGAAAGAGCGTGATCGTGAGGATCGCCGCCCACAGGATGGCCGTCAGGAACGGCCGCAACACGAGGAAGCAGCCGACGATGATGAGGCCCAGCGCGACGAGGGCGAGGGCACGGTCGGTGCTTTGCCTGGGCATCATCGCGTCGTGGCTCCGGCAGCCAGTCTAGCATCGGCCCGGCCGCGGCCGCGATGCGTGCCTGCCCTGCGCCTCGCGTGCGGTAACATCGCGCACGCCGCCCCCTGCCGGGACTGCACCGGTCCTGCGGCCAAGCCATGTCCTGGATCGACGTCACCTACCACGTCCGCGCGAGCGCCGCCGACATCGAGTCGGCCGCCTCCGCGCTCGCGCTGGAGCAGAGCGTGGAAGTGCCCGCGGACGTCGTGCGCGATCCCTGGGTGCGCGAGCACGTGATGGGCCGCGTCGCGAGCATCGAGCCGCTCGATGCCGACCGCTTCCGCGTCGGCATTCGCCTCGCGACGCTCACCACGGATCACGACGCGGCACAGGCGATCAACATGCTGTTCGGCAACAGTTCGCTGCACGAGCACGTCGAGCTGGTCGACGCCGATTTCCCCTCCGACTTCGTCGACGCGTTCTCGGGCCCGCGCCACGGCATCGACGGCATCCGTCGCCTCGCCGGCGTGCACGGCCGGCCGCTCACCTGCGCGGCGCTGAAGCCCCAGGGGCTGCCGGTCGATCGCCTCGCCGCCCTCGCGTACACGTTCGCCACCGCGGGCATCGACGTGGTGAAGGACGACCACGGCCTCGCCGACCAGTCGTACAGTCCCTTCGCGGCGCGGGTCGCCGCGTGCCGCCGCGCGCTCGAGCGGGCCGAGCGCGAGACCGGCCGGCCCTGCCTCTACGCGCCGAGCCTGGTCGGCGCGCCGCGCGCGCTCGAGCAGCAGGCGCGCATCGCGCGCGACGAAGGTGCGCAGATGGTCCTCGTGGCGCCGGCGCTCGTCGGCCTGCCCGCGTTCCACGAATTGGTCGACGAGATCCTCGACGTGCCGGTGCTCGCGCATCCGGCGTACGCGGGTGCGGCACGCGTCGCGCCGCCGTTCCTGCTCGGCACGCTGTTCCGGCTGCTGGGCGCCGACGCGGTCGTCTTTCCCAACGCCGGCGGCCGCTTCGCCTACAGCACCCGGACCTGCGCCGAAATCGCCGATCGCAGCCGGCGGCCGTGGCCGGGGATGCGCGCGATGCTGCCGGTCCCGGCGGGCGGCATGTCGGTCGAGCGCACGGCCGAGATCGTGCACAACTACGGCAACGACACGATGTTGCTCGTTGGGGGCTCGCTGCTCGCGGCGGGTGACCGGCTTGGCGAGCGAACGCGCGCGTTCGTCGATGCGGTCGCGGTCGCGGGCACGACGGCGTTGCGAAGCGGACGGCCGGTGACCCCCGTACCCGCTGCCTGAGGGAGTTCGTGCCGATGTCCACGACGCCTGTCCGTCCCCAGCTCGACAACTTGCGTTGGCGCGAGGTCGAGGTGCTCGACTACAAGCGCGAGGGCGGCGCGCCGTTCCGGGACGTCACCCGGCAGGTGCTGTTCGACCAGCCATCACTCGCCTGCCAGCTGCGCTACTTCGAGGTCGGGCCCGGCGGACACACGACGCTCGAGCGTCACCAGCATGCGCACGCGGTGGTGATCGAGCGCGGCCGCGGCCGCGTCCTCGTCGGCGACGCGATCCACGACGTCGCGCCGCACGACCTCGTACACGTGCCGCCGATGACCTGGCACCAGTTCGTCGCGGCGACCGACACCCCGCTGGGCTTCCTGTGCATGGTCAACGCCGAGCGCGACCGGCCGCAGCTGCCGACGGCCGAGGACCTGGCGCGCCTGCGCGCGGATCCGGCAATCGCGGCGTTCGTCAGGACGTAGGCGCAGCGCCTACCGGTTGCCGGCGCAGCGCTGCGCCACCAGCCGTGCCGCGCACAGGTCCTCGAGCGCCGTCCCGACCGACTTGAACAGCGTGATCTCGTCGTCCGTTGCGCGCCCGGGATGGCGTCCCGCGCACAGGTCGGCGAGCTCGGCCAGCACGTGCCCGCGCTCGATCGTTCCGGCCTCGAGCGGCAGCACGAGGTCGCCCGCCTCCCTGAGCGCGCCGGCGAACGTGTCGACGAACACGCGCGCGCGCCGCACCGCCTCGTCGTCGCTCTCGCGCATGCGCGGCGTGAACGCACCCACGAGGTCGACGTGCGTCCCGGGCCGCAACTTCGCTCCGTGCACGATCGGCTGGGTCGCGGTGGTCGCGCAGGTGACGATGTCCGCCTCCGCGAGCGCGCCATCGAGGTCCGCGACGGTCCGTGCGGGCAAGCCGCCAGCGACGAGCCGCTGCCACGGTTGCGGCCGCGCGTGCCGGCGACCGCCCCCAGACATCGATGCGCTCGATGGGCCGCACCGCGCAGTGCGCCTCGGCCATCGTCGGGGCCAGCGCACCCGTCCCGACGACGAGCAGCCGGCGGGCGTCCCGGCGCGACAGGTAGCCGGATGCGAGCGCGGACGCGGCACCCGTGCGGCGCAGCGTCAGCGCCTCGCCGTCGATGAGTGCGCGCGGATGCCCGGTGGCCCCGTCCATCAGCACGTAGAGGGCCGCCACGCTCGCGAGGCCCCGTTCCCGGTTGCGCGGGAACACGGTGACGATCTTCACCCCCAGCCCGTCGCCATCCCACGCCGGCATCAGCAGCAGCCGGTCGCCCTCCGGCGTGACCTCGTGGCTCGCCCGCACCGGCGCGCTCGCGCCGTGGACGAACGCGAGGCGCAGTGCATCGACGAGCGAAGGATAATCGAGCGCCGCGTGGACCTCCGCGGCAGGGATGTAGGGCAGATGGTGGACATGCACGATGGGCCGCCGAGGACTGGAGCAGTGAAGCGAGCGGGGGTCGTTTCCTAGCAGCAGTTTATGATCCGGACTCGAACTATGCACGAGGACCGCGACTTCCACGTCGTCATCGTCGGCGGCGGCGTCATCGGCAGCGCCGTTGCCTGCTTCACGCTGCAGGAGACGTCGTTCCGCGGCCGCGTCACCGTCATCGAGCGCGACCCGAGCTACGCGAGGGCCTCGTCGGCGCTGTCGGCGAGCTCGATCCGTCAGCAGTTCGGAACGGCCATCAACGTCGCGATCAGCCGTTACGGCATCGCGTTCCTGCGCGAGGCGGCGGAGCGCCTCGCCGTCGACGGCAATCGTCCGGCGTTGGGCCTGGTCGAGCCCGGCTACCTCTATCTTGCCGCGACCGACGACGGTGCCGGCACGCTGCGCAGCAACCACCGCGTACAGCTCGCACAGGGTGCCGACATCGCGTTGCTCGAGCCGGACAGCGCTCCGGGCGCGCTTTCCCTGGCTCGCCGTCGACGACGTGAAACTCGGTGCACTGGGCACGAGCGGCGAAGGCTGGTTCGACGGCTACAGCCTGCTGCAGGCGTTCCGCGGCAAGGCGCGTTCGCTGGGCGCGAACTACGTCGCCGCCGAAGCGTGCGGTTTCGACCGCACGGAGGAACGGATCGACGCGGTCGCGCTCACCGATGGCTCGCGAATCGAGGGCGACGTGTTCGTCAACGCGGCCGGGCCGTGGGCCGCCGCGGTGGCGCGCTGGGCCGGCGTCGACCTGCCCGTGCGCGCGCGGCGCCGTTCGGTGTTCGCGTTCACCTGCCCCACGTCGCTGCCCGGCTGTCCCCTGGTGATCGACCCTTCCGGCCTCTGGTTTCGTCCCGAGGGCCGCGCGCAGTTCATCTGCGGCATCTCGCCCGACGCGTCGAACGACCCGGACGACGCGCCGCTCGACGGTCGAGCACGCGCTGTTCGACGACGTGCTCTGGCCGCTGCTGGCCGCTCGCGTTCCCGCCTTCGAGGCACTGCGCGTGACCGGCAGCTGGGCCGGCTACTACGAGGTCAACACGTTCGACCACAACGGGATCGTCGGCTTCCATCCCGTGATCCGCAACCTGGTGCTCGCCAACGGCTTCTCCGGCCACGGCATGCAGCAATCGCCGGCGGTGGGCCGCGGGATCGCGGAGCTGCTGGTGCACGGCCGCTATCGCACGCTGGATCTCTCGCCGCTCGCCTACGAACGCATTCCGAGCGGCATGCCGCTCGTCGAGAGCAACGTGATCTGATGCCGATGCGCGACGCCAGCTGCCCGATGACCGCAGCCATCGCCGCGGCGCTCGGCGCTTACCTTCTGCTTGTTGCCGCGACGGCGCTCGCACAATCGGGAATCGGCGACCGGCGCAACGACGGGACGCGTCATCGTCATGTTCAAGCCCGACGCGAAGGTCCTGCAGGCTCCCGACGTGCCCGGTGCGCCGGGAACCGCGCGCGCCCGCGCCGCCGTGTTGTCCAAGCGCACCGGCATCGCGCTGACCGCCGGGCGCCGAGGTCGCCGAGCGCATGCAGGTCGTCAAGGCTTCGGGCATCGCGTCGGACGCGCTCGCGCGCCGCCTCGCCACCGATGCCGACGTCCTGTTCGCCGTCCCCGACGAGCGCCGACACGCGCACGCGGTTTCGAACGATCCCCTCTTCCCTGCCGGAACGCGCCCCGACGGGCCTGCATCGGGCCAGTGGTACCTGCGCGCACCGGAGGGCGCCGTCGTCTCCTCGATCGATGTCGAGCGCGCCTGGGACGTCACCTCCGGATCGCCCGGAATCGTCGTCGCGGTGCTCGACACGGGCGTGCGCTTCGAGCACCCGGACCTGCGCACCTTCGGCACGGGGGGAAACCTGCTGCCCGGCTACGACATGGTGTCGGACGCGGACACCGCGAACGACGGCGACGCTCGCGACACGGACGCCGCCGACCCGGGCGACTGGATCACGCCAGCCGACACCGCGTCGGGAGGCCCGCTCGAGGGTTGCGACGAGGAACCCAAGAACAGCTCGTGGCACGGCACCAAGGTCGCTGGCCTGATCGCGGCCCTGACCGACAACGGCATCGGCATGGCGAGCGTCGGGCGCACCGTCCGCGTGCTGCCGGTTCGCGTGCTCGGCAAGTGCGGCGGCTTCGACTCCGACGTCATCGCCGGCATGCGCTGGGCCGCGGGGTTATCCGTTCCCGGCGTGCCCGCGAACCCGACGCCCGCTCGCGTGATCAACATGAGCCTCGGCGGAACGGGACGCTGCAGCCTGGCCTACCGCGCGGCCCTGGGCGAGATTGCCGCCACCGGAGCCGTCGTCGTCGCGTCCGCCGGCAACGCAGCCGGCCACGCGGTGGGCTCGCCTGCCAACTGCGACGGCGTGATCGGCGTGGCGGCGCTGCGCCACGTGGGCACGAAGGTTGGCTTTTCCAGTCTCGGGCCCGAGGTCGCCTTGAGCGCGCCGGGCGGCAACTGCATCAACGTCGAGGCGGGCTCACCCTGCCTGTACCCGATCCTCACGACGTCGAACGACGGCGCAACCGCGCCGGGCGCGTCGATGTACACGGACAGCTTCAGGATCACGGTCGGGACGAGCTTCTCGGCCCCTATCGTGGCGGGTACCGCGGCGCTGATGCTCGCGGTCCGGCCGACGCTCTCCCCCGCGCAGGTGCGCTCGTTCCTGCAGGGCACGACGCGGCCGTTTCCCGCGGGAAGCGATCCGCGGTCCCGGCGTGCACGCCGCCGCGGTTCGATGCCGGCGGCGATCCCGTCGACCAGCTCGAGTGCCGCTGCACCACCTCGACCTGCGGCGCAGGCATGCTCGACGCCGGCAGCGCCGTCCGCGCGGCGCAGGCCGGCGTGCAGTTGGTCGACGTCGTGGAGTACTACCACGCACGATTCGATCACTACTTCCTCACCTGGCGACCGTCCGAGATCGCAGCGCTCGACGCCGGCACCGTGATCCGCGGGTGGACGCGTACCGGCGCGACGTTCCGCGCCTGGGCGACGCCGGAAGCGGGCTCGTCGCCGGTGTGCCGTTACTACATTCCCCCCGCGCTCGGTGATTCGCACTTCTACGGCCGCGGCAACGCCGAGTGCGAAGCGACCGGCCGCGAGCAGCCGGGACTCGTGCTCGAGGACGCGCGCTTCATGCACCTGGCGCTGCCGAGTGCCGGCGCCTGTCCCGCGAACACCGTCCCGGTCTACCGGGTGTTCAGCCACCGCGCCGACGCCAACCATCGCTACACGACCGACCGCGCGGTACGCGACGAGATGGTGGCGCGCGGCTGGCTGGCCGAAGGCGACGGGCCGGACCTCGTCGTGATGTGCGCGCCGCGATGAGCCCGAAGGGCCGCCCCGAGGGCGAATCAGGCCCGAAGCGCGTCAGCGCGGAGGGTAGTCCAGTGAGCCGCGCGCGGGTCATGGTAGGCTTGCGTTGAGATCCAGGCACGTGCCGAGGGCTCACTCGACACGCCACCCCGCCCGACCGGCCCCGTCGGGCGCCCCATTCCCGGATAATCGTCGAGCCAGCGCAGGAATTCCCGTTCGCCATGGGTTCCACGCGTCCCAGCTTCATTGCCGATTCCAGCATGCCGTCGACGCTCCAGCCGTTTGGCCGCGCCGAGCTCACCCGCTGCGAGCGCGTGCTGATCGGCCGCGGCCGCTGGCCGAAGGCCACGCTCTGGCGGGTTCGGATCGGCAACGAGGACTGGGTGGTCAAGGACTTCGCCGAGCGCGACCTCCTGACGCGCAATCTCTTCGGGCAGCTCCTGCTGCGGCGCGAGTTGCGGGCGCTGCAGCGCGTGGCGGGCGTCAAGGGCGTGCCGAGCGACGTCTTTCGCGTCGACCGCCACGCGTTTGCCTACCGCTTCGTGCCCGGGCGACCGCTCGCGAGCATCCACCAGGACTTCCTGCCGACCGAGCTCTTCGAGGCGCTGGAGGGCACGCTGCGCGACGTCCACGCGCGCGGCATCGTGCACCTCGACATCCGCAACTGCCGCAACGTGATCGTGAATGACCGCAACGAGCCCGTGCTGCTCGACTTCGAGTCCCATCTCGACACCGGCGGCTGGCTGTCGAGCCAGCGCGAGCGCCTGGAGACGTTCGACCTCGCCGGCGTCTACAAGCACTGGGCCCGCGCCAAGTCCGCGTCGCTGGGCCCGCAGCGTCTCGCGGTGCTGGAGCGCATGAACCGGTGGCGGAAGATGTGGGTGTTCCGCGGCCTGTGGTTCTACCCGCGCAAGGCCCGCAAGCTGCTGCGTCGCCTGCGCCACCGCGACGCGGATGGTTCCGAATCGGAGTCCCGGCCATGATGTCGGCAGTCAATGCGGTGTTCAACCATCCCGGCCTGAGGTCGTTCCTGGTCAGGATGCGCGTACCGATCGGGATCGCGATCGCGGCGGCCGTGATCGCCTATGCCGACCCGCGCTGGCTGTGGCCGGCGCTGGCGGTGTCCATGGCAGGCGAACTGATGCAGCTGTGGTGCTTCGCCACGCTCGACAAGAACGCCTCGCTCGCCTGCCGAGGACCGTACGCGATCGTCCGCAATCCGATGTACCTGGGCCGCTTCTTCATCCTCGGCGGCGCGCTGATGCTGCTCGGGCAGCCGTGGCTGCTCGTGCTGTACGCCGTCGTGTACTGGTTCTACATGGTCAATCGCGTCGGCCGCGAGGAGCGCCGGCTGCGCGAGGTGTTGGGCACCCCGTACGCCGAATACTGCGCGGGAACGCGCCGCTTCCTGCCGGGAGCCCCGTATCGCGGGGAGCCCGTGCTGGTCTGGGACTGGGCGCTGTTCCGCCAGAACCACGGCTGGCAGAATTTCGCAGGCACCGCGGCGTTCTGGATCGCCGCCGTCGCGTGGCTCGCGACGCGCGCCGGCGGTGCCGGCTGAACGACTCGTCGCCGAAAGTCAGCCCGCGCCTTCGGTCTCGTCGCGGAACTGCGCCTGGTACAGCCGCGCGTAGACGCCCGGGCGGGCGAGCAATTCGGCGTGCGTGCCCTGCTCGACGATCCGGCCGCCCTCCAGCACGACGATGCGGTCGCAGTGCTCGATCGTCGACAGCCGGTGGGCGATGACGATCGTGGTGCGGCCGCGCATCAGCGTCGCGAGCGCCGCCTGGATCAGCCGTTCCGACTCGTTGTCGAGCGCCGACGTGGCTTCGTCGAGGATCAGGATCGGCGCGTCCTTGAGGATCGCGCGCGCGATCGCGATGCGCTGCCGCTGTCCCCCCGACAGCCGGACACCCCGCTGGCCGACCTGCGTGTCGAACCCCTCGGGCATCGCGCGGACGAACTCGAGCGCGTTCGCCGCGCTCGCCGCCTCCTCGATCGCCTCGCGCGAGGCGCCGGCCATTTCCCCGTAGGCAATGTTGGCCGCCACGGTGTCGTTGAACAGCACGATCTCCTGGCTCACCAGCGCCACCTGCCGCCGCAGGTCCTTGAGCCGGATGCGCTCGATCGGCTCGCCGTCGAGCAGCAGGCGCCCTTCGCTCGGCGTATAGAAGCGCGGGATCAGGTTGACGAGCGTCGTCTTGCCACCGCCGCTCGGGCCCACCAGCGCGATCGACTCCCCCGGCGCGATCGCGAGGTCGACGTCGGCCAGCGCCGGCGTCGCGTCCGCGGCGTAGCGCATCGTCACGCCCTCGAAGCGAATCGCGCCCTCCGCCCGTCCTACCGCGACGGTGCCGCGGTCCTCCTCGACGGTCTCGTCGATCAGCGCGAACACGCTTTCGGCTGCCGTCGTCCCGCGCTGGATCGTGCCCGTGACGTTGGACAGCGTCTTGACCTGGTTCATCAGGTTGAGCAGCGCAAAGATGTAGGTGATGAAGTCACCGGGTCCGTACTGCCCCGCCACGCTCTGGCGGATCGCGACCCAGAGGATCGTGCCGACCGCCACGGAGATGATCAGCTGGTTGATCGGCGTGCCGAGCGCGAGTGCTGCCGACTGCCTGGCCGACACCGAGCGCAGGCGGTCGGACGCGGCACGCAGCCGGCGGCTCTCGTAGTCCTCGCCGCCGAACACCTTGACGATGCGATGCGCGCCGATCGCCTCCTCGAGCACGTGGGCGAGCGAGCCGGTCCGCTCCTGCACCATCACGCTGACGCGCTTGATGCGCCGGTTCACCTTGCGGATCGCGAACGCGACCAGGGGGAACGCCGTGAACGCGATCAGCGTCAGCTGCCAGTTCATCCACAGCAGGTAGCCCAGCATGAACGCGATCGTCAGCGTATTGCGGATGGCGACGGTGACCGCCTCCGACGCGGCCGTGGCGACCTGCTGCGCGTCGTAGGTGACCTTCGACAGCAGGAAGCCTGCCGAGCTCGCGTCGTAGTAGGTCGTGGGCATCCGCAGCAGCCGGTCGGAGGCGACGCAGCGCAGGTCGTAGACGACGCGCGAGCCGATCCACGCGAGCCCGTAGTCGCTGACGTAGGACCCGAGGCCGCGCAGCACGAACACGCCGACGATCAGGAACGGCAGCCACTTCGTCTCCTCGGCGTCGATCGCGCCGAAGTTGTTGAGCAGCGGCTGCACGACCCGCAGCATCATCAGGTCGGTCGACGCCACCAGCACCATGCCGAGCACGCAGCCGGCGAACACCGCCCGGTAGGGGCGGACGTGGCCGAGCAGCCTGCGATAGAGCCTCAAGGAAGGTGGAGAGCGGGAACGTGAAGGACGCGGGCCACGACCGCGCCGCAACACGGCGCCCGCGGCCGATTATAGCCAAGGGCCGGAATCCGGCCCGCCCCGCAGCCGGCAGCTCGCGCGGCGTGCGTCACAACTTGTGCAATTGCGCGACGGTCGTCGGATGAAGCTGGGCCTGCGGCAGCCTCTCCATAGAATCGGAAATGGTGGGCGGTGGCGGTGAGGTCCCGGGTTGGATAGGCCCCGGGGCACCGAACCCGGCGCCGCCGCTCACCGCCACCCATTCGCGTCGCGACGCATCCGATCGCACGCGTCCTCCTGACGGCGCGCTAAACTGACGAAGCGTCGCGGGCCGGGGGTAGTGGATGTTCTATCGCATCGTTCTGCAAAGCCATGCGCAGCAAGGAGCCGCGCTCGAAGAGGTCAAGCGCCAGTTCTCCTCCGTGACCGGCCTGCCGGCGGCCGTCACCGAACAGCTGTTCGCCGCGGCTCCCACGGTGATCAAGCGGCAGGTAGAGCAGGCGGATGCCGATCGCATCAGCCAGACGTTGCGCGCCGTCGGCGCGAACGTGACCGTCGAACCGGTGTTCCACACGCCCGTACCCGTCGGGCTCGATCCGGTGACGGTGCCGGGCCTGCCGATGAGGGCGGCGGCCATCGAGCTGCCGCCACCCCCCGTGGCGGAGCAGGCCGCGCGTCCGTCCATGCGGCGACGCGCCGTGCGCCTGGCCAAGGCCGTGGTGGCCGCCGTGGTCCTGACCGGGGCGATCCTCGTGGCCTATCGGTACGAGGAGGCTCTGAGCGAGGCGCGCCACAGCCCCCGGCAGGTCCCCCTCGTGAAGACGCCCGCCCGTGCTGCCGATGCCCCGCCCGAGGTGCCGGCGTTCAAGCCCGCCCACATCTTCGGTCCGTGGCGATGCACGGACCAGAACACCGGGGCGTCGACCTACTGGGTATACGGCGAAGATGGTGCCCTGTCGTACTACGGCGACGACGCCCGTTATGGCGACAAGCCGATCGCGCGCCCCGGACTGCCGATCGCATGGGCACTGGAGGGGAATCGCCTGACGTGGCGCTACGAGGCTGCGCCCTCACGGACCGTCGTGCTCGACGCGCTGGTGCTGATGCAGCTCGACTATCGCGATGCACAGGGCGACGCCATCCGTTGCCGACGCCCCTGACGCACCGAGCGAGCGCACCCGGGCGAGCCTGATGTGTCCGGATGCTGCGAGCGGAATCGAACTCTGGCGGAGAGAGAGGGAGACGTATCCCCGGGCGTCGCGCGATACGTTTTCGCAGATACCCCCACCTCTACCCCACCCCTCGCGACGCTCCGTGAATCCCACCCGGAACACGAACCCCGCGACGCAAACTCGCATCGCGAGCAGTAAGCGTCATGCCGAGGCCGTCTTGCTGACGGCCGGATGAGTTGCCAGAGTGGTGCCCACCAGATTTTGGTGGGGACCATTGTGGCCACGACGGCGACGCATCGGCCGACGCGAAAGGGGTGTCCGAATCACCCGATCGAGTTCAAGCGTGGGCTGGCCGCGGCGGCCTGCGATCCGGCGGTGTCGGTGGCGAAGCTGGCGCTCGAACACGGCGTCAACACGAATCTGCTGTTCCGGTGGCGACGGCAGTATCGGATGGGGATGTTCGGCGCTCCCGATCCGGCGCACTTGCCGCTGCCGATGGTCGCCGACCTAGTCGACGTGCCGCGCGGAGCCGACGGCAACGTGACGCTGCTGCCGGTCAAGATTCCGGATACGGAGATCGATCCGGCGGCAGCGCCGGCATTCATCGAAGTGGTGTTCGCCTGTGCCACAGTTCACGTCACTGGATCGCCGGAGACAGCCACGCTGCGGACGGTGCTCGACACGTTGGCGCGACGCTCGTGATCGGCATGCCGCTCGGCACCCGGGTGTGGATCGCCGCCGGGGTGACGGATCTGCGCAAGGGGATGGACGGCCTGGCCGCGCTGGTGGAGACGGCGCTGGGCGAGCGGCCGTTCTCGGGCGATGTGTTTGCCTTTCGCGGCAAGCGCGGCGATCTGGTGAAGCTCTTGTGGTGGAGCGGCGACGGCATGAACCTGTACGTGAAGCGGCTGGAGCACGGCCGCTTCGTATGGCCGCAGGCCACGAGCGGTGTCGTGCACCTCTCCAACGCGCAACTGTCGATGCTGCTCGAAGGCATCGACTGGCGGCGGCCGGTGAAGACCTGGCAACCGGAACGCGCGGCGTGAACAATGTGCAACACTTGCCATCGTGAAGATGTGCGTTTTGCTCGACCATCTCGCATCATCGTTGTTGGTGTCCTATAGTGACCGGCGTGATGCACACGCCCACACCGCTGCCGAACGATGTCGACGTGCTCAAGCAGCTGGTGGCCGATCGCGACGGACTGATCGCGAAGCTGCTCGCCGAGATCGCGCGGCTCAAGCGCTGGCAGTTCGGACGCTCCTCGGAGCGGCTCGACGCGGCGTTGGCGCAACTGCAGCTCGCGCTGGGTGATCTGCCGGCGGCCGTGCCGCCCGCGGAATCGTTGCAGGAATCCTTGCCGGCCGAGGAGTCGACGCAAACGCCACCGCGGAGCCGCGTGCTGCCGTTCCGCCGTGCGCCGCGGGCGTTTCCCGCCCACCTGCCGCGCGAGACCGTGGTGCACGCACCGGCGCGCTGCGACTGTCCGGACTGCGGCGGCGCGATGCGACCGCTGGGCGAGGACGTGTCGGAGATGCTCGACCTGGTACCGGGTTACTTCAAGGTGATCCGGCATGTGCGGCCGAAGCTCTCCTGCGGCCGCTGCGCCCGGGTGATCCAGGAGCCGGCGCCGTCGCGGCCGATCGATCGCGGCATGGCGGCGCCGGGACTGCTGGCGCAGATCATCGTGGCCAAGTACGCCGACCACTGCCCGCTGTATCGGCAGCAGGGCATCTACCGACGCTCGGGCGTCGACCTCGACCGGGCGACGCTGGCGGCATGGGTCGGCCACGCGGCGCAGTTGCTCGAGCCGTTGGTGGCGGCGATCGGCCGCTACGTGCGCGCGGCGGAGAAGGTCCACGCCGACGACACGCCGGTACCTGTGCTCGACCCCGGACGCGGCAAGACCAAGACCGGGCGATTATGGACGTACGTGCGTGATGACCGGCCGGCGGCCAGTCGTGATCCCCCGGCGGTGTGGTACCGCTATTCGCCCGACCGCAAGAGCGAGCATCCGCACGCGCACCTGCGCCGCTTCCGCGGCATCCTGCAGGCGGACGCCTACAGCGGCTTCGCCCGGCTCTACGAGGACGGGGCCATCGTAGAGGCAGCGTGCTGGGCGCACGCGCGGCGCAAGTTCTACGACCTCTACGTGGTGGAGCGCTCGCCAATCGCCACCGAGGCGTTGCAGCGCATCGGCGCGCTGTACGCAATCGAGCGCGACATCCGGGGCCAACTCCCCGCGCTGCGCGCCCGCGTCCGGCAGGAGCGCGCCGGGCCGCTGCTCGATGCCTTCCACGCCTGGCTCACCGCCACCCTGCAGACGGTGTCGGCGAAGTCGGATCTGGCCGGGGCAATCAGGTACGCGCTGGTGCGCTGGCCGGCGCTGACCCGTTACCGTGACGACGGCCGCATCGAGATCGACAACAACAGCGCCGAGCGCTCGATCCGGCCGGTGGTGCTCGGGCGACGCAATTACCTCTTTGCCGGTTCGGACGCGGGTGGGGAGCGCGCGGCCTGCATCTACAGCCTGATCGGCACGGCGCTGCTCAACGACAGGGACCCGTACCTCTACCTGCGCCATGTCCTCGAGCGGATCGCCGAGCACCCGATCCACCGCATCGGCGAGTTGCTTCCGTGGCGGGTGACGCTGGAGATCCCCGCCCAGCGCTGCGCTTGACGATGGCCGTCATACGCAAGGCGCCGCCGCGCGCCCCGAAGGCTGCCGCGCCGATCTATCAGCTGCGCATCGAGCTGCTCGATGTCAGCCCGGTGATCTGGCGGCGTCTGCTGGTGCCGGGGTCGATCAAGCTGCATAAGCTCCACCCCGTGCTGCTCTGGACCATGGGCTGGGCGGGTGGACACCTGCACGAATTCGTGATCGGCCACGACCACTACGGTGAACCCGATCTCGATTTCGACACGCCGCCACGGGTGCAACGCGAGGAGCGATTCACGCTCGCCGCCGCCTTGGGGGCGCGCAAGTCATTCATCTACCTCTACGACTTCGGTGACGGCTGGGTGCATCGGGTCACCGTAGAGAAGACTTTGCCGGCCGATCCTGCGCTGAAGTTGCCGCAATGCCTCGACGGCGCCAATGCCTGCCCGCCCGAGGACGTGGGCGGACCACCCGGCTACGAGGACTTCCTCGCCGCGATCCGCGACCCCGCCCACGAAGAGCACGACGCCATGCTCGAGTGGTGCGGCGGCACCTTCGACCCCACCGCCTTCGATCTCGAAGCCATCAACGAGACCCTGCGCCAGTTCAAGCTCTGAGCGTCAATACGGCCTCGGGCTGACGCTTACCGCGAGCACGCAACGGACCGCGTAGAACGGGCGCAGAGGGGCGGCTCACCTACGCCGCGAGAATGCAGTCAGCCCCAACCCGAAGACGAACACTGAAGTGACCAACAGTAGCGGCGCTCCCAATACCGGGATGGCTGAAACATCTGGCCCGACATAGACAACCGCACTTGCTCGAACAGTTGTGGGACTCCCGATGTTCCTTCCGCCAAGCAGAAAGCGGACGGTATAGGAACCTCCTTGAAGCGGGCCAATATTGACAGTACTGCAAGTCGTACCGATTGCGACGGCAAACGTGTTCATGTACCCATTCAGTGTCACATCTATGACGTTGCCGTTTACGCTATAGCTGATCGCCGTTGGAACAAAATTGAATTCAGCCACTGTCACCGCGAAAGCTTCCGAGATACTCGGCCGCGTAGGAGCCACTGCAAGGTAGGGCGTCGAAACATAGGGGCACGCAGCAAACTGCGCGGCTGAAATGGTAGGCAGAAGTAGTGCTAGTACGTCCGCACGTTAATTACGAAACATAGTGATGACCCATTTTTCGATCGGCATCTTGCCGCGTGAAGGTCCACGCGATGCCGCAGCCATCGGCGTTGCGGCGCTGCTCCCAAGCGTCGACCTCGGCGGCGAGCAGCGCCTGCGGTCTGTCAAGCGCCGGTCAAGGCACTGGCGTTCAAGGATGCCAATTTCGATCTCCGCCATGTTGAGCCAGCTGGCGTGTTTCGGGGTGTAGTGAAAGACCACCCGTCGCAGCAGGTGCCGCGCCGCCTTGATGCCGAGCACCTCCTCGAAGCACACGCGAAAGTGCGTATTGAGGTTGTCGAGAACCAGGTGGATGCGCCGCGCGTGCGGGTAGCCCTGTTCGAGCAGGCGCTTGATGAAGGCCACGAAGTCGGTCTTGGCCCGGCGCGCGGTTACCTCGACGACGCGTCGCCCGCCCTTCGGTTCCACGGCCACGAACATATTGCAGGTGCCGGCGCGCGCGTACTCGTAGTCGAACTTGGCCGGCGCCCCAGGCTGCCCCGGCACGGGCGGGCGGGTGTCGCGCAGCAATTGCTTGCTCTTCTCGTCCACACAGACCACCGGCTCGCGCCGACAGAACGGTCGCGCATACAGGGCGAGCAGCTCGTACATGCGTTGCCGGTATTGCGCGGTCAGTACGCCAATGCACCACATCAACTTGCGCCACGGCTTGAGGCAGTTTTTTTAGCAGCCGGCGAATGGTCTCGCGGCTGATCGAACCGATACCCGGCTGCGCCCGCGCCGCCTGCTCTAGCAAGAGCAAGGTCCAGCGCTTGGCCCCGGACGGGGTGCCGAACAGGCCAATGCCGTAACCTGGGCTTCGACCTCGGTACCGTATTGGCGCGGTTTGCCTGGCCGCGCCACGTCGTGCAGAGCATATTCGAGGCCGCCTTCCAGATACGCCGCCCGCGTGCGCCAAATGGCCGTGCGCCCCACTCCCAAGCACCGCCATGATCTGCGCCTCAGACAGACCCCGATCGAGCGCCGCGAGAATGGGGCCCGGTTGAACTCCCGTGCCGAGTGCACTTCCTTGGCGCGAAATGAAGCAATCAACAGTCGGTCCTTCTTGCTGAGCTGCAATTCAGTTCGACGCATCGCCGTATCCTACGAAAGTGGTGGGCGTGCGTCATCTTACAATGTTTCGTAATTAATGTGTTGTCGTACTAGTGCAACGACCGTTCGGAATACTAGGCTCATGAGTGAGTTGCTAACGCAAAGTGCGTGAGCTGCCAAGGCTGCAATGGGTGAACACTAGTCGCCCTGCCGGAGTTGAGGCAAGGCGCCGTCAAGCATCACGGCTCCACTGCCGATAAGCATGACTCCGCTTGCCGAATACCGAAATTCGACCGCAGCGACGCGCAGTGCGCGCGGGTGGTGTGGCAGGTAGCGCCCCACGCCGCAGCTTCGCGCCTTGGCCCGGGATCGCGCGCTAGCGCACGCATTGTGCGTGATCTACAAAAAACCTGTTCTTGAGTACATGTAGATGTAGCAAGTATCGCCGGGCGCAAGGGTGAGTTCTTGCGTGCACTCCGGCGCCGGTGGCGGCACAGCGGGAAAGTAGAAGGCGAACTGACCATTCCGGTTCTCTTCGAAATGGCGCCCCACGATCTGCACAGTCTGCCCCGTCTTGTTCTGGACCGCGACGCCGTATCCGGCTCCGCTCAGAATCATGTCGTTGATCCCTCTTTGCGGTACCACAAACCGTGCGGGGCTTGTGTAAAGCTCCAAGACGTCTTGTTGCGCGTTCGCCCGCGCTTCTCGCACCGCTGAAATTGTCGTTGCCATTGGCACCGTTGCAAGAAGGGAAGCCAATAGCCATGAGCGGATCTTGTCGTGCTTCGCGTAAGTGCGGAGGGGCTTGTACGCTAGGAGAGCAAGCAAGCCTGCCAGTACGGGAATTAGCCAAAGCGGCAACGGAATTGCGTCAGCGCCGACAAAGGCCACAACTACTTCAAGTGCGAATGCCTTCGACGAAACGAGCGCCATGCTCGCTAGCGCTGCGGACAACGCGAGTTCTCTACGACTACGCATCAGATACCGCTCTCGGGCTGCAATTGATGAATACTAGTCGCCCTGCCGGAGTTGAGGCAAGGCGCCGTCAAGCATCACGGCTCCACTGCCGATAAGCATGACTCCGCTTGCCGAATACCGAAATTCGACCCTGTTGGATTGCTTGGATTTCCTGTCGATGCGATAAACGGGCGAACGTACGGCGGTGGCCCAGATACTTGGCTTTCCTGTTCGTCTCGATGATGGGTCAGGGGTGCACGTCGGGTGTATCGGTCGGGGCATTCGGGCCGTGCGCGTGCTCGGTGCTAGGGGATTCGGCTCCCTGATGGTCCGCCGCGCGGTAGTAACCCGAGCGCACGCGAGCCTCCCACGTCGCGAGGTCGGGCGCGGTCGCGGGCACGATCAGCACCGAATCCGTCTCTTCGAGTGAGCCGTCGCCGACGCGCGCGGCGATGATCGCGTCCGCCTGTTCGCGCGTGTCCGCTTCGATGATCGGATCGCGGAGCCGTCGCGACCGGGCGTCCCTAATGCGAGCGAACCGCTCGCGCAGCCGTCCGTGTTTCACGTTCGAGCCTTTCGAGATCGTCGCGCAGTGTGTCGACCGATTCCGATTCGCAGAGTCGCCCGCCGACGTTCGCAACAAATGCAACCTTCGTCAGATCGGCGGCAGAGAGTCGCCCCGCATCGAAGTCGCGCACGTACCGGGCGAGCCATCGTCGCCAGTCGCGCACCGTCGACAGGTCCAATTGACGGACGGGGGTGACCGCGACGACAACAGCCGTGCTGTCAACGGTTTGACCCCCGTTCGCCTTGGGACGCTTCCGCGCCATGCCCTACGCTGCCGCCTTCGCCCGTTCGATAGCGTAACTTTTCGCGCTCACCCCGAGCGGCGCACCGGGCGGGCCTGCGATTGCCGCACCGTAGGCTTCGGTCGCGTTCGTGGCCTTGACCGCGAGCGCGATACGCGAAAGGAGATCGCGGCGGAGGGTCCATCCATCTTCGACCGCACCGAACGCGCCTCCGATTGCCGAGCGAGCCTTACTCCATCCGTCGCCCTCGCGTCCCGACGTCGCGGCTTCGAGTTCGTGCAAGTGTGCGAGCACGTCACTCGTTTGCAGGTCGCCAGTCGCCCGACGCGCGAGCCGTGCCGCCTCCGCCGCTGCATCGTCCGGTGTCATGCGCGCGATCCGCGCGCGATACTCGGTGCGAAGCGCTTGCTCCGCCAAAACGCGCAAATCACTCGCGGTGCTCGCGGGATCGGCAACCGGCGGCAAAAATCTCGTGCGGCCCGCGAGCGCACGAACGTCGAGACCGGCGGCGAATTCGGCGAGCACGGTGCGGGTAGTTTGATTGTCCGCCGGGGTCGACATTTTCGACAGCGAATCCTTGCGCAACGTCGCCAGTGCGTCGAACCGCTGCGCGGGCGTCAACGCTGCGACACCGGGCGGCGGATTGTCGAGACGGGCGAGTGCGGCAGCGTGCCCCTTGTGCACGTCCCGGTCGCGTTCCTCACTCGCGAAAGCGTTGTCAGTGATTGCGTGGACGTCGTCCGCGTACAACGAAACGTGGTAGCCCATCGGTCATTCCCCTTCGGGTTGTTGGGCGCACGCCGCGGCGACGCGCTGCCCGGTTGGATTCGTCAATCGAAAAGTCGCGTCGGCAACCTTGCCGAGCAGACCGCGACGAACGAGCACACCGAGCAAGTGCGTTGCGCGTTCTGCGGTCTCGGGGTCGCGCCAATCGCCGCACAAGTCAAGCGCTTCCGCGGTCACGATGTCGCCGCCCGCCTCGAAGGCGAACGCGAGTAGCGAGCGCTCGTGCGGATTCAGTGCCACGCCCGCCATCGTCACGAGCGATGAATCGGGCGCATGGTCGCGTATGTACTCGGGCGACTGCGCGTCGACGGTGCCCACGTCGCGGGGTCGGGTCATTTCGAGCGCGCCCCGCGTCGCATCTGCGGGAACGTGTCGGGACCGCGCGGCGCTGTGGGCGTGCCGCTGCCGCGTGCCTTGTCGAGCTTCGGTTGCGCGGGCATCGGGTACCGCACGCGGCGCGTATCGGTCCGGTCGGCATTGATGTACTTCGTCATGCTGTCACCTCGTCAGGTCATGCCGCGTCCGCGGCGGGGTCGCCAAGCTCCGCCGCAGCGCGGCGACCCTCGGCGGTCAGAACGTGCGCGCCCGGTCCGAGCGCTGCCTCGTGCGCCGCGATCAAGCCCACGTCGCGCAGGCGGCGGATGCAGTCGGATGCCCGCTTGCGCGTCGCGGTTGACCGCGTACCGCCGTCGGCGAGCGCGTGCGATAGCGTGGTCGTGGTCAACCTCCCGTCGGCGAGCGCGTGCCGCAGCGCGGTGCGGTCGTCGGGGATCAGGCGCGGCCCGCCGCTACCGGGTCGCGGCGTGATCGGCGCAATGCGGATGCAGTCGGAGGACGTGAAGCGCATCAACTGCCGCACGCGCTCCACTGCGGCGGAGCGGTCCGAGCACACAAGGTAAGTGCCCCACGGTGCGCCGAGATGCTTGCGCGTTTCGATGCGATGCGGCAACAGGCTTGCGGCGTCAGGTTTCGCGGTCATGGGTGTATCCGTCGGGGCATCGGGTCAATCAACGCGGTCCATCGGTCGGGGTTCGACTCCCTACGGCTCCGCCGACGGGGTGCGGGGCGACACGGCCGGAAGGGGAGGAGTGCCCCGCCGTGGCTGCGCGGCAACCGCGCCGCCCCGCAGAGGGTGCGGGGGACGCGGCGAGCGGAGCGGGCCGCTCCATCCGTGCGAGGGCACGGTCACCGCGCCCCCTGCGAAGTCGTACCGGCCGCACCCCCAGCGGCGGGAAGGCGGCGCCGCTGGGGGGTCGCTGCGGTCCGGGTAGCAGGGGGGAGGGTGCTGACTCCTCCCCTGCGCCCCGTGGCGCTCGAATGCGTGCCGGTTGCGCGCGAGAACGCGGCGACCGTAGCGCCGAGCCACGCGAGCGCGAGCACGATGAGCGCGTCTGCGGCGAACGTGAGGATGGCGGCAGCGCTCACGACACCCCCGACGCGGCAGGGGCCAGCCGTTCGTGCTGTTCCTGATTGCGCGGTCGATGCAGTCATTCGGGTCGTGGCCCTCGCCGTGCAACTGGACGAGCCGTCGCGTTGTCTTTTTCCGCCAATCCGGGGTTGCGGGTTTTCCGTGGGCGATCACGTGCGCTTCCAGCGCGGCCCATTCCGCCGGGTCCACACCGATTGCGACAAGCCTGCTGTCCAACCCCGGTCCGCGCGCGTGCGCGCGGGTTCCGCGCGCGGTCGCGCGCGGGCAGGCGGCTTCGCCGCCTGCGTCCCTTTGTTTCCTGATCGTTTGCTTTTTCGTTTCCTTATAGTTTCCCCGGACATGGGTGTCCGGGTTTTCGGTCATGGGTGTCCGGGTTTCCCGCTCCAAGTGTCCGGGTTTCGTGTCGTGGATGTCCGGGTTTCCGGGGGGCAATACCCTGTCACCCATGTCCGGGTTTATGGGGGGCGAATCCCGGTCACCGGTGTCCGGGTTTGCGTCAGCGCCGATACGTTGATGCTGTAGATCGTCGACTGTGCCCGACCGCCGCCGGGACGCTGGACGATCAAGAAACCGCGTCGCACGAGTCCGGCAAGGTGTCGGCGGGCCTGCCGCTCGCTGATCCCGGCGAGCATCCCGACGCGATCGACGCTGGGCCACGCGACCCCGCCCGCATTCGCGTGGTCGGCGACGATCACGAGCACCAGCTTCGCCACAGGGTCAAGGTCGCCGGGCCACCGGAGCACCGTCGATGCGTGCTGGTACGTCACGCTCTTGCCCTCAGCGGCGCGAGCGTGCGCTCGACTAGCTCGCGCGCGGCTGCCTGCTCGGTCTCGATCCTGTCGAGCGCGTCCGCGTCGACGTTGCTTCTAATCGCGCTGTCGACGATTTTCCGCAACGTCCCCGGCGGAATCGCGTCGAGTTCGCAGGATTCGACGTCACCGAACCGTGACGCGAACCATGGGTAACGCGCGTCGTTCTTCTTCGTCGGTCGTGTTGGCAGGTCCATCGCCCCGACCTGCTCCGGTGTAACCGCGAGTTCAACGAAATTCAGAAGCTCTTTGGCAATACGCGGCCGCTGCGGTAAGAGGTCGACAATGAACCCGCGCAAGCGCGTTTCGATGTCGTGCGCGGCGTGCTTGCCGCTTGGGTCGAAGTCGCCGACGTAGTAGATCGTGGTCGGCCGACTACGCTCGGCGATTTCCTCGGCCGCGTTGTATGCGAACGTTTCTGACGAGTAGCCGCGCGTCACCATCAGCGGCACATGCCAAACGGATGTGACGTCGACAAGCACACCGGCGAGCGCGTCTTTCTCGCACCACACTTCAACGCGGCGCTCGGAGTCGCGCCACAAGTCGATGAGTAGCGCGTCGGTCGAGTAGTCGACCCAATCGGTGAGCGAGTCGAACGTGCGCGGCTTGCGCATCCACCGCGTGTTGTCGGCGATCGTGTGGTAAGCGATCAGGCCAGCGCGCCGCATAGCGAGCACCTGCCGCTGGACGCGACCGTAACCTGCGTCCGTCTTGTCGCACGCGCCGAGCACTTCGACACGGTAGAAAATCTGCCGAACGGTCCACGGTCCTTCGTCCTCCTGCAACACACGCAGGATCGCGTCACGCAGATCGACGGTCGACCGCCCGAGTCCGCGCGGCTTTCTTGGGCTAGCCTGAATTTGCGCCGCGCTCATCTCCGCCTCCGCATCGGGCCGCGTGGCGGCCCGGGCCTCGCCGGCCGGCGGGGTCAGGCCGCGGTCAGGGGCGCGCCTTGCGGGAGCCACGGGGAGCCTCGGCACTGGTGCCGCCGGACCCCGGCTGCGAGTTCTGCCCCTCTGCTTGGGGGATGGGAAGCGCCTTGACGGGCGCGTTAAGGGGGCACCTCGTGGGGGCAGCGGCAGATTTCGCCGCGCCTGTAGCCATAGATTCGGCTCCTGACCCCTCCGTCGAATCGGCCCGCCGTTGCCGTTTTGCGACCGCCACGGCCACGAGCGCGCGGCCCCGGGCAGTGTCCGCCGGGTCGGGCGACTGGGGCCGCGCCGGGGCGCGGGTCAGACCGTCAAGGTAGGACTGCCACTCGTCAAGCCGGTAGGCAAAGGGGCCGTTGTCCCCCGGGCCAGTGGCGACCCGGACCGGGATACGCGGGTCGTCGCGCTCGCGGCGGGAGAGGGTCGGCACGGACCATCCGGCCATCCGTGCCGCCTCACGGCGGCGGATCAGAACGCGCGGAACGCTTGATGCGGCTTGTTGCACGGTGCCCCCGAATGCGTTGTCTCGGGAGCATTTGAACAGTCCGCGCGATGCGCGTCAGGTCAACTTATTCCGGCGTGCCGGTATCGGTCTTGCGACGCGAGCCGTCGCCGAAGTGCTCGGTGTAGGCTTTCTTCGCAGTGCTCGCGCTGATCCGCCAGAGCCACGGCGGACCCACGGGCGCAACTTCGAGGATGCGCGCGACCAGCTCGGGTGAGAAGCCGTCCGCCGTGAGCGTTGCGCCCGTCTTGTACCCGCGGGCCACGTCAAGTGCAGCGTGGGCCGCCCAATCGGCGGCCCTCTGCGCTGCATCCTCCAGAGTGGAGTCCCGGTCCATCTCGCCTTTGACGATGTGCGCGATGAGCAGGCGGAGCCACTGCTCCGCCTCGTCGCGAGAGGGGCGGCCCTGCTTCGCCATGCTCACCCCGCCGCGACCGCCGTCGGGAAGGCGATGATTGTGGCGGTCGCCCGTTCCTGCGCTTCGAGCCAGTCGGACCACGCGCCCATCATCGTCACGCGCTCGGGCAAATATTCCGCGCGGTTGTATGCACCCCGGACCGCGCCCATCGTGACGTGCGCTAGCTGCCGCTCGACAGCATCGGGATTGAAGCGCCCGACTTCGTTTGCCCACGAGGAAAGCAGCGACCGGAATCCGTGCGGGGTCGCCCTCCCCTTGTATCCGGCTCGCCAGATCGTGTGTTCTAACGTCTCGGCACTGATGCACTTCGCGAAGTCGAAAGCGCCGGGGAACAACAGGTCGCCCGGGCGCAGGTCATTGGGATGCACACCCCGCAGGCCCGCCCCGACGGTGCGAACCTGCGCGAGCAGGTCGAGCACTTGCGGCGTCAACGGCACGAGAAGGTCGAGACCGTTTTTCATTCGCGAGCCGTTGACGGTCCACACTGCCTCGGCAACGCTGAATTCGCCCCACGTTGCCCCGCGAAGCTCGCCAGAACGGACACCCGTATGCACGAGCACAAGCATCGCGAGTCGCACGAGCGGCGTTGCGGGACTGTTGCGCACCCGGCGGAGAAACTCACCAACCTCGGCGCGTGGCAGTGCGGGGTGATGCTCGACCGGCGGCCCCTTGGCGACGTCGACGTCCGCCCATGGATCGTCGAGCTTGTGAGCGCGGCCCTTGTTGTGATGCTTGAAAATCGCTTTGCCGTACATCCTGACGTCGCGGGCGAACGTGAACGCGCCGCGCCCGGTGATGCTGTCGACAATGGCCTGACAGTCGGCGGGGCGAATCGCGTTCATCGCCTTGTTGCCGAGCTTGGGCACCAGTTCGTTGTCGATGATCCGGCGGACGTCGCGCTGGTGCGTCTCGGACCACGCGCCGGATTCCTTGCGGAAGTAGGCTTCCGCCGCGTGCTCGAAGGTCTCGCGGCGGGCCTCACCCGCCGCCGCCCGGGCATCCCGGCGGGCCTGTACGGGGTCGACCCCGGCGGCGACCAAGCGGCGGGCGGCGTCGCGCCGCTCGCGGGCGGCAGCTAACGGGGTGTCCGGGTACGCGCCGCAGGAATAGGTGCGCTCCGCCCCGTCGAGCCGGTACTTGAGCCGCCACGTTTTCGCCCCGGTCGGGGAGACCACGAGCGACAGACCGCGCCCGTCGGCGAGCTTGTAGGGGCGTTCCGGGTCGGGCTTGGCGGCCCGGACTGCCCTGTCGGTGAGCCTGTCGGTTGCCATCCGATACCCCCTTGCCTCCGATACCCCAAGTCGATACCCCCGGTCGGGGGTGTCTAGGCTTGATTGGGCTTGATCGGGATTTTACCCCCTTCCCCGGGCTTTTTCTAGTGGGGTCAGGGGCTTACGAGAGGTGCCCGGAGCGGCTTTGACCGGGCTTTTAGGGTGTCTTGGCGGAGAGACAGGGATTCGAACCCTGGATACGTTGCCGTATACCTGATTTCGAGTCAGGCGCCTTCGACCACTCGGCCATCTCTCCGCCGCGGATTATAGCGCAGCCGCACAAGGCGACGCCATCCTGCCGCGCGGTCGCGTGCCTCCGGTGACGTCAGACAAACGAAAGGGGCGGGATGACCCGCCCCTTTCGTACGGCATGTACTCGCGGCTACTTCTTCGCGGGCGCGGCCGCGGGTGCGGCCGGTGCCTTCGCCGCCGCGGGCGGCGTTGCCGATGCCGGCGCCAGTTGCGGCGCGGGCACGGACTTGCCGGCCGCCTTCATTTCCGCCTGGTAGCGGGCAACGGCGCGGTCCTCCGCGCGCGCCTGCGCCGCCTTCGCGGCTTCGGCGGCGTCGGCGTCCTTGGCCTTCTTCTCTTCAGCGGCCTGCTTCTGTGCGTCGGTCAGCGGGGGTGGCGGCGGCAGCTTCGCGACGGCGACCCCGAAGGTCCCCACGACGAGACCGGCCGCGATGAGTGCGCGCAGGGTCTTCATGATGCTCCTCTCCCTTCTCCTGTTGTCCTTGCGGTCCGCGCGCTCAGGCGGGCCGGTGGGCGACGCCCGGCATTGCCTGCGGCGGCGGCGAGCCGCGCGGCACCTTGCCGGACACCACGTCGTTGTACCAGTACTCGTGGTGCTCCTTCGCCCATGTCTCGTCGACGTAGCCGTAGCGCATCGCCTCGAACGCGCCCTTCATGCCGACGGTGCCGAGGTAGATGTGGAAGCACGCCATCGCAGAGGCGATCAGACCCGCGATCATGTGGATCAGGTTGGAATTCTGCATCGTCGAGCGGGACTGGTCGAAGTTCGGGAAATTGAGGATGTACCCGGTGACGACCAGCGTGATGCAGAGCCCGACGACGAGAATCCAGAACAGTGCCTTCTCGCCCGCATTGAACTTGCCGGACGGAGGATGGGTGCTGCCGGAGCGATCGAGCATGCCGCCGAACTTGGACAGCCACTGGCCGTCGTAGCCCTTCGGGATGTTGTCCTTCACGAACAGCACGATGAAGACGAGGAGCGCCACCGAGAAGATGGGCCCGACGAAGTTGTGCAGGTTCTTCGCGAGCGTCGCGAGCCACGAGAACAGCGTGTAGCCGATCAGCGGCAGCAGCAGCGACTTGCCGAACGTGAGGATCAGGCCGGTGATCCCCAGGATCACGAACGTGATGCCCATCGACCAGTGCGCCATGCGCTTCACCGGCGTGAAGCGCTCGATCAGCCGGCCCGTCGGGTTGCCGTGCAGCGTGATCGTGCCGCGCCAGGCGTAGAAACCCATCAGCGTCAGGAGCACGGCAGCGATGAGGATGCCGCCCGCGGTGGCGATCGGCACGCGCATCGCCCGCCACGTCTGGCCCTGCGACTGGATGAGGACGTTGGTCTCGCGGCCCGGCAGGCTCGTCATCTGCGGCAGTCCCGAGCGGACCTCCTTCCAGACGGGCTGGTTGTTGAGCGGCTGCGCCCCCTGCTGCTGCTACTTGCTCCTTCGCGAAGTCGCCTCGGCGTCGGAGCTCACCGCCGGCGACTGCGCAAAGGCGGACGAGGCCGACGAACGCGGCGAGCGCGAGCGCACCCGCCGCACGGAGAAGGGTGCTGCGCATGGAATCTCCTTCGCGCGTCAGGTGCGCTTGTACTCGTTCTGCGCCTGGTTGCGCGTGCGGATCGCCCGCTCCCACTCTTCCTTGCTGTTCTTGAACTGGGTCGTTCTCCCAGGGCTTGCTGTCGGGCTTGCCCTGGTAGGCGCCCTGCTTGTAGTTGACGACCTGCGGGCGCTCGCCGCAGGCCGAAAGGCCCAACGCGAACACGCCCGCGAGCGCGACTGCCACCCATTGCCTTGTCATGACTTCTGGCCTCCTTGTGCGGGCGCCGGGGCCTGTCCCTTGCCGGGCGCGGGACCGTAGGCGGTGCCCCAGCCCCAGACGTCGCCACCCCGGCCGCGGGTCGTCACGCGCTCGCGGTAGATGTCGGCGATCACGTCGCCGTCACCGCCGAGCAGCGCCTTGGTCGAGCACATCTCGGCGCATGCGGGGAGCTTGCCCTCGGCGAGCCGGTTGCGGCCGTACTTCTTGAACTCGGCGTCCGAGGTGTCCTTCTCCGGACCGCCGGCGCAGAACGTGCACTTGTCCATCTTGCCGCGCACGCCGAACGCGCCCGCCTGCGGGAACTGCGGCGCGCCGAACGGGCACGCGTAGAAGCAGTAGCCGCAGCCGATGCACAGGTCCTTGTCGTGCAGCACGACGCCTTCCTCGGTCTTGTAGAAGCAGTCGACCGGGCAGACCGCCATGCAGGGAGCGTCCGAGCAGTGCATGCACGCGACCGAGATCGAGCGCTCGCCGGGCACGCCGTCGTTGATCGTGACGACGCGGCGGCGGTTCACGCCCCAGGGAATCTCGTGCTCCTGCTTGCACGCGGTGACGCAGCCGTTGCACTCGATGCAACGTTCGGCGTCGCACAGGAACTTCATTCGAGCCATGGTGATATCCCCTCGCGCTTACGCCGTGAACCGAGCGACCTGGCAGACGGTCGTCTTGGTCTCCTGCATCATCGTCACCGAGTCGTACCCGTAGGTCGTGGCCGTGTTCGCGGCCTCGCCGCGCACGATCGGGTGCGCGCCCTCCGGGTAGAACTCGAGCATGTCCTTGCCCTGCCACCAGCCGGAGAAGTGGTACGGCATGAAGGTGGTGCCGCTCGCGACGCGCTCGGTGACCATCGCCTTGACCTTGAGCTGCGCACCGGTGGGCGTCTTCAACCAGACCATCTCGCCGTCGCGGACGCCGCGGTCGTTGGCGTCGCGCGGGTTGATCTCGACGAACATGTCCTGCTGCAGCTCGGCGAGCCACGGGATTGCTGCGGGTCTCCTCGCCACCGCCCTCGTACTCGACCAGGCGGCCGGAGGTGAGGATCAGCGGGAAGTCCTTGCCGATGTCCTTGTTCTTGTCCTGCACCGACTTGTAGAGCGTCGGCAGGCGCCAGAAGGCCATCTTGTCCGCGTGCGTCGGGTACTTCGCGACCATGTCCGGGCGCGTCGAGTACAGGGGCTCGCGGTGCTGCGGGATCGCGTCGGGGAAGTTCCAGACGACCGCGCGCGCCTTGGCGTTGCCGAACGGATGGTTGCCGTGGTTCTTCATGAACACGCGGATCATCCCGCCCGACGAGGTCGGTCTTCCAGTTCTTGCCCTCGGCGGCCTTCTTCTCGGCCTCGGTGAGCTCGTCCCACCAGCCGAGCTTCTTCAGCAGCACGTGGTCGAGCTCCGGATAGCCGGTGGTGAGGTCGCCGCCCTTCGGGTAGCTGCCGTCCTCGGCGAGCAGCGAGACGCCGTCGCGCTCCACGCCGAAGTTGGCGCGGAAGCAGCCGCCGCCCTGCATCACCGGCACCGACGGTGTCGTAGAGGTTCGGCGAGCCCGGGTGCTTCAATTCGGGCGTGCCGTAGCACGGCCACGGCAGGCCGAAGTACTCGCCGTCGCACGGGCCGCCCTTGGCCTTCAGCGTGCGCACGTCGAACGTGTTCATGTGCTTCATGTGCAGCTTCAGCCGCTCCGGGGACTGGCCGGTGTAGCCGATCGTCCACGTGCCGCGGTTGATCTCGCTTGCAGCACGTCCTCCGACACTGCGGCTCGTCCAGCTTGTTCGCGTCGGGCTTGTACGATCTTGGCGTTCTTGACGAACTCCTTCTCGAACCCGAACTTCTTCGCGAACGCGTACATGATCGCGTGGTCGGTCTGCGAATCGAACAGCGGGCTGATCACGCGCTCGCGCCACTGGATCGAGCGGTTCGACGCCGTGCACGAGCCCGAGGTCTCGAACTGCGTGGCCGCCGGCAGCAGGTACATGTTGTCCTTGCGGACCATCGCGCCCATCGCGGCGGTCGCGGAAGGGTACGGGTCGACGACGACCAGGAGGTCGAGCTTCTTCATCGCCTCGACCATCTCCTTGCCGCGCGTCTGGCTGTTGGGGGCGTGGCCCCAGTACACGACGGCGCGGAGGTTGCTGTCCTGGTCGATCAGCTCGTTCTTCTCGAGCACGCCGTCGATCCAGCGCGACAGCGTCATGCCGGGCTTCTCCATCATCGCCTGCGAGGCGAAGCTGCTCCTTCACCCACTCGTAGTCGACGCCCCAGACGTTCGCCCAGTGCTTCCACGAGCCGGTGGCGATGCCGTAGTAGCCGGGCAGCGAGTCCGGGTTCGGGCCGACGTCGGTCGCGCCCTGCACGTTGTCGTGGCCGCGGAAGATGTTGGTGCCGCCGCCGGACTTGCCGACGTTGCCGAGCGCGAGCTGCAGGATGCAGGAGGCGCGCACCATCGCGTTGCCGATCGTGTGCTGGGTCTGGCCCATGCACCAGACGATCGTCGACGGCTTGTTCTTGGCCAGCATCTCGGCGACCTTGGCCATCTGCGCCTCGGGCACGCCGCAGGCCTCCTCGACCGCCGCCGGCGTCCACTTCGCCAGCACCTCCTCCTTGATCTTCTCCATGCCGAAGACGCGGTCGTTGAGGTACTGCTTGTCCTCCCAGCCGTTCTTGAAGATGTGGTGCAGCAGGCCGAACAGGAACGGGATGTCGGTGCCGGAGCGGATGCGCACGAACTCGTCGGCCTTCGCCGCCGTCCGCGTGAACCGCGGGTCGACGACGATCATCTTCGCGCCCTTCTCCTTCGCGTGCAGCATGTGCAGCATCGACACCGGGTGCGCCTCGGCGGCGTTCGACCCGATGTACAACGCGCACTTCGAGTTCTGCATGTCGTTGTACGAGTTGGTCATCGCGCCGTAGCCCCAGGTGTTGGCCACGCCCGCGACGGTCGTCGAGTGGCAGATGCGCGCCTGGTGGTCGCATGTTGTTCGTGCCGAACATCGACACGAACTTGCGGAACAGGTACGCCTGCTCGTTGTTGTGCTTGGAGCTGCCCAGCCAGAACACGGCGTCGGGCCCGGACTCCTTGCGGATCGCGAGCGAGCTTGTCGCCGACCTCGTTGATCGCCTGCTCCCAGGAGAGCTTCTGCCACTTGCCGTTGACGAGCTTCATCGGCGACTTGAGGCGGTGCTCGCCGTGGCCGTGCTCGCGCACCGACGCGCCCTTCGCGCAGTGCGCGCCGAGGTTGAGCGGCGAGTCGAACACCGGCTCCTGGCGCACCCAGACGCCGTTCTCGACGACGGCGTCGACCGCGCAGCCCACCGAGCAGTGCGTGCACACGGTGCGCGCGACGGTCTGCGCTCCGCCGGCGGCGCCTTCCTTGGCGGCCTCGGCCTTGCCGATCGTGCCGTAGGGGATCTGCGTGGCCACCGCGCCGGCGCCGGCGACCAGGCCCGAGCGCTTGAGGAACGTGCGGCGATCCATCGTCGCGGGCGTGCCGGCGCGGCGCGCGAGGCGCGCGCGGGACGGCGTGACTTCGGACTTGCGGGTCAGCATGGCGGTCTCTCCGTCAGAGGCGCGTCGAGGCGTAGTAGGTGCGGACGTGGTCCGTCTCGCGGTAACCGGAGGACTTCGCGTCCGCTGCGGCCGCCGGCGTCGGCACCACGGGCGCTGCGACTGCCTGTGCCGCTGCCGCAGCCGAAGCGGCACCACCGGCGCCGAGCGCCAGCAGGAAGCGGCGTCGCTTGACGTCGGTCTGCGGGGCGGGAGATGCCGACGGGTCCGTCGGCAAGTGACCTTCACGCGGCGGCGAAGTGCGCATGCAAACCTCCGAAAGAAATCTTCGTGACGAGATGTTGTTACTCGATGGCGAGCGAGTCACGTTCGAGCGCCATGAACAATTCGGCAAATTCTGCTACCGGACGATAGAAGTTGGCAAGCGAACAATTTTTTAGTGCAGTGCACAAATCGAAGACCCACGATCCAATGTGCGTCTCGAAGAAACCCCTCTGTACGCTCAAGTTTGCCGGCGAACGCGTCGAATCCCCCTCGATCAGCAGGCGCATCGTCTCGAACAGCGCCGAGATGTGGTCCTCGACCTGGGTACTTTCGGGCTTGCGCGCCGAGGCCGAGTGCCGCGAGGTCCCGTCGCAGCTCCACGAGCGGCTTCTCCATCATGAACCCGGAACGCCAGTGCGAGCCGTGCAGGTTCACCTCCGTGCGCCCGGTGCCCACGAAGAGGTCCGTGTGCTCCTGGCGCGCCGCCTCGGGATCCATCACCCGACAGGCGGCGACCAGCCGGTTCCACGCCAGCGGCAGCTCCCCGGCCTCGGCGTCCTCGAGCAGGTCGGTCGCGCCGACCGTGGCCAGCAGCTTCGCGTCGGGCGCGTCCGCGAACAGCGCGGCGAGAATCGCGTAGAAGTTGGCGCGCGCCCGGTCCTCGGGATCGAGCCGATGGTGCAGTGCGATGGGCGCGGATTCCATGCTCGGCACGGCTCAGAGATCCCGGACGTCCGGGTGCTTTTCGCTCTGCCACAGGTCGACGACCCGGCAATCGGCGCACATCCTCAGCCGATCGAGCGCGCCGGGCGCGGCGAACATCGAGTGCCCGGCGAGCCTCGCCAGCATCGCGCCGATCATCTGCTCGGTGCCGAGCGGCTTGCCGCACTTCGCGCAGGCGACGATCCGCGCCTCGTTCAGCACGCGGGGCTCGCGCGCGGCGCGCGTCAGGTCGAGCCGCGGCGTCAGCGCGATCGCGCGTTCGGGACAGGTCTTCTCGCAGATGCCGCACTGCACGCAGTTGCGCTCGATGAAGCGCACCTGCGGCGCCTCCGGGTTGTCGAGGATCGCGCTCTCCGGGCAGCTGCCGACGCAGGCGAGGCACATCGTGCACTTGCCGGCGTCGATCGCGATCGCGCCGAACGGTGCGCCCTTCGGCAGCGCGATCGTCGACTGCGGCACCGGCGCATGCGTGGCAAGGTGCTCGAGCGCGAGGCCGATCGTCGTGCGCTTCTCGGCCGTGGCCGCGAAGGTCGCGGGCACGCGCACGCCGAGCGGCGCGTGCCCGCCCCACAGCGCCGCGTCGAGCGCCGCCGGGTCGTTCGCGTCCACCGCGCGGAAATGCCGGCCCTGGTAGCCCAGCGCCTGCGCGATCGTGTCGCCGAGCTGCATCTCGAACCCGACGACCTCGTCGTAGCGCGCGAGGTCGTCGGCGCCGACCATCGAGATCACCTCGACCGCGCCCCACGCGAGCGCCGCCAGCCAGAGGTCGAGGCCGACCGCGTCGATGTTGTGCACCTCGACCGGAATGACGCGCGCCGGCAGCCCCCGGCCGCGCCGCGCGTAATGCGCCAGCGCCTCGCCGCCGCGCCGGCCGTGCACGAGCAGGCAGGCGTCGCGCCCGCCCGCCTTCGCGTAGGTCGACAGCAGCGTCCGCAGCCGCAGGCCGAGGTGCGCGGGTGACGGGTAGGCGTAGGTGAGCGCACCCGATGGACAGACGGTGGTGCAGGTGCCGCAGCCCATGCACAGGTGCGGCTCGACGTGGATCCTGTCGCCGTCGGGGCGGATCGCCTCCGTCTCGCAGGCGTCGATGCACTTGCGGCAGCCTTCCTTCTGCGAGCGGCTGTGCGCACAGATCGAGGCCTTGTAGTTGAAGTACTTCGGCTTCTCGAACTCGCCGGTCATGCCGGCCAGCTCCATCGCGGCCTTCGCCTGCGCGACCGGATCGGGGCCGGGCGCGAGGTAGCCCTGCGGCGGCTCGGGCGTGCGCAGGAACGGCTGGCGCGAGAGGTCGAGCACGAGGTCGAAGCGGCCGGTGCGCGCCACGTCCGCACGGCCGAAGTCGATCGCGCCGACGCCGCCACAGGCCGTCACGCACGCGCGATGCGATCGGCAGCGGTCGAGATCGACCTGGTAGCTCCAGTCGATCGCCTGCTCGGGGCACGCCTTGATGCAGGCGTTGCAGCGCGTGCAGAGGTCGAGGTCGATCGGGTTGTCCTGGCGCCACGTCGCCTCGAATGCGCCAAGCCAGCCGGTGAGCCCGGTGAGCGTGCCGCTGAACACGGGATAGTCGCGCACCGCGGGGAGCTCGGTGCCGGTGATGCGGCCGGTCGCGAGCACCGTCACCGTGAGGCGGTCCTCGAGCGCGTCGGCCCAGGCGAGCGCCGCGTCCGCGGGACCCACGATCAGCGTCTGCCCTTCCGAGCGATAGCCGACGCTCGGCACCGGATCGGGATCGGGCAGCGCCGCCTGCGCGAGCAGCGCCGCGAGCTTGGGCGTCGCACCGCGCGCTTCGGGCGACCAGCCGCCCGCCTCGCGCAGGTTGACGAAGCGGATCGTCTGCGTGCGTGCCGATTCGCCCGCGATGTCCGCGAACAGGCTTGCCTCCTGCGTGCACGCGACGATCACATCGCCGGCCGCGTGCTCGGCGAAACCGGAGAGCTCCTTCTGGCAGAGCATGATGCGCACCGGCGGCCGCGACTCCAGCGCGAGCGCGTCGGCGAGCGCGCCGGCGTCGATCGGCGCGGTGCCGTTGCACGAGCAGAGGAAGAGCTGCTTGTCGGCGATGCTCATCGCGGGTCGGCGCGACCGTCGGGAGCTGCGGGCACGCGCTCGCGGGCGGTGTCGTCCGGCGAAGGTCCGGGCAGCGCCGCATCCGCTTGCTGCGGCGGCAATGCGTTCTCCGACGACGACTGGCAATGCGTCCGTCGGCTTCGCGACGTCGATCCCCGGCGCAGCGGCGCCCGCCCCCGCATCGTCGTGCGCCGGCGCGGTCGCCGCAGCCTGCGCGTCCTGCATGTCGGTCGACGCGATCGGGCCAGGCGGCGGCTCGTCGGGCACGTCCTCGACGTGCCCCGCCTCGTTCACGCGCGTCCTGGGCGGATCGAAGATGTAGCGCGCATGCCTCAGCTTGGCGATGACGTCGTCGGGAATGGGCTCGAACTTCGAGTAGTCGTCGATGTAGACGTCGAGCCCGTCCATCACGTTGAAGCGCGGGTCGTTGAAGAGCTTGCGCAACGCCTGCCGCTTCACGGTCTCGTCGACCTTCGGTGCGAGGAAGCGCGTGAAGTCGGAGTCGAAGCCGAGCGACTCGACCGGCGGCAGCGGAGGCGCTTCGTCGGGGGCCGTGCCGACGGTGACCGCCAGGTCCGGCGGAGGCGAGTCCCTGTCGCCGCGGCGGGATTCGCCGCTCCGCCGGCGGGCGCCGCGACCGGCGGTGGCGCCGTTGCCGGGGCGGACGCAACCGGTGGGGGCTCGGCGTCGCCTGACGCGCCGCCGCGAGTTTCCGCTGCGACCAGCGGCGCAGGAAATTCGCGTCGCCGTCCCGGGCCTCGCCTGCCATGGTCACAGCCCCCGGCGGCGCGGGTCGCGGCCGGTGTCGTTGGCGAAGGGGTCGTTGCGACGCACCTTCTTCTTCGGCTCGGGCTTGTAGTGCTCGGCGACGAACGGTGCCAGCCAGTCGCGCACCGGCAACGGCATCGCGACCGCGTCCACCTGCTCGCCCCCGTCCATCATCCGGGCCGCCTCGTTGTAGCTCACCGTGGCGAGCACCGGTCGCGCAACGGGTGCGCCGTCGTCGAACGTGCGCCAGAGCACGAACACGCTCGGCTGCGGTGCGGTCAGGTTGAGGAAGTAGCCTTCGGCCTCGCTGCGGTGGAGCTCGAGCGCCAGGCCCGGAAAGCGCCACCGCGACCCGTCGGGACCGTCGTGCAGGCACTCGGGATCGCCGGGCCGGGACCTCGAGGTCCGGCGCCGGCAAACCCGCGGGAAGCACCGTCGCCGGCTGCCACTTCTCGCTCGCCCAGCGACTCGCGAGAGGCACACGTTCCATCACGACATCGACGGGAAACCGCGGCACGGGCATGGATATGGCGACTGCGCAGAAGGCTTGTTGCAGAGCGTCGGATGGTACACCACGCGATGCGCCGCCCCGCGCGTGCTCTGCTACCATTCCTCGACCCGGACGAAGCCCCACATGGTCAAGGTCATTCCTCTCGCCGATGCGCGCGCCCACCATCGCGGGCAGTCGCTCGAGGCGTTCGTGCGCGACGCCGCGTTCGGCGCTGCGACGGACACGGCCGACGTCGCGGACCTGCGCGGCCGTCGCCTGCACGACCTGCGCATCTCGGTCACCGACCGCTGCAATTTCCGCTGCGTCTATTGCATGCCGAAGGACGTCTTCGGCCGCGACTACCCGTTCCTTCCTCACGGCGAGCTCCTCACCTTCGAGGAGATCACCCGCGTGGCGAGCGCGTTCGTCGCGCTCGGCGTGCGCAAGATCCGCCTGACCGGCGGCGAGCCGCTGCTGCGCCGGGGCATCGAGCGGCTGGTCGCGATGCTCGCCGCGATCGACCCCGAGGTCGACCTCACGCTCACCACCAACGGCGCGGGACTCGCGCGCAAGGCGAAGGAGTTGAGGGACGCGGGACTGAAGCGCGTGACGGTGAGCCTCGACTCGCTCGACGACGCGACGTTCCGCGCGATGAACGACGTCGACTTCCCGGTCGACAAGGTGCTCGAAGGCATCGATGCCGCCGCCGCCGCGGGGCTCGCGCCGATCAAGATCAACATGGTCGTGAAGCGCGGCATGAACGAGGGCTCGATCGTGCCGATGGCGCGGCGCTTTCGCGGCAGCGGCCACGTCGTGCGCTTCATCGAGTTCATGGACGTCGGGGCGACCAACGGCTGGCGCATGGACGACGTCGTCACGGCCGCCGAGATCGTGAGGACGATCGGCCGCGAGTTCCCGCTCGAGCCCGTCCTGCCCAACTACACGGGCGAGGTCGCGGAGCGCTGGCGCTACGTCGATGGAGCCGGCGAGGTCGGCGTGATCGCGTCGGTCACGCAGGCATTCTGCCGCGACTGCACGCGCGCGCGCCTCTCGACCGACGGCAAGGTCTACACGTGCCTCTTCGCCAACGACGGCTTCGACCTCAAGGGCCCGCTGCGCGAGGGCGTCGCCGACGCGGGGCTGCGCAGCGCGATCGCGGCGATCTGGCGGCAACGTGCCGACCGCTACTCGGAGATTCGCACCGCGGCGACCGGTCGCGTGCCGAAGGTCGAGATGTCCTACATCGGGGGGTAGGTCGTGTACCGCCCCGACCTCACGAACGCCGCCCGCCCGGCGACGGTCGACGTGCCGGCAGTCGACGAGCACGGCCAGTCGCGGCTGGTGTCGATCGCCGGCGAACACCCGCTCACGATCTACGTCGACAAGCGCGAGCTGCTCACGCTGATGACGCTGGGCGGCGCGCCGGAGGCGCTCGCGATCGGCTACCTGCGCAACCAGCGGCTGGTCGGCTCGATCGACGACATCGCCGCCGTGCACGTGGACTGGGACGTCGACGCGGTGTCGGTGAAGACCCGCGGCGGCCTCGTCGACCTCGACGAGAAGACGGCGAAGCGCACCACGACCACCGGCTGCGGGCAGGGCACGGTGTTCGGCGACCTGATGGAGGACGTCGAGGGCATCCGGCTGCCGCATGGAACCCCGCTGCGCCGCTCGACCCTCTACGACCTTCTCGACCGCGTGCGGCTGCAGGACACGATCTACAAGCAGTCGGGCGCGATCCACGGCTGCGGACTCGCCACCAACGCGCCCGGCCGTGCGGAGATCCTGTACTTCGTCGAGGACGTGGGCCGCCACAACGCGGTGGATGCGATCGCCGGGTTCATGTGGCTCGACGGCGTCGATGGCAGCGACAAGATCTTCTACACCACCGGCCGGCTCACCTCGGAGATGGTGATCAAGGCGGCGCAGATGGGCATCCCGTACCTCGTCTCGCGCTCGGGGCTCACCCAGATGGGCTACGACGTCGCGCGCAAGGTCGGCATGACGATGATCGGACGCGCATCGAACAAGCACTACCTGCTCTTCACCGGCGTCGAGCGCTTTCGTCCCGATGAGTGAAGTCGCCGTTCGAGGTGCCCGCGCGATGAGACGCCCGAAGGGCCGCCCCGAGGGCGAATCAGGCCCGGAGCGCTCAGCGCGAAGGGTAGTTCAGTGACCGCGCGCGCGGACGTCACCGGCATCGTGCTCGCCGGGGGCCAGGGACGGCGCATGGGCGGCGTCGACAAGGGTCTGGTGCTCCTCGACGGCCGCCCGATGGTCGCGCACGTGATCGAGCGGCTCGCGCCGCAGGTGGGACCGATCCTCGTCAACGCGAACCAGAACGCGGACGCCTACGCCGCGCTCGGCCACCCGGTGGTGCCCGATGCGGTAGGCGGCTACGCCGGGCCGCTCGCGGGGCTGCACGCGGGCCTGTCGCGCGCATCGACGCCCTTCGTCGTCACGGTCCCGTGCGACTCGCCGTTCCTGCCGGCGGACCTCGTGGCGCGCCTCGCCGACGGGCTCGCGCGCGGCGGCGCGGCCCTCGCCGTCGCGAGGACGTTCGACCAGCCCCACCCGGTGTTCGCCCTGGTCCGTCGCGACGTGCTCGCGAACCTCTCCGCGTTCCTCGCGGGCGGCGGCCGCAAGATCGACGCCTGGTACGCGAGCCTCGCTGTCGTCGAGGTGCCGTTCGACGACTGCGCCGACGCGTTCCGCAACATCAATACGCGCGACGAGCTCGACGCCGCCTCGCGCGGCTAGCGCTGCAAAGAATTCGCGCTTCCGCCATCCCCGAGTCGATCCCGTGACCAAGCCCCAGACCCTCCACGAAGCCTCGTGCGCCGACGACTACGACCCGAACTCGATGCCGGTCGAGCGGGCCCGCGAGCTGATCCGCCGCTTCCTCGTCCCGGTCACCGCGATCGAGCGCGTGTACGTGCGGCAGGCACTCGGGCGCGTGCTCGCCGAGGACGTCGTCTCGCCGGTCGACGTCCCCGGCCACGACAATTCCGCGATGGATGGCTGGGCGGTGCGCTTCGCCGACCTCGCGCCGGGTAGCGAGACGCGCCTCGCCCGCATCGGCGAGTCGTTCGCGGGGAAGCCCTTCGCCGGCACCGTCGCCGCAGGGCAGGCGGTGCGCATCTTCACCGGCGCGGTGATGCCGGCCGGCGCCGACAGCGTCGTGATGCAGGAGCGGGCGCGTGAGGTCGAGGGCGGCGTGGCGGTCGCCCCGGGTGCGGTGACCCAGGCGGGACAGAACCGCCGTTTCGCCGGCGAGGACCTGAAGCGCGGCGGCATCGTGTTCCGCGCGGGCCAGCCGCTGCGCCCCGCCGAGCTCGGCATGATCGCTTCGCTCGGGATCAACGAGCTCTCCGTCTACCGACGACTGCGCGTCGCCTTCTTCTCGACCGGCGACGAGCTGGTGTCGATCGGGCAGCCGCTCGGCGAAGGGCAGGTCTACGACAGCAATCGCTACACGATCCACGCGATGCTGACGCGCCTCGGTTGCGACGTGATCGACATGGGGGTCGTGCGCGACGACCCTGCGCTCCTCGAGCGCGCGTTCGCCACCGCCGCCGAGAGCGCGGATGTCGTCGTCACCTCGGGGGGCGTCTCGGTCGGCGAAGCCGACTTCGTCAAACAGCTGATGGACAAGCTGGGCGAGGTCGTATTCTGGAAGATCGCGATGAAGCCCGGCCGCCCGCTCGCCTACGGCCGCATCGGCGCTGCGCACTTCTTCGGCCTGCCGGGCAACCCGGTGTCGGTGATGGTGACCTTCTACCAGTTCGTGCGCGACGCCCTGCTCGTGCTGCAGGGGCAGCGCGAGGTCGTGCCGGTGCCGACGTTCAAGGCGACGCTTGCCGCGCCGATCCGCAAGGCCACAGGCCGTACCGAGTTCCAGCGCGGCATCCTCGCGTCCGACGGCGCCGGTGGCTACACGGTGCGCACCACCGGCGACCAGGGCTCCGGCATCCTGTCGTCGATGTCGCAGGCGAACTGCTTCATCGTGCTGCCCGACCACTGCGGCAACGTCGCCGCCGGCGAGGCGGTCGACGTGCAGCTGCTCGAAGGGCTGGTCTAGCTTTCGATCCGTGGTGCCCGCGCCCTAGCCGATCCGCCACGCGTGCGCGCATTGCCTGCAGCGCACGTGCACCACCCGTCCGCTCAACGTGTCGGGAGAGTCGTGCGCCGACACCACCGCAAAGCGGCCGTAGGTGGCGCAACCCGGGCACACCGCCTGCTCGGCGATGGCCTCGGCGCGGAACAGCGTCGCGCTGAACCTGCGCCACGCGAACACGCAGACCACGCCGCCGGCACCGGCAACCGCGACGAGGAACAGCAGGTTGGCGGCCGACGAGCGGAACTCGACCACCTCGAGCGCCACCAACATCATGATCAGCGCGAGGAAGCCCGTGACCAGGTAGGCGTGCGCCTCGATCAGCTGGCGCTCGTACCAGCGCCGGAAGCCGCGCTCCCGCAGGGCGTCGTCGAGGGCCATGGTTTCGGTGGTCGCGCACCGAGTCTACGCCGCGCTCCCGGGATGCGACAACGCGCGCGGCGGCACGCGCCGGATGCGATGGCGCGCCGCTGCTGCGTCTCGAAGAGGTGCCCGACGCGGGCCGGACGCGAGGAGGAGGGTCGCGTCAGGCGGCCGCGTCGACGGACCCGGGGAGAAGTTCCGGTGTCGCGTGCGCCAGACCCGCGAGGGCTGGCACGGCAAAGCCTGGGTTCCCGGGACCTGTTGTCCCGGAGCAGGAATCGAAAATCAGAAGCCCGAGGGGGCGCGTCGCTCGAGACTCCGCATCCGCACTTCCAGGTCGGCCACGTCGACAGATCGGGACAGGTAGTCCTCGACGCGCTTCTGCTCGCGCCGCCAGAGCCACAGCTCGACGCGCTCGAGCCAGGACCGGCCCGGCTCCCTGCGGACGCGTGCCGGGGCGGCCGGGAGGGTACGTGCAGGCGGTGCGACCGCCGAAACCGTGCGGGGTGCGCGGTAGCGGACGTCCCGCACTGAGGGGCGGAACCACGCAGTCGAGGGAACCGTGGCGGCGTGCTGTCGCATCTTGCGTCTCCTGGCCGCAGGGCCTCGTGAGCCCGGGCGCAACTCATCTGCGGCATCATTCGCCGCGATGAGGCAAGCTTAGGGAACCTGCAGGTCCCTTTCCAATCGTAACTTTGAATCGGGCGCATCGGCGCGGCGAATGACTGTTAACCCTTTGTCCAGTCACGCATTTTTCGCAGCGTTTAGAATGAATCTTCGCGCTCCCTCCAAATCGGCGACCCCGGTTGCCGACTTCCGCCGAATGAACCCCATCGCGGCCTCGTGGCGGGAGTAGCGTCGCTACAGGAGCAAACCGCATGAATCGACGTCACTTTCTTTCCCTCGCCGCCGTGTCGCTCGTCGCCGCACGAGGGGCCGCGGCGCAAGCACCGAAACCGGTGGCAACGCGAGCGATCGACGAGATCCGCCGCGACTGGAAGAGCTTCGTGCCTGCCGGCGCGATGCTGCCGCCGGCCGCGCCACCGCTTTCGCTGTCCGGCGCCGAGTGGAAGGCGCGGCTGTCGAAGGAGCAGTTCCACATCCTGCGCGAGGAGGGCACCGAGCCCGCCGGCTCGAGCAAGCTGAACGACGAGAAGCGACGCGGCATCTACGCCTGCGCGGGGTGCAACCTGCCGCTCTTCACTTCGGAAATGAAGTACGACAGCGGCACCGGCTGGCCGTCGTTCTTCACGACGATCCCGGACGCGTTCAAGACGAAGACCGACTACAAGATCCTCTACCCGCGCACCGAATATCACTGCGCGCGCTGCGGCGGCCACCACGGACACGTGTTCGACGACGGCCCGCCGCCGACGCGCGAGCGCTGGTGCAACAACGGCGTCGCGCTGACCTTCCTGCCCGCGTAGAGCGCATTGCCGGCCGTCGCCCCTTGAACGATCCCCGCGTCTTCTTCGCCGCCGAGCGCACGCTGCTGGCTTGGGTCCGCACCGGGCTCGGTGTGATGGCCCTCGGCTTCGTCGTCGAGCGCTTCGGACTCTTCCTCGCCATCCTCGGGATGCAGTCGGGGCTGCGTGCTAACGCGGTCTCGTCGACGATTGCCTCCACGGTCATCGGCGTCGCCCTTGCGCTCGTCGGTGCGCTGGTCATTGCGCTCGAGGCTCGCCAGTATGTGCGGTACGTGCGCACGCTGCCGGCAGACGACCTGCCGCCCTCGTACCGCATCAACCTGGCACCGTTCACGGCGTCGCTCGTCGCGGCGCTGGGCGCCGCGCTCGCCGTCTACCTCGCGTTCGCGTAGCGCGGCTCGCTGCGAGCGCGCGGCCCGCGCCCGGGTGCACCGACTCGCGCGGTCAGCGCCGCGAGGCCGCCAGCACCCCGGGGACCTCGCGCACCAGCGCGAGGGCGCGCTTCAGCTCCTCGACGCCGTGCACCTCGAGCGTGAAGCCCATGCGCGCGAGGTGCTGCCTGGAAAGCGTGTTCACCGCGGTCACGTTGATCCTTTCGCGGGAGAAGATCTCGGACAGGTCGCGCAGCAGGCCCGGCCGGTCCCCGGACTCGACGATGATGTCGACCGGAAACACCTCGTCGCGTGGCGCCCCCCACTGCGACTCGATCAGCCGCTCGGGCTGCTCGCGGCGCGCGCGGGCCAGGTTCGCGCACGATGCGCGATGGATCGTGATCCCCTTGCCGCGCGTGACGAACCCGACGATCGGATCGGGCGGCGCGGGCTTGCAGCAACGTCCGAGGCCCGTCATCAGCCGGTCGACGCCGACGATCAGGATGCCGCCGCCCGCGCCGCTCGCCCGACTCTTGCGGGTCGCGACGGTGTCCGTGTCCTCCACCGGCGCGGGCGCGGACGGCGTCGCAACCGCGCGGATCGCCGTCTGGATCTGGCGCAGGTTGAGCTCGTCGCGCGTGGCCGCGGCGAAGAACTCCTCGAGCTTCGCGTAGCCGGCCTTCGCGGCCACCGCCTCGAGGTTGACGGCCGTCGCACCGGCCCGCGCAAGCTCGCGCTCCACGAGCGCCCGCCCCTGCGCCACGGTCTCGTCGTGCTGCTGCTGCTTGAACCACTGGCGCACCTTGGCGCGCGCGCGATGGCCGACGACGTAGCCGAGATCCGGATTGAGCCAGTCGCGCGACGGCCCGCCCTGCTTCACCGTCAGGATCTCGACGCGCTGGCCGTTGCCGAGCGCGTGGTTCAACGGCACCATCGCGCCGTCGACGCGCGCGCCGCGGCAGCGGTGGCCGAGGTTGGTGTGCACCGCGTAGGCGAAGTCCACCGGTGTCGCGCCGCGCGGCAGGTCGATCACCTTGCCCTGTGGCGTCAGCACGTAGACCGTGTCGGTGAACAGGCTCTCCTTGAACTCGGTCAGCCATTCGCCGGCGTCGGCGACCGCGTCCTTCCAGCTCAGCACCTGCCGCAGCCAGCCGATCTTCTCGTCGAAGCCGGGATCGCTCCGCGGCTCCCGCGCCCCGCTCTCCTTGTAGCGCCAGTGCGAGGCGACGCCGAACTCGGAGTGGTGGTGCATGTCGCGCGTGCGGATCTGCACCTCGAGCGGCTTGCCCTCCGGCCCGATCACCGCGGTGTGCAGCGACCGGTAGTCGTTGGCCTTGGGCTTCGCGATGTAGTCGTCGAACTCGCCGGCAAGCGGCGTCCACAGGTGGTGGACGATGCCCAGCGCCGTGTAGCACTCCTTGACGTCGTCGACCAGGATGCGCACCGCGCGAATGTCGTAGAGCTCGTCGATGCCGACGCCCTTGCGACGCATCTTGTTCCAGATGCTGGTGATGTGCTTCGGCCGACCGGTGACGTCGGCGCCGATGCCGCCGCCGCGAAGCTCGCGCGACAGCGTCGCGATCACGTCCTCGATGTAGCGCTGGCGGTCGAGCCGCCGCTCGTCGAGCGAGCGCGCGATCTCCTTGTACACCGTGGGCTCGAGCGCCCGCAGCGCGAGGTCCTCAAGCTCCCACTTCAGCTGCCAGACACCCAGGCGGTTGGCGAGCGGCGCGAACAGGTCGGTGACCTCGCGAGCGGCCAGCCGACGCAGCGACTCGTCCCCGCTCATCAGGTGGCGCAGCGCCTGCGTGCGCTCGGCGAGCTTGATCAGCACGACCCGGATGTCCTCGACCATCGCGAGGAGCATCTTGCGCAGGTTCTCGGCCTGCGCCGCGCGCTCCGCCGTGTCGACACCGGCCGGCAGCGCACGGATGTCGTTCATGCGCGCGACGCCGGCCACCAGCGCCGCCACGTCGGCGCCCTGTGCCACCGCAACATCCTCGGCATCGAACACGCCGAGCGCGGGCAGCGGAGCGAGCAGCGCGGCGCAGATCGACGCGGGGTCGAGCTTCAGTCCCGCGAGGATCGTCGCGGTGCCGAGCGCCCGGTCGATCAGGCGTTCGCCGTCGGCACCGCGCGCCTCGCCCGTCGCGGCGCACGCGCGCTGCCACGCCGCCGCGATGCGCGCGACCGCGTCGGCACCGTACACCGGGCGCAGACCGTCGAGCCACTCGGCGACCGCTTGCGGCGCGCCGGCGCCAGGCACCGCGTGGAGGACCGCCACCATCGCGCGATTATACGAGCGGGACCGCGTCGCGCCTTCGGCGCGGCGGCGCCGTCGGCGGTGCTAAGCGGCGGCGTTCCGGCGTTCCGCGCTCGCCTGCGCGGTCAGCGCCAGCTCGCACACCTTGTACGCGTGCGACTGCGGCATCGCGGTCTCGGTGCGCTCGACGATGTCGCGGTGCAGGTTGGCGTAGTACGGCAGGCCGGCGTCGCTGCAGTCGATGTGGCGCGTCCCCTTGCCGTCGATCAGGAACAGGTGGTCCTTGCCGGGACGGCCGTCGGGGTCGACGTACTTGCGCAGCTCGATCGTGCCCTTCGTGCCGTAGACGAACAGGCGACCGTCGCCCCAGGCAGGGAGGCCGTCCGGCGTGAACCAGTCGACGCGGATGTACGCGCTCGCCTTGCCCGCGGCGAGCGCGATCTCGCCGAAGTCCTCGTAGGCGGGGTCGTCCGGGTGCGCGACGTTCTGCGCACGCGCGAGCGTGATCTCGGCGTCGGTCACCCCGGCGAACACCAGGAACTGGTCGATCTGGTGCGAGGCGATGTCGACGAGAATGCCGCCGTACTTCGACTTGTCGTAGAACCACGGGTCGCGCAGCGCGCGGTTCTCGCGGTGCGGCCCGAGGCCCACGGTCTGCACGACGTCGCCGATGGCGCCGTCGCGCACGAGGTCCAGCGCGCGCGTCACCGCGCGCACCTCGAAGCGCTCGGTGAAGTTCACCGTCCAGATCCGCTTCGTCTCCTGCTGCGCGCGACGGACGGCATCCAGCTGCTCGAACGTCGTGACGCCCGGCTTGTCGGACATGAAGTCCTTGCCGGCGCGCATCGCCTCGATGGCGTGGTTCGCTCGATCGCAGGGGATCGCGGCGCAGGTGACGAGCTGCACGCGCGGGTCTTCGAGCAAGCTGCGCCGGTCGTCGACGCGCGGGATCTGCGGGAAGCGCCGCACGAAGCCGTCGAGCGTCTTCGGCGTACCCTCGGTCCACCAGCCGACGCAGGTACCGCCGACGTCGAGCAGGCTCTGCACCTGGTCGTAGCTGTGCCGGTGGTCGATGCCAACCGCCACGAAGACCAGTGGCGGCAGGTTCGTCATAGCTTGACCCCCGCCGCCTTCGCGATCGTCTCGGCGATCGCGTGCGCGTGCGTCTCCGCGAGCTCACGGCTCTTCGCCTCGACCATCACGCGCAGCACCGGCTCGGTGCCGGAGGGCCGCAACAGCACGCGCCCTGCGTCGCCCAGCGCCTTCTTCGCGTGCACCTCGGCCTTCTGCACCGGCGCACTGGCCTTCCAGTCCCAGCCGCGGGTGATCGGCACGTTGATGAGGCGTTGCGGGAACATGTGCACCGCCGCCGTCGCCTGCGCGAGCGTCGTGTCCTGCTCGATCAGGGCGCGCAGCACCGCGAGCGCGGCCACGATCGCGTCGCCGGTGGTGTGGCGGTCGCGGCAGATCAGGTGGCCCGAGTTCTCGCCGCCGAGCAGCCACCCTCGCTCGACCAGCTTCTCGAGCACGTAGCGGTCGCCCACCTTGGCGCGCTCGAGCGCGACGCCCTTGCGGGCGAGCGCCTGCTCGAAGCCCAGGTTCGACATCAGCGTGCCGACCACGCCCGGCATCGTCACGCCGCGACGCTTGTAGTCCATCGCGATCACGTACAGCAGCTGGTCGCCGTCGTAGGTGCGGCCTTCCGCGTCGACGATCAGCAGCCGGTCGCCGTCACCGTCGAGCGCGATGCCGACGTGCGCTCCGTGCTTCTTCACCTCGCCGGCGAGAAACGCGGGATGCGTCGCGCCCACGCCCGCGTTGATGTTGAAGCCGTCCGGCGCAGCACCGACCGCGATCACCTCGGCGCCGAGCTCGTGGAACACCGCCGGCGCCACCTGGTAGCCCGCGCCGTGGGCGCAGTCGACGACGATGCGGAAACCGCGCAGGTCGAGCTCGTTGGGAAAGGTGCTCTTGCAGAATTCGACGTAGCGCCCGCCCGCGTCCTCGACGCGGCGTGCCTTGCCGAGCTTCGCCGAGGGCGCGCAGACGAGCGGCTCGGCCATGTGGCGCTCGATCGCCGCCTCGACGTCGTCGGGGAGCTTCGCGCCTTCGGCCGAGAAGAACTTGATGCCGTTGTCGTCGAACGGGTTGTGGGACGCGCTGATGACGATGCCGGCGGACAGCCGCAGCGCGCGCGTCAGGTAGGCGACGGCGGGCGTGGGCAGCGGTCCGGTCAGCTCGACGTCGACGCCGGCCGCGGAGAGCCCCGCCTCGAGCGCGGCTTCGAGCAGGTAGCCCGAGACCCGGGTGTCCTTGCCGATCAGCACGCACGGCGCCTCCCCGGTGCGCGCGCCCTCGCCCGCGGCGAGCACCCGGCCCGCGGCATAGCCCAGCTTCAGCACGATCTCGGGGGTGATCGGCGGCTCGCCGACGCGTCCGCGGATGCCGTCGGTACCGAAGTAGTGTCGCGTGCTCAAGGCGTCCCTGCTCCCCGTTCGAAAGACGACCATTGTAGCGACCGGGGCCTGCGCGCCGCCGCCCACGCCGACCGAAGCGCATTGCGGCGCTTCAGCCGGCCGCTTCGACCGTGGTCCAGACCTTCAGCGCGTCGACGGTCTCGCGCACGTCGTGCACGCGCACGATCGACGCCGCCGCGCGCGACCGCCGCAAGCGCGGCGGCGAGACTCGCCGCGAGCCTGTTCGCTGCCCGGCCGGCCGGTGATGGCACCGAGCGAGGACTTGCGCGACAGCCCGGCGAGCACCGGGTAGCCGGTCGACAACGAGTTCCGGCAGCGCGCGCACGAGCGCCAGGTTGTGGGCGAGCGTCTTGCCGAAGCCGAAGCCGGGGTCGAGCACGATGCGCTCGCGCGCGATGCCCAGCGCCTCGCACGCCTGCGCACGCTCGACCAGGAACTCGCGCACCTCCGCCACGACGTCGTCGTAACTGCGGCGCGTCCTGCATCGTGCGTGGCTCGCGCTGCATGTGCATCAGGCACACCGCCGCGTCGGTCGACGCCGCCGCTTCGAGCGCGCCCGGCAGCCGCAGCGCGTTGACGTCGTTGATCATCGCGGCGCCGGCCGCGACCGCGGCGCGCATCACCGCCGGCTTCATCGTGTCGACCGACACCAGCGCACCCTCGCGCGCGAGCTCGTCGATCACCGGGATCACGCGCGCGAGCTCGTCCGCCTCGTCGACCGCCGCGGCGCCGGGACGCGTCGACTCGCCGCCGACGTCGATCAGGTCGGCGCCATCGGCGAGCATGCGGCGGGCGTGGTCGAGCGCGCGCTCGCGGTCGAAGAAGCGCCCGCCGTCGGAGAACGAGTCCGGCGTGACGTTGAGGATGCCCATCACCCGCGGCCGCGTCAGGTCGAGCACGTGGGGGCCGCAGCGCAGTGCGCGGGTCGGGAAGGAGACGCATGGCATCGTCATGGGGACATGCTACCCGCCCGCGAAGGCGGAGCGCTCCGTCAATTCGTGCAAGGACACGGGCCGGGACGCGGCCGTGAAGACCGCGCGGCCGGCTACAGGCCGCCTCGACGCGGCAGCAGGTCGTGAGCCGACGGACGCTGGCCGTGGACCCGCGGATCGGGGCTCGCAGAACCCTCGCCGGTGGACTGGCGGAGGACGGCAAACGGCGTCACGACGAACTCCGTCTGACGCTCGATCGGTTCGTTGAGGCGCAGCGTGTAGATGGCATTGGCCGCGAGCAGCGTCACGCCGCCGTTGGGCCGGAAGTCGCGCTGCGGAAGCACGAGCGTGCGGATCGGCCTCAACGGAAACGCATCGCTCGGTGGCAGGTAGAGCGCTCCGACGCATCTCGGCTCGGCGTCACGCAACTGGACGGCAGAAGGGTCGAAGCGCTCGCCGATCACCACCTTGACGAAACGCGGATTGCGCCCGACGTACTCGACGCCGATCTCGATGTGGTCGACCATGAGGCGCCTCAAGCGGCGAACCACGGCCAGCGACCACGGGGCGGATTCGCTCGTGCGCATGGCGAGAAGCGAACCCGGTATCACGCGATTGAGGTCGGCGACCTGGCCCCGCATGCGGCAGCCACTGTCACTGCGATCCCGGACCTGCCAGACCTCCGGTGTCGCGATCGGTGCGTCGCCCGCGCCACGGGTCATCGTGCGCGTCGGTCCGTTGAACGCCTCGATGGTCGGCTCACGCAGCGGGGACGACGCCGCGGCACGCGTATCGACGGATTGCCGCGCGGAGTTGCGCAACGTCTGCATGATCTGCGTGAGACCGGCGACGACCTGAACGGTCGAGTCGACCGGCTCGCGCTGACCGCGGCGTTCGATGAGTATCGGGGTGGGGGCGAACAGGATCTTGAGCTTGCCGAGCAGCGCGAGCTGGGCGTGCCGGATCGCTGCCGCCGGCTCGCGGCCGGCGTCCCCCGGCGTGCGCAACGACACCGCTTCTTCCTCGATCATGGCCCCCAGCGGCGCAGTATCGAGATAGAGCACGCGTCCGTTCCCACCGGCCGCCTTCCGGGTCGGCCCCTCCGCGCTGCCCAGGTGGACTGCGAAGCCCGATTGACCGCTGCCGGCGCCTGCTCCCTCCTCATACGACAGGCTCAGCGACTGGCACCAGCGTCCGAACCAGCGGCAAGCCCAGAGTACCTCGCGGGGCGAAAGCTGCCCCGCGTTCGCGGCCCCCAGCAGAAGGACCTGTACGTACTGCCGCTCGACAGTCGTTGCCACCACGGGCAGGAGGTCCGACGGGCTCATTGCCACGATGCGGGTGTGAAGGCCCCGCTCCATCGCGAAGCCGAACGCCTCGTGCAATGCGCGCCATTGACTCGCGCTCCGTCGCTTGTATCGCAGCATCCGGAGAATCAGGTCGATCTGGCGGAACGCCATGAGCCGGACCACGATGTCGGGCGCGCGCTTGACCGGATCCGGCGACGGAGCTTCGCGAAGGTCGTGCAGCAATTCACCGTAGGCCAGCACCATCGACTCGCTGAGGCGCAATGCGGAAACATAGGAGCGCCTTCCCATCAGTCGCTGCTGCGCGTCGCCCTCGACGTACCGAACGAGAAGGCGCTCGCACGCCTGCCGTGCGGTCCGGTCGAGCGCGAGCAACATCGACCGTCGCGACCCGTCCGCGACAGCTGGGCCGGAGTTCGGCGACACCGCTGCGCACAAAGCCTGTTGCGCCGCGACAGGATCCTGGCGGGCCAGCCACTGGCACAGCTGGTCGACCGCCGCGCTGTCGGCCGGAACGCGGCGGAAGTCGACCTCGGCCGTCGATGCCGGCGCGGTCACGTGCCCCGCTCCGGGGGGTTTGGGTTGGACCGGCTTCCGGCCAGGGCACCGTGCATGCGCGACATGTTTCAGCGATCAGGACGTGGCGGTGCGGCGGGCGCCCGCATCGCCCCGCCCGCGGGCCCGCGGCGGCGACGAGATGCAAGCCGGGAATCGTTCACCCTGCCAACGCCCGCCGCGACCCGGCACATCCGTTGGCAACTCGTGCGAAGCAATTTTCAAGCCTGCCGACCGGTCGCGCCGGCATCACGGTTCGCCGCACCCCACGCCCAAACGAAAAGGGCGTGCATCGCTGCACGCCCCGTCGTCGCGGCTTCGCCGCAGCCTACGCGGGATTCGCCGACGGCTCCGTGCCGGCGCTGCCGGCGGCGGGACCGCTCGCCGGCGGCGTCGACGACGACGACGAGGCCTTCGGCGGGCGCGGCGGACGTCCGGCCATGATGTCGTCGATCTGGTCGGCGTCGATCGTCTCCATGTCGAGCAGCGCCTTCGCCATCGCCTCGACCTTGTCGCGATTCTCCTCGAGGATCCGGCGCGCCACCGCGTACTGGCTGTCGATGATCTTGCGCACCTCGGCGTCAACGCGCTTCATCGTCTCTTCGGACATGTTGACCGTGCGGGTGATCGACCGGCCGAGGAACACCTCACCCTCGTTCTCGGCGTAGACCATCGGGCCCATCGCGTCGCTCATGCCGTAGCGCATCACCATGTCGCGCGCGAGATGCGGTCGCGCGCTCGAAGTCGTTGGAGGCGCCGGTGGTCATCTGGTGCATGAACACCTCCTCGGCGATGCGGCCGCCGAAGAGCACCGCGATCATCGACAGCATCCGCTCCTTGTCCATCGAGTAGCGGTCGGTCTCGGGGAGCTGCATCGTCACGCCCAGCGCGCGCCCGCGCGGGATGATCGTGACCTTGTGCACCGGGTCGGTCTTGGGCTGGAGCTTCGCGACGATCGCGTGCCCCGACTCGTGGTACGCGGTGTTGCGGCGCTCCTCCTCGGGCATCACGATCGAGCGCCGCTCGGCGCCCATGATGATCTTGTCCTTGGCGCGCTCGAAGTCCTCCATGTCGACCAGCCGCTTCGCCGCCCGCGCGGCGAACAGCGCAGCCTCGTTGACGAGGTTGGCGAGGTCGGCGCCGGAGAAGCCGGGCGTGCCGCGCGCGATGATCTCGGCCTTGACGTCCGGCGCGATCGGCACCTTGCGCATGTGCACCATCAGGATCTGCTCGCGGCCACGGATGTCGGGCAGCGGCACGACCACCTGGCGGTCGAAGCGGCCCGGACGCATCAGCGCCGGGTCGAGCACGTCCGGACGGTTGGTGGCGGCGATCACGATGACGCCGGCGTTGCCCTCGAAGCCGTCCATCTCGACCAGCAGCTGGTTCAGCGTCTGCTCGCGCTCGTCGTTGCCGCCGCCGAGGCCCGCGCCGCGCTGGCGGCCGACCGCGTCGATCTCGTCGATGAACACGATGCAGGGCGCGTTCTTCTTCGCCTGCTCGAACATGTCGCGCACGCGCGCGGCGCCCACGCCGACGAACATCTCGACGAAGTCGGAGCCCGAGATCGAGAAGAACGGCACCTTGGCCTCGCCGGCGATCGCCTTGGCGAGCAGCGTCTTGCCGGTGCCCGGCGAGCCGACCATCAGCACGCCGCGCGGGATGCGGCCGCCCAGCTTCTGGAACTTGGAGGGGTCGCGCAGGAACTCGACCAGCTCCGCCACCTCTTCCTTGGCCTCGTCGCAGCCGGCGACGTCGGCGAACGTGACCGTGTTGTTCGACTCGTCGAGCATGCGCGCCTTGCTCTTGCCGAACGAGAACGCGCCGCCCCGTCCCCCGCCCTGCATCTGGCGCATGAAGAAGATCCACACGCCGATCAGGAGCAGCATCGGGAACCAGGAGATGAAGATCTGCGCGAGGAAGCTCTGCTCCTCCTCGGGCTTGGCCTCGACCTTGACGCCGTACTTGACGAGGTCGCCGACCATCCAGATGTCGCCCGGGCTGTAGGTGACGTACTTCTTGCGGTCGCCGCCGGTGGCGCCCCAGATGATCTTGCGGCCCTCGACCGACGCCGACTCGACCGTGCCCGCGCGCGCCTTGTCCATGAACTCCGAGTACGGCACCGTGTCACGGACCGTCTGGCGCGAGTCGAACTGCTTGACGACGGTCAGCACCACCAGGCCGATGACGAGCCAGATACCGATGTTCTTGAGCAGGTTGTTCAACATTCACTCCTTCGTGCCGGCCACCACCCCGCGCCTGTCGCGGTCGCGCCCGTCCGGCACGGGCGCCTCGCTCGCCCGGAAATCCGGGCAAAAACGATCATTCTAGCGAGACGGCCGCCTCGCCGGGGCATTTCATGCAACCGCCGTTCCAGCCCGATGGGTCCGCCCGGCCGCACTGCACTCACACCGTCGTCCCGCGCCCGCGAAAACCCTTGCCCACGACGAACACCTCGCGGCTGCGGTCGCGCGACGCCTCGGGCTTGCGCACGTAGGCCTTGTCGAAACGCGTCGCCACCTGCCGCTGAAAGCCGTCGAAACCCTCGCCCTGGAACAGTTTGACGGCGAAGTCGCCGCCGGGTTGCAGTCTTCGTTCGACAAAGTCGAGCGCGAGTTCGCCGAGGTGCATGCTGCGGGCCTGGTCCACGGATCGATTCCCGACAGATTGGGGGCCATGTCCGAGACGACAAGGTCCACGGGGGCCCCGCCGAGCGCTGCTTCGACCGCCGCCAGGCCCTCGTCGGTGGAGAAATCCCCCACGATCGCGGTCACGCCCCGGACCGGGTCCATCGGCAGCAGGTCGATCGCGACGATCGCCGCCTTCGGCCCGAGCTTTTCGGCGAGCACCTGGCTCCAGCTGCCCGGCGCGGCACCGAGGTCGACCGCACGGATGCCCGGCCGGAACAGCTTGTCCTTCGCCCCGATCTCGAGCAGCTTGAAGGCCGCCCGCGACCGGTAGCCGCGGCGCTTCGCCTCCTGCACCCAGTGGTCGGTGACGTGCTCGTGCATCCACGCCTTGCCGAAGCGGTGCTTCTTGCCGGTCGGATTGAGCGGCTTGGTCACGGTCGCGCCGGAAGCCCTTCGACGAACGTGGCGATCGGCGCCCAGAAGTCCGGCGTGCTGCCCAGGTCGTTGTGGTCGGCGCCGGGAATCGCGACCCACGTCCCGGGTCCCGCCCACGCGTCGAACAGCGCCCGCGACCGGGCGGGCGGAATGATCCCGTCGGCTGCGCCGACGATGGCGAGCATCGGCACCCCGACCGATCGCGGCGAGCGCCGCGCTGTCGAACCGATGCCGAAGCAGCCAGTCGACGGGCAGCCAGGGGTAGTGCATGCGGCCGACTTGCCACCAGGCTGTCGAACGGCGAGATCAGGATCGCTCCCGCCACCGGGCGCGACGCCGCGACGTGCACGGCGACGCCCGTGCCGAGGCTCCTGCCGACGACGACGATCCGGCGCGCGTCGACATCCGGCCGCGCCGCGAGGGCGTCGAACGCCGCGAGGCCGTCGTCAAGGAGCTCGCGCTCGCCGGGCCGGCCCTCGCTCGTCCCGTAGCCCCGGTAGTTGACGCCGGCGACCGTCCAGCCCCGCGGCCAGCGACGGTCGGCGACGGACCACGAGATCTCCTCGGCGTTGCCGCCGAAGTAGAGCAGCGCCGGCGCTGGCGTGCCCGACCCCCGGAACGAGGTAGCCGGCGAGCCGCGTGCCGTCGCGCGCGACCAACTCCAGCCGTTCGGTGCCGGCGGGAAGGTGCGACGTGCCGGAACCGGGCTGCGGAAAGAAGATGAGCCTTTCCTGCCCGAACCAGGCCGCGGCGGGCAGGCCGACGAGGATTGCCGCGAACGCGACCAGCCACTCCACGTATCGTCGCCCTCCCGGCGCCCCCGCTACCATCGGACGATTATAGGGACGGCGGCGGCGGTAAACTGCCGACCATGCTCGAAATCTCCCCGCACGAACGCCGCGCGCTGCGCGCGCAAGGCGCATCACCTGCATCCCGTCGTCACGATCGGCCAGCACGGCCTCACGCCCACCGTGCTGACCGAGATCGACCTCGCGCTCAACGCGCACGGGCTCATCAAGGTGCGCGTGTTCCTCGACCACCGCGACGAGCGCGAGTTGCTGCTCGCCGAGATCGCCGACGGGCTCGACGCCGCGCCGGTGCAGCACATCGGCAAGCTGTTCGTGCTGTGGCGCCCGCAGCCCGAGCCTGCCGCCGAGCCGGCGAAGGTGCCGCGGCCGAAGCGTGGCAAGACGCCCTCCGCCAAGGCGCGCGAGGCGGACCGCAAGGCAACGAAGGGCCTGGAACGAGTCGGGCGGCGCGCGCGCGGGGCGCCGCATGTGGGCGCGTACGACGGCATCGACACGCCACCCGCGAAGCGTCCGCGCGGACCACGCACGCAGCCGATAGCTCCTCCGGCGAAATCGCCGCGCGATGCGCGCAAGCCCGCGACCGGCTGACCCGCCGCCCACGCGACCACCGCGCACGCCGGACCGTGGCGCACCCCGAGGTCCGTCGGCGCCCAACCCGCGCCGCCGCCGCACGACGCGCTAGGCTCGCTCGCCTGGCGCGGGCCGCGTAACAAGCGCGACACACCGCCGACCGGCAGGCCTCGGCGATCGCGATCATCCGCCCAGGCCTGGCAGTGACGACGGCAACGTTCAGCGGGTCCGGACGCGATCGCGGACGAAGTGGACGATGCCACCCGCCAGCGCTCCCACGCCCGCACCCACCGCCATGCCGCTGAAGCCCGCCATCTGGCTCAACAGCACCGTCAGCACGCAGCCGTAGAGGACGCAGCTCCCGGCCGACATCCCCTGCGCCTGACCGTCGACGAGCGCCATCACGAACGTGATCAGGATGGCGGCGATGAGGCCCACAACAGCACCCCCGAGCATGTAACGCACCGGACGCGAAGGCCGGTAAGCGGCCTCAGACCGGAAGGGGAAGTGTGGTCGTCATGGTCTTGGCTCCTGCAACGCTTCTGCGAGCGAACTCGCGGCACCCTCTGCCCGCGCCGCATGGCGGCCGTCCGGAGGGCGATTCGGGAGGCGGTGCGCGTCCCTCGCGGGATCGCACCGCCGCGACCTAGCGAAAGAGCAGCGGATGCAACGAGGCGAAGCGCCCACGGCCGCGCCGGTCGCGTCGCCTTGGCCGCGTCGGCGACGGGGCTCGGGCTGCCGAGGGGAGCGCCACGAATGCAAGCGCCGGATCCTGCGTGGCGCAGATTCCGGCTTGTCTCACGACGGCTTGCATTGCGAACTCCGATTCCGCACCGGCAATCGATCTGGATCTCTTTCGGCCTGCGGCGCCGAATCTGCCGGTGAAATCCCTACACACACAACCTACCCTTTGCCAAGTCACAAGCATTGCGCGAGATCAAATTCGCGAGGTCTTGTGCGCCGCGAGACGTCTCGATCGCGCAGCAGTGGGGATTTTCGGAAACCCGAAGCATCGCGCGGTGTCGCTTGGTTCGCGTGGCGAACGCTCTCGTCGCGATCGGCCGGTGCTGCCGACGGCGACCCCGGGCATCCTCGACGAATTCCGAAACGGCGCGCCAAGCGACTGCCGGTCCGCGACGCATTTGGTACGATGGCGCCCCGCGCCATAGCGGGGACGCGCGCTGCGTCCCTGACGCGCAGATCTCGCCCCGCATGCCCGACACGCGCCGCCCGCTCGACACACTCGCCGTGACGTCGATGCTGGTGCTGTGCGGCCTGTGGGGGTTCCAGCAGGTCGCGGTCAAGCTCGCTGCACACGGCGTGTCGCTGGTCATGCAGGGCGCGATCCGGTCGGCGATCGCATTCGCGTTGCTGCTCGCGTGGGCGATGCTGCGACGCATCCGGCTGTTCGAACGCGACGGGACGCTCGTGCCCGGATTTCTCGCCGGCATCCTGTTCGGCACCGAATTCGCGATGATCTACGCCGGCCTGGCGCACACGACGGCGGCGCGGATGGTCGTGTTCCTGTATCTCGCGCCCTGCCTCACCGCGCTCGGGCTCGCCTGGTTCGTGCCCGGCGAGCGCCTGACGCCGCTGCAGTGGAGCGGCGTCGCGATCGCGTTCGTCGGCATCGTGTTCGCGTTCGGCGACGGCTTCTCGGCGCACGGCGCGTCGACGTGGCTGGGCGATGCGCTCGGCATCGCGGCGGCCTTCGGCTGGGCGGCAACGACGGTGCTGATCCGCGCAACGTCGCTCGCCCGCGTGACTGCGGCGAAGACGCTCGCGTGGCAGCTCGGCGTGTCGGCGCCGCTGATGCTCGCGGCATCATTGGCGCTCGGCGAGCCCGGCATCGTGCAACTCACCGGGACGGCGCTGGCGAGCCTCGCCTACCAGGCGGTGATCGTCGCCTTCGCGAGCTATCTCATGTGGTTCTGGCTGTTGACCCGCTACCTCGCGAGCCGGCTCTCGGTGTTCTCGTTCGCGACGCCGCTGTACGGCGTCGCGTTCGGCCACCTCGTGCTTGGCGATCCGCTGTCGCCGGCCTTCCTCCTCGCGGCGGGGCTGGTAGGCGCCGGGATTGCGCTCGTCAACCTGCGTGCGCCGCACCGGGAGCCGGGTTGACGCTTCCCGACCCGGCCGCGACCGACCGACGTACCATTCGACCCCACCCGCCGTGATCCTCGCACACGATGCGCGCTGCCCTGGGCCTCCTGCTCGCGATCGCCGCATCGCACGCGCTCGGCGTCGATCTGCCGCAGCAGCGGATCGTCCCCGGGGGCGTGGCGACCGTCCCGCTCGGCGCGGCACCGCTGGCGCCGAAGGTCCGCTACGGCGGCGTGCCGGTGCTGGTGGTCGGCGACCCGAACGGATGGACGGCGGTGGTCGGCATCGCCCTCGCGGCGCAGCCCGGCAGGCGACGCTCGAGGTGCAGCGTCCCGGCCGACCGGTCGAGAAGCGGACGTTCGTCGTCGACCGGTGCGCTATGCCGAGCAGCGCCTCAAGGTCGCGCCGGGCCACGTCGAGCTCTCGCCGGAGGACCTCGCGCGCTACGAGCGCGAGCGCGATCACCTGGCTCGAGATCGCCGCGACCTTCACGGACGTGCCACCGTCGTCGCTGCGTCTCGCGCAGCCGACGCCGGGGCCCGGTCGAGCTCCTTCGGCCTGCGCCGCGTCTTCAACGGCCAGTCGCGCAATCCGCACAGCGGCATGGACATCGCGGCGTCGCAGGGCACGCCCGTGATGGCCGCGGCGCCCGGCCGCGTCATCGACACCGGCGACTACTTCTTCAACGGCAACACCGTGTGGATCGACCACGGTGCCGGCCTGCTGACGATGTACTGCCACCTCGCCACGATTCGCGGTGCAGGTCGGCGACACGGTGGCGACGGGCACGTCGATCGGCACCGTCGGCGCGACGGGCCGCGTCACCGGGCCCCACCTGCACTGGTCGGTGAGCCTCAACCGCGCGATGGTCGACCCGGCGCTGTTCCTCGCCGATGCGCCGGCGCCGGCCGCGGCGCGCTGACGTCGCAGCGGGGGAGATGCCAATGGGTGCCGCGTGGCGATCGACGCCACGAGGTCGAACGCGCTCTGCAGGCCCTCGACGTTGGCGACGTTGCGCCCGACGATGTCGAACGCCGTGCCGGACGCGCAGGTCGCGATCGGCACCGGCAGCCCGCCGTGGAGCGTGACGCCGCGCTCGAAGCCCAGGAGCTTCATCGCGATCTGGCCCTGGTCGTGGTACATCGTGACCACGGCGTCGTAGTCGCCATCGCGCGCCGCGACGAACACCGTGTCGGAGGGCAACGGCCCGTGGGCGTCGACGCCCTCGCCGCGCGCACGCGCGATGGCCGGCGCGATCACGTCGATCTCCTCGCGGCCGAGCGAGCCGCCGTCGCCGGCGTGCGGATTCAGCGCCGTGACGGCGATGCGCGGCGACGCGGTGCCGGCCGCGACCAGGTAGCGGTGCAGGATGCGCACCGCCTCGACGACGCCGTCCGCGGTGATCGCGTCGGCGACCTCGCGCAGCGGGACGTGCGACGTCACCCGCGACGTCCACAGCGCGCCGGTGATGTTGAACTCGGAGACGAAGCCGTCGACGCCGAAGAAGTGTTGCATGTAGCGCAGCTCGTCCTCCTCGGCGAGGCCGGCGAGATGCATCGCGTGCTTGTTGAGCGGCGCGAACACGATCGCGTCGACCGTCTCCCCGCGCCGCCGCGGCGAGCGCGGCATCGAGTGCGCGCAGCGCGGCGTGTCCGCCCGCGCGCGTCGCCTTGCCGGGCTCGATGTCGCCCGCGGCGACGAGATCGAGCGCTTCGAAGCGCGGCGCGCCGGCTGTCCTCGAGGCCGAGCGCGACCTCCGCGATGCGCTCGCCCGCCGCGACGATGGCCGGGTCGCTGAACAGCACGATGTCGGCGCGCGCCCGGTTCCCGGGCCGCGCGGCGAGCTTGACGCCGATTTCCGGCCCGATGCCGTTCGGGTCGCCGAGCGTGAGCGCGATCCGCGGTCGACGAAGCGCCGCCATCACTCGGCCTTGATGTTCGCCGTACGGATCAGCTTGCCGAAGCGCTCGTATTCCTGCCGGTTCATCTCGGCGAACTGCTCCGCCGTGAGGTTGCCGGGTTCCCCGCCCAGTCCCTTGAGCTTCGCCTGCACGTCCGGCAGCGCGAGCGCGCGCTTCAGCTCGGCGGCGAGCCGGTCGACGACGGGCTTCGGCGTCCCGCCGGTGACGAACAGGCCGTACCAGGTGGTCATCTCGGCGGCCGGTAGCCGGCCTCGGCGATCGTCGGCACGTTGGGCAACTCCGGCGGAGCGCTGCGGCGACGTCACGGCCAGCGGCTTGAAGCGCCCGGACTTGATGTGCGGCATCGCCGAGGACGTCGTGTCGAACATCACCTCGACGTTGCCGCCGAGGATGTCGACGTGCGCCTGGCTCGATCCCTTGTACGGCACGTGGATCATCTTGACGCCCGCGGCCTGGTCGAACGCCTCGCCGGCGATGTGCTGCGTGCTGCCCACGCCCGACGACGCGTAGCGGAGCTCGCCCGGCTTGGCCTTGGCCATCGCGACCAGTTCCTTCACGTCCTTCGCCGGCACCTTGTCGCCGACGACGAGCACGTTCGGCACGACGACCACGAGCCCCACCGGCTGCAGCTGCTTCAGCGGGTCGTAGGAGAGCTTGAGCAGGTGCGGGGCGATCGCCTGCCCGGTGTTCGTCGCGACGAGCAGCGTGTAGCCGTCGGCCGGCGCCTTGGCGGTGAGATCGGCGGCGATCGTGTTCGAAGCGCCGGGCCGGTTCTCGACGACGAACGGCTGCTTCAGCGATTCGGCGAACTTCTCGGCGAGCATCCGCGCGATGACGTCGGTGCCGCCGCCGGCATTGGCGCCGACCAGGATGCGTACGGGTTTCTGCGGGTAGTCCGCCTGGGCGGACGCGGGACCCGCGGCGAGCGCGAGCGCGGCGCAGGCGGCGGCAAGCAGGGTGCGCATGGTTCCTCCTCGATCGTCGGGCGGCGGTCGCGCCCGTTCGACCGACGATGCTAGGCCGACGTTCCGATAACCGCCAATCGACTTTTGCGATGTCGTGATAACGGAATAGAATCACTACTCGCGAAGAGACCGCCGCCGCGATGCCCCTGCCGCCCTCCGAGCGCGCGTTCACCTCGCGCGTGAAGCTCCGCCAGCTGCTGCTCGTCGCCGCGCTCGACGAGCGCCGCAGCCTGCGCAAGGCCGCCGCCGATCTCGCGATGACGCAGCCGGCGGCGACCAAGCTGCTGCGCGATCTCGAGGCGGCGGTCGGACTTCCGCTCTATACCCGCCACGCCTGGGGCATGGCGCCGACCGCCTATGGCGAGACGCTCGCCCGCTACGCGCGCGGTCTCGTCGCCGAACTCGCGGAGGCGCGCCACGAACTCGCCGCCCAGGCCGAGGGGGCGCAGGGCAACGTGCGCATCGGCGGCGTCACCGGCGCGGTGCCGAGCCTCCTTGCGCCGGCGATCCGGCGGATGCAGGCGGAGCGGCCCGGCGTCGCGCTGTTCGTGCTCGTCAACGCGACCGAAGTGCTGCTCGCGGCGCTGCGCCAGGGAACGCTCGACGTCGCGGTCTGCCCGCTGCCGGCCGACGCCGACACCGCGGACCTCGTCGTCCGGCGGCTCGGCGACGAGCCGCTGCGGATCGTCGCGCGCGCCGGCCACCCGCTGGCGCGCGCGCGCCGCGCGGGCGCCGACGCGCTGGTCCGGGTACCCTGGATCGTGCAGACGCCGGAGAGCCCGCTGCGGCGCGACGTCGACGCGATGCTGTCCGCCGCCGGACTGCGGCTCCCGCGCAGCGTCGTGGAGACGGTGTCGGTGGTCGCCACGCTCGCGCTCCTGCAGGAGAGCGACGCCGTGACCGCGATGCCGAAGGCGCTCGCCGACCACTATGCCCGGTACGGGATGGTCGTCGCCCTGCCGGTCGAGCTGCCGGCGCCGGCGAGCCGCTACGAACTGGTGACGCGCGCGCGGCGCGAGCTCTCGCCCGCGGCGCGGGCGTTCGTGGCGATGCTCGGGACCGACGCGGCGCGCGCCGCCGTCAGACGTAGTCGACGTTGACGATCTCGTAGGCGCGCACGCCGCCCGGCGCCTGCACCTCCGCCGTGTCGCCCTCGCTCTTGCCGATCAGCGCGCGCGCGACCGGCGAGTTGATCGAGACCTTGCCGGCCTTGATGTCGGATTCGTCGTCGCCGACGATCTGGTAGACGACCCGCTCACCGCTGTCGAGGTCCTCGATCTCGACGGTCGCGCCGAACACGACGCGTCCCTCGGCGTCGATCGACGCCGGATCGATCACCTGTGCGTTGGCGATCTTGCCCTCGAGCTCCGCGATGCGGCCCTCGATGAAGCCCTGCCGCTCCTTGGCGGCGTCGTAGTCGGCGTTCTCGGACAGGTCGCCGTGGGCGCGCGCGTCGGCGATCGCCTGGATGACGGCCGGTCGCTCGACGGTCTTCAGCCTGTGCAGCTCCGCCTTGACGCGTTCGGCGCCGCGGACCGTCATCGGAATCCTGCTCATGTCGAAGCCTGCTGGAACAAGCGAAACCGGAAGCGCCTCGGCGCTTCCGGTCCGGCAAGTGTAGTGGAAAGAACCGGCGCTACGAAAGACGGGAATGCAGTCCCTGCACCGGATAGGGCACGAGCTCGCGCATCGCCTTCATCCCGATCACCGCCGCCCGGGCGCCGGCGATCGTCGTGAAGGTCGGCACCTGGTCGTTGAGCGCCTCGCGGCGGATCACGTAGCTGTCGTGGATGGCGCTCTTCTTTTCCTCGACGGTGTTGACGACCAGCGCGATCTCGTCGTTCTTCAGCATGTCGACGATGTGCGGGCGGCCTTCCGCGACCTTGTTCACCGCAGTCACCGGAATGCCCGCCGCGGACAGCGCGGCGGCGGTGCCGCGCGTCGCGACGATCTGGAAGCCGAGCTCGTGCAGCATGCGCGCGGTCTCGATCGCGCGCGGCTTGTCGCCGTTCTTCACGCTCACGAACACGCGGCCCGACGACGGCAGCTTCACGCCCGCGGCGAGCTGGCTCTTGACGAACGCCTCGCCGAAGGTCTCGCCCACGCCCATCACCTCGCCGGTCGACTTCATCTCCGGCCCGAGGATCGTGTCGACGCCCGGGAACTTGATGAAGGGGAACACCGCCTCCTTCACCGAGTAGTACGGCGGCACGATCTCGCCATGCACGCCCTGCTCGGCAAGCGAGCGGCCGACCATGCAGCGCGCGGCGATCTTGGCGAGCGGCCGGCCGGTCGCCTTCGACACGAAGGGCACCGTGCGCGACGCGCGCGGGTTGACCTCGAGCACGTAGACGACCTGCCCGTCCTGCTCGTTGCCCTGGATCGCGAACTGGACGTTCATCAGGCCGACCACCGACAGGCCGCGCGCCATCTCGACCGTCTGCCGGCGCAGCTCGTCCTGCAGCGCCGGCGACAGCGAGTACGGCGGCAGCGAGCAGGCCGAGTCGCCGGAGTGCACGCCGGCCTGCTCGATGTGCTCCATGATGCCGCCGATCAGCACCTCGCGGCCGTCGCAGATCGCGTCGACGTCGACCTCGATCGCGTCGTTGAGGAAGCGGTCGAGCAGCACCGGCGAGTCGTTGCTGACCTTCACCGCCTCCTTCATGTAGCGCTCGAGGTCCTCCGGCGCGTGCACGATCTCCATCGCCCGCCCGCCCAGCACGTACGACGGCCGCACCACCAGCGGGTAGCCGATCTCCGCCGCGGCGGTGAGCGCCGCGGCCTCGGTGCGCGCGGTGCGGTTGGGCGGCTGCTTCAGGCCGAGGCGGTTCAGCATCTGCTGGAAGCGCTCGCGGTCCTCGGCCATGTCGATCATGTCGGGCGAGGTGCCGATGATCGGCACGCCGTTCTGCTCCAGGTCGCGGGCGAGCTTCAGCGGCGTCTGCCCGCCGTACTGCACGATCACGCCCCACGGCTTCTCGACGTGCACGATCTCGAGCACGTCCTCGAGCGTCAGCGGCTCGAAGTACAGCCGGTCGGAGGTGTCGTAGTCGGTCGAGACCGTCTCCGGGTTGCAGTTGACCATGATGGTCTCGAACCCGTCCTCGCGGAGCGCCATCGCCGCGTGCACGCAGCAGTAGTCGAACTCGATGCCCTGCCCGATGCGGTTCGGCCCCCCGCCCAGCACCATCACCTTCCTGCGGTCGGTGGGCTCGGCCTCGCACTCGTCCTCGTAGGTCGAGTACATGTACGCGGTGCGCGTCGCGAACTCGGCGGCGCAGGTGTCGACGCGCTTGAACACCGGCCGTAGCCCAAGCGCGTGCCGGCGCGCGCGCACCTCGGCCTCGGTGGTCTTGAGCAGGTACGCGAGCCGCCGGTCGGCGAAGCCCTTGCGCTTCAGCTCGCGCAGCTCGTCGCGCGAGAGGTCGGCGAGCGCGTGCTGCTCGAGGCGCAGCTCGAGGTCGACGATCTCCTTGATCTGGGAGAGGAACCACGGGTCGATCTTCGTGTACCCGTGCAGCTCCTCGAGCGTCATGCCGATGCCGAACGCGTCGGCGACGTACCACAGCCGCTCGCCCGCGCGGGTAGGCGAGCTCGTCGCCGATCTTGTCCGGGTCGACGCTCTTCAGGTTGAAGCCGTCGACGCCGACCTCCAGGCCACGCAGCGCCTTCTGCAGCGACTCCTGGAACGTGCGGCCGATCGCCATCACCTCGCCGACCGACTTCATCTGCGTGGTCAGGCGGTCGTCGGCCTGCCTGAACTTCTCGAAGGCGAAGCGCGGCACCTTGGTGACCACGTAGTCGATCGTCGGCTCGAACGAGGCCGGCGTGGCGCCCCCGGTGATGTCGTTGGCGAGCTCGTCCAGCGTGTAGCCGACGGCGAGCTTCGCCGCGACCTTGGCGATCGGGAAGCCGGTGGCCTTCGAGGCGAGCGCCGAGGACCGCGACACGCGCGGGTTCATCTCGATCACGATCATGCGCCCGTCCTTCGGGTTGATCGCGAACTGCACGTTCGACCCGCCGGTGTCGACGCCGACCTCGCGCAGCACCGCGATCGAGGCGTCGCGCATGATCTGGTATTCCTTGTCGGTGAGCGTCTGCGCCGGCGCCACCGTGATCGAGTCGCCCGTGTGCACGCCCATCGGGTCGAGGTTCTCGATCGAGCAGACGATGATGCAGTTGTCCTTGCGGTCCCGCACCACCTCCATCTCGAACTCCTTCCAGCCGAGGAGGCTCTCCTCGATCAGGAGCTCGTGGGTCGGGCTCATCGCGAGCCCGCGCTTGACCATGTCGACGAACTCGTCCTTGTTGTAGGCGATGCCGCCGCCGGTGCCGCCCAGCGTGAACGAGGGCCGCAGCACGCACGGGAAGCCGACCGTCGCCTGCGCCTCGAGCGCCTGCTCGAGCGAGTGCGCGATCCCCGAGCGCGCCGAGCCGAGGCCGATGCGGGTCATCGCCGCCTTGAACTTCTCGCGGTCCTCGGCCTTGTCGATCGCCTTCTTCGACGCCCCGATCAGCTCGACGTCGAACTTCGACAGCACGCCCTCGCGCGCGAGGTCGAGCGCGCAGTTCAGCGCCGTCTGCCCGCCCATCGTCGGCAACAGCGCGTCGGGGCGCTCGCGCGCGATGATCTTCGCCACCATCGGCCAGGTGATCGGCTCGATGTAGGTGACGTCGGCCATCTCCGGGTCGGTCATGATCGTCGCCGGGTTGGAGTTCACCAGGATGACCTTGTAGCCTTCCTCCCGCAGCGCCTTGCAGGCCTGTGCGCCGGAGTAGTCGAACTCGCACGCCTGGCCGATGATGATCGGCCCGGCGCCGATGATCAGGATGCTCTCGATGTCGGTGCGTTTCGGCATGATCTACTTCTGTTCCATGAGCTTCGTGAACCGGTCGAACAGGTACGCGACGTCGTGCGGCCCCGGGCTCGCCTCCGGGTGGCCCTGGAAGCCGAACGCCGGCCGGTCGGTGCGCGCGATGCCCTGCAGGCTGCCGTCGAACAGCGACACGTGCGTCACCCGCACGTTGCCGGGCAACGTCGCCGGATCGACGGCGAAGCCGTGGTTCTGGCTGGTGATCAGCACCTGGCCGGTGTCGCGGTCCTGCACCGGGTGGTTCGCACCGTGGTGGCCGAACTTCATCTTCAGCGTGCGTGCGCCGGACGCGAGGCCCAGCAGCTGGTGGCCGAGGCAGATGCCGAACGTCGGCATGCCGGCGTCGACGATCGCGCGGATCGCGGCGATCGCGTAGTCGCAGGGCTCGGGATCGCCGGGACCGTTGGACAGGAAGACGCCGTCGGGACGCAGCGCCAGCACCTCGCGCGCCGGCGTTTCGGCCGGCACCACCGTGACTCGGCAACCGCGCTCCGTCAGCATGCGCAGGATGTTGTGCTTGACGCCGTAGTCGAACGCGACGACGTGGAAGCGCGGCGCCCCCGGCCGGCGGTAGCCTTCGCCGAGCGCCCAGGTCGACTCCGTCCACTCGTAGGGCGTCTTGCACGACACGACCTTCGCGAGATCCTGCCCGGCCATCGCAGGCGCCGCCTGCGCGCGGGCGACCGCGTCCGCCGCGTCGCGATCGGTCAGTGCCGCGGCAGCGACGAGGCAGCCGTTCTGCGCACCCTTCTCGCGCAGGATGCGGGTGAGCTTGCGCGTGTCGATGTCCGCGATGCCGACCACGTTCGACCCGGCCAGGTACGTGGAGAGATCCTGCGTGCTGCGGAAGTTCGAAACGAGTCGCGGCAGGTCGCGGATCACCAGCCCCGCGGCGAACACCCGTCGGGACTCGGCATCCTCGGGGTTCACGCCGACGTTGCCGACGTGCGGATAGGTCAGCGTGACGATCTGGCCGGCGTAGGACGGATCGGTGACGATCTCCTGGTAGCCGGTCATCGCGGTGTTGAACACGACCTCGCCGACCGACTGCCCGGTGGCGCCGATCGCGCGACCGCGGAACACCGTGCCGTCGGCGAGCGCGAGCAGGGCGGGAACGTGCGCAGCGAAGAGCGGCGCGTGGGTGGTGTCAGCGGGGGCGTGCGGGGCGTTCATGGCGGGCGAGTCCGGAAGCGCGACATCCTGGCGCCGCGGGTGCCGAACGGCCGCCGGGCACGTCGATCGCGGCGACGCCTTTGCGCTTCGCGACGTCGCTCGCAGAACACGGAACCCTTCCCGCAGGCGGCGCACGCGAAAACGGGGAAGGCGCGTTGCCTTCCCCGTTGCAAGGCCTTGAATTCTACCGCGAACCGGCCCCTGCGGGCAATCGGCGTGGCACCGCACGGCGACGCGGTGGCCGGTGTCGTCGTCAATACGCCGCCGCGAAGCCGCCGTCGACGTGCAGGATGGCCCCGGTCACGTAGGAGGCCGCCTTGGAAGCGAGGAACACCGCCGCACCGGCGATTTCGTCGGGCCGGCCCCAGCGTCCGGCCGGCGTGCGCCGCGACACCCACGCGGAGAACGCCGCGTCGGCGACCAGCGGGGCATTCATCGGCGTGTCGAAGAAGCCCGGCGCGATGCCGTTGACCTGGATGCCGTGCGGGGCGAGCTCGACCGCGAGCGCGCGCGTCAACTGCTTGAGGCCGCCCTTGCTCACCGCGTAGGGAACGATGTTCGGACGGCCGAGGTCGCTCGCGAGCGAGCAGATGTTGACGATCTTGCCGGCCCGGCGCGCCTTCATCGACGGCAGCACGGCGCGCGTGACGAAGAACGGGCCGTCCAGGTTCGCGGCCATCAGCGCGCGCCAGTCGTCGTCCGAATAGGTGTCGAGCGGGCCGCGCTTGTTGACGGCGGCGTTGTTGACCAGGATTCCGATCGGGCCGAGCGCATCCGCCACGGCCGACACGCCCGCGGCGGCAGCCCTGGCGTCGGCAACGTCGAACGGCGCCACGTGCACGTGCCAGCCCTCGCCGGCCAGCGCGGCGGCGGCGGCGTCGAGCTTCGCCCGGTCGCGGCCATTGATCGCGACGCGTGCGCCCGCTGCGGCCAGACCGCGCGCGATCGCGAAGCCGAGCCCGCTGCCGGCGCCGGTCACGAGCGCGACCTGGCCGTCGAGCGCGAACGGATCGACTCCCTCCGCGCTACGCGCTTCGGGGCGGATTCGCCCTCGGCTTCGGGCATCACTCGAGCTCGAGCACGTCGGCCATGTCGTAGAGACCCGGCCGGCCCGACGCGAGGCACGCGGCGACGAAACGCGCGGCGCGAACCGCCCCGCCCGCGAACGTCTGGCGCGACGTGGCCCGGTGCGTGAGCTCGACCCGCTCGCCCGCGCCGGCGAAGATCACCGTGTGCTCGCCGACCACGTCGCCACCGCGCAGCGTCGCGAAGCCGATGGTGCCGGCGCGGCGCTCCCCGGTCACGCCTTCCCGGGCGTAGACCGCCGACTCGGACAGCGTCGTCCGCATCGCGGACGCCGCCGCCTCGCCGAGACGCAGCGCGGTCCCGGACGGCGCGTCCACCTTGTGACGGTGGTGCATCTCGACGATCTCGACGTCGTAGTCGGGCCCCAGCCGCGCCGTGGCGAGCTCGACCAGCTTCAGCAGCACGTTGACGCCGACGCTCATGTTGGGCGCGAAGACGATCGGCACCGACCGCGCATGCGTGGCGAGCTCGGCCTTCTGCGCCGGCGAGAGCCCGGTGGTCCCCGCGACCAGCGCGACGCGGCGGCGCGCACAGGCCGCGGCATGGGCAACGGTGCCCTCGGGCCGCGTGAAGTCGATCAGCACGTCGGCGGCGGCGAGTGCCCCGTCGACGTCGTCCGTCACCGCCACGCCCGTGCGGCGCCCGCTGCGCTCGCCCGCATCCTGGCCGACGGAGGCGCTGCCCGGGACGTCGAGCGCCGCGGCCAGCGTGAGGTCGGGTGCGGCGAGGACCGCCTCCACCAGCGCCTGCCCCATGCGCCCGCCGGCACCGGCCACCGCGATGCGCAGGCTCACCAGTTGCCCTTCAGGATGTCGAGAAAGCGTCCGAAGTAGCCCTTGTCGTCCGCCGAGGGCTCGGGGGCGAGCGTGCGATCGGCGGCAATGCGGTTCAGTTGCGCCGCGGACGCCGGCAGCTCGTCCCCTTCCCACCGCGCGAGCTTGTCGTCGACGAAATACACGGTGAACGCGCGGTGCTCGACCCGCTTGCCGCTCCGCGTGTACTCGTAGACGTAGTCCCAGCGGTTGTCGTGGAAAGCGCTGGTGAGGAGCGGCGTGCCGAGCACCTGGCGGACCTGCGGACGCGTCTGCCCGACCTTGAGCTTCTCGACCAGGTCCTGCGTGAGGTAGTTGCCCTGGTTGATGTCGAGCTTGTACACGCCGAACTGCTGGATGTCCGGCATGTAGGTCTTCCACGTCCCGCAGCCCGCGAGGAGCATGGCGAGGACGGCGACGACCGCAAGGCGAGGGGCGTTCACGGAGCGGCGGGCACGAGCGTTGGGGAGTGGCTATTATAGGGGGTCTACCGCCCAATCCCCCGTGACGCCCAGGACCAACCCTCGAAGATGAGCAACGCACAGGATCTGAAGACCGCGGGCCTCAAGGCCACGGTACCCCGGCTCAAGATCATCAACCTCTTCGAGACGTCCCGGGAGCGGCACCTGACCGCCGAGGAGGTCTATCGGCTGCTGCGTGACGACGGCTTCGACATCGGGCTCGCCACCGTCTACCGCGTGCTGACGCAGTTCGAGCAGGCCGGCCTGCTGATGCGGCACCACTTCGAGTCGGGCAAGGCGGTGTTCGAGCTGAACGAGGGTTCGCACCACGACCACCTCGTGTGCCTGCAGTGCGGGCGCGTCGAGGAGTTCTACGACGCGGAGATCGAGAAGCGCCAGCACAAGATCGCCGCCGAGCGCGGCTTTGCGATCAGCGAGCACGCGCTCTACCTCTATGCCGACTGCACGAAGCCGCGCTGCCCGCACAGGAAATAGCGTTGGCTGACCGCGCTATCGCGGCGGCGGGCCCGCGGGTTCCCGGTCGGCCTCGCGGCGACTGAAGTCGGCGAGCCGGAAGCCGAGCAGCCACAGCGTGCCGAAGTACGCTCCCCCGGCCGCGGCGATCACGAGGCCGAGGCGGCCGACCCGGGTCCACAGGCCGGCCTCGATCCAGTAGCTCGCCGGACCGGCCAGGAAGGCGAGTACCGCGGCGAGCACGCCCAGCGCCACGACGAGACGGCTCGCGAAGCCGAGCCAGCCCGGCGACGGCACATAGTGGCGGCGGCGATAGAGGAACGTGAAGAGGAGCCCCGCGTTCACGCACGCGCCGAGGCTCGTCGCCAGCGTGAGCCCGGCGTGGCCGAGCGGCCACATCAGCGTCAGCGCGAACGCCTGCGTGACGAGCACCGTGAAGAACGCGATCTTCACCGGCGTCTTCAGGTTCTGCCGCGCGAAGAAGCCCGGCGCGAGGATCTTGACGAGGATCAGCGCGGCGAGCCCCACCGCGTAGCCGATGAGCGCCGTGCGGACCTGGAAGACGTCGTGCGGCGTGAACCGCCCGTACTGGTAGAGCGTCGCGATCAGCGGTACCGCAAGGAGCCAGAGCGCGATTGCTGCGGGCAGCGCAAACAGCAGCGCGACGCGTATCCCCCAGTCGAGCAGCGCCGAGTACTGCAGTTGGTCGGCGTCGGCGTGGTGCTTCGCGAGCGACGGCAGGATCACGGTGCCGATCGCCACGCCGAGGAGCGCGCTCGGGAATTCCATCAGCCGGTCGGCATAGGTGATCCAGGAGATCCGGCCATCGCCCAGCCAGGCAGCAAGCTGCGTATTGATGAGCGCCGAGACCTGCGCGGCCGACACGCCGAGCGCCGCCGGTCCCATCGCGATGAGCACGCGGCGCACGCCCGGGTCGCGCCAGGCGAACGACGGCTTCGGCAGCATGCCGAGGCGCGCGAGCGGTCGCAGTTGCAGCCCGAGCTGGAGCACGCCGCCGATCGCCACGCCCCACGCCAGCGCGAGTACGGGCGGGTCCACGTGCGGCGCGAGGAAGATCGCGGCACCGATGATCGAGAGGTTGAGGAGCACCGGCGTGATCGCCGGGAATCGCGAAGCGGCGGTGGACGTTCAGCACGCCGCCCGCCAGCGACACGAGCGAGACGAACAGGATGTACGGGAACACGATGCGGATCATCTGCGCCGTGAGGTCGACCTTGCCCGGGGTCTTTTCGAAGCCGGCGGCGAGCAGGTAGACGAGCCACGGGCGCCGCGAGGATGCCGAGGATCGACACGACCAGGAGCACGACGGCAAGCAGCGTCCCCACGCTGCCGACCAGAGCCCGCGTGGCGTCCGCGCCGCGCTGCCGCTGATACTCGGCCAGGATCGGCACGAACGCCTGCGAGAACGCGCCCTCGGCGAACATGCGGCGCAGGATGTTCGGCAGCCGGAAGGCGGCCTCGAACGCGTCCATTTGCACCCCGGCCCCGAACAGCACCGCCTTCAGGCTCTCGCGGACGAGCCCCGTGATGCGCGACAGCAGCGTCATCGCGCTGACGGTCGTCGCGGCGCGCAGCAGGTTCATGGGCGGCGGGCCGGGCCCGCTGGAAACGGGGCGGTCGGCGGGTGGGCGGCGTGCGGCAAGCTTGGGGGCAACGTCGGGATCGGGTGCCCGGCCCCTGCGCAACGAGGCGGCTTGCCCGAAAGGGGGAAACAACGTATTATCGTCGGTCTTTTTCCCTGCACGTCAAAAGCTCAAAGGAATTCGGATCATGGCCAATACGGCGCAAGCCCGCAAGCGCGCCCGGCAGTCGGAAGCGACGCGCGCGCGCAACGCGAGCCTCAAGTCGGCGCTTCGCACTGCGGTGAAGAAAGTGCGCAAGGTGATCGCCGGCGGCGACAAGGCTGCCGCGGCGAAGCAGCTCGTCGAATCCCAGTCGGTGATCGATCGCATCGCGGACAAGAAGATCGTCCACAAGAACACCGCCTCGCGCACCAAGTCGCGCCTCGCGCAGGCCATCAAGGGCATGGCCTAGCACCGGTCGCACGACCCGGCGCCGCAGGGCGCAGGCCAAGCATCGCCGAAGGGCGCCCGTCGCGGGCGCCCTTTTGCTTTGGTGCGCGCGGGTGCGTGCTAGTATTTTGATTTGCTGGCGTCGGCCGGCGCCGGCCGGAGGCGCAACGCATGCCCCCCGCCCCCACGCACTTTCTCCAGTTCAGCGACTTCTCGCGCGACGAGTTCGACCACCTCTTCGAGCGCACGCGGTGGATCAAGGAGCGCTTCAAGCGCTACGAGCTCTACCAGCCGCTGCGCGACCGGACCCTCGCGATGGTGTTCGAGAAGGCCTCGACGCGCACCCGCGTGTCGTTCGAGGCCGGCATGAACCAGCTGGGCGGCATCGCGATCAACCTGAACCGCCACGACACGCAGCTGTCCCGGGGCGAGCCGATCGAGGACGTCGCCCGCGTGATCTCGCGGATGGTCGACGTCGTGATGATCCGCACGTTCGAGCAGTCGATCATCGAGCGCTTCGCCGCGCACTCGCGCGTCCCCGTGATCAACGGCCTCACCAACGAGTACCACCCCTGCCAGATCCTCGCCGACCTCTACACGTTCCTCGAGCATCGGGGCCCGGTCGGCGGCAAGACCGTCGCCTGGATCGGCGACTCGAACAACGTCTGCATGACCTGGCTGCAGGCCGCCGCGATCTTCGGCTTCACCGTGCACGTGTCGGCGCCGCCGGGCTACGAGGTGCCGGAGGCCGTCGCGCGGATGCTCGACGCGCGCCACTACCGGTCCTTCGCCGATCCGGTCGAGGCCTGCCGCGGCGCCCACCTCGTGACCACCGACGTGTGGACCAGCATGGGCTTCGAGGCCGAGAACGAGGCCCGTCGCAAGGCCTTTGCCGACTGGCAGGTCGACGCCGAGATGATGCGTGTCGCGGCCCCCGACGCGGTCTTCATGCACTGCCTGCCCGTGCACCGCGGCGAGGAGGTCGCCGCCGAGGTGATCGACGGGCCGCAGAGCGTCGTCTGGGACGAGGCCGAGAACCGCCTGCACGCGCAGAAGGCCCTGCTCGAGTACCTCGTCTGCGGCCGCGTGCAACCCTGACCGGGAGGACGACGATGGAAGAGGCGATGTTCGACCACGTGGGCATCACGGTGCGCGACCTCGGCGCGTTCGCGCGCGTTCTATTCCGCGGCCCTCGCGCCGCTCGGCATCCGCGAGCTGATGGAGTTCGAGGGCGCCGCGGCCTTCGGGCGCGAGCAGCCGCAGTTCTGGATCATGCAGGGCGACCCGGCGCAGTCGTCGCCGCGCACGCACGTCGCGTTCGCGGCCACGGGCCGGCTCGAGGTCGACACCTTCCATCGCGCGGCGCTTGGCGCGGGAGGCGTCGACCACGGCGCGCCCGGGCTGCGTCCGCACTACCACGAGAACTACTACGGCGCCTTCGTGCTCGATCCCGACGGACACAACATCGAGGCCGTCTGCCACCGCGCCCCCTGACCGCGCCGCCCGCATTCCGCCGGAGACCCTGCCCATGCACCGCCGCCACCTGCTCGCCAGCCTCGCCTCGATCGCCGCCGCCATCGCGCTCGCCGCCCCTCCCGCGATGGCGCAGGTCTGGCCCGACAAGGCGGTGCGCATCCTCGTGCCCGCGCCGGCCGGCAGCTCGCTCGACGTGCTCGCGCGCACGATCGGCGAGAAGCTGAAGGACAAGTTCGGCGCGACGGTGATCGTGGAGAACAAGCCGGCGGCGGGCGGCACGGTGGCGACCGCCGAGGTCGCGAAGGCGGCGCCCGACGGCCACACGCTGCTGCTCGGCTTCAACGGCCCGCTCGCGACCGGTCCGCTGGTGCAGAAGGTGCCCTACGACGTGCAGAAGGACCTCGCGCCGGTCGTGATCACGTCGAGCCAGCCGAACGTGCTCGCGGTGAACGCCGCGCTGCCGGTCAAGTCGGTTGCCGACCTCGTCGCCTGGTCGAAGGCGAACCCGGGCAAGCTCAACTACGCGTCGGTAGGCAACGGGAGCTCGTCACACCTGAACGCCGAGCTCCTCAAGGCGATGTCGGGCATCGACGCCGTGCACGTGCCTTTCAACGGCTCGCCGCCGGCGGTCCTTGCCACCGTGCAGGGCGAGACGCAGATGATGTTCGCGGTGATGCAGCCGCTGCAGGCGCAGGTCCAGGCCGGCAAGCTCCGTGCGATCGCCGTGACCACGCCGAAGCGCTTCCCGCTCCTTCCGGACATCCCGGCGATCGCCGAGTCCGGCTACCCCGGATTCGAGGCGCTCGCGTGGAACGGACTGGTCGCGCCGGCGGGCACGCCGCGCCCCGTGATCGACAAGATCAACGCCGAGGTCAACGCGATCCTGAAGCTGCCCGACGTCGCGCAGAAGATGAACGCGGCGGGCTTCGACCTGATCGGCGGCACCCCCGAGGACTTCGCGAAGCTGATCGCCGCCGAGTCGGCGCGCTGGACGCCGGTGGTGAAGCGGCTCGGCATCACCGCCAACTGAAAGCAGGGTCTGACCCTACTTTCCTGAGTCTGAGCCGACTTTTCCGTCAGGACTTGTCGTTGAGCTGCGGCAGCGGCGAGCCCTCGGCCGGGCGCAGCAGGCCGGTCTTCACGTACGTGACGAGCTTCTCGCGGGTGTCGGCGATGTCGAGGTTGCGCATCGTCAGCTGCCCGATGCGGTCCTGCGGCGTGAAGAACACCTCCTCGCCCTTCTCCATCGTGAGCCGCTCGGGCTTGTAGGTGAGGTTGGGGCTCGTCGTGTCGAGGATCGAGTAGTCGTTGCCGCGGCGCAGCTCGACCGTCACTTCGCCGGTGACCGCGCGTGCCACCCATCGCTGCGCGGTCTCGCGCAGCATCATTGCCTGCGGGTCGAACCAGCGGCCCTGGTACAGCAACCGGCCGAGCCGCCGCCCGTGGTCGCGGTACTGCTCGATCGTGTCCTCGTTGTGGATGCCGGTGACGAGGCGCTCGTAAGCGATGAACAGCAGCGCCATGCCCGGCGCCTCGTAGACGCCGCGGCTCTTCGCCTCGATGATCCGGTTCTCGATCTGGTCGCTCATGCCGAGCCCGTGGCGGCCGCCGATCGCGTTGGCCTCGAGCACGAGCGCGACCTCGTCGGCGAACGTCTGCCCGTTGAGGGCCACCGGCCGGCCCTCGTCGAAGCGCACGGTCACGGTCTCGGGCCGGATGGCGACGTCCTCGCGCCAGAACGCGGCGCCCATGATCGGCTCGACGATCTTCATGCCCTTGTCGAGGAACTCGAGATCCTTGGCCTCGTGCGTGGCGCCGAGCAGGTTGGAATCGGTCGAGTAGGCCTTCTCGGTACTCATCCGGTAGCCGAATCCGGCACGGGCGAGGTACTCCGACATCTCCTTGCGCCCGCCGAGCTCGTCGATGAACGCGGCGTCCAGCCACGGCTTGTAGACGCGCAGGCTCGGGTTGGCGAGGAGCCCGTAGCGGTAGAAGCGCTCGATGTCGTTGCCCTTGAACGTGCTGCCGTCGCCCCAGATGTGGACGTCGTCGTCGCGCATCGCGACGACCAGCATCGTCCCGGTGACCGCGCGGCCCAGCGGCGTCGTGTTGAAGTACGTGAGCCCCGCGGTGGTGATGTGGAACGCACCCGCCTGCAGGGCCGCGATGCCTTCGGCGACGAGCGCCGCGCGGCAGTCGACCAGGCGCGCGGCCTCCGCGCCGTACTGCTTCGCGCGCCGCGGAATCTCGTCGTAATCGGGCTCGTCCGGCTGGCCGAGGTTCGCCGTGTACGCGTACGGGATCGCACCCTTCGCGCGCATCCAGTGCAGCGCGGCGCTCGTGTCGAGACCGCCGGAGAACGCGATGCCGACCTTCTGGCCGACGGGAAGATCCTGCAGGATGTGCGACATGTCGAGGCGGGCCGGTACGCGATGGCATCCATTCTAGCGGACGCGTTCCGGGAGGATCCGGTCGAACGAGCTGCGGACGCGCTCGCGGCGCAGGGACGCCGCCCCGCTGAGGCCTGTTCCCAGCTCGCGGCAACGGAACGCTAGAACCCCACCCGCGCCCGACGCCCACAGAGCTTCTTCGCGTCGATGTCCTCGGCGACGAGCCGCTCGCGCCCGGCGAGCTGCGCGGTGCCGAAGGCGTCGAGCAGCAGCTTCTTCATGTCGCGCGGCGGGATGGCCGAGAGGCGCTCGAGCACCGCTTCCGAAGGCTCGGGCGGAAACGGCCACCGGTGCGCGTCGACGATCTCGCGATAGACGGCCAGCGCGATGCGGCGCGACCCTTCGGCGTCCGGGCGCCCGATCGCATAGACGTTCATCCGGTTCAGGATCGGCTCGGGAATCGCGCTCTCGTCGTTGGCGGTCGCGACCCAGAGGATGTGGGACGCGTCGATGCCGACGTCGATGAACTCGTCCTTGAAGTGCGACGCGGTGTCCCGCTCGAGCAGCGCGTAGAGCGCGCCCATCGGGTCGTAGCGGTGGTCGCCGCCCGACTTGTCGATCTCGTCCAGCACGACGACGGGATTCGCATAGTCCCCCTCGATCAGCGTCTGCGCGACCTTGCCGGGCCGGGCGTTGTGCCACTGGGCGGACGCTCCGGTCAGCACCCAGCCCGCGGTGAGCGAGCTCATCGAGACGAACTCGTACCCGGTGCCCAACGCGCCGGCGAGCCGCTTGGCGAAATGGGTCTTGCCGAGGCCCGGCTCGCCGACCAGCAGGATCGGCGTGAACTGCAGCGCCTCGCGGCCGGCGACCGCGAGGGCGACGAACTTGCGGATGTCGTCGATCACGTCGCCGAAATTGGGCGCGGCGCCGTAGAGGTCGTCGACCGCCTTGTGCGACGACGGCTTGATGATGTAGCGCGAGCCGCCCAGTTCCCGCATCCGGTCGTACCAGCCCTTGAGGCCGTCGTTGCGCTTCGCGGCGCTGTCCTCGAGCGCCCGGTCGACGTCGGCGACCGAGTAGATGGGTTGCAGGTCGGCAAGTGGAATCACGGGATCCATGCGCGCGCACCTCCGTGGCGGATGCGATGCACTAACCATGCCAAGGCCGGGCCGGCCTTTCAAGGGGCCCCGGCGGACTCGCGCCCGACGGCATCGCCCCACACATCGGCGGCGCGACGCCCGCCGGGGCTGCGCTGCCGCTGCACCACTTCGACGCGAAGCGCGCGGTTTGCACCATCGCGCCGCGCCGTGCTAGCGTCGGCGACGAACCCTACCGGAACCGCAGCCATGCCCTCCTTCGACATCGTCTCCGAAATGAACGCCGTCGAGCTCCACAATGCGGTCGACCAGGCCAACAAGGAGATCGGTACCCGGTTCGACTTCAAGGGGTCGGACGCCCGGGTCGAGCTGGCCGACAAGGCGCTCACGCTCTTCGCCGACGACGAATTCAAGCTGAAGCAGGTCGCCGACGTGCTCACCGCCAAGCTGGCCAAGCGGGGGGTCGACGTCCGCGCGCTGGAGTACAAGGACCCGGAGAAGATCTCGGGCAACAAGCAGAAGCAGCCGGTGGTTGCCCGCACCGGCGTCGATCAGGAGCGTGCGAAGAAGATCGTCAAGCTGCTGAAGGACAGCAAGCTCAAGGTGCAGGCGTCGATCCAGGGCGACGCCGTGCGCGTGTCCGGCGCCAAGCGGGACGATCTGCAGGCGGCGATCGCGCTGGTGAAGAAGGCGATCACCGACTACCCGCTGCAGTACGAGAACTTCCGCGATTGACCGCGGCCCGGCGCCGCGCGCCACCCGAGCGCCGATGAAGGCGCCGCTCCTGTCAGCTGAGGTCCGCGAGGAGCGCCGCGCGCGTCTCGTCCCCGACCCGGGGAATGTCGGCGCGGTAGTTCGGGTGGTCGACGCCGATGCCCAGCCCCACGCCGTACTTGAGCGCCGCGACCATCTCCTTCGTGAGCTCGAAGCGGAGGAAGTGCACGGCGGAGGTCTTCTCCTCGTTCTCGCGCTCGAGGTCCTCGTCGGCGATCGCGTGGACGCGCGGGCAACCCTCGACCTGCACGTAGACGCGGTCCTCGACGCCCTTGAGGCCCGCGAGCGCGCGCCGCCGCTCGTCGACGTCCTCGTACTCGATCAGCATCGTCGCCTTGAAGTTGCTGCCGTCGGGGACGAGCGGGTTGTAGGCGTCGAGCTCGCCCTGGATGCCCTCTTCCTCGAAGATCTTCTCGATGCGCAGCATCTCCTGGATCTGGTAGCGCATCGTGAGCTCGTCCTCGAAGACCAGCGTCACGTGCTCGCCCAGGTGCACGGTGCGCGCCTTCTTGTGCGCGATCACCTTCGCACGGAAGTCCTTGCGGGCCTTGGCGTAGGCCTCGAGGGTCATCAGGGATTCCCGCGTGATGCGCGGCATCGTCGGCTCCTTCGTTGCGGTGCTCATCGTCGTGTCCGTTTCAGGCGTCGAGGCCGTAGGCGATGCGGATCAGCGTGATCGGGTGCTCCTTGCGGCCGCGCATCGTGCCGCTCTCGGTGATCCCCTGGGTGATGCGGCGACCGGCGATCGGGCAGTCGGAGCTCACGTAGTCGGGGTCGGTCTCGCTCATCCGCTTGAACACCGGCTTGCCGATCTTCATCGACGACGCGTAGAACTCCTTCTTCACGCCGTAGGTGCCGTCGTGGCCGGCGCAGCGCTCGACCGTGTTCACCTCGGTGCCGGGCACCCACTCGAGCACCTCGCGGGTCTTCTGCCCGACGTTCTGCACGCGCGAGTGGCAGGGGATGTGGTAGCTGACCTTGCCGAGCGGCTGCTTGAAGTCCTTCCTCAGCAGGCCGTCCTTGTCGCGCAGCACCAGGTACTCGAACGGGTCGAACATCGCTTCCGCGACGGCCTTGACGTCGGCATCGTCGGGGAAGATCAGCGGCAGCTCCTGCTTGAACATCAGCGTGCACGACGGAATCGGCGTCACGATCGCGTAGCCCTCGCGCGCCAGCCCGACGAGCTGCGGGATGTTGATGTCCTTGAGCTTCTCCACCTGCTCGAGGTCGCCCAGCTCGAGCTTGGGCATGCCGCAGCAGGCCTCCGCCGCGGCGATCGTGAACGGAATCTCGTTGTGCGCGAGGATCTTCGTCAGGTCGCGGGCGATGCCCGGCTCGTTGTAGTTGACGTAGCAGGTCGAGAAGATCGCGACCTTGCCGGGCGTGCGTTGGCCGTTCTTCACCGGCCAGGCGAGGGACTTCTCGAAGCCCTTGCGGAACGACTTCGTCGCGTAGGGCGGCAGCGCCGCCTCCTTCGCGACGCCGATCGCCTTCTCCATCAGCGAGCGCGTCGCCGGCGTGTGGTTCGCCCAGTTCACCGTCTGCACGACGACCGGGATCGTCGCCAGCTTGCCCAGCCGGTCGGTGCTGGTGAGCAGCCGGTCGCGGAAGCGCGCGCCCTGCTTCTTGAAGTGGACCGCCTTCGCGCGGAGCATCAGGTGCGGAAAGTCGAGGTTCCACGGGTGCGGCGGCACGTACGGGCACTTCGTCATGTAGCAGACGTCGCACAGGTAGCACTGGTCGACCACTTTCCAGTAGTCCTGCTTCTCGACCCCGTCCATCTCCCCGGTCTTGCCCTCGTCGACGAGGTCGAAGAGCGTGGGGAACGACTGGCACAGGCTGATGCAGCGGCGGCAGCCGTGGCAGATGTCGAAGACCCGCTCCATCTCCTTGTAGAGCGATTGCTCGTCGTAGAAGTCGGGATTGCGCCAGTCGAGCGGGTGGCGCGTGGGGGCCTCGAGGCTGCCTTCGCGGGTGGTCATAGCCTTATCGTCCGAAAATCCCGCTTGAACCTCGCGGGATTTTCGACCGGGAACAGTTAGCTCGGAAACCTCGGGGCGGCCCTTCGGTTTCCGAGCGGGAACGGCACGAAACGACGCGCGCCACCGAGAACGGCCGATTTGCCGATCAGTCGGCCAGCGCGTCCAGGGCCTTCTGGAAGCGGTTGGCGTGCGAACGTTCGGCCTTGGCGAGCGTCTCGAACCAGTCGGCGATCTCGTCGAAGCCTTCGTCGCGGGCGCTCTTCGCCATGCCGGGGTACATGTCGGTGTACTCGTGCGTCTCGCCGGCCACCGCGGCCTTCAGGTTCTGGCGCGAGCTGCCGATCGGCAGGTCGGTCGCCGGGTCGCCCACCTGCGCGAGGTAGTCGAGGTGGCCGTGCGCGTGGCCGGTCTCGCCCTCGGCGGTCGAGCGGAACAGCGATGCGACGTCGTTCTGGCCTTCCACGTCCGCCTTGTTTGCGAAGTACAGGTAGCGGCGGTTCGCTTGCGACTCGCCCGCGAACGCGGCCTTCAGGTTGTCGTGCGTCTTCGTGCCTTTGAGCGACTTCATCGGACATCTCCTCTCGAGGTTGGCCACCGGCCACGGCGATCGCGGTGGCTAAGGGGACTCCGGCGGCCCGATCGGGCTTCCGGCGACTCCAGCATTGTCCCGCCGCGGACCCGATACGTCCAATCGATTCCGCTAATCCGGACGATAGTCTCGAATTAATCTCGCGGCGACCGCGTTCTCGGCAAGTGCAGGCCGACGCGGGTGATCCGCCCGCGCTCCATTTCGCTCACGGAGAGCCGCAGCCCGCCGACGACGGCAACGTCGCCTTCGGCGGGCGCCCGACCGAGCGCCTGCCGCAGCGCCTCGGCCAGTGTGCGCTCGTCGGGTTCTCCGTGCTGTCCCGCTGCGCCGTACAGTCCCGCGACCTCCGCGAGACGGACGTCGCCGGCGAACTCGAAGTCGCCGAACGCCGCGTGCCAGAACGTCGCGGCGTCCTCGCGGAACCACTGCGCGAGCTCGGCCTCTGCCGACGGCGCGGCGATGAATCCGACCAGGTCGCCCGGTGCGAGCGGCCCCGCCTCGGCCGGCGGCAGCGACGCCTCGGCTCTCACGACATTGACCACGCGGGATCCCGCGGGCCAGTCGACCGACCGGGCGTCGACGCCCAGCAGCGGCCCGGCCGACTCGACGCGGAACTGCACGAACGACGCCGGCGCCGGGCCGAGCGGATCGAGCGGGACGCGCGCCGAGGGCTCGGCGAGCGGTGGCAGCGTCACGCGCAGCGCACGGGCCATGCGCGCGACCGTCGTGCCCTGCAGCAGCAGCGAGGCGATGGCGACGACGAAGGCCACTTCGAAGATCGCCGCCGCTTCCGGGACCCCCGCGAGCAAGGGGAACACCGCGAGCACGATCGGCACGGCGCCCCGCAGGCCCACCCAGCTGATGTAGGCGATCTCGCGCAACGAGAACCGGAACCACGGCAGGACGACCGCCACCATCGCCGGCCGCACGACGAACATCAGGAGCAGCGCCAGCGTGAGCGCGGGCACCAGCGAATCGACGAGGTACCGGGGCGTCACCAGCAGCCCGAGCAGCAGGAACATGCCGCACTGGGCGAGCCACGCCAGGCCGTCGAGCGCACGCAGCGTGTCCTCGCCGACGCCGGTGCGACGGTTCCCGGCCAGGAGCCCGGCCACGTACACCGCGAGGAAGCCGCTGCCCCCGAGCAGGTTGGTCGCCGCGAACACCGCGACGCCGCCGGAGACGAGCCACAGCGACTGCAGCGCGTCGCCGAGCAGTCCCCGGCGCCGGAGTATCAGCAGCGTCCGGCTCAAGCCCTCCCCGGCCACGACCCCGGCCACGAGGCCGATGCCGAACTGCTGCGCCAGATCGAGCGCGAGCGACATGGCGTCCGCCTGCTCCGGGCGCGTGATGGCGGCAATGAGGGTGACCGTGAGGAACACCGCCATCGGATCGTTGGCGCCCGACTCGATCTCGAGCGTCTGTCCGACACGCGGCGAGAGGCGCAGGCCGCCGGCCTTGAGCAGCGCGAACACCGCGGCGGCGTCGGTCGAGCCGACGATCGCGCCGACCAGCAGGCCGACGGGCCACGAGAAGCCGAACAGCCACACGGCGAGCGCACCCGTGAACGCCGCCGTGATGGCGACACCGACCGTGGCGAGCGCGAGCGACGGCCAGAGCGCGGCCCGGAACGTGGCGAAGCGCGTGCGCAAACCGCCGTCGAGCAGGATCACCGCCAGCGCGAGGTTGCCGACGAGGAAGGCGGTCTCGTGGTCGTCGAACATGATGCCGCCCGGCCCGTCCTCGCCCGCGAGCATGCCGACGACGAGAAAGACGAGCAGCAGCGGCACCCCGGCGCGCTGCGAGAGTGCTCCGAACGCGAGCGCGCCGAAGACGATCGCGGCGCCGATCAGGAGACCTTGCTGGATCCAGTCCATGGTGTCGGTTCGGCGAGGGGCCGGTGCAGAACGCGCTCGGGCCATGAGCGCGCCGCCCATGCGCGCGCATCGCGCCGCGTACCGCACCCGTCGACCCGCGTCTCCCCGCACTTTGCCACACGCGAACGCCGGACTCCGGCGTACCTGCCGCCGCGCGCCGTGCTGCGATGCGCCATGGCAACCCTTCCCCGTGTGCGGATAGACTCCCGCATCGGACCCGGCGGCGCCCGACCGGCATCGGTGCGCCGCAGTGTCCTGCCGCGCTCCCCGATGGAGACGAACACCATGATTCGCCCGATCCTGCGGTCCCTCTGGATCCTGCTCGTGCTCGCCGCGTGCGCGGCCGTGCCGAGCATCGGCGCGACCGTTCCCGGAGGCACGCCGCTGCCGAAGCTGGTGCTCGTCGTGCTGGTCGACGGCCTGCCGCAGGAGCAGCTGACGCGCAACCACGACCTCCTCGGGCCGAACGGCCTGCGCCGGCTGATGGACCGCGGCGCGTGGTTCTCCGACGCGCACCAGGCGCACGCGTTCACGGTCACCGCGGTGGGCCACGCCTCGGTGTTCACCGGAGCGCATCCCTACCAGACCGGCATCATCGGCAACGAGTGGCGAACGCGCGACGGCAAGCAGGTCTACAACACGGCGGATCCGGCACATCGCTACCTCGACGGCACGGAGGCCGGCCAAGGCGATGGCGTCAGCCCGAGGAACCTGCAGGCGAGCACCCTCGGCGACGAACTGCGCTACGCAACGAACAACGCGAGCCGCGTGTTCGCGGTGGCGGGCAAGGACCGCGGCGCGATCCTGCCGGCGGGCAAGACCGGCACGGCGTACATGTACTCGTCGAAGTCCGGCCGCTTCACGAGCACCAGCTACTACATGCCGGCGCATCCGGCGTGGTGGGAGCGCTACTACGCCGGCAATCCGCAGCACCAGTGGTTCCACAAGCGCTGGGACCCGCTGCTCGACGCCGACGCGTACCGCCGTTCGCTGCCCGACGGCCAGCCGTGGTCGACGAGCTACCGCAAGCTCGGCACGCGCATGGGGCTGGTCTACGGGCTCGGCGAGTCCGCGCCGGGACCGCTGTACTACGGGACGCTCCTCGCCGGCCCCTACGGCGACGAGGCCACCGCCGAGTTCGCGCTCGAGCTCGCGCGCCACGAGGGGCTGGGCCGCAACCCGACGGGCGCGCCCGACCTGCTCGCGGTGAGCTTCTCCTCGCACGACTACGTCAACCACAGCTTCGGCCCCGAGAGCATCCAGTCCCAGGACCACCTGATCCGTCTCGACCGCACGCTCGCCCGCTTCTTCGAGGCGATCGACGCCATGGTCGGTGACGAGAACGTGCTGGTCGTCCTCACCGCCGACCACGGCTTCATGAACGTGCCGGAGTACAGCGCGTCGCGCGGCTTCGACGCGGGGCGTATCGATCCGGGCGAGGTCCGTGGCGCGGTCAACGCGGCGGCCGAGAAGCGCTTCGGCATCGCGAAGGTCGCGACGCAGCACATGACCGGGGGCTTCACGCTCGACTACGCGGCGATCGACGCCAAGGGGCTGTCGCGCGAGGAAGTCGAGAGCTTCGTCGCGCGCACGACGCTCGAGCAGCCGGGCATCGGCTTCACGTTCACGCGCACCCAGCTCGAGCGCGGGTCGCTGCCCTCGCACCGCGTGGCGACGCTCGTGCAGCGCGCGTGGCACCGGCAGATGGCGGTCGACGTCGTCGTGGTGCCGCGCCCGTTCTTCTACTTCCAGTCGCGCAACACGTCGTCACCCAGCGCCTGCTCGCACGGCACGCCCTACACCTACGACACCAACGTGCCGCTGATGATCCACGGCGCGCGCTGGGTGAAGCCGGGCCGCTACGGGCAATACGCGGAGAGCGTCGACATCGCACCGACGCTCGCCCACCTGCTCAACGTGCGCCCCCCGAGCGCAAGCGAGGGCAAGGTGCTGACGCCGGCGCTCACCGGGCGGCCGTAGCAGGAGCGCACCGCTGCGCATTGCAGCACAGGTCGGTACCGACATCGTTGCCGCCGCATTCCATACTCGGGAGGTCCACGTGCGCCTGCTCCTGCTTTCCAACTCGCTGCGGGAGGGCTCGGGCTATCTCGAATGGGCCCTGCCGCACCTCGTGGAGTTCTTCGGGACCACCGGCGTGCGCAAGGCACTGTTCGTGCCTTACGCCGGCGCGACACTCGGCCCCGACGACTACGTCGCACGCGTCGCGCCGGTGTTCGCGCAGTTCGGCGTCGCCGTGGAAGGTGTCCACGCCACCGACGATCCGGTGGCCGCGGTGCTCCGCGCCGAGTCGGTCGTCGTGGGCGGCGGCAGCACGTGGAAGCTGCTGCGCGACGTGCGCGCGGCGGGGCTGCTGCGGCCACTTCGCCTGCGCGCCCTGCAGGGCATGCCCTACGCGGGCTGGAGCGCCGGGTCGAACCTCGCGTGTCCCACGATCATGACCACCAACGACATGCCGATCTGCGATCCGGGCGGGTTCGACGCGCTGGGCCTCGTCCCGTTCCAGATCAACCCGCATTACCTTCACGGCCATCCGCCGGGGTTCAAGGGCGAGACGCGCGAGGAACGCATCCGCGAGTTCGGTACGCTCCATCCGCGCGTGTGGGTCGCGGGCCTGCGCGAGTGCACGGGATTGCGCTTAGAGGGCGATCGGCTGTCCCTGTTCGGGGACGGCGGCGCCTGTCGGGTGTTTCGCCACGAGCGCGAACCCGTGGAGATCGCGCCGGGCGGTGACGTGCAGTTCCTGATGGATGCGGTCTGACCCCCCCCGCAATCGCGCATCCGTTCCCCAGCCGTGGCCGGGGAACGAAATCCGATTTGCCGACCTCTCAACGACATCATGGACCTCGAATGCCGAGTCTCGGGCTGCTCGACGCGAGCCCCTGGGGAGCCGGAACGGTGGTCGGCCTGCGCGTCATCCTGATCGTCGTGGCGGCGTGGATCACCATCTACGTGCTGCAGCGGTTGATCCGGATGTTCCGCGGCGCTCGAGCGCCGGATGGACGATGCCGCGTCGGGCAAGCGCGCGGCGTGGCTCGACAGGTCTTCCGCTACCTGGTCGCCGTGGTCGTGAGCCTGATCGCCGGGATGCTCGTGCTGGGCGAGATCGGCATCTCCATCGCGCCCATCCTCGGTGCCGCCGGCGTCGTCGGGCTTGCCGTCGGCTTCGGCGCCCAGAGCCTGGTCAAGGACTTCTTCGCGGGATTCTTCATCCTGCTCGAGGACCAGATCCGGCACGGCGACGTCGTGGAAATCGCCGGCAAGGCCGGCTTCGTCGAGGAGATCACGCTGCGGTACGTGCGTCTGCGGGACTACGACGGCAACGTCCACTACATTGCCAACGGCCTGATCTCCACCGTGACCAACATGAGCCGCGGGTCGCGCAGTCGGTGATCGACGTCGGCATCGCGTATCGCGAGGACGTCGACGAGGCCTTCGACGTCATGCGGGGGGTCGCGACGTCGATGCGCGCCGATCCGGCGTTCGGGCCGCGCATCCTCGACGATCTCGAGATCGCCGGGTCGAGCGATGGGCGGACTCCGCCGTCATTCTGCGCTGCCGCTTCAAGGTGGTGCCGCTCGAGCAGTGGGGCGTGCGGCGCGAGTTCCTGCGGCGCCTCAAGCGGGCCTTCGACGAGCGCGGCATCGAGATCCCGTTCCCCCACCTCACGATCTACCCGGTGCCCTGAAGGACGGCACTGCACCCGAGCTCACATCCGCCAGCGGCGACCGGTGCCGGGTCTTGAGCGATCGCCGCGTGCCAGTCGCGGCCCGCCACGCCGCCCGATCGCAACCGTCAGTGACCTCGATCAACATGGGCCCCGTCGCATGGTGCAACGCTGAACGCAACGGCAACCACGACGCGCGATGGTGCAGCGCAAGGTGAGCGCAACATGGCGTCCAACGAGGGCTGGACACGACGAGCCGCCGCCCGCGGGGCGTTAGCGATGGGTTGCGCGTCGCCGCGCGCCGATGCGGCTCGCAGCATCGGGCTGCCGGGCCTCCTGCTGTGGCTGTTCGCATGGGCCTTGGCATGCGCCACGGCCTTCGCGGACACCGGCAAGGGCCCGGTGCTCGTACTCCGCGTCGACGGGGTGATCGGGCCCGCGGCCAGCGACTTCGTCCACCGCGGTCTCGAGAAAGCCCGCGAACGCCGTGCCCGCCTTGTCGTCCTGCAGCTCGACACGCCGGGTGGGCTCGACACCGCGATGCGGGCGATCATCAAGGACATCCTGGCCTCGCCCGTTCCCGTCGCGACGTTCGTCGCGCCGGAAGGCGCCCGGGCGGCGAGCGCCGGCACCTACATCCTCTACGCGAGCCACGTAGCCGCGATGGCACCGGCGACGAACCTCGGCGCGGCGACGCCCGTGGCGATCGGTGCGCCCGGCGCGCCCTCCCCGCCTGCGCCGCGACCGTCGGCTCCGAAGGACCGCGGCAGCGAACCCGCGAGCCCGGAATCGGCGAAGGATCCGGCACCGCGTCGACGACGCGGGCCCGGCCGATCCGATGAAGGCCAAGGCGGTGAACGACGCCGCGGCCTACATCCGCAGCCTCGCGCAACTGCACGGGCGCAACGCGGACTTCGCCGAGAAAGCCGTGCGCCGTGCGAGTAGCCTGTCGTCGCAGGAGGCGCTGGATGGCGGCGTGATCGACGCGATTGCCGTGGACATTGCCGACCTGCTCACGAAGATCGAGGGGCGCGAGGTGCAACTCGCCCACGCGAAGGCCCGGCTCGATCTCGGGGGCGCGTCGATCGAGTGGCTCGAGCCCGACTGGCGCAACAAGCTGCTCGCCCTGCTGTCGAACCCGACGCTGGCGGTCCTGCTGCTGATGATCGGCATCTACGGACTGTTCGTCGAGTTCACCAGCCCCGGGTTCGGCGTGCCGGGGGTGGCCGGCGCGATCTCCCTGCTGCTCGGCCTCTACGCGCTGCAGCTGCTGCCGGTCAACTGGGTCGGCGTCGGCCTGCTGCTGCTCGGCACGGCGCTGATGGTCGCCGAGGTGCTCCTGCCGAGCTTCGGCGTGCTGGGCGTCGGCGGCATCGTCGCGTTCGTGTTCGGCGGCCTGATGCTGATCGACACCGAGGTTCCCGGCTTCGGGCTTGCGCCGGTCACGCTGGTCGCGATGGCGCTCACCAGCGCGGCGTTCATCATCGGCGTCGGCACGTTCGCCTTGAAGGCGCGGCGCAGGAAGATCGTGAGCGGCCGCGAGGAACTCGTGGACGCTTCAGGCACGGTAGAGGTCGTGGAAGGCGGCGAGGCGTGGGTGCGCGTGCACGGTGAGTCGTGGCGGGCGCGCGATGCCGGCGGTGCGCCGCTCGCCCCCGGCGACAGGATCAAGGTGCGCTCCGTCGATGGCCTGACGCTTGATCGTCGAGCGATTCAACCACTAGCGAAGCACAGGAGGTCCCGATGCTGCCATTCGATTTGCCCTTCGGCTTCGGCTCGGTCGCGCTGCTGTTCGTCATCGCCGTGGTCGTCGCTTCGCTGCGCATCCTGCGCGAGTACGAGCGCGGCGTCGTCTTCCTGCTCGGCCGCTTCTGGAAGGTCAAGGGGCCGGGGCTGATCGTCGTCCTGCCCGGCCTGATGCAGATGGCGAAGGTCGACCTGCGCGTCGTGACGATGGACGTGCCGCCGCAGGACGTGATCTCGCGCGACAACGTGTCGGTCAAGGTCAACGCGGTGGTGTTCTTCCGCGTGATCGATCCGCAGAAGGCGATCATCCAGGTCGAGAACTACCTGATGGCGACCAGCCAGCTGGCGCAGACCACGCTGCGCGTGGTGCTGGGCAAGCACGAGCTGGACGAGATGCTGGCCGAGCGCGAGCGGCTCAACCTCGACGTGCAGCGGATCCTCGACTCGCAGACCGACGGCTGGGGCATCAAGGTCACCAACGTCGAGATCAAGCACATCGACCTCAACGAGTCGATGGTGCGCGCGATCGCCCGCCAGGCGGAGGCCGAGCGCGAGCGTCGTGCCAAGGTGATCCACGCGGATGGCGAGAAGCAGGCGGCGGCGGCGCTGCTCGAGGCGGCACGGATGCTCGCGCAGCAACCCGAGGCGATGCAGCTCCGCTACATGCAGACGATGACCCAGGTGGCCGGCGATCGCGGCTCGACGATCGTCTTCCCGCTGCCCTTCGACCTCCTTCGCGACGTCCTGGGCGCAAAGCGGACGCCTCCGTCGTCCTGAGGCTCGCCTGCGACGCGCGCGCCGCCGCGACCACCCGGCGCGTCGCCTCCTCCGGGCCGGGACAGTGGGTCCCGCGCTGCGGCGACCGGATCGGGCGCCGCAGGTTCAGCGCAGCAGGAGCACGTCGCAGCTCGCGGAAAGCACCACGTGCAGGGTGACGCTGCCGAGCAACGCGGCCTCGAGCTCCGACTTGCCATGTGACGCGATCGCGAGGAGCCCGGCGCCGGTCGACTCGATCCAGTCCTCGATGCGCTTCGGCGCATAGCCGTGCTCGACGTGCAGCACGCGCCTCTCCGGTGGCACGCCCGAGGCGTCGGCCCACGCGACCAGCCGCCGCATCAGCTGCTCGCGTTCCCTCGCGTGCTGCCTCGCGATCGTCTCGCGGTCGATCGACGCGTAGCGCAGCATGCTGTCGTAGGGAAGCTCGAACGCGTTCGCGACGTGCAGCTGGGCGGTCGGGAACCAGGCGGCGGCCACGCGCACTGCGCCGTGCGCCGGCGTCGAGTAATCGGTCGGCGCGAGCACGCGACTGTACGGCGCCGACGCCGCGCGCTTGACCACGAGCACCGGGCACGGCGCAACGCGCAACAGCTTCTGTGCCGTCGTGCCGACGAGGATGTCGCGCGCGGCGCGCATCGCGCCCATCCCGTGCGCGCCCACGACCAGCAGGTCCGCCTTCTCGTCCGCGGCGACCTGCGCGAGCATCGCGGCCGGCCGGCCTTCGGCCACCCGCGCCCCGCAGGCGAGCCCATAGCGCCCCGAGAGCTCGCCGGCACGGCGTTCGAGCTGCGCCAACGACTGCGCCCGTATCGCGGCGGGCGCGGGCATCTCGACCCCGACCAGCGTCGCGAGCTGCGTGCCCACGTCCTCCCACAGCGACGCCGGGACAACGTGGACGAGGGTCAGCCGCGCACCGCTTTCCCGCGCGACAAGGCAAGCGCGCTTGACCGCCTCGTCGCTTGCCGGCGAGAAGTCGGTCGCCGCAATCAGGTGTCGCGGTGGATTCGCCAAACCTGCCCGTTCTCCGCTCACCATCGCCAGCCCTATCCCAGGGAATGACACCCGTGCGACAACGCGCCTGCTCTGCGAGTTCCCTGCCCGCACGTGCTTGCACGTGTGCGAGAATGGACTTCAGCGACAGCAGATTTCCGCGACAGCAATCGAGGCTCCGCGCCCGCGCCGCCGGTGCCGAATTGCTGTACACGTCAGCCAAGGACGCGGCGGCGCCGGGTGCGTGTCGCGCAGTCCGATGCGGTGCGCGGCGCGCCTCCGGCTCACAGCATGGACGATTTCCTGGGCCAGGCCCTGCTGCTGCTCGGCATCACGCTCGCGGTGGTGCTCGCGCTGCAGCGGCTGCACGTCCCAACGATACTCGCCTACCTCGTCGTGGGCCTGCTCGTGGGACCCCACACGCCGGGCCCGACGATGGACACGCCGCAGCTGCGGCAACTCGCCGAGTTCGGCGTCGTGTTCCTGCTGTTCACCATCGGGCTCGACTTCTCGCTGCCGAAACTCAAGTCCCTGCGGCCCCGGCTGTTCGGCATGGGCATCGCCCAAGTGGTGCTGACCGCCGCGATCGTCGGCGCGATCGCGTGGCTGGCCGGGGTGCCGCCTGAGGCCGCATTCGTGATCGGGGCGGTGTTCGCACAAAGCTCCACGACGATCATCGATCGCGTGCTTGTCGAGCAGCGCGAGGAGCAGAGCCGGCACGGTCGCGTTGCGCTCGCGATGTCGGTCTTCCAGGACGTCACGGCCGTTCCGTTCGTCGTCGTCATCCCCGTGCTGGGGGCCGCCGCCGGTGCGTTCGGCGCCGAGGGACTCGCCGGCCACCTCGGTTTGGCACTGGTGAAGGCCGTACTTGCGTTCGCGGTGGTGTTCGCCGCCGGGCGCTGGATGCTGCGCCCGCTGTTTCGGCTCGTCGCCGCGCGCCGCTCCGCGGAAGTGTTCACGCTGGCCGTGCTGTTCGTTTCGTTGGCCTCGGCCGCCGTCACTCACGCGCTGGGGCTGTCGATGGCCTTCGGCGCGTTCCTCGCCGGGACGATGATCGGCGACACCGAGTTCCGCCACCAGGTCGAAAGCGCGATCCGGCCGTTCCGCGACGTGCTGTTGGGCCTGTTCTTCGTCGGCATCGGCATGCTGTTCGATCCGGCCGCGGCGCTGCGCATCTGGCCGTGGGCGCTCGGTGGCACCGCGGCACTGCTGGCGATCAAGGCGCTTGCGGTAGCCGCCATCGTCCGCGTCGCAGGCAGCGACCCGCTCTCCGCCTGGCGGACCGGCCTGATCCTCGCCGTCGGCGGGGAGTTCGGCTTCGCGCTCGTCGCGATCGCGGTGGCGGCCAACACCATCGACGCGAACGTGGCGCAGGTGGCGCTCACGTCGGTGCTGCTGTCGATGATCGTCGGGCCCTTCCTGATTCGGCACAACCACGCGATTGCGCGCCGCCTCGCGCCCGCGCGCCCGGACCTCGATGACAACACGCCGCTGATGCCGCCGGGCGACGCAGCCCTGCTCAGTGAGCACGTGATCATCTGCGGCTATGGCCGCATCGGCCAGAGCGTCGGCCACGTGCTCGAGGACGAGAAGATCCCCTATGTCGCCCTCGACCTCGACCCGTCGCGCGTGAAGCAGGCGAACCGCGTCGGCGAGCGCGTCTTCTACGCCGACGGCAGCGACCGCGACATCCTCGACGCCGTGGGACTCGCGAGCGCACGTCTCGTGGTGGTCTGCCACGACGACGTTCCCGCGTCTCCTGTCAGGCCTTCATTTCGTTATCACTTTTTTGTTGGCAGACCCATCAAAAAAGGAGGTGTGCGAATGAGGATTTTTAGCTGTAGAAAGCCCTCACAATTAAGCCCTTTAAGCAGTATTTAATCCTTTAGGGGCTATTTTTTTACAATTTGTTATCGAAATCTTGGTCTTTTTTACTTCCCAAAAAAGGAGGAGTCATGAAAAAGCTATGTATCATTTTGGGGTCCCTCTGCTTTCTCGCTTTGATGAGTGCCTGTTCGGTATACATGGCTGCAAAACAGCCAGATCAAAAAAATCTCCATGTTCTGGATCAAGGAACTCCGAGAAGCCATGTCATTGCAGAATTGGGTCAACCCATTTACACGAAAAACGAAGAAGGCAAAACATGCGATGTCCATAGTTTTGTTCAGGGATACAGTACAGGGGCTAAGGTTGGGCGTGCAGTTTTCCACGGCGCTGCAGATGTCTTAACTTTGGGAATATGGGAGGTTGCAGGGACACCAATTGAGGCGGTAGCCGATGGTACACCAGTAAAAGTCGAAGTCTATTATGACGAGACGAATTGTGTGACTTTTATCAAACCAATACAAGGGGCGGATGAACTTAAAGAAATTAAAGGTTATCAGAAAACCGACTGAGGCTGGATTGAATTAAAAGCTTAAGCGTAAAGGAGGAGCGTATGAGAAAGGGAATTTATGTTTTGTTGACTATTTTTGGGTTGTTGCTTGTTGGGTGCGCTTCGGTTCCGATGGCCAACATTGAACGAGACAATACGGCCAAAACCTTTGCTCCTCAAGCCGATAAGGCGAATATTTATGTGTATCGCAACGAAACATTTGGTGCTGCTATAAAAATGCCTGTCGCTTTAGATGGTAGATTAGTTGGGGACACCGCATCAAAAACTTATTTTTTGTTTGTGGTGCCTCCTGGAGAACACAAGTTGATTACAAAAGCAGAAAATGACTCAATATTGCAATTGATGGTGGAAGCTGGGCGAAATTATTTTGTCTGGCAAGAAATCAAAATGGGACTTTGGGCAGCTCGGGCGAACCTCCAGTTGGTTGATGAGTCGACCGGCCGTAAAGGTGTTGAGGAGTGCAAATTAATTGAGGAGACCAAATATTAATGTTTATCCAATTCCCAATATAAATCGCTATCAATTATACAATCAAAGGGAGGAGAGAATGAGGGGAATAATTATTTTAATGTTGGCGATTGTATTATTCACCGGGTGTACGTCTGTTGGGACTCTCGGGATAGTTACGAAAAGCACGGGAGACCCCGGTGCAATGTTGAGAAATGCACAACCTTATAAGGAACTGGGGTCGGTGCAGGGTGAGGCCTGTCGTTTTTTCCTGTTAGGGGTGGCGCCATGGGGAAATGCCACTTTATCAACTGCCGTGGACAATGCGCTTTCAAATGTAGGCGGAGACGCCCTAATTAATGTGACTGTATCTAACAGTCTGTATGGGTTCGTACCGATTTATAATGTTTTTGCCTATACCTGCACCGATGTTAATGGGATTGCGATAAAGTTTGAAAAAAACTAAAGGTTACAAGCATTCTGAGAAAAATCTATAAGGATGGGTGGCCTGTCGGATTTAACTGGTCCTTTTTAAGTATAATGGCATTTGGTGAAATTTGGGGGAACGCCGAAATTTTTAGATTCCCTTGCGTTATATATCACAGAAAAACTGATCGTTTAGAACTGGAGATATTGACAGCTTAACGGCATATCCACTTTCATCCTAAATATTACTGATATCTTTTTTCAAACACCTGAGCCAACCCTCCATTCAGAACCCTCTACAACCCTCTCTTTCGTTCAACCATCACAAAAACTCTCCTGAATACCCCTACTGTGAAATCCTTTTCCCATATAAAGACCCGTTTTTTTCATACTCTCCCCACTGCCGCCAATCCACATAATTCCTATAAGCCCGAAACCAAACAACATTCCCTATCGCAATCTCCTTGGCCCCTTTTTTGCTAAATGATCAAAGCAGAGCCACCTGACCTCAAACACATAAAACAACCACTTAGGGTTCAAGCCCAAGAAAGGTTATGCTGGAAATGGAAGGTCTACGGTGGACTTAGCTTCTCGGGTGTACGTGCATCTTTTCTCCCGGCTCTTCAACATCTTTTAAAGCAGACTCGGGACGGAAATAACGGCATCGCGGGAAGCACTGACAACGACAAGGGGATAGGACATTTCCGTATTTTTCATCTTGGACTGCCTCTTTTTGAATATTCAGAAACTTGTGGATCGGAATGAAATCGTACCTGTGGAATGCATTGTTTTTAATTGCCTTCGCCTTTGGGGCCCTCCTCATTTTCCGAATCCTAATGTCCATGCTCAAGCCCAAAAAACGCTGAACAAAAAAAGCATACACCAGGAGACATCTGTATTTAAGCTGCTTGATGTTCTCTAAAATGAAAAAGACAGGCCCATTCCTGGACCTGCCCCTGTACCAGCAATTTGAATCCCGAAAACTAAACCTTACTCCCCGACCTACTTCAGCGCTATCCCCGCCTGCGTCTTTCTTTCAAAAAATTAGTCGTCTGCTCCAAGTCCAAGGCTTTATCAAGAATGTTTCAGCATAGACGTTCCCTTCTTTACCGTGAAGACGCCTGCCAGTATCACCACTGCCGCAATGGCTATCTGAAAATTGAGCTTTTCGTCGAGAACGATCCATCCCAAAAAAAGTGCGATAACAGGATTGATGTAAGCATAGGTTGAAATAAGGGATAAGGGCAATTTGGTGAGCACATAAATGTAGGAACTATACCCGATCAAGGAACCAACTATTACCAAATAAGCAAGAGAAAGCAGGCCGTTGATCTCGAAATTCAGTCGGGGCAACTCGCCAATAGAGATTCCGATCAGGCTCAGAACAATGCCCGCGATAAGCATTTGGACGGATGCCCCCATCAGAGGATACACATCGACTTTGACGTATTTCGAATAGAGTGAGCCTATCGACCAGAAAATAACCGCTCCCAACAGTCCCAACACTCCAAGCAGATTATTCGGATCGGCCAGATATCTGATGTCATCCCCAAAGATTAGGAACCCACCGACCATGCCCATTATCAGACCCGTTACAATCGTTGCATTGAGCCGTGGGCCTCTCGGCAAGAAGGATTCAATTCCGACCATAAAAAACGGCACTGTGGTGATCAAGAGCGCTGCCAATCCGCTGGGAATCCATTGCTCTGCAAACACCACCAGGCCGTTTCCAAACCCTATCAAGGCCAAGCCTACTACCGCCAGGTGAACAAGCTCCTTGGCCTTAGGAAGCGATTTGCCTTGCCATTTCAGAAAGGCAATGAAGATACCGCCTGCTATGACCCACCGGATGCCGGCAAAAAGCATCGGTGGCATATGACCAACTCCGATGCGAATGACCAGATACGTTGTGCCCCAAATGATACACACGTTCAACCAAGCAATGATGGCTTTGGAGTTTTCGGTTAACATTCTTAGGTGGCCAAACAATAAAAAAGCGGGAGAGAACCTCGCCCGCTTATTGTTGATAACGATCTGTGGCTTTGTAAACTATTATTCGGCTTTCTTCAATGCAATTCCTGCCTTGGTTTTCCGAACCGTAAATTTTTCATCTTTGCCAATACCCAACTCAGCAACCTTCTCTGCCGGAATTATGATGCTGCCTCGTTTGCCGACATTAACCAGTTTGGCCTTCTGAGTTTTACCGGCACCACGACCCCCTTGATAGCTACGGCCTTCCCCACAGCGATCAGCGCGTTCATGTAAGCCGTTTTCACCTGAGTGGACGTTTTGAATCCCATCTTTTTCATGATTTCGGCTTGAGGCGTTTCATCTTCGATTAGTTTGATCAGTTTGGCGGCGTCTACGGTCTTTCTCTTGGGCATTGTGATTCTCCTTTTGGTTGTTCTGTTATCCCTCTTGTTATCAGGGTATGAAATTGCACATGATTAACAGGCTGGATACTTAAC
>CAVPJE010000017.1:0-21685 GCA_963705175.1 uncultured beta proteobacterium | reverse complement strand
CACCGCAGCATGATTCTGGCCGGAGCAAGGGAGGACGGCATCTTGCGCCCGATCATGATTCGGTCCCCGAAACGCCCCGGAATGGCTGGCCACGGGTTTCCAATCGGTCTAGACTGCAACGTGCAGCACAAGCTGTCGTCGACGGCGCGACCTCGCGATCAGGAACGGCGACGGCAGTGGATTCAACATCAAACGCGGAGGTGACCCATGTTCGATTCCCCTTCGAATTCTGCAGCGTCTGCAGGCAGTACGTGCTGCTCGACCAGACCAGCCGCAGTGTGCCCGTGAGCACGCTTGCGAAGGCAAGGTCTCCTGCCCGCTCGCCAGGTACTTCACCGGCTTCGACTTCGGCGCGGCCGCGGGCGAGGGAGACCGTCGCATCGCAAGCGCAGGTCGCCGGTCGAGATCGCGCCCTAGCGGGCGCGGGCACGCCGCGCAGGCGCGCGACGGTCGCGTGCGGCACGGGCGGCCTCACGGCTTCTCCTCGAGCAGCCACTTGCGGCACGCGGCGAACTCCGCCTTGACCGCCGCATCGACCGCCGGATAGGCAAGGTCGAGGCTCTCCATGCCGTCGACGATCGCGCCGGCGACCACCATCCGCGTGAACCACTTGGCGTCGGCCGGCACGACGTACCACGGCGCGTGCGGTGCGGCGGTGCGGCGGATCGCGTCCTCGTAGGCCGCCTGGTAGACGTCCCAGTGCGCGCGCTCGCGCACGTCGTTGGGCTCGAACTTCCAGTGCTTCTCCGGCTCGTCCAGCCGCTCCAGGAAGCGCTTCTTCTGCTCTTCGCGCGAGACGTGGAGGAAGAACTTGAGGATCAGGTAGCCGTTCCGCGCGAGGTACCGCTCGACGCTCGCGATGTCCTCGCAGCGCTCCTTCCAGATGTCCTTCGTCACCGCCCGCCGCGGCAGCTTCTGCTTCGCGAGCAGCTCCTGGTGCACCCGCACGACCAGCACTTCCTCGTAATAGCTGCGGTTGAAGATGCCGATGCGGCCCCGCTCGGGCAGCGCCTTCATGCAGCGCCACAGGAAGTCGTGGTCGAGCTCCTCGGACGACGGCGCCTTGAACGACGTCACCTGCACGCCCTGCGGGTTCACGCCGGACATCACGTGCTTGATCGTGCTGTCCTTGCCCGCGGCGTCCATGGCCTGGAACACGAGCAGCACGCCCCAGCGGTCCTGCGCGTAGAGCTTCTCCTGCTCCTCGGCGAGCCAGTCGACGCCGCGCGCAAGCATCTCGGCGGCGCGGCCCTTGTGCTCGGAGCCGAGGCCGTGCGTGTCGCCCGGATCGCGGTCCGCGAGCCGGAAGCCCTTGCCCTTCGTCACCCGGTACGGGTCGAGAAATGCCTGCAGGCGCTTCCGATCCGCCTTGTCCATCGCGTGGCTCTCCGTCGTCGTGCGCGGCGCGCGCACGTCGGCGGGCCCGTCCGCACCGGCCGCCGGGCGCTTACCGTAGCGGATCAGTTTACCTGCGCGATCGCCTTGGCGACCGGATCCGGCTCGTCCGCGATCGGCATGCCGAGCAGGAGGCGCAGCTCGACGACACCCTCCCGCCAGGCGCTCTCGAGGTCCCCTTCGATGCCGTGCTCGGGGTCGCTGCCCCGGGCGTTCAGCGCCGCGATGCCGTAGGCACGGTTGCGGCCATGGCTCTTGGCCATGTAGAGCGCCTTGTCCACGAGGCGGATCGCACCGTCCCAGTTGAGCCGGAAGTTGTCGGGCGGCAACGGCATCGGCAGGTAGCCGATCGACGCCGTCACCCGGATGTCGTGCCCCATGTACCCGATCGGCTCGACGCTGATCGCGTTCATGATGCGCAGCACGATCTCGTCCATGCGATCCAGCGGCGCGACCGGCACGAACACCAGGAACTCCTCGCCGCCCCAGCGCACGATCATGTCGGTCTCGCGGAGCGTGTCGCGCAGCCGCTGCGCCACCGCCATCAGCACCGCGTCCCCCGCCGCGTGGCCGTGGCGGTCGTTGATCTGCTTGAAGTGGTCGATGTCGATCAGGAGCAGCGCCTGCACCGCGCCCTCGCCCGGCCCGCGCCGCCGCTCGGTCGGTGCCGGCAGGTCGCGGATGAATTCCTGGAAGTGCCGCCGGTTGTAGAGCGCGGTCAACGGATCGCGGCTGCTCTGCAGGAACAGCGCGGCGTTCTTCTGCGCGAGCAGCCGGTTGGTCGCGCGGAGCTTGTGGTAGAGCACCGCGATCACGAAGAACGAGAGCCCGAAGACGGCGGCGAGCGACCACCACACGCGCTGCTCGAGCTCGCGGTTGCGCAGTTCCGCCGACTGCAGGTCGCGCTCGCGGTTGAGGAGCTCGATCTCGCGCTTGCGCTTGTCGGACTCGTACCTGCCCTGCAGCTCGAGCACCGCCTTCTCGCGGGTGGCGAGCGCGAGCTCCTCGGTGAGCTTCTGCTGGCGATGGAACAGCGCGAGCGCCGACTTGAAGTCGCCCGCCTGCTCGAGATAGGTGCCGTACTCGCGCAGCGTCTCGGCGATCTCGGCGGTCGCGCCGGTGCGCTCGTACTCGGCGACGGCCTCGTCGGCCAGACGGCGGCCGGCGTCGATGCGACCCATCCCGAGCAACGCCAGACCCATGTTGAGCTTGGCGACCGACATCATGGCCATGTCGTCGAGGGCGCGCCCGAGGTCCAGCGCCTCCTTGGCGAGCTCGTGCGCCCTCCGGTAGTCCTTGTGGCGCAGGTAGACGTCGGCGAGGTTCACTACCGCCAGCGCCTCGGCCACGCGCGAGCCGGCGCCGCGGGCGGTGGCGAGCGCCTCCTGCAACGCGGCAAGCTCCTGGCGCGGCCGATTGAGCGCCTCGAACGCCGCCGACTCCGCCATCTTCGCGCGCACCATGCCGAAGGCGCTGCCCGCCGCCTTCGCGTGGCGATAGGCGGCGAGCGCGTTGTCGTAGGCGCGGTCGGCCTGCCGCAACATCATGTCGAGCACGGAAAGCTGGTAGAAGGCCGAGGCCTGCCGGTAGGGACTTTGCGCGAGCTCCGCCAGTGCGCGGGCCTCCTCGAGGCTTGCGAGCGACACCTCGACACGCCCCATCATGCGAGCGGTGACGCCGGCGGCGTACGCCGTGGCGAATCGCACGTACTCGTCATCCGAAGGTGCGGCGATTTCGCGGGCGTGCGCCGCGAGCTCGTGCGCCTTGGCGGAGTTGCCGGCCCATGACTCGTATTCGCTCCGAATGACGAGCGCGCTGGCACGCCATGCCGGGTCGTTTCCGCCCGCACCGGCAGCCTGCATGCGATCGGCAAGCTCCAGCGCCTCGGTGGTTCGGTTCGACAGCACCAGTGCCTGCCCGTACATCGTCTTGACCTGGCGGTCGAGCGCTGCCCCCTTTGGCGCCGTGTCGGCGGCGATCTGGGCGAGCTCGGTCGCCGTGGCGCGGGGAAACGCCACCAACCGGCCCTCGATCTCGGCGAGACGCGCCGGCAGCGGGTCGGCTGCGAGCACGGCGAACGGCACGAGCAGCAGCATCGCGATCGCGAACGCAAACGCCGCGAAGAACAGCCTTCGGTCGCGCTCGCGCGTGGCCATCGCGAGGGCGTGGATCGACGTCCTGGCGCGTTGCGGACGTAGAACGCGGGCGAGATCGGCGATGGTGGTCGGGGGATTCATCGCAGCCAGGTGCGGAGCGCGCGCGACAGTGCACCGGCGGTCGACCCGCCGGCACGCCGGACGCACCTGCCTAGTGCAATTGTCGTGCCGAATCCCGCGCGGCCAGGCGCTTCTGTAAAATCAATGGCTTGCCTGCGCCTCGCAGATCCGGGTCGGGAGACCGCCGCCCTTGGTGGGCCACCCCTCCGTCAAAGTGATCCGCGAGCAGCGAACGCCCTGCCCGCGAGCCGCGCCGGCACCGGTGACCCGCGTCACGCGGCCGGCGGGCGGCCCGACCTATACTCTTCCCTTGCCAAGCGCGCCCCATCCCGTTCCCGCCTGCGCCTGCCCGCGCTGTACGCGCTCGTCGTCCTCGCGATCTTCGCGCTGACGCGCGTCGGCCTCGCGCTGTGGACGGGCCTCGACGCCGTGCCCCTCGCCGACTGGCCGGCGATCTTCGCCAAGGGTCTCTGGTTCGACCTCGCGGTGCTTGCCGCGCTCCTGGCGCCGGTGTGGATCTACGAGGCGCTGCTGCCGCAGCGCGTGCGGGCGTCGCGGATCCACCACGGCCTGCGGTTCGCCTGGTTCGCGCTGGCGGTGTTCGCGCTGCTGTTCGTCGCGCTCGCCGAGGCGACGTTCTGGCTCGAGTTCGCCAACCGCTTCAACTTCATTGCAGTCGACTACCTGATCTATACCCGAGAGGTGATCGGCAACGTCCGCGAGTCCTACCCGGTCGGATGGATCGTCGGTGCGATCGCGCTCGCCGCGATCGCGATCGCGACGTTGCTGCGTCCGGCGCTCGCCCGCGCGGACGCGCTGCCCGTGTCGCGCCGACGGCGCGTGGGCTACGCCCTCGCCGCGATCACCGTCCCCGCCGCGGTGCTGACCGCCGCGAGCGTCGACCAGATGGGCGGCATCGGCAATGCCTATGCGGACGAGCTCTCCGGCAACGGCATCTTCACGTTCTTCGCCGCGGTACGGCGCAACGAACTCGACTACGACCGCTTCTACGCGACGATCGACCAGGACCGTGCCGACCACATCCTGAAGTCGCTCGGCGTCGAGCGGAAGCCGCTCGTGCGCGATTCCGACATCGCGCGCAGGGAACACGAGGATGACGAGGAACACCTGCCGATCACGCCGACTACGCCACGGCACGTGGTGATGGTGACGGTGGAGAGCCTGTCGGCGGAATTCCTCGGCGCCTACGGATCGACGCAGGGCCTGACGCCTCACCTCGACCGCCTCGCCCGCGAAGGGCTGCGCTTCGCGAACTTCTACGCCACCGGCACGCGCACCGTGCGCGGCCTCGAGGCGACGTCGCTCGGCACGCCACCCGTGCCGGGCCAGGCGATCGTGCGTCGCCCCGGCAACGACCACCTGGCGACGATCGGCGAGATCCTCGAGCACCAGGGCTTCGCCACCAGCTTCGTCTACGGCGGCTACGGCTACTTCGACAACATGAACGCCTACTTCGACGCCAACGACTACCGCGTCGTCGACCGCACCGAGTTCCCGAAGGCGTCGATCGTGTTCGAGAACGTCTGGGGCGTCGCCGACGAGTCGCTGTTCGACAACGCGCTCACCGTGATCGAGGCGAACGTCGCGCTTGGCAAACGCACGTTCACGCACATCATGACGACGTCGAACCACCGCCCGTTCACCTACCCGGACGGTCGCATCGACATCAAGTCGCCCGGCGGTCGCGAGGGCGCGGTGAAGTACACGGACTGGGCGATCGGCCGCTTCGTCGAGGAGGCGCGGCGCCGGCCGTGGTTCGACGACACGCTGTTCGTGTTCCTCGCCGACCACTGCGCGGCGGTCGCCGGCAAGAGCAAGCTGCCGGTCGCGGGCTACCGCATCCCGCTCATCCTCTACGCGCCGAAGCTCGTCCGGCCCGGCGTCTACGAGCCGATGGCGAGCCAGATCGACCTGCCGCCGACGCTCCTCGACGTGCTTCGCGTCGACGGCGACGACCACTTCTTCGGCCGCTCGGTGTTCGAGCTGCCGGCCGCACCGGCGCGCGCGTTCGTCAGCAACTACCAGTCGCTCGGCTACCTCCGCGACGACACGCTCGTCGTGCTGTCCCCCGGCACGCAAAGTCGAGACGTTCCGCGTCGATCCCGCGACGTTCGAGACGACGCCCGTCGCGCTCGACCGGACGCTCGCCGACGAGGCCATCGCCTACTACCAGACGGCGTCGCGCGCATTCAAGGAGGGCGCGCTCAAGGCGCCGGCCTACGCGCCGCACTGACCGTCCCGCGGGGCCCCGCGTGTCGTGGCATCGCGACCCGGTCAAGGCACCGGCGGCCGCCCGGGGTTGACCGTCCCGACCGGGCCGGCCCATGATTGCCGGTGTTCCCTCAGGCCATCGCATGACTCCCCTCGCCTCCCTCTGGCGCCGTGTCCCGGCGCTTGTCGTCGCGTGCATCGTTCTCTTCGCGCTGCAGTCCGGCATCGCGTTCGCGAAGGACGCCGCGCCTGCGCCGGCGAAGCTGCCGGAGCCGCTGACCCGCGAGGCCGCGCGCGAGTTGGTATCGCGGCTGTCGGACCAGGAAGTCCGCAACCTGCTGCTGCAGCAGCTCGACCGGGCCGCGGCGCTACCCGCCGAAAAGCAGCAGGCGCCGTCCGCCACGGGAATGCTCGGCGCAGTGCACCGGGGCGCCGGCGCGGCGCGCGACGGCATCGCCGAGATCATCACGGCGGTTGCGACGATGCCGGCGGCCGTGCGCGTCGTCGTCGGCAACCTGAGCGAGCCCGACGGCATCGGCGTGCTGGGGATGGCGCTGGGCATGTTCGCGCTTGCCCTCGTCGTCGCGGCGCTCGTGGAATGGGTCGTGCGCCGGGCTTCGCGCGGGTGGCGCGAGGACCTGCGCACGCGTCCAAGCGCGGGGCTGCTGTCTGACGCGGTCAGGCTGCTGATGCGGGTGGCGCTCGAGATCGGCTACGTGCTGGTCTTCGGCGCCGTCGTCCTCGGCATCTTCCTGATGCTCTGGCAGGGCCACGAAGGGCGCCGCATCCTGCTGCTCGGGCTGCTCGGCGCCATCGTGATCGCAAGAGTTGTCGCCGCGCTTGCGAGCCTCCTGCTGGCTCCCTCGCGGCCGGAGGCGAGGCTGCTGCCCCTTGACGACGCATCCGCGAGGACGCTGACCCGCACCGTGACCACCGTGGCCGCGCTGTTCGGACTGCTCGTCGCGACGAAGAACACCTTCCTCGCGACCGGCTCCGACCTCGCACACGTCGAGGCGATCGCGCTGGTCCTCGGCGTCGCCGTCGTCGGCGTCTGCATCTTCGCCGTCTGGCGCGTGCGCAAGTCCATCGGCGACCTGATCCGCCGCGCGGGCGGCAACGGACCGATCGCCAACTGGGTCGCCGACCTGTGGCCGTTCGCCGCGATCGTCTACCTGCTGTCCGTGTTCTTCGGACGAGTCTGGGAGGCAATCACCGGCGTCCCGGGCCAGGGCCAAGGCATCCTGAGCCTGGCGATCCTGGTGGCGCTGCCGGTCGTCGACTTCGCGCTGTCCAAGACGCTGATCTCCGCGGCCGCGGCGCGGCGGACCGAGGGTCCATCGATGCTGGCCGGACTGGTGACTTCCTACGAGCCGGTGCTGCGCCGCCTGATCCACATCCTGGTGATCGTGGCCGGCGTGCTCGCACTGGGCAAGATCTGGAATCTCGATCTGTTCGGCATGGCGGAGCGCAGCGTCGGCGGGCAGATCGCGAGCGCGCTGCTCGGCATCGGCCTCGTGCTGCTCATCGCGTACATCGTGTGGGAAATCGCGCGCACGGCCATCGACCGCCGGCTCGCGGACGAGGCGGCGATGCCGGAGGGCTCGCCAACCTCGCGGCTGCGCACGCTGCTCCCGCTGTTGCGGATCTTCGTCGCGATCACGCTGATGGTGATGACCGTGCTGTCGGTGCTCGCCGCCCTGGGCGTGAACATCGTGCCCCTGCTCGCCGGCGCCAGCATCGTCGGCGTGGCCATCGGCTTCGGCTCGCAGACGCTGGTGAAGGACGTCGTCTCCGGCGCGTTCTTCCTGATGGACGATGCGTTCCGCGTCGGCGAGTACATCGAGGTCGGCGACGCCAAGGGCACGGTCGAGAAGATTACCGTGCGCGCGCTGTTCCTGCGCCACCACCGTGGCGCGCTCAACATCCTTCCCTATGGCCAGATCAGTCGCCTGCGCAACACCAGCCGCGACTGGATGATCATGATCCTCGAGTTCCGCCTGGCGCTCGAGACGGACCTGAAGAAGGTCAAGAAGATCATCAAGACGATCGGCGACGAGGTCGCGGCCGATCCCGAGCTCGGCCCCGCGCTGCTTTCGCCGCTCAAGTCGCAGGGCGTGACCGCGACCGACGAGAGCTCGCTGACCGTGCGCGTCAAGTACATGGTGAAGCCCGGCGATGCGGCCTTCATGATCCGCCGCGTCGCCTACGAGAAAATCCTGAAGATGTTCAAGGCCAGCGGCATCGAGTTCGCCAGCCGGCGCGTCGAGGTGTACGTGCCGCACGGCGAGGAGCGCAACGTCAACCAGATCGCCGCCGCCGCGTTGCCGGCGATCGAGGCCCAGGAGCTCGAGGACAAGGGCAAGTCGAAGTAGCGGCCGCCGCGATGACCCACGTCTTCCACCGCCACCTGCGCCAGACGCCCCCGACCGCGGTGTCGGGCCGCGGGTATGTTCATCCGCGACGCGAGCGGCAAGGAGTACCTCGACGCCTGCGGCGGCGCGGCGGTGTCCTGCCTCGGCCACGGCCACCCGGACGTGCTGGCCGCGATCCACGCGCAGGTGGACAAGCTCGCCTACGCGCACACCAGCTTCTTCACCTCCGAGCCCGCCGAGGCGCTCGCCGACCAGCTGATCCGCACCGCCCCCGCGGGCATGAGCCGCGCCTACATCGTCTCCGGCGGGTCGGAGGCGGTCGAGGCGTCGCTCAAGATGGCGCGCCAGTACTTCGTCGAGATCGGGCAGCCGCAACGGTCGCTGTTCGTCGCCCGCAGGCAGAGCTACCACGGCAACACGCTCGGCGCGCTCGCCGTCGGCGGCAACGAGTGGCGGCGGCGCCAGTTCGGGCCGCTGCTGATCGACGTCGAGCACGTGTCGCCGTGCTACCCGTACCGCGACCAGCAGCCCGGCGAGACGTCGGAGGCCTACGGCCGCCGTCTCGCCGACGAGCTCGACCGGACCCTCCGGCGCCTGGGACCGGACAAGGTGATCGCATTCGTCGCCGAGACCGTCGGCGGCGCGACCGCCGGCGTGCTCGTGCCGGTGCCCGGCTACTTCAAGGCGGTGCGCGAGGTCTGCGACCGCCACGGGGTGCTGCTGATCCTCGACGAGGTGATGGCGGGCATGGGCCGCTGCGGCTCGCTGCACGCCTGCGAGCAGGAGGGCATCGTCCCCGACCTGATCACGATCGCGAAGGGCCTGGGCGGCGGCTTCCAGCCGATCGGGGCCGTGCTGGCGCAGCAGCGGATCGTCGATGCGATGAGCGCCGGCAGCGGGTTCTTCCAGCACGGCCACACCTACCTCGGCCACCCGGTCGCCTGCGCCGCGGCGCTTGCCGTGCAGCGCGTGATCGAGCGCGACGGGCTGCTGTGCGCAGGTGCGGCGCCGCGGCGCGACCCTGGAGACGATGCTGCGTCGAGCGATTCGGCAACCATCCGCACGTCGGCGACATCCGCGGACGCGGCCTGTTCTTCGGCATCGAGCTCGTCGCCGACCGCACCACGAAGGTGCCGTTCGACCCGGCGCAGCAATTGCACGCCCGCGTCAAACGCGAAGGCATGGCGCGGGGCCTCATGACCTACCCGATGGGCGGCACGATCGACGGCCGGCAGGGCGACCACATCCTGCTCGCGCCGCCGTTCATCGTCGCCGACGAACACCTGGCCGAAATCGTCCGCCGGCTGCGCGAAGCAGTCGACGCGGCGATCGCAACGGTTTAAGGTTCTACTGTTTTGCTGCCCCACTTGCCTGAAGGAGGAAGTCCCGTGAAGAGCACCCGTACTCCCCTGGCCGCGGCCGTCCTGGCCGCCGCCGTCGTCGGCTTCGGCGCCGCCAGCGCTCCCGCCGTCGCCCAGCAGAAGTTCGTCACCATCGGCACCGGCGGCGTCACCGGCGTCTACTATGCGGCCGGCGGCGCGATCTGCCGCCTCGTCAACAAGGACCGCGCCAAGCACGGCATTCGCTGCTCGGTCGAGTCGACCGGCGCCTCGGTATTCAACACCAACACGATCCGCGCGGGCGAACTCGACCTGGGCTTCTCGCAGTCGGACGTTCAGTACAACGCGCTGAAGGGCAACGCGCCGTTCAAGGAGGCCGGTCCGTGGGGCGATCAGCGCGCCGTGTTCTCGCTGCACCCCGAACCGATCACCGTCGTTGCGCGCAAGGAAGCCAACATCAAGTCGTTTGCCGATTTCAAGGGCAAGCGCTTCAACGTCGGCAATCCCGGCTCGGGCACCCGCGCGACGATGGAGGAAATGCTCGCCGCGATGGGCTGGAAGCTCACCGACTTCTCGCTCGCCTCCGAGCTCAAGGCCGACGAGCACGGCCCGGCCCTGTGCGACGGCAAGATCGACGGCTTCGCCTACGGCGTCGGCCACCCGGCGGCGAACATCCAGGACCCGACGACGTCCTGCGGCGCGAAGCTCGTGTCGCTGACCGGTCCGGCGATCGACAAGCTGATCGCCTCGCAGCCGTTCTACGCCAAGGCGACGATCCCCGGCGGCATGTACCCGAACAACCCGGACGCCACGCAGACCTTCGGCGTCTTGGCCACGGTGATCTCGTCGTCGAAGGTGCCGGCCGAGTCGGTCTACCAGGTCGTCAAGGCGGTCTTCGACAACTTCGAGGAGTTCAAGAAGCTGCACCCGGCGCTCGCCAACCTCAAGCCCGAGGACATGATCAAGGACGGTCTGTCGGCGCCGCTGCACGACGGCGCCGCGCGCTACTACAAGGAAAAGGGCTGGATCAAGTGATTCCCGCCGGGTCGCGCCAGGCGGCCCCGTAGTCGATGCAATCCGGGGCGAAGGCGACTTCGCCCCATTTGCTTTGTGCACCAAGCAAGCGGAAGGAATTCCGTGGCCACGGACATCGAGAAAGCACCTGAGGCGCTGCAGGAACTGGTCGCGAAGGCCGACACCGGCGCGCGCAAGCCCAAAGGCCCGATCGGCAAGGTCATCTTCGGGGTCGCGCTGACCTGGGCCGTGTTCCAGGTCTGGTACGCCTCCCCGCTGCCGTTCACGTTCAATATCGGGATCCTGAACGACACCGAGGCGCGCTCGGTTCATCTCGCGTTCGCGCTGTTCCTCGCCTTCACCGCGTGGCCGGCGTTCAAGTCGTCGCCGCGCGATCGCGTGCCGTGGCAGGACTGGATTCTCGCCTTCGCGGGCGCGTTCGCGGCCGCCTACATCATCATCTTCTACCGCGAACTCGCGACGCGCCCGGGCAACCCGACGGTGCAGGACATCGCGGTCGCGGCGACGGGGCTCCTGCTGCTGCTCGAGGCGACGCGCCGCGCCGTCGGCTGGCCGATGGCCGCGCTCGCCGCCCTGTTCATCGCCTACAGCATGGGCGGGGCGTGGCTGCCCGAGTTGCTCTCGCACAAGGGCGCGTCGCTCAACCGGCTGATGTCGCACATGTGGCTCACCACCGAGGGCGTGTTCGGCATCGCGCTCGGCGTGTCCACCGGCACCATCTTCGTCTACGTGCTGTTCGGCACGCTGCTCGACCGCGCCGGCGGCGGCAACTACATGATGCAGGTTTCGTTCGCGGCGCTCGGCCACATGCGTGGCGGCCCGGCCAAGGTCGCGGTAGTCTCGTCGGCGCTGAACGGCGTCATTTCGGGCTCGTCGGTGTCGAACGTCGTCTCGGGCGGCATCTTCACCATCCCGCTGATGAAGAAGTCCGGCTACGGCGGCATCAAGGCGGGGGCGATCGAGACCATGTCGTCGGTCAACGGCCAGCTCATGCCGCCGGTGATGGGTGCCGCCGCCTTCCTGATGGTCGAGTACGTCGGCATCCCCTACTCGGAGATCGTCAAGAACGCGATCCTGCCGGCCACGCTCTCCTACATCGGCCTCTTCTACATCGTCCACCTCGAGGCGCTGAAGCTCGGCATGAAGCCGATCCTGCAGCGGTCGACGCGCCCGTGGAAGTACAGCCTGCTCCGCCTCGGCCTCGGCATCTCGGGAACGTTCATCGTCATGTGGGCGATCTACTGGATCCTCGAACTCGCCAAGCGCTTCCTCGGCGACGGCGCGCAGTGGGTCATCAGCCTGTTCGTCGTCGGCCTGTACCTGTTCTCGACGTGGATGGCGGCGAAGAGCCCCGACCTGCCTTCCGACATCGACATCGACCACCCGAAGGCCCTCGACACCTGGCCGACGGTCAAGGCCGGTCTGCACTACCTGCTGCCGATCGGCATGCTGATCTGGTGCCTGATGATCGAGGAGCTGTCGCCCTCGTTGTCGGCGTTCTGGGCGATCGTCGTGCTCTGCCTGCTGATGGTCACCCAACGGCCGCTGTTCGACTTCGTGCGCGGCACGCGCACTCCGGGTGCGTGGACGCAGGGCTTCCACGACGTCGTGCACGGATTCGTCGACGGCTCGCGCAACATGATCGGCATCGGCGTGGCCACCGCGACCGCCGGCGTGGTCGTCGGCGCAATCACGCTAACGGGGCTCGGCCTGCGCATGACCGAGTTCGTCGAGTTCGTCTCGCAGGGCAACGTGATCGTGATGCTGCTGTTCATCGCCTTCGTCTGCCTCGTGCTGGGCCTCGGCGTCCCGACCACCGCGAACTACGTGCTGGTGGCCACGCTGATGGCCCCGGTGGTGGTCGAGCTGGGCGCACAGGCGGGGCTGGTGATCCCGCTGATCGCCGTGCACCTGTTCGTCTTCTACTACGGAATCATGGGCGACATCACGCCGCCGGTGGGGCTCGCGACATTCGCCGCCGCCGCGATCTCGGGCGAGGACGCGATCAAGACCGGCGTGCAGGGCTCGGTCTACGCGCTGCGCACCGTCATCCTGCCGTTCATCTGGATCTTCAACCCGACGTTGCTCCTGATCGACGTCACAGGCTGGTGGGAGCTCACCGCGGTGATCGTCGCCTCGACCGTCGCCATGCTGATCTTCGCCGCGGTGACGATGAACTGGTTCCGCGTGAGGAGCCGCTGGTGGGAGACGCTGGTGCTCGCGCTCGCCTGCGTGCTGCTGTTCCGGCCGGACTTCTTCATGGACTACCTCGCGCCGGAGTACCGGCACGAGCCGCCGTCGAAGGTCTACGACATCGCGAAGGACCTGCCCGAGGGCGGTCGCCTCGTGCTGCGCATCAAGGGCGCGACGATCGAGGGCGACGACGTCGCCAAGACGGTCGCGGTGCGCCTGGGCGCGAAGGGCGAGGACGGCCGCAAGCGGCTCGCCGAGGCCGGCCTCACGCTCGCCGCCCTCGGCGACTCGGTGCAGATCTCCAGCGTCAAGTTCGGCTCGCGCGCGAAGAAGTCGGGCTTCGAGCAGGGCTGGGACATCGAGCGCGTCGAGGTGCCGTCCGGCCGGGCCACGCCGCACTGGTTCTACCTGCCCGCGTTCGCGCTGGTCGCGTTCGTCTGGTGGTGGCAGGGGCGGCGCATGCACAAGCAGCCCGCGCACGCCTGACGCCTGACGCATGCCGCACCGGATCGCGCTGATCCACGCGCTGGCCCATTCGGTCGCGCCGATCAACGCGGAGTTCGAGCGCGCGTGGCCGCAGGCGCTGCGGATGAACTTGCTGGACGACAGCCTGTCGGCGGATCTCGCGCGTGCCGGCGCCCTCGACGGGCGCATGAGCGAACGCTTCGTCGCGCTCGCCGACTACGCGCTGCGCACCGGGGCGTCGGGAATTCTCTTCACGTGTTCCGCGTTCGGCCCCTGCATCGATGCGGTCCGGCGCCGCTGGCCGGACGTGCCGGTGCAAAAGCCGAACGAGGCGATGATCGACGACGCGGTGCGCGCAGGCAGGCGCATCGGGCTGGTCGCCTCGTTCGGGCCGACGCTCGCCTCGATGCCGGCCGAGTTCCCGCCGGGCACGGAACTCCACCCCGTCCTCGCCGAGGGCGCGCTGGACGCGCTGAACCGCGGCGACGTCGCGACGCACGACCGCCTCGTGGCCGACGCCGCGCAACGCATTGCCCCCGATTGCGATGCGATCGCGCTCGCGCAGTTCAGCCTGGCGCGCGCTGCACCGGCGGTGGAGCGTGAAGTCTCGGTGCCGGTGCTGACGACGCCCGCCAGCGCGGTGCGCGCGATGCGCGCGCGCATCGAAGAGCGCCGCGCCGACCCGCCCGCCCGTGGATGTCGCCGGCCTCGCGTCGTGGCTCGCGCGGCACTTCGACGACGTCGAATCGATCGACGTGCCTGCGCTCGTGCACTGGCAGGCCGATCCCTCGCGCGCGCCGCCGGTGCTGGTGGACGTTCGCGCACCCGCGGAGCAGGCGGTGAGCACGCTGTCGGGAGCGCTGTGTGTCGCGCCCGACGACGACCCTGCCGACGTGCTGCGCCGCACGGGCACGGACCTCCCGATCGTCGTCTACTGCTCGGTGGGCGTGCGCTCGGCGCGGCTCGCGCGCGCGCTCTCGGCCGCGGGAGCGAAGCGAGGTATTCAACCTGCGCGGCGGCATCTTCGACTGGGCGAACCGCGGCCTGCCGCTCGTCCGGGTCCGTCCGGCCCGGCGCGGCGCGTGCACGGTTACGACGCGGAGTGGGCGGTCCTGCTCGACGCGAGGCTGAGGGCGTGAGCACGCCAGACCTGCTGATGTGGCCAGTCCCTAGGGCGCGCCCCAGGCCGCTTCCTTCATGATGCCGGCGAGCATCGCATACGCGGACGCCCACGCGGAACGCACCTCGTCGGTGTACTCGTCCTGAAGGATGACGGCGAGCGTGTACAGCAACGCCTGCCGCACGGAATCGTAGTGCGAGGCCCTGACGCCATAGCCAGCGTGGCGCACGCCGAGCTGCTGGACCATCGGAACGAGCGTCGACAGGTTCGACAGACCGCCCACGGCGACAGCCAGCACCTGCATGAATTCGCGTCCCTGGCGCCGCATGTCGCCCTTGAACAGCGCCGCCGTTTCCGGCTCGATCTCGAACAGGCGCTTGTAGAAGAGCTCCGCCGCAGTCGCCGACATCGGCTGAACGCTGCGAAACGTCATCTGGACCAGCGCGACGTGCTGCGCCGTCAGGCTCATGCCAGCAATCCCGTGATCGTCATCGCGAAGGGCGCACCAATTCGGGTCATTATCGCCTGCCTGGGCGCGGGTTGCACGTTCATGGCGAGCAAATCGCATCTTCCGTGCCATGGAGCCCCGTGCGTCCCGCACCGCGCTGATGTCTCGGGATCGCCCCGGAAGCCGACGCCGCCCTGCGCGCGAGCTCGCCCGATAACAGTGCATCCAGCCCGGCAGCGCGCCTGCCTGGTGCGCGCAACAACGCGGTCGACGCTCAGGTCTCCGCGAGCCGGATCACCCGCCCGCCCGGCGGCCTCGGCGTCCGCGACGTCGTGCGTGACGAGCAGCGCGGGCAGTCTGCGCTCTCGCGCGTGATCGAACACGAACGCACGGATCTCGCCGCGCAGCGCCGCGTCGAGGCGGTTGAACGGCTCGTCGAGGAGCAGCGCCCGCGGCTCGGCCAGCAGCGTGCGCATCAGCGCGACGCGTGCACGCTGTCCGCCCGAAAGCGTCGCGGGATCGCGGTCGGCGAAGCCCGCCGAGCCCCGCCTCGACGAGCGCCTGTTCGATGCGGCGCCGTCGCTCGCCGCGCTCCCGCACGTGCGGCGCCAGCGCGAAGGCGAGGTTGCCGCCGACCGACAGATGCGGGAAGAGCAGGTCGTCCTGGAACTGCAGGCCGAGGCGACGGCGCTCGGGCGGCAAGATCGGTGAGGTCGTCGTCCCCGACGCGCACGCGACCGCGGGCACGAAACACCGGGTCCAACGTGCCGGCGAGATAGGCGAGGAGCGTCGACTTGCCGCAGCCCGACGGGCCCATCACCGTCACGCACTCGCCCGGCTCGACGACGAGGTCGAGCGCCGGGACCAGCACGCGCGCGCCGAGCGCGATCTCGACGCCGTCGAGGCGTAGCGCCGCGCTCATCGCTAGCCCAGCCTCGCCACGCCGCGCCGGTGCGCGAACATCGCCGCGGGTACCAGTACGGCTGCCAGGTAGACGACCCACGGCAGCAGTCCCTGCAGGAAAGCGTACGCGCCGATCACGCGCCGGTCGGCACCGGAGGCGAGTGTCACCGCCTCCGTCGTGAGCGTGGCGACGCGCCCGGCGCCGGCAAACAGGGTGGCGAGGTACTGGCCGACGCTGACGGCGAAACCGACGGCCACCGCGATCAGCAGCGGCCGCGCGAGCAGGGGCAGCTTGACGCGAAGGAACGTGCGCCAACGCGATGCGCCGAGGCTCGCCGCAGTTTGCGTGAGGCGCGGGTCGAAGGCGCGCCACGGATCGGCGAGCGACAGGAACAGGTAGGGCAGCACGAACACGAGATGCGCCCACACCACCGCCGCGAACGTGCCATCCCAGCCGGCGTGCACGAGCAGTACCTGCATGCCGAACAGGAAGGCGACTTGCGGCACCACCAGCGGCAGGTAGAGGAGCGACAGCGCCGGCGGCCGCTCGCGCCGGGGCGCGTCCGCCTCGTGCTCGAGACAGGCGATCGCCAGCAGGAGCGCAATCACCGTCGCGACGACACCGACTGCCAGCGTCGTCACGGCCGGACCCGCGAGGCCGTCGGTCAGTCGCATCCAGTGCGACGGCGTGAATCCGGCAGGCAGCGCTTCGGGAAAGCGCCACTGCGTCGCGAACGACCACAGTGCCATGCCGGCGATCGCGAGCATGGCGAGCAGCACCAGCCCCACGGTCGCGGCCCCCGCGGCACCGGCGGCCGAGGCGAGCGCCGCGTCGCGGCGGCCCCGCTCGATCCACGCGCGCCCGAGTCGAGCGACCGCCGTCTCGCCGAGGCGCCACAGTGCGATCGCGGCAACCACGATCGCAAGCTGCAGCACGGCCGCCGCAGCGGCCGGGAACCAGAAGCGCAGGTCGGCGTCCTGGAAGAAGCGCACCGCGAGCACCGCGAGCGGCGGCGGGTTCGAGGGGCCGAGGATCAGCGCGACGTCGACCACCGACAGCGAGAACGCGAGCACTGCGTACACCGGCAGCCGCAACTGCGGGTAGATCTGCGGCACGATCACCTTGAACCACGTCGCCGCGCGACCATAGCCCAGGGCCCGCGACACGGCGAGCGCCTGCTCCGCACGCACCTGGTTGAGGGCGCCGATGGTCATCAGCACGAGATACGGCACTTCCTTCGTCACGAGCCCCAACACCAGCGCGGCGCCGGAGGGGTGACCCACCGTGGCAACGTCGGGCGGCAGGTCGAGTCCCGTCGCCCACGGCGACAGCATGCGCAGGATCCAGCCCGACGGCGCGATCAGGAACGCGAGCCCCAGCGCCAGCGCCGAGTGCGGTGTCGCGAGCACCGGCGCAAGCCAGGCACCGACTCGCCGCGCCAGGGGGCGCTGCCATGCCCACGCGCAGAAGCCCATCGCGAGGACGAACGCCACGAGCGCCGCGGCGAAACCGGTGGTGACGGTGAGACGCACGCTGGTCGCGAACCCCGGCTGCGCGACCAGCTCTCGCCAGGGGTCGAGGCTCGGCGTGGTGCGGCCGAGCGCGGGCAGGATGCCGAACGCGGGCAGCAGCGTGCCGAGGAGCCCCGCCCCGATCGGCAACGCGAACGCGGCGACGGTGATCCAGGGCGCGGCAGCGAGCCGGCGCGAGCCGCGCCCCGACGTCACCTGGTGTAGCGGCGTTCCCACTCCGCCGTGATGCGCGTCATCCACGAGGGATGCGGTTCGAGCAGCGTCGTGCCAAGCTCGGCGGCGGTCGGCAACGCCGCATGCCGAGGCAGGGCGGCGAAGCGCGCGCGGTCGGCCGGCGCAAGGCGATCGACGTCGAGCACCGTGAAGTTGCCCATCTGCCGGATGTCCTGGGCGTGTGCCTGCGTCGCCGGCTCGAGCAGAAAATTGGCGACCACCATCGCGCCTTCCTTGTTCGCCGCGTTGTAGGGAATCGCGACGAAGCTGGTGTTGCCGATCGTGCCCTTGGCGAACGTGAACGTGCGCACGCTGTCGGGCAGGAGCCCGGCGGTCACCGCCACCGCGGCCTCCGACGGATTGAACGCAATCATCATGTCGATCTCGCCGTCATTCATGAGCTGCCGCTGCGCCGGGCCGTTGTCCGGAAACTGCCTGCCCTGCCGCCACAGGTGCGGCCGCAGCGCGTCGTACCACGCCCACATCGGCCCCGTCACCACCCCGAAGTTGTCGTCGGTGGCGGGCTTCTGCAGCGCCGCCGGGTCCGGTGCCAGCTCGTAGAGCGCCTGCTTCATGAACGTGGCGCCGAGGAAGTTCCTCACGTTGGGGTGCGTGAGCCGGCCCGGATGCCGCTTTGCCCACGCGAGGAGTTCCGGCACCGACCGGGGCACGTCCTTTACCCGCATCGACTCGTAGATGAACACGACCTGCGCCATGCGCCATGGCGATTCGTAGCCCTCGTGCGGGATCGTGAAGTCGATGACGTTGGAGCGTTTCTTCACCGTGTCGACCAGCCGCCAGTTCGGCATGCGCTCGACGAACGGGCCGTGGAGGAGCTGCTGCTCCTTCATCGCGAGGAAGTTCGGGCCGTTGATCCAGATCAGGTCGACGCTGCCGCCACGGTCACGTCCCGCCGACTTCTCCGCGACCACGCGCGTCACCGCCTCGGCGGTGTCCTTGAGCTTGACGTGGTTCACCTTCACGCCGTAGCGCTTCTCGACCTCGGCGCCGACCCAGCCGATGAACGCGTTGGTCTTCTCGTCGCCGGCCCACGCGTTCCAGTTGACCGTCTGCCCGCGCGCGCGCGCGACGACCTCGTCCCACGTCTGCGCGAGCGCCGGCCCGGCTGCCGCAAGGGCCGCACCCAGCGCGAGGACGCGCGCAATGCGTGCCACGAGCCGTGCGCGCACGGTCATTGCCCGGACGGAACGAGCGCGATCGTCTTCCGCCGCGGCGGTGCGGCGGCTTCTCCCCGGGCCGCCCGGCGGCGTGCCTGCGCCGCCTCGAGCACGGGCCCAAGTACCTGCTCGTGGAAGCGGTCGCAGCCGATACAGAGATTCTGGTAGGACTCGCCCGTGGGGGTCGTCGTGCGCGACGCCGCGAGAAACTTCGCCTCGCCCCAGCCGTAGGCGAACCCCATGCGCTCGGGGTGCCCCATCGTGATCGCCTCGAATGCGGGCTCACCGGCGAGCGAGTCGAGGATCGCGATCAGGTCCTCGTCGACCAGGTTGCCTAACGGCCGCTTCGTCTTGATGCAGCAGGGGTACACGGCGCCGTCGGGTTCCACCGACACTTCGGAGCCGTTGTACGCGTGCCGGAGGAAATTGAGCCCCCCCGACCAGCGGTTGCAGAAGTTGTCGGCGAGCGTCGCCTTCGACAGGCCGTGCTGCCACGCGCGCCCGCGCGGCCACAGCTTGCCGATCCACGAGTCGGGCTGCGCGCCGAAGAAGCTGAACACCGGCCCCGCCTCCTCGTGCCAGTTGCGCGTCACCGCGGAGAGCCCGGAGCGACGCATGCCGTGACGCTCGAACATCGCCGTCAGCTTGTCGACGAAGGCCTTCTGCCTGTCCTCGCCCGCGAGGCCGACGTGGAAGTCGTCGATGCTCGCCACCGAGATCATCCACACGCCGCGCGCAAGGAGGTCGTCGACGATCGCGTCGGTCAGCACGTCCCCCGTGGTCTGCAGGACGATCTTCACGCCGCCCTGCGCCGCGTACTTCGCGGTCAGTCGTTCGATCACCTTGTAGGTGACGCGCTCGCGCACCGGGTCGATCAGCGATTCGCCACCCGAGAGGATGACGCGACCGGTCTTCTCCGGGAGCGTGCCGTCGGGGCGCGGGTCTTCGGTGTCGAGATAGGCGTGCCGCGCGGGGAAGTGGTCGATGATGCGCGGAAAGTTGCGCTCGGCCTCGGCGACCACCGACTCGAGTTCGCCGCGCACGTAGGGCCGGAAGCGGTCCTCGTAGCAGTGCACGCACTTGCGGTGGCACGCCCAGCACATCACGTAGTAGATCGATTCCATCGGGTCCTCGTTGCCGGGGCGGGTCGGGGCCATTCGCGTGGCGGCGGGGAAGGCATTCTATGCCGACGGCACCCGATCGCTCGTCGTGACGCACGCGGCCGGCCGTCCGCACCGCTCCTGACACGCGTTCGTCCAACCCGTGCGTGCGGCGAATCCGCTAAGCTCCATCGATTAAGACAGGGAGATGGTCGTGTCGGATCCATTGCTCGCACAAAAAGGCCCCTATGCCGTCGATCTGCAGGCGGGGGATTACTGGTGGTGTGCCTGCGGGCGTTCCAAGCGCCAGCCGTTCTGCGATGGGTCGCACCAGGGCACCGGCATCACGCCCGTGCGCTGGACGCTGCCCGAAGCCGGCAAGGTGTGGCTGTGCGGCTGCAAGCGCACCGGCAAGCCTCCGCTCTGCGACGGCTCGCACAATAAGCTCTGAAGCGCCGCCCCGCCGCCGTCCGACCGCCGGCGCGCCCGTCCGCGCCCGAGGCTGCCGCCGCGAATCCGGCGATTCGCACCGGTCTTGTCACAAGGCAAGACAACCGTTCGCACATCGGAGTAGAGGTGTAATCAACGACGGCGGCATTGGCGTTCGGAGTGGTTGGTGGAGCGGGCCGTCCGCCGGGTGCTTGCACCACGGAGGGTCAGATGACCAGGACTTGGGTAGTGGTCGCGAACAGCGCGATGGCGCGGTTGTTCATCGCTGCCGCGGCGGATGCGCCGATGAAGGAGCTCGAGACGATCGCCCATCCCGAGGCGCGGCTCGCTGAGCACGAGCTCACAAGCGACCTGCCGGGCCGAGTGTCCGCCGGCCACGCCAGCGGGCAACATTCGTATCACGCGTTGCAGTCGCGGGTCGGGCCGAAGGAGCAACAGACGATCGACTTCGCCCGCTTGCTGGCCAACCGGATCGAAAGCGGCCGCACGGGCCGTGAGTTCGAGCGGCTGGTGCTGGTCGCCTCGCCCGCGTTTCTCGGGCATCTGCGCGCGTCGCTCGGCACGGACACGCGCCGGCTCGTCGCGGGCGAGCTCGCCCACGACTACGTGAAGATGAATCCGGCCGAAATTCGCAAGCAGCTGCCTGACGCCTTCTTCCCCGAGCCCGCGCGCTAAGTACGAGCACAGCTGTCGCCCGTCGTCGTTCCCGCTTGCGCGGGGACGACGAAGCGGCGCACAGGCCGCGGAGACTATTTCGTCCCGAAGATCCGGTCGCCGGCGTCGCCCAGTCCCGGCAGGATGTAGCCGTGGTCGTTCAATTGGCGATCGATCGCCGCGGTGAAGACCTCGATGTCCGGGTGCGCGCGCGTGAAGTTCGCCATGCCTTCGGGTGAGGCGACCAGGCACACCAGCCTGATCGAGCGCGGCCGCTCCCGCTTCAACCGGTCCACGGCGGCAATCGCCGAGTTGCCGGTGGCGAGCATCGGGTCGAGCACGATCGCATCGCGCTCCGGCATCTCGCCCGGCATCTTGAAGTAGTACTCGACCGGGCTCAACGTCTTCGGGTCGCGGTAGAGGCCCAGGTGACCGACGCGCGCGCCCGGAATCACCGACAGGAACCCGTCGAGCAGGCCTGTCCCGGCCCGCAGGATCGGCACGAAGACCAGCTTCTTGCCGTCGATCATGCGGCCGGTCGTCTTCTCGAGCGGGGTCTCCACCTCGACCTCGTGCATCGGGAAGTTGCGCGTGACCTCGTAGGCCAGCAATGCCCCGATCTCGTTCAGCAGCTTGCGGAAGTTCGCGGTGCTGGTCTCCTTGCGGCGCATCAGCGTGAGCTTGTGCTGCACGAGCGGGTGGTCGATCACATGCACGTTGTCCGGCATCTCGGCCCCGGTTGGTTTTTCTTGACCGCCCGATGATCGCGGGAAAGTCCGGGCTGGCGCAACCACCCGGCGCAAAGGTGCGTCACGACGCATGGACAACGCCCGGCGCG
>CAVPJE010000016.1:0-171204 GCA_963705175.1 uncultured beta proteobacterium | reverse complement strand
ACGAAGGTCCGACATCACCGGCCGCTTGTTCGGCCGCTGCTCGAGCGAGCGGTTCAGCTGCGACAGTGCCATCACCGGCACCTTCAGCTCCTTCGCCAGCGCCTTCATCGAGCGCGAGATCTCGGAGATCTCGGTCGCGCGGTTCTCGCCCGTGGTCGAGGCCTGCATCAGCTGCAGGTAATCGACGATCACGAGGCCGAGCCTGCCGTACTGCTTCATCATCCGCCGCGCGCGCGAGCGCACCTCGATCGCGGAGAGCGATGGCGTCTCGTCGATCAGGATCGGCGCGTCGTTGAGGCGCCCGAGCGCTGCCGACAGCCGCTCCCAGTCGTCGGGCTGCAGCCGCCCGGTGCGCAGGTGCTGCGACGGCAGGCGCCCGACCGAGCCGATCAGGCGCATCGCGAGCTGGGTCGACGCCCATTTCCATCGAGAACACGGCGACCGGCAGCTTGAGGTGCAGCGCGACGTTTTCGCCGACGTTGAGTGCGAAGGCGGTTTTCCCCATGCTCGGTCTTCCGGCCACGATCACGAGGTCGCCCGGCTGCAGGCCCGCGGTCTGGCGGTCGAGGTCGGAGAAGCCGGTGGCGATGCCCGTCACGTCGGACGGATCCTCGCGGTTGTAGAGGTCCTCGATGCGCTCGACCACGCCGGCGAGCAGCGTGCCGATCTCCGTATACGTGTGCTGGCCGCGCGAGCCCTGCTCCGCGATGTGCAGCACCTTGGCCTCCGCGACGTCCAGCACTTCGCGCGCGCTGCGGCCGAGCGGGTTGTACGCGGCGTCGGCGATCTCGCCCGCGGTGGACGCGAGCTGGCGCAGGATCGAGCGCTCGCGCACGATCGCCGCGTAGTGGCGGATGTTCGCGGCCGTCGGCACGTTCTGCACGAGCGTGCCCAGGTAGGCGAGCCCGCCCACGTAGTCGAGCTTCTGCGTGGAGTCGAGCGCCTCGGAGACCGTGACGACGTCCGCCGGGCTGCCGCTCTCGATGAGCCGGAGCGTCGCCGCGAAGATCACGCGGTGCGCGTCCGCATAGAAGTCGTCCGCACTCACGACGTCGCCGATGCGGTCGGCGGCGTCGTTGTCGAGCAGCAGCCCGCCCAGCACCGACTGCTCGGCCTCGATGGAGTGCGGCGGCAGCTTCAGTGCGTCGACCTGGGGATCGTCGGGCATCGTACGGAAAGGAAAGGGATCGCGGACGGCAGCCGGAAACTCGTTGCATTCTACTGCCGCGGGAAGCGCTCCGCGGCATCCCCCAAACGACGAAGGCGCCGCAATCGGGCGCCTTCGCGTGAACTCGCACGGGGCACGCGGGCCCCGCGCGACGTCAGCCCTGCGTCGTGTCCGCGGCCACCGCCACCGTCACGTGCGCCGTCACGTCCGTGTGGAGCGCGATCGTCACCGGGTGCTCGCCGACCTGCTTCAACGGCCCCGACGACAGGCGCACCTGCGACTTCTCGATCGCGATGCCCTTGGCCTTCAGCGCCTCGGCGATGTCGATGTTGGTCACCGAGCCGAACAGGCGGCCGTCGACGCCGGCCTTCTGCGCGATCTGGATCTTGGTGCCCTCGAGCTTTTCGCCGAGCGCCTGCGCGGCGGCCAGCTTGTCGGCGGCCGTGCGTTCGAGCTCGGCGCGCTTCTCTTCGATGAGCTTCATGTTCTCGGGCGTCGCGCGCTTCGCCATCCCCTTGGGGATCAGGAAGTTCCGCGCGAATCCGTCCTTCACCTTGACGAGGTCGCCGAGGTTGCCGACGTTTGCCACCTTTTCGAGAAGGATGATCTGCATGGCGTCGTCCTCCTAGTGGCGGTCGGTGAACGGCAGCAGCGCGAGGAACTGCGCGCGCTTGATCGCCGTCGACAGCTGCCGCTGGTAGCGGGCCTTCGTGCCGGTGATGCGAGCCGGCATGATCTTGCCGTTCTCCTGCAGGAAGTCCTTGAGGACGTCGATGTCCTTGTAGTCGATCTCCTTCACCTTCTCCACGGTGAAGCGGCAGAACTTGCGGCGCTTGAACAGCGGATTGCCGCGCTCGCGTTTCTTGCCATCCTTCTTGGGCTTGCCTCTTCCGAATGCCATGTCAGTGTCCTTGTCAGTTGGTCCAGTTGGTTGCAGTTTGCGCTCAGTTTGTGTCCGGTTCGAACCGTTCGATGTGCAGCGCGAGTGTCGTGCCGGTGCGGTAGCGTCGCGCGAGGAACCCCTCGCATCGCAGCGCCGCGCCACCGGGCAACCGGGCCAGCGCCTCGGCAGTCGGTCCGAACGCCACCGCCGCGAGTTCCAGGTCGACCTTGCGCTGCCCTCCGGCTTCCGGCTGCACCGACGCGTGGTTGAGCGTCAGCGACAGCGCCGGGATGCCGGCAGGGGTGTAGCGGAGGTCGTCGCGGGCCGCGATCGTGACGTCGAGCTCGAGCCGATTGCCGCCGGCCACTCGTGCGTCGCGGTTCGTCTCCAGGTTCCGTTGCCTAGGCCGAGGCGGCCGGCGTTTCCGCCGGCGCCGCAGCGGCCTCGCGGCGGTCACCGCGCTCAACCCGGTCGCCGCGCTCGCCACGCTCGCCGCGGTCGGACAGCGACTTCGCCTTCTCTTCCTTCATCATCGGCGACGGCGCAACGACGGCCTCGCGCATCGCGACCGTGAGGTGGCGCAGCACCGCGTCGTTGAAGCGGAACGCGTGCTCGAGCTCGCCGAGCGTTTCCTTGTCGCACTCGATGTTCATCATCACGTAGTGCGCCTTGTGCATCTTCTGGATCGGGTAGGCGAGCTGGCGCCGCCCCCAGTCTTCCAGCCGGTGCACGCGGCCGCCGCGGCCGGCGACCATCGTCTTGTAGCGCTCCACCATGCCCGGGACCTGCTCGCTCTGGTCCGGATGCACGATGAAGACGATCTCGTAGTGACGCATGCAGAGCACTCCTTTCGGTCGGTTGGGGCGTGCCCCGGAAGTCTCCCGGGTCGCCGGCGGCCACCCCGTCTGCGGCGGGTGTGGCAAGGGAAAGCTGCTGATTATAGCCGACTTTCGGCTGGATGGCCAATCTCCCCGGACCTCGCCCGGCGACCATCCCGGACTGTCCGGCGCCGCCATCCGCCGCCACGGCGCACCGCGCCGGCGCCACGCCCCGGTCACCGTCGGGCTGCGGAATCCACGGTCACGGCCTGGCCGCCAGTGCACCGAGGATCGCATCGCGCTCCGCCTTCGGCTTCGCGGCGAGCTCGCGCACGCGCGCGTAGAACGCCGGCAGGTCGCCGCCTTCCTGCGCGAGCAACGCCCGGAACGCGGGCACCTTGTCGTCGTAGAGCGCGACGGCGGCGATGCTCGCGTTGTTCGGCCCGCTGGCCGTCGTGGCCGGCGAACCAGCGGTCGTAGCCCGCGAGCCCGCTCTCCCCCGCCTTCGCGGCTTCGTAGGCGGCGCGCATGCGCTCGAACACCGCGGCCTTGCGCGCGCGCTGCTCGGCATCGCTCGCGCCGCTCGCGTAGAGCGCCTCGAGTTCCGCGCGGGCCTCGCGCATCCACTGCCGGAATCCCTCGCGCAGGCGCTTGCCCCGCGCGGCTTCGGCGACCAGCGCGGCGTGGCCGCGGCGTCCCGGCCTGCGCGGCGAGCCAGCGCGCGAGGCCCTCCTCCTCGACCGCGGTGGCGAATGCCTCGTTGAACGACGTGTCGTCCTTGACGTACACGACCTGGTGCGCGAGCTCGTGGAACACGAGCCGCGCGAGCGCGGTGTCCGGATAGCGGATGAACGTCGAGAGCAGCGGATCGTCGAACCAGCCGAGCGTCGAGTACGCCGGCACGCCGCCGATGTGGACGTCGTCGCCCTGCGCCGCGAGGCGCGCGGCTTCCGCCTTGCGCGTCCGCCTCGCGGAAGTAGCCGCGATAGTTGACGCAGCCCGCCACCGGGAAGCACCAGCTGCCGCGGCTCGAGCGACAGCGGCGGCGCGGCAAACACGTTCCAGACGACGAACGGCCGGCCGACGTCCGTGTAGCGGAGATAGCTCCGGTTGTCCGGCAGCGCGAGCTCGCGGCTCGCGAAGGCGCGGATCTCCCGTGCCCGCGCGAGGCGCAGGGCGAGCTTCGGGTCGTCGGTTGCCGCGAGCACGTCGTCGATGGGTCGCGCGCCGGCGATCAGCTCCACCTGCCCGACCGCGCCCTGCCAGAGGAACTCCGGATAGCCGCACGCGGCGAGGAGCGGCAGGCTCGCCAGCGCCGCCATCGCGGCACGCAGCGCTCTTCCCGTCACGGCGATCGCGGCAGCGACGGCAGATGGCGCGCGAGACGGGCCACGCCGTCCTCGAGCTTCTCCATCGCGATCGTGTAGGCGAAGCGCACGTGCTCGTGCGCCCGGTGGCTGCCGAAGTCGATGCCCGGGCGTGATGGCCACCCCGGTCGCCTCCAGCACGTCGCGGCAGAACGCGAGGCTGTCCCTGGAGAAGCGCGAGCAGTCGGCGTAGACGAAGAAGCCGCCGCCGGGCATGACCGGAATGCCGAAGCCCAGCTCGCGCAGCGCGGGCACGAGGTAGTCGCGGCGGGCGCGAAACGCCTGCCGGCGCTCCTCGAGCATTCGCGAGCGTGGCCGGCTCGAAGCAGGCGAGCGCGGCGCGCTGCGACACCGTCGCGGGCGAGATGTAGAGGTTCTGCGCGAGCTTCTCGAGGTCGCGCACGTGCCGCTCGGGGGCGACGACCCAGCCCAGCCGCCAACCGGTCATGTTGAAGTACTTGGAGAAGCTCGAGACGACGAAGAGGTCGTCGGACAGCGCGAGTGCCGAGCGCGGCGCGCCCTCGTAGGACAGGCCGAGGTAGATCTCGTCGACGACCAGCCGTCCGCCGAGGTCGTCGACCGTGCGGGCGATGCGCGCCATCTCGTCGTGAGCGACCATCGTGCCGGTGGGATTCGACGGCGAGGCGATCAGCGCCGCACGCGTGCGTCCGGTCCAGTGGCGCGCGATCGACTCCGCCGAGAGCTGGTAGTTCTCCGCGGGACCGACGGGCACGCCGACCGGCGCCCCTTCGAGCACGCGCACGAAGTGCCGGTTGCACGGATAGCCGGGGTCGGTGAGCAGCACCTGCTCGTCCCGGTTCAGCAGCAGCGCCATCACCAGCAGCAACGCCGCGGACGAGCCCGCGGTGACGACGATCCGCTCCGGGGACGACGTCGATGCCGAACGCGTCGCCGTAGTGGCGCGCGATCGCGCGGCGCAGCTCGGCAAGGCCGAGCGCCGAGGTGTAGCGGATGTGGCCGTCGGCGAGTGCCGCGCGGGCGGCGTCCAGCACCGGGCCCGGGGTCGGGAAGTCGGGCTCGCCGATCTCCATGTGCACCACGTTGCGGCCGGTGGCCTCGAGTGCGCGCGCGGCGGTCTGCACCTCCATCACGTGGAACGGCGCGATGTCGGCAACGCGCGCGGCGGGATGTTGTCGGGGCTCCATCGAACGGACGAGTGCGGGCACGAAGGGGAAGGCTCTATCGTACCCCTCGACAGCGGAGGCCCTCCGATGCGCGGTTTCCTCGTACTCGTCGTCGAGGTGCTGGTTCGCCTCGCGCTCCTGCTCCTGGTGGTCGCGCTCGCGCCGCCGGTGCGCGCCGACATTGCGCACCGCACCCCCGGGGTGTTCAAGTGCACGGGCGAGCGCGGGGTACCCGTGTACCAGGGCACACCGTGCCCGCCCGGGCGGGAGCTCCGCGACTTCGCGGCCGATCCCGCCAACGTGTCGGTGGTCGAGATGCACGTGCCCGCGGACGACGACACCGCCGGCCACGCCACGGCACGAACGTGCCGCGCGTGCGCCGCCACGCACGAACAAGGCGAAGGCACCGGGGGATCCCGCCGAGCGCCGGTACGTGAAGGCCGGCATGAGCGAAGGCGTGGTCCTCGCGAAGCTCGGCGCACCCGACGCCGCGTCCGCGAAGCACGGTCGCCACGCCCGCTGGACCTACCTCCCCGCGCCCGGCGACCCGCAGACGGTGACCACGATCCGCTTCGAGGATGGCCGCGTGACCAGCGTCGAGCGCCATGTTGTGCGTTAGCATGGCGCGATGCGTGCAGTCGTCCAGCGAGTCCGCCATGCCCGCGTGACGGTCGATGGGCGCGTCACCGGCGCAATCGGCCCGGGGCTCCTCGTGCTCGCCGGCGTGACCGACGGCGACGCCGCCGAGGACCGCGGCTGGCTCGCCCGCAAGATCGTCCAGATGCGCCTCTTCGACGACGACGCCGGCGTGATGAACCGCTCGGTGCAGGACGCCGGCGGCGACGTCCTCGCGGTCTCGCAGTTCACGCTGTTTGCCTCCACCCGCAAGGGCAACCGGCCGTCGTACTCGGCCGCGGCACGACCCGAAGTCGCCCGGCCGGCGTTCGACGCGTTCGTCGCCGAGCTCGCGCAACTGCTGGGCAGGCCCGTGCCGACCGGCGTGTTCGGCGCGATGATGCAGGTCGAGCTCGTCAACGACGGCCCCGTGACGATTCTCCTCGACACGCGCGCACGCGAGTGACGCGGCGTCGGTGATCCACATCACGGATCGCGCGCCCCGATCTGGGATAATCGCCACCGCGCCGGCTCGCCTGCCGGCGGCGCCGCCCATGGCCCTGTCCCGCACTCCTCGCCTCGCCCTCGCGATCGCCGTCGTGCTGGCGCTCGTCGCGGCGATCGGCTGGTTCCTCTACGCACGCAACACCCCGCTGGTCGACGTCGCTCCGGTTCGCAGCGGCCGGCTCGCGCAGACGGTCGTGGTCTCGGGCCGGGTGCTTGCGCCGGCCAAGGTGGACGTCGGTGCCACGATCACGGGCCGCGTGCAGCGCGTCGCGGTCGACGACGGCGCCAAGGTCGCCGCCAGCGCGCTCCTGATCGAGCTCGAGCGCTCCGAGCTCGAGGCGGCGCTCGCGCAGGCGCGGGCGACGGAACGCGCGGCGCAGACCCGGATCGCGCAGTGGCGCGAGGTCGCCGCGCCGAACGCGCGGGAGCTCGTCACGCAAGCCGAGGCCAACCTGCGCGTCGCCGAGCGCGATCTCGCCCGCCAGGAGGACCTGCTAGGCCGCAAGTTCGTCGCCGAAGCGCGCGTCGACGAAGCCCGTCGCGCCGTCGAGGTCGCGCGGAGCCAGGTCGCGACCGCCCGGGCTACCGCAACGGCGAACCGGCCGGAGGGCGCGGAACGACAGCTCCTCGACGATCAGCTCGCGCAGACCCGCGCGGCGCGCGCCGCGGCGGAGGCGAAGCTCGATCAGACCCGCATCCTCGCCCCGGCGAATGGCATCGTGCTCGATCGCTCGGTCGAGCCCGGCGACATCGTGCAGCCCGCGAAGCGCCTGATGACGATCGCGCTCGACGGCGCCACCCGCCTCACTGCGCTCATCGACGAGAAGAACCTCGGCGTGCTGTCGATCGGGCAGAAGGCGCTTGCCGCGGCCGACGCGTTCCCCGGCCAGCGCTTCGAGGCGGTGCTCGAGTACCTCGCGCCCGGCATCGACGCCCAGCGCGGCACGGTCGAGGCCAAGTTCGCGGTGCCGAAGCCCCCGCCCTTCCTGCGCTCGGACATGACGGTGTCGATCGACGTCGCGGTCGCCCACCAGGCGAACGCGCTGGTCGTGCCCACCGGCGCGGTGCGTGACGCTGCGTCCAGCACCCCGTGGGTGCTGGTGTTGCGCGACGGCCACGCCGTGCGCCAGGACGTGAAGCTCGGCGCACAGGAGCACCACCGAGGCCGAGGTGCGCGAGGGCCTCGAGCGCGGGCGAGCGTCGTCGTGACCTCGACCATCCCGCCGGGCACGCGGGCGCGGGCGCGCGAGGGAAGCCGTCCTTGACGCTGCCCTTCGAGCTCGTCGTCGCGTTGCGGTTCCTGCGCGAGGGCCGCTTCCAGACGTGGCTCATCATCGGCGGCGCGGGCATCGGCGTCGCGGTCGTGATCTTCATCACGGCGCTGGTCAACGGGCTGCAGGCCAACACGATCAAGCGCACGCTCGGCACGCAGGCGCACGTCGTGCTGCGTCCGCCCGAGGAAGTCGCCGTGCCGCAGCGCGTCGGCGGCGCGGACGGTGGCGTGCTGCCGAGCGTGCAGGCACGCGCGCAGCGCCTGCGCTCGATCGACCAGTGGCAGCCGCTCGAGACGCTGCTCGACCGGCGGGCCGGCATCGCCGCAGTGTCGCCGATCGTCTCCGGGCCCGCGTTCGCGGTGCGGGGCGACGCCAACAAGTCGGTCGCCGTGCAGGGCGTGCAGCCGGAGCGCTACACGCGCGTGATCCGCATGGACGACAAGCTCGTCGCCGGCGAATTCCGCGTACAGCCCGGCGAAGCGGTGATCGGCAAGGACCTCGCGGCCGACCTCGGCATCGGCGTCGGCGACCGCTTCCGGCTGGTCACCGGCAGCGGCTCGGGGCAGGTCGACGATGCCTACGTCGTCACGGGCCTCGTCGACCTGGGCATCCGGGACATGAACCGGCGCGCGGTGTACGTCGGCTTTCGCACCGCGCAGGCGCTGTTCGACCTGCCGGGCGGCGCATCGCAGATCGACCTGTCGGTCGACGAGCTCTTCGGCGCCGAGGACCTCGCGCAGTCGCTCGCGCGCGAGACCGGGCTCACCGCGGACTCGTGGATGAAGACCAACGAGCAGCTGCTCGCGGCGATCAACGCGCAGACGATCACGACGCGCACGATCCGCGTGTTCGTCTCGATCGTCGTCGTGCTCGGCATCGCCAGCGTGCTCGTCGTGTGGGTGGTGCAGAAGCGCCGCGAGATCGGCATCCTGCGGGCGATGGGCGCCTCGCGCGGGCGCATCCAGCGCGTGTTCCTGCTGCAGGGCGCGATGGTGGCGCTGATCGGCGCGCTGATCGGCAGCGCGATCGCCACGGTGATGATCCGCATCTTCGGCCAGATCGCGCGCAACATGGACGGCACGCCGCTCTTCGCTCTTTCGATCGATCCCGCGCTCTACCTGTGGACGGTGGTCGGCGCGATCGTCGCGGGGGTGCTCGCGGCGGCGGCGCCGGCGCGTCGCGCCGCGCGCCTCGATCCCGCGCAAGCCATTCGCAGCTGAAGCGAGGCCGGACGTGACCGAGCCCCTCGTCGCGCTCTCGGGCATCCACAAGTCCTACGGCATCGGCACCGAGGTCGAGACCGAGGTGCTGCACGGCATCGGCCTCGAGCTCGCGCGCGGCGAGTTCGCCGCGCTGATCGGCCCGTCGGGCTCGGGCAAGTCGACGCTGCTCAACCTGATCGGGCTCCTGGAGTCGCCGACGTCGGGCTCCTACCGGCTGCAGGGTCGCGAGGTGGCGACGCTCGACGACGACGAGCTCACGCGCTTCCGCGCGACTTCGCTCGGCTTCGTGTTCCAGTTCCACCATCTGCTGCCGGCGTTCACCGCCACGGAGAACGTGCTGCTGCCGGGGCTGAACGCGCTGGGCCCGGTCACGCCGGAGCGGCGCGAGGCCGCGCGGCAGCTGCTGCGCGAGGTGGGCCTGGGCGATCGGCTCGACCATCCGCCGGGCAAGCTCTCGGGCGGCCAGCAGCAGCGCGTCGCGATCGCCCGCGCGCTGTCGCTCGCGCCGCCGCTCGTGCTTGCCGACGAGCCGACCGGCAACCTCGACACGCACTCGGCGGACGACATCTTCCGGCTGATGCGGCGCTTCAACGAGGAGCGCGGCGTCGCGTTCCTGATCGTCACGCACGACCCGCGGCTCGCCCGCCGCTGCGACCGCATCGTCGAGCTGGTGGACGGTCGGATCGCGGGCGACCGGCCCAACGCCGCGGTGCGGGAGAGCCCGCCGGGCGTACGCGCCAGGGCCCGGCAGCGGGCACGGCTCGCACCGCCCGCACCGCGAGGGGACGGGCGCGGCCTCGCGACGATCAGCCCTCGAGGAGGCTGCGCAGCATCCACGCGTTCTTCTCGTGGATCTGCATGCGCTGGGTCAGCAGGTCCGCCGTCGGCTCGTCATTGGCCTTGTCGACCGCCGGGAAGATCGCGCGCGCGGTGCGCACCACGGCTTCGTTGCCCTCGACCAGCAGCCGGATCATCTCCTCGGCCTTCGGCTGGCCGGTCGGTTTCCTTGATCGAGGCGAGCTTCGCGAACTCGGCGAACGTCGCCGGCGCGTAGTGTCCGAGCGAGCGGATGCGCTCGGCGATCAGGTCCGTCGCCGTCCACAGCTCCGTGTACTGCGTCTCGAACATGAGATGCAGCGTGTTGAACATCGGGCCGGTGACGTTCCAGTGGAAGTTGTGCGTCTTGAGATAGACGGTGAACGTGTCGGCGAGCAGCTTCGAGAGCCCTGCCGCGATCTTCGCGCGGTCCTTGGCGTCGATGCCGGTGTCGATCACGGGTGCGCTGGTCTTCGGTGCCTTCATGGGATCTCCTTCGCGACGGCGCGCCCGCAGGCGCATGCTTCAAGGATAGGCGAACGGCGCCTCGGTGCCCAATGCTTTGTGCCAATGACGCGGATAGCGTCGCGTTATCGGCGCGGGCGAGGCGGCACACGCCCCTCCCGCCGACCGCGATCGCCGCAGCCGCGCTACTGCTTGTCGACCGAGAGGCGGCCGGCGCCGAACGCGTAGAAAGCGAGCAGGCCGCCGACGATGCCGATGTTCTTCATGAACATCAGCTACTGGGTCATGTGCTGCTCCGGCGGCACCGCCCAGAACGCGTGGAAGAAGACCGTCGCGACCAGCGTGAACACGGCGAGCGCGAGCGCCGCCCAGCGCGTCTTCCAGCCCAGCAGCAGCGCGATGCCCGCGACGATCTCGACGGCGACCGCGATCGCGGCGCCGACTTCCGGCAGCGGCAGGCCCTTGCTCGCGATGTAGCCGGCCGTGCCCGCGAAGCCCCCGATCTTGCCGAAGCCGGCGGGAATGAAGACGATCCCGAGCAGGATGCGCCCGACGAGTGCTGCCAAGTCCTTGCTTGCGGTCATGCTGATGCTCCTTTGCTGAGTGGGTTGAGGCTGGGTAATGGGGAAAACGCGGTGGAAGGCGCGACCCTGGCCGCGCCCGGAAGCAATCAGGGAAGATCGAACAGCAGCACTTCGGCCGCCTCGCCGCGCTCCAGCGCGATCGAGGTCTCGCCCTCGAACCTCGCCGCGTCGCCCGCGGCGAGCGCCTGGCCGTTGGCGTGCACGCGACCACGGGCGACGTGCACGTACGCACGGCGTCCGGGCGCGAGCGTATGCGTCACGCGCTCGGTGCCGTCGAGAAGGGTGGCGAAGAGCTTCGCGTCCTGGTGGATCGCCACCGCGGCGCCCGACCCTTCGGGACCGGCGATCAGCGCAAGCCGGCCGCGCTTCGCGTCGGACGGAACGTTCGCCTGCTCGTAGGATGGCGCGATGCCGCGCACCGCCGGCTCGATCCAGATCTGCAGGAAGTGCACCTTGCGCTCGCGCGAAGGATTGAATTCGCTGTGCAGCACGCCCTTGCCGGCGCTCATGCGCTGGACGTCGCCGGGCACGATGATCGAGCCGGTGCCCATGCTGTCCTTGTGCTCGAGCTGCCCGTCGAGGACGTAGCTCACGATTTCCATGTCGCGGTGACCGTGCGTGCCGAAACCCATGCCTGGCTCGACGCGGTCCTCGTTGATCACACGCAGCGGGCCGAAACCCATGTGGGAGGGGTCGTAGTAGTCGGCGAACGAGAAGCTGTGGAAGGAATCGAGCCAGCCGTGGTTCGCGTGGCCGCGCTCGTCGGAACGGCGCATCGTGATCATTCTGTTCTCCTGTTGATGGGATCGGCTGGCTGCTACGGCCAGCGTCGCTCTGTGATCTGCATGATAGGGTTGCCTCCGGCGCGGAAAAACCGGACACTCTTCACGTCATCATTCAAATATTATTGAATTATGGCGCTGACCCTGGAAGCGCTGGAGGTGCTGGAAGCGATCGACCGCCGCGGCAGCTTCGCCGCCGCCGCGATCGAGCTCGACCGCGTCCCCTCGGCGATCACCTATACGGTCCGGCGGCTCGAGGACGCGCTCGACGTGCTGCTCTTCGACCGCAAGGGACGGCGCGCGCGCTTCACGCCGGCGGGCCGCGAACTGCTCGAGCGCGGCCGGGTGCTCCTGGCCGAAGCCGCCGCAGTCGAGCAGCGCGTGCAGCGGGTCGCCACCGGCTGGGAGTCGGAGCTGCGGGTCGCCGTCGACTCGATCGTCCCGCTCGCCCGCGTCTGGCCGCTCGTGGGGCGCTTCTATGCCGAGTGCCAGGAGCGCGACGCCGGCCCACACGCGCCTGCGCATCTCGCAGGAGGTCCTGGGCGGCGCGTGGGATGCGCTCGCCGAGGGCCGCGTCGACCTGGTGCTGGGCGCGTCCGGCGACCCGCCGCCGGGCGGCGGCTACCGCACGCGGCTCATGGCCGAAGTGCCGATGGTGTTCGTCGTGGCGCCGCGGCACCCGCTCGCGAGGCGCGCCGAGCCGCTGCCCGAGTCGGCGATCCTGCCGCACCGCGCGGTGGTGGCCGCCGACAGTTCGCGCCGGCTGCCGCCGCGCACCGTGGGCCTGCTCACCGGCCAGGACACGCTGACCGTCGCGGACCTGCCGGCCAAGCTCGCCGCGCAGGTGGCGGGATTGGGCTGCGGTGCGATCCCGTGGTACCTCGCCGCCGACGAGGTGGCGGCCGGCCGGCTGGTGGTGAAGGCGCTGGAAACCGCGCGGCCGCCGTCGCGGGCACAGGCCGCGTGGCGCGAGTCGAGGCCGGGCAAGGCGCTGGCGTGGTGGATCGACGCGATCGCGGCGCACCGACTGGCGCTTCCTCGCATCGGGACCGGCGCCGCGGGCGGCGACCGCGTAGCAACCAGCGTCGACGGACTGCCGCGGTTCGCGGCGCGAAGCGTCGTGCACATCACCTTGCCGGCCGGCGGGTTTGCCAGTAGGCTCGACTCAGATTGCGCCGGCCCAACGACGAACGCCAGCCGGGGACGTGGGACAAACTTGGACATCTCCGCCAGAGACGCAGGCGTGCTTCGCCAGGGCGCGTGGTTCGGGCGCCTTTCGGAGCGACTGCAGGCCCTGATCCTGTCGTGCTCGACGGTGCGCTCGTGCCGCAAGGGCGAGGTCATCGTTCGCGAGGGCGCGCCCGGCAAGGGCATGGGTGCCGTCCTCGACGGCCAGGTGCACCTGCTGCGGCGGGTCGGCGACGCGCGCGAGGTGCTGGTCGACGTCGGCGCGGCCGGATACTGGTTCGGCACCTATGGCACGCTGTCCGGCGGCGCACCGAGCATTGGCAGCATCGTCGCGATCACGCCGGTCCGCGCGCTCTTCCTGCCGCTGGCGGCGTTCGAGCGCATCGTCGACGACGATCCCGGCTACTACCGGGAGTTCGCCCGTGGCCTGACCGATCGCTTCGCCCACATGTACCGCTACCTGGTCGAGGCACAGGGGCTCGCCCCCGAGGAATGGCTGCGTACGCGTCTCCTGGACCTCGCGCACGTGCGCCGGGGCGATGCCGCGGATGCGGGTCCGGTCAGTATCCGGGTGTCGCAGGCGGAACTGGCGACGATGGTCGGGGTCTCGCGGCAGACGCTCTCCGCACTGCTGGCCCGCCTCGAAGCCCGCGGCGTGATCGAGACCGGCTTCCGCAGCATCCGCGTGCTGGGTTGAAGCGACGGCCCGTGGACGATCGCGGTCCCATTCTCGAGTTCCTGCAGCAGGGCCGCTGGTTCGGCGCACTCGACCCCGCGCTGCAGCAGCTGATCGTGCAGCGCTCGATCGTCGTTCGCTTCGAGCCGGGCGACTACCTCATCGAGGAAGGATCACCGCCCAAGGGACTGTATGCCGTGCTCGAGGGCCGGATACGCGCGACGCGACGCCTGGCGGCCGGGCGCGACGCGCCGGTCCACGTCGGCGGACGCGGATTCTGGTGCGGCGACTACGCCACGCTCGCGGGCCAACCCACGATCGGCAGCACGATCGCCGACACGCGCGTCCGCGCGCTGTTCCTGTCCGCGGCCGAGTTCGAGCGCATCGTCGACGAGGAGCCGCGCCACTACCGTGCCTTCATGGCGCTCCTGCTCGAGCGCTATGCCCGCGTGTTCGGGTCCGTCGCCGAGCTCCATGGGCTGCCGTCGGAGGAGCGCCTGCGTCGGCGCCTGGAGAGCATCGCCGCCGCTCTGGCGCGACGACCTGCCGACGAGCGGGCCGGTCGACCTCCCGTTGTCGCAGGTCGAGCTCGCGAGCATGGTCGGCCTCTCCCGGCAACGCCTGAGCACCCTGCTCGGCCGTCTCGCGGCGCAGGGACTGATCGAGGTGGGCTTCCGCAACATCCGCGTGCTCGGCTGACCGTCGCGGTCCAGGCGGCGTGCCGTTCGCGCGGCCGCTTTCCGTGCCCGCCCGCCGATCGTGCTGCTAGTGGGCGACCCGCGGCACGCCCGCCGCCATGGTCGCTACCAGTTCGTTGAGTGCAGCCGCCGTGCACGACGTTCGATGCGGCATGCTGGCGAGGTGCCGCAGCACCGCCGGCGTTTGCATGAAGGCAGGCAGGCGCTCGTAGTCGCGATAGACGGCGAGGGTCCGGATCGCGCGCGCGAAGACGTCGTCGCCCGAGGGCCCGGGCTTCAGCATGAGCTCGGCCTTGCGCTGCTCCTTCGCGTCGAGCGCGAAGATCGTCGTCCCCTCCTTGATCGTCTCGGTCACCTTGAGCTGCGCGAGCGACGTGGGCGCGACGCGGGTCGGGTCCTTGGACAGGATGACGAAGTCCGCGAGCTTGCCGACCTCGATCGAGCCCTTGCGATTCTCCTCGAAGTGCTGATACGCGGGCCAGATCGTCATGGCCTTGAGCGCGGTCATCACGTCGACGCGATGCTGCGGACCGACGACGCGGCCCGTCCCGCGAGCCCGCCGCGTCACGGTTGCGTCCAAGACCCGCATGGAATCCGGGAACGCCACCGGCGCGTCGTGGTGCGTGGAGAAGATCATCCCGCGCTGGCGCACCCAGCCGGTCGGCGAGATGTTCTGCCCGCGCTCCGGGCCCACGGTCTGGTTGAGGTGCCACTCGCCCCAGTAGAAGGTGTGCATGGGGAACAGCGACGGGAACACGTTCAGGCGCTTGTAGGCATCGACCTGGTCCTCGCGCATGAACTGGCCGTGGATGAGCACGGGCCGCAGGTTCTTTCCCGCCGTGCTTCAGTTGCGCGACCGTCAGCCCCGCGATGAGCGCGTCGGACGCCGCTTCGCCGTTGGCGTGCGTCTGCACCTGGACGTCGTTGGCGTAGGCCCAGGTGAGCAGGCTGACCACGTCCTCCGGCATCGCGGACGGATAGCCGCTGTAGCCGGACGGGTAGTTGCCGACCGGCTTGTAGTAGGGACGATCGCGCCAGGCGGTGAAGCCCTGCGGCGAGCCGTCGATGACGATCTTGCCGCCGGCGACGCGGAATCGGTTGGCGTACTCGCGGCTCGCGTTGGCCTTGACGAACTCGCGGTCGATCGCGAGCAGCGGGTACGAGGCCACGTCCATCTTCAGTTCGCCTTCCGCGGCAACCTGCCGCATCGCGGCCACGCTGCCCGGCGTCGAGCCGCCGTCCTGCGCGGTGGTGTAGCCGAAGCGCGCCCACAGTTCCGTGCCGGCCTTGAAGAACGTCTTCACGCCGTCGGCACCCACCTGGCCCAGGAGCTTCAGCGCCGCCACCTGCATCGCGGTTTCCTCGAGGACGCCGTCCGGCTCCTGGCTGCTCGCCCTGCGCCGGATCACGCCACCTGCCGGGTCGGGGGTGTCTGCCGTGAACCCGACGACCTCGAGCGCCTTCGAGTTGAGGGCGGCGAGATGCGCCGACTGGTGCACGAGGAGTATCGGCACGTCGCGCGAGACCCTGTCGAGATCGTCGCGCGTCGGGTGGCGCCGTTCGGCCAGCGTCGAGTTGTCGTAGCCGAAGCCGACGATCAGGTTGACCTTCTTCACCGCCGCTTCGTTGGCCGCGATCCAGTCGCGCAGGGTCTGCAGCAGCGACGCCATGTCCTTCACGTCGCCGTCGGGCGGCGCGAGCAGGTTGGCCGACAGGGCCTGCAGGCCGCCGAGCGTCACGTGGCCATGGGCGTCGAAGAACCCCGGCAGCAGCGCGCGGCCCGCGAGGTCGATTACCTGCGTGTTGGCGCCGCGCAGCTTGAGCACGTCGTTGCGGGCACCCACGGCAACGATGCGGCCGCCGCGCTCGGCGACCGCCTCGGCGCGCGGCGCCTGGTCGTTCATCGTCAGGATCGTGCCACCGGTCCAGATGCGGTCGGCGGGCTGCGCAGCGGCGGTCGAGGCGAATGCGAGGCCGGCAACCGCCACCCCGCGCCACAGTGTCAAGTGCATGGTTTCCCCTTTCGTGACGCTCTGGAGCGGTTCGCCCGCGCCGCGCGGGCGACAGTTTGCACCAACAGCTCGGGCCGCGCGATGGACGAAACGTGCCCGCCGGGGCGATGTCGCCGCCGAACCGCTGTTCATGTTCGCCGCAACGCCTCCCCTCGACTCCACGCCGCTCCGAACGGCCACGGGCCGCGAGTGTCGCCGGTGGACCTGGCGCGAGGTGTCGGTTTGCGGACCACTGGATCGCACCGCCCATGGACCAGAACGACGGTGTGCTCGCGCCCCTCGAGCCGCGCGGGCTGATCGAGGTGGGCTTCCGCACCATCCGCGTCCTCGCCTGACCGCTCCGCGCGGGAACGAGGGCGACGCATCCTCCCGACTTCACACCAGTTCCCAGGGTCAGCGCGACCGGAACAGTCCTCCGGGCGGCACCGGCGGAGGCGTGAACGACGGCGACTCCCACTCGACCCAGCCCGACAGGCTCGGGTACCAGCGACGGCGCTGATAGTGGGCGCTCCAGTAGTCCGCCACCGAGAATTCGATGTCCGGCATGCGTGCGCGGACGACACCGGCAAGATAGCGGGAGTGGACCCAGCCGCGAGTCCGGCCCGCGACGACGTCGCACCACGGCGACCCGCGAAGGCAGCCGACGATGCGAACCGGCTCGCTCCGGGGCAGCCACGCGACCAGGGGAAAGACCGGATCGGGGCCCGCGCGCACGTTGACCGCTTGCGAAGTCATCGCGGAGAGCGGCTGCGCCAGCGCCGCCAGCGGCAGCAGCATCAGGAGCCCGATGCAAAGGCGGCTCGACGACAGTTGCAGCACGGGTACCTCCCGAACGGTAGAGCTTGTAGGCGCGCTTCGCGAGGTGGTAGGCGAGTTCGGGCGCGAGCCCACGTAGGCGAGCTCGGGCGCGAGCTCGAAAGCCTCGTCCTCGCCGAGGCGGTGCTCGCGCACCAGCGTCGCGAGGAAGCGGCAGTCGATGCGCCGCGCGACGTCGTGCCGCGCCGGAATCGACAGGAACGCGCGGGTGTCGTCGTTGAAGCCGACGGTGTTGTAGAAGCCCGCGGTCTCGGTCACCTGCTCGCGGAAGCGCAGCATCCCTTCGGGACTGTCGTGGAACCACCACGACGGACCGAGCTTGAGGATCGGGTAGTGGCCGGCGAGCGGCGCCAGCTCGCGCGAGTAGCTCGTCTCGTCGAGCGTGAACAGGATCACCGTCAGGTTGCGCTCGTTGCCGAGCTTGCCCAGCAGCGGACGCAGCGCGTGGACGTAGTCGGTGGGCGTGGGGATGTCGGCGCCCTTGTCGCGGCCGTAGTCGCGGAACAGCTGCGGGTTGTGATTGCGGAAGCTGCCCGGGTGGATCTGCATCACCAGGCCGTCGTCGACGCTCATCGTCGCCATCTCGGTCAGGACCTGCGCGCGGAACAACTCGGCCTCCGCGGCGTCGATCGTGCCGGCGAGCGCCCGGTCGAGCAGGCGCTGGCACTCGGCCGGCGCGAGATCGGCGGTGCGCGCGGTCGGGTGCCCGTGGTCGGTCGAGGTCGCGCCCATCGACTTGAAGAACGCGCGGCGATTGCGGTGCGCGGCGAGATAGCCCGACCACGTCGCGGTGTTCTCGCCGGTCAGCGCACCGAGTTGCGCGACGTTGTCGCGGAAGCCCTCGAACTCCGGGTCGACGACCGGGTCGGGCCGGTAGGCGGTGATCACCCTGCCCTTCCAGCCGCTGTCGCGGATCTTGCGGTGGTGCGCGAGCGGATCGAGCGGCGACTCGGTCGTCGCGATCACCTCGATGTTGAAGCGCTCGAACAGCGCGCGCGGACGGAACGCCGGCGTGGCGAGTGCGGCATTGATGCGGTCGAAGTAGCGGTCGGCGCTCTCCGCCGACAGCCGCTCCTCCATGCCGAACACCGTGCGGAACGCGTGGTCGAGCCACATGCGCGTCGGCGTGCCGCGGAACAGATGGTAGTTCGACGCGAACAGCCGCCAGATCTTGCGGCTGTCCTGCTCCACCGGCTTGCCGTCCCGGCGCGGGATGCCGAGGTCCTCCATCGGGATGCCCTGGCTGTAGAGCATGCGGAAGACGTAGTGGTCCGGCGTGATGAGGAGCCCCGCGGCGTCGGGGAACGCCGGGTCGTCCGCGTACCACTGCGGATCGGTGTGGCCGTGCGGCGAGACGATCGGCAGGTCCTTGCACCGTCGCGTAGAGCGCGCGCGCGAGGTCGCGGACCGAGGGATCGGCGGGGAACAGGCGGTCGGGATGGAGGTCGATGGGTTTCATCGTCGATCTGCGGAGTTCGGGGTTCGTCCTGGCCGCCGGTGCGTCACGGCCGCGCGTTGCAGTCCCGCACGGTGCGCGCCGCGCCGTGGGCGTGCAGCGACTCCAGCCAGGCCGTCACCGGCCGGGTGAAGCGCGGATCCTGCGGCAGGTCGTCGCCGAACACCGCGGTCACGCCGAGCAGCGCACGGGCATGCGCGGCAGGGTCGCCGCGATGGGCGTCGGCGATCGACGCGAACGTCGAGGCGAGCGGATCGGCGACCTCGATCGTGCGGCCCGACTCGTCGCGGCCGCCGACGTAGCGCATCCACGCGGCGACGGCCAGCGCGAGCCGCGTGATCGGCCTTCCCGCAGCCAGGCAGTCGCGCACCGTGCCAAGCAGGCGTTGCGGCAGCTTCTGCGAGCCGTCCATCGCGATCTGCTTCGTGCGGTGCGGCAGCGCCGGGTTGACGAAGCGCTTCGCGAGCGTGTCGCGGTAAGCGGAGAGGTTGACGCTCGCCGGAACGCGCAGCGTGGGCACCGCCTCGCCCATCAGCGCCCGCATGAAGGTCGCGAACGCCGGCTCGCTCGCCACCTGATAGATGAACTCGTGTCCCGCGAGGTAGCCCAGGTAGGCGAGCGCCGAGTGGCTGCCGTTGAGCAGCCGCAGCTTCATCGCCTCGAACGGCGCGACGTCGTCGACCAGCTCGGCGCCTGCCGCCTCCCACGGCGGGCGGCCGGCGACGAACGCGTCCTCGATCACCCACTGCCGGAACGGCTCGCAGACCACGGGCGCCGCGTCGATCAAACCGAGCACGGCGTCGTTCTCGGCGATGTCGGCGTCGGTGGTCGCCGGCACGATGCGGTCGACCATCGTCGACGGGAACGTCACGTGCCGGTCGATCCAGTGCGCGAGCGCCTCGTCGCGGCGGCGAGCGAACTCGAGCACGAGGCCGCGCACGAGCTTGCCGTTGTGCGGCAGGTTGTCGCAGCAGAGCACGGTGAACGGCGTGCCGTGCGAGAGTCGCCGCGCGTCCAGCGCGGCGGTGATGAGGCCCGACCGCGCTGCGCGGGATGCGACGAGATCGGCAAGGTCCGGCGCAATTTCCGGGATGCGCGGGGTTCAACGCTCCGGTCGCGGGGTCGTGGCCATAGCCCTTCTCCGTGATCGTCAGCGAGACGATCGCGGTCTCCTTCGCTGCGAGGCGCGCGTGCACCTCGTGCCGCTCCGCGCCGAGGAACCGGACTTCGACCAGGCTGCCCAGCACGCGCCGGCGCACGCCCTCGGGACTCTTCTCGATCAGCGTGTAGAGGCCGTCCTGCGGCGCCAGGCGGTCACGAGCGCCCGGCGTCTTCAGGCTCACCGCGCAGATGCCCATGCCTGCCGCCGCAGGCCCGGCGTGCAGCAGCGCATCGTCGGTGTAGGCGACCTGGTGGGCGCGGTGGAACGCGCCGAGGCCGAGGTGAACGATGCCCACGCCGGCGGGCCGGCGAGCGGGTCCCGCGACACTCGGCGGAAGTGCGGAGAGCGTGCTTTCGGAGAGGTGCATTGCGGTCGGCTAGCCCTGTAGGAAGTCCTGCCGCTGCGGCGTGAACGTGTCGAGGAGCACGCCGGCCTTGCGGCAGACACACCCGTGCACGATGCCGGGGCGCTTGTAGAGCGTGTCGCCGGCCCGCACGAGGCGGGTCTCGTCGCCGATCGTGAACTCGAACTCGCCCGAGAGCACGTTGGTCAGCTGCTCGTGCGGATGGCTGTGCAGCGGCCCGACCGCGCCCTCGTCGAAGTGCACCTCGACCTGCATCAGGCCGCCCGCGTGCGCGAGGATGCGGCGGCGCACGCCGCCGCCGAGGTCCTCGAGCGGGCAGTCGTCATGGTTCACGAACATCGCGTCTCTCCGGTGGTTTGGACGGGGCTGGGTCGGCGCCAGGTTCCCGGCGCAGGGTCAGTCCCCGTCCGCGACGAAATGACCCGACTTGCCGCCGCAGTTTCTCGAGCAGCCGCACGGACTCGATCCGCATGCCCCGGTCGACGGCCTTGCACATGTCGTAGACCGTGAGGAGCCCGACCGCCGCCGCGGTGAGCGCCTCCATCTCGACGCCGGTGCGGGACAGCGTCTCCGCCGTCACCTCGATCGTCACCGCGTGGGCCGTCCGGTCCAGGGCGAAGTCGACCGCGACCCGCGTCAGCGGCAGCGGATGGCAGAGCGGGATCAGGTCGGCCGTGCGCTTGGCCGCCTGGATCGCCGCGATGCGCGCGACCCCCAGCACGTCGCCCTTCTTCGCGTCCCCGCGGGCGATCAATGCGAGCGTGTCGGGCTGCATCACGATGCGGCCACCCGCCCGGGCGACACGCCTCGTTACAACCTTGTCCCCCACGTCCACCATGTGCGCGGCGCCGGCCGCATCGAAGTGGGTAAAATGGTCGACGGACGGTCGCACCGCCGTTCGCGATGCCGTTTTCTTGGGGGTCCTGGCGGTGCGCGGCATTCGATGTCGGCCACGCGAGACGCTTCCGCAGTGAACTTGCGCGGCCGAAAGGCAATCTTATCAGAGGCACCCACCACGCCGGGCCCGCCCAGGGTCCCGAACCGACGTTGCAGACGCCTCGCCAACCTCCCCGCACCCCTCGCCGCCTCGTGGCGGCGCTCGTGGCGCTCGCGCTCGCGTTTCCGCCTGCCGGAGCACTGCCGCCCGTCGGCGCGGCACACGCCCAGGCGCTGCCCGACCTCGGTGACATCTCGCAGGTCAAGCTATCCCCCGCGCAGGAGCGCAAGCTCGGCGAGGCGATCGTGCGGGAGGCCCGCGCGCAGGGCGGCATCCTCAACGACCCCGAGGTCAACGACTACCTGAACGAACTCGGCAATCGGCTGGTGTCGGTGTCGCCGGACGCCAAGCAGGACTTCGATTTCTTCGCCGTCGGGGACGGATCGATCAACGCCTTCGCGCTGCCCGGCGGGTACATCGGCGTCAACACCGGACTGATCCTGCTCGCGCAGACCGAGTCCGAGCTCGCGAGCGTCCTCGCGCACGAAATCACGCACGTCACGCAGCGGCACATTGCACGCCAGCTGCAGGGCCAGCAGGACGGCCTGCTGATGTCGTTGGCGGCGCTCGCGGTGGCCATGCTCGCCGCCCGGGCCGGGGGCGCCTCGTCGGGCGATGCTGCGCAGGCGGCGATCGCGACCTCGCAGGCGCTCGCGCTGCAGAGCCGGCTCAACTACACCCGCGAATTCGAGTACGAGGCCGACCGCATCGGCTTCCAGCGGCTGGTCGCCGCCGGATTCGATCCGCACGCCACCGCCACGTTCATGGAGAAGCTGCAGCGGAGCAGCCGCTTCCTCGAGGGCTCGGCGCCGTCCTACCTGCGCACCCACCCGATCACCTTCGAGCGCATCGCCGAGGCTCAGGGCCGCGCCGAGCCCCTGCCCTACCGGCAGGTCACCGACTCGATCGACTTCCACATGGTCCGCGCGCTGCTGCGAAGCTACCAGGGCGAGGCGCGCGAGGCGGTCAAGTTCTTCGAGACGGCGCTCGCCGAGAAGATGTACAACAGCGAGGTCGCCGTGCGCTACGGCCTGGTCGCGTCGCTGTTGCGCGCCAAGGACCTGAAACGCGCCAAGGCGGAGCTCGCCAAGGTCGAGCGCATCGCCCCGCCGCACCCGATGATCGAGGCGATCGGCGCGCACGTGCTGCTCGAGAACGGCGAGCACGACGCCGCGATCCGCCGCATCGAGTCCGCGCTGCAGCGCTACCCGAACAAGATGCAGCTGGTCTACGACTACCCGGACGCGCTGATCCGGGCGGGCCGCCATGCCGAGGCCGCCGCGGCCGCGGAACGCGATCTGCTGCGCTTCTCGGGCGACGGCACGCTGCACCGGCACGCCGCCCGCGCCTACTCGGCGCTCGGCAGCAAGACCAAGCACCACTACCACCAGGGCGAGTACTACGCGTGGCACGGCAACCTGCGCGCGGCGATCGTGCAGATGGAGCTCGCGGTCAAGGCCGGCGACGCCAACTTCTACGAGCACTCGGTGGTGGAGACCCGCCTGCGCACGCTGCGCCGCGAGGTCGCCGAACAGCAGAAGGAAGCCTTCGCCCGCAACGGCTGAAGTCACGCGCCGCGGGCCCGCCGGCGCGCTGTAGACCCCACAAGAGCACAACGAACGGTTCCATGCCCGCCGACTCCCCGCGTCGCCGCGTCCCCCGCTGGCTCGTCGCCGTATCGCTCGCCCTCCTGGCCGCCGCCGCATGGTGGGGCTGGACCAGCTACGGCAAGGCGAGCGCCGCGCCGCGAGTACCGCCTCGCGAAGGTCGAACGCGGCAGCCTGACGGCGACGGTCTCCGCCTCGGGCACGCTCTCGGCGGTGAAGACCGTGCTGGTCGGCTCGCAGATCTCCGGCCAGGTGAAGGAGCTCTTCGCCGACTTCAACAGCCCGGTGAAGCAGGGGCAGCTCCTCGCCCGCATCGACCCCGAGACCTACGAGATCCGCGTGCGGCAGGCGGAAGCCGACCTCGAGGCGGCCCGCACCGCGTTCCTGCAGCGGCAGAGCGACACCGCCGCGCAGCGCTCGCAGCTCCTGCGCGCGAGGCTCGCCTGGGACGATGCGAAGCGCGAGCTCGACCGCAAGGAGTCGCTGGTGCAGAAGGGCTTCATCTCGCCGGCGGAGCGCGACAAGGCCGTGTTCGCCGAGCAGACCGCGGCGGAGACGATCCGCACGGTCGAGGCCCAGGTGAAGTCGACCGACGCGCAGGTCGCGAACGCGTCCGCGGTGGTCAAGCAGCGCGAAGCGGCGCTCGCTTCGGCGCGCAACGAGCTCGACAAGACCCGCATCACCGCGCCGGTCGACGGCGTCGTGATCTCGCGCCAGATCGACGCCGGGCAGACCGTCGCGGCGAGCCTCAATGCCCCGACGCTCTTCACGATCGCGCAGGACCTGCGCGAGATGCAGGTCGAGGTGGCGATCGACGAGTCGGACATCGGCCGCATTCGTTCCGACCAGCCGGTCTCGTTCACCGTCGACGCGTTCCCCGGTCGCACCTTCCAGGGGCGCGTGACGCAGATCCGCAAGGCGGCGCAGAGCGTGCAGAACGTCGTCACCTACACCGTGGTCGTCGGCACGCAGAACCCCTCGCTCACGCTCGTGCCCGGCATGACCGCCAACGTGCGCATCGTCACCGACCAGCGCGACAACGTGCTCAAGGTGCCCAACGCCGCGCTGCGCTTCCGCCCGGCCGGCGTCACCAACGGCAAGGACGAGCCGGCGCCGGTCGCCGCCACCCCGGGCCGGGCGCCGGCCGGGCGACGCGCAGGCCCGCCGGCAACGGCTGGTCGAGGAGCTCAAGCTCGACGCCGCGCAGCAGGCGCGCGTGGACGAGATCTTCGCGGAGCTGCGCAACCGGATGATGGAGCTGCGCGACCTGCCCGAGGCCGATCGCCGCCAGCGCAGCGAGCGGGCCCGCGTCGACCTGCGCCAGAAGATCAACGCGATCCTCGGTCCCGAGCAGCAGAAGAAGTACGCCGAGATGGTCGCCGCCGAGACGGGTCGAGGCAGCGTCGGCGGCAGCGGACGCGTCTACCTCGTCAGGGACGGCAAGCCGGTCGAGGTGCGCGTGCGCACCGGCCTCACGGACGGCAACGCCACCGAGGTCAGCGGCGGCGAGCTCGCCGAGGGCAACGAAGTGATCGTCGGAACGGTGGCTATCGCGGCGGCGTCCCGGCCATCCGCCAGCGGACCCCGCCTGCCGTTCTAGGGCCGCCGCGATGCTGATCGAGATCCGCGAACTCACCAAGGTCTACCGGATGGGCGAGACCGACGTGCACGCGCTCGCCGGCGTGAGTGTCGACATCGACGCCGGCGAGTTCGTGGCGGTGATGGGTCCGTCGGGCTCCGGCAAGTCGACCTTCATGAACGTGATCGGCTGCCTCGACGCGCCGACGTCCGGACGCTACCGGCTCGAAGGCGAGGACATCGCGGGGCTCACCCCGGACGCGCTCGCCGCGATCCGCAATCGCAAGATCGGCTTCGTGTTCCAGCAGTTCAACCTGCTGCCGCGCACGAGCGCGCTGGAGAACGTCGAGCTGCCGCTGGTCTACGCCGGCATGCCGGCGGCGGCTCGGCACGCGAAGGCACGGGAGACGCTGGCAGCCGTGGGCCTCTCGTCACGCGAGCACCATCACCCCGCGCAGCTCTCCGGCGGCCAGCAGCAGCGGGTGGCGATCGCCCGCGCACTCGTCAACGATCCGAAGCTGATCCTCGCCGACGAGCCCACCGGCGCGCTCGACTCGGCGACCAGCCTCGAGGTGATGGCGCTGCTGCAGCAATTGAACCGCACCGGCATCACCGTGGTGCTGGTGACGCACGAGCACGACATCGCGGCGTTCGCGTCGCGGCTGCTCGCCTTCCGCGACGGCCTCGTGGTCTCGGACACGCCGAACGTGCCGCAGGACGCGGCTGCGGCGCTGGCCCGGACCCATCGGGTCGCGGCGTAGCGGCACCATCGCCGGCCGACACGCATGGACTTCCTCGCCACCCTTCGCGTCGCGCTCGCGGCGCTGCGCGTCAACAAGATGCGCTCGGCACTGACGATGCTCGGCATCATCATCGGCGTCGCCGCGGTGATCGCGATGGTCGGCGTGGGCGCCGGCGCCCAGGCCCGCGTCGAGGACCAGATCAAGAGCCTGGGCTCGAACCTGATCATCGTGCTCTCGGGCACGGTTTCGTCGGGCGGCGTGCGCATGGGATCCGGCACGCAGCAGACGATCACCGAGGAGGACGGCTACGCGCTGCAGCGCGAGATCCCGAGCATCGAGGCGTCGGCGCCCCAGCTGCGCGGATCCGGGCAGATCGTGTTCGGCAACGCGAACTGGGCGAGCTCGATCATCGGCGTTTCCCCCGAGTACCTGGTCGCGCGCGGCTGGCCCGTCGCGTCGGGCAAGCCGATCGAGCAGAGCGAGGTCGACGCCGCCGCCAAGGTTGTACTGCTCGGCCAGACCGTGGCGCGCAGTCTCTTCGGCGATTCGGACCCGGTCGGCGAGACCGTGCGCGTGCGCCGCGTGCCGCACGAAGTGATCGGCGTGCTGGAGCGCAAGGGCCAGAGCATGATCGGCCAGGACCAGGATGACGTCGTGCTGATCCCGATCTCCACCGCGCGCAAGCGCGTGCTCGGCGGCAACATCGCCAAGTCGCGCAACGTCAACTCGATCTCGGTCAAGGTGAAGGACGGCGCCGACCTCGCCGTCGCCGAGCAGGAGATCCGCGACCTCTTGCGCCAGCGCCACCGGCTGCAGCCGAACCAGGAGGACGACTTCTTCCTGCGCAACCTCGCCGAGGTGCTCGCCGCGCAGGAGGCCTCCTCGCGCGTGCTGGCCGCGCTGCTCGCCGCGATCGCGTCGGTGTCGCTCATCGTCGGCGGCATCGGCATCATGAACATCATGCTGGTGTCGGTCACCGAGCGCACGCGCGAAATCGGGCTGCGCATGGCCGTCGGCGCGCGCGGCCGCGACATCCTGCTGCAGTTCCTCGTCGAGGCGGTGACGCTCGCGCTCATCGGCGGCCTGATCGGCATCGCCCTCGGCGTCGCCGCCACGTTCGCGGTCGGCCACTTCGCCGGCTGGCGCACCGAGACCGACATCACGGCGGTCGTCGCCGCCGTGCTCTTCGCCGGCGCGATCGGCGTGTTCTTCGGCTTCTATCCCGCGCGCAAGGCCGCCCGCCTCGCGCCGATCGACGCATTGCGCCACGAATAGCACCACCCCCCGAGCGATCGGCGCCGCGGGAACTCGCGCTGCACAACAGTGGCTCGCATCGTCCCTGCGTCCGATTGACGCACGCGCGCACAGCAGGATCAGTTCCCGCACCCTGACGATTCGGCCAGCTTACCGGCCGCGACCGCGTTTGTAGATTCTGCCGCACGCGGTCTGGCGCCAATCCCGGCGCCCGCGCGTGGATCGCGGGAGCCGGTCATGAAGATCCTCGTCGTCGACGATCACCCTCTCATCCTCGCGGCGCTCGCACAGTTGCTGCCGCGCGGCGATCGGTCGCTCTCCGTGATCGGTGCGGCCGACCGCGACGAGGCCTACGCGATGCTCGCCGCGCACCCCGACTGCGCGCTGGTGCTGCTGGACCTTGCGCTGCCGGGCACTCGCGGACTCGAACTGCTGGGCGCGATGCGACGCGATTTCCCGCGGCTGCCGATCGCCGTGCTCTCCGCCACGCACGACCGCGCCACCGTCGACGCCGCGCTGGCTGCCGGTGCGCGCGGCTACATCGCCAAGACGGCGAGCGGGCGCGATCTCGTGCTCGCGGTCGAGCGCCTGCTGGACGGCCGCACCTGCCCCCGTCCGGACCTTGCCCGCGCGCCAGTTCCGCCGGTGCCCGGCACCGCGACCGCGCCCGACGCGCTCGGACTCACCCGCCGCCAAACCGACGTGCTTGCGCTTCTCGCACAGGGCAAGCCCAACAAGCTGATCTGTCGGGACCTGAGGCTCTCCGAGGGGACCGTCAAGGTGCACGTGTCGGCGATCCTGCGCGCGCTGAACGTCCACACGCGGGCGCAGGCGATCGCCGAGCTCGCGCGCCGGGGTGTCGGCACGAGCCTCTTCGCCCGCTCCTGAATTCCCAGCGCAGCGTCCGCGATGCCGCCGCTCGCCGGGGTCGCCCCCACGCTCGTCGCGCGTGCGCGCGCCGACCAGGTCGCGCTCGCCTACGCAAGCCTGCCGCGCACCACGCTCTCGATGCTGCTCGGCGCGGCGCTCCTCGGCATCGCGATGTGGAGCGTGACACCGCCGACCATCATGGCGTGCTGGGTCGCGCTGGTCGTGGTGAACCAGCTCGCCCGCTGGCGGCTCACGGTCGCGTGGCGCCGGGCGCGCCCGGGCGACGATGCCGTGGTGCGCTGGGGCCACTACTGGGCCGCGGGATCGACGATCGCCGGCGCCCTCTGGGGCGGTGCGGCGGTCGCGATGTACCCGGACTCGCCGGCGCACCAGGCGCTCCTCATCGTCTGCCTGTTCGGCGTCGTGCTCGGCGGCTTGAACCTCACCGCGATCTGGAGGCCATCGTTCTACGGGTTCGTGCTGCCAGCACTGGTGCCGCTGATCGTCCGCGTCGCCTGGTCGGGCGACCCGGTGCATATCGACACCGCGCTCGTCATGAGCGTGGTACTGGGCTTCGTGCTGGCGTTCGGGCACCGCGTCAACGACGTGCTCACGCAGGCGATGGCGACGCGCTACGAGAACGTCGACCTGATCGACGAGCTCAGGGCGCAGACGCGCGCGGCGATCGAGGCCCGCGCGGCCGCCGAGTCGGCCAACCGGGCGAAGTCGCAACTGCTCGCCGCGGCGAGCCACGACCTGCGCCAGCCGCTGCACGCGGCCGGCCTGTTCGTCGCCGCGCTGGCCACGCGCTCCGTCGACGCCGACGTGCGGGCGCTGGTCGGGCGTGTCCAGGGCGCGCTCGATGCGCTGGAGTCCCAGTTCGGCCAGCTGATCGACCTCTCGCGCCTCGAGGCCGGCGCGCTCGTGGCGGACCGATCGCGCGTCGCGCTCGCCCCGCTGCTGTGGCTCGCTCGTCGCCGAGTTCAGGCCGCAGGCCGAGTTGAAGGGCATCCGGCTCGTCGCCGTCCCGACACGTCTCGCCGTCGACACGGACCCTGCGCTGTTCGCGCGCATCCTGCGCAACCTCGTCGCCAACGCGGTGCGCTACACGCGCTCGGGAGGCGTGGTGATCGGCGCACGACGGCGCGGCGATCACGTCGTCGTCGAAGTGGTCGACACCGGCACGGGCATCGCGCCCGAGCACCGCGCACGCATCTTCGAGGAGTTCTTCCAGGTGCGCGGCGCGGGTACGACGAGCCCCAACGGACGCGGCATGGGGCTCGGGCTCGCGATCGTGCGCCGCCTCGCCCGGCTGCTCGGGCACGAGGTGACGCTCACATCGCAGCCGGGCTGCGGATCGCGTTTCGGCGTGATCGCACCCCGCGTGACGGGCGTGCGCACCCCGCTGCGCAGGGAACCCCACGCCGCCTGTGCCACCGGCGGCGCGCTCGCCGGCTCGACGGTCGCCGTGGTCGACGACGACGTCTCGTCCGTCGACGCGATGCGGACACTCTTCGCCGCATGGGGCGCCACCGTCGCGGGCGGGCGCGACGCGGACGATGCGCTGGCGGAGCTCGCCCGCCTCGCGCGCTATCCCGATCTCATCGTCGCCGACCTGTGTCTCGAGCGTGACGCGAGCGGCCTCGATGCCGTGGCCACGATGCGCCACGAGATCGGTGCCCGCGTGCCGGCACTCGTCGTATCCGGCGACACCAGTCTCTCCGCGGCGCAGGCCGTGCGCGCCGCCGGGCTCGCGCTCCTGCCGAAGCCGGTCGTGCCCGATGCGCTCGCCGCCGCGGCGGCCGCACTGATCGCCGGCGGCGTCCGTGCCTGACTCGAGGGTACGCCCCACGCCGCCGTTCGCGGGATACGGCGCGGCATTGTTGCCGGAATTGTCGACCCTGCGCGGGAAGCGCGTGGACCTTGCGCAAGTAGGCTATCCCCGTCCATTCGTGCGCAGTAAGCTTGCCCACAGGAGTCAAGCTGGCGTGCGCTGCGATGCGTTCGCCGCCAACCGCGAAAGGCCTCGCCATCCATGGCTATCTCGCCGCTCGCCGGCAAACCGGCACCGAAGAGTCTGCTTGTCGACCTGAACCAACTCGAGGAGGCGTACTACGGCCGGGCGCCCGACATGGCCGACCCTGTGCAGCAGGTCGCCTTCGGCACCAGCGGGCATCGCGGCTCGTCGCTGCGGGGATCGTTCAACGAAGCGCACATCCTCGCGATCACGCAGGCGATCTGCGAGCACCGGCGGGGCGCGGGCATCGATGGCCCGCTGTACATGGGCAAGGACACGCACGCGCTGTCCGGCCCCGCGCAGCGCACCGCCCTCGAGGTCCTTGCCGCCAACGGCGTCGAGACCGTGATCCAGCGCGACGACGGCGTGACCCCCACGCCCGTCGTGTCGCGCGCGATCCTCGTCCACAATCGCGGTCGTCGAGAGCATCTCGCCGACGGCGTCGTCGTCACGCCGTCGCACAACCCGCCCGAAGACGGCGGCTTCAAGTACAACCCGCCCGACGGCGGCCCGGCGGACACGCAGGTGACGCGCGCGATCGAGAGTCGTGCGAACGAACTGCTGCGCGCGGGCAACCGCGGGGTCAAGCGGGTGTCGGGCGACGCAGCGACGACCCGGCCGACGGACCTGGTGCTGCCCTATGTCGAGGACCTGCGCAACGTCGTAGACATGGAGGCGATCCGCGCGGCTGGGCTCAAGCTTGCCGTGGATCCGCTGGGCGGCGCCGGCTCGCCCTACTGGGAGCCGATCAACGCCGTCTACGGGCTCGACATCGCGGTCGTGAATCCGGCGATCGATCCGACGTTCGCGTTCATGACGGTGGATCACGACGGCAGGATCCGCATGGACTGCTCGAGCCCGTACGCGATGGCGCGCCTCGTCGAACTGAAGGACCGTTACCGCGTCGCGTTCGCCAACGATCCGGACGCGGACCGCCACGGCATCGTCACGCCCTCGGCCGGGCTGATGAACCCCAACCACTATCTCGCGGTGGCGATCCAGTACCTGCTGACGCACCGCGAGCGCTGGCCCGCGTTGGCCGCCGTCGGCAAGACGCTGGTGTCGAGCTCGATGATCGACCGCGTGGTCGCAAAGCTCGGCCGCAAGCTCTGCGAGACACCGGTGGGCTTCAAGTGGTTCGCGCCGGGACTGTTCGACGGCTCGTTCTGCTTCGGCGGCGAGGAGAGCGCCGGCGCGAGCTTCCTGCGGCGCGACGGCACCGTCTGGACGACCGACAAGGACGGCCTGATCATGAACCTGCTCGCCGCGGAGATCACCGCGCGCACCGGGAGGGACCCCGGTGAGCACTACCAGGATCTCGCTGCCGAGTTCGGCACCCCGCTGTACACGCGCATCGATGCCGCCGCCACGCCGGAACAGAAGGCGAAGCTCGGCAAGCTGGCGCCGGAATCGGTGACCGCGGCGACGCTCGCCGGCGAGCCGATCACGGCGAAACTCACGCGCGCGCCCGGCAACGACGCGCCGATCGGTGGCTTGAAGGTCGTCGCCGCGAACGGCTGGTTCGCGGCACGACCGTCGGGCACCGAGAACATCTACAAGATCTACGCCGAGAGCTTCAGGGACGAGCGTCACCTGCAGGCGATCGTCGCCGAGGCGCAGCAGATCGTGGACGGTGCGTTGAGGCGATGATCCTCCGCTCCATGACGCTGCGTGCGATGGGTGGCCAAAGGGGTCCGACCGGCGTACCGTCGACAAGGGCAGAATCGGGGGCGAGCCATGGCCACTTCCAGTCGCTCGGGGCGACCTCGCCGTCCGTCCGGCGCAAGGCCGGGGGGTGATTCGCCCAGCCCTGGAGCGACCACTCGCGTGTGGCTGCTTGCCAGACTGCGCAAGGGCGGTCGCACTCCACGGCATCCGACTATTCGATCACCTCGTCCGCGCGGATGCGAACGGCGTGGGGAATCACCAGTCCGAGTTCGCGCGAGGTCCGCAGGTTCAACACGAGTCTGAACGTGGACGCCATTTCGAAGGGCAGCTCCGCGGGTAGCGTTCCGCGCAGGATGCGGCTCACATAGTCCGCGGCACGCGCGAAGAGCACGAGCGAATCCGTTCCATAGGAAATCAGGCCGCCCGCTTCGACGTACTCCTGACGCGCGTAAATGGCAGGAATGCGCAGGCGCGCAGCGCCATCCACGATCTGACGCCGCTGGGTGAGAAGCGATGCTGTCGTGGCAACGACGAGTGCGTCCGTACGTCTCGTTTGCATCGATGCGAACGCCTCGTCCACGTTCGCGGCACTGACTCCGTTCATCACCTGCGACTTCAATCCGAGCGAACGTGCCCGTTGCTCGAGGTCCCGATACACGAGCATCTCGCCCGGATTCCCGGTATCGGTCAGGTAGACGAACGCCTTCGCGTCGGGTCGCAACGCGTGTAGCAGTTCGAGCCACTTGCCGACGATTTCTGCCTGATTCGGTGCAAGTCCCGTGAGATTGCCGCCGGGTCGAGCGAGCGACATGACCAGGCCGGACTTCACCGGATCCGCCGGCCCGAGCGCAACGATCGGAATCCTCGAGGTCTCCTTCTTTGCGGCTACTGCAGCCGTCGTCGTAACCACCACGAGCACGTCCGGCTTGCCCGCCACCAATTCCGCTGCCAGCAACGCCAGGCGGTCAGGGCTGCCTCCGGCAAAGCGTGCCTCGATCAATACGTCCCGGCCTTCGACGTACCCGAGTTCGCCCAGGCGCTTGCGAAAGGCGGCCCAGAGTTGGTGACGGGTAGCTTCCGATGCGTCGTCGAGAATCGCTATGCGCGCTGGATCCGGCCGCCTGGATTGTGCGGCGACGCGGAAGGACGCGGCGGCAACGCCGAGTGAGACAAGCGCACGAACGGCATCACGTCGCCCCATCGCCCACCTCATCCAAGGAACCCCGGCGCACCGTCAAGAACCCGCGACATGTGCGAGATGCTTCTGCATTACGCGGACGAACGACCGTGTGGCGGCTCCCGGATCGGGTGCTGCGCAGATGGCGGAGATGACGGCCACGCCCTCGAGACCAGCCGCGTAGAGAGCCGCGGCGTTCGTGACGTCGATCCCGCCGATGGCGACGGCGCGATGGCCGGAGATTCTCGCGAGCCGCGCGGTCTCGTCGGCGCCGAGCGCCATGCCGGCATCCGGCTTGGTCGCCGTAGGATAGACCGGGCCGACCCCGACGTAATCGACGTCCCAGCCCGACGCTTGCCGCGCCTCGGCCTCGCTTCCGACCGAGACGCCGATGATTTTCGTCGGCCCCAGCTGGCGCCGCGCCTCCGCGTAGGGGATGTCCTGCTGTCCGATGTGCACGCCGTCGGCATCGAGTGCATGGGCCACGTCGATGCGGTCGTTGACGATCAGACCGATCCCGGCCGGCCGCAGCAGCTCGAGGAGCCTGCGGCCCAGCGCGAGCATCGGACGGGCATCGATGTTCTTGTCGCGCAGCTGGACCAGCGTCACGCCGGCGTCGATCGCCGCGCTCACCACCTCTTCCACGCTGCGCGCACCGCAGCTTGCCCTGTCGGTGACGAGATAGACGCCAAGATGGAAATCGCGTGGCCCCATCGCTGCGCTCGCGCTACGCCAGCGTCTCGAGCCGCAATCCGCGGTCCAGCTCGGCTACACCGAGGTGATGCAAGACGTCGAGGAAACTCGCCGCCATGGTCCCCGGCCCTCGCGCCGCAGCGAATGCGAGCTCACCGGCTACGCCCATCACCGCCATGGCATCGACGGCGGCGTGCAAGGCGTCCGCTTGCACCGCGGCGAAGGCGCCGCACAGCGCGGACGCCGTGCAGCCCATGCCCGTGATCCGGGCCATCATCGCCACGCCGTTGTTCACGCGGACCTCGCGCGTGCGATCGATGCAATAGTCGACCACGCCGCTGACGACCACCGCAGCGCCGTAGCGGGCGGCCAGGCCATGCGCTGCTTCGCGCGCCGCGTCCGAGGAAAGCGTGCTGTCCACCCCCTTGGTGGCGCCTGCGGCCCCCGCGAGCGCAAGGATCTCCGACGCGTTCCCGCGCAGGATCGTCACGCCCCCACTGCCGAGCAGCCGCATGGCCGTGTCGGTGCGCAGTCGGCTGGCCCCCGCGCCGACCGGATCCAGCACCACGGGAAGCGCGCGAGCGCGCGCTGCCGCCAGCGCCGCTTCCATCGCGCGGATCCACGGCGCGTCGAGCGTGCCGATGTTGAGCACGAGGGCGCCCGCGTAGGCGAGCAGCTCGTCGAGCTCCGCCTCGGCATGCGCCATGATCGGCGACGCGCCAACGGCCAGCAACGCGTTGGCCGTCTGCTGCATCACCACGAAATTGGTGACGTTGTGCACGAGGGGTGCGCGCTCCCGGACGGTGCGCAGGTCGTCCGCGATGGCCGCGGCACTGAAGTGCGCGTCGGCGGCGCCGCGCGCAGGTCCCGGAGGCAGTGTCATGCGGTGTCGGCGATGGCCGTCGCCCGTGGTTGTTTCGGTTCGGTCGCAGCCGCCCGTGGCGTGGTCCATGCTCGCGCGGCTCGACTGCGCGCAGATTCTAGCAGCGGCACTGCTCGTGCGGTCGTTCACAGGAGCGGCCGAACAGGGCTACGATACGTTACGATCCGGCTCGCCCGCCCCGCGCAGTCCCGACATTCGGAGTACGCGCGACCGAGTCGGCACCGGCCGATCCGCTCGGCCCCTGATGACAGACAAGGCAGACACCTCGTGACGACGGACACGCCCGCATCCCGCCGCAAGGCCCGGCTCGACGCATTGCTGCTGCAGCTTCCCGGCGTCAGCGCGAGAACGATCAGCGGCCTCGACGCCTACTTCGTCTCCGACCGGATGTTTGCCTGCATCAGCGGCAACGGCATCGGCCTGAGGCTGCCGGTCGCCACCGCGACGGAGCTGCAGTTCTCGCGCGAGAACGTCGTCGCGTTCCAGCCTCGCGGCGTGGCCACCACGCGGGAGTGGATCCAGATCGACCGGGCCGATGCGGCGGACTACGAGAAGGATCTGCCGCTGTTCCAGGCATCGGTCGAGTTCGTCAAAGCCGGACGGACTCGCTAGCGGTGCGCCCGCGCCGGGTCAAAGGTACCTGATGCGGCCGCGCAGGCTCTCGAGATCCGTCGCCGCATCGCGAAGCACCGTGCCATCGCCCGTCGTGCCGACGATGATCGCCTTGCCCGAGATCGGTATGAGGTTGTCGACCTGGAAGCGTCCACCCGTCCCACGCAGGAAGCACTCCTCGTCGAAGTAGAGGCGGTCGCCGTCCGCGCCGACCGCGTCGGACTCGATCGTGTCGAATCCGATCACTTTGGCGATCGCCTCGCGGTCGTCGATGTCGATCGCCTCGATCGAGCGTTTCTCTCCAGAAATCAGTATCGCCTTCATCCGTCCCTCACTGCATCAGCCACGCGCAAGCGGCGTTTCCGGCGCAGCAAGCGCAAAAAAGGCCGGCACGAAGCCGGCCCGTTGGGGGTCCCTCGCGCCTGGGCGCGTCAGCCCTTGTCGCCGAAACGCGCCTTCATTCTCTCGTGCCGGGCCTCCTGACGCGCCAGGCGTTGCACCAGATGGTCGCGCACGACCTGCTTCTGGGCGACGGTGAACGTGCCGTAGAGGTTGAGCCAGGTGCCACGTGCCGTGAGGCGCTCCGCCTGTCCCTTCGCCCGCGCGGCGTCGGCGATCGCGGCCACGGCCGCGAGGTCGGGTTCGGGCTTGGCGAGCTCCGCCTTCATCGCCTCGCGCACGCGAATCATCTCGGTGCGCCCGGCTTCGCGCGCCGCCCGATTCTGGGCGACCGCGCTGTCGAACATCTTTTGCTGGTCGGCGTTCAGCGCCAGCTGGTCCTTGACGTGGGCAATGGCCGCCTCGATCGACGCACCTTGCGGCCCACCGGGGCCGTGCATGCCGCCGCGCGGGCCGGGATCCGCCGAGGCGACTCCGGCAAGGGCGACGAAGAGCGCCGACGCGAGCGCGGCTTGACGGGTGCGGCGGAGGAGCGTGTGGTTCGACATGGTGCATCCTTTCGAGGTCATGGCGGGGGCGGCTCTGCGGTCACCCTCGAATCTGGGCGACTCGACCGTTGGATGTGGATTCTCCGCCAGGATTCCGCGATCTTCAGCCGCCGATTGCAACGGCGCGTTGCGCCGGGACCCCGCCGTTACAATTCGCAACAACTGCGGCGCGCCTCGAAGGCCCGGTGTGCGTTTCAATTCGTGACATGAACACCCGGATCGCCCCGACCCGCATCTTGGTCGTCGACGACGACGTGCGGCTGCGCGACCTCCTGACGCGCTACCTGGGCGAGCAGGGCTTCGACGTGCGGGCGCTCCCCGACGCACGCGAGCTCGACAAGTGGCTGCAGCGCGACCCGCCGCACCTGGTCGTCCTCGACCTGATGCTCCCGGGCGAGGACGGGCTCGCCGTGTGCCGGCGGCTGCGCGGAGCCGGCGAGCGCGTGCCGATTATCATGCTGACCGCCAAGGGCGAGGAGGTCGACCGCATCGTCGGCCTCGAGATGGGCGCGGATGACTACCTGCCCAAGCCATTCAATCCACGCGAGTTGGTGGCGCGCATCCACGCCGTGCTCCGGCGGCAGGGCGACCGGTCCGCACCGGGGACGCCCTCGAGCGAGGGGAGCGTGCCGTTCGGGCCGTTCGTGCTCGACCTCGCGGCGCGCACGCTCGCCAGGGACGGCGAGACGACGCACTTGACCACCGGCGAGTTCGCGCTGGTGCGCGCGTTCCTCGACCACCCGCGCCAGCCGCTCGCGCGCGAGAAGCTGATGCAGCTCGCACGCGGGCGCGACCACGAGGTGTTCGACCGCGCGATCGACGTGCAGGTCTCGCGCCTGCGCAAGCTGGTCGAGCCCGACCCATCCGCGCCGCGCTACATCCAGACCGTCTGGGGCTTCGGCTACGTCTACGTGCCCGAGAGCGGCGCGAAGGACGAGCGCTGACGTGAAACTCTGGCCCGGATCGCTGTTCGGGCGCCTTGCGCTCGTGCTGATCGGCGCCCTCGCCGTCGCCGTGCTGGCGACGATCGTCCTGTTCCGGCAGGATCGCGCCGAGCTGCAGGTGCGGCACTTCGCCGAGAACCGCATCGTGCAGCTGCAGTCGCTGCGCACGGCGCTCGAGAACCTGCCGCGCGACGACCGCCGCGACGTGCTGCAGCGGCTGGCGCGGCAGTACGGCGTGCGCATCGTCCCGGCCGACGAGCGCGAGCCGCCGGGCTTCGGTGCCGGCGGCTGGCGCTCGGGAAGCGGGATGCGCGGCCCGGGCGGCTTCGGGCCGGGACGCGACGGCATGGGTGGCGAGCACGACGGCATGGGGCAGCGCTTCGGCGCGGGGCGCGACGGCGAGAACGCCGGCGAGCGCGCCACGGGGCCGCTGGCGGCATTCCTGCCCGTGCTCGCCCAGATCGAGGCCCGCTTCGGCGAGGCGCTCGGTCCCGGCACCGAAGTGCGCGTGCAGCCGCGAGCGCAGGCGATGTGGGTACGACTGCCCGCCGGCGCCGCCGCCTACTGGATCGGCTTCCCGCTGCCGCCGCGGCCACAGACCGAGGGCGAGCCCACCCGCGCGCTGGCGATCAGCGTGGCGCTCGCGCTCGCGCTGATCCTCGCCGCGTTCCTGTTCGCGCGGCACCTCGCGCGGCCGCTGCGCGACCTGTCCGCCGCCGTCGACCGCGTGGGCCGCGGCGAGACGCCGCCGCCGTTGCCGGAGGGCGGCCCTTCGGAGATCGCCGCGGTCAACCGCGGCTTCAACGCGATGCTCGCCAACCTGCGCCGCATCGAAAAGGACCGCGCCGTGTTGCTCGCCGGCGTCTCCCACGACCTGCGGACGCCACTCGCGCGCCTGCGCCTCGGCATCGAGCTCGCCAGGGCCGACCCGCCGACGCGCGAGGGGATGATCGCGGACATCGAGGAAATGGACCGCGTGATCGGGCAATTCCTCGACTTCGCCCGCGGCGAGGATGGCATCGCGATGGAGGTCCGCGCGCTCGACGCAATCGTCGCTCCCGTGGTGGAGCGCTACCGGCAGGCCGGCCGCGACGTTACGCTCGTCGCCGGCCATGTCGCCGCGCTGCCGCTGCGCCCGACGGCGATCGCCCGGCTCGTGGCCAACCTCGTCGACAACGCCCTGGCCTACGGCGCGCCGCCCGTCGAAGTCACGATCTCGGAGCGGACTGGCGAGGCGGTGATCGACGTCGCCGACCGCGGACCCGGCGTGCGGCCCGAGGAGGTCGAACGGCTGAAGCAGCCGTTCACGCGTGCCGACGACTCGCGGGCGCGCAGCGACGGTGCCGCCGGCGCGGGCCTCGGACTCGCGATCGTCGACCGCATCGCGCGCCTGCACGGCGGCCGCTTCGACCTGCTGCCGCGCGACGGTGGCGGCACCATCGCGCGCGTGTCCCTGCCGCTCAAGGGCTGACGAGCAGGATGGTCGCGAGCGCGGCGATGCCCTCCTCGCGGCCGGTGAAGCCGAGCCGCTCGGTCGTCGTCGCCTTCACCGACACCGCGCTCGGGTCGCAGCCGAGATCGGCGGCGATGTTGCCGCGCATCGCGTCGACGTGCGGCCGCAGCCGCGGGAGTTGCGCGACGACAGTCGCGTCGACGTTGCCGACCGCGTAGCCACGCTCGCGGGCGAGGGCGACCACGTGGCGCAGCAGCATCCTGCTGTCGGCGCCCTTCCAGCGCGGATCGGTATCCGGGAAGTGGACGCCGATGTCGCCCAGCGCAAGTGCGCCGATGATCGCATCCGCGATCGCGTGCAGGAGCACGTCGGCGTCGGAGTGGCCCGCGAGTCCCCGGTCGAACGGAATGGCGACGCCGCCGAGCACGAGTGGCCGTCCCGCCGCGAACGCGTGCACGTCGAAGCCGTTGCCGATGCGCATCTGCATCAGGTGTCCTCCGTTTCCTGCGCGGCGAGAATCGCCGCCGCCAGCGCGAGATCGTCGGGCCACGTCACCTTGAGGTTGGCGGGGCTCCCCCGTACGAGCCGCGGGCGATGCCCCAGCCGCTCGACGGCCTGCGACTCGTCGGTGATGGTGGCGTCATCGACGCCGGCGAACGCCTGGCACAGCACCCGATAGCGGAACATCTGCGGGGTCTGCGCACGCCAGAGTTCCGAGCGGTCCTCGGTCGCGAGCACACGCGGGGCGTCGGCGTCGACCCCCGCCATCGTGTCGGCCCGCTTCAACGTATCCGCCACCGGAATCGCGAGCAGGCCGCCCACGGCGTCGTCCCAGAGTTGCGCAATCAGCCGCAGCAACGCCGCTCTGGGCACGCACGGGCGTGCCGCGTCGTGCACGAGCACCCAGTCGTCGTCCGCGCAGCGGTCCGCGAGCGCTTCGAGGGCCCCCTTGACCGTGGCTGCGCGCGTCAGGCCGCCGCAGCGGACCGCGACCACCCCCTGGCGAGCGCCGATCACGTGCTCGTAATGGGCATCGTCGCGGGCGATCGCGACGACGACCAGCTCGAACGGCAGGCCGGCCTGCAGCCGGTCGAGTGTCTTCGCGAGCAGCGGCGCGCCGGCGAGTGTCGCGTACTGTTTCGGCGTGCCCGTGCCGAAGCGCGAGCCGCCGCCGGCCGCAGGGATCACTCCGAACAGGCGGCTCATATCAGCAGCGCGATGCGCTCCTCGTCGAGCGGCCGGAACCCCAGCTGCTCGTAGAAGCGCCAGGCGCCGGCGTTGTCGCGGTGGCAGGCGCAGTCGATGCGGGTGACTCCTTCAAGCCGCAGGGCGTCGAACAGCGCGACCAGCATCGCGCGGCCGACACCCCGTCCCTGCCAGCCTGTCGCGACGTGCACGTCGTCGAGCTTCGCGACGAGCGAACCGCGCGACGTCGAGATCGCGTAGCAGACGACGCACGCGCCGACCGGCGTCCGCGGCCGCGCCTCGTCGGCGTACGCGAGCCACACGAATCCCACGTCGCACCGCGCGAGGAAGAGGTCGAGCGCACGATCGAGCGCCTGCGGGCCGCCGTCACCGTAGGCGCCGGACGAAGCGAGATAGTGCGCGTCGCTACCGAGGAACGAGCCGAGGATCGCCCGTGCGTCGCTTCGCGTGGCGGCCTCCATGCGCGCGCACGCGACCGCTGCGGCCTGCACCATCACGCGAGGAGCGGCACGAGCGCCTCGCGGACTCGCGGCGGCACGCCGGCCGGCCGCTGCGTCGCCCGGTCGACCCACACGTGCACGAAGCGTCCGGTCGCGGCGGCCTCGTCCTCACCCTGCCGGAACAGCCCGATCCCGTAGACCACCGACGAGCCGCCGAGCTTCGTCACCCTGAGCCCGGCGTCGATTACCTCCGGAAACGCGAGCGACCGGTGAAACGTGCAGGCGGTCTCGACGACGATGCCGATCACCGGGTCGCGCGCGATGTCGAGCCCGCCGGCGCGGATCAGGTGCTCGTTCACCGCGGTGTCGAAGTACGAGTAGTAGGTCACGTTGTTGACGTGGCCGTAGCTGTCGTTGTCCATCCAGCGCGTCGGGATGGCGAGAAAATGCCGGTAGTCGACACGCCCGGCCCGCGCCGCGCGCGCGGTATCGGCTTCCTCCATGACCCTTACCCGCGCCCCACGCCAAACATCTTGTCGTCGAGAAGCTCGATCCAGTGCCGCACCGGGCGCGACGTGCCGCTCGCGAGGTGCGCCTGGCAACCGATGTTCGCGGTCGCGATCACTGCGGGGCGCTCCGTCGCGAGCGCGGCGAGCTTGTTCTTCCTGAGCTGCTCGGACAGCGCAGGCTGCAGCATCGAGTAGGTGCCCGCGGATCCGCAGCACAGGTGCGCATCCGGCACGGGCACGAGCTCGTGGCCGATCGCGCGCAGGAACTCCTCGGCGCGGCCCTTGAGCTTCATGCCGTGCTGGAGTGTGCACGGCGGATGGAACGCGACGCGCACGCTGCCGCGATCCATCGCCACCTTCCTGGCGATCGCCTTCCACTCGGCGCCCACCACCTCGACCGGATCGCGGGCCAGCTCGACGACACGCGCGGCCTTCTTCGCGTAGGCGGGATCGAGCGCGAGCAGGTGGCCGTAGTCCTTCACCATCACGCCGCAGCCGCTGGCAGTGACCACGATCGCCTCGGCCCCGCGCTCGATCGCCGGCCACCACGCGTCGATGTTGCGACGGGCGATCGCCCGGCCCTCCTCCTGCTCGTTAAGGTGATACGGCAGCGCGCCACAGCATCCGCCGCCCGCGACCGTCTCGGCGCTGATGCCGATGCGGTCGAGCACGCGCGCCATCGCCGCGTCGATCGACGGCGCGAGCGTCGGCTGCACGCAGCCGCGCAGGATCAGCATCCGGCGCGCGTGCCGTACCGGCGGCCACGTGCCGGCGTCCGCGACCTTCGGCACCTTGCGCGCGAGCCCCTCGGGCAGGAAGCCGCGGGCCATGCGCCCGAGCAACACGGCCGTCCCGAACAGCTTCGAGGCGCGCAGTCCCCGCGAGATCGCATATCGCGTCGCGCGCTCGGTCGCGTTGCGCGGCACTTGCGCCTCGACGACGTGGCGCCCGATGTCGACCAGGCGCCCGTACTCGACGCCCGACGGGCAGGTGGTCTCGCAGGCGCGGCAGGTCAGGCACCGGTCGAGGTGCGTGCGCGTCTTTTCCGTCGCGCGCTTGCCTTCCAGCACCTCCTTGATCAGGTAGATGCGGCCGCGCGGCCCGTCGAGCTCGTCGCCGAGCAGCTGGTAGGTCGGGCACGTTGCGGTGCAGAAGCCGCAGTGGACGCAACGGCGGAGAATCGCGTCGGCTTCGCGCCCCTCGGGCGTATCCCTGATGAATGCGGCGAGATCGGTCTGCATCAGAACGAGGCGTAGAGACGGCCCGGGTTGAGGATGCCGTGCGGGTCGAACCCCGCCTTCAGCCGCTCGTGGAGGGCGAGCACGGGCGCAGGCAGAGGATGGAACACGCCGGCCGACTTGTCGGCGCCGGCGAAGAGCGTCGCGTGCCCGCCCTGCTCCTTCGCCCACGCGCGAATCCGTGCGGAGTCGGTGCGCTCGCCCCCGACGAGCCAGCGCAGCGCACCGCCCCACTCGATCAGCTGTTCGCCGGCGAGGTCGGCGCAGGGCGCGGTGGAACGTACCGACAGGCGCCACAGCGACGAGCCGGCCTGGCGCGCCGCGGCGAAATGGGGATGCGTCTGCTCGCGGATGGAGTTCCAGAACGCGGCGCCGTCGGCCATGGCGGCACCACCCAGCTTCGCGCACGCCGACTCGACCGCGGGCGCGGCGCCGGAGAAGCGGACGTGCAGCACGCCCTTCGCATAGGCGGTCGCGGACAGCGGCAGCGGCTGGCCGCCCCACTCGTTTACCTTGTGGATCGCCTCGTCCGCCGAGAGCTCGTACGTGCGCGTCGCCTCGGCCTTGGGCAGCGGCAGGCACTTGAGCGAAACCTCGGTGATCACGCCGAGCGTGCCCATCGCGCCGGTCATCAGGCGTGCGACGTCGAAGCCCGCGACGTTCTTCATCACCCGACCGCCGAACGTGAGGTCGTCGCCGCGCCCGTCGACGACGCGGACACCCAGCACGAAATCGCGCGTCGCACCCGCATACGGGCGACGCGGGCCCGACAGGCCCGTGGCGATCGCGCCGCCGAGCGTTGCGGCGGGGCCGAACCGAGGCGGCTCGAAGGCGAGCATCTGCCCGGCCGTCGCCATCGTCGACTCGATCTCGGCGAGCGGCGTGCCGGCCCGCGCGGTGATGACGAGCTCCGTCGGCTCGTACTCGACGATGCCGGCGTAGTCCCGCGTGTCGAACGGCTCGCCGCGCGGCGCCTCGCCGAGGAACGCCTTGGTGCCCCCGCCGCGGATCGCGAGCGGCGTGCGCGCCGCCGCGGCCGCACGGATGCGCGCCTGCCAGCCGGAGAGGATCGCGTCAATCATCGCTGCATTTCCTTCGTCCGCGCCGCGGTCAGGGGCGGCCTTGGGCCTGCAACTTGTCGCGGTAGATGTGGCGCGGCTCGTCCACCTCGATGATCGTCGTCTCGGCAAGCGCCGCACTTTCCCATTCGCGAACGTGCGGATGCGCGAGCAGGCGACGCCAGTATGCCCCCGCCTCGTCCGGGGGCTCGACGGCGTAGGTCTGGAAGCGGAACGCGACCGGCGCGAAGAACGCGTCGGCGATCGACCACGCGCCGAAGAGGTACGGACCGCCAGCGCCGAAGCGGCGCCGCGCCTCGGACCAGAGCGCGAACATGCGGTCGATGTCCCTGACCAGATCGGGCGACCAAGGACGCACATCGACCCGTTCGCGGATGCACATCGTCATGTCGTTCCGGAGGTGGCGGAAGCCTGCGTGCATCTCGGCGCACATCGAACGCGCGTACGCGCGTGCCTTCGGATCGTCCGGCCACATGCCCGGGTGGCGCTCGGCCAGGTACTCGGCGATGGCAAGCGACTCCCAGACGACGACGTCGCCGTCGTGGAGGCACGGCACGAGGCCGGTCGGCGAGAACGGGAGGTACGCCGGATTCGGGCCCCCCGTGCCGAGCTGCACGAGCTGCTCCTCGAACGGTGCGCCCGAAAGGCGGGCGCACAGCCACCCGCGCAGCGACCACGACGAGTAGTTCTTGTTGGCGATGTAGAGCGTGTACATGTCAATCCCGATGGGCCGCCTCGAGGGATTGACGCGCCCCCTCGGGGGGCCGCGAGCGGAGCGAGCGTGGGGGCCGTTTCATCCTTGCCTACGGGGTCCCCGGCACGGTCTTGCCGGGATTCATGATGTTGTGCGGATCGAGCGCCCGCTTGATCGCGCGCATCACGTCGACCGCAGGCTCGCCGTGCTCGGCGACCACCGCGTCGAGCTTGTGGATGCCGACCCCGTGCTCGCCGGTGCAGGTGCCGCCCATGCCGATCGCGCGGAGCGACACGCGTTTCGCGAGGGCCTCGGCCCGCTCGCGCTCGGCCGTGTCCTTCGGGTCGTAGAGCACGAGCAGGTGGAAGTTGCCGTCGCCGACGTGACCGACGATCGGGCAGACGAGCCCCGACGAGGCCACGTCCTCGCGGGTCTCGAGGATGCAGTCGGCCAGCCGGGAGATCGGTACGCAGGCATCGGTCGAGAAGCCCATGCACCCGGGCCTGAGCGAGAGCGCGGCATACCAGGCGTTGTGGCGAACCTTCCACAGCTTCGAGCGCTCTTCGGGCGCGCTCGCCCAGCGGAAGGCGCTGCCGCCGTGCTCGAGGGCGATCGCCTCCATCATCCGCGCCTGCTCGGCCACGCCCGCTGCGGTGCCGTGGAACTCGAAGAACAGCGTGGGCTTCGGCTCGAAGCCCTCGAGCTTCGAGTAATCGATGCACGCGCGCATCTGCACGTCGTCGAGGAGCTCGATGCGCGCGACCGGGATGCCGTGCTGCATCGCCAGGATCACCGTCTGCACCGCCGCGCGCAGGTCGGGAAACTGGCACACGGCCGCCGAGATCGCCTCCGGGACGCCGTAGAGCCGGAGCTGGACCTCGGTGATGATGCCGAGCGTGCCTTCCTGGCCGATGAACAGGCGCGTGAGGTCGTAACCGGCCGCCGACTTGCGCGCACGCCCGCCGGTACGCACGATGCGCCCGTCCGCCGTGACGACGGTGAGCCCGAGCACGTTCTCGCGCATCGTGCCGTAGCGGACCGCATTGGTGCCGGAGGCGCGCGTTGCGGCCATGCCGCCGATCGTCGCGTTGGCGCCGGGATCGATCGGGAAGAACAGGCCGGTGCCCTTGAGATCGGCATTCAGCTGCTCGCGCGTCACGCCCGCCTCGACGCGGCAGTCGAGGTCGTCGGCGTTGATCTCGACGACCCGGTTCATCGTCGAGAAGTCGAGGCACACGCCGCCATACAGCGCCGCGACGTGGCCCTCGAGCGACGTGCCGACGCCGAAGGCGATCACCGGCACACGCGCCGCGTGGCACAGCCGCACGATCGCAGCGACCTCCGCCGTCGACTTCGGGTAGACGACGACGTCGGGCGGCGCCGGGTCGGCGAGGCCCTCGCCGTGGCCGTGCTGCTCGCACACCACTGCGTTGGTCACGGCGCGTTCGCCATAGTCGGCGACCAGCCGCCCGATCAGCGAAGCCACGGCCTCGGCAGCGGGCTTCTCGCGGCAAGCGGCGGGGGCGTTCATGGGCATCGGCAGTCCTTGGACGATTATTTCACAATGCCGTCGACGGCGAACACTTCCACCGCGGCACTCTTGCCCTTGATGGCAACGGGGCCGAGCGAGCGGACCGCAATGGCGCCGTCGAGCCCGGCCCGCGTGGCGCCGTCGACCAGGATGGGTTGTTGCGCGGCCTTCGTGTGCGCCTCGAGCCGGGCCGCGAGGTTGACCGTGTCGCCGATACAGGTATAGGTGGCCCGCTCGTTCGTGCCGGCGTAGCCCGCCACCACGTCGCCGGAGGCGATGCCGATGCCAATGCGGATCTCGGGCCTGCCGGCGACGCGGCGCTCGTCGTTGAACAGCGCCATCGTCTCCTGCATCTCCAGCGCCGCGCGCACCGCGCACTCGCAGTGGTCGGGCAGCGGCAACGGGGCCCCGAAGATCGCCATCAGCCCGTCGCCGATCATCAGGCTGACGACGCCGCCATGCGCGCCGATCGCGTCGAACATCAGCGTATACCAGGTGTTGAGGAGCTCGATCGTCTCCTCGGGCGGCTGCGACTCCGCGAGCGTGGTGAAGCCGCGGATGTCGACGAACATCACCGTGGCGTTGACGCGCTTGCCCCCGAGGGCGAAGCCCGATTCCTGCAGGTCCTGCGCCACCTCGCGCGTCGCGAAGCGCCGCACGAGCTCCTTCTGCTGGTCGCGCAGGCGCTTCTTCTCGAGGCCCGCGCCGATGCGGGCCTTGAGCAGCACAGGGTTGACGGGCTTGGTGAGGTAGTCCTCGGCCCCGAGCTCGATGCAGCGCACGACGCTGTCGAGGCCCTCGACCGCCGAGGTGACGATCACCGGCAGGTCGCGCAGCCGCGAGTTCGCGAGCAGTCGCTCGAGCACCTGGAAGCCGTCCATCTCCGGCATCGCGATGTCGAGCAGCACGAGGTCGAACGCCTCGCGTTCCAGCATCTCCAGCGCGATGCGGCCGTTCTCTGCGCCGACGCCGCGGTGGCCCTGCAGATCCAACGCGCGTATCAGCAGCAGGCGGTTGACCTTGTTGTCGTCGACGACGAGCAGCCGGGCGCCGGACTCAGCCACGGGCGAGCCCCCTGAGCGCGACCGCGACCCGGCCGCAGCCCGCCTCGATGGCGTTGATCGCGGACGCGTCGCGCGCCGGGTCGGCGTCCAGTCCCTTGAGCTCGAGCGCGCGCGCCTGCGCGCCGAGTGCCAGCGCGCCGAAGGTGTTGCAGTTCGACTTGAGCGAGTGCGCCGCGCGCCGGAAGCGCTCGGCATCTCCGGCCGCGCGCGCACTGCGCATCTCGGAGAGCATCAGCGGCGCTTCCGCGACGAAGGTGTCGACCAGCTCGGCGACGAATTCCACGCCGGCGGTCTCCTCGAGCGCCCGGAAGGTCGCGAGGTCGATCGGGCTGTCACTCATCTCGTCATCCCTCCCTGGCGGGCACGTCGCTCAGCGCCTCGACCAGCCGCTCGACGCGAATCGGCTTGGTCAGGTAGTCGTCCATGCCGGCGGCGAGGCACATCTCGCGGTCGCCAGCCATCGCGTTGGCGGTCATGGCGACGATGCGCGGCCGCTCGCCCGGGCCGAAGCGCGCGCAGATCTGCCGCGAGGCCTCCAGCCCGTCCATCTCCGGCATTTGCACGTCCATGAGCACGACGTCGTAGGCCTGACGCTGCACGGACTCGATCGCCTCGATGCCGTTCGACGCGAGGTCGGCCCGGTAGCCCATCTGCTGCAGCAGCCGCAGCGCGAGCTTCTGGTTCACCACGTTGTCCTCGGCGAGCAGGATGCGCAGCGGGTGCCGCGTCGCCATGCCGGGATCGATCTGAGGCCTGGCCGGCGCCTCCGGCTTCGGCGCCTCGTCGTGCGCGACCAGGCCGACCAGCGTGTCGAAGAGCTGCGACTGGCGCAGCGGCTTCGCGAGGTAGGCGCTGAAGAGCCCCTCGGCATCGCCGACCTCGCGCCGGCCGAGCGAGCTGAACAGCACCAGCGGCAGCTTCGGGCGCTGCGCCCGGATACGCCGCGCGAGCTCCGTGCCGTCCATCTCCGGCATGTGCATGTCCAGGATGGCGAGGTCGAACGCCTCGCCGTCCTCGAGCCACCGCAGCGCCTCGGCGGACGATCCGGTGATCCGGCACTGCATGCCCCACTTGCCGGCCTGCAGCAGCAGCACGCGCCGGTTCGTCGCGTTGTCGTCGACGGCGAGGACCCGCCGGCCCCTGAGCTCGGGCTGCACGCCAACGAAGTCGCGCCGCGGCGCGGTTGGAAGCTCGGCGATCGGAGCGTCCACCGTGAACAGGAATGTCGATCCCTTGCCGGGACCGTCGCTCTCGGCCCACATGCGCCCGCCCATCAACTCGGCCAGGCGCCGGCTGATCGCGAGCCCGAGACCGGTGCCACCGTACTTGCGCGTGGTCGAGGAATCCGCCTGCGAAAAGGACTGGAACAGCCGCCCCATGCCCTCGGGCGAGAGGCCGATGCCGGTGTCCCGAACCGCGAACGTGAGCAGGACCCTGTCGCCGGCCTGCGGCTGCGCGCTCACCGTGAGCACCACTTCGCCGGCCTCGGTGAACTTCACGGCGTTGGCGAGGAGGTTGAGGAGGATCTGGCGCAGGCGCGTCACGTCGCCCCGGATCGCGCGCGGCACGTCGCCCTCGAAAAGGTAGGCGGTGTCGAGGCGCTTTTCGACCGCGCGGGCGGCGACGAGGTCGAGCGCCGACTCGACGCACTCGCGCAGGTCGAACGGCTGCGCCTCGATGTCCATCCGCCCGGCCTCGATCTTGGAGAAGTCGAGGATGTCGTTGATGATGGTGAGCAGCGCGTCGCCCGAGTCGCGGATCGTGGCCGCGAAGTCGCGCTGCTCGGCGTCGAGCGGCGTGTCGAGCAAGAGGCCGCTCATGCCGATCACCGCGTTCATCGGCGTGCGGATCTCGTGGCTCATCGTCGCGAGAAACGCGCTCTTCGCCTCGTTGGCGGCCTCGGCGGCGGCGCGGGCTTCCTGGGCATCCTTGAACAGGCGGGCGTTCTGGATCGCGATCACCGCCTGGTCGGCGAAGGTCTCCAGCAGGGCGATCTCCTGCGCCGTGAACGTCGTCCACTGGCGGTCCGCGAACGTGCGGACGACGAAGAAGGCGCCGACACCGCTGTCCTGCCACATCATCGGGGCGACCAGGCAGGAAAAATTGCCGATCTTGGCCGCCATGCGGCGAATCGCCTCGGGAACCCCGTCCCCCGACAATGCGTCGGGATAATGCATCACGCGGCGCTTCAGCACCGCCTCCACGATGATCGTCCGGGCGATGGGAGTCGGCTTGAAGTTCTGCGCGGCCCGCCGGCCGCCCGGTCCGCGCGTCAGACCCAGGTGCACCATGGAGTCCTCGTCGACGGTCAAGACTGCTAGGTCGCTGCATGCGATCAGGCGCTGGCAGCTGTCGAGAATCTTCTCGAACACCGGCTGGGTGTCGGCCACCGAGCTGCTGATGACCTGCAGCACCTCGGCGGTGGCGGTCTGCCGCTCCAGCGCCTCCTTCGTCTCGTTGAACAGGCGCACGTTCTCGATGGCGATCAGCGCCTGGTCGCGGAACGACTCGGCCAGCGTGATCTCCTTGTCGGTGAACGCGCCCGCCTTGCGGTTCGCGAAGCTGAGCAAGCCGACGCACTCGCCCTCGCGCAGCATCGGCAGGTACAGCGCCGCCTGGATGCCGAACTGCTCGCTCACCGAACGCTCGAATTCGGGCAGGTCGATCGCGGACCAATCCGACAGGTGGAGCATCCGCTTCTCCACGATCACCCGCGACGGGAAGTTCTGCGCCGGGTCGATCGGCAGGCCCGACGGCAGGCCTTCCAGCGGCCCTGCCGGTGTCGCTGCCGCGACCGCCGAGAAGGTGTTGCCGTCGCGGCGCATGACGAAGGCCGAGTCGCACACCAGGAGCTTCACCGCATTGGCGACGATCGCCTCGAACACCGGCCGCACGTCGGTGAGCGAGCGGCTCATCACGCGCAGGATCTCGGCGCTCGCGGTCTGGCTCGCCAGCGCCTCGTTGGTCTCGCGGAACAGCCGCGCGTTCTGGATCGCGATGACCGCCTGGTTGGCGAAGGTCTGCAGCAGCGCCAGTTCCTTGTCGCTGAACCGCTTCGGCGGCTGGCGCAGCGCGCACAGCGTGCCGATGCCGCGCCCCTCCCAGAGCATCGGCGCCCAGGCGATCGAGTAATTGCCGATCTGCGCCAGCACCGAGCGGACCGTCGGAGGCACATCGCCGGCCGCGGCAGCGTCGGGAATGTGCAGGATCTGCCGCTCGCGCAGCACCTGGGCGCTGGCGCTCTGTTCGATCGGCTTCGGAAACGTCCGTGCCACCACACCCAGCGCTTCGCCGCGCCAGGCGGCGACATCGATCATGCCCGCGTCGCCCACCTGGAAGATGCCGAGCTGCTCGGTGGCAAACAGGTGCTGGCAGCTGTCCAGGATCTTGTCGAACACCGGCGCCGTGTCGGCCACCGAGCTTCCGATCACCTGCAGCACCTCGGCAGATGCGGTCTGCTGCTCGAGCGCCTCGTTGGTTTCGCGGAACAGCCGCGCGTTCTGGATCGCGATCACGGCCTGATCGGCGAAGGTCTGCAGCATCGCCAGCTCCTTGGCCGTGAACGGGCCACTGGAACGGGCTACGCCGATGGCGCCGATGCCTCGTTCGTTCCACAGCATCGGCGCGAAAGCCATCGACTGGTAGCCGGCGAGCTTGGCCATCTTGCGCAACACGCCCGGAACGTCCTCTTCGTTGACGAGGTCGGGCCAGTGCACCACCCGCCGCGCGGCGATCGCGCGCCCGGCGGGCGTGCGCTCCACGGGCGCGGGGAAAGTGGCGGCGACAACGTCGTGGACATTGCCGACGTAGGCGGCAATCTGCAGCTGGCCGTGCTCGTCCACCAGCAGCACATCCATCTCGTCGCTTCCGAACAGGCGGTGGCCGCTGTCGAGGATCTTGTCGAACACCGGCTGCGTGCTCGTGGGCGAGCCACTGATGACCTTCAGGATCTCGGCCGTTGCGGTCTGGCGCTCCAGCGCCTCGCGGGTGTCGTTGAACAGGCGCACGTTCTCGATGGCGATCACCGCCTGGTCGCGGAACGACTCTGCCAGCGCAATCGCCTTGTCGTTGAACGCGTTCGCCCGCTTGTTGCCCAGCACCAGCACGCCAACGCAGGCGTCGCCGCGCAGCAACGGCAGGTACAGCGTCGAGTTGAGGGCCAGCTGCTCGTGCCGCGCCTGCTCGTGGGGGGGAAGCTCGACCGCCGACCAGTCGCGCACATGAAGCATGGTCTTGCTCACGATCGCGCGCGACGGGAAGTTGGCCTTCTCGTCCACCGGCATCACCGTCGACCCCGGCACCGGCGCCAGGCCGGCCGGGGTGGCCATGGCCTTCGGCGAGTAGGTGTCGCCGCTGCAGATCTGCACGATGGCGACGTCGCAGCCCAAGTGCTTGACTGCGGCAGTGACGATGGCATCGAACACGGGCTGCACGTCGGCGGGGGAACTGCTGATGACCCGCAGGATGTCGGCGCTGGCGGTCTGGTGCGCCAGCGCCTCTTGCGTCTCGTTGAACAGCCGGGCGTTGCGGATCGCGATCACCGCCTGGTCGGCGAAGGTCGCGAGCAGCGCCATCTGCTGCTCGCTCATCGCGCCGGGCTCGGGTGACGACACGGAGACGACGCCGATCGCCCGGCCGTCGGACATTAGCGGCGCCGAGGCGATCGATCGGAAGGCGAGCGACTTGGCGCGCTCAAGTCCAAAGCTGGCGGCGCCTTCGACAAGGGTGTCAGTCCACTGCAGTGGTCGGCCGTCGAGCACCGCGCGGCCGACGATGCTGGCTCGACCGAGCGGCTCGACTTCGGGACCGTGGAACTCCCCCTCCTCGGGAACGTAGCTGCGCGCGCGCCGGCGCAGCCCATCGCCATCGACGGTACGTAGCGCCGCCTTGCGGCCGAACAGGCGCGCCGCGCTCGCGACGATCGCGTCGAACACCGGCTGCTCGTCGGCCGGCGAGGCGGCGATCACCTTCAGGATCTCCGCGGTGGCGGTCTGGCGTTCGAGCGCTGCCTGCGTCTCGTCGAACAGCCGCGCGTTGTTCAGCGCGATCACCGCCTGCTGCGACAGGCCTTCGAGGAAGGCGAGTTCATGCGCCTCGAAGGGCTGGCCGCCGCTGCGCCACACGGCCATCGCGCCTTGCACCTGGTCACCGGACTTCAGCGGCACGACCATCAGACGCTCGTCGTGCTGCAGCGGCGTGCCGGCGATCGGAAGCGCACGCGGATCGACCGCGCTGTCGTTGACGAACTCGGCCTTGCCGCTCTGCAGCAGGCTGCCGATGATGCCGCGCCCCGGCTCGACGGCCGTGGCCTTGAGCGTGTCGGCCAGGTCGCCCTTGGCGACGATGGCGCGATAGCGGCCGGTGGCCGCATCGGGCAGGAAGATCGCCGAGTTCTGCGCTGCGAGCAGGTCCTTGGCGTGGCCGGCGATGCGGTCCATCACCGTGGTCAGGTCGAGCGTGGACGAGAGGTCGCGGCCGACCTCGGCAAGCGCGTTCGCCTCGCGTTCGCGGCGCTGCGTCTCGTCGAACAGGCGCGCGTTCTCGAGCGCCACGCCCATCGATGCTGCCACCGTCTGCAGCAACCGAACTTCGCTTCCGCCGTAGGCGTGTTGCCGCGTGAGATCCTCTACGCTCAGGCTACCCAGCACGCGATCGCCGGCAGTGATTTGCACATCGACCCATGACTCCGTTTGCTGGGTGCCCGGTATTACGGGCACGCCGGCGGCGATCTGCTCGGCAGCGGTATGAAAGACCCGCGGGTCTCGCCGCACCAGGTGCTTCTCCAACAGCGGTGCGGGCGGGACGCTGAGACGCTTGCCTTCCTCGACCTCATACAGGTAGCGCACCAGTCCAGCCTCACGGTCGAACCAACGGATCCCACCGCAGTCCATCGACAGCACTTCGCGCAGCTTGTCGCCGACGAGGTCGATGATGGCCTGGAAGTTCAGCTCCTTGGCCATGCCCTGCTGGATGCTGTTGATCACCGCGAGCTCGCTGGCACGCTGCTCGCTCTGCTTGAACAGGCGCTGCGTCTCGTCGAACAGGCGCGCGTTTTCCAGCGCCGTGCCCATGCTTGCGACCACCGTGGAGAGCAACCGCACCGCGTCCGGTCCGAAGGCGTTCTCGCGCTCGTAGTCTTCGATCACCACGCTGCCAAGCACGCGGTCGCCGCCGATGATTGGCATGCACAGTGCCGAGATGCTCTGGTCGGTACCCTCCAGCGCGTGCATGCCCAGCGCGATCGATTCGGCGCGGTTGTTCACGCGCAAGGTCTCGCGGCCGTCGAACAGGCGCTCCCACACTTCTCCGGGCTTGACGGTATAGGGCTCGTGGTGCTGGCGCACGCCGTGCTCGAAGACATAGCTCGCGTGCCCCTGGCGTCGTTCGGCGTCCCACCACCAGATGCCGATGTCGCCGGTGGCGAACACCTCGCGCAGCTTGTCGCCGACGAGGTCGATGATCGCCTGCAGGTCGAGCTCGGCCGAGATGCCCTGCTGCACGCTGGCGATCACCGCGAGTTCTGCGTTGCGCTGCTCGGTTTCCTTCAGCAGTCGCTGCGTCTCGTCGAACAGGCGGGCGCTCTCCAATGCCACGGCCATGCTGCCGGCCAGCGTCTCGAGCAGGCGCAGGTCGGTCTCGGTGAAGGCGTTCTCGTGCTCCAGGCTCTGCACGGTGATGGCGCCCAGCGACTCTCCCTGGACCCGCAGTGGCACCCAGATGGCCGACTTCGGCGTCTCGCCTTGCCGGGTGACTTCACCGTACTCGGCCATACGTTCGGCCATGCGGGTGTTGATGAGCAGCGGCTTGCCGGTCTTGCGCACATGCGGCGCAAAGCCGCTTGCATAGGGCTGCCGCAGGCCCTCGACGACGATGCGCTTGCCGCGCTCGATGAGGTAGGGGATGCGCAGCAGGCCGCTGTCGCGCTCGATGACGCCGATGCCCACGACCTGGGCCTTGAAGATCTCGCGGATCTTCTCGCCCACCAGGTCATAGATCGCCTGCATCTCCAGCTGCGCCGCCAGGCCGGCCTGTACGCCGTTGACGATGGCCAGCTCGGCTGCGCGCTGGCGCTCGGCCTCGTAGCTCTTGGCGTTGAGCAGCGCCACGCCCATCGTGGCGGCGACGGTGGACACCAGGCGCTCATCGGCTGGTCCGAACGCATGGTCACGCTCGTGGTTCTCGACGAACACATACCCAAGCAGACGCTGGCCCGCCATCATCGGCACCACCAGCATCGAGCGTGCGTGGTCGGTGCCTTCGAATATCGGAACCTCATCGACGGCCTGCTCCGCGTGCGACCCGTAGTTGCGGATTCGGGGCTCGCGCGCCAGGCGGTCGTTCCAACTGCCCTTGCGCGGTGTGAAGGGCGCGGGCAGCCGCCCCTCTACGCCGTGCTCGCACAGGTAGACCCAGTGCCAGTGGCGCGTCTGCTCCTCCCACCAGGAGACGCTCAGGTCCTGCGTGTGAAACACCTCGCGCAGCTGCTCGCCCACTGCCCGTCCGATGGCCTGGAAGTCGAGCTCGGCGCCGACGGCCTGCTGGATGCTGTTGATCACCGCCAGCTCGGCGTTGCGGGCTTCGGTCTCCTTCAGCAGCCGCTGCGTCTCGTCGAACAGGCGCGCATTCTCCAGAGCCACGCCCATGCTCGCGGCGATCGTGCCGACCAGCCGCACCTCGGATTCGCCGAAGGCGTTCTCGCGCTCATGGTCCTCGAGCACGATCGCCCCGATGTAGCGGTCTACCGCGAAGATCGGCACGATGGCCGTGGCCAGGCTGGGCCGAGTGCCATCGACGGTGCGCAAGCCCCAGGCGGTCATCTCGGAACGGTTGTTCGCGACCACCGGGCGGTTTGCCTGGAGGGCCTTGAACATGGCTCCGTCGACGTTGGGCCGATGCGGTGGCACCTGGATTCGCACCCCGTGCTCCAACGCATACAAGACGTGCGCAGTGGCGCTCGTCGGGTTCCAGAGCACGATCTGGATGTCGCTGCTGCGCAGCACCTCACGCAGCCTGTCGCCCACCAGGTCGACGATGGCCTGGAAGTCGAGCTTGGCGGCCATGCCCTGCTGGATGCTGTTGATCAGCGCCAGTTCGCCGGCACGGCTCTCGGCCTGCTTCTGCGCCTCGCGCGCCTCGGCGGTGCGCTCGTCGACCTTGCGCTCCAGCCCCTCCTGCGTGCGCAGGTTGGCCAGCGCCACGGCCGCCTGCGAAGCGAGCATCGCCAGCAGGTCGCGGTCGCTGTCGTGGAAGCGGCCGAAGGCGCCGTCGATGTCGCAGTACAGGTAGCCCAGGAGCTCGCGCTGCGCGATCAGCGGCGCGACGACGGAGGAACGCCGGTCGATCGGCTTCTTGCGGCCGGGAACGTGCCGCAGTCCCACGGCACGGGTGCGGCGCGCCTCCTCGATCCAGGGATCGATGGCGGCAAGCACGGCGGCCGGTTCCTCGCCGAACGGCAGCTCCGCGCCGGCGATCTCGACGCCTCCCGAAGTCTCAAGCACCAGCAGCACGCGCTCGGCACCTGAGAGCTCGGTCACCTCGTCGACGAGGAACTCGCGCCACGCGGTCTCGCTCCCGAGTTCGTTCAGCCGCAACCCGGTGTCGACCAGGCGCTCGAACGGCTCGGCGAGGTTGGCGGCGCCGGCCAGGTGGCCTTCGCTCTGCTCCCGCGGCAGCTTGCGCTGGCGGGCGTGCGCGATCCACGCCAGGACGATCTCGCGGGTGGCCCCGGGCTTGTTGAGGACGTTGCGGCGCAAGCCTTCGTCGCCGAGACTCTCGAGGCTTGCGAGCACGAAACGCCACGCCTGCGCCAGTGCCTCTTGCGCCTCCGCCTCGTGCCCGCAGGCGCGCAGCGCCTGGCAGTGGCGCCACCAGAGTTCGCTACGCTCGATGGCGTCGAGTGCCGCCAGGCCCGCGGCGCGGTGCAGCTTGCAGGCGCGCCGCGTCGCCCCCAGGGCCCGCGCCGGGTCGCCGGCCGCGAGGTGGGCGCGTGCCGCATACGCCAGGAACAGCATGCGGCCCTCGACGTTGCCCGCGCCGAGCTGGCGCAGCGCGCGTGCGAAGTGGGGAACGGCCTGCGTCGCCTGCCCCTGGCGCAAGGCGAGTTGCCCGCGGATGAAGGACTCGTAGGGCTTCGCTGCCGTCAAGCCGAGGGTGCGCAGCTGCCCCTCCCAGTCGGCGGCGTGGGCCGCCGCGGCCTCGGGGTGGGCCAACTCGATCTCGATCTGGGCCAGGTTCCACGTCGGGACGTGGATGGGCGCGCCGGTGCGGCGACCGATCGCGACCGCCTCCCGATACAGGCGCCGCGCACGCCGGTACAGGCCCAGGGCCATGTAGGCATTGCCCAGGTTGTTGATGACGGCGGCCTGGCCCAGAACGAGGCCCGCCGCCTTGTACACCGCCAGAGCCTGGTTCAGCCGCTTCAGACGCAAGGCGAGGTCGGGCATGTGGTAGGTAAGCAGGTTGAGGGCATTGCCCTGCCCCTGCAGGTCGCCACTGGCCTCGGCCAGCGCAAGCGCCTCGGCGGCCGCTTGCTGGGACTCCGCCACCCGGCTCTGGCGCGAATAGGCGAAGCCCTGCACGCAGATCGCCTGGCCCTGACGGGTACGATCGCCCAGGCGCTCGAAGATCGCCGCCGCGCGCGTCGCGTTGTCGAGCGCGCCCTGGTGGCCGTCGAACGTGCGGTACTGGGCATCGGCCAGCCGTAGCAGGCTGAGCCCTTCGAGCGCGGGGTCGCGGCACCGCCGTGCCGCCGCGAGGGCGGTGGTGGCGGCAGCGACGGCGGCATTCGCGTCGCCCCGGCGCGCTGCCACCATCGCTTCGCAGTTGCAGGCCCGCGCACGCAGGGCGGGACTGCGACGCGCCAAGGCGCGCATGGCTTGCACATCCGCACCGGCGCGGTCCAGCGCGCCGACGGCAATGTGGCTTTCAACACGCAACTCCAGCAACGCGACCTGCTGCTCCGCGCTCAGGCCCGCCGCGGCCAGCGCCGCGGTGACCGTCTGCAGGGCCTCGACATGACGGCCGGCGCGGGCGAGCTCGAGCGCCCGGTTGTGCCAACCCGCGCTGGCGACCTCGGCGGTGCCCTGGCGTGCTTCGGCCGACGCCAGCGCACGGCGCGGAGCACGTCGGCGTGCGGCAAGTGCAGGTGTCCGCTTTCCAGTTGCCATCGGCCCCCCACGCCTCCCTGTGTCGACGGGTGCCCCGTCGCCGGTCTGCGCGCATCGTACAGTCCCGCTGCGCGCTCGCCGGTCCTGCGCGTCAGAAACGCGGGATGTCCGGGTGCGGGATCTGCCCGCGGTGGACGTGCATCTTCCCGAACTCGGCGCAGCGCGCGAGCGTGGGCACCGCCTTGCCGGGATTGAGCAGGCCGTTGACGTCGAACGCGGCCTTGACGTCGTGGAAGCGCTCGAGCTCGTTCGGCTGGAACTGCGCGCAGGTGCCCTTGAGCTTCTCGACGCCCACGCCGTGCTCGCCGGTCACCGTACCACCGACCTCGATGCAGAGCTCGAGGATGCGGTCGCCGAACTCGATCGTCTTCTCCGACTCGCCGGGCACATTGCCGTCGTAGAGGATCAGCGGATGGAGATTGCCGTCGCCGGCGTGGAAGACGTTGGCGACGCGCAGGCCGTACTCCGTCGACCAGGCGGCGATCTGGTGCAGCACGCGCGGCAGCGCCTTGCGGGGAATCGTGCCGTCGATGCAGTAATAGTCGGGGGAGATGCGGCCCGCGGCCGGGAACGCCGCCTTGCGCCCCGACCAGAACAGCAGGCGCTGCGCCTCGTCCTTCGACACGCGGATCTCGGTCGCGCCAGCCTCGGTGAGCACGCGGCGGATCTCCGCCATCTCGGCCGCGACCTCCCCGGCGGTGCCGTCGCTCTCGACGAGCAGGATCGCCGCTGCGTCGAGCGGATAGTCGGCGTGCACGAACGCCTCGACCGCGCGGGTGGCCGCCTGGTCCATCATCTCGAGCCCGCCCGGCACGATGCCGGCGGCGATCACATTGCCGACCGCGGCACCCGCCTTCTCGACGCTGTCGAACGCGGCGAGCGCCACCTGCGCCACCTGCGGCTTGGGCGTCAACTTGACCGTGATTTCGGTGGTGACGGCGAGCAGTCCCTCGCTGCCGGTGAGCAGCGCCAGGAGGTCGTAGCCCGCGCTGTCGAGCGCGTCGCCGCCCGCCTCGAACACCTCGCCATCGATCGTCACCGCGCGCACGCGCCGCACGTTGTGCACCGTGAGCCCGTACTTGAGGCAGTGCACGCCGCCGGCGTTCTCGGCGACGTTGCCGCCGATCGTGCACGCGATCTGCGACGACGGGTCGGGGGCGTAGTAGAGCCCGTAGCGCGCCGCGGCTTCGGAGATCGCGAGGTTGCGCACGCCCGGCTGCACGACCGCGGTACGCGTCAGCGGATCGATCGACACGATCTTCTTCAGCTTCGCTGTCGACAGCACGACGCCGTCACGATGCGGCATCGCGCCGCCCGAGAGGCCCGTGCCCGCGCCGCGCGCGACCACCGGTACACCGGCGGCGTGGCACGCCTTGAGGATCGCGACGATCTGCGCCTCGGTCTCCGGCAGGACGACGGCCGCCGGGGTCTCGCGGAACAGCGTCAGGCCGTCGCACTCGTACGGCTTCGTGTCCTCGGGCGCGGTGAGGACGGATTCCCGCGGCAGGATCGCCTCGAGCTTCTCGTGAACGGCGGGCGCGAGCATGGACGGTTTCCGTGGGCCGGGAGTCCCCGGAGTGGGGATCGAACGATTATTCCACAACCCCGATGCCCGAGCGCATCCGGCGCCCGGACGGCGGGCTAAACTCCCCGGGTTTCGACAGCGCCCTCGACATGATCCCCACCTCACGTCCGCTGGCCGGCGTGCGCGTCCTCGAGATGGGCGCGCTGATCGCCGGACCGTTCTGCTGCAAGATCCTCGCCGAGTTCGGCGCCGACGTCGTCAAGCTCGAACCCCCTGGCCTGGGCGATCCGCTGCGCAAGTGGCGCTTCCTCAAGGACGGGACGTCGGTGTGGTGGCACGTGCAGTCGCGCAACAAGCGCTCGGTGACGGTCGACCTGCGCAAGCCCGAAGGCCAGGCGATCGCCCGCGCGCTGGCCGTGAAGGCCGACATCGTCGTCGAGAATTTCCGTCCCGGCACGCTGGAGGACTGGGGGCTGGGCTACGACACCCTCGCCGCGGAGAACCCCGGACTCGTGATGGTGCGGATATCCGGCTACGGCCAGACGGGGCCCTACCACGCGCGACCCGGCTTCGGCGTGATCGGCGAGGCGGTGGGCGGGCTGCGTCACGTCACCGGCACGCCCGATCGACCGCCGTCGCGCACCGGCGTGTCGATCGGCGACACGCTGGCCGCGCTCTACGGCGTGATCGGTGCACTGATGGCGTTGGAGGGGCGACGCCGCAGCGGCAAGGGACAGGTCGTGGACGTCGCGCTCTACGAGGCGGTGTTCTCGGTGATGGAGTCGATGCTCCCGGAATTCGACGCCTTCGGCGCGGTGCGCGAGCGCACCGGCTCGATCCTGCCCGGGATCGCGCCCACGTCCGCCTATCGCTGCAGCGACGGCAGCTACGTGCTGATTGCCGCGAATGGCGACTCGATCTTCCGGCGCCTCGCGCAGGCGATGGGACGCGACGACCTCGCGAACGACCCGTCGCTCGCGCACAACGAAGGCCGCGCGACGCGGCAGACGTGGCTGGACGACCAGATCGAGGCGTGGACCAGCGCGCGCACGCCCGCCGACGTGCTCGCGGCGATGGAGCGCGCGGAGGTACCGGCGTCGAGGATCTACACGATTCGCGACATCGCCGCAGACGCCCACTACGCCGCGCGCGAGATGATCCGCGAGGTGCGCCTCGCCGGCGGCGACTCGCTCAAGGTGCCGGGTGTCGTGCCGAAGCTGTCGGTCACACCGGGCGGCTTCGAGGGCGGCGGCCCCGCGCTCGGCCAGCACACCGACGAGGTACTGCGCGAGCTGGGCTACGACGACGACGCGATCGCGCGGCTGCGCGCGGCGCGCATCGTCTGAACATCCGTTCGCGCCTCCGCGAGCGCGCGCAACCTCGCTCCCGGCCTGGCGCTGCGGTCCCGGTCAGTGTTTCGCCAGCGCTTCTGCGCGGCGCGCGAGCCGATGGCCCCAGTCGCTGCGCGGCTTGTGCACCAGGCGCTCCGCCACGAAGTGCCGGGCGCGCGCCGCATCGCCGCTGCGGAGCGCCGCCTCGATCAGTGTGAGCGTGAGGACGTCGCGCTGCGCGTGGCTGCCCCCGAAGCGATGCGCGATGTCGCGCACCGGTTCGATCGCGGCGATGGCGTCGGCGTAGCGGCCGTCGCCGAACGCGACCACGCCCTCGACGAGCGGGACGCCGACGTCGCGGGACATCGCGGCGTTCGTGCCGCGGCCGCTCGCGGCTTCGCGCAGGTTCGCGACAACACGCGCCAGCGATTCGCGCCGGCCGGTTGCCGCGAACGCCATCGCCGCGTGGAAGTCGTTGAACGCGTAGAAGCCGCGCTCGCGGTCGAGCACAGCCTCCCACTCGTCCGCGACACCCTCGAAGCGAGTGCCGACGTCCACGTGCTCGAGGCGCAGCCGCCACAGCAATGCCGTGGCGTCGACCAGCGCCAGCAGGTAGGCAGCGGGCGCGGGATGGACGCGCTGGTCGAACAGCGCCAGCGCGCGGTCGAAGCGGGCGCCGTCCATGCAGAAGAGCGCGAGGTGCCAGTAGTTGTGGTACGCGAAGCCGTTGTCGGGCGCCCAGTCGCCCTCGCGCGACTCGAGCAGCGCAATGCCTTCGTCGATGCGGCCCTGCATCTCCATCACGTGCGTCGCGGCGTGCACGGCCCAGCCGTCGCGCCGCTCGATCGCGAGCGCGCGCATTGCGGTGTCCTCGGCCTCCGGGTACTGGTTCATCTCCTCGAGCCCGAATGCGTGCATGCCCAGCACGTACGAGTAGCCGGGCATCGCCGACGACCAGTGCGGCAGCACGCGCGAGACGCGATTGCGCAGGTTCTGCGCGTCGCCGCGCGCGAAGTCCATCAGGTGCGCCGCCTGCAGCGCGAGCGCGTCGCGCGGCCACGCCGCGAGCACCCCGTCGAACACGCGGCAGGCGGCGTGCCAGTCGCCGTCGATCAGCAGCGCGGCCGCCCGCGCGAGTCCCCGCTCGCGATCGTGCATCGACGCGGCGTGTCGTTCGGCGTTCGCGAGCGAGGTGGCGGCCTCGGCAACGAAGCGCCGCTCGGCGAGCGTATAGAACACGAGCGCCCGCAGGAGGTGTCCCGCGACGAACGCCGGCGCCTCGCGCAGCGCCTCGTCGATCGTGCCGACCGGGTCGCCGGTGTAGCTCTGGAACTGCCGCAGCGCCGTCTCGAAGCGATCGACGGCGGTCGCGTCGGCGCCGGTGACCGGAATGTCGCGGCGATCGCGTTGCATGGCGTCCTCCCGGAAAGCGAACGATCAGCAATGACTGCCGAAAATCGCCAATGATGCCCGCGTCGAAGCGTGGCCGCAAGTCGCGGACGGACGCCGGTTGTCGCAGCCACGGCGGCCACGCGGTCAGGACGCTGCGCGGACTTTCTAAAGCACCGTCGAGAGCGCGAGCCCGCCGAGAATCAGCGTGACCACGCCTACGACCCGGCGAAATCCCTTCTCGGGCATGCGGCGCACGGTCAGCGTGGCGATCGGCACGGAGAGCAAGGCGCCGGCGACGAGCGGAAACGCGAGGCCCCAGTTGATTTCGCGCCCGAGCGCGAGGTAGGCCGTCAAGCCGACCACGCAGGTGAAGGACTCCGCCACCGACGAGATCGCCACCGCGTTCTTCGGCGGCAGTCCGGAGACGACCTGGCCCGCGGTCACGAGCGGCCCGTAGCCGCCGCCGCTCAGCCCCTTGTTGAATGCCGCCACCGCACCGATGGCGACGATGCCGGCCGGCCGGTAGCGGAACGGGCGACCCGCGGTCAACATGATGACGACGCCCATCGAGACGATGATCGTGGCGATGAACAGCGTCAGCACCTCCTTCGAGACCTTGACGGCGAGCATCGCTGCGGCAATCGCACCGATGGTACTCAGCGCGATCAGCAGCATCGCCGTACGGCGCGCGCGTGCATCGCGCATGAAGTTGACGTTGCCGTCGCGCTGGTGCAGCAGTCCGGCGGCTGCGCCGGTCACGGCTTCGCTGAGCAGGATTGCGGGGACGATGTCGAGCGGCGCGAAGCCGGCCAGCAGCAGCAAAGGCGTCAGTGTGGTGCCGTACCCCATGCCCAGGCTGGAATCGAGGTACTCGCAGGCCAGCGCCACCAGAAACACCAGGATCGCCGCGCGCGGCAAGGGTGTCGACCAATCGCTTCCCGCGCCCATGCCAAGCGGCATGAGCGCATTGGCCAGCAGAACCGCGCCGATGGCGACGAGCATCACCAGCCACATGCGCACACGGCGTGGGCTGTCGTTGTTCAGCAGGATGATTGCCGTACGAAGGCGTTGCATCACGAACCTCCCTCGAGCCGCGAAAGTCGAGCTCCTGGAGCTTGCAGATGCATTCGCCGTGCCGATGCCGGAAGTTCCTGATCTGTATGGTTCGCAGGTCGTCTTCGCGAAACCGCCACCATCGGACGGCGATTTTTTCCTGCAATATCGAGGCAAAACAGCTATATTTCGCGGAAATGGAGAACGATCCCGCCCTGTCGTTGGCGCTTTGGCGAACCGTCGGGGCCCAAAGCGACCTTCAGTCCGGGCTTCGGGCTGCCATCGAACTGCTGGGTTCGAGGCTGCCGGTGAGCGTGGCCGCGATCCGCCTGCTGACACCGGAGCACCGAATCTGGGAAACCGTGGCGCTGGCCGGGTCCGGACCGACGCAGGGCTACGGTGGTGTCGATCACATTGCCGAGGGTAAGGCAGTGGGGCTGCCTTCGACGCTGCACCGCGAGCCGGTGCTCCGCGTCGATCCCGCGGCGTTTGGTCGAGTCGCCCCGGGTCTGCTGCCGCATGCGGTGGCCGAGCCGGTCGTCACTGCGGTGATCTGCAAAGAGCCGCAACTCATCGCGGTACTGCTGCTCGCCGGCGTGCCCGGGCAAGCGCTCTCTGCGGCAGTGCGTGGCCAAGTCGAGGCGCTGGTCGAGCCGTTGGGACCGGCGTTGCGCCACTACGTGAGCCAGCGCGACACGGCAGCCCTGCGCGAAGCCGCAGAGGCGGATCGAATGTCGCTGCTCGGCCGTCTCGGTCGCAGGGACATCGCAGAGGTGATCGTAGGCACCGACTCGGGCCTGCGCGACGTGATGGAGCGCGTGGCGCAGGTAGCGCGCTCCGATGCCCCGGTGCTGCTTCTGGGAGAAACCGGCAGTGGCAAGGAAGTCGTCGCGCGCGCGATTCACCGGCAGTCGCCGCGTGCCGAGAGGTCATTCATTCGCGTCAATTGTGGCGCGATCCCGAACGAGTTGATCGACTCCGAGCTTTTCGGCCACGAGCGCGGCAGCTTCACAGGTGCCGTGACGCAGCGCCGCGGTTGGTTCGAGCGCGCCAGCGGCGGCACGCTGTTCCTCGACGAGGTGGCCGAGCTGCCGCTACCCGCGCAGGTGCGCCTGCTGCGCGTGATGCAGGACGGGCTGGTGCAGCGCGTGGGCGGCGAGCAGTCGATCACGGCCGACGTGCGCATCGTGGCGGCCACGCACCAGGACCTGCGAACGATGATCCGCGCGGGCCTGTTCCGTGAGGACCTCTGGTATCGCCTGGCCGTGTTCCCGATCGAACTGCCCGCACTGCGGGAGCGGGTCGCCGACGTGCCCGCGCTGGCCGCGCACTTCGCGCAGCGGGCAGCGGGCAAGCTCGGCCTCGCGCCATGCCTGCCCTGCGATGAGGACATCCGGATGCTGTGTCGTTACGACTGGCCGGGCAACATCCGCGAGCTCTCGTCGGTGATCGAGCGCGCGGCCATCCTCGGCAACGGGCGGCGGCTGGAGGTGGCGAAAGCGCTCGGCATCGAGGCGCCTGTTACGTCGTCGTTACGGCCGATGCCCGCGCTGACTGCGGTATCGACGGCGCCGCGCGCTACGGACATCCTGCCAGGCCCGATGGCATCGACCACCTTCGATGACCAGGCACGAGCCATCATCGAAGCGGCCCTGCGCCGGAGCCTGGGTCGTGTCGACGGCCCTTTCGGCGCGGCACTGCAGCTCCGCCTGAATCCGCAGACTCTGCGCTCCCGGATGAAGAAGCTCGGTATCGACGCGCGCGGCTTTCGTGCGCACCGTTGAATACCGCGGGTGGCGGTCGCGCGCCCTCGCCGGAAGCCTGCCGTTGCACTCGCGACAGCATGAGTGCCCCGGCACCAGGATCCGTCCAGATCCCGGTACGATGGCAACCACGGCGGTTGGGTCGCCCGGCCCTGCAACCCCCTGCGCGTCCATGCCGGCCCGGCGCGCCTCGTTCCCCGGATCACACGTTAGATCGCATTCCGCCCCGCCATCCACAGCGTTCGATTACGATTTGGCCTGCGCTTCACGCACCCGGAAAGGAAACCGCCATGACTCCCGATGAAACCCGCGCCCTGCTCACCGTCGCCCTGATGACCGCGTTCGCCGACGGCATCAAGGACGACAGCGAGCGCGCCCGCGTGAAGGACATGGCCGCGCGCCTGCCCGCCGAGGGCATCGACCTGTCGGCGATCTACCAGGAGGTGCTGGTCGGCAAGCCGCTGCTAGCCGACGTCGTCAAGCCGCTCGTGGGCAACCGCGAGCTCGCGCTCTTCGCCTACGAGATGGCCGTCGGGGTCGCCGACGCCGACGGCGTGCACACGCCTGCGGAAGGCAAGTTCCTCGAGCAGCTCGCCGCCGCACTCGGCCTGCCCGCGGCGAGGGCGAAGGAGATCGTGCAGGAGGCCGACGCGGTCGCCGCGGCGCCCGGCATCGCGGCCGCCACGGGCGCGGCCGCAGCGCCTGCCACGCCTGTCTCCGCCGACGCCGCCGCCCTCGACAAGCGCATCCTCGATGCGTCGATTACCAATGCCGCGCTGGAACTGCTGCCGGAGTCGATCGCGACAATGGCAATCCTGCCGCTGCAGGCGCGCCTGGTCTACAACATCGGCAAGGCCTACGGCTACGAGCTCGACCAGGGCCACATCAAGGAGTTCGCGGCAACGCTCGGCGTCGGCCTCACGGGACAGTACCTCGAGCAGATCGGTCGTCGCATCCTGGGCGGCGTGCTCGGCGGCGTGCTGGGCGGCATGGGCCGTTCGATCGGCCGCCAGGCGGCAAGCTCCGGCATGGCGTTCGCCACGACCTGGGCGGTCGGCCAGGTCGCGAAGCAGTACTACGGCGGCGGCCGCAAGCTCGACGCCGACAAGCTCAAGGCCGCGTTCCAGCCGCTGCTTTCGCAGGGCAGGACGATGATCGCCACCTACGCGCCGCAGATCGAGGAGCGCGCGCGCTCGATCGACCTGAAGAAGCTGCCGTCGATCATCGGCAAGGTGTAGTCGGTGCGGCGCGCCGCACCAGCAGCCTGAACGCGCCGATCGAGAGCGCGCCCGCGGCGGCGATGGCGCTCGCCATCGGCCGAGCGGTGCCGTCGAAGGCGAGGCCAACGAACAGCGCGACGCTCGCCGCGATCACGAACTGGACGAACGACATCAGCGACGCGGCGCTGCCCGCGATGTCCGGGTACGGCGTGAGCGCGCCCGCGGTCGCCTGCGGCACCGTGCCCATGTACGCCGCCATGAACACGAACATTGGCACGGCGACCGCCAGCGGCGCCCGGACGCCGAGCCACGCGAGCGCCGCCATCGTCGCGCCGGCGACGAACATCACGCTCGTGCTCGCCCCGATCAGGCGTTCGAGCCCGATGCGCGGCAGTGCGCGGCGCGCGATCGCGGTTCCGGCGAACACCCCGAGGCTCACCAGCCCCAAGTAGAGGCTGAATGCTCTCTCGCTCTCACCCATCGCGTCGACGAACACGAACGCGCTGCCGGCGAGAAAGGCGAACAGGCCCGACCACGCGCCGGCAATCGTCAGCACGAAGCCGACGTAGCGCCGCGACCCGAGCACGCGTCGCCAGTTGCCGAGCATGATCCGCGGGTCGAGCGCCGTCGGGTCGCGCTTGCGGAGCGTCTCCGGCAGCCCGAAACGCACCGCGACCCACATCAGCACGCCGTAGAGCGTGACGAAGGCGAAGGTCGAGCGCCAGCCGAAGCGGACGTGAAGCTCCGCCCCCAGGATCGGCGCGACCACCGGCGCGATGCCCAGCACCAGCATCATCGTCGAGAGCATGTGTGCGGCCCGCTCGCCCGAGTGCAGGTCGCGCACCACCGCGCGCGGCACCACCGCCACGGTCGCCATCGACAGCGCCTGGACGAAGCGCGCCGCGATCAGCGTGCCGATGTCCTGTGCCAACGCGCAGCCCGCCGAGGCGAGCACGTACACGACGAGCGCCCACAGGAACGCGGGCCGCCGCCCGAAGCGGTCCGAGATCGGCCCGGCGAAGAGCTGCGCTACGCCCCAGCCGAACATGTAAACGGAGATCGTGAGCTGCACCTCGTCCGCGCTCGCGTGGAGCGCGCGCGTCATCGACGGCATCGACGGCAGGTAGATGTCCATCGACAGAGGCGCAATCGCGATCAGCGCGCCGAGCAGCAGCGTCGTGCCGCGGCCGTCGGGCTTCAGCATCGCCAGGCGCCTTCATCGCGGTCGCGGCCACGCCCGTCCCCGGCCGACCCCTCGCACGGCACCGGGATTAGAATCGCCCTGCACGCCGACATCACACGAGCGCCGCGCCATGCGGCGCCGAACACACGCCCGAGGATCCCGCCATGCCGCAAGACGCCGTCCCCGTCCGCTCCAAGCCGCCGTTCCGCGCCGACCACGTCGGCAGCTTCCTGCGCCCGAAAGCGCTGCTGGACGCGCGCGAGGCACGCCGCACCGGCACGATCGACGACACCGCGCTGCGCACGGTCGAGGACGCCGCGATCCGCGACGTCGTGCGCTTCCAGGAGGACCTCGGCCTTCGTGGCATCACCGACGGCGAGTTCCGCCGCACCTATTTCCACATCGACTTCCTGACGCAACTCGAAGGCGTGGAGACGAAAGGCGGCATCCAGGTCAAGTTCCACAGCAATACGGGGGACGTCGACTTCGCTCCGCCGGTGATGCAGGTGACCGGCAAGGTGCGGCACGTGAAGGACATCCAGCGGGCGGACTTCGACTTCCTGAAGTCGGTGGCGACGCGCACGCCGAAGGTGACGATCCCCTCCCCCACGATGCTGCACTTCCGCGGCGGCCGGGCGGCGATCTCGCGCGAAGCATACCCCGACCTCGAGGCCTTCTACGCCGACGTCGCGCAAGCCTACCGCGACGAGCTCGCCGCGCTCGGCCGTGCGGGATGCACCTACGTGCAGCTCGACGACACCAACCTCGCCTACCTCTGCGACGAGAAGATGCGCGAGGGCGCGCGTGCCCGCGGCGACGATCCCAACGAGCTGCCACGCCGCTACGCCGCGCTGATCAACGCCGCGATCGCCGATCGCCCGGTCGGCATGACGATCTGCACGCACCTCTGCCGCGGCAACTTCAAGAGCGCGTGGGCGGCCGAGGGTGGCTACGAGCCAGTCGCCGAGGTGCTGTTTAACGAGCTTGCCGTCGACGGCTACTTCCTCGAGTACGACGACGCCCGCTCGGGGGACTTCGCGCCACTGCGCTTCCTGCCGAAGGGCAAGACGGTGGTGCTGGGCCTGGTCAGCACCAAGCTCGACCGCATGGAGACGAAGGACGAACTCAAGCGCCGCATTGACGAGGCCGCCAAGTTCGCCCCGCTCGACCAGCTGTGCATCTCCCCGCAGTGCGGCTTCTCCAGCACGGTCCACGGCAACGAGATCCACGTGGAGACGCAGGCCGCGAAGATCCGGCTGTGCGTGGACGTCGCGCGCGACGTGTGGGGCACGGTCTGAGCCGGGCGTGCACGCGATGAGCGATCCGAAGGTGCTGTCGATCGGCCTTGTCGGCTACGGCGAGGTGGGCAAGATCCTCGCGGCGGCGCTCGTTCTGCGCGACGTTGCGTGGGTGGGCACGTGGGACATCCTGCTGCCCGACCCCGCCGCGGGACCGGCGATGCGCGCGCACGCCGAGTCGTCCCACGCGGTTGCCGCGTCGTCGCTCGCCGACCTGCTCGCCCGCGCCGACGTCGTCATTTCGGCGGTCACCGCCTCGCAGGCGGTGGCGGTGACACGCGAAGCCGTTGCGTCGATACCGCCGGGCACGTGGTTCGTCGACCTCAACTCGGCCTCGCCCGGCGCGAAGCGCGAGATGAGCGCGCTGATCGACGGCGCGGGCGGACGCTTCGTCGAGTCCGCAGTGATGACCTCCATACCGCCCTACGGCATCAGGGTGCCGATGCTGCTCGGCGGCGCGCACGCCGCCGAGTTGCGCGACCTGCTCGCGCCGCTCGGCTTCGCGATGGAGGTCGCGTCGAACGACGTCGGCATCGCGTCAGCGATCAAGATGTGCCGCAGCGTGATGATCAAGGGCCTCGAGGCGCTGGTCACCGAGAGCTTCACCGCGGCGCGCGCCTACGGTGTCGAGGACCGCGTGCTCGCCTCGCTGCACGAGACGTTTCCCACGCTCGACTGGGAAACGCTGGGCTCGTACCTGATCAGCCGTTCCGCCTTGCACGGCAAGCGCCGCGCGGAGGAAATGCGTGAGGTCGCGGTCACGGTCCGAGAGGCCGGCCTCGAGCCCTGGATGGCGAGCGCCACCGCCGAGCGGCAGGACTGGATGGGCCGGCAGAAGGGACCGCTCGGCCTCGACAAGCTTGGCAAGGATGCGAACTGGCGCGAATACGCGGACAAGCTGCTCGCCGGCCGGAAGTCGTCGGGGCGGACCTGAACTCCAGGGACTTCGTCGAGATGTATCGCGAGGGGTCGTCCAGACGCGTCGTTCGTTGCGCGTCGTCCACGGACTGGAACTCGATCGGTTGCCGCTTGGTGCCCGCCAACGCGGTTGGCGTCCGTGCCGGGGCGGCGCAGACTGCCATTGCAGCCGACAAACACAACGGGATCGCCTAACGGATCGCGTCTCCATTGCGGGCACTGCATCGGGTCTGCGTGCACCCTCCGGTCGGCGCCAACAGCATCGCCCGACTTAGCGGCGGAGTCTCAGCCCGAGCCGGAATCCCGCGGTCCTGCCGGCGCGTGCCGCATCGCTCGACATGACCACGTACAGGCGATGCACTCCCGTTTCCATCAACCGCAGTCGCATGCCGTCGGGCCCGGGACTCGCACCCACGATCCATCGCAGGCCCGAAGGCGCTTCCAGGTCGAGGACCAGCGGGTGCTCGCCGGTCGCCAGCGACAGCAGCAGTTCGTCCCCGGCGCTGGCATGAAACGTCAGCGGGACGTACTGGTACGCGCGCACCTCGTCCTCGACGATGCGCTCGCTGCCATCCGGGCGCAGGTCGAGCACCAGCTGCGGACGCGGTGGCGGCGGGGGAATCGCGCTCGCCGGTGCGGCGTCCCAGAGGCTGGCGGCCGCGCACAGCAACAGACCGATGACGGTCGTGGCGCGACCCTTGCCGCGCGGTCGCATGCGTCCTAGCCGCCCCGGACGAAGGCGTCCGGTATCCGGTAGCGCTCGTCCGCCCCGAACTTGACGACCGTGTCGTCGCCCTCCCGCGAGTGCGCGATGGCTTCCGTTGCGTCCGATGCGACGGGGGCTCCCGCGACGAAGAGGATGCGGCGCAGGGTCGAGCCGGGCAGCCGGATTTCGACCGTGGCCGTGCCGTCGACACCGCGCCGGATGACGTACGCTTCGCACTGCTGCGGCTTCGGATCGTACGGCGGCGTGCACGCGACCTGCGCCGACGCGTGGAATCGCGTGCCGGGAATCAGCGCGTCCTTGGACGCGGCCAGCGGCGCGAGCGGCGCGCCGGTGACGCCGACCGTGAGCGTGTAGTTGCTGGCTTCGTTGCGGCGCGCGGCGTTGCGCATCAGGTACACGCGCACGACGTAGGTGCCGTCGGTGGGCAGCACCAGCTTGGCTTCCGTACCCGACGTGCTGCCGATGAACATCGCGGCGTCGGAGCCCGGCGGGAGGATGTTGAAGTAGTTCGACGCGTTCGACGGCTTCATCCTGACCGAGAGCGTCTGGCCGGCACGCGCGTCGATCCGGTAGTCGACGCCGGCGTCGCCCTTGATCGATCCGCGCAACTGCGCCGACGTCGCGCCCTTCGCGAAGCGCACGGTTTCCGTGCGTATGCCCGGGTCGCCCGCGGCAAGGCCCGGCAGCGGGAACTGGACGGCCAACAGCAACATTGCGGCCAGGGTCAAGCGGTGTGTCACGTCAAGGCTCCTCGAAAACGGGTGGCTGCGAGTCGGGCGACGGGATATCGCGAAGCCGCCCGTCGTGCATCCTGGTGATGACCGGGCCGCCTACCGGACCTTGCGGTAGCGCACCTCGTTGTGCCGATCACCCTTCTGCGAGGTGACGAAACCTTCGTAGGTCTTGTCGATGTTGAAGATGTAGGGGCCGACGTGCAGTTCCTCGCTGTTGATGTAGCCGTTCACGACCTGGCCGTTCGCGTCGGCCGTCACGCGACCGTCGGGCTGGACGGTCATCTGCACGTCGGCCCCGTACATCGGGTTGTAGCCGCGGAACGTGCCGACCATCCAGCCCGGAACGTACGAGGTGTGGCGAGGCCCGTAATAGTTCTCGTCGCGGTACTTGTAGTCGTCCTGGTGATTGCTGTTGTTGACCAGCGCCCCGAGGATGGCGACCGCGGCGACGGCACCGACGGCAGCGGCCGCGGCATTGCTCTTGCCGCTGCTTCCACTGCTTCCGCTGCTGCCGCTGTAGGTGTAGCTGTTGCTGTAGCTGCCCGAACGCGACCAGCCATGCGTCTCGACCCGGAAGTCCGCCTCGCAGCCGCCGTCCACCCAGATCTCCCTGCGGTCGAAGTCCCAGGTTCGTCCCTGCACGCACTTCGCACCGGAAACCTGCCTCTCGACCGTGACGTAGCCGGGCTCGGAGAGGCGGCAGGTGCGATGACGGTGGTCGTCGCTGGAACAACGGACGGTGTAGTCCGCGGAGGCCGTCGAGGGCGCGAGAACGGCAAGCGCGAACATCAGGGGCGTCGCGGAACTAAGGGTCGTAAATCGCATGACAAGGGTTCCTTCCGGGGATGTGGATGAGGATTGGGTCTCGGCCGCGGGGCCGATCACGGTTTGGCGGGCAGGCCGATCAGCGTGCCTTCGAGATGCTCGGGCGACCCGATCGCGCGCGTCCACTTGATGGTCTTCATGGTCCAGGCCGGGTCGATCCTGCGCAGTTCCTCGATCGTCCCGGGCAGGTGGGCGGCACCATAGGTGACGAACATCTTGTCGCCCGGGTAGTCCGCGATGCGGCGGGCGAGCGCGCGATTGCGGAAGTCGAGGATCACGGGATCCAGCGCGCCACCCTTCGGGCCGACGCTGGCGAATTGGCGACTGACGAGGCCACGGCACAGCACGCCGGTCACGTACTTCTGCCCCTCGGTGCTCTCGCCCATACCCGACACCACCAGGTCGATGACCGAGTCGCTCGACTTCCCCTTCTCCTTCGCCGGACGCTCGGCCGAGACCCGTGCCGCGAAACCGGGATCGGTCTTGGCGAGGCGCTCGTACTCCCGGTACATGTCCAGGTGCGAGACGTCGGCGACGACGTGCTGCTCCGGATGCTCCTTCTTGTGCGCCTCGACGGGACCGAAATAGTCGAGTTGGAACTTCAGTCCGCAGGCATCGCTTAGCATCTTGTAGTTGGCGTTGAGGTCGCCGCCGCCGGCCAGCGTCCTGCTGAACCACTCGGTGGCTTCCTTCGACTCGGGCGAGGGCTGCACGGCCTCGTAGAACATCGTGTAGCCCTCCGCGAGGGCTTTCTCGACGTCGTACACCACGCCCTGGTAGAACGGCTCGCTGCCCACGTGCAGCATGCCCTGGAAGACCACGGTCTTCTTGCCGTTGCTCAGCACCGCCTGCGGCGCGGACGCCGGACGCGTGTCCACGACGTAGGCCAGGTAATAGACGGGGGCTGCAAGCAGCACGACCAGCAGCATCAGCACCACCACCGAACTGGCGAAATACGAGCGCGCGGCCGAATAGCCCTCACGCGCACCCGCCCAGAAACGCCAGATCAGCCAGACCGGAAGCGCCAGGACGATCGCGAGTGCCGCCAGCGCGGCGAACACCCACTTCGGCCAGATCAGCACGACCGGGAGCGCAATGGCGAACAGGACGACCAGCACGAAACCGGCGATCCAGCGAACGCCGATGCCGGCGCGCTCGGTCCAGTTCGATGTGGCATCGGTCATGGCGAGATTGCTTGGTTGCGCGTGACGGGCTTCCGCGCCTGGACGGAGCGAAATTCGGGTGGTCGGCGGCGCCAAAAGCGTGGGAGTGTAGCCCGCGAAGGCCGGAAGGAGGTTGGACAACCTGCGTCAGCAAACGCCTGACGCCGGGACCGCCTGCGTCAGGCGTCGGGAGAGACGAGCCCGACCCGGACCGCGAAGCGCACGAGCCCGGACACGTTGTCGGTGCCGAGCTTCTGCATCAGCCGGCGCCGTTCTGCCGGATACCGGCGAGGATCGGCCAGTCGACGCGAACGCCCCTCCCCAGGCGATGCACAAAAGGCCTCTCGCCCGCCACCTTGATCTGTGCGAGACCGGACTGCCCGCTGTAGTAGCTCGTGGTGACGAGGTTGCCGGCGAAGACGAACGCGTCGCAGCGGATCCGCCCTGGATAGCCCCGGGACTAGCGACCGGTCGCGTCCACTACCCAGGGCTCCAGCCTGCTGCCCCAGGCCACGGCCACTTCGAATGCTGCACGTGGCTGATCGCGAATGCGTGTCCGGTCGGCAGCGACCAGCGACGCGAGCGTCTGCCGGAATCCGTGCGGCACCGTCACCTCACCGATGCTGAGCCGGCCGATCGACGCGACGGGCTTGCCGACGGGGGCGACCATGGGCCGGAGGACGCCGCGTACGATCGCGAAACGTTGCCGGTCCGGATACCTGGCCCGCAGGGCGTCGCGCTCGAGTCCCGCGTCGACAACGAACAGCCGGCTGGCTTCGTGCTCTTCGTACCGGGCAGCGTCCGCCGCACTCTTCGCGCGTCGCGCGAACTCCTCCCTGCCGGGACCTGCGGCAGCGGTTGCCGCCTCCTCGTCGGCTGTCCGACGCGCCCGCGCCAGTGCGGCCGCGTAGGCCGGCCCGTCCTGCTCGAGCACGAACAGCACCTCTTTCGCGGTCGGCGCACCGCCGCGCGGCGCTTCGGCGCGGGCACGCAAGTCGACGGCGTCGATGCCGAGGGTCGCAAGACGCGCGTCGTCCAGCCAGTCCGGCTCGCGTCGACCTGGATGGAAGTGGCGCTCCCCGCCGTCATCGGCGGTCAACTCGAACGGCAACGGACGATCGCCGGCGACGCGGTACAGGAAGCGCAGCGAAAGACCGCCGCTCTCCTTCGGCGCGCCCCGATCGCGGCCCAGTGCCAACTCCCTCTGGGAGAGGCGCAACGTGCTTTCGGGCGCGTCGTTGCGGTTGTACGCCACGCCGCCGAGGACGAAGGCGTTGGTCGCCACGATCAGCGCGATGCCCGCCAGGAATCCCCACAGGCGCAAGCGTTCGTTCATGATCCGACTGCCTCGCACGTCGCACCCCGGATGCGCCGGAGCACGAGCAACACGAGAATCGCCGCGAGGCCAAGCACGAGAAAGAACAGGTACTTTGGCATCGATTCCCACCACCAGTCGAAGAACTTCGCGTACATGAACACGACGAAGAACACGACCCCCGTATTGAACACCGCGGGCCAATCGCGACGCACGCCGAGCCAGGCGACCCCCGCGCTCAGCGCAAACCCGGCGATCTGATAGCCGTGCTCGATGGTCGTCGATTCGACGTCGAAGTAGCTCAGCCTCCCCCAGAAGGCGAGCACGAGCAGCGGCAGGAACAGGGCGAGCAGCGCGAGCACACGGTAGACCGTGGCAAAGCCGGGGAAGCGCCGGTGGTCGACGAACTGCGGCAGCAGGAACAACAGCGCCGCCGCAGGCAGGAAGTGCTCCGGCCGCTCTCCGAAGTCGAGCCAGTAGACGCCTTGCCATGCCCCGGCTCGTGCCGAGAGGTAGCCGATCAGGCACAGGATGCCCGCGGCGAGCAGCAACCGCGAATCGCACAGGTACGCAAGCAGCAGGCCGAGCGCCGCCCATGCAAGCAGCACGTTGTCCGACGGGGCTGCATTGAACACCTCTCCCAGCATCGCGACGTTGAGCACGAAGCAGGCGAACGCGACCGTTGCGCACAGACGCGTGAAGTGACCGGTCGGGTCCCGCTTCCGGACCCACATCGTCAACAGGCAGGACCCGAGGGAAGACCCGATGAGGACGGCGACCTGCGCCGGCTCGGCGAGCAGACCCCAGAAGTTGCGGAACAGGAAGAACACGGCCGCCGCCAGCGCCAGCGCGCCGAGGAACGAGGCGATGCGCATGCCCACCGACAGCTGCCTTGCGTGGGCATCCCGGTCGATGTCGAACGAGCGCGCGAATTCGGCCAACAGCTGCTCGTGGTACCGCACGAGGTCGGCCCTCTGCTCGTCGGAGAGGACGAGCGCACCTTCGGTCTGCAGCCGCTCGAGCTCCGTGCGAAACGCGCGGATGTCGTCCGCTCGCTGCTGAGCGGTGCTTCGTGAAGTCATCTGTGACGGCCCAGAACGCTGAAGCGTCGCCACATCATAGCGGCGGTCACGGGCACCGCACGGCGGCGAACTGATCCGGTCCTGCGCCGCGGCGGCATCGCCAGGCGCGTTTCACCTCCTTGATCGTCCATGCGCCGCTCTGGGACCGCTCCAACGCGACATCCCACCGGTCGCCGCGGATCGAATCGTCGAGCAACCCGTCCCGAAGCACGGTCACGCGGGATGCGGACGGCGCTTCCGCCCCCTGGTTCACCTGGATGATGTGCTGCATCGAACCTTCGAACGGTCGGGCGACCGCCAGCGCGATCTCGACCGGCGTGCCGCCGCGAGCGGCCACGGCCGATGCTTCGCCATACTCCGCACGTGCCACGGTGACCGCGCCGGCCACCGGCACCTGCGCGAGCGACAGCGCGCGTGCATCGGCGGTCCCGCCAGCCAGCCCCGGGGCCAGACATGCCAGAGCGACGGTCGTCGCGAAGCGCAGCGAATGCATGCGGAATCTCCCAGAGGTGTGCGTGACATGGCGGAAAATCGCGCGGCGACCGCGCCGACGATTGGGTTGACGACTCTAGATTGCCCCGGATAGCCTTGCAAGTTTGCACGCGAGATCGCCCGTCCGTAGCACGGCGAGCGGAAACCCACCGATGACGTCGCCGCGAATCTACCGCCAACTGCTGGTTCTTGCCCTCGCGATCGCGCTGCCGCTCGCTGGCCGCGCTGAATCGGCGACGGTGCCGGACCTGCGCGCGGCGCAGGATCCCGAGCTGCAGGGCCGGCTCGAACGCGTCGTCCGCGACGCTCGGCTCGAGCCCGCGGCGAAGGACGGACGGCTCGCGCTTGCGCTGGTGGACGTGACCCCTGGCAAGCCACCGCGCCTCGCGATGCTCAACGGTCACGACATGGTCTACGCCGCGAGCCTGCCGAAGATCGCGATCCTGCTCGGCGCGTTCGTCGAGGCCGAACGCGGGCGATTCGCGCTCGACACCGAGCGCCTCGCCGCGATGACCAACATGATCCGCTTCTCGAGCAACGAGGACGCGACCCGGGTGCTGAAGTGGGTCGGCGAGGGACGGCTGATCGACATCCTGCAGTCGGAGCGGTTCCGCCTCTACGACGCGGCCGGCGGCGGTGGGTTGTGGGTGGGCAAGGCCTACGGCAAGGACGAGGCGTACCAGCGCGACCCGGTGCGCAACCTCTCGCACGGCGCGACCGCCTACCAGGTCGCTCGCCTCTACTACCTGCTTGCCAACAACGTGCTGCTCACGCCACGATTCAACGAGCTCATGAAGTGGACGCTGTCGAATCCCGGCATCCGCCACAAGTTCGTCAAGGGACTGGACGAGCCGCCCGGGCGCGACGATCTACCGCAAGTCGGGCACGTGGCGTGACTTCCACGCCGACAGCGCGCTGGTCGAGCACGGCGATCACCGCTACGTCATCGTCGGCCTCGCCCGGCACCCCGAGGGCGGCGAGTGGCTCGCCAGGCTCGCCGCCCCGCTGCACGACCTGATCGTACCGCCGCTGCGCGCCGCGCAGCTCGCGCGCTAGGGAATCGCCCGGCCCCGCGTGGCGCTCGCGCCCGTGCGTCATCGGAACGACCGGCGGCCGGTCAGCGGCCCCCGTGGTCCTTGACGACCAGTTGCTGCAGGCGCGTCGCCAGCGCCTGGTGCTCGGCCGCGGAGTTCTTGCGCAGGATGTTGGTCACCAGCGTGCTCATGTAGTAGATCTTCCGTTCGCGAGCCGGCGATTCGACGACAGCGGTCGAGTTCATGAAGTTCTTCACGTTGCCCGCGTAGGGCTTGCACGTGAACCCCGGCTCAGGCCTGCACTCGTAGAGCGAGCCCGACTTGAAGTAGACCGCCGCCTCGGCAAGCGCCGGCGACGACGCATAGCGGATCCGGTTCTCGGTGACGTAGATCAGCCGCTTGATCTCGCGGCTCGAGAACTCGTCGACGATCCGTCCCTGTTCCATGCGCAGCAGGTAGCGCATCAGTTCGCGGGCCGTGCCGTAGCTGTCGCCCGGCCCCGGCACGATCCGCTTGCCGGTCGCCGTGAAGAAGCTGCCCTGGCGGAGCATGTCGAGCGACAGGCCGTTGCGCGTCACCGGCTCGTAGAACGTGCGCTCGAACAGCGCGGTGAGCTCGGGTTTCGGCGTCGCGTCGAAGAACTGCTTGATCTCGGCCCCGGAAGGCGGGTAGGCAGCGCCGTACTGGCGCAGCAGCATCGCCTCGCGCATCACCATGCCGGCCGCCGAGTTCGAGCTCGGCGACAGCATCCAGTCGAGCCACTCGTAGAGCGTCGCCTGATCGCCGACGCGTACCGTCCGACGCACGAGCGCCCTCGTCTTCGGATCGTAGAAGCGCACCGTGTGGTGGTCCGACTGCGAAAAGCCATCCGCGGTGACCACGGTGCTCTTCAGCACGCGCTTGCGCGCCTCGACGTCGTTCGGGTGGGCATCGGCGAGCGCCTGGAACAGCGCGAGCGCGACCACCAGCTTGCCGACGCTGCCCACGTTCTGCTTGTGGTCGGCGCGGTGCTCGGCGTAGCGTGGCTTCGCCGGGTCGCTCAGGTCGAGCACCGCGAGGCCGTAGTCGTCCATGGACCCGGTGAGGATGCCGGCGACCTCGGCGGTGAACGCGGCATCGGGCGGCGGCAGGTCGAACGCCTGGCCGCGCAGGCGGAGGTCAACCTCGCTCGTCGTCAGCATCGCGCCGGGCGGCTGCTTCGCGTCGCGGACCACGCCGGTCTGGGCGAGGCGGATCGACTCGAGCCGCCGGATGCCGGTTTCATCAAAGCCGTCCAGCGGATACGCCTGCGTGATGCCCGCGAGCGCCGACCCGGCTGCGAACACGACGGCCGGCAGCCGCATCGCCCGGCGCGCCGCCTTGCCAAGATTCGTGACGATCGGGCTCATCGCAGCACCTCGCGCATGTCGACGTTGCGGGCCAGGCTCGCCTCCAGCGCCTTGTCCATCCGGATCAGGTAGCCCGCGCCCGCGGCCTGGCGGCTCTCGTTGAACGGCCGGATCTGCAGCAGCCACATCCTGCCGTCGACGAACGCGAACTCGACGTCCGCGGCGACGGGCTTGCCATCCTCGCCAAGCTGCGGAAAGCGCTGCGGGATCTCCGCCGCGAACGCGACCAGCTGTTGCGCCTCGGCAGGCTTCAACAGCATCTCGGCACCGGAGACGGGCAGCTTCGCGATGCCGCCCGTCGCGAGCGGCACCATGCGCCGGGGCGCGGTCGCCGTCGCCATCAGGCGCACGGCAGCGTCCTTCCGCGCGATGCGCACCGACTCGGCGGCCTGGCCTTCCACCGCACCACCCACGCCTTCGTTCACCGCAACCGAGAGGATGCCCGGATCCCCGGATTCGACGTCCTGGGTGATCATCACGCCCGAGATGTCGGAGGGGACGGTACGGAGCAGCAGGACGGCCGGGTAGACGTGCTCCGGGCCCTTCATGTGCGACTGGCGCCACGCCCATGCGCGCGGCGTATAGGGCGAGGCCCACACCTCGGAGATCGCCTTGACGAGGTTGTCGAAGCCGACGATGTTGAACAGCGTCAGGTTGAGCCCGGCGCCGGTAAAGCCGGGCAGGTCCTCGACATTGGTGTCGGAACGCACGAACACGCCGCCCCTGAAGTCGGGACCGAACTCGCGCACCAATGCGGCGCGCAGGCGCTCGCGGAACTGCGGACCGGGATCGGTGTTCCTGACGATCGAGTAGATCTCGGCACGCAGATTCTCGCCGAACGCCTCGGCCTCCTTCGAGCCGGCGGGCATCGACTCGAGCTTGCGGAAGCTCGCGACCATCCACTCGTACACGGTCTGCCCGCTGTTGCGGTAGGGCCGGTCGAGAATCGTCTCCCGATAGAGGCCGAACGGAATGCCGACGCCGGGGGCAATGCGCTCGGGAAAGTGCGACTTGAGCTCGCCGAGCTTCGCCGCCTTCGGCCCGACGATGCGGCCGGAGTCGCTCGCACGCAGCTGGTCCAGCGACACGAAGTCGCGCTTCGACAGGTCGAGCTTCTTCACGTCGGGCTCGAACACGACGTTCAGGTCGGCCTTCGCCTGCGCGCCGAACGCCGCGTCCCACTGCGGGCCGTCGTCGTGGATCTCGACCAGCCCCGCGCGGCTCACGGCGAGCACGATGCGCCTGCCGTCGTGCTGGCGCAGCGCGGGCAGCAGCGACTCGTCGACGGCGACGTTCGGGATGCCGAGGTTGCGGGCAAGGAGCTGCACGTGCGACAGCGGGTTGCCGGCGCCGGTGGTCAGGATGCCGGCCACCGGCGGCAGCTCGGCGACGGTCTCCGGCAGCACATAGATGCCGTCGGAGCGGAAGGCGTCGACGCGCTTCATGTCCGGCGCGGCGCGCAGCACGCCGCGCGCGAGGCCCGGGTTGAGCGCGTTGAACCCGGTGCCGACGTCCTTGCCGAGCAGCTTGTGCTGCACGCCCGCGAGGCGGTTCGCGTCGCGCGACAGCGCGTCCAGCACCTGCGAGTAGAAGAAGAGCGGGCTGCCGCGCAGCTGGTCCTGGATGAAGAGGTCGGAAGCAGGCTCGATCTCCTCGAACTTCGCCATCGCCTCGCCGAAGTGCAGGCGGAGGTTCTGCGTCCCCCACCCCGGCACGAGGCCGAGGTAGCGCAATTCGCGCAGGTAGTCGCCCAGCAGGATCGCGTCACGATCGAGCTTGCCGATCGACTCGTGCAACGCGATGCGCTCGCGGCCGTTGACGAGGCCCGTGCCGTACGCGGCTTCGACGCCCGAGCGCAGCAGCGCGACGTTGGCCGCCCGGGTCGCGCTCGCGATGCCACCGCGCAACTCGGACGAGGCCCGGAAGTTCTCGGCCTCGACGGCGAGCGACAGGTCGAGCACGCGCAGCCGGGCCGCGGGCGAACCGACGCGGGGCAAGGCATCGCGAAGGTTCGCAAGCAGCTTGGAGGTGACACGGTAGCGGTTGGTCGGGCTTGCGTCCGCCGCGTACGCGGCGCGGGCGTCGCGGAGTAACGCCTGCAGCCACGGCGCGGCCGTGAACGCCTTCGCGTTTTCGTCGAGCACGACCGCGAGGGGCCGCGGCGCGTAGACGCGGTCGATCTCGTCGGCGAGCGCGCGCGCCGCCTGTTGCAACGTCGGATCCTTCGTCCGCGCCGCGTAGTCGCGTACGCTCTTCGCGTCCGCGGCCTCGGGCGTGCCGTGGATCTTCACGCGCAGCTGCTCGAACGCCGGGTCGCGATCCGACAGCGCGGCGGCCATGTTGCGCACCTTCTGCGCCGACGCGGTGTCCGCGCCGTGCGGCAGCAGGCGCACGCCGCTGCGCAGCGCCGGGAAGCGGTGGCCGACCCAGTCCTCGCGCCCGGCCATCGAGGTGAGGAGCGCCCTGGCCCCGTCGCGCTCGTCCTCCTCCTGGATCGCGCCGCGGTAGAACTGCGCCTTGCGGAAGATCCAGCCGCTGTCGGCGGCCACGAGGAACTTCTCGACCAGGATCTGCGCGTAGGTGTCCGGGAAGGCGGGATCGGCGATCGCCTTGGCGGCGTCGATGCCGGCGAGGAACGTCGCCACGCGATAGCCCTGCGCACGCAGCTCCCGCGTGCGCTCGCTCCACTCGCCGTGCTGCCAGCCCTCGCCCTTCTTCGCGCAGGCGTAGTCCTTGGGCGGCAGCACCCGCCCGTCCTTGCAGAACCACTTGATCGACACGAAGGGGCCGCGAGGGCTGTCCTTCATCTCGCCGATCCACTGGCGGTACTTCGCGGCGTCCCGTGCGGCGGACGGCGCGTCGGCCGCCACCGCCGCGTTCGCCATGGCGCAAAGCGCCAGGAGCGCCCCCAGGAAGGCGCGCTTCGCGCCGGTTGCAATCTTGTCCGTCGTCAACATGTCGCTCCACTCCCGCTCATCGGTATCCATTGCAGCAGCGCGAGACATCGCCAGCCGTCATCCGCCCCAGCCGAGGACATCCCGCAGGATCGTCCACCGCTTGCGCGTGGCCTGCCCGCCCTTGCCGAGCACCCAGTAATCGTAGGCGCGGCTCACCACACCCGAGGCCTTCTGCACGACCAGCCAGTCGTCGACGAACTCCGCGAGGTCGGCGGACGCCTTGCGCGTGACCACGCCCGCCGGCCAGCGCAGCGGCTCGGGCTGGGGCACGACCACCGAGTATTGCGGATGCAGCAGCGACCAGGCCGCTCCGGCTTCGGCAAGCATGATCAGCGCATCGACACCGGCGGGAAGCTCGCGCGGCATGCCCTGCGAGGTGTCGACGACCACGAAGTCCACGTCGATGCCGGACAGATATTCGCGCAGCCGTGTCTCGAGCGTGGGGAACTCGACCATGAGGCCGAGCGTGACCCGGCGCAGCTTGCGCAGGTGTTCGAGGGTCGCGAAGTCGTGTCGACGCTCGTCGCGGACGACGAAGCCGACATGGCCGTCGACGTGGGGCGTCGAGAAGCGCGCCTCCAGGAGCAGCTCCGCGACGTAGGGCACGCTCATCATCATGTCGACCCGCCCTTCGCTCACGGCCAAGCCGAGCGTGTCCCAGCGCAGCGCAACGAACTCGACCGACGCGACACCCAGGTCCCGCGCGAGCCGGCCGGCGAGCTCGACGTCCATCCCTACCAACGTGCCCTGCGCGTTGACGAAGCTGAACGGCAGCCGGCCGGGAATGTAACCGACGCGAAGCGCGTTGCGCGCACGTATGCGATCGATCGCGGATCCGGCCACGGGTTCGGGTGGCGGCAACTCCGCCCTCACGGTCGCCGGAAGCGGTCCGCGGGGCAAGTGCATGCTCCGGACGATCTCCGCCTGGCGGTAACTCGTGTCGACCGTGGCGGCGAGCAGCCACCGCGTTCCGGCGACCGCGACGGTCACCACCGCGACGATCACCGCGGCTCTGGCGAGCAGCCGGGCCGCCCGGAAGCGCAATGCCCCTGTGGTGGCGGCGGCGCTGATCAGCGCGATCGCGAGCAGGCACATCGCCGAGGTCAGCGCATCGAACTTGCCGGTGACGATCGCCGTCGGGACGTAGAGCTGGAAGTAGTCGTGGGGCACGCCGACCAGGTCCATCAGGAACGGCAGCGCCACCTGGGCCTTGGCAAAGTACGAGATCACGCCGGCACCGAACAGCGTGCCGTAGCCGCTCGGGCCCATCGGGTCGCCCGTGAGCCAGGCGACGTAGGGCACGAAGAGCAGCGTCAGCAGCTTGCCGGCATTGGGAAACGTGAACGCGACCGGGATGACGACCTCCACCGCCGCGTCGGAGTCCGTGTTGCGCAGGCCATGCCTTGCCACGAGCGCGTTGGCGCGCTCGACGAGGATCGGCAGCACGATGAAGACGCTGTTGGCGACGAAGGCGGTGAGCAGCGCATCTCGGGCGACGCCGACGACTTCGGTGTAGCGGAACGGCGTGACCGCGGTCACCGCCAGCGGCAGGACGACGAACGTCAGCAGGAGCGCCGCCGCACCGAACGTCGCGAAGTAGACCGCCAGGCGCTGCAGCGTCGCCGGCTCCATCGTCCCGGCCGCGACCGCGGCGATCGCGAACACGCCGATCGGCGTCAGCGCGATCACGAACCGGGTTACCCGCACCACCGCCTGCTCGATCGTGCGCAGGTTGGCGAGCAGGCCCTCCTTTGCCGGGACGCCGATCAGCGCGACCCCCATGGCGGTGCTGAACAGCACGACGGCCGGCACGACCGCGTTGGCCAGCGCGTTGAACGGGTTCGCCGGCACGTAGAGCTCAGGCAGCGCGAGCGGCTCGGCGGGCTCGAGCATCGAGTTACTGAAGAACGACGCGTTCTCCAGAGGCGGAAAGGCCAGTGGCATGACGCCGATGACGGCAAGCGCGGCCGCGGACAGCACGACCAGGGTCAGGCCCGCGCGCCAGGCGAGTCGCTTCGCCGCCCCGGCGTCGAGTTCGCCCAGGCCGACGATGAGCGTCAGCACCAGGTAGGGCAGCACCGTCATCTGCATCAACCGGATGTAGACGTCGGCGATCGGTTGCAGCGCGCCCGCCGGCTCGCCGATGAACAGGCCGAGCAGCACGCCGAGCGCGAGCCCGATCAGGATCCGGCTCGACAGGCCGAGGCGTGCCCAGAAGCCCGGTCGCGCGCCTGCGGCGGGCGACGATGCCGCGGTCACGGCGACTTGCCCCTGCGGCGCCGTCCGCCGCTTGAACTCGCGGCCGATGGCGACGGCGAAGACCAGCCACACGAGCACGAGGCCGACGTTGATCCAGGCGAACTGCGAGGCACCCAGCGCGAGAAACGTCGTGCCGGCGTAGATCGTCACCGCCGAAAGCACGTCGCCGGCGCGGACGACGAAGCTGTCGATGACCTGCTTCGCCTTGAACTTCTCCTCGCGTGTCGTCGGCAGGAACAGCATGTGCCGGACGGTGTTCATCAACGAGTAGTCGACCGCGTTCTCCGCGGTCTTGACCCACCGGACGATCGCAAGCGAGGGGATCAGCGCGGCGGTCGCGTAGCTGCCGAGCGCGACCACCGGCAGGACGCACACCGCGACCGGCAGCCCGAGGTAGCGGATCACGCGCGAGACGACGAAGAGCTGCAGCACCATCCCGGCGATGTTCACCACCTGGAAATAGTCCGCGTAGAAGGTGCCGATGAAGCGCCCCTCGTCACCCGCGGCGACCCTGCCGGCCTGCACGTCGGCGTCGGCGGCGTGCTTGACGATCGACGAGAGGATGTACTCGCCGGCGGAATTCACCCAGTTGAGCAGGAAGATCGCCGCCGCCACGAGCAGCAGGTAGCGATTGGAGAGCACCAGCGCGAACGGATTGCCGTCGCCGATCGGCACGTCCTCTGCCGGGGCGCCTGCGACCGGCTGATCGCGCGTGCGGACGTGGCGATCGATGAAGTTGAATACCAGGAGGCTGGCGACGAGGATGGCCGCCGCGACGAGCAGGAGCGGCGTCACGCCGAGCGCGCGGATCAGGTGGCCGGACAGCCAGGCCCCGAACACCGCGCCGCTCGAGGCGCCGAACGCGATCACCGCGAACAGCCGCTTGCCCTCCTCCGGCGTGTGGATGTCGTTCGCGTAGGCCCAGAACTGGGCGATCACCATCAGGCTGAAGATGCCGATCCACAGGAAGAACGGCACCGCGACGCGAACCCCTGCCTGGGCGAGCACGTAGAAGAGCGGCAGGCAGAGAATGAAGCACGCCGTGACCAGGTTGATCAACCGGCGCCGCGGCAGCATCGTGGCGAGCCTGCCGTAGAGCGGGACGATCGCAACCAGGAGCGCCGCCTGCGCCGCCATCGCGTAGCTCTTGATCTCCGCGCCACCGGGCTGGTCGAGGATCAGCGCCTCGCGCACCGGCTTCATCACGTAGTACGCGGTGAGGATCAGGAAGACGTTTGCCGTCAGCAACAACAGCCGCGGCGCCTCGCCCGAGCGCACCTCGGTGAACAGCGCGAGAAACCGCTCGAGCGGGCGATTTGACGGCGCGGGAACCGTGGTTGGAGGGGGCGGGGACACGAGGGGCAGCCAGAGTGTGATTTGAAGCGGCGGCCGCGATTATCCCATTGGAATAAGATGCCTTCGCCCGGATTGCATGGCGACGGGGTGGACAGCGGCGGCCGGACGATGAGCGTGACGCGAACCCACTCGCCGCCGGTGTCGCGCCGCGAGATCATGAGAACTTCCGGCGTCAATCGCGGTTGAACTGCGGCGGCCGCTTGTCGCGGAACGCCGCCACGCCCTCCGCGAGGTCATCGGTCCCGGAGATGAAGCCGGCGGCGAGCGCATCCAGGATCGCCGGCGGCGCGCCGCTCGCAGCGGCGTCCACCAGTTGCTTGGTCACCTGCACGGCGGTGCGGGGCCCCGCGGCGATGTCCGCGGCGAGCGCCGATGCGCGCGCGAGCAGACTCTCAGTCGCGACGACCTCGTTGGCCAGGCCCCACCGCAGCGCGGTGGCTGCATCGATCGGCGTGCCGGTGAGCGCCATCTGCTTGGTGCGCGACGTTCCGATGAGCGCCGCGAGCCGTGCCGGGCCGCCCCAGCCTGGCACGATGCCGATCTTCACCTCGGGCAGCGCGAAGCGCGCGGTGGTCGCGGCAATGCGCAGGTCGCAGCACAGCGCGAGTTCCAGCCCGCCGCCGAACGCCATGCCATCGATCGCCGCGATCGTGGGCATCGGCAGCGCCGCGAGCCGCGCGAACACGCGATGCCCGTCCGCGATCCAGCGCCGCCACATGCCCTCGGCGCCAAGCGTCGACCACTCGTGGACGTCGGCACCGGCGCAGAACGCGCGGCTCGACGTCGAGCGCAGCACCACCGCCCGCACGTCGCGGTCGGCCTCGAGCTCGCCGCAAAGCGCATCGAGGCGCGCGACCATCGCGAGCGTCAGCGCATTGAGCTTCGCGGGTCGGTCGAGCACGAGGTGCGCGACCGCGCCGTCGCGCTCCACGCGCAGCAGCGTCCCCGGTTCCGGATCGCTCATCGCATGGCCCCCGGGCGGCGTCACGTGCCGTGCCGCCGTCCCGGCGGCAGCACGAGGCGCATCGGCGCCGGATCGAAGAGGCGCGGGTCCATCCACTTCAGGTCGGCGGCGACGCGCAGCGGGCACCCCGCCTGGCGCACGACGTCGCGCTCGACGTCGACACCCGGCGCGACCTCGATCACGGTGAGCCCCTCGGGGCGGAGCTCGACGACGCAGCGCTCCGTCACGTAGTGCACCGTCTGTCCCTGCTCCAGCGCCCGGGGGCCGCTGAACGTGACCTGCTCGACCGACGGCACGAATTTGGGGAACTTGCCCTCGCGCACGATGGCGAGCTTGCCGTCACGAATCGCGAGCTCGATGCCGGCCGCGCGGAACGTGCCCGAGAACACGAGCTTCCTGCCGCGCGCCGTGATGTCGATGAAGCCGCCGCAGCCGGCGGTCACGTGCGGCCGCAAGCCGAGCTTCGACACGTTGACGCTGCCGTCGGCGCCGACCTCGAGGAACGACAGGAGCCCCGCGTCGAAGCCGCCGCCCTGGAAGTACGTGAACTGGTAGGAGGATGGAAAGATCGCCTCGGCGTTGTAGGCGCAGCCGAACGGAAAGCCCGGCGCGGGAACGCCGCCGACCGGCCCCTGCTCGATCGCCCACGTCACCGCGTCCCCCTGGCCCTCCTCGATCAGGATGTAGGGAACGAGCGGCGAGATGCCGAAGCCCAGGTTGACCGCGTCGCCGGCGCAGAGCTCCATCGCCGCGCGCCGCGCGATCACCTTGTCGGGGCCGAACGGCACCGGCTCGAAAGAACTCTCGGGCCGGCGCACCTCGCCGGAGAGCGCCGGGTCGTAGTCGATCTCGGTGGCCTGCTTCTGGTGCGGGTCGACGACGACGTAGTCGACGAGAGTCGAGGGCACCACCACCCGCTGTGGGTGGATCGAGCCGCGCGCGGTGATGCGCTTCACCTGCGCGATCACGATGCCGCCGGCATTGCGCGCGGCGAGCGCGACCTCGACGTTGCCGAGGTAGGCGCCCTCGTGCTCCATCGAGACATTGCCGTTCTCGTCCGCGGTGGTGCCGCGGACGATGCCGACCTTCGGGTAGAAGTTGTCGAAGTGCAGCCACTCCTCGCCGCCGAACTCCACCACGCGCACGATGTCGGGCCGCGCGGCGTCGTTCATGCGCCCGCCCTCTAGCCGCGGGTCGACGTAGGTGCCCATGCCCACCTTCGTGAGCACGCCGGGGCGCTTCGCCGCGGCGTCGCGCAGCATGTCGAGGATCACGCCGGAGGGCAGGTTCCAAGCGCCGAGCGCGTTCTCGGCGATGAGCTTGCGGATGCGCGGCGGCTCGAACGACGACGGGCCGCTCGGATACGAGCCGGCGATCACGCGGTCGAGGAGCCCCCGCTCGGCGAGGTGATCGATGCCCTTGATGCCGTACATGTCGCCCGCCGCGATCGGCAACACGAGCGTGAGGCCGCGCGGATGTCCGGTGGCCCGGAAGCGGTCGCCGAGCGCCTGCAAAGTGCGATCCGGCGTATTCAGGCCGGAGGACGAGCTTGCGGCGACCACCGCGCCGTCGGGAATCGCGGCGACGGCCTCCTCGAAGCTCACCACCTTGCTGGTCATCATTCGAACCACTTCATGATGTGTCTGCCGACAAGCACGGTCTCGTCGCGCTGGTTGACGACCTCGAACTCCGAGGTCGTACGCCGTTTCTCCGTGTCGCGCGCGGTCACCCGGTAGCGAACGGTGATCGTGTCGCCGATCCGCACCGGTGCCACGAAGCGGATGCCGTCGTAGCCCAGCGAGGCCATCGACTTCCAGCCGTAGGCGCGCATCATCCGGTCCGCCGCGATCGTCGACGCGGCCGAGGTGAATCCGAGCACGAGCACGCCGTGGGCGATGCGCTCGCCGAACGGCGAATTGCGCTTCATGAACTCGTGGTCGGTGTGGACCGGCGAGAGGTCGCCGGTGATGCCGGCGAAGAGATAGACATCGGACTCGCCGACTGTCTTGCTGAACGTGATCAGGTCATCGGCGCTCGGCACCGAGGGCGCCGACGGTGCTGCATTCATGTTCTCCTCCCGGACTCCGGCACCGCGACGCCTTTCACTCGAGATTGTAATGCCAACCTTTGCGACCGTCCCGGCGGGGGCAATGGTCGGGCGCTTGCTCAAGTGATGCGGCGCGAGACGCGATGGTGGACTGCGATCGCCTGAAGGGTCGGGGCAGTTAGCGCCCGATGAGGCGCGCCATACCCGCGACCGTCGCAGCCTCGCGGTGAAGCGCCTCCCGCGTCAACTCGACCCCGAACACGGCGCGCACCTTGTCCAGCAGGTCAGCGCCAAGAAGTGCATTGCCGCCGAGCTGAAAGAAGTCCGCGTCGTGACGAATCGACCGCAACTGCAGCACCTCCGCCCAGAGCGCGGCAAGCGCCACCTCGATCGGCGGCCCTGCCACCGTCGACGCGGCACCCGTTCCCCCGCCATCCGCCGGACCCCGATAGCCCACCAACGCCGGAAGCTCGCCGCGCCGGATCTTGCCCCCGTCCGTGCGTGGAAGGCTGTCCACGAACCAGATTCGGCGCGGCGCCCGGTTCGCGCCCAGCACCTGACTCGCGTGCGCGAGCACGGTCTCCACGTCGAGCCGAACCCCCGGCCGGATCACGACCGCCGCAACGAGCTCCTCGCCAAGTCGAGGATGGGGAATGGCGAACGCCGCGGCGTCGGACACGCCGGGGAAGCTGCGCAGGACAGCGTCGATCTCCAACGGCGAAATCTTGTCACCACCCCGGTTGATGACCTCCTTGACGCGCCCGACCAGGCAGAGCTCGCCGGCATCGTCGAAGCGTCCGAGGTCGCCCATCCGGAACCAGCCGTCGACGAAGCTGGCGGCATCGAGTTCAGGATCGTCGAAGTATCCGTCGAAGACCTGCGGCCCGCGCACCTGGACCTCCCCGACCTCGCCGGGTGGAACGACATTGCCCCTCGCGTCGAGGAGGCGGACCTCGCAGTCGACGAGGGGGCCTACCGAGCCGCGCCTGCGGGGAGCGGGCGGCAAGCGTTGCTGTGCCGTCGTTCCCGTCTCGCTGGACGCGAGTCCGGTGACGACCGGCACTCCGAGTATCTCCTCGAGCCGGTCCATCTCCTCGGGCTCGAGCCGCCCCGACGCGATCCGAACGCAACGCAGCCTGCCGCGTTCGAACCGCCGGCCGGATCCAAGGCGGGTCAAGAGTTCCCTGAACATCGTGAACGATGCCGACATCCAGGTCACCGTGCCGGCTGCGCATGCCGAGATGAATGCCTCGGTGTCGCCGACCGGCAGCATGTTGACCGCGCCGCCGTTGAGCAGCGTCTGGAAATACGCGTTGCGAATGCCCCCCGCCAGGTGGAGCGGCATCATGTTCCCCGAAATGTCGCCGGAGCCGATTGCCAGACGCTCGCCGGTCGCGAGGGCCGTCCGGACGATCTGCCGGTGGCCATGGGGAACGATCTTGGGGTGTCCGGTTGCACCTGATGTCGCGCCAAGGCACGCCCAATCCTTGCGTACCCGCTTGCCTTCGTGGAGCGACGCCGTCGGGCGCGACAGCACCAGATCGAAGGCGCCGGCACATGCACCCGTCGCGCGTTCGGCCGTGATCTCCGTCAGGCCCAGATGCCGCGCCGCCCGCGAGATCGCCGAGTCACCGTTGGTCGGCACGACGACAGCCTTGGCGCGGAGACGAGCCAGCACACCGCACACGGCGTCGAATGGCGCGCTCGTGTTCAGCGTAGCGATCGTCGAGGACGCTGGAAGTACGGCGAGCGCAACCGCCGTCTGCGAACGTGACCCGTTCCCCCATGCGACGATGTCGCCGCGACCGATGCCCCAACCGGTGAGCTGCGTCGCCGTTCGTCGCATGTGGTCGGCCAGCGCGCCGAAAGAGAGCGTCTCGCTCGCCGGCTCGAGGATCGCCGGTGCCCCGGGTGCCGTCGCGGCGAGCGCGAACAGTCGCGCGGTGACGTCCATACCCTTGTCCATGCCATTCGCGATGCGATAATACTTCGACATCGCGTTCGGGCGTCGCGGATGCCGGCCAGACGCAGGGCAGCGCGTTGTTCGTGCGCTCAGGACCCACGCCCCCAACGCCCATGCCTGCAAACGCATCTTCCCCGGCCGCCGCGCGCTTCGCGGTACCTGCGCTCGCACTGCTCGCCTGCTTCGCTACCGTCGCGGCGACCGCCGACACGCGACCGTGGCCGCAGCGCCCCATAAGGATCGTAGCCGCCCAGCAGGCCGGCAGTGCGACAGACAACTTGGCGCGACTGGTGGCCGACGCGCTCGAGACCCAGCTCGGCGTGCCGGTCACGGTCGAGAATCGGGCCGGGGCAGGCGGCAAGATCGGCGCCGAAGTTGCGGCGCGCGCGACCCCGGACGGCTACACCCTCCTGGTCGGAGGCACGAGCAACCTGGTGATCGCTGCGGCGACCGAGCCCGAGCTGCGCTACGACCCCCAGAAGGATTTCGTGGCGGTCGGACGATTCGCCCAAGTCCCGTTCGGATTCGCGGTCCACGCCGCAGTGCCCGCAAGGACGCTCGGCGAGTTGGTCGGGCTCGCGCGCGCGAAACCCGGCACGCTCACTTACGTCTCGCTCGGGCCCGCGACTTCCACGGGATTCGGCACCAGGATGTTGCTGAAGGAGGCCGGCATCGAAATGCTGGCAATCGAGTACAAGGGCATCGCGTCGGCGATTCCGGATCTGCTTGCCGGGCGTGTCGACCTGATACTCAACGAAGTGGGCCTGCTCGCCCAACACTCGGCGAGCGGCAGCGTGCGCGCGCTTGCGATCGCCGACATCAAGCGGGCGGCACGCCTACCGGGCGTGCCGACGACTGCCGAGCAGGGCTTTCCTCGGGTCACCGTCGTACCCTGGTACGGACTGCTCGCACCTGCGGGCACGCCACCCGATGTCCAGAAGCGTCTCGTGGCGGCCTATGACGCCGCGGTGCGCATGCCGTCCGTGCGCAGCCGCATCGAGGCATTGGGCTACGACTTGATCGTCGACGGCCCCGGGCAGTTCGCGACCGCCTTGCGCGACGACATCGCTGCGATTCGGGCCATTGCAGCCGGCGGAAGCAAAGCACTGCCCCGTTGACGCCATCCGATCGGGAATGCCGGACGGTGGATCGCTCGCATTCCGGGCAGCCGTTGCTCTGATCAACCTTGCTGCAGGCTCGGGCAGCCGCAACCTAACCCCTGCGCGCCTCCGGACCCACGCCATAGGGCGGCGGCATCGTGGCCACCAGGCGCCGGAACAGCTCGCGAAAGGCCTTCTGCGCGGGAACCCCAACCACCGGGTCGTTGTTCGACGCGAATGCCGCGTCGATCGCTGCCCAGTCCTCGGGCAGGAGCGCCTCTCGCGCCATCGGCATCACGTCGTCCTCCTCGCGCCGCATGTGCTTCCAGTGGAAGTGCGAGTAGCGCTCGACGCGATCGGCGAACGCAGGGAGAGTCGAGGGGTCGACGGCAAACCCCTCGTAGGCGGCCTTGAGCTCCGTGAAACGCTCGCGCCCGATCTCGTGCTCGCGGGAGAGTGTATCGAGGAGCGGCGCAGCGTCGGGGCGGCGCTGGCGCAGCTTCGCGAACAGGAACTCGTCTTCCTTCGGATGGTGCAGTCGCTCGGGGAACTGCTCGATGTAGCCGAAGAGCGCGCGGAGCAGCGTGTGGTCGGGCGCCATGCGATCGCTTGCGATCTCCTCGAGCAGGTGGCGCAGACCCTCGATCACCGCGGTGATGGCCCGGTGCTCGTCCTGGATGATCGCGATGGCCTTCATGAAGTTCTCCGCGGCGGTGGTCAGGCAACCGCAACGAGTCGGTGCAGCCGCTCGGGATCCGCGAGCAGCGCCTCGCTGTCCGCGCGATGCACGACCCGCCCCCGGTCGAGCACGACGGCCTTGCGCGTGAGCGTCAGCGCGAGCTTGGCGTGCTGCTCGACGACGATCACCGCCATGCCGCCTTCATCGACCAGTTCGCGGATCACGTTCATCAGTTCCTGCACGATGATCGGTGCAAGTCCTTCCATCGGCTCGTCGAGCAGCAGGAGTTGCGGATTCACCATCAGCGCCCGCCCGATCGCGAGCATCTGCTGCTCGCCGCCGGAGAGCTGGTTGCCGAAGTTCGCGCGTCGCTCGGCGAGGCGCGGGAAGACCTCGTAGACCCGGGGTACCGTCCAGCGCCCGGGCCGCGCCACCGCCGTCAGGTGCTCCTCGACGGTGAGCGAGGGGAACATGAAGCGCTCCTGCGGCACCCAGCCGAGGCCCGCGTGACTGCGCCGGTGCGTGGGCAGCGCCGCGAGGTCGGCGCCCCGCCAGCGCAGCTTGCCGCGGTGCAGGCGCGTCAACCCCATCAGCGTGACGAGCAGCGTCGTCTTGCCGACGCCGTTGCGCCCGAGCAGCGCCATGCTGTCGCCCTCCTCGAGCGCGAAGGAGACGTCCTCCAGCACGACGCTCTCGCCGTAGCCGGCGGTGATGCCCTCGACCGCCAGGAGCTCAGCCATGCTGCGCCTCGCCCAGGTAGACCTCGCGCACGCGCGGATCGGCCGCGATTTCCATCGGCGTACCTTCGGTGAGCACGCGGCCTCCGACGAGCACCGTGATGCGCTCGGCAAAGCGGAATACGAGCTCCATGTCGTGCTCGATGAACAGGATCGTGACGTCGCGGGGCAGCGCCGCAATCACGCCGAAGAGCTCGGTGCTCTCCCCCGCAGGAATGCCGGCGGCCGGCTCGTCGAGCAGCAGGATGCCCGGGCGCGTGGCGAGCGCGAGCGCGATCTCGACCAGCCGCTGCTTGCCGTAGGGCAGGTTGCGCGTGAGCGCGTTGGCCTCCGGGCCGAGGCGCAGCGACGCGATCAGCGCCATGGCCTCGTCGGTTTCCTCGCGCAGGCTGGCGACGGTGCTGAACCACCGGCCGGCCCGGCCACGGCGCTCCGCGACGGCGAGGACCACCGACTCGAGCACGGTGAGCCCCGGGAACAGCGTGTTGATCTGGAACGTACGGGTCATCCCGCGCTTTACGCGCTCGTGCGGCGGCAGCGCCGTGATGCGGTCGTCGCCGAGCATCACCTCGCCCGATGTCGGCGGCAGCACGCCGGTGAGGAGGTTGATGAGCGTCGTCTTGCCGGCGCCGTTCGGACCAATCAGCGCGTGACGCGCGCCGTGCGGGAATGCGAGCGACACGTCGCTCACCGCCTTGAACGCGCCGAAGTGCTTCGACAGGCCCTCGGTGCGCAGCGCGGCGGTCACGTCCCGCCTCCGTCGTTCGCTCCGCGGCGACGCTCGCGGAGCATCTCCAGCGCGCCGAGGATGCCGCCGCGCGCGAACAGCACCACGACGACCAGCAGCAAGCCGAGCCAGAACTGCCAGTAGATGGGGTTGAGACCGGAAAGGAAGTGATGGGCGATCATGAACACGGCGGCGCCGAGCACGCCGCCGTAGAGCCGGCCCGCGCCCCCCAGCACCAGCATGATCATCAGGTCCGCCGAGCGCGGGAAGCCGAACACGTCGAGGCCGACGAACTGCGTCGTCTGCGCAAGGAGCCCGCCCGCCACCCCTGCCATCGCGGCGCTCAGCGTGTACACCGCGATCAGGCGCTTCGTCACCGGGGCGCCGATCGCCGGCATGCGCTTCACGTTCTCGCGTACGCCGCGCAGGCTCAGGCCGAACGGCGAAGCGACGACGCGCCGGGCGACCACGAACAGCAGGAACAGCACCACGGCGCTGTAGACGTAGGCGGTCGTGCCCGTGAGGTCGAACGAGAACACGCCGAGGACCTTCCACATCGACACGCCGGAGAGGCCGTCGGCGCCGCCGGTGATCGACGGCAGCTGGTTCGCCGCCTCGAACAGCATAAGGCCGATACCGAGCGTCACCATCAGCCGCGCGAGATCCGAGCCGCGCACGACGAGGAAACTGGTCGCGAAGCCGGTGATCGCGCCGGCGATCCCGGCGACGAAGAGGCCGGAGATCGGCTCGCCCCAGCCGTGCACCGCGAGCAGGCCGGCCGCGTAGGCGCCCATGCCGAAGAATGCGGCGTGGCCGAGCGAGACGATGCCCGCGTAGCCGAGGATCAGGTCCAGCGAGAGCGCGAAGAGCGCGGTGATCAGTATCTGGCTCGCCAGCACCCGGTGCTGCGGAAAGACGAAGAAAGCGACGACGACGACCAGCCAGAACACGATCTCCGTCGCGCGCCAGCGGTCGGTCGGCAGGCGCGGCGGCGCGGCGTCCGCTTCTTTGCCGATCGCTTCCGCGACGGACGCCCGGGCCGCCACCTACGCCTTCCTTCCGTACAAGCCGGCGGGGAATGCGATCATCAGCACGACCATCAGGAAGTAGATGATGAACGAGCCGATCTCCGGCACGTAGTACTTGCCGGCGACGTCGGCGATGCCGAGGATCATCGCCGCGACGAGACCGCCCTTGATCGTGCCGGCGCCGCCGATCGCGACCACGAGCAGGAAGTACACCATGTACTTGAGCGGGAACGTCGGGTCGAGGCCGAGGACGTCGATGCCGAGGCCCCCGCCCAGCCCCGCGAGACCCGAGCCGAGCGCGAAGGTCACGCCGAACACGCGGTTGACGTTGATGCCGAGGCCGGCCGAGGCCACCGCGTTGTCCACGGACGCTCGCACCTGCGCGCCGAAGCGCGTGCGTACCAGCAGCAGGTGCAGTGCGACCATGATCACCGCGACGACCGCGATCAGGAACAGGCGATAGGCGCCCAGCCCGATGCCGAGCACCTGCACCTGGCCGCGCAGGAAGTCCGGCATCCGCACCGGCTGCTGGGACGGCCCGAAGAAGTAGGTCAGCGCCGCGACGGCCATGAACACGAGGCCGATCGAGAACATCACCTGGTCGAGGTGGGGCGCCTTGTACAGGCGCTGGTAGAGCGAGCGCTCCAGCACGATGCCCGCTACGGCGGCGACCACGAACGCCACCGGCAGCGTGGCGAGGAACGGTACGCCCGCGTGCGTCATCAACACCACGCAGGCGTAGCCGCCCAGCATCGCGAACGCACCATGCGCGAGGTTGACGAAGTTCATCAGGCCCATCGTCACCGACAGGCCGATGCTGATCACGAACAGCAGGCTGCCGTAGGCGATGCCGTCGAACAGCACCCCGCCCAGGTTGCGCAACATGACGCGCCGCGATCCCGTCCGTGTTCGCTCAGCCGCCCGGCCCGACGTTCTCGACCTTGTCGAACTCGATCGACCAGGGCTTGCCGTTGACCATCTTGACCTCGCGCAGGTACACCGTCTGGACCATGTCGCGCGCTTCCGGATCGATCATCACGGGGCCGCGCGGGCTCGTCCACTTCATCCCCTTCATCGCGTTGACGAGCTGCTCGCCGGTGCCGGTGCCGCCGGTCTTCTTCAGCGCCTCGTAGATCACGTGCATGCCGTCGTACCCGCCGACCGAGTGGAAGTTCGGCCGCATGCCGTTGTTGGCCTTCATCATGGCCTCGACGTACGCGCGGTTCTCGGGGGACTCGTGCGCCGCCGAGTAGTGGAACGAGGTGATCACGCCGACCGCGGGCGCGCCCATCGTCTCGAGCAGGTCGTCGTCGACGACGTCGCCGGTTCCGATCATGCGGATGCCCGCGGCACGCAGACCCCGCTCGTCGAACTGCTTCATCACCGCGAGGCCCTCGCCCGAGGGCACGAACACGAACAGTGCGTCGGGCTTGGCGTCCTTCGCGCGCTGCAGGAACGGCGCGTAGTCGGGGTTGCGCAACGGCGTGCGCACCGACTCGACGATCTCGCCGCCGGCCTCCTTGAACCTGGTGTGGAACGTCTTCTCGGCGTCGAGCCCTGGGCCGTAGTCGGTCACCATCGTAAAGACGCGCTTGATCTTGTTCTTCGCCGCCCAGCCGGCGATCGGCGCGGTCACCTGCGGCAGCGTGAACCCGGTACGCACGATGAACGGCGACCGGGTCGGGATGATCTGCGTCGCGGCGGCCATCACGATCATCGGCACCTTGGCTTCGGTGGCGACCGGCGCGGCGGCGAGCGCGAGCGGCGTGAGGCCGAAGCCGGCCAGCACGGTCACCTGGTCCTGGACCACGAGCTCCTGCGCGATGCGCTTGGTCGTCTCCGGCGCGAGGCCGGTATCGTCCTTGACGATCAGCTCGATCTTGCGACCGGCGATCGTGTCGCCGTTCCTCTGCATGTAGAGGCGGCAGGCGGCCGACACCTGCTTGCCCGTGGAGGCGAATGGTCCGGTCATCGGCAGGATCAGGCCGATCTTGATGGCGCCCTGCTGCGCATGGGCGTACCGAGGCAGCGCGCCGAGCGCGGCAGCGCCGGCGAGGCCCTGGATGACTCGGCGGCGGGTCGTTGGGATGCGGTCGTTCATGCTTTCCTCCGTGGGATGGGACGTCACGCGCTCGGCGCTGCGAGCATTCAAGCTGTCGACAAGGGACGACTGGGATCCGCTGCGCTGCCTCCAACCGCGTCCGTGCGGCGCGGCGATTCGACATCGGCGAGCTGTTCGGCGGCCTCGAGCCACCCGACCAGCGCCACCGCCACGGCATCGGGGCACTCCATCGGTGCCATGTGGCCGCAGCCGTCGAAGATCGCGAGCCGGCTGCCCGGCACGAGCGCGGCGATCGCCTCGTGCTGCGCGACCGGACTCCACGCGTCTTCGCGCCCGCAGGCGACGAGTGTGGGCACGCGCACGGACCGCAAGAGCTCCGTCAGGTCGTTGCGCTCGAGCAGCGCACGGATCTGCGCCGCGAACTGATCGGGGGTGCGGCGCTCGACCATCGCGAGGATCGCCTCGACGAGCGTCGCATCGGCGAGGCGCGCCGGATGCACCATCGGCCGCATCCATTCGCGGCCCATCGCGCGCATGCCCTCCGCGCGTGCAAGAGCCACGAGCGCCTGGCGGCGGGCACGCTCCTGCTCCCCGGCTGCACCGGACGGCAGCGCCTGGTAGCCCGTGTCGAGGAGCGCGAGTCGGGTTACCCGTCGGGGTGCCGCGCGATAGACCTCGAGCGCGACCCGCGCACCCATTGAATGGCCGACGATCGCGAATTGCGCCGGGGCGTCCGCGAGCACCCGGCGCGCCATCTCCGGGAGGCTGCTCGCGTCGCCGTAGTCGACGCTGCGACAATCGATGATCCCCTGCAGGTGCGGCACGACGGGCAGCCACGCTGCGTCGTCGCAGAGCAGTCCGGGAAGGAGCAGCAGGTTCATGCGTCGGTGTCGCTGGATGCGGCCATTCAGCCACGGGCACCGGCGCGGTTGACCTCGCGCGCCGTGCGTTGCCCGAGCCGCGGGAACACCCGCCGCGCGTTGCCTTCGAAGATCTTGTGCCGGTCCGGCTCCGAGAGCGCCTTGACCTGGTCGACGTAGCGTCGGGTGTCGTCGTAGTGATGGCCGGTATCGGGATCGATGCCACGGACCGCGCCCACCATCTCCGAGGCGAACAGGATGTTGTCGACCGGGATCACCTTGGTCAAGAGCTCGATTCCCGGGTAGTGGTAGACGCAGGTGTCGAAATACACGTTGTTCAGCAGATGGTCCTTCAGCGGCGGGCGCTTCATGTCCTGCGCGAGGCCCTTGTAGCGGCCCCAGTGATACGGCACCGCGCCGCCGCCGTGCGGAATGATGAACTTGAGCGTCGGGAAGTCCTTGAACAGGTCGCTGGTCAGGAACTGCATGAACGCGGTGGTGTCGGCGTTGATGTAGTGCGCGCCGGTAGCGTGGAAGCACGGATTGCACGACGTGCTCACGTGCACCATCGCCGGCACCTCGAGCTCGACCATCTTCTCGTAGAGTGGATACCACCAGCGATCGGTCAGCGGCGGCTCCCGCCAGTGCCCGCCCGACGGGTCCGGGTTCACGTTGCACCCGACGAAGCCGAGCTCCCTCACGCAGCGTTCGAGCTCCGGGACGCAGTTCGACGGCGGCACGCCCGGCGACTGCGGCAGCTGGCAGACGCCGATGAAATTGTCCGGATAGAGCTGGCAGACGCGGTGCACCAGGTCGTTGCAGACCTCCGACCACTCGCGGCTCGTCGCCTCGTTGCCGATGTGGTGCGCCATGAAGCTCGCGCGCGGCGAGAAGATCGTGAGGTCGGTGCCCCGCTCGCGTTGCATCTTGAGTTGCGCCCCCTCGAGCGAGGCGCGAATCGCGTCGTCGCCGATCACCAGCTCCTCGCGGCGCGGCGCCTTCGACGGGTCGTCGATCGCGGCGATCTGGCGCTTGCGCCACATCTCGAGCGCCGCAGGCGCGGTCGTGTAGTGCCCATGACAATCGATGATCATGTCGGATCCTACGCCGCGCGCGCCGTCGCGACCGGCTGGTTCTCCAGCACCATCAGGCCGGTCGCGGTGTTGGAGATCGGGACGTGGTAGTTCGCGTGCACCTTGGTCACCCGCCCCGGCAGCGCCGCGCGCGCGGCGATCCACGCCATGAGCTCGGTGCCCTGCGCGCCCGCCTCGCGGACGAGGTCGAGCGCCGAGTAGCGCGTCAGCTTCTCGGGGTCGTCGACGAGCGCGTCCATGCACATCAGGTCGAACGGCTTGTTGATGAAGCCCGCCCGCTCGCCGTCGAGCTGGTGCGACAGGCCGCCGGTGCCGATCACGACGACGCGCGCATCCCCGGCCCACGCGGCGAGCGCGCGCCCCACCGATTGACCGAGGCGGTAGGCGCGGCGCGGCGAAGGCAGCGGGTGCTGCACGTGGTTCATCGCGATCGGCACGATCCGCACCGGCCAGTCGCCCCCGCCTGGCCACAGCAGTGCCATTGGCAGTGTCAGCGCGTGATCGACCAGCATCTCCTGGCACGTCGTGACGTCGAACTCGTCGCCCACCAGCGCCTCGATCAGGTGCCACGACAGCGCCGGGTCGCCCCGGAAGGGCTGCACCGTCGGGATGCCCCAGCCTTCGTCCGCGTTGCGATACTCCGGCGCGGCCCCGACGGCGAACGTCGGCAGCTTGTCGAGGAAGAAGTTGAGCCCGTGGTCCTGGTAGAAGACCACGGCAACGTCCGGCTGCGCCTTCGCGAGCCACGCGCGGGCGGGCGGATAGCCGTCGAAGAAGGGCTTCCAGTACGGGTCCTGCTGCAGGCCCTTGTCGATCGCGCGCCCGATGGCCGGGACGTGCGAGGTGGTGATTGCGCCGACGATCGTCGCCATGTCCCTATCTCCCCGCCGCCAGCAGCCTGGCCTTGAATTCGTCCTTGCTCATGCCCGTCTGCTGCGCGCCGATGTCCTGCACGTCGAGGCCGAGGATGCCGGCGAACTTGGCGAGGTAATAGATGTTGCCGCCGGCGGCGATCAGCTGCCGCACGTTGCGGCTCGCGATTGCCTTGCGCTGCTCGTCGTTCAGTGCGAACTTGCCGCAGTAGGCCGCTTCGTCGCGCAGGAACTCGGCGCGGTGGTCGGGCGAATTGAACGAGTAGCACATGCGGTTCAGCGCGTAGCCCTTCGCGGCCATCGTGCCGTCGAAGATCGGCGTGCCCGGAATGCCGTAGTCGCGTTGCTGAGTCATGCTGCGCTCCTCGTTGCCGCGCTCACTGCACTACCCTCCGCGCTAACGCGCTTCGGGGCGGATTCGCCCTCGGGGCGGCCCTTCGGGCTCATCGCTCGTCGGCGGCGAGCTGCTGGTCCATCCGGTCGAGCCAGCGATAGCACGGCAGCACGTCGGCGACGCTGGCCCGCGGCGCCCGCTGCTCGCGGATCGCCGCGACGAACTCGCGATCCTGCAGCTCGATGCCGTTCATCGACACGTCGACCGTCGACACGTCGATCTTCTGCTCCTTGCCGTCGACCAGATCGTCGTACCGCGCGATGTACGTGCCGGTGTCGCCGATGTAGCGGAAGAACGTCCCGAGCGGGCCGTCGTTGTTGAACGACAGCGACAGCGTGCAGATCGCCGCGGATTTCGACCGGAGCTGGATCGACATGTCCATCGCGATGCCGAGCTCGGGGTGGACCGGACCCTGCATCGCGTGCGCCGCGACGATCTCCCCCGCCTGCCACGCGAACAGATCGACGGTGTGCGCCGCGTGATGCCACAGCAGGTGGTCCGTCCACGAGCGCGGCTGGCCCAGCGCGTTGATGTTCCTGCGGCGGAAGAAGTAGGTCTGCACGTCCATTTGCTGGACGTTGAGCTCGCCGGCAGCGACGCGCCGGTGCACCCACTGGTGGCTCGGGTTGAAGCGCCGCGTGTGGCCGACCATCGCGACCAGGCCGGTTCGCTGCTGGGCAGCGTCGACCGCTGCCGCGTCGGCGAAGCGATCGGCGAGCGGGATCTCGACCTGCACGTGCTTGCCGGCCGCGAGGCAGGCGAGCGCCTGCGACGCGTGCATCTGCGTCGGCGTGCAGAGGATCACGGCATCCACGTCGTTGCGCGAGAGGCTCTCGGCAAGGTCGGTGGTCACGTGGCCGACCCCGAACTTCTTCGCCACCTCCTCGGTGGGCTCGCGCAGTCGACCCACCAGCGACGTCACGCGCACGCCGTCGATCTTCGCGAGCGCCTCGAGGTGCTTGACGCCGAACGCACCGGCGCCGGCGAGGCAGATGTTCAGGGTGTTCATCGGGGAACGATCAAGGATTCTGGAGGATCATGTGCCCGACGGCGGTGTTCGACGCCGGGACATGGTAGAAGCGATACACCTCGCGCGCGTCGCGCGCCAGCGCCCCGCGCATGATCAGCCACATCACGAGCTCGATGCCCTCCGAGCCCGCCTCGCGCACGTAGTCGACGTGCGGGATCGTCGCGAGGCCCTCCGGGTCGCTCGCGAGCCGGTCGAGGAATGCCGTGTCGAACTCGCGGTTGATGAGTCCCGCGCGCGGACCCTGCAACTGGTGCGACATGCCGCCGGTGCCCCAGACCATCACCTTGAGGTCCTCCGGGAAGGACTCGACGGCCTTGCGGATCGCCTTCCCCAGGTTCCAGCATCGATTGCCGGTCGGCGGCGGGTACTGGACCACGTTCACCGCGAGCGGAATCACCTTGCACGGCCAGGCAGCGGGCTGCCCGAACATCAGCGACAGCGGCACGGTGAGCCCGTGGTCGACGTCCATCCGGTTGACGATCGTGATGTCGAATTCGTCGAGGATCGTCGACTGCGCGATGTGCCACGCGAGCTCGGGATGGCCCTGCACCACCGGGACCGGTCGCGGGCCCCAGCCTTCGTCGGCGGGCGCGAACGATTCGGCGCAGCCGATCGCGAACGTCGGGATCAGCTCGAGCGAGAACGCCGACGCGTGGTCGTTGTAGACGAGCACGACGACGTCCGGCTGCTGCTCGGCGATCCAGCGCTTCGAGAACTCGTAGCCGGCGAACACCGGCTGCCAGTACGGATCGGCAGTCTTGCCGAGGTCGAGCGCGGCCCCGATCGCGGGGACGTGCGAGGTGGTGACGCCGGCGGTGATGCGTGCCATGGGTCCGTTCCTACAACGTCGGGTCGGAGCGGCTGCGGTTGCCCTGCGCGGGTCGGCCACCCGCGATCATCATCGCGCGGTAGTCCTCTTCCGGAACCCCGGTCATCTTGGACGCCAGGTTCTGGAACGAGAAGCCGTCGGTCGCGCCGATCTTGGCGAGGAAGTAGATGTTGCCGCCCAGCGCGATCATCCGGTTGTAGTCGCGATCGAGCACCGCCTGCCGCTGCGCCTCGGTCATCGGGAACCGTGCGAGATAGGCGCGCTCGTCGGCCTTGAACGCCGCGCGATGCTCCGCCTTCATCAGCGACATGCAGAACTGGTTGAGATGGTAACCAAGTCGCGATTGGGTCGCGTCGAAGACGACGGTGCCCGGAATGTCCTGGAACGCTTCGTTGTAGCTCGTCATCGGAAAAGTACCCCCACGCTTGCCGCTACCGCGGCTGCGCTGCCCCCCCAGTGGGTGCAATGAGCGCCTTGGGACGGCCCTGCGGCGCTCATTTCATTCCGCCCAGTAGAGGCGCATCGGATTGTCGACCAGGAGCTTGCTCTGCAGCTCCGGCGTCGACGCGATCTTCGGCAGGAAGTTGACCAGCGCGCCGTCGTCGGGAATGTGGCTCTTCATGTTCGGGTGCGGCCAGTCGGTGCCCCACAGCACGCGGTCGGGGAACGACTCGACCACGCGGCGCGCAAACGGCACGACGTCGTCGTAGCCGGGCGGTCCGGACTTCGACAGGCGCTCCGGGCAACTCACCTTCGACCAGATGTTCGGGTGCTCGCGCAGGAGCTTCAGGAACAGCGCGAACTCCGGCCCGTCCACCGGCTTGCCGACATCGGGCCGCCCCATGTGGTCGACGACGACGGTCGTCGGCAGGCTGGTGAAGAAATCCCAGAGCTCCGGCAGGTCCTGCGCCTCGAAGTAGACGACGACGTGCCAGCCGAGCGGCGCGATGCGCCTGGCGATGTCGGCGAGCACCTCCCGCGGCGTGAAGTCGACCAGCCGCTTCACGAAGTTGAAGCGCGTGCCGCGCACGCCGGCCGCGTGCAGCGCGCGGAGCTCGGTGTCGGTGACGTCGCGGGCAACCGAGGCGACGCCGCGCGCGCGACCGTTCGAGTGGACGAGCGCGTCGACGAGCGCGCGGTTGTCGTTGCCGTGGCAGGTCGCCTGCACGATCACGTTGCGCTCGAAACCCAAGTGGTCGCGCAGCGCGAAGAGCTTCTCCTTCGGCGCATCGCAGGGCGTGTACTTGCGCTCGAGCGCGTATGGAAAAACGTCGCCCGGGCCGAACACGTGACAGTGGGCGTCGACGGCACCCGCCGGCGGCACGAAGCGCGGCTTCGACGGGTTCGGGTGGAACGGCAGGTAATCCGGATCCATAAGTAGGGTCAGACTCGACTTTCTGTAAGCAGGGTCAGACTCGACTTTCGAGCCCGCCACGCAGCGATTCACGTTGCCGTCTCCAGAAAGTCGAGTCTGACCCTACTTTTCTAATTTTCGAGGTACTCGAGGCCGGCCTTGGCGAGGGTGTCGCGCATGCCGTAGATGTCGAGGCCGAGCTCGCCCTCGGCGAGCCGCTTGCGTGTCGCCTCCTCCTTCTTCTCCCGCGCCTCCGCTGCCGTAGCGACTGCAGCGGCGCGCTCCCTCGGCACGACTACCACGCCGTCGTCGTCGGCGACGATCACGTCGCCCGGCTCCACCAGCATGCCGGCGCAAACGACGGGCACGTTCACCGAGCCCAGTGTCGCCTTGACGGTGCCGCGGGCGTTGATCGCCCGCGACCAGACCGGGAACTGCATCTCAGCGAGCGTGCGTACGTCCCGCACGCCGGCGTCGATGACGAGGCCGCGCCCGCCCTGGGAGCGATAGGACGTGGCGAGGAGATCGCCGAACATGCCGTCCTCGCTGTCCGTGGTGAGTGCGACCACGACCACGTCGCCCGGCTCGATCATCTCGGCGGCGACGTGCAGCATCCAGTTGTCCCCCGGCTGGGCGAGCACCGTCACCGCCGAGCCCCAGACCGTGGCACCGGGGTAGATCGGCCGCATGTAGGGCTTGAGCAGGCCGGTGCGGCCCTGCGCCTCGTGGATCGTCGCCACGCCGTGGCGACCCAGCGCTTCGACCGCGTGAAAGTCGGCGCGCCGGATGTTGCGCACCGCGACGCCGACCTTTCCGAACTCGCTCATGCCTCCTCCTTCAGCGCCGACGCGCCATCCTCGAACGGCCCCTCGCCGACCACCGCCGCAACCAGTGTGCGCCACGAGACCGTGATTGAAAAGCGCTATGGCTGCACTAGCAGTTATGCCGATGCAGCATGGCTCTGCCGGGACACCGGGCGGCTCGATCCCTGCGTCATGCCGGCTCCATGCCGTGGCGCCGCTTCGCCGCCGCGGCCGTTGGCGAGGCTATGTACGCGAGCAGCTCGCGCGCCGCATCGCGATGGGCGGAGGCCTCGGCCACGCCCCCCGAGAACGTGGTGACGATCTGGATCGCGTCCGGAAGCGGACCCAGCACGTCGATGCCCTCGAGGTGCATGAGCTCGGCAAGTTGCTGGAACCCGAGCTCGACCGACCCTCCCGCCACCAGGGACCCGACCGACACGCCGGGCGGCGCCTGCACCGTGCGAGCCAGGATCGCATCCGCGATGCCCCAGCGCTCGAACAGCGCCGCCAGCTGGACCCCGCTCGGTCCCGTCGAGTAGCCAACGGTGCGGGCGGCGAGCACCGCGCGCCGCAGCGCGTCCTCGGTACCTATATCCGGACGTGGGGCGCCCGCGCGAACCGCCACCGCCACGCCGGACCGAGCGAGGTCGACGCGGCTGCCGGCGACGATGCGGCCCTCGACGGAAAGCTTGTCGATCGCATCCGATGCGAGCACCACGACGTCGAACGCCTCGCCGGCGCGCACGCGCTTCGCGGCGTCGACCCCACCAATCGACTCGAGCTCGACCGCCTGCGACGAGCGCGTCTCGAACGTGGCGGCGAGCTCCGCGAGGACCTGGCGCGTCGCCATCGACGACACGATCTTGAGTGAAGCGGTCACGGAAGCGCTGGTCGAGCGACGGGTCGTGCGCACGTGCGCATCCGCCGCAGTGTGCGCGCCGTGGCGCTCCCTGCGAAACTGCTATTGCTACACTAGCAGTTATGCTGGAACGGCATATCAGGACCTACCCCAACCGCCATGGACCTGAAGCAACTCGAGTACTTCGTCGCCGTGGTCGACCTCGGCGGGTTCTCGCGCGCGTCGCGCCTGCTCGGCGTCGCGCAGCCGGCGATCAGCCGCCAGGTGCGAAGCCTCGAGGTGGAGCTGCGGCAGACCCTGCTCTTGCGCAACGGCCGCGGCGCGGTGCCGACCGAGGCGGGCAAGCGCCTGCTCGCGCACGCACGAGGCATCCTGCAGCAGGTCGAGCGGGCGCGGCTCGAGGTCGACGAAGTCAAGGGTACGCCCGTCGGACGCGTCGCCATCGCACTGCCGCCGACGCTCGCGCGGGTGCTCACGGCGCCGATCGTGCGCGACTTCCGCCAGCGCTTTCCACATGCCACCGTGAGCATCGTCGAGGGCCTCTCGGCGACGATCCAGGAGTGGGTGCAGGTCGGCCGCGTCGACGTCGGCCTCGTCTACAACCCGACTCCGGCACCGGCGATCGAGCTCGCGCCATTGCTCGAGGAGGACCTGTGCCTGATCGGGCCACGCTCGAGGCGGCGCGAGGCGGCGACGGTGCCGATGCGGGAATTGCCCCGCTACCCGCTGATCATGCCAGCACGCCCGAACGCGATCCGCACGCTGGTCGAGTCCCGTCTGGCGGGCTCGGGCTGCGGCCCCATGTAACGCTCGAGGTCGACGCCATCGGCGCGATCGTCGACCTCGTGACCGAGGGCTTGGGCTACGCGATCCTGTCGCGACGGGCGCTCCCGGAGGGCGAGGATGGCGGCGGCCTCGCCGCGCGGCCGATCGTGCGGCCGCCGCTCAAGAGCTCGCTCGCGATCGCCGTCTCGGCGCAGCGCCCGGCCACGCCTCTGCAGACCGCGACGTAGAGCGCATCCGGGCGATCGCGCCCGTCGAGCTCGCGCCGCGCTGACCGGCATCAGCGCCTGGTCGCGCCTCAGGGCGCCGGCAGCGCCTTGGTGATCTGCGTGTTGGCGATGCCCTTGTCCGCCACCGTCAGCGTTCCGCTCACGTTGACGTCCTTCAGGTAGTTCGACGCCGTCACCACCTGCGCGATCTGCGCGTTCACCTGCCCCAGGTCCGACACCGTCACCACCCGGTTCTGGCTCACGTCGCCCAGCAGGAAACCGATGCGCACCGAGCCGCCGCCGCCTGCGCCTCCGTCGGCCGCCACGACGTCGCTCACGGCCACCGTCACGTACTGCTGGTTGGTCACGCCGCTGAGCGGCACGCGCATCTCGTTGCCGCTGAACGTCGGCGTACCCGCCGTACCGGGTCCCGCGGTCACCGACGCGTTCCCCGCCGTCACCGGCTTGTCGAAGATGAACACGATCGTGTGGTTGCCGCCCGCGCCCCCCGATCGCGGTTCCGTCGTCGGGTTCGCCGGCGTTCGCCGGCAGCGGCAGGTCGAACGTGCCCGCGCGCCGTGAACCTTGCGCGACGACCCGGCCCTGCACCACCGGTGCCGCCGCCGCGCCCGAGAACTCGTATGCCCCCATGTCCGCCGCCGCGCCGACCACGCGCGGGAAGCCCGTCCCGCGCTGGTCCGTCGTCAGGCCCAGCGGATTGCTCCCCGCATTGATCGCCGGGCTGCCGGCCTGCAGCGCACGCGTGCGCGTCGGGCCGCCGTTGAACGCCAGCGGGCCGAGCTGCGCATTCACGCCCAGGAGGTTGGCCGTCCCCGAGACGGTCACGATCGGCTCGACCGCGCCGATCAGCGAGTTGGTGGCGTTCACCGTGAACGCCGTGATCACGGTCTCGTCGTAGACGCCGATGTCGGTCGCGCCGACCTGGCTGTCCGCCACGATCGAGGACCGCAGCGTGAGCGTCGGGAAGAGCGTGTTGCTCCCCGAAGCCGGACTCGTCACACCCGCGTCGACGACGATGCCGCCCGGCGAGTCGCGCTGGACGTGTTGCCGGCGACCGTCGAGTTGTCGATCTCCAGTGCCACGTTGCCGTACACGCCGACAGCGCCGCTGCGAAGCGAGGCGGTGCCCACGTTTCCGGCGACGGTCGAGTTGACGATCTTCGCGTCCATCGCCGTCCCGGCTGTCTGCAGCGCCGGATCTTGCACGATGAGGCGCACGCCGGAGGCGCGTTCGGCGGAATTCCCGGCGATCTCGGACCGCTCGATGCGCACGGAGAGGGCGCTCTCGACGCTGATGCCGCCGCCGCGGTTGTTGACTGGCCGGTGGGCTGGCTCACGATGCTGTTGCCGACGATGCGGCTGTCGGTGATCGTCACGGTGCTGCGCGTCTCGGTGCAGATGCCGGCACCCGCAGACGAATTGGCCGTCGGCTCGGTGCGATTGCCCTGGAAGAGGCTGTTCGCGATGTCGACCGTCACACCACTGGTTACGGTGCCGCAGCGTTCGCGCACGAGGAGGCCGCCCCCGTTGGTGCCGACGTTCGCACCGGCGATCGGCTTCGCGACGTTGTCGATGAAGCTCGAGTTCCTGACGGTGATCGACTGTCCGGAATAGAGCGTCTGGATTCCCAGGCCGCCGCCGCGTGCCGCGACGCTCGACGTGATGACCACGGAGTCCAGCGTCAGCGACTTCTCCGAGTAGATGGCTCCACCCGGATTGTTCTGCACGTTGCGCTGCCCGCGCGTCAGCGTGAGACCCGAGATCGACACCGGAAAGTCCTCGCTCGGCATCGTGCAGGCGTCGGTGACGTCCTCGAAGGCGGAGAAGACGCGATTCAGCAGGCCGCCGTCGACCGTAATCTTGTCGCTACCCGGACCCTGGATCGTGACCGCGTCGTTGATGGGGATCTGGCCCGAGGTGAGGTTGATCGTCCCCGTCAGGCCGGGCTGGAAGGCGACCGTCTGCGGGCCCGGAGTGAAATTGGCCTGCACGACCGCCGCTCGCAGGCTGCCGTCGCCGGAATCGTTGAGGTTGGTCACGGTGAACGTCGCGGGCGGCGGAATCGGATTGCCCGATTCGTACGCGCCCATGTCGGCCGCCGCGCCCACGACGCGCGCAAAGCCGGTGCCCCGCTGATCGTTCGCCAGGCTCAGCGGATTGCTCCCGGTGTTGATCGCCGGGCTGCCTGCCCCGAGCGCACGTGTGCGCGTGGGCCCGCCGTTGAACGCGAGCGCTTCCAGCAGCGGATTTTCGCCGATCTTGTTGCCCGACCCGACCAGGTTGATGGTTCCGCACGCCGATCCGCAGATCGTCCCGACGAGGGACTGCGTCGAATCGACGTTCAACGTTCCCGGAATGTTCGTGTTGTTCTTGGCGATGTCCAGGAGGTCGCCGGATGAGCCGGGATTCCACAGGATCGACGAGGCGAGCTTCAGCGTCGGCGGCAGCGCGTTCGACGCCGATGGCGGCACGGTCGCACCCGTATTGAACCCGACGCCGCCGGTGCGCGTTGGCGCCGCGTCGTTCCCGGCGACGGTCGAATTCGCGACGTCCAGCGCCACGTTGGCGTACCGTAGAGCGTGATCGAGGTGAGCGCGCGGTTTCCCGGCGACGGTCGTGTTCACCAGGTTCACCTTCATGGCCTCGGACGGCGTCTGCAGGTCCTCGAGGTCGTTGAAGGCACCCAGCGCGGAGCCCAGGTCCGCGCTGTTGCCGGCGATCTCGGAACGCTCGATCGTGAGCGAACGCGCCCGGCCGTAGATTCCTCCCGCCAATGAAGCTCGTCCCGGCGCCCGGTGCCGCCGGCGTCACCACACCATTGCCGACGATGCGCGTGTCCGTGATCGTGATATCGGCGTCGGAGTACGTGGCGAGCCCGCCACCTCGGCCGCCGAGATTGGTCGGACGGGAAACGTTGCTACTCAGTCCGCTTCCCGAAACCGTGACCGAAACCGGGGTCGTCCGTGCGTCGGAACAGAGCTCGGATACGAGTATGCCCCCGCCGTTGATGTTGCCGGTGTTGCCGGCATCAAGCTCCTGGGCAATGTTGTCGATGATGCGCGAATTAGCAATGGTCAGCGCCTGACCGGGGTGCTGGACGAGGAACGCCACCCCGCCGCCGTTCTTGGCGGTGCTGCTTCGCACCGTAACGTTGTCGAGCGCGAGACTCTTCGCGGAGAAGATCGCGCCTCCAGACGAGTTGACGTTGGTGCGCCGGCCGTTGCGGAGCGTGAGCCCGGATATCGCAACCGGATAGTCGGTCGGGCCTGTCGTTTCCGGACAAGCCGCCGCATTGGCTTCGATGATCTGGAAGATACGACCGTTTGCATTTCCATCGACCGTGAGCCTCGTCGGCCCCGGTCCCTGGATCGTCAATGCCTGCTGGATTTGAATCACGCCGGACGTCAACAGGATCGTCCCCGTGACCGCAAAGTTGATCGTGTCCGCGCCGGGCTTGGCATTGGCCTGTGAGACCGCTTGCGCAGGCTTCCCGCGCCCGAGTCGTCGAGGTTCGTCACGGTGAAGGTCGCGGCGTGGGCCGAGACGACAGCGGCACCAATGCGGTGGCGAGGAGGGGTCGCAACATGAGGAAGCCCGTCGATGTCGATGCGGTGGCGTTGCTACGATTACAGACCGGCGATGTGCACGTCAAGTCCGTGCCGGTCTCAGGGTGCCGGCAGCGCCTTGGTGATCTGCGTGTTGGCGATGCCCTTGTCCGCGACCGTCAGCGTTCCGCTGGCGTTCACGTCCTTCAGATAATTGCTTGGGCCCACCACCTGTGCGATCTGCGCGTTCACCTGCGCGAGGTCCGACACCGTCACCACCCGGTTCTGGCTGACGTCGCCCAGCAGGAACCCCACCCGCACCGACCCACTGCCGCCGGTGCCGCCGTCCGCGGCAACCACGTTGTTCACCGACACCGTCACGTACTGCTGGTTGGTCACGCCCGACAGGGGCACACGTATCTCGTTGCCGCCGAACGTCGGCGTCCCTGCAGTACCGGTGCCCGAGGTCACGGACGCGTTGCCCGCCGTCACCGGCTTGTCGAAGACGAAGACGATCGTGTGATTGCCGCCTGCGCCGCCCGAGCGCGGCTCGGTCGTCGGGTTGGTCGGCGTCGAGGACAGCGGCAGGTCGAACGTCCCCGCGGACCCGTGCACCTTGCGCGAGCTCGCGCCGACGCGAGCACTGGCGGCAGCGCCTGCGCGTCCAACACGGCAACCGGCACCGCGCGAAGCCCCGACGTGCCGTCGCCGACCTGGCCGAAGCGGTTGTCGCCCCAGCACTTGACGCCGCCCGCGTTGGTCAGCGCGCAGGTGTGGTTCTGTCCCGCGGCAAGCTCGTCGACGCCGCTCGCGAGGCCGGTCGACATTCACGGCGTTCGTGCGCTGTGCACCACCGTGCCGTCGCCCAGCTGCCCGTTGGCGTTGTTGCCCCAGCACTTGGCCCCGCCGCCCGTGGTGAGCGCGCAGGTGTGGTACCCCGCCGAGCCGACGGCGATCTGCACCACCCCGCTGGTGAGTCCGCTCACGTCCACCGCGGTCTTGCGCGTCGAGTTGCTCCCATCGCCGAGCTGCCCGAAGCTGTTCCCGCCCCAGCACTTCGCGCCGCCGGCGCCGGTGAGCGCGCAGCTATGGGTCAAGCCGGCGGCCACGGCCGCCACGCCGCTGGTGAGCCCGCTCACATCGACCGCGGTCGCGTGCTGGATCGTCGAATCGTCGCCGAGCTGACCGTTGCCGTTGGCGCCCCAGCACTTCGCGCCGCCGCCGCCGGTACGCGCGCAGGTGTGGTATTGCGCCGCGGCGACCTGCGACACGCCGCTGGTGAGACCGCTCACGTCCACCGGCGACTGGCGAATCGTCGTCGTACCGTCGCCCACCTGGCCGTTGGCGTTGTTGCCCCAGCACTTGGCACCGGTGCCGGTCGTGACGACACAGCTGGTCCGGTAACCCGCGGCGATTTCGTCGACACCGCTGGTGAGGGTTGGGACGTCGTTGGGAGTCACATGACTCTGGAGCGTGCCGTCGCCCAACTGGCCGGACGAGTTCGTGCCCCAGCACTTCATGCCCCCGCCGCTGGTCAGCGCGCAGGTGTGATAGCCGCCAGTAGCGATCGCCACCACGCCGCTGCCGAGGCCGCTGACGTTGACCGGTGCCGGGCGTTGCGTCTGCGTGCCGTCGCCGAGCTGGCCGAATTCATTGCTGCCCCAGCACTTCACGCCTCCGCCGTTGGTGAGCGCGCAGCTGTGGAAGCCCCCCGTGGCAATCGCCGCCACGCCGCTCGCGAGACCGGTGACGTCCACCGCGGTCCAGCGTCGTGTCACCGTGCCGTCGCCGACCTGGCCGTAGTCGTTCCAGCCCCAGCACTTGACGTCGCCGCCTACCAGGACGGCGCAGCTGTGATTGGCGCCGGTGGCGATGGCCGCCACGCCGCTCACAAGGCCGCTCACGTCGACCGGCGCGTTGCGCTGCGCTGTCGTGCCGTCACCCAGTTGTCCGATGTAGTTGGTGCCCCAGCACTTCATGCCGTCGCCGGTGGTCAATGCGCAAGTGTGGTTCTGTCCGGTCGCGACGTCCGCGGCGCCGGTCTCGAGGCCGTTCACGGCCACCGGGGCGGTTCGCTGCGTCGTCGAGTTGTCTCCCAACTGGCCGAACTGGTTGCTGCCCCAACACTTGAGTCCACCGCCGCCGGTGCGCGCGCAACTGTGCCGGCCGCCCGCAGCGATCGTCGCCATTCCGCTGCCGAGCCCGGTGACGTCGACAGGCGTCCATGCGTCGTCGGTCGTGCCGTCGCCCAACTGGCCGTAGGCGTTGTCGCCCCAGCACTTGGCGCCGCCACCGCTCGTCAGCGCACAGCTGTGCGCACCGCCCGCGGCGATAGCCATGACGTCGCTTGCCAGGCCGCTCACGTCGACCGGGCTCGTGCGATTGGTCGTCGTGCCGTCGCCGAGCTGGCCGTTGCCGTTGTTTCCCCAGCACTTGACGCCGCCGCCGGTCGTCAGCGCGCAGGTGTGGTCCTGACCGGCCGATATCGCCAGCACGCCGCTGGCAAGTCCGCTGACGTCGGCCGGGGTGGGCCGCTGCGTCCCGCTGCCGTCGCCCAGCTGGCCGGTGAAGTTTGCGCCCCAGCACTTGACACCGCCGCCGGTCGTCAGCGCGCAGCTGTGGTACCAGCCGGTCGCGACCGCGACCACCCCGCTGCCGAGGCCGCTGACCGCGACGGCGGCGAAGTGTTCGTTTGTCGTGCCCTCACCGAGTTGGCCGTAGTGATTGTCGCCCCAGCACTTGACGCCGCCGCCGGTCGTCAGCGCGCAGCTGTGTTGTCCACCGCCGGCAACGTCGCTCACCGAGTGCAGCGGCAATGCGGCCTGCGCCATCGTCGAAAGACCCAGGATGGCCGCCGCTGCCAACCCGACGCCCCATTGCCCTGCCCCGCCGCGAACGTCCGAGGCGCTCGCCTGCGACCTCGCACCCAACGTCGTCTCGCTCATCGTCGTCTCCATGCCGACCCGGCTCGCCCGCGGTCACGACCTCGAGCGGGCGCTCTCACGGCGCCGGCAATGCCTTCGTGATCTGCGTGTTTGCGATGCCCTTGTCCGCTACGGTCAGCGTCCCGCTCGCATTCACGTCCTTCAGGTAGTTCGACGCCGTCACCAACTGCGCGATCTGCGCGTTCACCTGCGCCAGGTCCGATACCGTCACCACCCGGTTCTGGCTCACGTCCCCCAGAAGGAACCCCACCCGCACCGACCCGCTGCCGCCGGTGCCGCCGTCCGCGGCGACCACGTTGTTCACCGACACCGTCACGTATTGCTGGTTGGTTGCTCCTGACAGCGGGACGATCATCGCGTTACCGACGAACGTCGGCGTCCCGACGGTCGCCGTTCCCGCGGTTACCGACGCGTTGCCCGCCGTCACCGGCTTGTCGAAGACGAAGACGATCGTGTGATTGCCGCCTGCGCCGCCCGAGCGCGGCTCGGTCGTCGGGGTGGTCGGCGTCGAGGACAGCGGCAGGTCGAACGTCCCGGCGGCACCGTGCACCTTGCGGGAGGACGCCCCGACGAGCGTGGGGGGTGACGTCGCCATGGGCGTCACGGCGTTGGACGACGGCGAGGCCGCCCCGACTCCGGCCGAACTGCGCGCGGTCACGGCAAACGTGTATGCGACGCCGGCGCTCAGCCCGGCAACCGTGCCCGAGGTCGCTGCAGGACCTGCACTGCCGGTCAGGCTGCCCGGATTGCTGGTGATCGTGTACCCGGTGATCGGCGAGCCTCCATCGCTGCTCGGCGCGGTCCACGTGACCATCGCCGTCGATGTCCCCGGAACAAGGCTTGCCATGCCGATCGTCGGCGCCGGCGGCACGCACGCGGTCGTGACGAAAGTCGCGTCGCCACCATTGGCAGTGCCCGCCCCGTTCGCCGCAACAGCCCGGTAGTGATAGCGCGTATTGCACCCGAGCCCACCGATCGTTGACGACACCGAACTATTCGAAGCGTCCGCCGGCAGCGGGCTCTGCACCGCTGTCGATGTGCTTCCATAGGCGGTCGTCGGTCCGTATTGGAACGTGACCGTGGTACTTGCGCCATTGCCCGAGGCGCTCCCGGCAAGCGTCGCCCCGGTGGCCCCGATCGACGTCGGAGCGCTCGTCGTTACCGAAGGGCTCGCCGGAGGCCCCGGTGGCGGAACGACGACGGAGTCGATCCATACCGCGTCGGCACCGACCGAACCGCCTTCATTCTTGCGGTACACCCACTCGAATGTGTGCGCGCCCGCCGGAACCGGATACGACGCGTCGGTCCATGGCACCGTTCCGCTCGCGCTCAGCACCAGCTGGCCATCGATGTAGAACTCGAAAAGGTCGTAAGTCGGCTCGCTGGAAACGCTATAGGCGAACCAGACGGTACCGGCAGCGTACGTGCCCGACGTGCGAACCGCGGCCACCTGGCCGTTGCCGATCGGCGTGGACTTCATGCTGTACGGCCCGGACGAGGTCTGGTCGCTCGCGACGCCCCACGTGGCATCGGCGCCGGGTGGCGTGGTCCACCCTGAAGGAGGTTGCCCGCCGCTCGGAAAAGCCGGGTCCTGCAGGAAGGTCGCCGTGAGGTTCTTCGGCACGCCAAGCGTCAGATCGCAGCGGACCGTCGCGCCGCCGCAGTCGCCAGACCATCCGGCAAACGTCGAGCCTGACGCAGCCACCGCATTCAGCGCGATCGTGCTGCCCAGGGTGAACGTTGCCTCGCAGGTGCCGCCACAGTCGATTCCAGACGGCTCGCTGATCACCCTGCCGGGACCGACGACGGAAACGCTGACGAGGATCGGCGGAGCGAAGGGATCGAACCTGCCGATCTTGTTCGCAAAGACTTCGGCGAACCACATCCTGCCGTCCGGACCCCTCGCGATGCCGATCGGCCCGGAGGTTCGAATCCCCAGGAGCGCGGGGGACTCCGGCGTCGGCAGCGGGAACTCGGTGATCACGCCAGCGGTCGTGATTCGCCCGATCCGGTTGCCCAGCGCTTCGGTGAACCACAGGTTTCCATCCGGCCCTGCGGCGATGCCCTGCAGCGCGGCCGGCGTTGGCACGGGGAATTCCGTGATCACACCCGAGGGCGTGATGCGGCCGATTCGATTGCCGCCGTCTTCGGTAAACCAGACATTGCCATCCGGCCCGAGCGCGATGCCGTAGTTCGGCTCGGAATCGGGTGAAGGCAGCGCAAACTCCGTGACGACGCCCGCTGTCGTGATTCTGCCGATCTTGTTGGCGCTGTCCTCGGTGAACCACAAATTGCCGTCCGCGCCCACCGTGATGCCCTTGGGTCCCGAATGCGGTGTCAGCGGAAACTCGGTCACGACGCCATTCGGCGTGATCCTGCCGATCTTGTCGACGTGGTCCTCGGTAAACCAGAGATTGCCGTCGGGACCAGTCACGATCATGACGGGCGACGCATTGGGGGTGAGAACGGGAAACTCGGTAATGGCTCCCGTGGGTGTGATCCGACCGATCTTGTTGCCAAACGCCTCGGCAAACCACACGTTGCCGTCGGGGCCAGCTGTGATTCCCTGCAATACGGCCGGCAGCACCTCGCTCGCGCCGGGAAGAACGTACTCCGTGAGCACGCCCTCGGGCGTGATCTTTCCGATCCTGTTGCCCGTCTCTTCGGTGAACCAGAGGTTGCCATCGGGTCCGGCCGTGATGAAGCTCGGCCCCGACGACTTCGGAGGCACCCAGTGCTCGGTGATGATGATGCCGGCCGGGGTGATCACCCCGATCCTGCTTCCGTCGACCTCGGCGAACCAGAGATTTCCGTCCGGCCCCGTCGTGATGCCGACCGGCCGCGAGTTCGGTGTGGGCAGGAGGTACTGAGTGATGACGCCCCCCGGGGTGATCTTTCCGATCCTGTTGCCACCGCCCAGGGCGAACCACACGTTGCCGTCCGGTCCAGCGGCGATGTCGCTCCATTCGTTCTTCCACTCGTCGAGGTACCCCGGAATCGGGAACTCCGTGATGGCGCCGGACGTCGTGATCCTGCCGATCTTCCCGATGTCCTCGACGAACCAGAGGTTGCCGTCCGGTCCGGCGGCGATCGCCGACGGCTGAGCGTGTGGAGTCGGAACGGTGTAGTAGCTGATCAATCCGGTTGGCGTGATTCTGCCAATTTTGTAGGAGTCGACCAGCGTGAACCACAGATTGCCGTCGGGACCTTTCGCGATGCCGCTCAGATCGACCGGCCCGACTGCGGACACCGGATACTCCGTGATGACGCCGGCCGGTGTGATCCTGCCGATCTTGTTGACGTAGACCTCGGTGAACCACAGGTTGCCGTCCGGTCCCGTCGTGATGTTCCCGGGCCACGAGTTCCTCGTCGGCGTGTAGAAGTACGCGACATCGCCGCTCGTGGTCATGCGGCCGATCCTGCCGGCATAGATTTGCGTGAACCAGAGATTGCCGTCCGGCCCTGCGGTAATTCCTATCGGAGGCCCGGAAGTGACGTAGAACTCGGAGATCACACCCGCCGGGGTAATCCGGCCTATCGACGATCCGTTCACTTCGGTGAACCACAGATTGCCGTCCGGCCCCAATGCGATGTCGATGGGCCCCGGGTTGGTCGTCGAAACCGGGTACTCGACGACACCGACTCCAACGCCGCCAGGCGTCACCGAGTGGCCGACGTCGGCGGATTCGCTCGCGATGAAGTGCGCGTCTCCGCCGTAGCTCGCCGTTATGGCCTTGGTCCCGGCGGTGGCCGGAGTCAGGCTGCAACTGGCCGCCGGCAGCGCAATCACGCAATTGGCGGTGCCGTCGCTGACCGTGATGGTTCCGCTCGGCACACCCGCACCGGGGGCCTCTACCGTCACGTTGGCCGCCACCGTCACCGGCGTCCCCGGGGCCGACGGATTCGGCGAATGCGCGGTGATCGATGTCCTGGTCGCGGCCTGGGCGACGGCGTAAGTCAGAGTCGGCGAGATGCTGCCGGCATTGCCAACGTTACCGCCATAGGTCGCTGAAACCGCGTGAGTGCCGACCTCGAGGGCAGCGGTCGTGCAGGTCGCCGAGCCGCCGGTCAATGCGATGGCGTCACACAGGGTGGTCGTACCGTCCTTGAACGTCACGCTTCCCGTCGGCGAAGAACCGGTCACCGTGGCCGTGAACGTGACGCTTTGGCCGAACACGCCGGAATTGATGGGTGCATCGAGAGCGGTGCTGGTGTTCGCAAGCGCGCCCGAGACCGTCGCCTTGACCGTGCCAGAAAAGTTGTCACCACGAAGGCTCTCACCCGGCACCGAACCTATCCACACGTTGTAGAAGTACGTGCCCGGCGTCGACGGCGGCCGGTGGACGCAGCGCTGGACGGTCGAAGCGCCCGGCGCCAGGGCCTCGACGCTGCCCGTGCACACCTGGCTCCATGTGGAGCCGATCTGCTGCATGTAGTGGATGGTCGTCGGGGCGCTCGCTGTCAAGCCGTTGTTCGTCACAGTCGCGGTCAGCTCGATGGGCTCGTCAATCGTCAGCGACGTCGGCGAAGCGGCAAAGGAGAGGAGCGCAGGGTTGGGAGCAAGAACGGCCGCGCCGCAGTCGATGCGAGGCGTGCTGATCGAAGGACTGCGCCAGTCGGTCACCGGCTTGCCGGTGTTCCTGAGCGTCTCGATGATCTGATCCACGGTCAGCGTCGGATGGGCCTCCCTGATGAGCGCCACGCAGCCCGCGACGTGGGGCGCGGCCATCGACGTGCCACTGTCGCCCGCATACGTACCGCCTGGCATCGAGGAGGTGATTCGGGTGCCGGGGGCCAGCAGGTCGAGATAGGCGGCAGTGTTGGAGCTGCACGCTACGGCGTCGGTGGCCATCGGCCCGCCGAGATGTCCGGCGCAGTCGTTGCTGCCCGGCACGTCCGGTGCGTCGAGCGTGTTTCCGACGCCTATCGCAGTCGATACGCAGGCGGGTCTGTTCACGCCATCGATGTACCCTTCGTTCCCGGAGCTTGCGACCGCGGCAACGCCGACCGAACGGAGGTTGTCTATGGCCTCCTTCAACGCCAAATTCCCCGTGTCGCAGTCTGCACGCGTGACGAAGCGTCCTCCACCCAAGCTCATGTTGACGGACGCCACGGCAGTGGACCCGCTCAGCGCAAGTACGTGCTCGAGCCCCCGAATGACATCACTTTGGTAGACCCTGGCGCACGGGACTGTCCCTCCACAGTCAGCCGGATCATCGAATCGTGAAAAGACCTGGATGGCGACAATGCGCGCGTTCCTGGCGACGCCCGAATAGCCGGCGCCCGGAAGCGCGTCGCCGAATCCGGCGGCTATGCCGGCAACGTGGGTACCGTGATGACAGAACTCTATGCTTGAGTCGCAGTTGGCCCCGGACCCCGGTGCCGTGGACTCCGACGCGCCGCCAGGACAAAGCGAACTCGCCTGGGCATGCGGGATCGTCGACGAGTAGCAGGCCTCCGATGCGACCTTTCCCGCCAGGAAAGGATGCGTCTTGTCGACGCCCGTATCCAGTACGGCGATGGCCCAGCCGGCACCGGTGTACCCGTGGCTCCATGCGACGTCGGCGCGAATCAGCGGCACGCTCTCCGCTAGCGACGGAGCATCGATGGCGTCCTCCTGCAAGTCCGTGACTTCCAGACTTCCGGCAAGGGCCTCGAGTTCATCGGCGTCCACCACCAGCGCCATGAAGGGAATGGACTTGAAGTGTCGGGCGCTTCGCGCCGCTCTCTCGGACAGCCTTGCGCTCACATGTCCCTGGGCTGCGGCAATCTCGGCCCGCTGCGCCTTGACGCCGGCCGCAGACAAGTACCCCTCGGGGGCAAAGGAGGCGCGCACGCCGACGATGACCCGCACCCGTTTCTTCGCCTGCACCTTCGTGCGCAGCTCGGAGAGCGTCGCATGGACTTGCGGATCGAGGCTGGCCGCAACGGGACCATCGATGGAACGACCCAGCACCCGACGCTCCGCGTTCGCGGACGCCGCCGAGTCTGCGGCAACGGTCGGCGGAGACACGAGCCAAGCCGCGGTCGATAACAAGACTCCCGCTGCCAGGCGAGTGAAGAGGCCGGATCGCATGAACCCCCCTATTCGCAGCGGCGGCGGCGAAGACGCAGCCGCCATTCGCATTCTCGCCAATCGATTGTCTACCGCCCGTGAAGGCTTGCTTCGACCAGGGTCAAGGACCGGTCGATATGCGCATCGGCGATGGATTTTCGGTGCTGCCGCCACATGGTGCCGACGCGGCGACTCCGTCAGGTCGTAGTGGTCACGGCCTCATGCACGATGTCGGCAAGACCCCCGACGCCGGACGGTCTGCGCGGCCAGTGCTCTGGATCTCTGCCCGTGGACTGCAGATGAGCGCGGCGCCACCTACCGTCGCCACTCCGTGGCATTCGCCGGGCGGCGCTCGCGGTTCGTGGCTACGGCGTCGGCAACGCCTTCGTGATCTGCGTGTTCGCGATGCCCTTGTCCGCGACCGTCAGCGTGCCGCTCGCGTTCACGTCCCTCAAGTAGTTCGACACCGTCACGACCTGCGCGATCTGCGCGTTCACCTGCGCGAGATCGGAGACCGTCACCACCCGGTTCTGGCTCACGTCCCCCAGCAGGAAGCCGATGCGAACGGAACCGCCGCCCGACGTTGTGCCGCCACACGCCGCTCACCGCCACGGTCACGTACTGCTGGTTGGCCACGCCCGCGAGCGAACACGTCATCTCGTTGCCGCTGAACGTGGGCGTACCCGCCGTGCCGGGTCCCGCGGTCACCGCCGCAGTCCCCGACACGACCGGACTGTCGAATACGAACACGATCGTGTGATTGCCGCCCGCTCCGCCCGAACGCGGCTCGGTCGTCGGGCTGGTCGCCGTCAGATTGAGCGGAAGGTCGAAGGTGCCGGCGGCGCCGTGTGTCTTGCGTGACGCTGCCGACAGGAGCGTGACGTCGCCCGGAGGCGGCAGCGCCGGCACGACGCTCGCGACGACCGCGGTCGTCGCCGACACCTCGCCCGGCAGCGCGGAGCTCACCCGCGCCGTGCTGACCAGCAGCGTGCCATCGGGGGGCGCGTTCGACCCCGTGCCGGCGAGTGCAGCGTAGGTCACGGCGCGGCTCTCGCCCGCCGCAAGCGTGGGCACCGTCCAGCTCAACGTGCCCCCTGCGACGCAGCCGAGCGTACTGCCGTTGCACAGCGCGCCCGAGTCTTCGTTCGCAGCCACTGACGTGTAGTCGGGCACGCTCGCCCGCACCGTCCAGTTGTCGACCGGTACGCCGGCCAGGTTGGAGAACGTCAGGGTGAAGGTCACCCGCTCGCCGGGCTTCACCGGATCCGGCGTCGCCGCGATCGTGATGTCTGCGGCAGGCGGAACGCCGGCGACGCCGGTCGCGACGCTCGCACGCGCCAGGTTGGTCGTGCCGGCGCTCAGGTCGGCGGCAGCCTCCAGCAGCGTGCCTCCCACCGTCGCAGCGCCAACCTGCACCACCAGCTGGTAGCGCAAGCTCGTCCCCGCCGGGATCGACGGCACGTTCCACTGCACGATGCCGCCGGCGTGGCTGCCGCTGCCCGACGCCGACACGAAGGTCGCACCACCGGGGAGCCGAACGCTCAGCACCGCCGACGGCGATGTCGCCGTACCGCGGTTGCTGACGACCAGCGAATAGGTGAGCTGCGAGCCCACCAGCACCGGGTCTTCGCTTTCGACGATGCCCAGCGACATCTGCGGGGACGAGTCCACGGCGACGTCCATGCTCGCGGTGACTTCCCCGGGCAATGCCGACGCGACCCTCGCCACGCTGCGGAGAAGGGTGCCGTCGGGTGGCGCACCGGACCCCGAGCTCACCAACGCCGCGAACGTCAGGGTCCGGCTCTCCCCCGCGTCGAGGCTCGGCACCGTCCAGGCTAGCGTCCCGCCCGGCGTGCAGCCGAGCGAGCTGCCGTCGCAGAGCGCGCCGGAGTCCTCGCTCGAGTCCACGGTCGTGTGCTCGGGCACCGTCGCCGACACGTTCCAGCCGTTGACCTGCCCCGCCGATCGATTGCCGAAGGTCAGGGTGAACGTGGCCCGCTCGCCGGGTTTCACCGGATTCGGCGCCACCGACAGCGCGACGTCCACGTCAGGGGGATCGACCGTGACCGTCGTCGCCGCACTCGCGCGCGCCAGGTTGGACACGCCCGCATCGAAGTTCGCGACGCCCTCGACGACGGCGCCGTTCGTCACGCCCGCCCCCACCTGGACCGTCATGTCGTAACGCAGCGTCGCGCCCGCAGCCATCGCGCCCACGTTCCACTGCACCACGTCGCCGGCCAGGTTGCCTCCGCCCGTCGCGGCAACGAACGTCGCGCCGGCCGGTACGCGCATGCTCAGCACCCCTGCGGGCGACGGAACCGCTGCACGGTTGCTCAGAAGCAGCGTATAGCCGAGCGTCGACCCCGCGAGCACCGGATCCTCGGTCTCGACGACCGCGAGCTCGATCTGCGGCGTGTTGTCGACGACGATAGATGCGCTCGCCGAAGCCTCGCCGGGAATTGCCGAAGTTACTGTCGCGACGCTGCGCAGGAGCACCCCATCGGGCGGCGCCACGGCGCCGGTACGAACCAGCGCCCAGAACGACAACGTCCGGCTCTCGCCCGCAGCGAGGCTCGGCACCGACCACCCGAGCGTTCCCCCCGACCCGCAGCCCAGCGTGCTTCCATTGCAGAGCGCGCCGGAGTCCTCGTTCGACTCCACCGTCGCGTGCTCCGGTACGGTCGCCGTCACCTTCCAGTTGTTGACGTCGAATCCCGTGCGGTTGGCGAAAGTCACGGTGAACTGCACGCGTTCGCCGGGCTTGACGGGATTCGGCGTTGCCGAAACCGAGATCGCGGCCGGCGCGGGACCGGTCACGACGGTGGTCGCCACGTCCGCGCGCACGAGTCGGGTCGTGCCGGCGACGACGTCCGCGACGCCCTCGATCACGGATCCCGCAGGCGCCCCGGCGTCGACCCGCACGCGCAGCTCGTAACGGTTGCTGGTGCCCGCGGCGATCGGCCCGGCGTTCCACTGCACCAGGTTGCCGACGAGCGTTCCGCCCCCGGTCGCCGACTCGAACGCCGTTCCCGCGGGGACGGCCATCGTCAGCACGCCCGCAGGCGACGGCACGGTACCGCGATTGCCCAGCGACAGCGCATAGGTCAGTACGCCACCCGCTGGCACCGGGTCCTGGTCTTCGATCGCGGCGAGCGCGAGGAGCGGCGTCGCGTCGACGACGACCATCGCGCTGGTCGACGCTTCTCCCGTGAGCGCCGACGTCACCGTCGCGGTGCTGCGCAGCAACGTGGCGTCCGGCGGCGCGCTCGCGCCGCCGCCGACCAGCGCCCAGAACGCCACCGTTCGGCTCTCCCCCGCAGCGAGGCTCGGCACCGTCCAGGAAAGCGTACCGCCCGGGCCACAGCCGAGCGTGCTGCCGTTGCAAAGCGCCCCGGAGTCCTCGTTCGACTCCACGGTCGTGTAATCCGGAACGGTCGCCGTGACCGTCCAATCGTTGACGGCAAACCCCGTGCGGTTGGCAAACGTCACCGCGAACAGCACGCGCTCGCCCGGCTTCGCCGGGTCGGGCGAGGCCGTCATCTCGATCGAGGCATTCGGCTCGGTAGCCGCGACGAGCGTCGTAACGCTCGCCCGGGCGATGGTCGTGATGCCGACGGCGAACGCGGCGCCGACCTCGAGAAGGTCGCCCGCCGCGACCGACGGCGATGCCAACAGCACCACCTGCTGGCGTTGGGCCGTCCCGGCCGCCACCGCTGCGACGTTCCACTGCACCTCGTTGCCCGACAGGCTCCCGCCGCCGGTCGCCGAGACGACCGTCGTCCCCGGCGGAATGCTCATCCTGAGCACGCCGGCGGGCCCCGGGACCCCCGTCGGATTGCCGAGGACGAGCGTGTAGACCACGGCGCCGCCCGTCGGCACCGGATCCCGATTCTCGACCATGCCCAGCGTCATCGTCGGCGTCGCATCGACCACGATATCGGCGCTCGCCGACACCTCCCCGGGCAGGGCCGACGTTACGGTCGCTGTACTACGCAGCAGCGTGCCGTCGGCAGGAGCGGACGATCCCGACGCGACCCGCGCCACGTAGGTCACGCTGCGGCTTTCGCCCGCGGCGAGACTCGGTACGGTCCACGTAAGCGTGCCGCCGGGGCCGCAGCCGAGCGTGCTGCCGTTGCACAGCGCACCCGAGTCCTGGTTCGACTCAACGGTCGTGTGATCGGGAACCGTCGCCGCGATCTTCCAATCGCCGATCGGCGCGCCGGTCCGGTTGGCGAAGGTCAACGTGAACCACACCCGCTCGCCGGGCTTGACCGGATCGGGCGTTGCAGCGAGCGCCACGGACGCGAACGGGCCGGCGCCTGCGGCGGCGTTCGCAACCGTCGAGACGACGTCGGCACGCGCGAGCGTGGTCACACCGGCGCTGAAGTCGGCCGCGCTTCGCAGCAGGTCGCCGGCCGGCAACGTTCCCCCCGTCTCTACCACCGCCTGGTAGCGGTTGCTCGCGCCCGGTGCGATCGGCGCCACGTTCCACTGCACGGCGTTCCCGACAAGCGTACCGCCACCCGTCGCCGATACGAACGTCGTCCCGGCAGGGACGGCGAGGCTCAAGGCGCCGGCAGGCGACTGCACCCCTCCGAGGTTGCCAAGCACCAGCGTGTAGGTGAGCAATCCCCCTGCGGCGACCGGATCGGAATCCTCGACCAAGCTCAGGGCCATCGTCGGCGTTGGATCGACCACGACCTGCGCGCTCGCCGAAGCCTCCCCGGGCACGGCAGAGGTCACCGTTGCGTTGCTCCGCAGCAGCATGCCTTCGGGCGGGGCGGACGCTCCCGAAGCGACACGGGCGACGTAGGTCACGCTGCGGCTTTCGCCCGCGGCGAGGCTCGATGCCGTCCAGCTGAGCGTGCCGCCAGGGCCACAACCGAGCGTGCTGCCGTTACACAGCGCGCCCGAGTCCTGGTTCGATTCCACCGTGGCGTATTCGGGCACGGTCGCAGTGACCTTCCAATTGGCGACCACGGCGTCGGTCCGATTGGCGTACGTCAGCGTGAACCACACGCGCTCGCCAGGCTTGACCGGATCGGGCGATGCCGCGAGCGCGACCGCCGCTGCCGGCGGACTCGCCACCACTGCGGTCACGCGCTGCGCCCGTGCGAGGTTCGTCGAGGCAGCGCTGAACTCGGCCTCGCTCTCGATCAGGTCGCCCGAGGCCGCGGTGGCGCCGACCTGTACGACGAGTTGATACCGCTGGTTCGTTCCCGCCGGCATCGCGGCCACGTTCCACAGCACGTCACCGCCGACGAGGCTTCCGCCACCGGTCGCGGAGACGAACGTGGTGCCCGGTGGCACGGGCATCTTCAGCACGCCCGCGGGCGACTGGGTCGCGCCCAGGTTGCCCAGCACCAGCGCATAGTTGAGCACACCGCCCGCCACGACGGGGTCGGGATCCTCGACGAGCCCCAGCGTCATCGTCGGCGCGGCAGTCACGACCACCTCGGCCATCGACGAGTCGGTGCCCGCGCTCGACGTCGCCGTCGCGGTGCTCTGCAGTACCGTTCCGTCGGGGGGAACGGGCGAGGAGGCGTTGACCCGCGCCACGAAGGTCACGCTGCGACTCTCGCCGGCCGCCAGGCTCGGCACCGTCCACGCGAGCATCCCGCCCGGCCCGCAGCCGAGCGTGCTGCCGTTGCAGAGCGCTCCGGAGTCCTCGTTCGATTCGACCCTGGTGAACTGCGGCACGGTCGCGGACACGTTCCAGTTCGAGACCGACGCGGCCGTACCGTTGGCGAAGGTCACCGTGAACAGGACGTGCTGTCCCGGCTTCACCGGGACGGGCGTTCCCTCGATCGCAACCTGGACGTCACCGGTTGCGGCGCTCGCGGCTGGAAGCGTGAGCGTCGCCGCGAGGATGGTGAGTAACGACAGCCCGAGCGCGCGGACCGTCGACCATAGGACCTGCCTCGCTGTGCCCGTCATCGCGCCCCCCGAGGAGCAAATCGCCCCAAGTCGCGCCACGCTACCGACACCGGGGGGATGGCGTCAATGGCAATCTGGCACGACTACGGTGATCGCTTCATGCCCCGAACCGGGTCGCGACTTCCATTGCGCAGGTTTCGCGACCGCACGATATCGGACCCGTTCCGCACAGGCGCGGATCGGAGCCGGCGACGAATGAGCGGGCAGTCTCAATTCAGGGCGCCGGCAGCGCCGTGGTGACGCTGGGCGTTCGCGATGCCCTTGTCCGCCACCGTCAGCGTTCCGCTGGCGTTCAGGTCCCTCAGGAAGTTCGACGCGGTCACCGCCTGCGCGATCGCCGCGTTCACCTGCGCCAGGTCGGACACCGTCACCGTGCGGTTCTGCGTCGCGTCGCCCACGAGCAAGCCGACCCGCACCGAGCCGCTGCCGCCGCCCCCGCCGTCGGCCGCGGTCACGTTGGCGACGGTCACCGTCACGTACTGCGCGTTGACCACCCCCGTGAGCGGCACCCGCATCTCGTTGGCGCTGAACGTCGGCGTGGCGACGCTCGCGGTGCCTTCGGTCACCGTGGCGCTTCCAGCCACCACCGGCTTGTCGAACGTGAACACGATCGTGTGCGCTGGGCCCGTGCGCGGCTCGGTCGTGGGGCTCGCGGTCGTCGACGCGAGCGGCAGGTCGAACGTCCCTGCGGTGCCGTGGACCCTGCGCGACGCCGCGCCCGCGAGCCGCGGAGCCTCGCCGCCCTGCGGAGGCAGGACGACCGCATCGATCCAGGCCGCGTCCGTCCCGACCGCCACGGACTCGTCCTTCGCGTATTCCCACCGGAACGCGTGCCTGCCCGCACCCACGGCGAAGCTCGCCACGGCCCAATCCCTCCTCGCCCGACCATTGCTGCTCGAGCACGCCGTCGACGTAGAAACGCAGGTGGTCGAAGTCCAGCTCGCTCGACACCTTGCGCGAGAAGGTCACCGCGCCTGCCGCGAACGTTCCTGACACTTCGATCGCCGTCGTCCGGCCATCGCCGATGGCCGAGGACCTGAGGCTAAGCCCGCCTTCCTGCGCTTCGTCGCCCGCAACGATCCAACCCGCGGCCGCACCTTGCGGCGTCACCCATCCGGTCGGAACCACCCCGCCCAGGGGAAACGCGTCGTCGTCGTCCATCACCGTCACCGTGACGCTGGACGGGCTACCCAATACCGCTCCGCTGCTCGGGTTCGTCAGCGTCACCGTGAACGCTTCGTGGGCTTCGCTGGCTGTGTCGTCGATCAAGTTCAGCGCGATCGTCCTGGTCGACTCGCCGACGGCGAAGTTGAGCGTCCCGCTTGCCGACGCGTAATCGATCCCGGCCAGGGCCGTACCGTTCGCCGTCGTGTAGCGCACGCTCGCCGCACTGGTCGTACTGCCGGTGCGTTTCACGGCAATCACCGCCGGACCCGAACCCTCGCCGATGGTGTAGCTCGCGGCGCCGAACGCGAACGTCGGCGTCGTGCTCCGGGGCGGCAGCACCACCGCATCGATCCACGCTGCGTCCGCGCCACCATCAACGGCGTCGTCCTTCGCGTATTCCCAGCGGAACGTGTGCGTGCCGGCATTCACGCCGTAGGCCGCCACGGCCCATCCCTCGTCGCCCGACCACTCCTGCTGCAAGGCGCCGTCGATGCAGAAGCGCAGGAAGTCGAAGCCCGCCTCGCTCGACACCCTGTGCGCGAAGCTCAGCGTGCCGGCGGTGAACGTCCCGCTCACCTCGATGCCGGCGCGCTGGACGTTGCCGACCGGTTCCGACTTGAGGCTGAACGTTCCCTCGAACGGGAAGTCGCCCGCCACCGACCAGCCGGCATCGCTCCCCGGCGCGACGATCCATCCGTCGGGCATCACGCCGCCCGCGGGAAAGGCGTCACTGGCGACGGCGCTCGCGGTTTGCACCGTCGCGAAGGCCAGCGCCGCCATGAGGCTTGCCGCGGCCGCGGTGCGGTGCTTCGATCGGGTCGATCGCCTCATCGCCGGGCTTACTCAGGGCGCCGGCAGCGCCCTGGTGACGTTGGCGTTCGCGGTAGCCTTGTCGGACACCGTGAGCGTCCCGCTCGCGTTCAGGTCCTTCAGGTAGTTCGACGCGGTCACCGGCTGCGCGATCGCCGCGTTCACCTGCGCGACGTCGGACACCGCCACCGCCCGGTTCTGCGTGACGTCGCCGAGAAGGAAGCCGACGCGCACCGACCCGCTGCCGCCGCTTCCGCCGTCGGCCGCCACGACGTTGCTCACCGACACCGTCACGTACTGCGCGTTGGCCACCCCGGTGAGCGGCACGCGCATCTCGTTGGCGCTGTACGTCGGTGCGCCGACGCTCGCCGCGCCCTCCACCACCGTGGCGATTCCACCGACGACCGGCTTGTCGAACGTGAACACGACCGTGTGCGAGGGACCCGTGCGCGGCTCGGTCACGGGATTCGCGGGCGTCGAGGCAAGCGTGAGGTCGAACGTCCCCGCTGCACCATGTGCCTTGCGCGATGCACGCCCCTGCAATACCGGCGCGGCCGGCGCCGGGTCGGCCTCGGGGTCGATGACGGTCACGCTGTAGGACACCGACGGCGGAACGCCGCTGCCGGTGATGCCGTCGACGATCACCGCGTACGTCGTGTCGGCCGCGGGACGGACGTAGGACACGCCGGTCGGACGGAACACGATCGTGTTGTCGCCGTAGCCGTTCGCGATCGTCTCGAGGGTGACGGGGATCGCGCCCCCCGGCCCGGACATCGTGACCGTCGCGGCCGAGAAATTCGCCGCCGGGAACGAGAACGACCATCGGTTCGAGCGCGACGGCAGGTTCTGGAAGGGGACGAAACCCGCCGGCGGCCAGGCGATGCCGTTGGGCGTGGCCGGCCGCGCGCCGAACGTGCCGAGCACGTAGAGGTCGTTGGTGGGCCGGGGCGACGAGCCCGCGGGAGTGATGTCGCCCGTCGCCATCGACACCTGGGGCGGATGCAGGATCCAGCGCCGGTGACCCACCGCGTAGTTGCCGAAACCGTTGTCGTCGACGTACAGGTCGATCGCACGAACGCCGTGAATGCCCCACGCGAGGTTCGACTTCCCCGCGGCGAACGCCCCGTCCGCGGTATAGCAGAGCCAGTTCGTCGGCGGAGTGTGATCGAGCGCGTCGTTGGCCGACATCATCAGCGCGGACGCTTGCGATTGCGCGGTCGGCGTGCTGCCCATCAGGCTGACGGACGGTAGCGAGACCAGCGCGCGGAAATAGTTGACGCGATCGATCACCGCCTGCTGATGCGCGCTGGTGGTCGTCCCGGCGACGCAGTCCGGAACCGCACCCGTCCAGCCGGAGGACACGGTGCTGCCCGGCAGGTAGACGTTGCGGTAGAGGTCGACGACGGTGTCGCGCGACCACGCGAGCGGTTCCGCCTTCTCGGCGATCGCGCGGGCCGCGGGCATGTCCTGCGGGACGTCGAGACGCGGCGCCGGTCCGAGCTCCGGCGGGTTCGCCGCAGGATCGTCCGCTGCATATGCCGGCATCGCGACAGCGGACGCGCCGACCAGCGCGGCCAGACAGGCGATGGCAAGGGATCTAGGAGCCATGCTCGAGCGACGATTGCGGGCCGACCCGCACGCCAGGAGGATGAGGGGGACGCGCAATGACGCAAGAATCGTGCAACTGCACGCCGCGCGGCGACTTCGCGGTCCACTCGCCGCACGGCAGCAGCCCGGAGGAGCGGCCTTCCTGCCCGCCGGCTTCCGGCGTCAGGGCAACGGCAGGGCTTTCGTGATCTGCGTGTTGGCGATCCCCTTGTCCGCCACCGTCAGCGTCCCGCTGCCGTTCACGTCCCTCAGGTAATTCGACGCCGAGACCACCTGCGCAATCTGCGCGTTCACCTGTGCGAGGTCCGACACCGTGACCACTCGGTTCTGGCTGACGTCGCCGAGCAGGAATCCGATGCGCTTCGAGGCGCTGCCACCGGTACCGCCGTCGGCTGCCGTCACGTTGCTGACCCCCACCGTCACGTATTGCTGGTTCGCCACGCCGGAGAGCGGCACGAAGATCCGGCTGCCGCTGAACGTCGGCGTCCCCGCCGTGGCGGCACCTTCGGTCACGGCGACGTCGGCGGCCACGACCGCCTTGTCGAAGGTGAACACCACCGTGTGGGTGCCGCCGGCGCCACCGGACCGCGGCTCGGTGGTCGGACTGGTCGACCCGCCGGCGAGCACGAGGTCGAACGGCCCGAGCGCACCGTGGGCGCGTTCCGACATGGCGACGACGTGCGCGGGCGTCAGCGCGTCGGCAACGACGCGGGCGAGCGTCAGCGGGCTGCCACCCGACGCCGTGAGCGTGAGCGTATTGCCGGTGATGCCGATCGTCGCCGGCGATGCGAGATGGGAGAATCCGCGGGTTCCATTGGTGTCCGTCACGGCCGTCGCGGCGAACGCACCCGTGCTCGGGTTCCAGGTGTAGGTGCCGCGTTCCATCCCGGGGCTGCCAGGATCGACCGTACCGCGGTCGTCGGCCAGCATGTACGTGCCGTTCGGGAAGAACACGACCATGACCGAGCTGTCGGGAAGGGTCGCGTCGCCCAGCAACCACGCGCCGACGATCGGACTCGTGCCGGCCACGCGCGGTATGGTGAACGGGCCTTCGGGCGAGCCGGGGATGACCAGCGTCAGGTTGTTCCCCAGGAGATTCCCCGACATGCCTGGCAGCCCGCTCACCTCGGAGGGGCCCCAGACCCCGTCCGTGTTCACCAGCGTCGTCACCGTGAACTGGCCCGTTGCCGGATTCCACGTGTAGGTGCCGCGCTCGTAGCCGTCGACGTCCTGCGGCGCACTCGCGTCGCGCGCATCCGCGACGTGGAAGTAGGTGCCGTTCTTCAGGAAGACGACCACGCTGCTGTCGTCGTTTGCGGTGTCGGCGCTCGACCACGCGCCCGCGATCGACTGCGCCGGGAACGACGCGCCATACGCAGCGAGGTAGCCGGCGGGGAACTGCGCGACCCAGCCTTCCGGGTTGCCGTTGTGCACGGCGGCGCCCCAGACGAGCGTGCCGTCGGTGGACAGGCCGTTGATCGAGATCCCGCTCCAGCCGGCGAGATCGAGGCCCGCGTTGGTCATGATCGCGGTCACGTCGTGCCATCCCGATGCGTTGCGGACGAACCCGCCGATGACGGGATCGACCGCGTCGCCGAAGGTGGCCGCTACCACCGAGCCGTCGGCGGTCATGCCGCCGGCGTTGGCCATGTCCCAGCCCGCTCCCGGCGTGCCCAGCGGCGTCAAAGTGCCGCTCGTGGCGTTGTGCAGGTAGACCTCGCCGTTGGGCGCCGACGTGCTGTTGCCTCCGGCGAGCGCCAGGTTGCCGTTCGGGGAGACGGCGATGGCGATGTTCCAGTCGCCACCGGTCAGCAGCGGGATGGCGCTGACGCCGACGCCGTGGACGTAGCGGAACGCGCGGTTGCCGAAGCCGTAGAAGTTGACGAGCACGTTGTCGTTGGTGCTCGTGCCCACCATGACGGAGCCGTCGGCGGATGTGCCACGGCCCGCCGGCCCGCTGCTCGTGTCGGCGGCATCAAGGAACGGGATGGGCGTGATCGTCGGACCGGCCGCGGTGTACCGGACCGCCTGGTTCCGCGTCGACGACGCAGCGTACCGCGCGAAGCCGTAGAGCACCGCGCCGTCGTTGGAGATCGCGGTGGCCGCACTCAAGGTCACGTTGGCAGGAAGGTGGCCAAGCGGAAGATTCGAGAGGTTGGACGTCGTCACGCGAGTTGCCTGTCGCAAGAACGGATTGCTCACGTTGTAGCGAGCGCGGCTGGCAATGTAGGCCGCGTCGGGGGTGATCGCCGACGCGATGAGCGTGCTCGTCTCCACGAGGCCCCCGACGATCTGCGGCAACGCGACGATGCCACCCGTCGTCGTCCACAGAAAGGCGGTGTCGCCGTTCGCGGCATTTGCCGACGACGTCCCGACTGCGTAGATCGTGTTGCCGACGCGGGTCGCATCCCGCACTTCGCTGTAAACGGTGCCCCCGGGCAAGTCGGCGACGCCGAAGAAGCCGACCTGCGCGTCGGCGACACGTGCGAGCAGCAGCAGGCCGGCGAAGCACGCGGAGGCAGCGGTGCGGATCATGATCATCCTGTCGTCCTTCGTGAGGTGGTACGCATATGAACGAGAGCGCCGGCGTGGGCCCGCGGCGCCGATGAGGTTAACCCAGCCGGACGCCCGTCGCCAAATCTCCCGACGGCAGGGCGGCAGCGAAGCGGCCGCGTGCGAACCGAAGGCTCCACAGCTGTAGTCCACCACGGCAACCTGTCGCGATCGATGCGGACCGTGTTCCGCTCCGCTCGCCGCGAAGCGTCACGGCGCCGGCAGCGCTTTCGTGATCTGCGTGTTGGCGATCCCCTTGTCGGCCACCGTCAGCGTTCCGCTGGCGTTCACGTCCTTCAGGTAGTTCGCCGACGTCACGACCTGCGCAATCTGGGCATTGACCTGCGCCAGGTCCGACACCGTCACCACGCGGTTCTGGCTTGCGTCCCCCAGCAGGAAACCGATGCGCACCGAGCCGCTGCCACCGGCGCCTCCGTCGGCCGCCGCGACGTCGCTCACGGACACTGTCGCGTACTGCTGGTTGGTCACGCCCGTGAGCGGCACGATCATCTCGTTGCCGCTGAACGTCGGCGCACCGGCGGCGCCCGGGCCGGCGATGACCGACGCGCTGCCCGCCGTCACCGGCTTGTCGAACACAAAGACGATCGCGTGATTGCCGCCCGCGCCTCCGCTGCGCGGCTCGGTCGTCGGGCTCGCCGACGTCAAAGCCAGCGGCAGGTCGAACGTCCCGGCGGCCCCGTGCACCTTGCGCGACCTGGCGCCGGCCAGCACCGGCGGCACTGCATCCGCTGGCGGGAGGACGACGCTGTCGATCCAGGCCGCGTCGGACCCGCTCGAGACGCTGCCGTTCTTGCGATAGACCCACTTGAACGCGTGCGTCCCGGCGTTCACCGGCACCGAGAGCAGCGTCCAATCGATGTTTCCTGCACCCACGAGCCTCGGGACATCGTCGTCGTCGACGTAGAACTCGAAGTAGTCGTTCCCTGCCTCGCTCGATACCCGCGCCGCAAACGACACGCTGCCGGCCTGGAATTTCCCCGAGACCCCGATGCCGGCCGTTTGGTTGTCGCCAATGTCCGTGGACTTGAGGCTCAGGGAGCCCTTGTAGCTCGCGTCGTTGGTCACGGTCCACGCGGCGGCGGCGTCCGCCGGCTTCGACCACCCGCTCGGCACCTGCCCTCCCGGCGGGAAGTCATCGTCGGTCATGCTCCGGCGGAAGTAGGACGGCCCGTACATGACCGTCTGATTCTGGAAGTTGAAATCCGTAGGCTTGATGTCGAGCCCGATCGTCGGGTCCTTGGCGGAAAATACCCGGAGGTAGCCGTCGTCGCCGAACGTGAGGCTGGTGAAGTGGAACCCCGGCGGACTCTCGCTCGCGGTGTAGGTGAGCGGAAAGTCGCTCGTCTTCGTCATCGTGACGTCGAGCACGTCGATCGTCGGCAGGGCCGCCGCCGCCGAGCCCATGACGTTCGGTGGCAACCACCACCACAGGTAGTCACCGATCGGCGACCACAGTTCCGGCCGCACGCTGCCGGCCTGGTCGTGCACGATGCGGGTGACCTGCGGAATCGCGCCGAAGAACGCGTAGTTCTCGTAGGCCTGCGGTTTGAAGTTGCTGGGGCCGGTCAGGTTCGTGATCACCCACGTCTCGATGGTGCCACCGTACCGGCTCTCGACCTGCGAGTGGATGTCGACCATGCCCCCGCCCGAGACGATGTTGCCCATCGAGCGTTCGCTCGTCCACGAGTGATAGCCGGTGTGGGGCCCGTCGTCCTCGGCGAACGCCGCGTGGCTCGCGAAGTCGTAGTTGATCTCGGAGAACACGCCGAACATGATGGCGGTCGGCCACACCCGGTCGTAGTACAGCGCGATGCCCGTCTCGGCGTCGAAGTAGGCCGTGCCGATGCTGCTCGGCGGGAGCATGTAGGTGAGCCGCACGATCTCACGCTGGGGCTGGCGATCGAACAGCGCGTTGATGGGCAGCGTGTGGTGCGGGAAGGTCGCCCACGTGTAGGGCGAGCGGATGACGTACGTGATCTCCTGGCCCATCCAGTGGTCGCCGATGTCGATCGTCTGGAGCACCAGGGGATGGATCCACCAGGGCCCCTGGTCCGGCAACGAGTAGGTTTGCGTGATGACCGGCTGCGGCGACGACCAGTGGTTGATCGCCGCGTGGTGCGTCACCTCCACGCTGCCGCCGTTGATCGGCCCGAGCAGGTATGCTTCCTCAGTGTCCGAGGAGGTCGGAACGCCGGTCTTGACGCCGCCGAAGTACCAGCCGCGGACGCCGGTCTGCATCCAGCCGACGTCGATGGCGAGCGCGCTCGAAGACGCTCCCAGCGCCAGGACGGCGAGCGCGGCCAGGCCGACGACGAATCCCCTGCCGGCACCCGCGAGCCGGCGAGGCTGGTTGGAACCCCACGTGTGACGCGCGATCATTGCACCTGCCCACGCGCCTGCTTCGATTGCGGGCGACGCGGCGCACCGCTATCCCCATCGCCCGGCTACCAGGCGACAGCGGAGACCGCTATCAATCTGCGCCCGCGGCACGGGTGCGTATTGCCTTCCGTCAAGACTTCGATGAATTGCGCCGGATCCACGGATGAGTGCGGACCCACCCCTCGGCGCCGTCCGGCCGATGCTGAAAAGCGCCCTCGCCATCGCCGTCCTCCGCGCAGCGGCCGGCCACGCCACGGCGGAAGGCCTGCGTGGAGCTGGTCGCCGCGCCGGTGCCGAAGGTCTTCGCATCGAGGTGACGGAACCGGCGATGCCGTCCCGCGAACCTGCCATGGGGACGACCCGTCGACCGCCGGGAACACAATGCAGAGACCCCCAGCTCACGCCGGGGGTCCCAGGAACTGCAGCCGCGCATCGCGATTGCGACGTCGCGCAAAGACGGCAAGCCCCGCGTCAACGGCGGGGGTGTGCTCCTTCGCGGCCCTGGCGTCACCGGTCTTGGCAATAGCCACCGGAACGATGGCGTCGATCGCCGCCTTGTAGTCGGCCCGATTCGCTTCCGTGAAGCCGCGCCGGGGGCCTTCCTTGTGGATCGCGACCCGCGGTGCGGATTGCGCGGCGGGTCGCTGCGCCGGCCCCCCTACTTCCCGGAGCCTTGCATCCAGTTCTTGTTGTCGTTGGTCCTGGCGATCGCGAACGGAACCACTGCCTCGATGGCGGCCTTGTAGTCGCCCGCGTTGTCCTTGGTGAACCCCGGGGCGCTGATCGTCGCGCTACCTGCCGGCTTGCCCGTGGTGATCGTGAACGGAACCGGCTTCACGTTCTTCGGCCAGCCGAAATAGCTCTCGCCCCACGGCGACTGGACGGCAATCGAGCGCAGACCCTTGCCCGGCGTCGCGGTGATCTTCTGGATGCCGGCACCCATCACCTCGTTGACGCGCGGACCGGCGACTTCGAACAGGCCCGGCTGGACCGCCTTGATGGTGCCGCCGGCGGGCGTCTTGACAACCGCGGGCGCCGGAGCGGCGGCGGGGGCCGGAGCGGGGGATTGGGCGAAAACCGGCGCCGCGATCAGCGCGGCGACGAGAACGGCGAGGTGTGATTTGCGCATGTGTGAGCCTCGATTATTGAAAGGGCCAAAGTTACACCCGCACTGTGCACCTGCGCCAAGCGGAGCCCTTGACGACAATCAAGGGTTCACGACGCAACTCCACGCGGGACCCAGGACTGTGCCAAGCGTCCTGGCGGCGCAACGGGCAACGGACAGGCAATGCAAGCATTCTCGCGTATCCGCCCACCCGAAACTTTGCATTTCTCGACACCTCGCCGCCATTCCGACCACCGGGTGCGGCCGGCGCGAGACTTGCGGGGTCAGGACGGACCGAGCGCCGGATCTCACACGCAGCGCCCGCCGTCGACCTCGAGGCAGGCGCCGGTGATGAACGCGGCCTCGTCGGAGGCAAAGAACAGCGCGGCGGTGGCAATGTCCGACGGCCGCGACAGCCGGCCGAGCGGAATCGAGGCGACGAATTTCGCGCGCATCTCCGGCGTGTCCTCGCCCATGAACTGCGCGAGCAGTGCCGTCTCGCCGGCGACGGGATTGATCACGTTGACGCGGATGTTGTGGGGCGCGAGTTCCGCCGCCATCGATCGCGACGTGACGATCGCGGCGCCCTTGCTGCCGTTGTACCAGGTCAGCCCGGGCCGCGGCCGCACGCCGGCGGTGGAGGCGATCGTGACGAACACGCCGTCGCGCTTCTTGCGGAAGTGCGGAACCGCGTGGCGCGCGGTCAGGAACAGGCTCTTCACGTTGACCGCGTAGATGCGGTCGAACTCGGCCTCGGCGACGTCGAGCATCGGCTGGTTGCGATGCGTGACCCCCGCGTTGTTGACGACCACGTGCAGGTCGCCGTACGTGGCCAACGCGTGCGCGACCAGCGCCGCGACGTCGGCATCCTTCGTCACGTCGCCCGGCTTCGCGCTCGCCTCTCCGCCGGCATCGACGATGGCCCGGGCGACCCGGGCCGCGGACGTGGCGTCGATGTCGTTCACGACCACCTTCGCGCCTTCCTGCGCGAATCGCATCGCGATCCCTTCGCCGAACCCCGATCCCGCGCCGGTGACGACGGCGACCTTGTTCGTGAGTCTCATGTGCGTACCGGAGTGAAGGCAAGGATGCGGCTACCGCGACCCGTGACGCTTACAGCAACGCTCCGGCGCGGCGCTCGCCCTGCTCGTAGACGACGTGCGCCCGCCCGACCAGCAGCGGGTCGAGCACGCCGATCTGCTCGATGTCCTTGTTCGTGTAGGGCAGCTTGTGCAGCAGGTAGCGCATGGCGTTGACGCGCGCGCGCTTCTTGCAGTCGGACTTGAGCACTGTCCAGGGCGAGTCGGCGGTGTCGGTGTGGAAGAACATCGCCTCCTTGGCCTTCGTGTACTCGTCCCACTTGTCCAGCGACGCCATGTCGATGGGCGAAAGCTTCCAGTGCTTGAGCGGGTGCGTCTCGCGTTCCTTGAAACGCCGGCGCTGCTCCTTGCGCGACACCGAGAACCAGAACTTGATGAGGTGCAGGCCGCTCTTCACCAGGTTGCGCTCGAACTCGGGCGCCTGGCGCATGAACTCGATGTACTCGTCGTTGGTGCAGAAGCCCATTACGCGCTCGACGCCCGAGCGGTTGTACCAGGAGCGGTCGAACAGGACGATCTCGCCCGCGGTCGGCAGGTGCTGCACGTAGCGCTGGAAGTACCACTGCCCGCGCTCGAGCTCGGACGGCTTTTCGAGCGCGACGACGCGCGCGCCGCGCGGGTTCAGGTGCTCCATGAAGCGCTTGATCGCGCCGCCCTTGCCGGCCGCGTCGCGGCCCTCGAACAGGATCACCACCCGCTGCCCAGTCTCCTTGACCCACGCCTGGAGCTTCAGGAGCTCGACCTGCAGCCGGTACTTCTGCCTTTCGTAGCTCCTGCGCGAGAGCAGGTTGCGGTAGGGATACGCGCCGCTTCTCCAGTCCGGGGAAAGCTCCTCGTCCGGATTCTCGGGCAGGCGCGCGAACGCCGCCTCCGGTGCCTCGATCAGCGCATTGCGCAACGCGATCGCGTCGTCGGGCGAGGCGCCCGCCATGATCGCTCGCAGGGATTTCGCGAGTTCGCCCGCGTTGCCGTTCCCGGCCGCTTCGACGATGTCGCGCAGCGCGATGACTTTCGACGTCTGCGCGGCGTCGATTGCCTCGCCGACCGCGTACGCTTCGATGGTTCGCGGCGTGTGTGCCGGGGCGATGTCGCCGGCGCGGGATTCGCGCGTAGCGGACCGGCGGGTCTTGCGAGCAGGGGACGGGGAACGCGTGGCGACGGTCTTGGGCTTGCGGGGAACGGTCATGTCGGGCGCGCGGCGTGAATGCCACGCCTCGCTGGCAATTGGACGTCACCGAAGTGTAACGCGAGCAGGGCCTGCGCAGTCGCGCCGCCGCGCGTGCGCAGCGACACGACGGGCCGGCCCGGTCAGTGCGGCCAGGCGGGCCGCGTGATCTCGTGCTTCCCCCCCGCCGCCGGCCGGCGGGCCCGGTGGCGCCCGACAGGGCTGCGCTCACGGCCTCGCGCCATTCGATCGGCTCGGGCTCGCCGGCGACCGGGCTGTCGAGAAACAGCATCGCCTGGCCGAGCAGCGGGCCGACGTCGTCGCATTGCGGCGCATCCAGGTGGGACGCGAGGAAATTCTTCAGCTGCGCTTCCGCGCTCTCCGAGGTGCTGCGGTGCATGTCCATGCCCTCCCGATCGCGCACGCGTCGTGGGTAAGTCTGTGCGCACGTTCGATGGGACCAGCATACGCCGATCGCGTTCCCGACGGATACGTGTTTTCTCGCGCGCTGCAGCGCGCGCATGGTGCGCTGCAGCGTGAGCGACGCGCTCAACCGTGCCGCAGCACGACCGTCTTCAGCGACGTGAACCCATAGAGCGCCTCGAAACCCTTCTCGCGACCGTGACCGGAGTGCTTGACCCCACCGAACGGCAGCTCGACGCCACCGCCCGCGCCGTAGTTGTTGACGAACACCTGCCCCGACTGCACGGCGCGTGCAAGGCGCAGCTGTTGTGCACCGTCGCGTGTCCACACGCCGGCCACCAGCCCGTAATCCGTGGCGTTGGCGAGCCGGATGGCCTCGGCCTCGTCGGCAAACGGCATCGCCGCGAGCACCGGACCGAACACCTCGTCGCACGTGAGGCGGTGTCCTGCCGGCACGTCGCGGAGCAGCGTCGGCGGCACGTAGAAACCGTCGCTCGGTGCGTCGGCCACGACCCGGCCCTGCGCGACCTGCCCGATGCCGTCGCGCCGCGCCTGTTCGAGGAAGCCACGCACGCGGTCGCGCTGCGAGGCGCGGATCAGCGGCCCGCAATCGAGATCGGCAAGCGCCGGGCCGGTCGCGAGCGCGGCGAAACGCTCGCCCAGGCGCGTGAGCAGGGTCTCGTAGACCGAAGCCTCGACGAGCAGGCGCGACCCCGCGCTGCACGTTTGCCCGGAGTTCTGCACGATGGCGTTCACGATCGCCGGCAGTGCGGCCTCGAGGTCGGCGTCGGCGAAGACGATCTGCGGGCTCTTGCCGCCGAGCTCGAGCGTCACCGGACAGTGGCGCTCAGCGCAGGCCCTGGCGACACCGGCGCCCGTCGGTGGCGACCCGGTGAACGACATGTGCCGGATGCCGGGATGTGCGGCCAGTGCCGCCCCGGCCTCGGCACCCAGGCCCGTGACGAGGTTGAGCGCGCCCTCCGGCAACCCCGCCGCCGTCGCGAGCTCGGCGAGACGCAGCAGCGACAGGCAGGCGTCTTCGGCCGGCTTCACCACGCAGGCGTTGCCCGCGGCGAGCGACGCACCGACCGAGCGGCCAAAGATCTGCAGCGGGTAGTTCCACGGCACGATGTGGCCGGTGACGCCGTGCGGCTCGCGCCACGTCAGCACCGTGTAGCCCTCGGGATACGGCAGCGTCGCGCCGTGCAGCTTGTCGCAGGCGCCGGCATAGAACTCGAAGTAACGGGCACAGGCGACGACGTCGGCGCGCGCCTGCTTCAGCGGCTTGCCGCAGTCGCGCGCCTCGATCAGCGCGAGCTCCTCCGCGTGGTCGGCGATCGCACGGGCAAGGCGCGCGAGCGCCCGGCCCTTCTCGACGGGCGCGAGCCGCCCCCACGCGCCCTCGAACGCGCGCTGTGCCGCCGTCACCGCCGCATCGACGTCCGCGGCCGTGCCGCGGGCAATAGCCGCGAACGGCGCGCCGTCCGACGGGTCGATCATCGGCAGCGTCTGGCCGCCCGCCGCGGGCACGAACCGCCCGCCAATGAAGTGTTGCGGCGGTGTGGCGATCGCAGGCCAGGTCTTCGGACGCGGAGCGTTCATGGCACTGACTGCCAGCGACCGGCCGGCGATTACCCGGCGTAGCCGAGCACGGCAAAGAAGTGGAACCCGGTGCCGGCCATCACGAAGCCGTGCCACACGGCGTGCCCGTAGCGCAGGCGCGAGTCCAGTGCGAAGAACGTCACGCCCGCCGTGTAGGCGACGCCGCCGGCGATGAGCAGCGCGATGCCGGGCGCAGGCACGTGCTCGACGAGGGGCCCGACCGCGATCAGCACCACCCAGCCCATCGCGAGATAGAGCCCGGTGGAAAGCCACGGATGCGACAGGCGATCGAACGCCTTCAGCGTGACGCCCAGTGCCGCGAGCGACCAGGTGAGCCCGAACAGCGTCCAGCCCCACGGCCCCCCCAGTGCGCCCAGCGCGAACGGCGTGTAACTGCCCGCGATGAACAGGTAGATCGCGCCGTGGTCGAGCTTCTGGAACACCCGCTTGGCGCGCCCCGTCGGCAGCGCGTGATAGATCGTCGAGACGAAGTAGAGCAGCACCATCGTCGTCACGAACACACCCGCGCCCACCAGGCTCGCGGCCCCGCGGGGCCAGACGCCCGCGATCAGGAACGGCGCGCCGATCAGCACCGCAAGCAGTGCGACACCGTGGCTCACCGCGTTCGCAATCTCCTCGCCGAAGGTCTGCGGTCGCTCGGTCATGACGCCCATTGTCGCACGCGGGCTCCGGGCCATGGGCCGGCGCGCGGCCGGCGCGCGGCACGATCACGGGAATTCACGGCCATCGCACGGCTCGTCGTCGGGACCTAGCCTTCCGGCTTCGCGGACGGTCCGGCCCCGAGCATCGCGGCGGACAGGGCCGCATGGCCGCGCCGCGCGAGTGCGTCGGCGGCCGCCGCTCGGTCGCGCGCCTCGCGGTTCTGCCCGAGCTTCGACTTGCCGACAATGCGGTCGATGGCAATCTCGATGCCGACGATCGCGGCCAGCATCGCATCGATGAACTCCTTGCTCGAGTCGGTCATCCGCCACGGCCGCTCCGCGCCCGACCGGGCTTCGTGCAAACGCGTCAGCCGCGCCACCACGCCGCGCACGTATCGTTCGTCGTCGCGGATCGCAATCCTGCCGTGCACGTGCACCACCTGGTAGTTCCAGGTCGGCACCTGCCGATGGGTCTCGTGCTTGCTTGGATACCAGTTCGGTGAGACGTAGGCGTCCCCGGCGCGAAACACGACCAGCACGTGATCGCCATCGCGAACCTGCCGCCACAGCGGGTTGGCACGGGCAACGTGGGCGCGCAGCCGTCCCCTCTCCCCTGCCTCCGGGTCGAGCTCGAAGGGAAGGTGGTCGGCGTCGAGCCCGTCCGGGCCGTTGACCACGAGCGCGCCGAGCGGGAACTCGTCGATGATGCGGTGCAGCGCGCCCTGTTTCGTCTCTTCGAAGTGCTGAGGCAGGTACATGACAGCTCCACGAACCCGTTTCCGCAGGGACGTCCCGGCCGCGGGTCAGCCCTTCGGCTTCATCTTGTGCGCGAGTGTCTGCTCGTCGAGGCGCGGCTGGTAGACGATGCCGTCGCGCGCCGCCCACAGGTTCACCTGGAAGTGCAGCGGAATAATCCCGGTGTCGGCGATCGCGATCTCGGTCGCACGCTGCAGGTAGGCCTCCCGCTTCACGTCGTCGACGGTCTGCAGCGCGTCCTCGGTCAGCGCGTCGACCTTGGTGTTGCTGTAGCGGCCGCGGTTGGCGGTGCCGAAGCCCTTGTCGCGGTTGAACGTCATGAGCAGCGCCTTGAGCGAGGACGACGCCTCGCCGGTGCCGGTGCTCCAGCCGAGCAGCATCAGGCTGAACTTGAGATCGGTCGCCTGCGGGAAGAACGTGGCCGAGGGCATCGCGACGACCTTGGTCGCAATGCCGCCGCGCGTCAGCATCTGCGCGACCGCCTGCGCGATCTGCTCGTCGTTGACGTAGCGGTTGTTCGGCGAGTGGATGGTGATGCCGAAGCCGTCGGCCCAGCCGGCTTCGGCGAGGAGCTTCTTCGCGCCTTCGGGATCGAACTTCTCGACCGACAGGTTCTTCGTCGCGCCAAAGAGGAAGTCGGGAACGAGCTGTCCGGCCATCACCGCCTCGCCTTCCATCACGCGGTCGACGATCGCCGGGCGGTTGATCATCTTCGACAGCGCCTTGCGCACCCGCGCGTCCTTCAGCGGGTTCTTCGCGAGCGGCGCGCCCGCCTTGTCGGTGACCATGGGCGAAGCGTCGCGGTCGCTGTCGAGGTGCAGGTAGATCAGCCGGTCGGAGACCGCCTTGTACATCGTGAGCTGCTTGTTCGTGCGGAGCTTCGCGACGTCGGAGGTCGGCACGTTCTCGATCACCTGCACGTCGCCGGCGAGCAGCGCCGCGACGCGCGGCGCGTCCTGCGGCAGGATGCGCAGCGTCACCTTGTCCCACGGCAGCTTGCCGCCCCACCAGGCGTCGTTGCGCACGAGCTCGATGCGGTCGCCCTTCGCGTAGCGGGCGAGCTTGAACGGGCCCGTGCCGATTGCCGCCTTGCCGCTGTTGAAGTCGTCGGTCGAGGCGGCCGCGTGCGCCTTGCTGATGATCGCCACCTGCGTCATGTCCGAGGGCATCAGCGGATACGGCGTGGCGGTGCGGAAGCGGATCGTGTACGGGTCGACGACGTCGATCTTCGCGATCTGCTTCGTGTACGCGGTGAAGGGCGACGGGCTCTTCGGCACCTTCGGCACGCGATCGATCGACGCGACGACGTCGGCCGCCGTGAACTCGCTGCCGTCGTGGAACCTGACCCCCTTGCGCAGCTTGAACTCCCAGGTGAGCGGGTCGATCGCCTTCCACTCGGTCGCGAGCCCCGGTACCGGCTTCGACTTCTCGTCGCGCTCGACGAGGTACCCGTAGAGGTGGGACGCAACGTTGTTGTTCGGCGTGAGGTTGTGGTAGTGCGGGTCGATCGACGTGACGTCGGTGCCGAGGCCGATCGTCAGGTTGGCGGCGAGCGCCGGCACGGCGGGCGCGAGCACGGCGAACGATGCAGCAAGGTGCGCGGCAAGGTACATGGCGATGCGCGCCGGAACGCGAAGGAAGGACATGCGCGGGTTCTCCACGACGATCACGGGGACGGGCTTCGGCGCGCCGCCGTCTCGTCGCGGCGCCGCGACGATCGCGGTACCTGCGCGGCCGGCAGGGGCGGACCCGGCAAGGATAGCCAACTGTTGCCGGTTGTAACAGGCCGGGATGCCCGACAACCCTGCCCGATCGGCCGGCGCTACCGGCCATGAAGGCGCCGCGCCGGCCGCCTACCGGCCGTACTACCCGGCCGCACCGTATCGTCAGCGGGCACCTCATCGCTACGCACCGTACTGAGCTCGCGCGAGCCGCCGCCGCGAACCCCGGCGGCAACCTCGCCTTCCCGCCGGCTCAACCGCCGCGATAGCGGATGCGGTAGATCGTGCCGGAGCCATCGTCGGAAACGAAGAGCGAGCCATCCGGCCCGACCGAGACGTCGGCCGGCCTCCCCCACGCCCGCTCGCCGTCGAGCCAGCCCTGCGCGAACGGCTCGTAGGCGAGCGCCTTGCCGTTGGCGTCAAGCCGCACCAGCATCACGCGATAGCCGATCTTCCTGCTGCGATTCCACGAGCCGTGCTCGGCGATGAACACTTGCCCGCGATACGCGGCGGGAAACTGCGTACCCGTGTAGAAGCGCATGCCGAGCGGCGCGACGTGCGCCCCCAGGTTCTGCACCGGCACCTCGAACTCGCTGCAGGCGCGCTTGCCGCCGTAGTCGGGGTCGGCGACGTCGCTGCCGTGGCAGTACGGGAAGCCGAAGTGCTGCCCCGCTTTCTGCAGGCGATTGAGCTCGCACGGCGGCCGTTCGTCGCCCAGCCAGTCGCGCCCGTTGTCGGTGAACCACAACTCCTTCGTCACCGGGTGGAAGTCGAAACCGACGGTGTTGCGCACGCCCCGCGCGACGACCTCGTAGGCCGAGCCGTCGGGATTGATCCGCGTGATCACGCTGTGGCGGTCGGCAGTCGCCTCGCAGATGTTGCACGGCGCTCCGATCGGCACGTACAGCTTGCCGTCGGGACCGAAGGCGATGAACTTGCGGCCGTGGTGCGCGTCGCCCGGATAGCGGTCGGTCACGACGACCGGCGCCGGCGGATCGTCGAGCCGGCGCTCGATGTCGTCGAAGCGCAGGATGCGGCTCACCGCGGACACGTAGAGCGCGCCGTCCCGGAACGCGACGCCGGAAGGATCGCGCAAGCCCGACGCGATTCCGCGCACGCGGGCGGGTCCCGTGGTGCCCGGGGAAGGCAGCGTCACCGCGAACACGCGCCCGCCGTGCGAGCCGACGAACAGCGTTCCCTTGTCGCCCCACGTCATCGCGCGGGCCGCGTCGACCCGCGCGACCACTTCGATCGCGAATCCGGGGGGCAGCTTGATCCTGTCGAGCGGCAGGTCGGCCTGCGCCGCTGCGAATATGGGAAGCGCCGCGACGAACGCCACAGCGACAGCAGATCGGTAGAAACGCATGGCTTCGGGCCCCGCAACGACGTCCCCATAGGATAGTCCGTTGCGCCCAGCTCGTGACCCGGGGGCCGGCTCGACAGGCCGCCTGGCGGGTGCCCGTTCGGCCGCCCGTCGGTGCTATGCTGCCCTGTCCCCCTCGCCGGAACCCGGGTCATGAACGCGCCCGACACCGCCGCCACGTTCAGCGCAATGCCGCCGGTCACGGTCCGCACCGTCGACGATCTCCTCGCCTGGCCGCTGATTCGCCGGCTGATCGCCTTCGACACGACGAGCCGCGACTCCAACCTCGCGCTGCTGGACTGGGTGCGCGACCACCTCGCCGACCACGGCGTGTTTTCGACGTACACGTTCGACGACGAGCGCCGCAAGGCGAACCTGTGGGCGACGCTGCCCGCGCGCGACGGCAACACGACCACCGGCGGCATCGTGCTGTCCGGCCACACCGACGTCGTTCCCGTCGACGGCCAGCCGTGGGACACCGATCCGTTCCAAGCCACGGTGAAGGGCGACAGGATCTTCGGTCGCGGCGTCACCGACATGAAGAGCTTCTCGGCCACCGGACTCGCATTCGTGCCCGAGCTGCTGCGCCGGGGATTGCAGCGTCCGGTGCACATCGCGCTCTCGTACGACGAGGAAGTGGGCTGCATCGGCGTACGACGCCTGATCGCCGACATCGTCGCCCGCGGCATCCGCCCGATGGGCTGCATCGTCGGCGAGCCGACCGGCATGGAGCTCGTGCTCGCGCACAAGGGCAAGAAGGCCTGGCGGTGCCGCGTGCGCGGCCACGAGGCGCACAGCTCGCTCACGCCGCGCGGCGTCAATGCCGTGCAGATCGGCGCCCAGATCGTCGCGTACGTCGCCGAGCGCGCGAAGGCGTTCCGCGACACCGGTCGCCGCGATGACGCCTACGACGTGCCCTTCACGACCGCGCACGTCGGCACCATCCGCGGCGGCACCGCGCTCAACATCGTGCCGCGCGACTGCAGCTTCGAGTTCGAGCTGCGCCACCTGCCGTTCGACGATCCCGACGCCTTCCTCGCCGACGTCAAGGCGTTCGCGGAGCGCTTCGTTCCGGAGATGCGTGCCGTGTCGGCCGAGACCTACATCGACTTCGACGCGCTCTCGACGCTGCCGGGCATGGACACGCACGACGGCTCGGAGATCGCAACGATCGCGCACCACTGCAACGGTCACGCCGAGGTCGGCAAGGTGTCGTTCGGCACCGAGGCCGCGCTGTTCCAGGGCGCCGAGATCGCCACCGTGATCTGCGGCCCGGGGCACATCGAGCAGGCGCACCAGCCCAATGAGTGGGTGTCGCTCGAGCAGCTCGCCCGTTGCGAGGCGTTCATGCGCCGCCTCGCGGATCACGTCTGCGTCGCGTGACGGCGTGAAAGCGCCTGCTGCCGCCACGCCGCCCGTCGAGGTCGTCTTCCCCGACCTCGGGCGCTGGGCGCCCGGCAGCGGGAGCCTGCCCTACGTCTGGCGCTTCCCGTCCGACCGGCCGGGACCGCATGTCGTCGTGCAGGCGCTGACTCACGGCAACGAGGTCTGCGGCGCGATCGCGCTCGACTGGCTGCTCGGCGAAGGCTTCCGGCCGGCACGCGGCACGTTCACCGCCGTGTTTGCGAACGTCGACGCCTACCAGCTCTTCGACCCGGCCGAACCGTTCGCTTCGCGCTGCGTCGACGAGGACTTCAACCGCCTGTGGACCGACGACGTCCTCGACGGCCCGCGCACCTCGACGGAGCTCGCGCGTGCCCGCGCGTTGCGACAGGTCTACGATGCCGCCGACTACCTGCTCGACCTGCACTCGATGACCGACCCCTGCCCGCCGCTCGCGCTCGCGGGCCGGCATCGCAAGGGGCTCGAGCTCGGGCTCGCGCTCGGCGTCCCGGCGCACATCGTCGTCGATGCGGGGCACGCGGCCGGCAAGCGGCTGCGTGACTACGCGTTCTTCGACGACCCGGAAGATCCCCGCAACGCACTCCTGGTCGAGTGCGGCCAGCACTGGGAGCGCGCTGCACCCGAAGTCGCGAGGCAGGCGACGCTGCGCTTCCTGCGGCACTTCGGCATGATCGAACCGGCGTTCCTCGACGAGCACCTCGACCCGCAGCCCTTGCCGCCGCAGCGCGCGATCGAGGTGACCGACGTCGTGACGATCGAGACCGACGGCTTTGCGTTCGCGACGCCGGCCGCCGGGCTCGACGTCCTGCCGAAGGGTGGGACGCTCTTGGCAACTGACGGCGACCGCGACGTACTCACGCCCTACGACGACTGCGTGCTGATCATGCCGACGCGCCGGCCCCGCCGGGGCGAGACGGCGGTGCGGCTCGGGCGCTTCGTCTCCTGAACCAAACCGCTGCGGTCGACGCGCAGCGCGACGCTCAACCCTTCCGGGACAAGGATCCATGGCACACATCGCATTTCTCGGCACCGGGTTGCTCGGCAGCGCCTTCGCGGAGGCCGCCGCCAAGCGTGGCGACACCGTCACCGCATGGAATCGCTCACCGGAGAAGGTCCGGGCCCTCGCTCCGTTCGGCGTCAAGCCGGCGGCGACGCCGGCGGAAGCGGTTCGCGGCGCATCGCGGGTGCACCTCGTGCTGAAGGACGACGCCGTCGTCGACGAGATCATCGCCGCAGCGCGCCCCGCACTGTCGGCCGACGCGATCCTGATCGATCACAGCACGACGTTGCCGACGGGCGCCGCGGAGCGCTTCGCGCGCCTGCAGGCGCAGGGCGTCAGGTACCTGCACTGCCCCGTCTTCATGGGGCCCGCCGCGGCGCGCAGCGCCCAGGGCCTGATGCTAGTCACGGGCCCCAGGGCGTTGTTCGAAAGCGTGCAGGCCGAGCTCGCCCGGACGACGGGGCGCCTCGAGTACCTGGGCGAGCGCACCGATCTCGCCGCGGTGAACAAGCTGCTCGGCAACGCGATGATCATCGGCACCTGGGCCGTGCTCGCGGACGTGCTCACCCTTGCGAGCGCATGCGGCGTCGACGGCGCCGATGCGGTCAAGTTGCTCGGTTTCATCGACATGAACGCGATGATGGCGCGGCGCGCGCCCAGCATGGCGGCGGGCGACTTCACCCCGAGCTTCGAGCTGGCCATGGCGCGCAAGGACGTGCGGCTGATGCTCGAGGCGATCGGCACGCGGCCGCTGGCGGCCCTGCCCGCGATTGCGGCGCGCATGGACGCGCTGATCGCGGCAGGGCACGGCGCCAAGGACGCCGGCGTGCTTGCGATCGACGCGGCACCTCGCGCCTGAGCTGTCTTCGCTAGGCCCTGGACTTGCCGTTCGCCGCAACCAGCGCTTGCAATCGCGCCTCGGCTTCCCGCTTGCCGATGCCGCGAAGGGCCGCCAGCCTGCCGAGTTGCTCGGCACGCGGGTGCGACGCCTCGTGCTCCCAGTTGTAGATCGACTGCGAGCTGACCCCCAGGAGCATGCCGAAGTCGGTCGCGGAAAGTCCGAGGCGCCTGCGCTGCGATTGCAGTCCCTTCGCCGAGTAGCGCAGGGGCTTGCCCGCGGCATCGGGCGACACCGCCGGGCGCGCGCCCAGCACCTTGCTCGACAGCAGCTTCACCTGGTGTTCCAGCGTGGCAAGCTGGCGCTTCAACAACCAGATCTCACGCCGATGCTGGGCGGTGGCCTTCCTCGTCGGATCGACCTGGCTGCGTATTTCCTTGCGGGAAAGCCTTGCGATTTCCTCTTTCAGCACCGTTCCAACGTTCGGCATGCGCGTCCTCGATTTCGTTTGCGTGTCGGCACTGTATCAAAAAGCAGCCCCTGGCTCACGAAACGATGGCGAATGCCAATGTCGCCGCCTCGGCCACCGTCGACGCGCGCCGCCTGATTTCGGGATCGAACGCGGGGATGCCGCCTACGCCTTCGGCGCGTCGCGCAGCTCCCGCCTGAGGATCTTCCCGATCGGCGTCTTCGGCATGGCGTCGCGGAATTCCACGTGCCGCGGTACCTTGTAGCCGGTGAGGTGCGCCTTGCAGTGTGCGATCACCGCCTCCGCGGTGAGGCCGGGATCCTTGCGCACGACGACCACCTTCACCGCCTCGCCCGTCTTCGCGTCGGGCACGCCCACGACCCCGCATTCGAGCACGCCCGGAAGGGTGGCCACCACGCTTTCGACCTCGTTCGGATAGACATTGAAACCGGACACCAGGATCATGTCCTTCTTGCGGTCGGTGATCGTGAACCAGCCGCTGGCATCCATGTGGCCGATGTCGCCGGTCCTGAGCCAGCCGTCCTGCATCACCTTGGCGGTTTCCGCGGGACTGTTCCAATACCCCTTCATCACCTGCGGTCCGCGCACGCAGATCTCGCCGGTGAACTGCTCGACATCTCCTGCCCCGGTCCACGGCGGCAGCTCGGCGAAGACCGCGTCACGGATCGTGAGCTCGGTGGACGGGTACGGAATGCCGATCGTGCCGTTCCAGGGCGTTCCTATGGGATTGGCGCACGCGACCGGCGAGGCCTCGGTCAGTCCGTAGCCTTCGGTGATGCTGCATCCGGTCACCTGCTGCCAACGCTCGGCCACCGTCTTCTGCACCGCCGCGCCGCCGCCGATGACCGCCTTCAGCGAGGAAAAGTCGAGGCGCTCGAACCCGGTCGTATTGAGGAGCCCGTTGAACAGCGTATTGACGCCGGTCATGATGGTCCACTGCCACCGCCCGAGCTCCTTGACGAGATCCGGCAGGTCGCGCGGGTTCGTGATCAGCACGTTGAGGCTGCCCCACTTCATGAACGAGAGCGTCGCGGTCAGGCAGAAGATGTGATAGAGCGGCAGCGGCGCGATGGCGATCTCGGTGCCTTCCTCGAAAATGAGCGACACCCACGCGCCGGTCTGCTCCATGTTCGCGAGGACGTTGCGGTGGGTGAGCATCGCGCCTTTCGACACGCCGGTGGTTCCGCCGGTGTACTGCAGGAAGGCGAGGTCCTCGAGCGTCACCTCGACCGGCTTCAGTGCCGCCGCTGCGCCGCGCGCCAGCGCGTCCCTGAACCCGATGGCACGCTCGATGCGCCAGGCGGGCACCATCTTCTTGACCTTGCTGATGACGAGATTGACGATCCAGCGCTTCGGCGCCGGCAGCATGTCGCCAATCTGGGTCGTGATCACGTGCTGGACAGGCGTGTTTCCGATCACCTGCTGCAGGACGCTCGCGAAATTCTCGACGATGACGATGGCCCTGGCGCCGGAGTCCTTCAGCTGGTGCTCGAGCTCGCGCGGGGTGTACAGCGGATTGACGTTCACCACGACCATGCCCGCGCGCAGGATGCCGAACAGCGCCACCGGGTATTGCAGCAGGTTCGGCATCATGACGGCGACGCGCTCGCCCTTCGCCATGCCGGGCAAGCCCTGCAGGAAGGCGGCGAAGGCGCGCGACTGTCGCTCGAGCTCGGCGTAAGTCATGGTGCGGCCGAGATTGTGGAAAGCGGGTTTCCCCGCGAACTTGCCCGCCGCCTTCGCGAGCAGATCGGGGATGGAGCTGAAGCTGTCCGGGTCGATCTCCGCGGGCAATCCCACGGGATAGCTCTTGAGCCAGACCTTGTTCACCATGATCGTCCTTCGCCGCTGCTCATCGATGGGCTCCAGCCCCGGCGTGCCCCGCGGCGATGCGTTGTCTGCCCGCTCCCCGGCATCGGGATGGCCGGCCGCGATTCGCGCGCACCCGGGCGATCAGCCGCGCTTCGTTGCCGAATGGCCACTCTCCTGCTGGGACGTGGCCGCCAGGAACTCGTCGACGAAGCGCGCCAGGTCGTCCCAGTCCGTGTACTCGCGATCGCGGGAGGTGTCGGCGTCGACCCCTTGATGCCTCGCGATCAACCGCATGATCAACCGCTTGAGATAGTCCTGCTCGGGGTGCCGCAGCGCACCGGCGACGTGATGCGTGATGGCCGGCGTCCAGCCCGTCTGGCGGTAAAAGGCCTGCTCGATCGTCCGCTGTTCCTCCGCGCTTTGTCCATCCTGCAACAGCACTGCCAGGCTCACGCAGACGAACGCAGCCGGCAGGCCGGCGAGCCAGTCCCTGTTCTCCTTCACGAAGCGGAGCAGCGGTGCCTGGTACCTGCGCTGATGGATCGAACCGCACACGATCGCCGCCGAGTGGACCGGCTGGACCTGGGCGGCCGCCTTCGATGCGCTGTCCACGAGCTCGACCTTCACGCCCCGTTGCATCAGCGCGTCGGCGACGAACTCCGCGATCTTGCGGGTCTGGCCCTCGGTCGTCCCGTACACAACCAGTACCGACTTCATCGCAAGCCTATCTCCGGGGTCGATTCACCCCGTCTCGAATTCTGGGTCGGTGTGATCGCTGTCATCGCTGCCGTGGCGGCAACGGCTCGCATCGCGTTCAGCATGCGCGTGCGTCCAGACGGCTGATCTGATCCGCGTCAATGATCGGCGCAGATACCCCGGTGGCGAACCCCCCTATCCGCATCGGCGGATCGTAGCACCGAGTTCGCCCTCATCAATCGCTCGGGTCGTGCCAATAGCGCCGTCCCGATGCGCGCGCGGCCTCGGGATCGTCGACCGCACCCGGCGCGAACGTGAACGAGAGCGCACCAGTGCGATCGGTGCGATGCAGCAGCGCCCCGGCACGCTCGTAACGCGCGACGACGTCGGCGCGCGGGTGGCCGAAGCGATTGCGGTAGCCGACCGTGAACACCGCGTGGCGCGGCGCGACCGCGTCGACGAACGACGGCGTCGACGAGGTGCGGCTGCCGTGGTGCGGCACGACCAGCACGTCGGCGGCAAGGCGCTCGCGCTGCGTGACCACCAGGTCCACTTCGCTCGTCGCCTCGATGTCGCCGGCGACGAGCGCCTGCCCGCCTGGCGCCTCGATGCGCAGCACGCAGGAGACATCGTTCGGCTTGCGGTAAGGGTCCTCGTAGTGCAGTGGGTCGGGAAAGATCAGTGCGAAGTCGACGCCGTCCCACGTCCACCGCTGGCCGGCACGGCAGCGGAGATGCAGACCGCGCTTCTCGTGCTCCTCCACTGCCGGGTGGTCGGAGTGGAGCGACGTGAGCAGCAGGCCGACGGGCACCGCCGCCAGTACCGACATCGCGCCGCCGGAGTGGTCCGTGTCACGATGACTCACGATCATCGCGTCGAGGTGCCGGATGCCGGCCGCACGCAGCCAGGGCGCGACGATGCGCCCGCCCGCGTCGGCCATGCCGTTCCAGGAGGGCCCCGTGTCGTAGAGCAGAGCGTGGCGCGCGGTGCGCACGACGATCGCCGTGCCCTGGCCCACATCGAGCACCGTCATGCGGAACGTGCCCGGTGCCGGTGGCGCCGGCAGCACGACGAACAGCGGCGCGATCGCGAGCACGCCCAGTGCGCGTCCCGGCGTGCCGCGCGGCGCGAGGCACCACAGGACGCCCGCGATGCCGAGTGCGGTCGCCCAACGCGAGGGCGCGTGCTGCGCCCACGCGGCGCCGGGCAACCTGGCCAGCGTCTCGAGCATCGCCAGGAGCGGCGTGATCGACGCGTGAACGAGCTGCCAGAGCGCATCGATCGGGACGAACGCGGCGACGAGCGCGACGGGCACGATCGCGAATGTGACGACCGGTATCGCCACCGCGTTGGCCAGGGGGCCGATCAGCGAGACCTGCTGGAACAGCGCGAGCGACAGCGGCACGAGGCCGAGCGTGATCGCCCACTGGGCGCGGGCGGCACTCGCGATCCTCGCGCGGCCGCGCGCGAAGGTGCTCCCGCGGCGCGTCACGCGGCCGTGATCCCCGGCGTAGATCAGCAGCCCCACGGCGAAGAACGACAGCCAGAACCCGGGCGCGATCACCGCCCACGGGTCGATCGCGAGCACGGCGACGAGCGCCCACAGCCAGACGACGAAACCGCTGCCCGGACGTGCAAGCCACAGGCCGAGCGTCGACACCGCGAGCATCGCGAGCGTACGCTGCGCCGGCACCTCCGCACCCGCGAGCAACACGTAGCCGAACGCCGCGCCGAGGCCGAACACGGCCGCCACGCGGCGCGCCGGAACATGCGACGTGAGGCGCGTGCAGCGCCGTGCCAACGCGAACGCCACGCCCCCCGCGAGCCAGGCGAACACCGTGACGTGCAGTCCGCTCACACTGATCAGATGTCCGGTGCCGGTGCGGTTGAAGACGTTCCACTGGCGGTCGTCGAGGCCGGACTGGTCGCCGATCGCGAGTGCGGCAAGCACGGCGGCGTGGGCTGCGCCGGGAAGGGCAGCCGCGATGCGGTCGCGGATGCGTTCGCGCGCGCGCTGCACGTGATCGAGCGGGCGCCCGGCGAACGCGCCGACGCGCTCGTTGCGCTCGCCGATCCGCACGTAGCCGGTCGCGCGAAGGTTGCGCTCGAGCAGCCACGCCTCGAGGTCGAAGGCCCCGGGATTGACGTTGCCGTGCGGGCGCCGCAACCGTACCGTCAAGCGCCAGCGCTCGCCTGCGCGAACCTCGGGAACCTCGAAACCGCGCTCGGCGTCGGGCCACCCCACCTGCCAGGCGAGCGATACACGCTGCGGCACCTGCGCCCCCGCGGTGTCGAGGCGCTCGACCGCGAAGGCGAAGCGGACGCCGTTGTGCATCCGTCGCGGCATGTCGTCGACGACTCCGACGATCTGCAGATCCTCGCCTTCCCACACCGGCGGCAGTACATCGGCGAGGCGCACCTCGGCCCGCCACGCGGCGTAGCCATGCCCCACCAGCACGCCTCCGGCCACGACCGCGAAGGCACCCGCCATCGCACGCCGGGCCAGGCCGGCCGCCGCCGGCGCCGATGCCGGCGTGCCGCCAGGCAGTCGACCCGGAGGCGGCGATTGCCCCGCACGCAGCAACGCACCGACGATCGCGCACGCTCCGCCGGCGACGACGGGCCACCATGCGGGATCGGGCAGTTCGGCGCGCGTCTGCAGCCACGCGACGCCGAGTGCGAACGCAGCGAGGAATGGCAGGACGAGCGGCATCGCGGCGGCACGGGCAAAGTCGCCCGGACCCTGGTCGAGCGTGGAGCCGACGGTAGCGCGGGCACGTGCGGGTCAGCCATCCGCCGTGCGGTCGAGAGGGGGTCCGTGCCGTAAGCCGGTGCTAGACTGGCCCGCAGGTTCCGGCCATGACGCACACACACACACGCCCACCGTTCGACTACGCACTCGCCCGGGCACAGGACGCGCTGCGCGAGGCGATCACGCGCGCGACGCGCGTCCCCGAGGCCGACGCCGTGCGCGCGCTGCTGCCCCTCGCCACGCTGGGGAGCGAAGCGCGGCAACGCGCGCAGGCGCTGGCCCGCGACCTCGCCGGCAAGGTGCGCGCCGAGCGCCGTGATGCGACCGGCGCCGATGCGCTGATGCACGCGTTCTCCCTCTCGTCCGAGGAAGGCGTCGCGCTGATGTGCCTCGCCGAGGCGCTGCTGCGCATCCCCGATGCCGCCACGGCCGACGCGCTGATCCGCGACAAGATCGGCCGTGGCGACTGGCGCGCTCACGCGGGCCTCTCGGATTCGATGTTTGTCAACGCCACGTGCTGGGCGCTGGTGGTCACCGGCAAGCTGGTCACGCCGACGCCCGACGCCAGCGCGCTGTCGCGCGCGCTCTCCGGCGCACTCGCGCGGGTGGGCGAGCCGGCGGTGCGCGCCGCGATGCGCACCGCGATGCGCTTCCTCGGCGAGCAGTTCGTGCTCGGCGAGACGATGGAGGAAGCGCTCGAGCGCGCACGGCTGCGCGAGGCCGAGGGGTTTCGCTACTCCTACGACATGCTGGGCGAGGCCGCACTCACGGCCGAGGACGCTCTGCGCTATCACGAGGCCTATGCCGCGGCGATGCACGCGATCGGCCGCTCCCCTCATCGCCGCGGCGTGGCCGACGGGCCGGGCCTCTCGGTGAAGCTGTCGGCGCTGCACCCGCGCTACGCGCGCGCCCAGCACGGGCGCGTGATGCGCGAACTGCTGCCGCGACTCGAGGCGCTCGCGGCGCTCGCGATGCAATACGACGTGGGCCTCGCGATCGACGCCGAAGAGTCCGACCGCCTCGACCTCTCCCTGGACCTGTTCGAGGGACTCGCGCGCAATCCCGCGCTTGCGTCCTGGACCGGGCTCGGCCTCGTCGTCCAGGCGTATCTCAGGCGTGCGCCGCAGGTCGTCGACTGGACGCTCGCGCTGGCACGCGATGCGCGGCGACGCCTGATGGTCCGGCTGGTCAAGGGCGCGTACTGGGACGGCGAGATCAAGCGCGCGCAGGTCGCCGGCCACGCGGACTACCCGGTCTACACCCGCAAGGCGCACACGGACGTCTCGTATCTCGCCTGCGCCCGCAAGCTCCTCGACCGCCGCGACCTCGTCTATCCGCAGTTCGCGACCCACAACGCCGCGACGCTCGCCGCCGTGCTCGAACTCGCCGGCAACCGCGAGGGCTTCGAGTTCCAGTGCCTGCACGGCATGGGCGAGTCCCTCTACGACCACGTCGTGGGGCCGGGAACGCTGCGCCTGCCCTGCCGCATCTACGCGCCCATCGGCACCCACGAGACGCTCCTCGCCTACCTCGTGCGACGGCTGCTCGAGAACGGCGCGAACACGTCGTTCGTGAACCAGGTGGTCGACGCGAGCATCGACCTCGATCGCCTGACGGAAGACCCAGTCGTCGCGGCCGCCGCGTTCGACGGCACGCCGCATCCGCACGTTCCCCTGCCTGCCGCGCTCTATCCGGATCGGGCGAACTCGCGCGGCATCGACCTCGCCGACGAGCACGCGCTCGCGGCACTGCAAGCCGCCCTTGAGCGCGAGGCGACGCGCTCGTTTGTGGCCGAGCCGAAGGTCGTCGGACGCTCCGGAGGGGAGGAGTCGCTCGCCCGCGCAGTGCGCTCGCCCGCGGACACGACGCGCGTCGTCGGCCACGTGGTCGAGGCGACGCGCGAGGACGTCGATGCCGCCTTCGCCGCCGCGCTCGCCGAAGGTGCGCGATGGACGCGCTCGCCCGCGGCCGAGCGCGCAGCGGTCCTCGAACGCGCCGCCGACCTGATCGAGGAGCGTCGCCCGGTGTTCATCCACCTCGCCGTGCGCGAGGCAGGCAAGACGATCGGCAACGCGATCGGCGAAGTGCGCGAGGCCGCCGACTTCTGCCGTTACTACGCGCGGCAGATCCGCGACCGTGCGCCCGCCGATGCGCTCGGTCCCGTGGTGGCGATCAGCCCGTGGAACTTCCCGCTCGCGATCTTCACCGGACAGGTGGCCGGCGCCCTCGCCGCCGGCAACCCGGTGCTCGCCAAGCCGGCCGAGCAGACGCCGCTCATCGCCCGCGAGGCAGTGCGTGCGCTGCACGACGCCGGCGTGCCGCGCGCGGCGCTGCAGTTGCTACCCGGCACGGGCGACGCCGTCGGCGCGCTGCTCGTCGCCGATCCGCGCACCGCCGGCGTCGTATTCACCGGCTCGACCGACGTCGCCACCCACATCCACCGCGCGCTCGCCGCGCGCGGCAACGTCCCGCTGATCGCGGAGACCGGTGGTCAGAACGCGATGATCGTCGATGCCTCCGCCCTGCCCGAACAGGTCGTACAGGACGCGATCGCCTCGGCATTCGACAGCGCCGGGCAGCGCTGCTCCGCCTTGCGCGTGTTGTGCCTGCAGCAGGAGATTGCCGACCGCGTCATCGAAATGCTCGCCGGGGCGATGCGCGAGCTCGTCGTCGGCGACCCGGCCGATCTCGCGACCGACGTCGGGCCGATCATCGACGCGGCCGCCAAGGAGGCCCTGACGGCTCACGTCGTGCGGCTCGAACGGGAGGCGAAACGCATCGCGCGTTCCACGCTGGATCCGGCCTCGTCCGCACGCGGACACTACCTCGCCCCCGCGGCGTTCGAGATCCCGTCGCTGTCGGTGCTGAAGGGCGAGGTGTTCGGCCCGGTGCTGCACGTGCTTCGTTACCGCGCGGGTGACGAAGAGGCGCTGGTCGACGCGCTGAACGACACGGGGTACGCGCTGACGCTCGGCATCCACAGCCGCATCGACGCGACGGTACACCGGATCGTGGCGCGCACGCGCGCCGGCAACGTCTACGTGAACCGCAACGTGATCGGCGCCGTCGTCGGCGTGCAGCCGTTCGGCGGCGAGGGCCTCTCCGGCACGGGGCCGAAGGCCGGCGGTCCGCTGTACGTGCCGCGCCTGACCCGCGACCCCGGCGACATGCCGCACGGGGCGCGGGACGCCGGCGGCGACGATCGCGGCATCGAACTCCCTGGCCCCACCGGCGAGACCAACACGTGGCGGGTCGAGCCACGCGGCAGGCTCGTGGCCGTGGGCGGCGGCGACAACGCCGAAGCGATCTGGCGCGCGCAGGCCGACGCCGCGCTCGCCGGGGGCAACCGGGTGATCTTCGCCCCGAGCGCCGCCGGCTTCATCAGCGCCCGCCACGTCGCTTCGGCGTACTCGCACCAGAAGCCGCACATCAACGTGGTCTCGCCGAACGCCGACTGGTCGGCGCTGACGGATATCGACGGCGTGCTCGCCGCGGATCCCGAGACCGCCGCCGAGGCCAACCGACGCTTGGCCGCCCGCGAGGGACCCCGCCTGCCGGTGATCGAGCCCGCGGGCAATCCGCCGCGGTATCCGCCTGCCCGCCTCGTCGTCGAGCGGGTCCTCAGCGTCAACACCACCGCCGGCGGCGGCAACGCGTCGCTCGTCGCGGCGATGGACTGAGTGCGGCGGCCGCAGGCAAGGCCCGCAGGGCCCGTCGCCGCACGAAGGCACGCGGGCCGACTTGTGCCGTCCGGGTGCTGCGCGGACCGTTCAAGGAGGCCCGCCTGACGCGCTACCGCGTCTTCGGCCACAGGATCATCTGCGTGCAGCGGAACAGCGCGATCGCCGCGCCGTCGGTCTTGCGCGTCACCGTCGCATCCCACACGTGCGTCGTGCGGCCGAGGTGCGCGGGCTTCGCGACGCAGGTAAGCGTGCCGTCGCGCGCGGTGCCGAGGAAGTTGGTCTTCAACTCGACCGTGGTGAAGTTGTCGGCACCGTCGGGCAGGTGCGCAATGCAGCCGTAGCCGCACGCGGTGTCGGCGAGCGCGATCACGCTCGCCGCGTGCAGGAAGCCGTTGGGCGCAAGGAGCTCCGGACGGATGTCGAGCTCGGCAATCAGCATCAGGTGCTCGACCGCCACGATGCGCAGGCCGATGAGCCCGGGCAAGCGGCCCTCGCCGCGGCGGGTGAACTTCTCGACGGTGGTCCCCTCGCGCATGTCTACTCCCTTGCCGAGACCCGGCGCGCCCGGCAGCCGTTCAAAGATACGCGAGCATGCGCCCGCAGGCGATGACCCCGAGCCAGAAGGCGAGCGACAGCCCGCCGGCGAGCCTCATCGTCGCGGTCGGATCCACGTCGTCGGACGCAAGGTCGCGCAGCGGACCCATGTGCAACACCGCCGCGTTGATCCCGCCGGCGAGGATCAGCCCCATCTTCAGCATGAACACCGGTTGCACGATGAACTCGGCGGCGTGCGCCGTGAACATCGCAAGTCCGCTGAGCGCAGCGATCAGGAAGCCCAGCACCGTCCACGGTACCGCGTAGTGCGCCAGCAGCGCGATCGGCATGCGCCGGCCGAGGCCGAGCAGCCGCAGGTCGACCAGCGCGATCGAGCCGAACAGCAGCGCGAGGCCCCAGATGTGGATCGTCTCGGCGATCGGGTAGGCGTACAGCGCCTCGCGCATGAACCGGCCGAAGCCGGTCGCCTCGACCGTGTGCAGCGCGCTCGCCACGGCCCTGATGCGCTAGCGCAGCTCGACAGTCTTGCCGGCCACGGTGATGCGCTCGGCGCGCATCTCCTCGGGATGGTTGCGGTTCGGGTAGCCGACCACTGTCACCGTCGTGCCGGGCTTCAGCATGTCGCGGGTGAGCCCGCGGTTGTCCATGCGCGACGGTGGCGCCAGCACCGCAGTCCAGGTCTTACCCGGCGTGACCAGCTTCACGTACCCGTGGGGGTGCTCGTATCCGGCCTCGCCGACTTGCCCGGTGAGCGTCAGCGCCTGGCTTGCGTCGTACTCGCTCCAGCCGTGGTGGGCGAGCGCGAGCGACGGGATGGCGAGCACCGACAAGGCCGCGGCGAGGCGCTGCAACGCAAGGGTCTTCGACATGGGTGGGCTCCGGTCGGGGCGGGAACGGGGTCGCGCAACGCGCATCCTAGCGCAGTGACGCCGCCACGCAACCCGGCGGCCGCTGGATGCTATGCGAGGCGCCCGGAGAGCTCACGGATGTCGGCGGCGAAGCCATCGACCGCCTCAGGCGTCGTGTCCCAGGCGCACATGAAGCGGCAGCCGGTGTCGCCGACGAACACGTAGAAGCGCCATCCCCTCGCCTGCAGGCCCTCGATCACGGCCTTCGGCAGGTGCGCGAAGACGCCATTGGCCTGCACGGGCGCGATCAGCGATACGTCGGGAAGTCCGACGATCGCGTCCCGCAGTCTGCGCGCCATCGCGTTCGCATGGGATGCATGGCGTAGCCACGCGCCGCCTTCGAGCATCGCTATCCACGGGGCAGCGAGGAAGCGCATCTTCGAGGCGAGTTGCCCGCCCTGCTTGCGCCGCCGCGCGAATTCGTCCGCGAGCGTACCGTCGAAGAACACGACCGCCTCGCAGAACGGCATGCCGTTCTTGGTGCCACCGAGGGACAACACGTCCACCCCCGCTCGCCACGTGAGGTCCGCCGGCGCGCAACCCAGGGACGCGACCGCGTTCGCGAAGCGCGCGCCGTCCATGTGCACCTTGATGCCGCGTTCGTGCGCGATCCCGGCAAGTGCACGGATCTCGTCCGGCGTGTAGACCGTGCCGAGCTCGGTCGCCTGCGTGAGCGTGAGCGCGCGCGGGCGCGAGGCGTGCTCGTCGTGGGGGGCGACGGCGCGGGCGGCCACGGCCGCTGGAGTGAGCTTGGCATGCGGCGTGTCGACGGTGAGGAGCTTGGCGCCGCCGCTGAAGAACTCGGGGGCGCCGCACTCGTCGACGTTGACGTGCGCGAACGCGTGGCAGACCACGGCGTCGGTACTGCGGCAGATCGCGGAGAGCGACAGCGAGTTCGCCGCCGTGCCGTTGAAGACCGGATAGACGAGAACGTCCGCGTCGAACACCGCGCGGATCGCGTCGGCGGCACGACGTGTCCAGCCGTCCCCACCGTAGGCGACGACATGGCCGCGATTCGCCTCCGCGAGCGCGGCAAACGCCTCCGGCGTGATGCCGGCGTTGTTGTCGCTCGCGAACTGCGGCGTGGCAGGATCGCGCGGGTCCATGTCGGCGCTTCTCGGGCTATTCGTGACCGAGCGTGCGGCGCAATCGCCGCAGTCCCAACCAGAGTACCAGCGCGATCAGTGGAATCGAGACCCCCACTGCGATGTCCGCGTCGAGTGGCAGACCGAGCGACTTGCCGGCCTTGGCGAGAGAGCCGACCAGCCCCGCAGCGTAGTAGGTGATCGCGGCCACCGACAGGCCCTCGACCGTCTGCTGCAGGCGCAACTGCAGCTTTGCCCGCCGGTCCATCGACGCGAGCAGGTCCTGGTTCTGGCGCTCTTGCGTTATGTCGACCCGGGTGCGCAGCAGCTGGCTCGCGCGCGCGACCCGCGCAGAGAGCTCGTCCTGGCGGCTCGCCGCCGACTCGCACGTGGCCATCGCGGGTGCCAAGCGCCGGTCCATGAACTCCTCGATCATCTGCACGCGCGGCAGCCGTACTTCGCGCAGCTCGCTGATGCGCTGCCGCACCAATCGGTAGTAGGCCGCGGCGGCACCAAAGCGGTAGCGGCTCGCCGACTCGCTGCGCTCGACCTCGGCGGCGAGGCGCGTCAGGTCGTCGAGAAGCTGCGGCTCCTCGGCCGGCGCGACGTCGATCATGCGCTCGGTGATGCGGGCGAGACGCGACTCGGCAGCGGTGAGCGTCGCGCCCACTTCGCGCGCGAGCGGGAATGCGAGCAGCGCCATCATCCGGTAGGTCTCGATCTCGAGCAGCCGCTGCACGTAGCGCCCGGCCTGCCGGTCGCCGAGCGAGTGGTCGAGCACGAGAAACCGGGAGCAGCCGTCGGCGCCGATGCGGAAGTTCGTGAAGACCGACGCCGCGCCGTCGCCGATGCGCGAGCCGACGACCGTCGTGTCGCCGAATCCCGCGACCACCGACGCGACCTCCTCCGGCTCGGCACGCCGGATGTCGACGCGTGCCGCGACGATCGTCGTGCCCGGCAATGCCGACAGCCACTCGAGCGGCAGCACGTCGAGCGCACCCGTGTCCGGCGGCGCGTCCGGCGTCACCCGGCGGAAGAACGTGAGGCCGGTGAACTCGGTGTGGCGCTCCCATTTCACCCGCAAGGCATTGCCCTCGAGCCAGGCGAAGGTTGCCGTCGCCGCAGGCGCCGGCACGCCGAGGAACGCCGCGAGCTCCGCGATGCTGCGCGCCTCCTGCCCCCGCGCCTCCGGAGCCACACGCAACGCGAGGTGCGCGACGCGTTCCGGCGTTAGGATGCGCGCCGGCGGCCGCGCGTGTACCTCGTCGTGGAGGACGCGGCGCTGCGGATCGTCGGCGGGAAACGGCGCGCCCAATGCCCTCGGCGTAGCGTCATCGGTCATCGTGGACGAGGTCGCCTGATCGCGATGGCACGATTGCATCACAGCCGCTGTTCGAGCCATCCCTCGATCGAGCGCATCGCCTCGGGCAGCGCCGCCGGGTTCGTGCCGCCGGCCTGCGCCATGTCGGGACGCCCGCCACCCTTGCCGCCCACCTGCTGCGCGACGTGATTGACGAGGTCCCCCGCCTTCACCTTGCCGGTCAGGTCCTTGGTCACGCCCGCAATCAGCGACACCTTGCCTTCGCTCACGCGTGGCGAGCACCGCGACGCCGCTCTGCATGCGGTCCTTGACCTTGTCGAGCGTCTCGCGCATCACCGTGGCATCGGCGTTGTCGAGCACCAGCGCCAGCGCCTTCACGCCCTTGACCGTGCGGATGCCGCGCGCCGACGACCTCGTCGAGGCGGGCGAGCGCGAGCTGGCCGCGCAGCCGCCCCACTTCCTTCTCGAGCGCCTTCGCGTGCTCGGCGATCTGCGCGATGCGCGCCTCGATCTCGTTTGCGGGGACCTTGAGCGCGGCGGCGGCGGCGGCGAGCGTGGCCTCCTGCGCCTGCACGTACGCAAGCGCGCCCTTGCCGGTCGTGGCCTCGACGCGCCGGATGCCGGCGGCAACGCCGCCCTCGGCGAGGATCTTGAACAGGCCGATGTCGCCGGTGCGCGCGACGTGCGTGCCGCCGCACAGCTCCCGCGACGTGCCGATGTCGAGCACGCGCACCTCGTCGCCGTACTTCTCGCCGAACAGCATCATCGCGCCGACCTGCTGCGCCTCGGCGATCGGCATCACCCGCGCCTGCGTGGCCGCATTGCCGAGAATCTCGGCGTTGACGATCGCCTCGACGCGACGGATCTCGTCCTCGGTCATCGGCGCGTGGTGCGAGAAGTCGAAGCGCGTCTTGTCCGGATCGACGAGCGAGCCCTTCTGCTGCACGTGGGGCCCGAGCACCTCGCGCAGCGCCTTGTGCATCAGGTGCGTCGCCGAGTGGTTGCGCACCGTGCGACCGCGCGCGTCGAAGTCCACCTGCGCGGCGACGGTGTCGCCGACCTTGAGCTCGCCGGTCTTCACCTCGCCCATGTGGCCGTGGACGTCGGGCTGCACCTTCTGCGTGTCCTCGACCGCGAAGAGCGTGAGGCAGGCGCCGCCCTTGGACAGCTCGCCGCGGTCGCCGACCTGGCCGCCCGACTCCGCGTAGAACGGCGTCGAGTCGAGCACCACCACGCCGCGGTCGCCGGTGACCAGCGCATCGACCTTGACGCCGTCCTTGTACAGCGCGACGACGCGGCCCTTCCTCGGACAGCGACTCGTAGCCGCGGAAGCGCGTCTTCGGGCCGTCGTAGGCGAGCGACTCGCCCATCCTGAACTGCGACGCGGCGCGCGCACGCTCGCGCTGCGCGTCCATCGCGCGGTCGAAGCCCGGCTCGTCGACGGTGACGTTGCGCTCGCGGCAGACGTCGGCCGTGAGGTCGTAGCGGAAAGCCGAACGTGTCGTAGAGCGTGAACGCGGTCGCGCCGGGCAGCACCGTCTTGCCGGCCCTCTCGAGATCGGCGAGCGCGGCGTCGAGGATCTTCATGCCGTTGTCGAGCGTCTCGCCGAAGCGCTCCTCCTCCGCCTTCAGCACCTGCGCGACGCGGACCTTGTCGCGGCGCAGTTCCGGGTAAGCATCGCCCATCTGCCGGTCGAGGTCCTCGACCAGCTTGTGGAAGAACGGCTGCTTCTGGCCGAGCTTGTGGCCGTGGCGGATCGCGCGGCGGACGATCCGGCGCAGCACGTAGCCGCGGCCGTCGCTCGACGGGATCACGCCGTCGACGACCAGGAACGCGCAGGCGCGGATGTGGTCGGCGATCACCCGCAGGCTCGGCGACAGCAGATCGGAGGCGCCGGTCTCGCGCACCGCGGCGCGGATCAGGTCCTGGAACAGGTCGATCTCGTAGTTGCTGTGGACGTGCTGCAGCACCGCGGCGAGCCGCTCGAGGCCCATGCCGGTGTCGACGCAGGGCTTCGGCAGCGGCGTCATCGTGAACGTGTCGCCCGACTTCTGCCGGTCGAACTGCATGAACACGAGGTTCCAGATCTCGATATAGCGGTCGCCATCGGCCTCGGGAGAACCCGGCGGGCCGCCCCACACCTGCGGGCCGTGGTCGTAGAAGATCTCGGAGCACGGTCCGCAGGGACCGGTGTCGGCCATCTGCCAGAAGTTGTCGGAGGCGTACTTCGCGCCCTTGTTGTCGCCGATGCGCACGCACCGCTCGGGCGGCACGCCGATTTCCTTCGTCCAGATGTCGTAGGCCTCGTCGTCCTCGATGTAGACGGTGGTCCAGAGCCGGTCCTTCGGCAGCTTGTAGACCTCGGTCAGCAGTTCCCACGCGTAGCGGATCGCGTCGCGCTTGAAGTAGTCGCCGAAGCTGAAGTTGCCGAGCATCTCGAAGAACGTGTGGTGGCGCGCGGTGTAGCCCACGTTCTCGAGGTCGTTGTGCTTGCCGCCGGCGCGAACGCTGCGCTGCGACGTGGTCGCACGCTTGTAGGGGCGCTTCTCGAGGCCGAGGAACACGTCCTTGAACTGCACCATCCCGGAGTTCACGAACAGCAGCGTCGGGTCGTTGCCCGGCACGAGCGACGACGAGGCCACGTGCGCGTGGCCCTTGCTGACGAAGTAGTCGATGAACTGGCGGCGGATCTCGTTGGCGGTCATGCGGATTCCAGGGCGCGCGGGTTCGCGGTAAGGCGGCCGGCCGGGCCAAAGCGGTGAAAAAACATGATTTTACGCGATGCGCGCGGGACCGCACCCCGAGGACCCGAACCGCGCTGACCACCGCAGGGCGGTCCTGCCGCCCGCGAGATCAGGCGTCGTCGACCGGGGCCCCGGCTGCCCGCAGCACCCTGAACACGACGTTCGTCGCATAGCCGCGCGACACGAGGAAGCGCACCTGCCGCGCCTTCTCGCGCTCGTCCGCCGGCGCCTTGCCGAAGCGCCGCTGCCACAGCGCGAGCGCCTGCGCGAACTCGTCCTCGCCGTCGAGCGCGGCGAGCGCCTCCTGCGCCGCGGGCGCGGCCACGCCCTTCTCGCGCAGTGCGTGGGCGATCGCGCGCTTCGAATAGCCTCCCGCCTTCTGCCGCACGACCGCCGAGGCGAAGCGGGCATCGGACAGGTAGCCCGCGCGCTCGAGCTCGTCCAGCACAGGATCGATCTCGCTTCGCGACCGCGCCGGTCGCGGCGAGCCGCGCAGCAAGCTCCGCGCGCGAGTACTCGCGGCGCGCGAGCATGCCGACCGCACGCTGCTTCAGCGTGCGCGGCGGGCGCTCCTTGCGGCGCGGCGATTCAGTCATCGGGTCGAAGCATAGCCGCGGGCCTTCGCGAACGCCCAACGGCGCAAGCCGGCACATCCGGCGACAGCCAAAAAAACGCACGCGCCCGCTCGATGCAGGCGCGTGCGGCATTCACGACAGGAGAAGGTGTACCCGGCCGCGCGCCGCGCGACGGGCGTCGGCCCGGTGAGGCGCGCGATCAGTCTTCGGACGGCGGCTCGCCCCGCGCGCGCAGGTTGCCGGGCACCGGCACGCCGACGGTCTCGCGGATCTTCGCCTCGATCTCCTGCGCGGTCTCCGGGTGCTCCCTCAGGAACTCGCGGGCGTTGTCCTTGCCCTGGCCGATCTTCTCGCCCTTGTACGCGTACCACGCGCCGGACTTCTCGACGATGCGGTGGGTGACGCCGAGCTCGAGGATCTCGCCCTCGCGGGAGATGCCCTCGCCGTAGAGGATGTCGAACAGCGCCTCGCGGAACGGCGGCGCGACCTTGTTCTTGACGACCTTGACGCGGGTCTCGTTGCCGATGACCTCGTCGCCCTTCTTGATCGCGCCGATGCGGCGGATGTCGAGGCGCACCGATGCGTAGAACTTGAGCGCGTTGCCGCCGGTGGTGGTCTCGGGGTTGCCGAACATCACGCCGATCTTCATGCGGATCTGGTTGATGAAGACCACCAGCACGTTGGCGCGCTTGATGTTGGCGGTGAGCTTGCGCAGCGCCTGGCTCATCAGCCGCGCCTGCAGGCCGGGGAGCTGGTCGCCCATCTCGCCTTCGATCTCGGCCTTGGGCACGAGCGCCGCCACCGAGTCGATGACGATGATGTCGACGCCGCCCGAGCGCACCAGCATGTCGGCGATCTCGAGCGCCTGCTCGCCGGTGTCGGGCTGGGAGATCAGGAGCTCGCCGACGTTGACGCCGAGCTTGCCGGCGTAGACCGGGTCGAGCGCGTTCTCGGCGTCGATGTAGGCCGCGGTGCCGCCCGCCTTCTGCACCTCGGCGACGACCTGCAGGGACAGCGTGGTCTTGCCGGACGACTCGGGGCCGTAGATCTCGACGACGCGCCCGCGCGGCAGGCCGCCGACGCCGAGCGCGATGTCGAGGCCGAGCGAGCCGGTGGAGACGACCTGGAGGTCGTTCTGCACCTGGGACTCGCCCATCTTCATGATCGAGCCCTTGCCGAACTGCTTTTCGATCTGCGCGAGCGCGGCGGCGAGGGCCTTGGTCTTCTGGTCGTCCATGGCGGTGTGGTCGAGGGGCATCGTGGAAAACTCCGAATTGTCGCCCGAAGCGCGGTCGAGAGGTGCCGGGGCGGAGGTTCTGGGGCTCGTTGCGTCGAGGCTGTCGGCGGGTCGCGGTGCCGGTCCGGTGCTTGGCTCAGGTCCGGGGGAATCTTGTCATAGAACGATCGTTCGATGCAAGCCATCCTCGGGCCTAAGCCGCACGGCTGATGGCACCACCGCACGAGACGCAGGCTACGCGCTCGCAGGCTCAACAAATGAGCCACCCTTGCCCGGACCGTCGACGTGGTCCCGGATCACCGGACCGACCGGTTCGAGGGGCAGTACACCACTCCGGCCGCCCGGCCGGACCGTGTCAGCGGTCGCGCGCGCGTTCCAGCAGCCCCTCGAGCGCGAACGTCACGCTCGCCGCGCGCACGCCTGCTCGATCGCCGGCAAGGTGGCACGTCGTCGACGCCGCGACAGCGCCCCGCCTCGCCCAGGCGAAGCAGACGGTGCCGACCGGCTTGCCGGCGTGCCGCCCGACGGCCCGGCGATGCCGGTCACGGCGGCGGCAATGTCCGCGCCGCTCTTCGCGAGCGCGCCCTCCGCCATGGCTCGCGCGGTCTCCTCCGACACGGCACCGTGCGCGGCGAGCACCGACTCGGGCACGCCGAGCAGCGCGGTCTTCGCGCCGTTCGAGTAGGTGACGAAACCGACATCGAACCAGTCCGAGCTGCCGGCGACGGACGTGATCGCCCCGGCGAGCAGCCCGCCGGTGCAGGACTCGGCGACCGTGACGCGACACCCGCGCGCGAGCAGCGCGCGGCCCAGTTCGGCAGCAAGCGCGTGCGAAGGCTCGTCCGGTGTCATCGCGGTCGTCAGGAGCACTCGTCGGCGCGCGCCCGGTAGTGATAGCGGTAACGGGCAGCGAACCCGAAGCGCCGGTAGATCGAGATCGCCGACGCGTTCTGCTCGCCCACCTGCAGGAACGCGGTGCGCGCGCCGCGCTCCCAGGCCCGGGCGAGGAGCGTCCCCACGACCTCGGAGCCGATGCCCTGGCCACGCAGCGCGGGCTCGGTGACGATGTCGAACAGTCCCGCGACGTCGCCCTCGACCGACAACACCCCCGACGCCACCGGGCGGCCGTCCCGATACGCGACGACCGGCCGGATGTCGTGCGGCGACTGCGCGATCCGCTCGAGGTGCGCGGCGCGCTGCGATGGCGGCGAGCCGCGCATCGAGCCGACCACGTCGACGAAGGTCTCCGGCAGCGGCGCGGTCATCTCGAGGTCGGCGAGGTGCGGGCGCACCGGCGGCGCGTCGAGCGAGGCGGTCATCACCAGCGTGGGCTCGAACTCGACGTAGCCGCGCGCCGCGAGGGTGGCGTCGAGGCTCGCCGGATGCACGAACGGCGTGATGCGGAACAACGCCGGCAGCCCATGGCGGGCATAGAGCGACTCGCAGCGCTCGATCTTCTCGACCAGCGGCAGCGTCGAGCCGTAGAACGCGTTGACGCTGCGCGCCGCGCTTGGCGCGGCCGGGCGACAGGAACACGATCCAGCCGTCGTAGAGGAGCTGTCGGCGCGACTGCAGGTTGTTGAGACCGATCTCCTCGATGCGGCGCGGATCGGAGTCCATGCATTCGCGCTCACGCCGGCCACCCTGTCGCCCCACGCGCTCGCTGGATCACCGCGAACACGACCAATGCCATGGCGGCGGCGACCAGGTCGTCGACCATCACGCCGATGCCGTTCTTGATGCGCGCGTCGAGCGCGCGGATCGGCGGCGGCTTCAGGATGTCGAAGAGCCGGAACAGCAGGAACGCGAGGGCGATCCTCGCGAGGTCGGTCCCGGTGAAGAACAGCATGAGCAGCATCGCCGCGATTTCGTCGATCACGATGCCGCCGTGATCGGCGACCCCGAGGTCGCGGCCGGTGCGGTCGGCCGCCCACGCGCCGCCCAGCACGAACAGCGCCACGACCAGCAGATAGCCGACGTCGGTGGTTTGCAGCCGCAACCAGTCGCCGAGGGGGATCGCGAACAGCGTCCCGACGGTGCCGGGCGCCCACGGCGACATGCCGGAGCCGAACCCGAGCGCGATCATGTGCGCTGGATGCGCGGTGAAAAACTTGAAGGTGAGCGGAGGCGCGCTCATCGGCCGACAGGCGTCCGTGCCAAAGCGCTCACGCCCGCCCGCCCTGCTCCGCCGTCGGCGCGGCGAAGTGGTCGAAGGCACGCGGCAGCACGGGCAGCGCATCGCCGCTTTCGGCGCGCACGACGAGCCCCGTCTCGGGCGGCGTGACCTTGCCGATGCGGGTCAGCGGCACCCCGACCTCCTGCCCGATCGCCGCGACGCGCTCGCGCGCGACATTGCGGGCGGTGAACAGCAGCTCGTAGTCGTCGCCGCCGGCGAGCAGGCACGCCAGCGCGAGCTCGCGCTCGGGTCCGTGGCGCCGTGCGGCGAGCGCGGGTGCACAGGGAATGCGTTCGAGGTCGACGCGCGCCCCGACGGCCGACGCGTCGAGGATGTGGCGGAGGTCGCCACTCAGGCCGTCCGAGACGTCCAGCATCGCGCTCGCCGTGCCGCGCAGCGCGATGCCCAGCGCAACGCGCGGCTCCGGCCGCTCCAACCGGCGGACGAGTGGCACGAGCTCGTCGGGGGCGAGCGTCGTCCGGCCCTCAATCGCTGCCAATGCGAGCATCGCGCCACCCAGCTCGCCCGACACCCAGACGTCGTCACCCGGCCGAGCCCCGGCGCGGCGGATCGCCTGGCCGACGGGCACCTCGCCGGCGATCGTGAGGCACAGGTTGCGCGGCCCCCGCGTCGTGTCGCCGCCGACCAGGTCGACGCCGTGGGACTCGGCAAGCGCGAACAGGCCGCGCGAGAACGCGCCGAGCCAGTCCGGATCGCTGTCGGGCAGCGCGCCAGCGAGGAGCGCCCAGCGCGGGTGCGCGCCCATCGCTGCCATGTCGGAGAGGTTCACCGCGAGGATCTTGTGCCCGAGCCGCTCGGGATCGGTCCCGGCGAAGAAGTGCCGGCCCTCGACCATCATGTCGACGGCGAGCACGAGCTCGTGGCCGGGCGCCACACGCAGCACCGCCGCGTCGTCGCCCACGCCGACGACGACGCCGGCATCGCGCGCCGGCCGGTCGAAGAACCGCTCGATCAGCTCGAATTCGCCGAGTTCGGCCATTGCGCTCGAGCCGGCGCCGCCCCGCCGCGTCAGCGCGGCGCGCCGGACTCGGCCGCGCGCGCCGCGATCTCGGGCCCGCGCAACCGGGCCGCCACCTTGTCGAGCACGCCGTTCACGTAGCGGTGCCCGTCGGTGGCGCCGAAGTCCTTGGCGAGCTCGACCGCCTCGTCGATCACGACCTTGTAGGGCACGTCGAGGCGATGCGTGAGCTCCCACGCCCCGATGACGAGGATCGCGCGCTCGATCGGCGACAGATCCGCCGGCGCGCGCGCCGAATGCGGCGCGATCACGCCGAGCAGCGCCTCGTGCTCGCGGGTCGTGCCCCGCCACAGCGCGGCGAGGTACTCGGCGTCCGCGGCGGCAAAGTCCTCCGACTCGAGGAGCTGCAGCCAGATCGCGTCGTCGGCGTTGCGCGACAGCTGGCGCTGGTAGAGGCCCTGCAGCACCAGCGCACGCGCGGCGCGGCGCGCCTCAGGATTCGTCGAGGTCATCGAAGAGATTCGCGAGCGCGAGCGCGGCCCCGACCGCCTCGTACCCCTTGGTGTCCATGCGGGCGAGCGCCTGCGCGTCGTTCTCGCACGTGAGGATGCCGTTGCCGACGGGGATCCCGAACTGCAGCGCGACCTCGGCGACGCCTCGGGCCGACTCGTTGGCGACGATCTCGAAGTGGTAGGTCTCGCCGCGGATCACCGCGCCGAGCGCGACCAGCGCGTCGAAGTCGCCGGACTGCGCCATGCGCTGCAGCGCGAGCGGGGTCTCGAGCGCCCCGGGCACCTCGACGAGCAGCGCGTCCTCGTCCGCGACGCCGGACTCGCGCAGCGCGCGCATCGCGCCGGCGAGGAGGCCGTCGCCGATCTCCGCGTTGAAGCGCGACAGCACGATGCCGACGCGCCGTGCCCGGCCCTCGGTGCGGATGGGGAAGCGTGCGATGGCCATGGGGTTCACCCGCGTTGGCGGTGCGGCCCCTCCTCGAAGCCGGTCACCTCGAGGTCGAAGCCGGACATGCTGGGCATCTTGCGCTGCCGGGCGAGGATGCGCATCCGGCCGACGTTGAGGTCGCGCAGGATCTGCGCGCCGATGCCGTAGTCGCGCAGGTCCATCTTGTTCACCGGCGCGCGCTCCGCGGAGATCGCGCGGCGGCGGAGCTCGGCGGGCGACTCGGGCCGATGCAGGAGCACGACCACGCCTCGTCCGGCCTGGGCGATGGTCTCCAGTGCCGCCGGAATGCTCCACGAGTGGGACTCGCTCTGCGCGTCGAGCAGGTCCATCACCGACAGCGGCTCGTGCACGCGCACCAGCGTCTCGGACTCCGGCGAGATCGGGCCGCGCACCAGCGCGAGGTGGGTCGCGTCGGTGAGCTTGTCGCGATAGACGATCAGCCGGAACGCCCCGTAGTGCGTCGCGAGCGGCCGCTCGCCGACGCGCTCGATCAGCCGCTCGGTGCGGCTCCGGTAGTGGATCAGGTCGGTGATCGTGCCGATCTTGAGGCCGTGCGCCTGCGCGAACTCGAGCAGGTCCGGCATCCGGGCCATCGTGCCGTCGTCCTTCATGATCTCGCAGATCACTGCCGCCGGCGTGAGGCCCGCGAGGCGCGCGAGGTCGCAGCCGGCCTCGGTGTGGCCCGCGCGCGAGAGCACGCCGCCGGCCTGCGCGACCACCGGGAAGATGTGGCCGGGATGCACGAGGTCGGAGGGCTCGCTGTCGGCGGCGATGGCGACGCGGACGGTGCGTGCGCGGTCGGCGGCCGAGATCCCCGTGGTGACGCCTTCGGCCGCCTCGATCGAGACGGTGAAGTTGGTCCCCGTGTTCGAGCGGTTCTGCGCGACCATCGGCGCGAGCCCGAGCGTCCGGCAGCGCTCCTCGGTGAGCGTGAGGCAGACGAGGCCCCGCGCGTGGCGGGCCATGAAGTTGATCGCCTCGGGCGTGACGAACTCGGCGGCCAGCACCAGATCGCCCTCGTTCTCGCGATCCTCCTCGTCGACGAGGATCACCATGCGGCCGGCCTTGAGCTCGGCGACGATCTCGGGGGTTGGAGAAGTCGTCATGACGTTCGTGGGTGTCGCACGGGCAGCGCCCTGGTGCACGCGCATCGGCATTGTACCGGTCCGGCCCGCCGGTCGCGGAGCGCGCCGTCCGGGCCGTCAGGCACCGGCGACCGCGGCCTCCCCGGCGGGCTCGCGCCGAACCCGGAACCACAGCGCGTAGAGCGCCGGCAGGAAGCCCAGCGTCAGCACCGTCGCGACGACGATGCCGCCCATCATCGCGACGGCCATCGGCCCGAAGAAGTCGCTCCGCGTCAGCGGGATCATCGCCATGACCGCCGCAGCCGCGGTGAGCACGATCGGCCGGAACCGCCGCACCGTCGCGCCGACGATCGCGTCCCAGCGGGACGCGCCTGCGGCGATGTCCTGCTCGATCTGGTCGACCAGGATGATCGAGTTGCGCATGATGATCCCGGACAGCGCGATCGCGCCGAGCATCGCGACGAAGCCGAAGGGCATGCGAAACGCGAGGAGCCCGAGCGTCACGCCGATCAGCCCGAGGGGCGCGGTCAGCAAGACCATCAGCGTGCGCGAGAAGCTCTTCAACTGGATCATCAGCAGCGTCACCACCGCGATCAGGAGCAGCGGCATGCCCGCGACGATCGACTTCTGTCCGCGCCCGGAGTCCTCGACCGCGCCGCCCACCTCGATGCGGTAGCCGAGGGGCAGGGTCGCGCGGAGCGGTTCGAGCGAGGGGTTGATGCGCTGCGTGACGTCCGGCCCCTGCGCGTTGCCCCGCAGGTCGGCCCGCACCGTGATCGTCGGCTGGCGGTCGCGCCGCCAGACGATCCCCTCCTCGAGCCCGTAGTCGAGGTCGGCGATCTGGGTGATCGGCACCGCCTTGCCGTTCCTCGACGGGATCGCGAGGTCCTTGAGGAACGACAGTTGCGCCCGCTCGGTCGCGGCGCCGCGCAGCACGACGTCGATCAGCTTGTCGCGCTCGCGGAACTGGGTCACCGTGACGCCCGACACGGAATTGTTGAGGAACTGCGCGAGCTCCTGCGAACTGATGCCGAGCACGCGGGCCTTGTTCTGGTCGACGGTGAGGCGCACGACCTTCGACGGCTCGTCCCAGTCGAACTGCACGTTGAAGAGATCCGGGCTCTGCTCCATCGTCGCACGCACCTCGCGGGCGATCGCGCGCACCTTCGCGATGTCGTCGCCCGTGACCCGGAACTGCACCGGGAAGCCCACCGGCGGGCCGTTCTCGAGCCGCGACACCCGCCCGCGCACCGCCGGGAAGTCGGTCTCGAACAGCCGGACGAGACGCGCGCGCACCGCCTCGCGCTCGACGTTGTTGTTCGTGACCAGCACGAACTGCGCGAAGTTGGACAACACCAGCTGCTGGTCGAGCGGCAGGTAGAAGCGCGGGCTGCCCGCGCCGACGTAGCCGACGAAGCTCTCGACGCCTGGCTCCTTCGCGAGCACGGCTTCCATCTTCCTCGCCTCGGCCATCGTGGCGTGGAACGAGCTCCCCTCGGGCAGGCGCAGGTCGACCAGGAGCTCCGGCCGCGACGACGAGGGAAAGAACTGCTGCGGCACGAAGCGGAACATGAAGATCGAGCCGGCGAAGGCCGCGAGCGTCACGACGATGACGAACCAGCGATGGTCGACGGTCCAGTCGACCATCGCGCGGAGCCACCGGTAGAACGGCGTGCGGTAGACGTGGTCGGGATCGGCGTGCGCCGGCGCGATGGGCGGCGGCGGCGGGCGCCCGTTGCCCGTGCCCACAGGCGCCGGGCGAGCGATGCCGGCCGCGGCTTCGAGAAGTCGGGCAGCATCCGGTAGCCCAGGTACGGGATCACGATCACCGCGACGAACCAGGAGACCACGAGCGCGATCGCCGACACCTCGAACAGCGAGCGCGTGTACTCGCCGGTCGAGCTCTGCGCGGTCGCGATCGGCAGGAAGCCCGCGACCGTGACCAGCGTGCCGGTGAGCATCGGGAAGGCCGTCGACGTGTAGGCGAAGCTCGCCGCGCGGAAGCGGTCGTAGCCCTGCTCCAGCTTGATCGCCATCATCTCCACCGCGATGATCGCGTCGTCGACGAGCAGCCCGAGCGACAGGATGAGCGCGCCGAGCGAGATCTTGTGCAGGCCGATGCCGAGGATCCACATCAGCAGGAACGTCGAGGCGAGCACCAGCGGGATCGACACGGCGACGACGAGGCCGGTGCGAAGCCCAGGCTCACCAGCGACACCGCGAGCACGATCAGCACCGCCTCCGTCAGCGCGCGTACGAATTCGTTGATGGAGCGCTGCACCGCCTTGGGCATGCTCGCCACCGGCGCGAGCTCGACGCCGACCGGCATCTCCTGCTGCACGCGGCCGACCGCGCGGTCGAGCTCGCGGCCGAGCGCGATCACGTCGCCGCCGGCGACCATCGTCACGCCGAGACCCATCGCCTCGCGCCCCATCCAGCGCATCTGCTGCTGCGGCGGGTCGACGTAGCCGCGCTCCACCTTCGCGATGTCGCCCAGCCGGAAGATGCGGTTGTTGGCGCGGATCGACAGGTCGCGGATCGCCTCCAGCGAATCGAACGTGCCGGTCGGCCGCAGGTAGATGCGGTCGGTCGCGGTCTCGAACGCGCCGGCGGCCTGCACCGCGTTCTGCGCGGCGAGCGTCCTGATGATCTCCGCCGGCTCGATCCCGAGCGTCGCGAGCTTGCTGTTCGACAGCTCGACGAAGATCTTCTGTTCCTGCTCGCCGATGAAGTCCACCTTGGCGACGCCGGGCACGCGCAGCAGCTCGGCGCGAATGCGGTCGGCGAAGTCCTTGAGCGCCCGGTAGCCGAAGCCGTCGCCGGTGATCGCGTAGATGTTGGTGTAGGTGTCGCCGAACTCGTCGTTGAAGAACGGCCCCTGGATTCCCGCCGGCAGCTGGTTGCGGATGTCGCCGACCTTCTTGCGGGTCTGGTACTGGAGCTCCGGGATCTGCTTCGAGCGTGAGCGAGTCCCGGTAGGCGATGAACACCAGCGACTCGCCGGGGCGGCTGTAGCTCCTCACGTACTGGTGCGGCAGCTCCTGCAGCTTGCGCTCGATGCGGTCGGTGACCTGCTGCTCGACGTCGCGTGCCGACGCGCCCGGCCAGTTGGTCTTGACGACCATGACCTTGAACGTGAACGGCGGGTCCTCCGACTGCCCGAGCTTCGTGTAGGCGAGCGCGCCCATCACCGCGAACAGGATGATGAGGTAGAGCACCATCGGCCGGTGGTGCAGTGCCCACTCGGACAGGTTGAACCTGCCGAGGCCGGTGCCGCCGGGCGGCGTGACGGGCGTCATGGCGAGGCCGTGGCGTGATCGGGGAGGTGGGGCGACCGCGCGATCAGCGCGTGGTCGTCGCCGGGGGCAGCGCGGCCTGCGCGGGCAGCGGAGGCCTCGGCTTGCCGGGCTCCTCGTACGGCCGGACGCGCTGCCCGGCCTGCAGCTTGTTCACGCCGGCCGCGACCACCCACTCGCCATCGCGCACACCGGCCGTGACCAGCACGCCGTCCTCGCGATAGGCGCCGAGCGCCACCGGACGCAGGTCGACCTTCTGCGCGCCGGGATCGTAGATCCACACCGCCGGCTTGCCCTCGGGCGTGTGGTAGACCGACGTCAGCGGCAGGAGCACGCTGCCCGCCGCCCCGGCGCCGGCGACGACCACGTTCGCGGTCATGCCCCAGCCAAGCGAAGCATCCGCATCGGGCACGGCAACGCGCACCGCGAACGTCCGCGTCACCGCGTCGACCGACGGCGCGATCTCGCGCACACGCGCCTGGTAGAGCTTGCCGGGGTTTGCCCACAGCACCGCGGCGAGTTGCGGTGCGGACCGGATCTCGCCAATCCGGTTCTCGGGAACCGCGATCGCGATCTCGCGCTCGTCCGTGCGGGCGAGCCGCATCACCGACTGGCCCGACGCGATCACCTGCCCGGCTTCGGCGCCGATCGCGGTGATCACGCCGTCCTCCGGGGCGACCAGCGACGCGTACTCGGCCTGGTTGCGCGACACGGCGAGCTGCGCCTGTGCCTGTTCGAGGCGCGCGTCGGCGATGGTCATCGCATTGCGCTTCTGGTCGAGCGCGCTCGCGCTCACGAACTTCTGGCGGTACAGGTTCTCGAAGCGCTCGAACTCCGCCTTGGCGAACGTGGCCTCGGTCCTGGCCGCGGCGACGGCCGCCTGCGCGGCCCGGGCCTGCAACGCGACGTCGCTCGGGTCGAGCCGCGCGAGCAGCTGGCCCTTGCGGACGGAGGCGCCGACGTCGACGCGGCGTTCGACGAGCTTGCCGCCGATGCGAAACGCGAGGTCGGCCTCGTGCCGTGGCTTCACCTCCCCGGCGAAGACGGACATGCTCGCGGTATTTCCGGCCGACACGCGAACCAGCTGGACCGGGCGCACGGTCTCGACCGTCGGCTCGTGCTTCGCGCACCCGACGACGAGCACGCAGGAGGCCAGGATGGCGATCGCGACGCGCATGGCTCAGGCCTCCTGATTCGCGGGGACGGCGCCGCTCGCCGGCAGGTGCCGGCCGATCGAGCCCTCCCACAGCGCGGCGAGCGCCACGCCGAGTTCCTGCGCATAGTCGAACTGTCCCGCCGGGCAGTGCGACGGTTCCCCTCCCTGCGCGGCGTGCGCCGACGAGAGCTGCCACAGGCCGATGATCAGCGCGTAGCTCCGGCGCAGCAGCACGACCCCGCCGCCCGGAGCGAGCGTCGGGAAGTGGCGCTCGAGCCCCGTCCCTGCCGACCACAGGCGATCGGTCATCCGCTCCATGAACGCCGCGGCGGCCTCGGTCGGCATCTGCGTAGCCATCAGTCCGAGGCAGCGCGTCGCGAGCGGCAGGTAGGTCGGGTCGTCGACCATGTGCCTGCGCATGAGCGCGAGCATGAAGTCGAGCGTCACCGGCTCGGGCCGCTCGAGGCGCGCGATCATCGCCTCGAAGAAGCCCGCGACGTTGCGCTCGTGCAGGGCGAGCAGCAGCTCCTCCTTGCTCGGGAAGTACAGGTACACCGTGCCCTTGGCGAGCCCCGCCGCGTCCGCGACCTCGGCGACGTTCGCGACGCGATCGGGCGATCGCGCGAGCAGCCGCGCCGCCGCGTCGAGGATCGCGTGGTGCCGCTCCTGCTTGTCTTCCGCGAGTACTGCCCTGTGCCGGATCACCATGCGCCGCC
>CAVPJE010000015.1:0-316257 GCA_963705175.1 uncultured beta proteobacterium | reverse complement strand
CCCTCGGGCAGCGACGCTTCCTCGGCCACGCCGCCGAGGCGCCGCAGCGCGTTGACCATCGGCGTGGGCGAGCCCAGGTAGTCGGCGGCGCCACGGTCGGCGCGGAACTCGCGCTGGCGCGAGAACCACGCGACGATGATCGACGCCAGCAGCCCGAACACGATCTGCAGGACCATGGAGACGGCGAAAAAGGCGGCGCCCGGCCGCCCGTCGCTGCCGCGGCTCACGATCGACGCGATCGCTCGCGCGAAGAAGATGACGAACGTGTTCACCACGCCCTGGATCAGCGTCATCGTCACCATGTCGCCGTTGGCGACGTGCGCCACCTCGTGCCCGAGCACCGCCTCGACCTCCTCCTTGTTCATCGACTGCAGGAGGCCGGTCGACACCGCGACGAGGGCGGAGTTCTTGAACGCGCCGGTCGCGAACGCGTTGGGCGCGCCCTCGTAGATCGCCACTTCCGGCATGCCGATGCCGGCGCGGTCGGCGAGACGCTTCACCGTGTCGACGAGCCACGCTTCGGCCTGGTCGCGTGGTTGCTCGATCACGTGGGCCCCGGTCGACCGCTTCGCCATCATCTTGCTCGTCAGGAGCGAGATGATCGCGCCGGTGAAGCCGACGACGAAGGAAAACCCCAGCAGCGCGCCGTAGTTGAGGCCGGTCGCGTCGAAGACGGCGCGGTCGAGCCCGAACAGGCGCAGCACGACGGAGATGACGACGAGGACGGCGACGTTGGTCGCGAGGAATAGGACGATGCGCTTCATGGACTCACTCCTGCGTGGAATTCGGCGCCGGAAGTGTAGCGCGGTCCGCGTGCGGCGCAAGCGCCGGCAGCAACGTGCAGGCGCCTGTGCTCCCGCATCGCCGCGCGACGACCGGCCCGTGCCGGGCTATGTCGTCCGGCCGGACCAGGAGTCCTTGAGCGTCACGGTCCGGTTGAACACCGCCCGGCCGGGTGCGTGGTCGACGCGGTCGGCGACGAAATAGCCGGCGCGCTCGAACTGGTAGCGCGCCTCGGCCTCGGCGCGCGCGAGCGCGGGCTCGACCAGCGCCGTGATCACCCGCTTCGAGTCGACATGCAGGTCGTCGAGGAAGTCGCGCTCGGCAGCTTCGGCGTCCAGCTCGTCGTCGCCCGCCACGACCACCGCATGGCCGGCCGGAGCTGCCGCCGCTTCGCCACCGCGCTCGCCCCACGGATTGCGCGCACCGGGGTAGGGAACGCGGAACAGCCGATCGTACAGCCTCACTTCGGCCGGGACGGCCTCGTCGGCGGACAGCCAGTGGATGTTGCCCTTGACCTTGCGCGCCTCGGCGCCGGGCGTGCCGCTGCGGGTCGTCGGGTCGTAGGTGCAATGGATCGTCGCGACGCGCCCGGCGGCGTCGCGCTCCACGCCGGTGCACTTGACGATGTACGCGTAGCGCAATCGCACCTCGGTACCGGGGGCGAGCCGGAAGAAGCCCTTCGGCGGCACCTCCATGAAGTCGTCGCGGTCGATCCACAGCTCGCGCGTGAAGCGGAGCTCGCGCCGGCCGAGCTCGGGGTGCTGCGGGTGATTCGGCGCGAAGCAGGTTTCCGCCGCGCCCTCGGGGAAGTTGTCGACGACGAGCCGCACCGGGTCGAGCACGGCGATGCGCCGCTCGGCCACGGCGTTGAGGTCGTCGCGCATCGCGTCCTCGAGGACGCTCATGTCGATCCACGTGTCGGACTTCGACACGCCGGTGCGCTCGACCATCAGGCGGAAGCCCTCGGGCGTGAAGCCGCGCCGCCGAGCACCCACGAGCGTCGGCATGCGCGGGTCGTCCCAGCCGTCGACGAAGCCGCCGTTGACGAGCTGGATCAGCTTGCGCTTGGAGAGCACGACGTAGGTGAGGTTCAGCCGCGCGAACTCGTGCTGGTTGGGCAGCGGGCGCGGCAGCTGGCCGCCGTCGGCCAGCTTCTCGATCACCCAGTCGTAGAGCGGCCGGTGGTCCTGGAACTCCAGCGTGCAGATCGAGTGGGTGATGCGCTCGAGCGCGTCCGAGATGCAGTGCGTGTAGTCGTAGAGCGGGTAGATGCACCAGCGGTCACCGGTGCGGTGGTGCGAAGCATGGCGGATGCGGTAGATCGCGGGGTCCCGCAGGTTGATGTTCGGGCTCGCCATGTCGATCTTCAGGCGCAGCACGAGCGCGCCGTCCGCGAACTCGCCCGCGCGCATGCGCCGGAACAGGTCGAGATTCTCGGCGACGCCGCGGTCGCGCCAGGGGCTCGCGATGCCGGCCTCGGTGAGCGTGCCGCGCGTTGCGCGCATCTCCTCGGCGCTCTGGCCGTCGACGTAGGCCAGCCCCTGCCCGATGAACCACTCCGCGAACGCGTAGAGCCGGTCGTAGTAGTCCGACGCGTGGTAGAGGTGCGGTCCCCAGTCGTAGCCCAGCCAACGCACCGCCTCCTCGATCGAGGCGACGTATTCGGTCTCCTCCTTGAGCGGGTTGGTGTCGTCGAAGCGCAGGTGGCAGCGACCGCCGTTCTCCGCGGCGAGCCCGAAGTTCAGGATGATCGACTTCGCGTGTCCGTAATGCAGGTAGCCGTTGGGCTCGGGCGGGAAGCGAGTGACGACGTGCCCGCCGTATTTGCCGGTGCGAGCATCCTCGGCGATGATCGAACGCAGGAAGTTGGGGGCGAGCGCGGGTGCGCCCTTGGCGCGCGGCGCGTTGTCGCGAGCCGGCGGATTATTGTCTTGCGGCGCAGCAGCCATCGTTTCTTGTTCATGAACAAGCGGGACGTGCGGTGCATTCTAACCGGCCGCCGGACGGCCATGCAGCCCGCGACGCTAGGGCCAGCGGGTCACTCTCCCGAAATCCGCGCCGGGCGCGGCTTCCGGGGGGGGTCGATGACGCGGGCCGCCGCGGTTGTCCACAAATCCTGTGGATAGCAGTGTGCATATCTTGTAAGTTGATTCGCTAAGTCCCGGTAACTGTGCGCATAAAGCTGAGATGCACAATTCTTTGCCGACCAAAATGGGTGCCCGATCAGGCAGTTGTCGCACCGGTCCCGCACGCTCGCCCGGGCAGGGGGGGCGCCGGCATGACAAGGGCGTGACAAGGTCCTCGTCCCCCGTTGAATCAGTCTTGTCCAGGACATCCGTCGCTATCGATGCGTTGCTGTACAACGGCAATCCGGCCGTGAGCACACCGCCATCGGAGCCGGCGCGTCGCGAGAACGGGATGGCCCCTTGGCCGTCCACGGGTCGCGAGGGACCGCCGGTGCTGCCGGTGTCGCTGCTCGTCTCGTCGGCGCGCCTCATCCTCGAGCGCCAGTTGGGGGTCGTGTGGGTCGGCGGGGAAGTCTCGAACCTCTATCGCGCGTCCTCCGGCCACGTCTACTTCACGCTCAAGGACGAGACGGCGCAGGTGAAGTGCACGCTGTGGCGCGGCAAGGCGCAGCTCGTCCCGTTCCCGCTCGCCGATGGCCTCGCCGTCGAAGTGCGGGCTACCCCGTCGATCTACGAGCAGAAGGGCGAGTTCCAGCTCAACGTCGACGCGGTGCGCCACGCGGGACTCGGGGCGCTCTACGAGCGATTCCTGCGACTGAAGGCGGCGCTCGAGGCACAGGGCCTGCTCGACAGCGCCCGCAAGCGCCCGCTGCCGCGCTTTCCCCGTGGGGTCGGCATCGTCACCTCCCCGCGCGGCGCGGCGGTGCGCGACGTCCTCGCGACGTTGCACCGGCGCTGGCCGTCGCTGCCGGTGATCGTCTACCCGGCGCTCGTGCAGGGCGACGGGGCCGCGCGCGACATCGCCGAGGCGATCGCCACGGCCAACCGGCGCGCCGAGGTGGACGTGCTGATCGTCTGCCGCGGCGGGGGCTCGCTCGAGGATCTGTGGGCGTTCAACGAGGAGGCGGTGGCGCGCGCGGTCCACGGCTCGGCGCTGCCGATCGTCTCCGGCGTCGGCCACGAGACCGACGTCACGATCTGCGACCTGGTCGCCGACGCGCGCGCGGCCACGCCCACGGCCGCGGCGACGCTCGTCGTCCCCGACATCGCCGAGCACCGGCATCGCGCGGGCCAGCTCGCGCGCCGGCTCGCGCGCGCGGGCGACCATGCTCTCGCACGGCGGGTGCAGTCGCTCGATGGCGTCGCCCGCCGGCTCGTGCATCCGGCCGCGCGCCTCGCGGCGCAGCGCGAGCGGCTCGCCGATCTCGCCGTGCGACTCGCCCGTGGCGCCACGCGCGCCATGCGGGAGCGCGAGGTTGCGCTGTTCGCGTGCCGCGTTCGCCTGCTGCGCGAGCTGCGGGCACCGCTGCCGCAGCACCCGGCCATCGCCGCGTTGCGCGACACGCTGGTGCGCGCAGGGCGTGACCGCCTGCGGCGCGACACCTCGCGTGTCGAGTCGCTCGGCCGCAACCTCGCGCACCTCGATCCCGAGCGCGTGCTCGAGCGCGGCTACGCGATCGTGGCGCGCGAAGGCGGCCCGGTGGTCACGGATGCGGCCCGGCTCGCCCCCGGCGACGCGCTCTCGATCACACTGGCGCACGGCGCGGCCGCCGCCACCGTCACCAGCACTCGAAAGTAGGGTCAGACTCGACTTTCCCAAGGCGCAGCGAAATCGGGGTCAGACCCCGGTGTTCACCCGCTGGGTCTGACCCGATTTCGAAAGTCGAGTCTGACCCCACTTTCGAAAGTCGAGGCTGACCCCACTTCCTAGGCTTCGTCGGGATCGGGGTCGTCGACCGCCGTCGCCGGCTTGAGCCGCGCGACGACGTCGCCGGGCGCCTGCGCGGCGATGTGCGGCGTGGAGGTGGCGACGTCGGCGTTCTGCGCCCGGTGCCGCAGCGCGTGATCCATCAGCACGATCGCGAGCATCGCCTCGACGATCGGCGTGGCGCGAATGCCCACGCAGGGATCGTGGCGGCCGTGCGTGTTGACGACGACCGCGCCGCCGGCCTTGTCGATCGAGTGACGGTCGAGGCGGATCGACGACGTGGGCTTGACGGCGACCGACACCACGATGTCCTGTCCCGTCGAGATGCCGCCGAGGATGCCGCCGGCGTGGTTCGATACGAAGCCCTGCGGCGTCATTTCGTCGGAGTGCTCGGTGCCCCGCTGCGACACCGCGGCGAAGCCGGCGCCGATCTCGACGCCCTTCGCCGCGTTGATGCCCATCATCGCCTGCGCGAGGTCGGCGTCGAGCTTGCCGTGGACGGGCTCGCCCCAGCCGACCGGGACGCCCCGAGCGACCGCCGTGATCCGCGCGCCACAGGAATCGCCGGACTTGCGCAGTGCGTCCATGTACGCCTCGAGCTCCGGCACGATGGTGGCGTTGGCGACGAAGAACGGGTTCGCGTCGACGTGCGCGAAGCTCTCGAAGGGGATGGCGATCGCGCCGAGTTGCGCGAGGTGCCCGCGGATCGAAACGCCGTGGCGCTCCGCGAGCCACTTCCGCGCCACCGCCCCCGCCGCGACCCGCACCGCGGTCTCGCGCGCCGACTGCCGGCCACCGCCGCGGTGGTCGCGGATGCCGTATTTCTGCCAGTACGTGTAATCGGCGTGGCCGGGCCGGAACGTCTCGGCGATGTTCGCGTAGTCCTTGCTGCGCTGGTCCTGGTTGCGGATCAGGAGCGCGATCGGTGCGCCGGTGGTGCGTCCCTCGAACACGCCCGAGAGGATCTCCACGGTATCCGGCTCGCGGCGCTGCGTCACGTGCCGCGACGTGCCCGGGCGGCGCCGGTCGAGATCGCGCTGGATGTCGGCTGCGTCAAGTGCGAGGCCCGGCGGGCATCCGTCGACGACGCAGCCGATCGCGGGGCCGTGCGATTCGCCGAACGAGGTGACGCAGAACAGCGTGCCGATCGTGTTGCCGGACATCGTCGTGAAGGATGCGGAGCGACGTTCGAGTCTAGCACGCACGCCCTTCCGCGCCGGCCGCGGCAAGGCTACGATGCAGCGATGCAAGCGATCGCCATCGCGCCGGATCTCGCCCTCGCGCTCCGCCGCGCGGCGCGCGTGGTCGTGCTCACCGGCGCCGGCATCTCCGCCGAGTCCGGGGTGCCGACGTTCCGCGACGCGCAGACCGGCCTGTGGGCGAAGTTCGACCCGCGCGAGCTCGCCACGCCGACGGCGTTCGCACGCCATCCGAAGCGGGTCTGGGACTGGTACGCGTCGCGCCGCGAGGCGCTCGCAGGCATCGTCCCCAACCCCGGCCACCGCGCGCTCGCGCGCATGGACGACCTCGTGCCCGACTTCCTGCTCGCCACGCAGAACGTCGACGGCCTGCACGCCAGGGCGGGCAGCCGGCGCCTGGTCGAGCTGCACGGCAACATCGCGCGCGTGAAGTGCTCGCGCGAGCATCGCGTCGTCGCATCGTGGGACGCGCCCGGCGACGACCTGCCGCCGCGCTGCCCGCATTGCGGCGCATTCCTGCGGCCCGACGTCGTCTGGTTCGAGGAAACGCTCCCGGAGGACGCGCTCGCACGCGCCGAGAACGCGGCCCGCCGCGCCGAGGTAATGCTGGTGGTCGGCACGTCGGCCGAGGTCTGGCCGGCAGCTGCTCTGCCCCGCTACGCCAAGGCCGCCGGCGCACGCGTGGTCGAGGTCAACCCCGAGGCGACGCCGCTGACGGATGTCGCCGACGACGTGCTGCGCGCGCCCTCCGGCATCGCGCTGCCGGCACTCCTCGCCGCGGCGTGGCCGGACGTACCGGACGCCGCCGCCGGACGCTGAGGGCGGCGACCGGGCCACCGCGGCCTCTTGACGTTGCGTCCTCCGCGGCGTCTCGTGTCGGCCGCCCCGCCGCTAGCCATTGAGCGTCGATCCCCGTTGCGCTTCGCGCCAACGGGGCCCCTCGCCACGTATGGCTACCGGCGCTCGCCGCGCAGCGCGAGCACGCGCTCGCGCAGCATCTCGAGCGTCACCTGCGCGGCCGGAATCGGCTTGCCGACGACGAGCGCGATGCGCGAGAACGCACCGCGCCAGCGCCGCATCGCCTTGCCCTGGTACGAGCGGGAGAAGAAGCTCCCCCACAGGCCCCGGAGCGCCATCGGAATCACCGGCACCGGCGTCTCGGCGACGATGCGCTCGATCCCGGGCCGGAACGGCTGCATCTCGCCGTCGCTCGTCAACCGCCCTTCGGGGAAGATGCCGACGATCTCGCCCTCGCCGAGCGCCTCCCGCACCGCTTCGAACGCCTGCTCCTTGCGCGCGGCGTTCTCCTTCGCCGGCGCGATCGGGATCGCGCGCATCGTGCGGAACACGAATCCCATGACCGGCGTCTCGAAGATGCGGTGGTCCATCACGAAGCGGATCGGCCGCGGCACGTAGGCGCTGATCACCACGGCGTCGACGTAGCTCACGTGATTGCACGCGACGACGCAGGCGCCCTCGTCGGGCACGTTGTCGAGGCCGCGGCGCGCGACGCGGTACATCGTGTGCACGAGCAGCCACGCGATGAACCGCATCAGGAATTCGGGAACGAGCGTGAAGATGTAGATCGCCACCGCGGCGTTCATCAGCGCGGTGACGAGGAACAGGTCGACGACGCTGAAGCCCGCCCGCAACAGGCCGATCGCGATGACCGCCGACGCGACCATGAACATCGCGTTGACGATGTTGTTCGCGGCGATGATCCGCGAGCGGTGCGTGGGTTCGGCGCGCTCCTGGATCATCGCGTAGAGCGGCACGATGTAGAAGCCGCCGAACAGGCCGATCATCACCAGGTCGAAGGCGACGCGCCAGTGTGCCGGGTCGGCGAGAAACGCCGCCAGCGCCGCCGTCCCGGACGCGCGCAGCCCCTTCGCCGCGAACCACAGGTCGACGGCGAACACCGTGAGGCCGATCGCGCCGAAGGGCACGAGGCCGATCTCGACCCGCCGCCCGGAGAGCCTCTCGCACAGCAGCGAGCCGACGCCGATGCCGACCGAGAACACGGCGAGCAGGAACGTCGTGACGCTCTCGTCGCCGCCGAGGAAGTCCTTGGTGAACCCGGCGAACTGGGCGAGGAACGTCGTGCCGTAGAACCAGAACCACGAGATGCCGAGCATCGACCGCCAGACCACCCGGTTGCGGTGGGCGAGCCGCAGGTTGCGCCAGGTTTCCGAGACCGGGTTCCAGTTGATCCGGAGCGCCGGCGCCACCGGCGGCGTGTGCGGAATGCCGCGGCTCGCGAGCCAGCCGATCACGGCGACGACGACCACGACCGCGCCGGCCGACACCGGCCCGCCCGGTTCGATCGCAACGAGGATTCCGCCGGCGATCGTCCCGAGCAGGATCGCGACGAACGTGCCCATCTCGACCAGGCCATTGCCGCCGGTCAGCTCCTCGCGCCGGAGGTGCTGCGGCAGGATCGCGTACTTGACCGGACCGAACAGCGTCGACTGCACGCCCATCAGCCCGAGCGCCGCGAACAGGACGATCAGGTCGCGCCGCCAGAAGCCGTACAGGGCGACCGCCATGACCGCGATCTCGAGGAGCTTGACCTGCCGGATGAGCCGCGACTTCTCGTATTTGTCGGCGAGCTGCCCCGCGGTGGCCGACAGCAGCACGAACGGCGCGATGAACACCGCGCCCGCCAGGTTCACCAGCGTGTTCGCGTCGGCGCCGGTCATGCCCGCCGCCTGGAACGCGAGGAAGATGACCAGTGCGTTCTTGAACAGGTTGTCGTTCAGCGCGCCCGCGAACTGCGTCCAGAAGAACGGCGCGAAGCGCCGCTCTCGCAAGAGGTCGAACTGATTGGGCGCGTGCATCGGGGTCCGGGGGACGGCCGCCGGGCCGCCGCTCCCCGCGATCCTACCGCGGCGGCCGCCGCGCGGGCCGCTTCCGCTAGAATGGCCGCCCGCCCGCGACCCGCACGCACCGACGATGCGCCAGTACCTCGACCTCCTCCGCCACGTGCGGGACCACGGTGTGCAGAAGGACGACCGCACCGGCACGGGCACGCTGTCGGTGTTCGGCCACCAGATGCGCTTCGACCTCGGGCAGGGCTTCCCCCTGGTCACGACGAAGAAGGTCCACACCAAGTCGATCGTCCACGAGCTGCTCTGGTTCCTGCGCGGCGAGACCAACGTCCGCTCGCTGCAGCAGGCCGGCGTGTCGATCTGGGACGAGTGGGCGGACGAGCACGGCGAGCTCGGCCCGGTCTACGGTCACCAGTGGCGACACTGGATGGGCAACGACGGCCGGGAGATCGACCAGATCGCCGACCTGATGCGCGACATCCGCAGCAACCCCGACTCGCGCCGGCTCATCGTCTCGGCGTGGAACGTCGGCGACATTCCGCGCATGAAGCTCCCGCCCTGCCACGCGTTCTTCCAGTTCTACGTCGCGCAGGGGCGCCTCTCCTGCCAGCTCTACCAGCGCTCCTGCGACCTGTTCCTCGGGGTGCCGTTCAACATCGCGAGCTACGCGCTCCTCACGCACATGGTGGCGCACCAGAGCGACCTCGGCGTCGGCGACTTCGTCTGGACCGGTGGCGATTGCCACATCTACCTCAACCACCTGGAACAGGTCGAACTGCAGCTCGGGCGCGACCCGCTGCCGCTGCCCACGCTCGCGATCCGCCGCAAGCCGCCGTCGATCTTCGAGTACGCGTACGAGGACTTCGAGATCGTCGGTTACCAGTCGCATCCGGCGATCAGGGCGCCCGTAGCCGTCTAGGCATCGCCGGCGCGCCATGGCAGGCGCCGCGTCAAGCGCCCGCCAAAAAAAGAAGCCCGCCGGGAGGAAGTGAGCGGGCAAGGGGGATCCGGTTTCGTGCGAACCGCCCGGGGCGCTCCGCGCAGGTCCCGGCATGCTGGCCGGGACCGATCGATCCGTCGAACGATGCGGTCAGACGATGCTGCGGGCGGCGTTCACGCGCTCCGCGAGTTCGGCGAGCGCCTCGCGCTCGCGCCGGCGGGTGTCCTCGTCGCTTGCGGCCGGAACGTCGCGCTCGTCCTGCCCCGTGGTCTCGGGGAGCCAGAACCGGGAGAACTCGGGCGCGAACATGTCCATGACCGCCATGGTTGGGTGGGACGACCTCGGTCGTCGATGGCTTTCATCTCCCCGTATGCAAGCGGCGTGCCACGGCTTGCGTGCCGCGGCCCGAGCCACGCGAAGGCGCGTGCGTTCACTGCACGAAGGAGTGCTCGCCACGCATGCGACGCGGAACGTCGGCCCGGCAAGTGGCGCCACGAGTGTCGCCGCGCCACGACGCCGCGGCGCACCCGGACGCCAACACGCTGAATGCAAAGGCAGAGGCGCGTCGCCACCCTGCGACAGCCTGTCCGCGATACGTCAGCCCTTCGGCTCCTTGAACATCGAGGGCTCGAGCTTGTGGCGCTGCAGGAGCTTGTAGAACTCCGTGCGGTTGCGTTTCGCCATCTGCGCGGCCTGCGTCACATTGCCGCCGGTGATCTTGAGCAGGCGCACCAGGTACTCCCGCTCGAACGAGCGCCGCGCCTCCTCGAAGGGAACCAGCGCCGAAGCGTCCTCGGAGAGCGCGTTCTGCACGACCGACGCCGGAATCACCGGGGTCGTGGTGAGCGCGACCGCCTGCTCGAGCAGATTCAGCAACTGGCGCACGTTGCCGGGCCAGGGGGCCGCGATCAGCAGCGCCATCGCTTCCGGAGCGAGCGCGGGCTGCGTCCTGTGGTAGCGCTCGGCAAGGCGGCGCAGGATGTGGGTCGCGAGCACCGGGATGTCCTCCCGACGCTCCGCGAGGGGTGGCAGCCGCAACGACACGACGTTCAGGCGGTAGTAGAGATCCTCCCGGAACAGCTCCGCAGCACGCTGCGCCTCGAGGTCGCGATGGGTGGCCGAGATCACGCGCACGTCGACCGGAATCGACTGCGTCGCGCCGAGCGGCCGCACCTCGCCCTCCTGCAGCACGCGCAGCAGCTTGACCTGCAACGGCAGCGGCATGTCGCCGATCTCGTCGAGGAACAGCGTGCCGCCGTCGGCGGTCTGGAACAGGCCGCGGTGCGCCTGCACCGCACCGGTGAACGCGCCCCGCGCGTGGCCGAACAGCTCCGATTCGAGCAGCTCGGCAGGGATCGCCCCGCAATTGACGGCCACGAACGGCCCGTCGGCGCGCTTGCTCGCGCGGTGAATGGCCCGCGCCAGCAGCTCCTTGCCGGTGCCGGAGTCGCCGAAAATCAGCACGCTCGCGTCCGACTCGGCGACGAGCCGCGCCTGGCGCAGCAGATCCTCCATCTTCGGGCTGCGCGTGACGATCCCCGCGCGCCACTCCGCGTCGGGCGCGTCGGCCTCCGTGTGGTCGCCGGAGAGCTTGATTGCCGCGGCCACCTTCTGCAGCAGGTCCTGGCTGTCGAAGGGCTTGGTGAGGAATCCGAACACGCCGCGCTGGGTGGCGCTCACCGCGTCGGGGATGGTGCCGTGCGCGGTGAGGATGATCACCGGCAGCGCGGGATGCTCGCGGTGGATCGCCTGGAACAGCTGCATGCCGTCGATGCCGGGCATGCGCAGGTCGGTGACGACGACCGCGGGGCGCAGCACCGCGAGCGTGGCGAGCGCGGTCTCGCCGCTGTCCGCGGTGCGCACGCGATAGCCCGCCGAGGTGAGCCGCAGGCTGATCAGCCGCAGCAGGTCGGGATCGTCGTCGACGAGGAGGATGTCGCTGGAGTTCATGTCAGCCCGCGATGGGCCGCCCCGCTGACGGCCCGGGGCAGCGAACGAAGTGAGCGTGGGGGTGGTTTCATCCTAGTTCCCGCCGGATCCCGCGCCGCCGCCACCGCCGCCGCTGCGCACGCGGTCGCGCAGCAGGCTTCGTTCCATCGCCCGCAGGGCCTCGAGCTTCTGCAGCGCAGCTTCGCTCTTCGCCTGCTCGTCGCGCACCGCCCGCATCCGCTCGGCGACCTGCACCTGCAGCACCGCGGCGAGCTGCTTCAGGGCCGGCGTGCCGGGATTCGCCTTCGCCACCGCGTCGAGCAACTGCAGCGCACGCTGGTCGTCCTGCGGCGACTGCCGGGACAGCGTGTGCAGCACGGCGAGGCGCACGCGCATCGCGTCGGAGCGGGTCCGCGTGACCGTTTGCGTCATCGTCTGCAGTTCACGCCGCAACTCGTCGGGACCGAACGTCCCGTAGCGCTGCAGGTCGGCGAGCAGCGCGGCCAGCTCGCGCTCCTCGGGCGACGGTTCGGTCGCGACCGGCAGCGCCGGCGCCGGCGCGGCGGGAGGGGGCACCGCGGCGACGGGCTCGGCACCCGCTGGCGCGGGCGCCTGTGCCACGACGACGCGCCCCGGTGCGGTGCGCGCGGGCTCGGGCGGTGCGGCGAGTGCCGCGCCGGCGAGCGCCGCCGACGCCGCGAGCCCGACGAGAAGGCGCGCGTGTCTCACTTCGGGCTCGCGACGGGAATCGAGGTCGGCGGGCCCTGCACCGTCGGCGCGACGACGCTGGAGGCGAGCGGCAGCGTGAGGCGGAAGCACGCGCCGCGGTGCCCGTCCGCGCGGTCGCGGACCTCGATGCGGCCGCCGTGCGCGAGCGCGTAGTCGCGGGCGATCGCGAGTCCGAGGCCGGACCCCTTGACCCGGCCGCCCGGCGGCGCCTTGCCCTGGTAGAACGACTCGAAGATGCGCTCGCGCTCGTCGCGGTCGACCCCGGGCCCGTTGTCGATCACCTCGAGCCGCACGAAGTTGCCGTCGTTCTTCACGCGCACGCGGATCGCGCCGCCGCGCGGCGCGTACTTGAGCGCGTTCGACACGAGGTTGTCGACGATCGTGCGCAGCCGGTCGGCGTCGCCGATCACCGGCGCGCCGCCGATCTCGGTGTCCACGCCGATGCCGCGCGCCAGTGCCGCGAGCTTGTGCTCGCGCACCACGCGCCGCGCGACGTCGTCGAGCGCGACCTCCCCGAGCTTCGCGGGCTCGACGGCGCGCGTCTGCTGGTACTTGAGCAGGTCCTCGATCAGCTTCTGCAGCGAGATCGTGTTCTCGCGCACGATGCGCACGATGTCCTTCTGCTCGCGCGTGAGCTTGCCGGCGACCTCGTCGCGCAGCAGCTCCGCGCCCTCGCGCACCGCCGTGAGCGGGGTCTTGAGCTCGTGCGACACGTGGCGCAGGAACTTGTACTGCTGCTGCTCGAGCTCGGCGAGCCGCACGCGCAGCCACTCGAGCCGCTGGCCGAGATAGCGCAGGTCCTGCGGGCCGTTCACGCTCACCGCCTGCGAGAAGTCGGCGGTGCCCATGCGGCGGATCGCCTGGTCGAGCTGCCGGATCGGGCGCGCGATCAGCACGGCGAAGAAGATCGCCAGCGCGATCGCGATGCCGACCGTCGCGAGCGCGAGCCAGCGCCACTTCTCGCGCCCGCGCGCCGCGGTGTCCTGCAGGCGCTCGATGGCGCTCTGCGTCAGCGCGGTGCTCGCCGTCACCATCGCCTGCGCACTGTCCGAGAGGCGTGCGTAGCCTTGTGCGAGCTCGACCCCGATGCCGGGCCCGCGCGGCTCGGCACTGAGCATGCCGTGGAGCCGCACCTCGGTCTCGGCGAGCGTGGCGAGCTCGGCGACGTCGGCGGACTCGAGCGGCAGCGCGGCAAGCTGGCGCGTGGTCGCGCGGAACTCCTGCCGCACGCGGTTGTAGTCGTCGATCAGCGCGCGGTCGTCGAGGATCAGGAACTGGCGCACGATCCGCTCGAGCGTCGTCGCCTGCTCGAACAGCAGGCGCGAGGTGCGCGCGGCCTGCGCGGCCTGCAGCACCTCCTCGCGGCTCTGCGACGCGAGGCGGTCGAGCGAGAGGACGAGCTCCGCGAGCGCGTAGAGCAGCGGCAGGCTGACGAGCAGGAAGCCCATCAGGATGAACTTGAGGAACGAGCGGGGGTAGTACACGAGGCCCGGTGCCGTGTCTCGCGGCTATAATGCGCTGGATTATGGCACTGCCCCCGCAGCCGGCGCACGGCGCCGACGCGAGCGAGCAGGGCGCGTCCCCGCCGTCGCTCGCGGTCATTGCCGCCGTGGCCGCCAACGGGACGATCGGCGCCGGGGGCACCTTGCCCTGGCGCCTCTCCGACGACCTGCGTCGCTTCCGCGCACTCACCACGGGCCACGCGGTGGTGATGGGTCGGCGCACCTGGCAGTCGCTCGGCCGGCCCCTGCCCGACCGGCAGAACCTGGTCGTGTCCCGCGATCCCGCGTTCGTGGCACCGGGTGCCGAGGTCGCGGCAAGCCTCGACGAGGCGTGTTCGCTCGTGCGCCTGCCGCTGCCCGTGTTCTGCATCGGCGGCGCGGCACTCTACGCGCTCGCGTTGCCGCGCGCGGACGTCCTGTATCTGACCGAGATCGGCCGCGACTTCGCGGGCGACGTGCGCTTCCCGGCATTCGACCGTGCGCAGTGGCGAGAGGTGGGGCGCGAGCCGCATACCGCACCGCCCCCGGACGCCTTCCCCTATGCGTTCGTGACTTACGACCGCGTGCGGCGGCCGTAGGCCAGGGCCGAAGGCCGCGTCGCCGCGCGCGGGCGAGGCGGCCGACACTCGACGCGACGGGTCGATGCCCGGGCACACGGAGGCCGCGACCGCATGCGGCGGCCGTAGGCCAGGGCCGAAGGCCGCGTCGCCGCACGCGGGCGAAGCGGCCGACACTCGACGCGACACGTCGACACCCGGGCACATGGAGGCCGTGGAGGCAGCGCTAGCGAGCGGCCGACCGCGACCGTCCCGGCGTTTTCCGGGATAATCGCGCGCGCGGGCGCATGGCGCCCGTTCAGCGCGCCGGGATGGCGGAACTGGTAGACGCAGCGGACTCAAAATCCGCCGGTAGCAATACCGTGGGGGTTCGATTCCCCCTCCCGGCACCAAGTCGTCGCGCGCGGGGGCGCTCGCGTCGGCGGCGCCGAGCGCTCGCACCGGCCGCCGCGTTCACGAGGCAAACCGATCCCGCATGCCCGCGCCGCTCAAGCTGTCGGACTTCGACTACGCGCTGCCGCCCGAGCTGATCGCGCAGGTGCCCGCGCGCACGCGGAGCGCAAGCCGGCTGCTCGACGTCGACGGTGACGCGCTCCACGACCGCCGCTTCGCCGACCTGCCGTCGCTGCTGCGTGCCGGGGACCTCGCCGTGTTCAACGACACGCGCGTGATCCACGCGCGCGCGATCGGCCGCAAGCCCTCGGGCGGACGTGTCGAAATGCTGGTCGAGCGGCTCGTCGGCGACGATGCCGCGTGGGCCCAGCTCCGCGCCAGCCACCTGCCGAAGCCCGGCGGGCGCGTCGACTTCGCGGGTGGCGCGCACGCGATCGTCGAGGCACGCGAGGACCGCTTCTTCCTGCTGCGCTTCCACGGCGCGGGCACGCTCCTCGACTGGCTCGAGCGCCACGGCGAAGTGCCGCTGCCACCCTACATCACGCGCCCCGGCGACGCCGACGACGCCGCGCGCTACCAGACCGTCTACGCGCGCGCGCCCGGCGCGGTGGCCGCGCCCACCGCCGGCCTGCACTTCGACGAGGCGGCGCTCGCCGCGCTCGCCGCGCGGGGCGTGGCCAGCGCATACGTGACACTGCACGTCGGCGCCGGGACGTTCCAGCCGGTCACGGCCGAGGACCTGTCGCAGCACCGCATGCACAGCGAGCGCTACGCGATACCGGAGGCGACGGCGCAGGCGATCGCGACGACGCGCGCGCGTGGCGGGCGCGTCCTCGCGGTCGGCACGACGACGCTGCGGGCACTCGAGTCGGCGGCCGACGCATCGGGAGGAGTCCGCACCGGGCGCGGCCGAGACGGCACTGTTCATCACGCCGGGCTATCGCTTCCGCGTGGTCGACCTGCTGCTCACCAACTTCCACCTGCCCCGCTCGACGCTGCTGATGCTGGTCTCGGCCTTCGCCGGCCTCGACACGATCCGGGCCGCGTACGCGCACGCGATCGCCGAACGCTACCGCTTCTTCAGCTACGGCGACGCGATGCTGCTGCGCAGGACCGGCGCCAGCGACGGCCCGGCGCGTGCCGGGGGCACCGGGTAAGCTTCGGGCGCGACCAGCCCCGTCACGTTCCCCTTCAGTTTCCGACCCCCCGCACCGATGCGCTTCGAAGTCCTCGCCACCGACGGCCGTGCGCGCCGCGCGCGCCTTGCGCTCGCCCACGGCGTCGTCGAGACGCCCATGTTCATGCCGGTCGGCACCTACGGCAGCGTCAAGGCGATGGCGCCGAACGAGCTCCTCGAGCTCGGCGCGCAGATCGTGCTCGGCAACACCTTCCACCTGTGGCTTCGTCCGGGCACCGAGGTGGTCGGGGCGCACGGCGGCCTGCACCGCTTCATGGGCTGGCCGAAGCCGATCCTGACCGACTCCGGCGGCTTCCAGGTGTTCTCGCTGGGCGCGCTGCGCAAGGTGCAGGAGGACGGCGTGGCGTTCGCCTCGCCGGTCAACGGCGATCGCCTGTTCCTGACGCCCGAGCGCTCGATGGAGATCCAGCGCGCGCTCGACTCCGACGTGGTGATGGCCTTCGACGAGTGCACACCCTACCCCGCGACCCGCGACGAAGCGGCACGCTCGATGGAGCTGTCGATGCGCTGGGCCGCGCGCTCGAAGGCCGCGCACGCCGGCAATCCGAACGCGCTGTTCGGCATCGTCCAGGGCGGCATGCACGAGGACCTGCGCGACGCCTCGCTCGCCGCGCTCATCGGCGCATCGGCTTCGACGGCTACGCGATCGGCGGGCTGTCGGTCGGCGAGCCCAAGGAGGAAATGCTGCGCGTCCTCGACCACACCGCCCCGCGCCTGCCCGCGGGGAGCCCGCGCTATCTGATGGGGGTGGGCACGCCCGGAGGACATCGTCGCCGGCGTGCTCGCCGGGATCGACATGTTCGACTGCGTGCTGCCCACCCGCAACGCCCGCAACGGCTGGCTGTTCACGCGCTTCGGCGACCTCAAGATCCGCAACGCCGGCTACCGCACCGACACCGGCCCGGTCGACCCGACCTGCGCCTGCTACGCCTGCCGCCACTTCACGCGCGCCTACCTCCACCACCTGCAGCGGCGTGAACGAGATCCTCGGCGCCCGGCTCGCCACCGATCCACAACCTCCATTACTACCTGTGGCTCGCCGCGGGCCTGCGCGAGGCGATCGCCGCCGGCCGGCTGGCCGCGTTCGTGACGCAGTTCCGCGAGGACCGCGCCCGCGGCGTGGCAAGCGCCGGCCAGGGTCCCGGGGCCGCCGGCGGGTGCTGCCCCGGATGGTAGAATGCGCGGTTGCCGACCAACCTGCCCCGCACCGCCCGATCCCGGGGGTGAGGGGCGATCGCGCCACCGCACCCGCGCACGGGTGACGGGCGGGCGCCGCCAACGCAGGAGACTCGACGTGCCCATCAGCAACGCCTTCGCCCAGGGGACCTCCGCCACGTCCGGCGCGGACATCATGGCCTTCCTGCCGATGATCCTCATCTTCGTCGTCTTCTACTTCCTGCTGATCCGGCCGCAGCAGAAGAAGTCCAAGGAACACCGCGCGATGCTCGAGGCGCTGCAGAAGGGCGACGAGGTGGTCACCGCCGGCGGCCTCGTCGGCAAGGTGAGCAAGCTCACCGACCAGTACGCGTCGATCGAGATCGCGCCGTCGGTCGAAATCAGTGTCCAGCGGCAGGCGATTCAGCAACTCCTGCCCAAGGGCACGATCAAAGCGCTTTGACCCGTCACGCCACGCGCGGCGACCGGCCGCCCGCCGGCGTCGATCGCCGCCCCGCCGTCGGCCGCCCGGCGCCGCTCCCGAGCCCCACACCGGCCCATCGCCTCGATCCCCACGCATGAACCGCTATCCCGCCTGGAAGTACGTCCTGATCGCGGTCGCGATCGTCATCGGCTTCGTCTACACGCTGCCCAACTTCTTCCCCGAGGTGCCGGCGGTGCAGGTGTCGACGTCGAAGGCGACGGTGAAGGTCGACGCGGGTACGCTCGCGACGGTCGAGAGCACGCTGAAGGAGGCCGGCATCGCCCATCGGGGGGCCACGGTCGACGCGACCGGCGTCAAGGTGCGCCTCGCCGACACCGACACGCAGCTGAAGGCGAAGGACGTGCTGCAGAAGCGCCTCGGCGACGACTACATCGTCGCGCTGAACCTCATCTCGTCGTCGCCGCAGTGGCTCGCCTCGATCGGCGCGCTGCCGATGTACCTGGGCCTCGACCTGCGCGGCGGCGTGCACTTCCTGCTGCAGATCGACATGAAGGGCGCGATCGACAAGGCCGCCGACCGCTACACGACCGACATCCGCTCGCTGATGCGCGAGAAGCGCGTGCAGTACGGCGGCGTCTCCCGCGAGGGCCAGAACGTCGTGCTGCGCTTCCGCGAGGAAGCCGAGCGCGCCAAGGCGCGCGTCGAGATCGAGAAGTCGTTCCCGGACCTCGCGGTCCGCGAGCAGGAGGCGGCCGGGGGCGAACTGCGGCTCGTCGCGTCGCTGAAGCCCGAGGCGCAGAAGCGCATCCAGGACGGCGCGGTGCAGCAGAACATCACGATCCTGCGCAACCGCGTCAACGAGCTCGGCGTCTCCGAGCCGATCGTGCAGCAGCAGGGCGCCGAGCGCATCGTCGTGCAGCTGCCCGGCGTGCAGGACACCGCGCGCGCGAAGGACATCCTCGGTCGCACCGCGACGCTCGAGATCCGCATGGTCAACGAGGACCCCGGCGCGCTCGAGGCCGCCATCGCGGGCCAGGTCCCCTTCGGCTCCGACCTCTTCACCGAGCGCGGCGGCCAGCCGGTGCTCGTCAAGCGCCAGGTGGTGCTGACCGGCGACCGCATCAACGACGCGCAGCCCGGCTTCGACCAGCGCACCAACGAGCCCGCGGTGCACGTCAACCTCGACGGCAGCGGCGGGCGCATCTTCAAGGAAGTCACGCGCGAGAACGTCGGCAAGCGGATGGCGATCGTGCTCGTCGAGAAGGGCAAGGCCGAGGTCATCACCGCGCCGGTGATCCGCGAGGAGATCGGCGGCGGCCGCGTGCAGATCTCCGGCCGGATGAGCACCCGCGAGGCCAACGACGTCGCGCTGCTGATGCGCGCCGGCGCGCTGGCCGCGCCGATGGACATCGTCGAGGAGCGCACCGTCGGCCCGTCGCTCGGCAAGGAGAACATCGAGAAGGGCTTCAACTCCGTCGTGTACGGGTTCGTGGCCCTCGCCGTGTTCATGTGCGCGTACTACATGCTGATGGGACTCGTCTCCACGATCGCGCTCGGCATCAACGTGCTGCTGCTGATCGCGCTGCTGTCGATGCTGCAGGCGACGCTCACGCTGCCGGGCATCGCGGCGATCGCGCTCACGCTCGGCATGGCGATCGACGCCAACGTGCTGATCAACGAGCGCATCCGCGAGGAGCTGCGCTGGGGCGCGACGCCGCACGCCGCGATCCAGGCGGGCTACGAGCGCGCCTGGGGCACGATCCTCGACTCCAACATCACGACGCTGATCGCCGGCATCGCGCTCCTGATCTTCGGCAGCGGCCCGGTGCGCGGCTTCGCAGTCGTCCACTGCCTCGGCATCCTCACGTCGATGTTCTCCGCGGTGCTCGTCTCGCGGGGCATCGTCAACCTGATCTACGGCGGCCGCCGCAAGCTCGACAAGATCTCGATCGGCCAGGTCTGGAAGCCCGCCGCGACACCGGTTCCCGCCAAGTGACGGGCAACCCGCGGCGCCGCGGCGCCGCCCGCCGCCCACCCCGGACCTGACCGCAGCCGACCGACCGCCAGGAAAGCCTCATGGAATTCTTCAGGATCAAGCGCGACATCCCGTTCATGCGGCACGCGCTGGTGTTCAACGTCATCTCGCTGGTGACGTTCCTGCTCGCCGTGTTCTTCCTCGCCACCCGGGGCCTCAACTTCGGCATCGACTTCCGCGGCGGCACGGTGATCGAGGTCGCCTACAACCACGCCGTGGACTTCAACCGGCTGCGCGGCGCGCTCGACAAGCTCTCGCTCGGCGAGTACTCGGCGCAGGCCTTCGGCAGCTCCGACACCGCGCTGATCCGGCTGCCGCTCGAGGAGGGCGTGTCGACGGCGCAGCTCTCCGAGCGGGTGATGTCGACGCTGCGCGCCGACGACCCGTCGGTGACGCTGCAGCGCGTCGAGTTCGTCGGCCCGCAGGTCGGCAAGGAGCTCTACGAGAACGGTGCGCTCGCCCTGCTCCTCGTGATCGCCGGCATCGTCGCCTACCTGGCGATGCGCTTCGAGTGGCGCTTCGCGGTCGCCGCGATCATCGCCAACCTGCACGACGTCGTCATCATCCTGGGCTTCTTCGCGTTCTTCCAGTGGGAGTTCGGCCTGCCGGTGCTCGCGGCGGTCCTCGCGATCCTCGGCTACTCGGTGAACGAGTCGGTGGTGATCGCCGACCGGATCCGCGAGAACTTCCGCAAGATGCGCAAGGCCTCGGTCGAGACGGTGATCGACAACGCGATCACCAGCACGATGTCGCGCACGATGATCACCCACGGCAGCACGCTGCTCATGGTGCTGTCGATCTTCTTCTTCGGCGGCGAGACGCTGCACTTCTTCTCGCTCGCGCTGGCGATCGGCATCTGCTTCGGCATCTACTCGTCGGTGCTGGTGATGGCGCCGCTGGTGCGCTGGCTCGGCGTGTCGCGCGAGGACCTGGTCAAGCCCGAGAAGAAGAAGGGCCCCGAGGGCGAGAAGATCCTGCCCTGACGGACCCGCCGGACCCGTTCCGGCACGCGCCGCCGCCCGCCGCTCACCGCATCTCGCGCCACACCTCGCCCCGGGCTCCCGATGGAAGCGATCAACGAACTCGTGCACGCGGTGCTCCACCTCGACGCCACGCTCGGGCGCGTCGCGGCGGAGTACGGGCCGTGGCTCTACGTGCTGCTGTTCCTGGTGATCTTCGCCGAGACCGGCCTGATCGTCACGCCGTTCCTTCCCGGCGATTCGCTGCTGTTCGTCGCGGGCACCGTCGTGGCGGGCACCGCCGGCGCACTGTCGGTCCACCTGCTGGTCGCACTGCTGATCGTCGCGGCGATCCTCGGCGACAGCGTCAACTACTCGATCGGCCGCTGGATCGGGCCGAAGGTATTCGAGCACGACCACCGCTACATACGCCGCGAGCACCTGCAGAAGACGCAGGCGTTCTACGACCGCTACGGCGCGGTCACGATCATCATCGGCCGGTTCGTGCCGATCGTGCGCACGTTCGCGCCGTTCCTCGCGGGCGTCGCCGGCATGCGCTACCCGCGCTTCCTCGCGTACAACGTGATCGGCGGCGTGCTGTGGATCTCCTCGCTCGTCTACGCGGGCTACCTGTTCGGCAACATCCCGTGGGTGAAGAGCAACCTGACGCTGATCGTGGTCGCGATCGTCGTGGTCTCGCTGATTCCCGCGGTGACGACGTTCATGCAGGAGCACCGGCGCGCCCGCGGCGCGGCCCGGCCCTAGCCTCCTCCGGAGTCCGGCGGCCGCCGGACGTCAGACGCGACGCGCGAGGTCGGCGGCCCGGCCGACGTAGGTGGCCGGCGTGAGCGCCTTCAGCGCCGCTTTCGCTTCGGCCGGCAGCGCGAGGCCGTCGACGAAGGCGCCGAGGCTCTCGCGCGTGATGCCGCTCTTGCCGCGCGTCAGCGCCTTCAGCTGCTCGTACGGGTTCGGGACCCCGTAGCGGCGCATCACCGTCTGGATCGGCTCGGCGAGCACCTCCCAGTTGGCGTCGAGATCCGCCGCGAGCCGCGCGGGGTCGACGTCGAGCTTCGCGAGCCCCTGCCGCAACGACACCCAGCCGAGCAGCGCGTGGCCGAGCGCGACGCCGAGGTTGCGCAGTACGGTCGAGTCGGTGAGGTCGCGCTGCCACCGCGACACCGGCAGCTTGTCGGCGAGGTACCGCAGCAGTGCGTTGGCGACGCCGAGGTTGCCCTCGGAGTTCTCGAAGTCGATCGGGTTGACCTTGTGGGGCATCGTCGACGAGCCGACCTCGCCCTCCTTCACCCGCTGCCGGAAGTAGCCGAGCGAGATGTAGCCCCAGACGTCCCGGTCGAGGTCGATCGAGCATCGTGTTCGCGCGCGCGACGGCATCGAGGTACTCGGCGACGCAGTCGTGCGGCTCGATCTGCGTCGTCCACGGGTTGGGCTCGAGGCCCAGCCCGGCGACGACCGCGGCGGCCAGGCGCTCCCAGTCGACGTCGGGATACGCCGCGACGTGCGCGTTGTAGTTGCCCACCGCACCGTTCATCTTGCCGAGCAGCGGCACGCGCTCCAGCGCGGCGATCGCACGCGCGACGCGCGCGGCGACGTTCGCCATCTCCTTGCCGAGCGTGGTCGGCGTCGCCGGCTGTCCATGCGTGCGCGAGAGCATCGGCACCGCGGCGTGCGCGTGCGCGAGCGAGCGCAGGTCCTCGCGGATCCGCGGCGAGCGCGGGCAGCAGCACGTCGCGCCGCGCGCGGGCGAGCGCCATGCCGTGCGCGAGGTTGTTGATGTCCTCGGACGTGCAGGCGAAGTGGATGAATTCCGAGACGCGTGCGATCGCCGGCACCCCGGCGAAGCGCTCCTTCATCCAGTACTCGACCGCCTTGACGTCGTGGTTGGTCGTGCGCTCGATCGCCTTGACGCGTGCGGCGTCGGCCGGAGCGAAGTCGCGCACGGCCGCGGCGAGCGCGTCGCGCGTCGCGTCGTCGAACGGGGGAACCTCGGCGATGGCCGGCTCGGCCGCGAGTGCCAGGAGCCACGCCACCTCGATCTCGACCCGGCTCCTGATCAGGCCGAACTCGCTGAAGTGCTCGCGGAGCGCGGCGACCTTGCCGGCATAACGGCCATCGAGCGGCGACAGCGCGGTCAGCGCGGATTCGGCGGACATGGCGATTTGCATCGGGTCGACGGCGAAAACGAGTGTAGCACGCGGTCTCTCGGCACCGGCCGGCCGGACGCGCGTCGGCGCTCGACTATAATTCGGGTTCCCCGCATCCGCCCGACGACGCCGTGCAGAAGCTCCTCTACTCGCCGACGAGCCCCTACGCCCGCAAGGTCCGCATCGTGCTCGCCGAGAAGAAGATCGAGTACGAGGCCGTGCTCGACGCGCCGTTCGAGGCCTCGTCGCAGGCGCAGCAGTTCAATCCGCTCGGCAAGATCCCCGTGCTCGTGCTGGACGACGGCACGTCGCTGTACGACTCGCGGGTGATCGTCGAGTACCTGGACAACGTGAGCCCGGTGTCGCGGCTCATTCCGGAGCCCGCGCGGCAGCGGATCGTCGTGCGCCGCTGGGAGGCGCTCGCCGACGGCATCTGCGACGCGACGGTGGCGATCGTCATGGAGCGCAAGCGACCGGCGCCGCAGCAGAGCGGCGAGTTCATCGAGCGCCAGGCGCACAAGGTGTCGGCGGGACTCGCCGAGATGGCGCGGGAGCTCTCCGACCGGGCCTGGTGCAACGGCGAGGCGTACTCGCTCGGCGACATCGCCGCGGGCTGTGCGCTCGGCTACCTCGACTTGCGCGACCCCGGTCGCGACTGGCGCCGCGACTACCCGAATCTCGCGCGCCACGCCGAGAAGCTCGGCAAGCGCGCGTCGTTCATCGACACCGCACCGCCGCCGGCCGGCTGACCCGACGCGACGCTATTGCGGCGTCGCGACCTGGAAGCGCCCGTTGCAGGTCCCCGTCGAGCACGAGCCCGTGCCAGCGTCGGCGGCTGCCAGGTGACCGTGATGCTCGACGCCGGCACCTCGCCGGACGCGTTGATGCCGGTGACTGCGTACGTGAGGACGCCCGGCGCAGGAAAAAGAGGCCCGCGCCAAGGCGCGGGCCCCTTGCTGATGCGGAAAACGCCGGGTCGTCAGGTACCGAGCGTCTTCATCGTGTCGCCGGCCAGGTTCGGGTAGCGCACGTGCTCGACCAGGTCCTGCGTCTCGCGGTCGGGCGCCGGCGTCAGCAGGCTGACGACGATGATCACCAGGAACCCGAGTGGCACGCCCCACAGACCGGCGGAAATCGGCTGGATGTCCCACCACAGGGTCACCGGCGCGGAGCGCGGCGTGCCGAGCAGCACCTCGCGCATCCAGACCTGCGTCGTGATCATGTAGTAGAACGTGATGCCAAGCCCCGCGATCATCCCCAGCGTCGCACCCCACTTGTTGGCGCGCTTCCAGAAGATGCCGCAGACCAGCGCGGGGAAGAACGCCGCCGCCGCGAACGAGAAGGCCGCGGACACGAGGAACAGGATGTCCGCCGGTTTCTGCGCCGCCACGTACGCCGCTGCCACCGCCACCACCAGGAGCAGGATCTTGGAGATCATCACCCGACGGGCCGTCGGGGCGTTCGGATCCAGCATCTTGTAGTAGAGGTCGTGCGACAGCGCGTTGGCGATCGTCAGCAGCAGGCCGTCCGCGGTCGACAGCGCCGCGGCGAGGCCCCCGGCCGCGACCAGGCCGGAGATCACGTACGGCAGGCCGCCGATTTCGGGCGTCGCCAGCACCACGATGTCACCGCCGATGGACATCTCGGCCAACTGCAGGATGCCGTCCTTGTTGACGTCCACCACCGACAGCAGCGATGGATCGACCCTCGCCCACGATGCCACCCACTGCGGCAGCTTGGCGAACTCGGTGCCCACCAGCAGGCTGTACACCTCGTACTTGGCCAGCACCGCGAGTGCCGGCGCGGTGAAGTACAGCAGGAAGATGAAGAACAGCGACCAGAACACGCTGTCCCTCGCCTCCTTCACCGAGGGTGTCGTGTAGTACCGCATCAGGATGTGCGGCAGCGCCGCCGTGCCCACCATCAGGCAGAAGATCAGCGCGAGGAAGTTGCGTCGGGATACGTCGCGCGCCTTGTCGTCCTTGCCCGGGAAGGCCTCGGCGTGACGCAGCGGTGGGCCGGCGCGTGCGGCGAGCCCCTTGTCCTTCGTCCACGCGCCTTCGCCGCAGCGGCGTCCGCCGGCCACGCCTTGAGCGCGCCTCGGCAGCGGCGACCTTTTCGGGCACGTTCTCCACCTTCGCCGCCTCGACCGCGGCGGCAAGCTTGGCCTTGCCTTCGTCGTACGCCTTGGGGTTCGCGAGGTTCGCGTTCGCCGCGTCGGCCCGCGCCTTGAAGATCGCACGGACCTCCTTCTCCTTCGGGTCGTCGATCAGCTGCTGCTCGCGCGCGGTGACCTTCTCCAGCACCTTGCCGTAGACGAGCTGCGGCACCGGCACGCCGGTGTGCTTGATCGACAGCCACACCACCGGAATCATGTAGGCGACGATCAGGATGATGTACTGCGCGACCTGCGTCCACGTGACCGCGCGCATCCCGCCGAGGAACGAGCACACCAGGATGCCGCCGAGGCCGAGGAAGATGCCGATCTCGAACGCCACGCCGGTCAGGCGCGTGGTGATGAGTCCCACGCCGTAGATCTGCGCCACCACGTACGTGAACGAGCACAGGATCGCGGCGACGATGCCGACGAAGCGCGGCATGTTGCCGCCGAAGCGCGCGCCGAGGAAGTCGGGGATCGTGAACTGCCCGAACTTGCGCAGGTAGGGCGCGAGGAACAGCGCGACGAGGACGTAGCCGCCGGTCCAGCCCATGATGAACGCGAGGCCGCCGTAGCCCGTCAGGTAGAGCGTGCCGGCCATGCCGATGAACGAGGCCGCGCTCATCCAGTCGGCGCCCGTCGCCATGCCGTTGAACAGGGCCGGGACGCGCCGTCCCGCCACGTAGTATTCCGCGGCGTCCGACGTGCGGCTCATGATGCCGATGCCGGCGTAGAGCAGCACCGTCGCGAACAGGAATACGTAGCCGATCCAGTTGCGCGGCAGTCCCATCTGCTCGAGGATCGCGAGCACGACCACGAACACGAGGAAGCCGCCCGTGTACCACGTGTAGACCTTCTTGAGCTGCGATTTGAACGCGCTCTGCGATCCCGCAGAGAACATCCCTCCCGTACCGCTGGGTGCAGGTCCGCCGGCCATTATTCTTCCCCCTCGTGAACGTCGTATTCCTTGTCGAGATTGTTCATGTACCGGGCGTAGAACCAGATGATGATCACGTAGACGACCAGAGCGCCTTGCGCGCCCATCCAGAACGCGAACGGCCAGCCGAAGAAGTTGAAGCTCAACCCCCTGGCGAAGAAGGCGATCACGAACGTGACGAGGAACCAGATGAACAGCAGGATCGCGGTGATCCGGAGATTCTTGCTCCAGTACTCCACGTGCTTCTGGGATAGCTGCATGAAACGCTCCTCCTGACGCAGAACGATGAAATCCCCGTGGCCTTGCGGCCGGCCGGCGCTCCGCGCGATTCGTGCGTGCGCGCGGTAGGCCTTCGCCACCGACGGCCCGCTGCGATTCGTTCGTCGCGCTGGCGGCAGCCGATGCCCGGGTCGTCGACCCGGCAAATTGCCGCGAGTATAAACGGGTTTTTCCGGCCGCAACAACCGATTCACGCGCGGAACGACGATCGGCGCCGCAAAAGTTCAGGTTTTGTGCGCCGCGTCCAGCGGAGCACGGACCTGCAGCACGTGCGCCAGCGCGCGCGATGGCGCGCTAGGGCCGCGGTGGTGCGGGCAGGCCCGTCTCGCGCGCGAGTTGCGCCGCGACCTTGGGCTCGAAGGTGTTCAGATGCGCGATGATGGCTGCGGCCTTGTCCGCCTTGCCACGCTCGAACTGCACGCGGCCGAGCTGGTACCAGCCGTACGGACTCATCGGCTGCAGCTTCGTGTTGCGTTCGAGCGCCGGAACGGCCTCGTCGAGGCGCTTCAGCGAGATGAGCGACAACCCGAGACCGTAGAGCGCGCGATCGTGGTCCGGGCTGATCTCGAGCACGCGCCGGAACGCGCCGATCGCCGCCTCGTGATCGTTCAGTCCCTGCAGCAGGTAGGCACGATTGAACGCGTATTCGGCGTTGCCCGGCGCGAGCGTCGACTGCCCTGTCGAACAGCGCGAGCGCCTCGCGACGCCGATCCTGCTGCGCGTACAGGAAGCCGAGCGCGGCGAGCGCCCGCACGTCGTCCGGGAAACTCCTGCCGGACGGTCTCGAGCAGCCGCTGCGCGAACGCGGTGGCGCCGAACACCCGCGCCCAGCCGGCGATCTTCGTGAGCCCGATGCGGCGCAGCGCGTCCATCGTCGGCGGGCTCAGCGCGCCCGCTCGCAATCGGCGATCGACAGCCCCGCGCCGATGCAGGTATTGGCGATCGTGAACGTCACCCACACCCAGGCGACCGCGAGCAGCGCGAACGTCGCCCACGGGATGTGACGGTCGACGACGAACTTCGGCGAGACGAGCCTCACGAGCTTCGTGAACGGCGAAGCGACGGTCTGCAGCGCGCGATAGGCGAAGTTGGTCTCGGCCTGCTGACCGACGGCGCGGATCATCGCCCAGACGAGCCCTGCCCCGCGAGCGCGAAGCAGCGCGATCTCGAGCACCAGCTTGACGAGCCGCAGGACGAAGAGCGTGGTGCCGATGTCGTTCACGTGGAGGGTAGCCCGGAATGCGCGCGGCGGAACCCGCCGCAGGGTGCCGCCGCGTTGTACCACAAACGCGCGCCGCGGGCGGGCCGCGCTACTTCACTTCCTTGAGCTGGTCGAGGATCTGCGGGTTCTCGAGCGTCGAGGTGTCCTGGGCGATGTCCTCGTTCTTGGCGAGCGAGCGGAGCAGCCGCCGCATGATCTTGCCGGAACGCGTCTTGGGCAGGTTGTCGCCGAAGCGGATGTCCTTCGGCTTGGCGATCGGACCGATCTCCTTCGCCACCCACTCGCGCAGCTCCTTGGCGATCTTCTCGGCCTCCGCGCCCTCGGGACGCGCCTGCTTCAGCACGACGAACGCGCACACCGCCTCGCCGGTCATGTCGTCCGGGCGCCCGACGACGGCCGCCTCGGCGACGTGCGGGTTCGCGACGAGCGCCGACTCGATCTCCATCGTACCGAGGCGGTGCCCGGAGACGTTCAGCACGTCGTCGATGCGCCCCATGATCCAGAAGTAGCCGTCGAGGTCGCGGTTCGCGCCGTCGCCGGCGAGGTAGAGCTTGCCGCCCAGGTCATCGGGGTAGTACGACTTCCTGAAGCGGTCGGGGTCGCCCCAGATCGTGCGAATCATCGATGGCCACGGCTTCCTGATCACCAGGAAGCCGCCCTTGCCCCATTCGACGTCGTGGCCGGTCTCGTCGACGATCGCCGCCTGGATGCCGGGCAGCGGGAACGTGCATGAGCCGGGCTTCAGGGGCGTCGCGCCCGGCATCGGCGAGATCATGTGGCTGCCGGTCTCGGTCTGCCACCAGGTGTCGACGATCGGGCAGCGCGAGCCTCCGACATGCGTGTAGTACCACATCCACGCCTCGGGGTTGATCGGCTCGCCCACCGACCCCAGCAGGCGCAGGCTCGACAGGTCGAACTGCTTCGGCAGGTCGGCGCCGAGCTTGATCAGCGAGCGGATCGCGGTCGGCGCCGTGTAGAAGATCGAGACCTTGTGCCGCTGGATCATCTCCCAGAAGCGGGTCGGCGACGGATAGGTCGGCACGCCCTCGAACATCACCTGCGTCGCGCCGACGGCGAGCGGGCCGTAGGCGACGTACGTGTGCCCGGTGATCCAGCCCACGTCCGCCGTGCACCAGAAGACGTCGGAATCCTTGATGTCGAACGTCCACTTGAGCGAGCAGACCGCGCCGAGCATGAAGCCGCCGGTCGAGTGCTGCACGCCCTTGGGCTTGCCGGTCGACCCCGACGTGTAGAGGATGAAGAGCGGATGCTCGGCGTCGACGGGCACGGGCTCGCACTCCTTCGGCAGCCCCGAGATCAGGTCGTGCCACCAGATGTCGCGCTTGTCGTCCCAGGCGAGCGCGGCATTGCCGGTGCGGCGGTAGACGACGACGCCCTCGATCGACGAGCAGCCCTCCATCGACAGCGCCTCGTCGACGGCCGGCTTGAGCGGGATCTCCTTGCCGCCGCGGAACTGGCCGTCGGCGGTGATCACGAGCTTCGCGCCGGCGTCGGCGATGCGCTCGTTGACGCTCTTCGCCGAAAAGCCGCCGAACACCACCGAGTGGATCGCGCCGATGCGGGCGCAGGCCTGCATCGCCACCACTGCCTCGATCGACATCGGCAGGTAGATGAGCACCCGGTCGCCCTTCTTCACGCCGAGCTTCTTCAGGCCGTTGGCGAACTGGCAGACGCGCTCGTAGACGTCCTGGTAGCTGACCTTGGTGATCGAGCCGTCGTCCGCCTCGAAGATGATCGCGGTCTTGTTGGGCGTCGTGAAGATGTGGCGGTCGAGGCAGTTGTACGAAGCGTTCAGCTGCCCGTCGGCGAACCACTTGTAGAACGGGGCATTCGACTCGTCGAGCGTCTGCGTGAACGGCTTCGTCCAGATCAGCTGGTCGCGGGCGAGCCGCGCCCAGTAGCCCGCGTAGTCCTTGTTCGATTCCGCGACGAGACGATAGTAGTCGTCGCGGGTCAGGTGCGCCTGCGCGACGAATGCCGGCGAGGGCTCGAAGACGCGGGTCTCGTTCAGGACCGATTCGATCGTGGTGGACATGCCGTTTCCTCCGGACGGGATCTTCGCGCCGCGCCAGCCCGGCGGCCGCGCGCTTGAAGGGGTGCAGGACGGCCGAGTCTAACCGCCGCATCGCGCCTCCCGCAACGCGAGCGACTTGACGCAACGCAATTCCGCTGCGCCACGACCCGCCTGCCATCCGCCGCCCCGGCCGCTACGCGCTTGGAGGATAAGGAATTTCCGGCACTGGCGGCCCCGCGGCGTTGCGCGCCCGCGGCGTACCGCCCGCGGCATGCGGCGCGGGGCCGCACGACGGTCGCCGTAACAGCGGCCACGGCCGTTCGGGGCATGCGCGAATGCTAGACTTCATGCGTTTTTCTCGCCGGTCCGCGCCGCGCCCCCTCTGCCATGACCGATCCGCTGACCAATGCCAACGTGAGGATGCGGCCGCTGCCGCACCTCATCTTCATGAGCCGGTGGCTGCAGCTGCCGCTCTACCTCGGCCTGATCATCGCGCAGGGCGTCTACGTCTGGCATTTCTGGGTGGAGCTCGTCCACCTGGTCGAGGCGGCGTTCGGCAACCAGGACGCGCTCGCGCTGATCGTCGCCGCGGTGACGCCCCCGGGGCAGGTCGCCTCGACCGCGAAGACGCCCTCCGAGACGGTCATCATGCTGGTGGTGCTCGGCCTGATCGACGTGGTGATGATCAGCAACCTGCTCATCATGGTGATCGTCGGCGGCTACGAGACCTTCGTGTCGCGCATGCGCCTCGAGAGCCACCCCGACCAGCCCGAGTGGCTGTCGCACGTCAACGCGAGCGTGCTCAAGGTCAAGCTCGCCACCGCGATCATCGGCATCTCGTCGATCCACCTGCTGAAGACGTTCATCAACGCGCAGGCCTACGACGAGAAGACGCTGCTCTGGCAGACCGCGATCCACATCACGTTCCTGCTCTCGGCGATGGCGATCGCCGCCACCGACCGGCTGATGCCACAACGGGCCGCGAAGCACGCCGGCGGCACCCACTGAACAACGACCGCGGGCCGCGAACGGCGCGGCACCCGAGGGATCGACGATGACCACGATCCGCGAGCAAGACTTCGTCCAGAGCGTCGCCGACGCCTTCCAGTTCATCAGCTACTACCATCCCGGCGACTACATCCGCTCGCTCCACGAGGCCTACGAGCGCGAGGCCTCGCCGGCGGCGAAGGATGCGATGGCGCAGATCCTGATCAACTCGCGCATGTCCGCCGAGGGCCACCGGCCGATCTGCCAGGACACCGGCATCGCGATCGCGTTCGTGCGGGTCGGCATGGACGTGCGCTGGGACACGAAGCGCTCGCTGCAGCAGCTGGTCGACGAGGGCGTGCGCCGCGCCTACACCGACCGCGACAACCCGCTGCGCGCGTCGGTGCTGGCCGACCCGGACGGCAAGCGCGTCAACACCAAGGACAACACGCCGGCCGTCGTGCACGTCGAATTGGTGCCCGGCGACAAGGTCGACGTGATCGTCGCAGCCAAGGGCGGCGGCTCCGAGAACAAGTCGAAGTTCGCGATGCTGCTCCCCAACGACAGCATCGTCGACTGGGTGCTGTCGGTCGTGCCCACGATGGGCGCCGACTGGTGCCCGCCCGGCATCCTGTCGCTCGGCATAGGCGGTACGCCCGAGAAGGCGATGCTGATCGCCAAGTGGGGCATGATGGACCCGATCAATCTGCACGAGCTCGTTGCCCGCGGTCCGAAGAACCGATCCGAGGAGCTCCGGCTCGAGCTCTACGAGAAGGTGAACGCGCTCGGCATCGGCGCGCAGGGGCTGGGCGGACTGTCGACCGTCCTCGACGTCAAGGTCAACGACTGGCCGACGCACGCCGCGTCGAAGCCGGTGGCGCTCTTGCCGAACTGCGCGGCGACGCGCCACGCGCACTTCGTGCTCGACGGCAGCGGGCCGGCGCGTCTCGACCCGCCGTCGCTCGACGACTGGCCGAAGCTTGCGCTCGACTTCGGCTCGAGCCGCCGCGTCAACCTCGACGCGCTCACCAGGGCCGACATCGCCTCGTGGAAGTCCGGCGAGCGGCTGCTGCTCTCCGGCAAGCTCCTGACCGGGCGCGATGCCGCGCACAAGCGCCTGACCGAGATGATCGCGCGCGGCGAGACGCTGCCGGTGGACTTCACCAACCGCTTCATCTACTACGTGGGACCGGTGGACGCGGTGCGCGACGAGGCGGTCGGCCCGGCGGGTCCGACGACATCCTCGCGCATGGACCGGTTCACCGACACGATGCTCGCGAAGACCGGGCTGATCGGCATGGTCGGCAAGTCGGAGCGGGGCCCTGCCGCGATCGAATCGATCCGCAAGCACGGTGCCGTCTATTGCATCGCGGTGGGTGGAGCGGCGTACCTCGTGTCGAAGTCGATCCGGGCCTCGAAGGTGCTCGCCTTTGCCGACCTGGGCATGGAAGCCATCTACGAGTTCGAGGTGAAGGACATGCCTGTCACCGTGGCGGTGGACGCGCAGGGCAACGCGGTCCACAAGACCGGCCCCGCCGAATGGCGGGCGCGGATCGGCAAGATCCCGGTCGTGACCGCATAGCGCCGGTGTCGCGCGGACCGGCGGCGTCCGGCGCGGCCGGCGTGCGGTGTATCCTTCGTGCGCCCGGCGCCGGCATGCCGGAGTCGCGGCGCTTCGGCGTGCCGTACGTCCGCGACGCCCGCCGGTCGCCGACCCTCCGTCCCCACCACGTGCCCGACCCGCGCCGCCGCGCCGTGCCATCCCTCGCGCCGATCCATGCGACGCTGGCCGCGCTCGCGCTCGTGGTCGCGTTTCCCGCGCAGGCGGCGCGGATCGTCGTGCTGAAGGGCAGCGACGCACCCCGCATCGAGTCCGCGCTCGCCGCGCTGCGCGAGCACGCGGCGATGCCCCTCGACGTGGTCACGCTTTCCGCCGACGCGAGCGACACCGGCCCGGCATCGCGCCTCGCCGCGGAGCGCGGCACCGTCGTGGTCGCGCTGGGACCCGCTGCGAGCGACCACGCGATGAAGCTGCCGGCGGCGGCGCACGTCGTCCACTGCCTCGCCGGCGCGGACGCGCTGCGCGCGGGCCTGCCCGCCGTCCCCTCCGAGGTGCCCGCCGGCGAACAGGCGGCGTGGCTCGCGAAGCTCCTGCCGGGCGCACGTACGGTCGCTTTCCTGTTCGACCCGGCGCGCAATGCGCGCCGCGCCGAGGCGCTCGCGGCCGCCTTCCACGCCACGGGCTTCAAGACGCTGCTGCGGCCGGTGCCCACGCCGGCGGCACTGCCGGCGGCGCTCGAGTCGATCGCCGGGCGCGCCGAGGCGCTGGTCGCGTTCCCCGACGCCACCGTGTTCACGCGCGAGTCGTCGCGGGGCATCCTGCTGTTCTCGTTCCGCAAGCGGATCCCGCTCGTCGGACCGAACGACGCGTGGGTGCGGATGGGCGCGCTCTACGCGATCGACTGGGACTACCGCGAGGTCGGCGCCGCGTGCGCGCGGCTCGCCGCGCGCGAAGCGGGCTTCGCGGATGCGCCCTTGCCGGCGCCACGCCCCCGCGTGTCGGTCAACATGAAGAGTGCCGCACACTTCGGCGTCGCCTGGGACGCGGCGCTGCTCCGGACCGTGGACGTGCGCCATGAATGAGCGTGCGCGCGCCGGAACCGGGCCGATCGAGATCGCCGCCGACTCGCAGCTGCGTCGCGGCATGCGCCGCTTCAAGCGGCACCTGCATCCGCTGCAGTCGGAGTCGATGTCGCCGATCGACCTGCCGCCGATGCGCTCGGGCCTGCTCGCCAAGCTGAACCTCCTCACCGTCGGCCTGACCGCGCTCACCGCGCTCGTGCTGTCCGGCTACTACCTGTGGCAGCAGTGGCAGGGCGAGAGTCGCGAATTGAAGCAGCGCGCACAGACGGTGCTCGCGGTGCTCGCCGACCTCACGGAGTTCGGTGTCTACACGTCCGACCGTGCGTCGGTCGAGCAGGCGCTGGCGGGGCTGGCCAGCGATCCGGACGTCGCGTACGCGATCGTGCTCGATCCGCGGATGAAGCCAATCGCCGGAGCGGCGCTTCGGCGCCGCGCCCGTCGGCGAACAGGTCCCGCCGCTGCCCGCCGGCATCGCCGCACCGCAGGCGGGAGAGGTGCGCGAGCTCGCCCCCGTGATCGGCGGTCGCCGCTTCCTCGAGCTGATCGCACCCATCGGCGCGGTGCCCTCCGGCACGGCACGGGCGATCGGCGACGCCGCGGCCGAGGGCGCTGCACGGCCGACCGGCATCGAGTCGGGGCCGATCGGCTACGTGCGCCTCGGCATGTCGTACGGGCGGCAGCGCGACGCGATGCTGGCGCAGGCGCTCGGTACGCTGACCGTCGTGCTGCTGCTGACCGTCGTCGCGGTGATCGCGTCGCTGCTCCTCACCCGCAAGCTGGTGGCGCCGATGCGCCGGCTGATGCGCGCCGCCCGGGCCGTCGGCGCGGGCCGCCTCGACGTCTACGTGCCGCCCTCCTCCTCCGACGAGCTCGGCATCCTCACCCACACGTTCAACCACATGACGCAGCGGCTCGCCGAGTCGCAGGGCGAGGTCGCGAACTACCAGCGCACGCTCGAGGACAAGGTCGCGCAGCGCACCAAGGAGCTCGAGGTCGCGACCGCGCACGCCTACAAGCTCGCGCAGCACGACATCCTGACCGGACTGCCGAACCGCAGCCTCCTCAACCAGCGCCTGAAGCAGATCTTCGCGCAGGCGCAGCGCAGCGGCCTGCAGGTCGCGTGCCTGTTTCTCGACTTCGACCACTTCAAGCGCATCAACGACACGCTCGGCCACGACGCCGGCGACCAGCTGCTGCAGGCGATCGCGCAGCGCCTGACCGGCGCGGTGCGCGAGAGCGACACGGTGGCGCGCCTCGGCGGCGACGAGTTCGTCGTGATCCTGCCGGGCCTCGACCCGGCGCACGCGACCTTCGAGGTGATGACGGTGCTGCAGCGCGTGCGCGAGTCGTTCCAGGCGCCGTTCCGCCTCGCCGACCAGACGCCGACCCTCACCTGCTCGATCGGGGTCTCGGTCTATCCGCTCGACGCGGTGGATCCGGTGACGCTGATCAAGCAGGCCGACACCGCGATGTACGCGGCGAAGGAGGCCGGCCGCAACGGCTACCGCTTCTACACCGCCGACATGAACGCGCGCGTCCAGCAGCGGCTGCAGCTCGAGACCGACATGCGCCGGGGCCTGATGGACGACGAGTTCTTCCTCGTCTACCAGCCGCAGATCGACCTGCGCAGCGGCCGCGCCTGCGGCGTCGAGGCGCTCGTGCGCTGGCGCGACCCGCAGCGCGGCATCGTCTCGCCGTCGGAGTTCATCCCGATCGCCGAGGAATCCGGGATGATCCAGGCGCTGGGCGCGCGCGTGCTGCGCGACGCCTGCCGCCAGGTTGCGCAGTGGCACCGCCAGGGCATGATGCTGCGCCTCTCGGTCAACCTCTCCGTGCAGCAGCTGCAGCACGAGAGCTGGCTCGCGATCGTCGCGGAAGTGCTCGAGTCGACCGCGCTGCCGGCGCACTACCTCGACCTCGAGATCACCGAGAGCGTGATCATCACGCACCCGGAGCGCGCGGTGGCGACGCTCGTCAAGCTGAAGCAGATGGGCGTGTCGATCACCGTCGACGACTTCGGCACCGGCTACTCGTCGCTCTCGTACCTCGCGCGGCTGCCGATCCAGGGCGTCAAGATCGACCAGCGCTTCGTGCGCGGCCTCGAGCAGAACCGCAACGACGAGGCCATCACGCAGGCGATCATCGCGCTCTCGCACTCGCTCGGCCTGCGGGTGATCGCGGAAGGCGTGGAGACCGCGGCGCAGCTCGACTACCTGAAGCGCCACGGCTGCGAGGAGGCGCAGGGCTTCCTGATCGCGCGCCCGCTCGAGGAGCCGGAGCTGCGCAACTGGTGGCGCTTGAGCGAGGCCGAGCAGACGGCGGTCGCGCCGCAGGCGGACCTCTGGAACGGGGCAGCCTGAGCCCGGCGGCCACGTCAGCCGAGATCTGCGCCGCGGGACGTCGACGTCGGCGAGGATGCCCGCATCGGCAACGTCGACGAAGGTGACGAACGACGCGTGCGCCTCGACGATCGCGCGCGCGCCCTGGTCGCCGGATGAGCGCGACGAGCTCGGCGCGATGCACCGCAGCGAATCCGACCGGATGCCCGCGTTTGCCGTGGCAGCGCGGCGCCGCGATCGACGCCCCGCCGCGAAGCGCCTCGACGACCAGGCGGATCGTCGCCGGCGCGACCCACGGCATGTCGGCCAGCGCCACGACGAAGCCGTCCGCGCGCCCCGCGGCCGCGATGCCCGCGGCGAGGCTCGCCCCCATGCCGTCGTCCGCCCTCGCGGCGACGACGACGCGTGCGCCTTCGCGAGCGAACGAAGCGACGAGCGCCGGGTCGCCCGGCCGCACCACGGCAACGACCTCGTCGACCGCCGCGCGCAGGTTGCGGCACGCGGCGACGCCCACCGCCACGCCGGCGTTCGGCCCCGAGGGCAGCGGCGCGACGAGCTTGCCGCCGCCGAAGCGCTCGCCGCGACCGGCCGCGAGCAGCACCCCGACGATGCGCCCGTTCACTCCGGCAGCAGGCGGAAGCGGCCGTCCTTCACGGTGACGAGCACGCGCGCGCGCTCGTCCATGCCGTTGTGGTTGGTCGCGCTCATGTTGAACACGCCCTGGCAGCCGACGATCTCGCGCTCGAGTTCGATCGCATCCCGCAGCGCCGTGCGAAAGGCGGGCGTGCCCGGCTTCGCCTTGGCCAGCGCCACCGGCAATGCGCGCTCGAGGATCAGCCACGAATCCCAGGTGTTCGCGCCGAACGTCGCGGGCTTCTGGCCGAACTGCTTCTCGTAGGCGTTGATGTAGCCCTGTGCAACCTTGCGGATCGGGTTCGCCTCGGCGATTTCGTCGATCACCAGCATCGGACCGGCGGCGAGCACCGTGCCCTCGACCTTGTCCTTGCCGAGGCGGATGAAGTCGTCGGTGGCTACACCGTGCGTCTGGTAGATCGTGCCCTTGTAGCCCTGGTCGCGCAGCGTGATCTGCGGCAGCACGCCGGGGCCGCCCACGCCGGCCACGAGCACCGCGTCCGGCTTCGCGGCGATGAGCTTCAGCGTCTGGCCGGCGACGCTCTGGTCGGTGCGGTTGTAGCGCTCGACGGGCCCGACCCTGAGCCCCGCCTTCTCGGCGAGCCCGCCGAAGACCTTGAGCCAGTTCTCGCCGTAGGGATCGTTGAAGCCCACGAAACCAACGCTCTTCACGCCGGCCTTCTGCATGTGCCTGATTAGCGCCGCGGCGATCAGGTCGTCGTTCTGCGTCGTCTTGAACACCCAGCGCTTCTTCGCGTCGAGCGGCTCGACCACCGCGGACGTCCCGACGGTGGCCATCATCGGCACGCCGGCCTCGGCGATCACGTCGAGGATCGCCAGCGCGTTCGGCGTCGTCGACGGGCCGATCAGCGCGTCGACGTTGTCCTGCTGGACGAGCCGCTTGACGTTCTGCACGGCGCGCGTCGTGTCGCCGCCGTCGTCGAGCTGCACGTACTCGATCGTCGTCGAGCCGATGCGGCGCGGCAGCAGGTCGCCAGTGTTCTTCTGCGGAATGCCGATCGCGGACGTCGGCCCGGTGGCCGAGACCATCAGGCCGATCCTGACCTGGGCGAACGCGGGCAGCGCGGCGCACGCCGCCAGCGCGGCGAGGAGGGTGAGGCGAACCATCGGAAGCTCTCCGGCGCAATGGGAAGGACCCGCATGCTAGCGCAACGCGCGCGCGGGCGATCCCTGGCGCCGCGCAGCGGATGGACGCGGCGCGGCCGCGCACCGGATAATGCGCGCCATGCCTTCCCCAATCGCCTCTCCTCCGATGCGGCTCGCCGGCGCGGATGCCGGGCCGGTCTCGCGCGAGATCGAGCTCGCCGCCGAGCTGCTTCCGCTCGCCGCGGCGCGAATCCTCGAGCTCGGGTGCGGCCGCGCGGAGTTCACGCGCGCGCTCGCCGCACGCTTTCCCTCGGCACGCATCACGGCGATGGAGGTCGACGCGGTCCAGCACGAGAAGAACCTTGCCGCGGACCGGCCGGGGAACGTCGAGTTCGCGGCCGGCGGCGCCGACGCGATCCCGCTGCCCGACGCGAGCGTCGACGTGGTGCTGATGCTGAAGTCGCTGCACCACGTGCCGGTCGCGAGGATGGACGCGGCGCTCGCGGAGATCGCCCGGGTGCTCGCGCCCGGCGGGTTCGCGTACTTTTCCGAACCGATCTACGCCGGCGCATTCAACGCGATCGTCGCGCTGTTCCACGACGAGCGCGTCGTGCGCGAAGCGGCCTTCGCCGCGCTGGTTCGCGCGGTCGGGTCCGGGCGCTTCGAGCTCGCCGCCGAGCGCTTCTGGCGGGCCAAGCGGCGCTTCGCGGGCTTCGCCGAGTTCGACGAGCGGCTGATCCGCGCGACCCACACCGAGCACCGGCTGTCGGCCGCAACGTACGCGAAGGTGCGCGAGCGCTTCGAGCGCCACCTTGCCGCCGACGGCACGGCGACGTTCGACCAGCCGATGCGCGTCGACGTGCTGCGCCGGCGCGGCTGATCGACCGCCTGCTTCACAGCGGCCTCCGTGCACTGCCCCGCCGGGCATGCCTGCCCGTGTCGGCCGCGCCCTTCGGGCCTTGGGCTTCGCCCGCCTCAGAGTTCCCGCGCAGCCGCGTGCGCGGACGCCCAGGCCCACTGGAAGTTGTAGCCGCCGAGCCACCCGGTCACGTCGACGACCTCGCCGACGAAGTGGAGGCCGGGCACGTCGCGGACGGCCATCGACTGCGACGACAGCGCGCGCGTGTCGACGCCCCCCAGCGTGACCTCCGCCTTGTTCCAGCCGAGCGTGCCGGACGGCCGCACCTCCCAGCGGGACAGGGCGCGCGCGATCTCCGCGAGGCGCACGTCGCAGAACTCACGCAGCGGACGCGCGACGTCGTTCGCCTCGCACCAGGCGTGGGCGAAGCGCCGCGGCAGCTCGCGGGCGAGCACGTTGTCGAGGCGCGCGTAGCTCGTGCGCTCGCCCGCGAGCCAGGCGTGCACGTCCCTGCCGGGAAGGAGATCGATCGACAAGCGGCAGGCGGCCGTCCCAGTACGACGAGACCTGCAGGATCGCGGGCCCCGAGAGTCCGCGATGCGTGAACAGCAGGTTCTCGCGGAAACGCCCGCCGTTGCAGGCCACCTCCGCGTCCACCGACAGCCCCGAGAGGTCGCCGAAGCGCGACAGGAGATCGGGCGGGAACGCGAGCGGCACGAGCGCCGGACGCGGCGCGACGACCGGCAATCCGAACTGCTCGGCGATGCGATAGCCGAGCGGCGTCGCGCCGATCTTCGGCACGGTGAGCCCGCCGGTGGCGACGACCAGCGATCGCGCGCGCGCCGGACCGCGCGACGTCGTCACGGTGAACGCGTCGCCCTCCCGCACGACGCCCTCGACCGCGCACGGGTGCCACCAGGTCACGCGGCCGCGGTCGCACTCCGCCTTCAGCATGTCGACGATCTGCCGCGACGAGCCGTCGCAGAAGAGCTGCCCGAGCTTCTTCTCGTGCCAGGCGATGCCGTGGCGCTCGACCAGCGCGAGGAAGTCGCGCGGCGTGTAGCGCGCGAGCGGCGAGCGGCAGAAGTCCGGGTTCTGCGAGAGGTAGTTCGCGGGCCCGGCGTGGATGTTGGTGAAGTTGCAGCGGCCGCCGCCGGAGATGCGGATCTTCTCGCCGATCGCCGGGTGGTGCTCGACGAGCAGCACGCGCCGGCCGCGCTGCCCGCGACGCCGGCGCACATCATGCCGGCGGCACCGGCGCCGATGACGATCGCGTCGAATGACTCGCGGTTCGCTCATCGCGCCGGCGCCCGAACGCGTTCGGACGCCGAACGCTCTTCAGGAGCCGAAGAAGTCCCGCACGCGGTCGAAGAAGCTCTTCGCCCGCGGCGTGTGCGACTCCGGGTTCTTCTCGTTGATCGCGTCGAACTCGCGCAGCAGTTCCTTCTGCCGCGCCGTCAGGTTGACCGGCGTCTCGACGGCGACGTGGCAGTACAGGTCGCCGGTCACCGAGCCGCGCACCGGCCGGATGCCCTTGTTGCGCAGGCGGAACACCTGGCCGGTCTGCGTCTCCGCCGGGATCCTGATCTTGGCCTGGCCGTCGAGCGTGGTGATCTCGATCTCGCCGCCGAGCGCTGCGGTGGCGAAGCCGACCGGCATCTCGCAGTGCAGGTCGGCGCCCTCGCGCTGGAAGACCGCGTGCGGCTTCAGCTGCACGACGACGTAGAGGTCGCCGGGAGGCCCGCCGTTGACGCCGGCCTCGCCCTCGCCGGCGAGGCGAATGCGGTCCTCGTGGTCGACGCCCGCCGGGATCTTCACCGAGAGCGTCTTGTGCTTGCGCGTGCGTCCCTCGCCGCCGCACGCCGTGCACGGATCGGTCACCATCTTGCCGCTGCCGTGACAGGTCGGGCAGGTCTGCTGGATCGAGAAGAATCCCTGCGACACCCGCACCTCGCCACGCCCGCCGCACGTGGTGCAGGGCTTCGGCTGCGTGCCGGGCTTGGCGCCGCTGCCGTGGCAGGTCGCGCAGGCCTCGAGCGTCGGGATGCGGATCTTGGCCTCCGTGCCGCGCGCCACCTCCTCGAGCGAGAGCTCGAGGTTGTAGCGGAGGTCGGCGCCGCGGAACATCCCCGTGCCGCGCCCGCGGGAGGACTGCTGGCCGAAGATCTCGCCGAAGATGTCGCCGAACGCGTCGGCGAAGCCGCCGAAGCCCTCCGGCCCGCCCGGGCCGAACGGCCCGCGTCCGGCGCCGAAGCCGGCGGAAGGGTCGACCCCCGCGTGCCCGAACTGGTCGTACGCGGCGCGCTTCTTGGCGTCGGAGAGGATCTCGTAGGCCTCCTTCGCCTCCTTGAACCTGTCCTCCGAGCTCTTCTCCCCCGAATTGCGATCCGGGTGGTGCTTCATCGCGAGCTTGCGGTAGGACTTCTTGATGTCCTCCTCCGAAGCGTCGCGGTTCACTCCCAGCACCGTGTAGTAGTCGCGCTTCTGTGCCATCGGTCGCTCTCTTGCCTTCCCTCGACGCCCCACGACAAACGGCCGGGCCGGGCGGCGCCCTGGTCGTCAGCGCTCGCTCCGGTCCGGCCCTTGACCCGTCGCCACGGGCCGCCGCGCGTGCGGCGGCCGGACGTCGCCTGCTGCCGCTACTTGCGGTCCTTCACCTCGGTGAACTCGGCGTCGACCACCTTCTCGTCGCGCTTCCCGCCCGCCGCGCCGCCCGCACCGGCCGACGGGCCGGGCTCGTCGCCGCCAGCCGCACCGCCTTGCGCTCCTTGCGTCTTCGCGTAGATCGCCTCGCCCAGCTTCTGGGCCGCCGCCTGCAGCGCCTCGCCCTTGGCGTCGAGCGCCTCCTTCGAGGCGTCGGGCTGCTTCAGCAGATTCCTCGGCCGCTTTGATCTCGGACTCGATCTTCGCCTTCTCGTCGGCGCCGACCTTGTCGCCGAACTCGGCGAGCGACTTCTTCACGCCGTGCATCAGCGCGTCGAGGCTGTTCCTCGCCTGCGCGAGCTCGAAGCGGCGGTGGTCCTCGGCCTTGTTCGCCTCGGCGTCCTTGACCATGCGGTCGATCTCGGTCTCGGACAGCCCGGAGTTGGCCTTGATCGTGATCTTGTTCTCCTTGCCCGTCGCCTTGTCCTTCGCATTGACGTGCAGGATGCCGTTGGCGTCGATGTCGAACGTCACCTCGATCTGCGGCATGCCGCGCGGCGACGGCGGGATGCCCTCGAGGTTGAACTGGCCGAGGCTCTTGTTGCCCGCGGACATCTCGCGCTCGCCCTGCAGCACGTGGATCGTCACCGCCGACTGGTTGTCGTCGGCGGTCGAGAACACCTGCTGCGCCTTGGTCGGGATCGTCGTGTTCTTCTGGATCAGCTTGGTCATCACGCCGCCGAGCGTCTCGATGCCGAGCGACAGCGGCGTCACGTCGAGCAGCAGCACGTCCTTGCGCTCGCCCGCGAGCACCGAGCCCTGGATCGCCGCGCCGACCGCGACGGCCTCGTCGGGATTCACGTCCTTGCGCGGCTCCTTGCCGAAGAAGGACTTCACCTGCTCCTGCACCTTCGGCATGCGCGTCATGCCGCCGACGAGGATCACGTCGTCGATGTCCCCGAGCGACACGCCGGCGTCCTTGACCGCGATGCGGCAGGGCTCGATCGTCTTGGCGATCAGCTCCTCGACCAGGCTCTCGAACTTCGCCCGCGTGATCTTCAGCGACAGGTGCTTCGGGCCCGAGTGCGTCGGCGGTGATGTAGGGCAGGTTGATCTCGGTCTGCTGCGTCGACGAGAGCTCGATCTTGGCCTTCTCCGCCGCGTCCTTGAGGCGCTGCAGCGCGAGCACGTCGTTCTTGAGGTCGACGCCCTGCTCCTTCTTGAACTCGCCGACGATGTAGTCGATCACGCGCTGGTCGAAGTCCTCGCCGCCGAGGAAGGTGTCGCCGTTGGTGGAGAGCACCTCGAACTGCTTCTCGCCGTCGACGTCGGCGATCTCGATGATCGAGATGTCGAACGTGCCGCCGCCCAGGTCGTAGACGGCGATCTTGCGGTCGCCCTTCTCGCCCTTCTTGTCGAGCCCGAACGCGAGCGCGGCCGCGGTCGGCTCGTTGATGATGCGCTTGACCTCGAGGCCCGCGATGCGGCCGGCGTCCTTGGTCGCCTGGCGCTGCGAGTCGTTGAAGTACGCGGGGACGGTGATCACCGCCTCGGTGACTTCCTCGCCGAGGTAGTCCTCGGCGGTCTTCTTCATCTTGCGCAGCACTTCGGCGGAGACCTGCGGCGGCGCGATCTTCTTGCCGCGCACCTCGACCCAGGCGTCGCCGTTGTCGGCGCGCACGATCGAGTAGGGCATCAGCGCGATGTCCTTCTGCACCTCCTTCTCCTCGAAGCGCCGGCCGATCAGGCGCTTGACGGCGTAGAGCGTATTGCGGGGATTGGTGACGGCCTGGCGCTTCGCCGGCGCGCCGACGAGGATCTCGCCGTCCTCCTGGTAGGCGACGATCGAGGGCGTCGTGCGCGCGCCCTCCGAGTTCTCGATGACCTTGGGCTGGCCGGCCTCCATGATGGCGACGCAGCTGTTGGTCGTGCCGAGGTCGATGCCGATGATCTTGGCCATGGGTGTGGTGCCTCCGCGGGCGGGATGAGTGTCGTTGTTGGAAATGGGGTTGTGGCGGGCCGGACTCAAGCCGCGGCGGCGATCGTCAGCCGGCGCCCTTCGCGACCGCGACCATCGCGGGCCGCAGCACGCGGTCGTGCAGCACGTAGCCCTTCTGGAACACCTGGACGACGGTGTTCGGCGGCAGGTCGGCGTCGACCATCTGCATCGCCTGGTGGCGGTGCGGATCGAACTTCTGCCCGGTCGGGTCCACCTCGGCAACCTGCGCGCGCTCGAACGCCGAGCGCAGCTCCTTCAGCGTGAGCTCGACGCCGGCGCGAAGCTGCTCCGGCGAGGCGCCAGCCGCGGCGAGCGTCTGCTCCAGCGCATCCTTCACGGGCAGCAGGTCGCCGGCGAACTTCTCGGCGGCATAGCGGTGCGCCTTGGCCACGTCGGCCGCGGCGACCTTGCGCACGTTCTCGAGCTCGGCGCGGGCGCGCAGCCACGCGTCCTTGAGCCCGGCCACCTCCTCTTCGGCCTTGCGCAGCAGCGCATCGAGGTCGGGCGCGGGGTCGGCGGGCGGCGCCTCGGGGACGCGGTCGGCCATCCGCTCCGGCGAGGGGACGGGGACTTCGGGGACGGAAGGCACCGCGGGTGCCTCGGGCGGGGAGTCGGGTCGCTGCATCTCGGGTTCGGTCGTGGTGGAACGGGTGCGACGGGTGCGGCAAGACCCGACTCACCTTGGGGGAGGCAGGGGGAATTTCAAGTCCCGGACGGGGTCGGACCCCGATTCCGCACCCCCCCGCGTCGGCCGGGGCGCATCGAGCGGCGACGCGCCCTTCGGGCCTGGCCTCTGGCCGCCGCTCTCAGCGCCGGCCTCCCTGCACCGTCCCACAAGTCGCACCCCCCGCGTCGGCCGGGGCGCATCGAGCGGCGACGCGCCCTTCGGGCCTGGCCTCTCGGCCGCCGCTCTCAGCGCTCTGCGCCAAGCGCCTTCGCCCGCAGCAGCGTCTGCTCCCGGGCCGCGGCATCGGGGGGCGGCGCGAGCCAGCCCGACAGCTCCCGCCAGGCGATGTCGGTGAGCGCGGCGAGCCACGCGGGGTGCTCGTTCAGGCAGGGGATCGCGTGGTACTCCTTGCCGCCGGCCGCGAGGAACGTGTCGCGCCCCTCCATGCCGATTTCCTCCAGCGTCTCCAGGCAGTCGGAGACGAAGCCGGGGCACGCGACGTCGACCCGGCGCACGCCTTCCTTGCCCAGCGCCGCGAGGGTCTCGGCGGTGTAGGGCTGCAGCCATTCCGCCTTGCCGAACCGCGACTGGAACGTCAGGACCCATTGCTTCCGGTCGAGCCCCAGCTCCGCGGCGAGGAGGCGTCCGGTCTTGTGGCACTGGCAGTGGTAGGGGTCGCCCTGGTCGAGGGTGCGTCGCGGGACGCCGTGGAACGACATCACCAGCCGGTCCGGCCGGCCGTGCTTCACCCAGTAGTCGTTGATGCTCTGCGCGAGCGCCTTGATGTAGCCGGCGTCGTCGTGAAAGGGCGCGGCGAAGCGCAGCGCCGGCACGCGGCGCAGCTTCGCGACGTGCGCGGCGACCTTGTCGAACGCCGTCGCCGTGGTGCTGCCCGCGTACTGCGGATAGAGCGGCAGCACGAGCATGCGCTCGCAGTCGGCGTCGCGCAGCGCGTCGATCGCGCTCGCGATCGACGGGTTGCCGTAGCGCATGCCGAGCTCGACCGGACAGAGGTCCGCCGGCAGCCCCGCGCGCTTCAGCCGCTCGCCGAGATAGCCCTGCAGGTAGGAGCGCTGGCGCGCCGAGTGCACGGCGAGCGGCGAGCCGTCGTTGGTCCAGATCTGCCGGTACTTCGCCGCGGACTTCGCCGGCCGCACGCGCAGGATCACGCCGTGCAGGATCGGCAGCCACGCCACGGCGGGGATCTCGACCACGCGCGGATCGGACAGGAACTCGGCGAGGTAGCGGCGCACCGCGGCGGGCGTGGGCTGGTCCGGCGTGCCGAGGTTCACCAGCAGCACGCCGACCTTCGGCGCGCGGTCGTGGCGGAACGGGTTTCGGGGGTGAAGGCCATGGGGGCGGAGCGCCCGCTCAATCGGAGAGCTTGTGCGTGAGCGCGTTGGAGAGGAGCTTCGCGGTGATGTCGACGATCGGGATCACGCGCTCGTAGGCCATGCGCGTGGGGCCGATCACGCCCAGCGTGCCGATCACCTGCCCGTCGACCGCGTACGGCGCGGTGACCACGCTCATCTCGTCGAGCGGGACGATGCCCGACTCGCCGCCGATGTAGATCTGCACGCCGTGCGCCTTCTGCGAGATGTCGAGCAGGTGCACGAGCGAGGTCTTCTGCTCGAACACCTCGAACAGCCGCTTCAGCCGCTCCATGCTGGACCCGAAGTCGCCGGACAGCAGGTTGCGCTCGCCGGCGAGGACCACCGCGTCCCCGTCCGCGAGCGCGCCGGCCCCGGCGTCGACCGCGACGGTCATCAGCGTCGCGATGTCCTCGGAGAGCTCGCGGAGCTCGGCGGCAAGCCGCGCACGGATGTCGTGGAACGGGACGCCCGCGAAGTGCTGGTTGAGGAAGTTGGTCGCCTCCGCGAGCTCCACCTGCGAGAACTTGCGCTCGGTGTGCAGCACCCGGTTCTGCACGTCGCCCTCGGGCGTCACGATGATGAGCAGCACCCGATGGTCGGACAGGCGCAGGAACTCGAGATGGCGGAACGCCGCCTCGCGCCGCTTCGGCACGGCGACCACCCCCGCGAAGTGCGTGAGCTGCGAGAGCAGGTTCGCCGCGGCCGTGGCGAGCTCCGCGGGTCGCTCGGCGACGAGCTCGCCCTCGAGGCGGCTCACCTCGATCTGCTCGAGCGGCCGCAGCACCATCAGGCTGTCGACGAAGAAGCGGTAGCCCTTGGGCGTCGGCACGCGCCCGGAGGAGGTGTGCGGGCTCGCGATGTAGCCGAGCTCCTCCAGGTCGGCCATCACGTTGCGCACGGTCGCGGCCGACAGGTCGAGGCCGGAGTACTTCGACAGCGCGCGGGAGCCGACCGGCTCCCCCTCGACGATGTAACGCTCGACCAGCGTCTTCAGCAGGTGTTGGGCACGGGCATCCAGCATGGCCGGCCGATTCTAGCGGAGCCGGGGCGCGCGTGGCGGTCCGTGGCACGCCAGGGCCTCCGCCACCGGACCGATGGCGGCCGGCCACCGTCGGTGTGGTTTAATCCTCCCCATGTCGGCGACCTCCGTCCGGTTTCCACGCATCGCGCTGGTCGGGCGGCACACGGGCGCCGCCGCGGAGACCCTCGTCCGCCTGGCGCGCTTCCTCGCCGCCCGCGGCCACGCGGTGGTGCTCGAGGAGGAGACCGCGCGCACGACCGGCGCCGCCGGGCCACCCCACCGCGGCCGCCGACGAGATCGGCGCGAACACCGATCTCGTCATCGTGCTGGGCGGCGACGGCACCATGCTGTCGATCGCACGGCGCCTCGCGCCCCACGACGTCCCCCTGATCGGCATCAACCAGGGGCGACTCGGCTTTCTCACCGACATTCCGCTCGCCCGCATGGAGCCCACGCTCGAGGCGATGCTCGAGGGACGCTTCGTCGAGGAGCGCCGCACGCTGATCGACGCGACCGTGTGCCGCTTCGACGGCGAGCGGCAGGCGGCGCTCGCGCTGAACGACGTCGTCGTCAATCGCGGCTCGCTCGGCACGATGATCGAATGCGCGGTCGAGATCGACGATCGCTTCGCGTTCGCGATGCGGGCCGACGGCATGATCGTCGCCACGCCCACGGGCTCCACCGCCTACGCCCTCTCCGCCGGCGGTCCGATCCTCGACCCGTCGGTGCCGGCGTTCGCGCTGGTGCCGGTGGCCCCGCACGGGCTCACGCACCGGCCGATCGCCGTCGCCGACACGTCGCGGCTGCGCATCACCGTCGTGCGCGGCCGCGATGCCGCCGCGCACTGCGACGGGCAGGCGCGCTTTCCGCTGTCGGAGGGCGAGAGCGTGACCGTGCGCCGCGCCGACTACACGGCGCGCTTCCTGCACCCCGACGACCACGACCATTTCGCGATGCTGCGCAAGAAGCTCCACTGGAGCGAGACGCCGGACCGGCTGCGCGGCGAGGACCCGGCCGGCGCCTAGCGCCGGAAGGCATGCCGGCGCCCGCCACCCGACGCCCGATGCTTCGCCACCTGTCGATCCGCAATTTCGTGCTCGTCGACGCGCTCGACCTCGAGCTCGACCCCGGGTTCGCCGCGCTCACCGGCGAGACCGGCGCGGGCAAGTCGATCCTCCTCGACGCGCTCGGGCTCCTGCTCGGCGACCGCTTCGAAGTGCGGCAGATCCGGCCCGGCGCCGAGCGGGCGGAGCTCGCGGCCGCGTTCGACGTCGCCGATGCGCCGCACGCGCGCGCCTGGCTCGCCGAGAACGCGCTCGCCGACGAGGACGGCGAAGTGCTCGTGCGCCGCGTGCTCGACGCGCAGGGCCGCTCGCGGGCCTTCGTCAACGGCCACCCGGTGACGCTCGCGCAGCTCGGCGCGCTGGGCGAGCTGCTGGTCGACCTGCACGGTCAGCACGCGCACCAGTCGCTCGAGCACGCCGAGGAACAGCGCTCGCTTCTCGACGCGTTCGGCGGCTTCGTCGCGCTCGCCCGGGAAGTCGCCGCGGAGTGGCGCACGTGGCGTGCCGCGGTCGAGCATCGCGACGCGGCGGCGAACGCCGCCGAAGCCTCGGCGGCCGAGCGCGAATACCTCGCCGCACGGCAACGCGAGCTCGCCGCGCTCGCGATGGGCGACGGCGAGTGGGCCGAGCTCTCCACCGCGCAGTCGCGCCTCGGCAACGCGAGCGCGCTGCTCGAGGCCGCGACGGCCGGCGAGAGCCTGCTGGCCGACGGCGACGATGCGCTGACGGTGCGGCTCGCGCAGTTCGCCCAGCGGCTTTCGGCACTCGCCCGTCACGACCCCGCGCTCGCGGAGATCGTCGCGCTGCTGGAGCCGGCCGGCATCGAGCTCGCCGAGGCCGCGCGCGCGCTGCGCGACTACCGGCGGCGACTCGACCTCGATCCCGCCGAGCTCGCGCGCGTCGAGGCCCGTCTGGCGACGCTGCACGATGTTGCGCGCAAGCACCGCGTGCGCCCCGAGGCCCTGCCCGCGCTCTGTGCCGAGACCGAGGCCCGTCTCGCGGCGCTCGCCGAGTCGGCGGACGCCGAGGCGCTCGCGCGCGCCGCCGCGGCAGGCCGAGGCGAGCTACCGGGCGCTCGCGGGCGAGCTGTCGAAGAAGCGCCGCTTCGCCGCGAACGAGCTCGCGCATCGCGTGACCGCGGCGATGCAGGAGCTCGCGATGGCCGGCGGCCGCTTCGAGATCGGCCTCGTGCCGGTCAAGGAACCGGCATCGTACGGTCTCGAGCAGGTCGAGTTCCGCGTCGCGGGCCATCCCGGCCAGCCGCTCGGTCCGCTCGCGCGCGTCGCGTCCGGCGGCGAGCTGTCGCGCATCGCGCTCGCGATCCAGGTGGTGACGAGCGAGGTCGGCCACGTCCCGACGCTGGTCTTCGACGAGGTCGACGCCGGCATCGGCGGCGCCGTGGCGGTCACGGTCGGCCGCCTGCTGCAGGCACTCGGCACGCGCCGGCAGGTGCTCTGCGTCACCCACCTGCCCCAGGTGGCCTCCTGCGCCGACGCGCACTATCGCGTGAGCAAGGACGGCGACGGCGAGCGCGCGACGAGCGTCGTCGCCGAGCTCGACCGGGCCGGGCGGCAGGAGGAGATCGCGCGCATGCTGGGCGGCGCCGAGGTCACGGCGAAGACGCGCGCGCACGCGAAGGAACTGCTCGAACAGAACCGTCGCAGGACGGCATGAAGCACGGAGTCCACTGACGATGGTGATTGCACTCTTCGGCGCGACCGGCCGCACCGGGCGCCTCGTGCTGGAGCGGCTGCTCGCGCGCGGCGACCACGTGCGCGCGCTGGCCCGCGATCCGGGCAAGCTCGTGCCGCACCCCGGCCTCGCGGCATTCGAAGGTGACGCGCGCGATGTCCCTGCCGTGCGCGTGTCGTCGAAGGCGCCGACGCGATCGTCTGCTGCCTCGGCATGCAGGACATCACCGTGCCTGCCACCGACTTCTCCGACTCGGTGCGCGGGATCGTCGAGGCGGCGCGCGCCGCGGGCGTCCGCCGGGTCGTCGCGATCGCTTCCGCGGGCGTGCTCGCGGACGCCCGTGGCGGCCTGCGCAACCAGCATGGCCTGCCGGCGGCATTCGCGAACATCGCCGCCGAGCACACGCGCAACCTGCGCACGTTCGAGGCATCGGGGCTCGACTGGACGCTGATGTGCCCGATCGACCTGGTCGACGCGCCCGCCGGCACCGCGCGCTGGGTGTTCGAGGACCTGCCCGCGGGCTCGCACACGGGCTACGCCGATCTCGCCGACACGATCGTCGCGATGCTGGGGCGGCGCGACGCGCACGGCAGGCGCGTCGGCGTCGTCAGCGCGGGGTAACGGGGCGGCGATCCGGGGCTCCCCCGCTCGCGCCGCTAGCGGCGCGGCGCCTTGGCCTTGGGCTTGGCGAGCGTCGGCGACTTGACCAGCTTCATCGTGCCGCGCACCGGACCCTTGGCCCTGGCGACGGTGGCGCGCTGGTACGTCGGGAGCGGCAGTGCGTCGCCGGTCTCGATCCAGTGCCTGACGCGTTCGGCGTCGCCGAGCCGCGTGTGCTTGCCGATCGAGTCGAGCAGCACGATCACGACCGGGCGGCTCGCGATGTTGGCGAGCATGACCAGGCAGCGGCCGGCCTCGCGGATGTAGCCGGTCTTCTGCAGCAGGATCTCCCAGTCGGACGAGGCGACCAGCCGGTTCGAGTTGTTGAAGCCCAGCACCCGCCCCGCCGGGTCGACCTCGACGTAGGCGGAAGGCGTCGTCGAGTACTCGCGGATCAGCGGGTACTGCGCGGCGGCGCGTACCATCGCGGCAAGGTCGGTCGCCGTGGAGACGTTCCTCGGCGACAACCCGGTCGGGTCGTCGAAGCGCGTGCGCGCGAGGCCGAGCGCGCGCGCCTTGGCGTTCATCGCCGTGACGAACGCATCGGTGCCGCCCGGGTAGTGCCGCGCCAGCGCCGAAGCGGCCCGGTTCTCCGACGACATCAGCGCGAGCCGCAGCATCTCGCGGCGCGGCAGCTGCGTACCGAGGTGGAGGCGCGAGCGGCTGCCCTTGAGGAAGTCGAAGTCCTCGAGGTCGACCTCGAGGAGCTCGTCCAGAGACTGGCCCGAGTCCAGCGCCACCATCGCGGTCATCAGCTTGGTGAGCGAGGCGATCGGCGACACCTCGTTCGCCGCCTTCGCATAGATGGGCACGCCGGCCTGCGCGTCGAGGATCAGCGCATTGGCAGACGCGAGTTTCAGCTTGTCGGGGTCGCGAGCGTCCGCCTGCGCGAGAGCCGCGCCGGAAAAGCCGAGAAAAACAAGGATCAGGAGCTTTTTGATCATGTGCAACCTGAGCAACGAGCCGTTTTATAGCACGCCCGTTGCCATGCCGCCAATACCGTTGTTCGCGCCGGGGTTTACGCCCGTCGAGCCACGCCGGTTGTCGACTACATGGGCCGCCCGGCCGGGCGGCGGCGGCGACCTCCGCCGCGCCGTCGGCCGACGCCCCGTCCGGCGCCCGCCGTGCCTCGTCCTGCTGCAGTCGCCACATCCGGGCGTAGATGCCGTCCGCGGCGAGCAGTGCGGCGTGCGTGCCGCGCTCGACGATCTGGCCGCTGCTCGAGGACCAGGATCGGGTCGGCGTCGACGATCGTCGACAGCCGGTGGGCGATCGTGAGCGTCGTGCGATTCCGCGCGATCAGCTTGAGCTCGGCCTGGATCGCCTTCTCCGAGCGCGAGTCGAGTGCCGAGGTCGCCTCGTCGAAGATCAGGATGCGCGGGTCCTTGAGGATCGCCCGCGCGATCGCGACGCGCTGCTTCTCCCCGCCGGAGAGCTTGAGGCCGCGCTCGCCGACCGGCGTCGCGTAGCCCTGCGGCAGCCCGCTCACGAAGTCGTGGATCTGCGCGAGCTTCGCCGCGGCGACGATCTCGTCGCGCGTCGCGCCCGGCCGGCCGTAGGCGATGTTGTACTCGATCGAGTCGTTGAAGAGCACGGTGTCCTGCGGCACGATGCCGATCGCCGCCCGCAGGCTCTGCTGCGTCACGCCGCGCAGGTCCTGCCCGTCGATCGCGATGCGCCCGCCGGTGACGTCGTAGAAGCGATAGAGCAGCCGCGCGAGCGTCGACTTGCCCGAGCCCGACGGACCGACGACCGCGACGCTGCCGCCGGCCGGAATCACGAAGCTCACGCCGTGCAGGATCTGCCGGTCGGGCTCGTACCCGAAGTCGACGTCCTCGAAGCGCACCTCGGCGCCCGCGATCGCGAGCGGCGGCGCGCCCGGCGCGTCCTGCACCTCGCGGTGCTCGTCGATCAGGCCGAACAGACGCTCCATGTCGGCGAGCGCCTGCTTGATCTCGCGGTAGATCACGCCGAGGAAGTTGAGCGGAATGTAGAGCTGGATCATGAACGCGTTGACCAGCACGAGGTCGCCGATCGTCATCCGGCTCTCGGCCACGCCGACCGTGGCCCGCCACATGATCAGCGTCACCGCGACGGCGATGATCGCGCTCTGCCCGATGTTGAGCGCCGACAGCGAGGTCTGGCTCTTCACCGCGGCCCGCTCCCAGCGCTGCAGGCTGTCGTCGTAGCGCCGCGCCTCCCAGCCCTCGTTGCCGAAGTACTTGACGGTCTCGTAGTTGAGCAGGCTGTCGATCGCCCGCGTGTTGGCGCGGCTGTCGAGCTCGTTCATCTCGCGCCGGAAGTGCGTGCGCCACTCCGTCACCGCGACCGTGAACGCGATGTACAGCGCGAGCGCGCCGACGGTGATCGCGATGAACGTCCAGTCGTACTTCGCGATCAGGATCGCGCACACCAGCGTGATCTCGACCAGCGTGGGCAGGATCGAGAACAGCGCGAACTGGATCAGCGTCGAGATGCCGCGCTGGCCGCGCTCGACGTCGCGCGTGAGGCCGCCGGTCTGGCGGGCGAGGTGGAAGCGCAGGCTGAGCGCGTGCAGGTGGCGGAACACCTCGAGCGCGATCTTGCGCACCGCGCGCTGCGTCACCTTGGCGAACAGGTACTCGCGCAGCTCCGTGAAGACCGTGGTCGCGACGCGCAGCAGCCCGTAGGCGGCGAGCAGCGCGAGCGGCACGGCGAGCAGCGCGGCCTCGCGGTCGAGCGCGTCGACGATGCCCTTCATCACCAGCGGCACGCCGACGTTGGCGAGCTTCGCCGCGACCAGGCAGGCGAGCGCGGCGACGACCCGCCCCTTGTACTCCCAGAGGTAGGGCAACAGCTCGCGGATCGTCGCCCAGTCGCCGCGCCGCGTGCGCGACACGCCGCGGTCTGCGAGGCAGGGGCAGAGAGGACGTGCTGTGGCCGCGCATGGGGGAGTATGAAAGACGAGGCGTCGTGCTGCGCGCGCGTCGCCCGCGCCCGCGCCGCCGCCATTCTACCGAGCGCCGGGGTACGTGCCCTGCCGGGTCATTCGACTAGCGCCGCGTCACCGTGTCGGGGCCACCGCGCTTGCGCCGGCGCCCGCGCCACCACTCGTCGCCGCCGTAGCCGAGGAAGCCCATCGCGACGCGCACGATGCCGTACGCGGCCCACGACAGCGCCTTGGCGAACGGCGAGCGCGCCGCCCAGCGCTGCGGCCCGACGCGCCGGGCACCGGTCTGCAACCATCTGCAGCAGCTCGACGCGCAGGTCCTGGGCGAACGCCGGGTCGCGCACGAACAGGTTGGCCTCGCGCGACATGAGCAGCGAGTACGGGTCGATGTTCGACGAGCCGACGGTCGCCCAGCGCTCGTCGACCACCGCGACCTTCGCGTGCAGGAACGAGCGATGGTACTCCTCGATCGCGATGCCGCTCGCCAGCAGCTGGCCGTACAGCGCCCGCGAGGCGTAGTGGAGCAAGCGGTACTCGACGCGCGCCTGGAGGAGCAGCGTCACCTGCACGCCGCGGGCCGCGGCGCCGATCAGCGCGCGCCGGAAGCGGATGCCGGGGAAGAAGTACGCGCTGGCGATCACGATTTCGCGTCGCGCGGTGCGGATGCCCGCCAGGTAGGCGCGCTCGATGTCGCGCCGATGCCGCAGGTTGTCGCGGATCGCGAGCTTGGCGGTCTGCGTGCCGACGCGCTGGACCTCGCGTGTGTCGGGAAACAGCGGCACGTCGCTGCGCGAGAACTGCACGAGCTCGCACAGCGCCCACACGCGGGCCATGGTCTGCACGATCGACGCGACCACGGGGCCGCGCACGCGCACCGCGAAGTCGACGCGCGGCGGCTTGTGCCCGGGCGTGTGCATGTCGTCGATCACGTTGACGCCGCCGACGAACGCGACGGTCCCGTCGACGTGCGCGATCTTGCGGTGCAGCCGGCGCAGTCGGTGGGAGCGAAAGTGCCAGGGCGCGACCTCCGGCCGGTAGATGAGCAGGCGGACGCCACCCTGCTCGAGCCGGCGACGCAGGGGCGCGGTGAGATAGTGCCGGGCGCCCCAGCCGTCGACCAGCACGCGCACCGTCACGCCGCGCGCGACCGCGGCGGTCAGCGCCGCCGTCACCGCGTCGCCGGCACGATCGTCGGCGAAGATGTAGGTCTCGAGCCAGATTTCGCGCGTCGCCGCCGCGATCGCGCCGATCAGCGCGGGGAAGTACTCGGCACCGCTGCGCAGCAGCTCGACCGCATTGCCCGGCGTGAACCGGTTCATCGCCTGCTGCGCGTCGCGATGCGCCGCGGTCAGCGACGCCGCGGTGCCGCCTCGAAGGTCGCGGCCAGCGCCGCGTGGTCGGAGATGCGCGCCCCCGGAAAGGCGAGGTGCACGTGCGCATCGGCCACCGCGAGGCCGCGGGCGTAGATGCGATCGAGGTGGAACACCGGCAGCACCGACGGGTAGGTGCGGGCGAGGCGCCCGGTGAACGCCTTGAACACGTCGACGACGCCGAGCTCCCCGACGAGCATCCGGTCGGCCTTGCGCCGCCAGTCGTTGAAGTCGCCCGCGATGATCAGCGGGGCGTCCTTCGGGACGGTCTCGCGGATCCGCTCGCACAGCGCCCGCACCTGCCACTGGCGGCCGCGCTCGAACAGGCCGAGGTGGACGTTGATGCAATGCAGCTCCGGCAGCTTCTTGCCGAGCTCGACGATGCAGTGAAGCATGCCCCGCGACTCGAACGGATGCGCGGAGATGTCCTCGTTCTCCTGCACGAGGATCGGGAAGCGCGACAAGAGCGCGTTGCCGTGGTGTCCGTGACGGTAGACGGCGTTCTTGCCGTAGGCGAGTTCCCGCCAGTTCTCGCCGGCGATGAACTCGTGCTGCGGATGCACCGGCCAGTCGTGGTGGCGACCGGCGTGGCGCTCGTGCACGCCCTGCACCTCCTGCAGGAACACGACGTCGGGGTCGAGGCCCTGCAGGCGGTCGCGCACCTCGTGGACGACGACACGACGGTTGAAGCCGGACAGTCCCTTGTGGATGTTGTACGTCGCGACGGTGAAGCGCACGGATGGGTTCGAGGGCACGCGGATGCGTCGCCTATATTGGCGAGTCGGCGCGCCGCGCACCGGGCTCTCCGGACGCGACGAGGTTGCGCAGTTCCCGCAGCGCCACCGAGAGCATCGCGAGGTCCGCCGACGGCGCGCCCCGCACCTCCTCGACCACCTTGAGCGCCCGGTCGCGCGCCGCACGCTGCGCGGACTCCCAGGCCGCGAGCCGCGCCTCGGCGGCAACCTCGCCGGGAGCCTCGCGCAGCACGTCGATCGTCAGCGCGCGCTGCAACCCGGCGACGTCGTCGCGCAGCGCGCCCCGCGCAAGCCCCTGCCAATGACCTTCGGCGGGCAGCGCCGCGATCCGCCGCGACAGCCAGTCGAGCGCGAGCCGGTCGCCGAGTGCGAAGTGCACCCCGGCGACGCCGGCGACGTCCTGTCCGGTCGCCGCCGCGGTCTCGACGATGTCGGGCGCGCCGGAAAGGGGCTCGAGCGTGGCGACGCGGCGCGCGAGCGGCTTGGGCACGCTCGCCGACTCGAGCTCGGTGGCTCGTCGCAGCGCCTCCTCGCGCGAGGCCCCGGGCAGCAAGTCGAAGACCCGCTCTGCGAGCGACGCCACGCCCGGGCCGAAGCGGGCGATCGTCGACGCCATGTCCTCGGCCAGCCGCGCGCTGCGCAGGAACCAGAGCGTGCCGCGGGTCGCGAGGCGGCCGGTGTCGATCAGCATCGCGGCCTGCACGTCGTCCGCCACCTTCATGTCCAGCGACTCGATGTCGCGCCACACCGCGGGCAGCGCGAACACCTCGCGCGCGAGCATGTGCGCACGCACGACCTCCGCCGGGCTGGCGCCGGTGGCCTCGCGCATCCGGTGCACGAACGTGGCGCCGGCACGGTTGATGGTGCGGTTCACCACCACGTTGGCGATGATCTCGCGGCGCAGCGGATGGCGCGGCAGGAACCCGCCGTAGCGCTCGACCAGCGCCGGCGGGAAGTACTCGACGAGCGCCTTCGCGACCCAGGGGTCGTCGGGAAGCTTCGAGGCCAGGATCTCGTCGTAGAGCCACAGCTTCGCGTAGGCGAGGAGCACCGCGCGCTCCGGCGTGGCGAGCCCCTCGCCGCTCGCCGCGCGCTCGGCAAGGACGTCGTCGGCCGGCAGGAACTCGATCGCACGGTGGAGGCGTCCCTCGCGCTCGAGGAAGCGCATGAACCGCACCTCGTCGTCGAGGAGCCGCGGCGCGAGCCGTCGCCCCACCGAGAGGATCTCGGTCTGCTCGTAGTTGTCGGCGAGCACCAGCGCCGCGACGTCGTCGGTCATCGTCGCGAGGAACTCGTTCCTCTGCTTGGTGGTGAGCACCCCCTCGGCGACCGGCAGGTCGAGCAGGATCTTGATGTTCACCTCGTGGTCGGAGGTGTCGACGCCGCCCGAGTTGTCGATCGCGTCGGTGTTGATGCGCCCGCCGGCGCGCGCGTACTCGATGCGCCCGCGCTGCGTGAAGCCGAGGTTGCCGCCCTCGGCGACGACCTTGCAGCGCAGCTCCGTGGCGTCGATGCGCAGGGCGTCGTTGGCGCGGTCACCCACCTCCGCGTGCGTCTCGTCGGAGGCCTTGACGTAGGTGCCGATGCCGCCGTTGTAGAGCAGGTCCACGGGCGCGCGCAGGATGGCGCTCAACAGTTCGCTGGGAGGGAGCGCCGTCACTTCGCCGGCGAGACCGAGCGCCGCGCGGGCCTCGGGCGAGACGGGAATCGACTTCGCCGCGCGCGGCCACACGCCGCCACCGCGGCTGATCAGCTTCTCGTCGTAGTCCGCCCAGCTGCTGCGCGCCAGGTCGAACAGGCGCCGGCGCTCGGCGAGCGACGCCGCGGTGTCCGGCGACGGGTCGATGAAGACGTGGCGGTGATCGAACGCCGCGAGGAGCCGGATGTGCGGGGACAGCAGCATGCCGTTGCCGAACACGTCGCCCGACATGTCGCCGATGCCGACCACGGTGAAGTCCTGCGCCTGCGTGTCGACGCCCGCTTCGCGGAAGTGGCGCTTCACCGCCTCCCAGGCGCCGCGCGCAGTGATGCCCATGCCCTTGTGGTCGTAGCCCGCCGAGCCGCCGGAGGCGAAGGCGTCGCCGAGCCAGAAGCCGTACTCCGCCGAAACCGCGTTCGCGTAGTCGGAGAACGCCGCGGTGCCCTTGTCCGCGGCGACGACGAGGTACGGGTCGTCGGGGTCGTGGCGCTTGACGTCGGGCGGCGGCACGATCGCTTCGCCCTGGCGGTTGTCGGTGAGGTCGAGCAGCGCCCGCAGGTAGTCCTGGTAGCAGGCGATACCCTCCTTCAGGTACGCGTCGCGGTCGGCGGGCGACGGCGCGCGCTTCAGCACGAAACCGCCCTTCGAGCCCACCGGCACGATCACCGTGTTCTTGACCATCTGCGCCTTGACGAGGCCCAGCACCTCGGTGCGGAAGTCCTCGGGACGGTCCGACCAGCGCAGGCCGCCGCGCGACACCTTGCCGCCGCGCAGGTGCACGCCCTCGAAGCGCGGTGCGTAGACCCAGATCTCGAACAGCGGCGCCGGCGCCGGCATCCCCGGCACCTTCGCGGGGTCGAGCTTGAACGACAGGTAGGGTCGGCGGTGCCCCTCGCCGTCGACACGCCAGAAGCTGGTGCGCAGCGTCGCCTCGATGATCGCGACGTACTGTCGAAGCACGCGGTCCTCGGAGAGGTTCGTGACCTTCTCCAGTGCGGTGCGGACTGCGCCTGCCTGCCGCCTGGCGAGGTCGTCGTCGGCGGCCGCGGGATCGAAGCGCGCGCGGAACAGCGCGACCAGCATCCGCGCGATGCCGGGATGCGCGGCGAGCGTCTGCTCGATGAACGCCTGCGACAGCGGAAAGCCGACCTGCCGCAGGTAGCGGCCATAGGCGCGCAGCACGACCACCTCGTCGGCGGAGAGCCGTGCCGCCAGCACGAGGCGGTTGAAGCCGTCGTTCTCGACCGTGCCCTCGAACACGCGCAGGAATGAGTCCTCGAAGAGGCCGCGCACCTCCTCGTGGTCGACCTCGGCGTCGGGCAGGACGAGCCCGTAGTCGTGCACCCACACCCGCTCCGCACCGTCGGGCGACACCCGGTAGGGCCGCTCCTCGATTACCGTCAGGCCCATGCGCTCCAGCATGGGCAGTGCATTCGACAGCGACACCGGGCCGCCGCGTTGCACGAGCTTGAAGCGCAGCGCCGACGGCGCGGCATCCACCGGACGGTACAGGTTGATGGCAACGCGGCCGGTGGCGAGCGCCGACTCGACGAGCGCGATGTCCGGCACGGCGCTGCGCGCCGGAAAGTCCTCGCGATACGCGGCTGGGAACGCGGACGCATAGCGATGGTAGAGCGGTCCGCCCTGGCCCTCGCCCAGCGAGCGGTCGAGCGCCTCGGCGAGGTCGTCCTCCCAGCGCCGCGACGCGGCGGCGAGGCGCCGCTCGAGCTCCTCGGCTTCGTAGGCGGGAATGTGGCCGGGCTGCGTGCGCACGGTGACGAGCACGCGCACCAGCGACGACTCCGACAGCAACACCGCGAACTCCGACCCGGTGCCGCGGAAGGCGTCGACGAGGATCGCCTGCCACTTGCGCCGCAGCTCCGTCGTGTAGCGCTCGCGCGGTGCGTAGATCAGGCACGAGACGAAGCGCTCGTAGAGGTCGTGGCGCAGGAACACCCGGAAGCGCTGCCTTCCCTCCAGCTTGAGGATGCCGAGCACGGTGCGCGCGAGGGGGGCCTCGCTCACCTGGAAGAGTTCGTCGCGCGGATAGGTGGCGAGGATGTTGGTGAGCGACTTCGCCGAGTGGCTCTGTGGCGGGAAGCCCGCCTGCTCCAGCACACGCCCCACCTTGCGGCGCAAGAGCGGGATGTCGGTCGGCTTCGCGCTGTAGGCCATCGACGTGTACAGGCCGAGAAAGCGGTGCTCGCCGCACACGTTGCCGGCCGCGTCGTAGCGCTTGATGCCGATGTAGTCGAGGTAACCCGGCCGGTGCACGGTCGAGCGCGAGTTCGACTTGGTGATGATGACGAGGTCCCGCACCTTCGCCTGCTCGCGCAACGCCGGGGGAAGCTGCCCGAAGCTCGCCGAGTGCGTCTCGCCGGCACGATCGCGCAGGATGCCCAGCCCCGAGCCGGGCACGATCGCGAGCCCGACGCCCGCTTCGCGCTCGACGAGATCGTGGCAGCGGTAGCCGACGTAGGTGAAGTGGGCGTCCGCGAGCCACGCCAGGAACTCGCGCGTCTCGGCAACATCGTCGGGGGACAACGGCGGCGCGTTGCGCTCGAGGTCGGACATCACCTCGAGCATCTTCGCGCGCATCGGCGCCCAGTCGCCGACGACGGTGCGAACGTCGACGAGCACGCGCGCGACGTCGGCCGCGAGCGCGCTGCGACGCGCGGCATCGGCGACCCGTTCGACCTCGACGAGCATCAGCGACTCGCGCACGCCACCGCGCTCGCCTTCCCGCGCGAGCCCGACGAGGCGGCCGCCTGTGTCCCGCTGCGCCGTCACGATCGGGTGGGCGATCAGGTTGACGGCAAGCCCGTGGCGCAGCACCTCCATCTGCACGGAGTCGACGAGGAACGGCATGTCGTCGTTGACGATCTCGACCACCGTGTGCGGCGACTGCCAGCCCTGCTCCTCGACCGACGGGTTGAACACGCGCACCTTCGCCTCGCCGGGCGTCCTCGTCGCGGCGACCTGCCACAGCGACCGGATCGCGCCGTAGAGGTCGAGCGCGTCGCGCTCGATCACGTCCTCGGCGTCGAGTCCGGCGACGTAAGCTCGGCTGAATTCCTCGAGGTACGCGCGTTCGCGCGGTTCGGCGCGCGCGGCGACCTGCGCAAGGACCGCCTCGACGCGTTCAGCGGCGGCGGCATCATGATTGGCAGCCATCGAGACTCCCGGAGGGCGGCGCCCCGGGCGCCGCCCTCGCAATCGGATTGTGCGGACGGGGCGGTGCGCTCACCGTTGCCCGTTCCTGCGGCAATGGTAGCGCGGGAGCTACGCGGGAACGGTGCGAAAGCGCCCGCCCGACGCGCGGCGAGGCTCGAACCGCCCGATCGGCGCCAGGCGGGTAGATGGGGTGGCTGATGGGATTCGAACCCACGACAACCGGAATCACAATCCGGGACTCTACCGCTGAGCTACAGCCACCGCTGGTGTTCTGGCGCGCCCGACAGGACTCGAACCTGTTACCGCCGGCTTAGAAGGCCGGTGCTCTATCCAGATGAGCTACGGGCGCTTCGTGTCGGGCCTTCAGGGATGCTCCGCGGCAACGAAAACGCCGAGGCATCACTGCTACCGATCGACAAATGTACCACATCCCGTTGATTCGGTGCCGGAAAGCGGCTCCCCACGCAGCGAACGCCGCTACGTCTCGAGCGTCGGCCGCGCGTAACCGATCGCGTCGAGGTCGGCATCGAGCGCGCGGCGCGCCTCGGCGTCGAGCTCGACCAGCGGCGGGCGCACGCGGCACCAGCCCTCGTCGCCGGTTCCGGTCGCGATCGCGGCCTTCATCGCCGCGATCATCGGCCGCTTCTGGAACGCGGCACGCACGCGGTCGAGTGCCGCCTGCCGGTCGTCCGCGCCAGGTTCGCGCCACGCCGCGGCGGACGCAGCGATCGCGCCGCCGTTGACGTTGGCGGTGGCCGAGATGCAGCCCGCGCCGCCCGCGCGCAGCGTCTGCAGCAGGAAGGTTTCGCTGCCGGCGTACACCTCGAAGCCCTTGGCGCCGAACGCATCGATCACCGCCTTCGTGTTGTTCCAGTCGCCGGAGCTGTCCTTGATGCCGGCGACCACACCGGGGTACGCGGTGAGCAACCGGTCGATGAGCGCAAGCGAGATGCCGACCTGCGCGACCGGGGGGATGTGGTAGAGGTACACGCGCAGCCGCGGGTCGGCCACTGCGTCGATCACGGTCGCGAAGCTGCGGTAGAGCCCCTCGTCGCTCACGCCCTTGTAGTAGAACGGCGGCAGCATCAGCACGCCCGCGCAGCCCGCGCGCACCGCGTGGCGCGTGAGCTCGATCGTGTCGGGCAGCGCGCACGTGCCCGTGCCGGGCATCATCCGCGACGGTGGCAGGCCCGCGTCGACGAGCGCGTCGAGCAGCGTGCGCTTCTCGGCGACCGACAGCGAGTTGCCCTCGGAGTTGGTGCCGAACACGGCGAGTCCCACGCCCTGCGCGACCAGCGCGCGGCAGTGGCGCACGAAGCGCGGCACGGAGGGCGAGAGGTCGGCCTCGAAGGGCGTCAACACCGGCGCGAGCACGTCGCGCAGTCGCACTGCGGCGACCGCCGGAGCGGAGCGGGTCTCGGTTTCCATCGTTCGCCTGCGTCGTCCCGCGGCACGGGGTGCCCGAGCCGTTTCCGGCGAGTTTACGCGCAATCCGCAGCGCTTCGCTGTGGTAGCGTTGGGACCGGGAGCGGGTGGCGCCGTCGATCGCGCGCGGACCGCCCTCGCCGACACGACGCACGATCCCACGCCGCGACGATGACCCGCCGTCCCCTGGACGCCATCGACGAGCGCCTGCTGGCGCTGATGTCGCGCAACGCACGCGAGTCGACGACCAACCTCGCCAAGCGCGTCGGGCTGTCCCGGCCCGCGGTCCACGAACGCATCCGCCGGCTGGAGCGCGACGGCTTCATCCACGGCTACACGGCGATCACGTCGTTCCCTCCCTCGCGCTCGACGCTGCGCGCGCAGGTGCTCGTCGCACTCGAGCCGCGCTACCAGGAGCGCATCCTCGAGGCGATGGCGGGGCTCGGCGAGGTGCGGCGGCTGATGACCGTCAGCGGCGAGTACGACCTGGTTGCGGAGGTCGCGGTGCAGGATTCGGGCGAGCTCGACCGCCTTCTGACCCGCATCGGCAAGATCCCGGGCATCGCGAGGACGGTGACGCTGGTGATCCTCACCGCCTCGCTCGACCGCGACCGTCCGCTGGCCGGCCGCTGACGCCGGCACGGGGGACCGCCTTCGCGCTCGCTGGACTACCCTCCGCGCTGACGCGCTTCGGGGCCTGATTCGCCCTCGGGGCGGCCCGTCGGGCTCATGCGGCGATGCGGCGGCGCGCCGCGAACGCGCGCAGCACGTCGTCGACGATCGCAACGGCGCGATCGATCTCCGCCTCCCCGATCACCAACGGCGGCGCGAAGCGGAGCACGGTGCCATGCGTGTCCTTGGTGAGGAGGCCGTGCGCGAGCAGGGCTTCGGCGACCTCGCGGGCCGATGCCGACCGCGTGTCGAGCTCCAGCCCGACGAGCAAACCCCGGCCCCGGACCTCCCGGACGAGGGGATTGCGCAGCGCGCGCAAGCCCCGCATCAGGCGCTCGCCCAGCCGCGCCGCACGCGCAGGCAGTTTCCCATCGATGATCAGTTCGAGCGTGCGCACGGCCACCGCCGCGCCGAGGGGATTGCCGCCGAACGTGCTGCCGTGGTCGCCCGGCGTGAACACCTGCATCACCGCCTCGGTGCCGACGAACGCCGACACCGGCAGCAGGCCGCCGCCCAGCGCCTTGCCGAGGCAGATGCCGTCCGGCCGGATCGCGTCGTGCTCGAACGCGAACATCGTTCCCGTCCGTCCGAGGCCGGTTTGCACCTCGTCGACGATCAGCAGGACGCCGTTTGCGCGGCAGATCTCGGCGCAGCGGCCGAGGTATCCCGCGGGCGGAACGACGATGCCACCCTCGCCCTGGATCGGCTCGACCAGGAACGCCGCGGTGTGCGGCCCGATCGCGCGCTCGAGCGCCGCCGCGTCGCCGAACGGAATCCGCACGACGCCGCCGGGAAATGGCCCGAAGCCGTCGCGGTACTGCGTTTCGGACGACATGCCGACGATCGCGATCGAACGGCCGTGGAAGTTGCCCTCGCAGCAGACAACTTCGGCGCGGCCCTCCGGCACGCCCTTGACCTTGTGCGCCCACTTGCGCGCCGCCTTGAGCGCAGTCTCGACGGCCTCGAGGCCCGTGTTCACCGGCAGCGCGCGATCGAGGCCGGTGAGCCGACACAGCTTTTCGAGCAGCGGTGGCAGGCGGTCGTTGTGGAAGGCCCGCGACACGACGGCGAGGCGCGACGCCTGCTCGGCGAGCACGCGCACGAGCTCCGGGTGTGCGTGGCCGAGGCTCACCGCCGAGTAGGCGCTCATCATGTCGAGATAGCGGCGGCCGTCCTCGTCCCATACCCAGACGCCTTCACCGCGCGTGATCACGGCGGGCAGCGGCGCGTAGTTGCGCGCACTGTAGCGGTTCTCGAGCTCAATCGACTTCGACATGGCGGGGCTCTCCGGGAGAAGACGGGCGATGAGTTCGACGACGACGCGCGCCGTCGCGCCCGCAACGTCGGCGAGCGGGTTGTACTCGACCACTTCGAGCGCCACGAGGCCCGGCTCGCGCGCGAGGCGATCGAACGCGGGCGCGAGCCATTCGGCGCGCAGTCCGCAGGGCACCGGGACCGTCACGCCCGGCGCGTCCAGCGGGTCGAGCGCATCGACGTCGAAGGTGACGCCGAAGCCCCCGGGTGCCCGTGCCGCGATGGCGATCGCGTCGTCCATCACCACGTCGATGCCGCGCGCGCGCACGTCCTCGCTGGTGAACACGCGCACGCCGAGGCGCGCGAGGAACGCGGCCTCCCCGGCCTCCCAGCTGCGCACGCCGACGAGGCACACGTGCTCGGGTCGAAGCTTGGGCCGCGCGTCGCCGATGCCCGCGAGCCGCGGGTCGCCGTGGCCGAGCAGCGCGGCGAGCGGCATGCCGTGCAGGTTGCCGCTCTGTGTCGTGTGCTCGGTGTGGGCGTCCATGTGGGCATCGATCCACACCAGGCCGATCGGTCCCGCGTCACGGCGCCAGGTCGCCACGCCGCTCCACGTGCCCACTGCGATCGAGTGATCGCCGCCGAGAATCAGCGGCAGCTCGCCGCGCCTGCCTGCCGCGCGCACCGCGCGGGCGAGCCGCGCGCCGAGGCGCGCGAGGCCATCGACGCCGTCGATGCCATCGGGTGCGGCATGAGCGTGCAGCGTGCGTGACCACGCGACGTCACCCTTCGCGCGGAGAGCGCGGTCGAGTCCGGCCATGCGCAGCGCCTGCGGGCCCAGCCCGGCGCCGGGGCGCGGCGCGCCGAGATCGCTCGCAACGGGAATGACACGGGTTCGCATGGGGGAGCCGTCTTGCTGCCGGATTTCGGTTGACGCATCGTCACCCGGCGCGGCGTCGGAAAACCACTTGCGAAGCGCAGGTCGACGGCGCAGATGCCGACGTTTCGTCTGTTCTACCGTCGTAACGTCGGAGTGCGGGACCGGACCGGCACCGCTGCGATCAGCGGCGGTCGAGCCGGTAGACACGCGCCTCGCCGTGGCCGCCCGTCGCGGCGAGCGTCGCCGCGACGATCGACCAGAATGCCTGCTGGAAAGCCGCGACGTTCGCGTCCGCGAGCCGGCTGTAGCCGACGAAATCCGCGAACACCAGTACTTTCGGCACGTGCGCCTGCGACTTCTTGCTCCCAAGTCGAGCGCGCACAGCGACTTCAAGTGATTGATAGGAGAGGCAAACAATCACGCCGCGCCTAATACTCGCGAATCCGATCGCGCTTCCGGATCCCTGGCTACCCGCCCGTCGTACAGGCGAGTACTAGCCGCAACAAGCCCGGGCTCGCGGCGTCATACAACGGGTCCCGCGAATCACCTATCGCCGGCTTGCGAACGGAATCACGGCACTCATGGTGCCGGCAACGCCTTGGTGATCTGCGTGTTCGCGATCCCCTTGTCCGCCACCGTCAGCGCACCACTCGCGTTCACGTCCTTGAGGAAGTTCGCGGGCGAAACCAGCTGCGCGATCTGGGCATTCACCAGACCGAGGTCGGACACCGTCACGACGCGGTTCTGGCTCACGTCGCCCAGCAGGAAACCCACCCGCACCGATCCGCTGCCGCCCATTCCGCCGTCTGCGGCGATCACGTCGCTCACGCTCACCGTCACGTACTGCTGATTCGATACGCCGGTCAGCGGCACGATCATCTCGTTACCGTCGAACGTCGGCGTGCCCGCCGTCGCGGTGCCGGCAGTCACCCCCGCGACACCGCCCGCGACCGGCTTGTCGAACGTGAACACGATCGTGTGATTGCCTCCCGCGCCTCCCGAGCGCGGCTCGGTGGTCGGCGACGCTGCTACGGCGTTCAGCAGAACATCAAACGTGCCCGCCAGGCCATGCACACGGCGCGACTTGGCGCTCACGAAGACGGGCGACGAGGCGGCGTCGTCCACCAGCACGGGCATCGGATAGGTTCGATAGCCCGCGGTACCGTCGCCGAGCTGACCGAAGACGTTGTCGCCCCAGCACTTGGCGCCGCCGGCCGCGGTCAACGCACACGTGTGATAGCCGCCCGAAAGGGCCATGACCCCGCCCGAAAGTCCGACCACCCCGACCGGCATCAACCGATTCGTCGTCGATCCGTCGCCGAGCTGGCCGTAAAAGTTGTCACCCCAGCACGAGACGCCGCCGGCGCCGGTCAACGCGCAGGTGTGAAGATTTCCGACCGAAGTCGCCATGATCCCCCCCGAGAGCCCTACCACGTCGACCGGCGTCAAGCGAGTCGTCGTCGATCCGTCGCCGAGCTGCCCGTAAAAGTTATCACCCCAGCACTTGACCGCGCCGGCCTCGGTCAATGCGCAGGTGTGAAGTATCCCGCCCGCAATCGCCTTGATCCCGCCCGAGAGTCCGACCACATCGACCGGCGTGAGTCGTTGCGTCGTCGATCCGTCGCCGAGCTGGCCGGAAAAATTGTCGCCCCAGCACTTGGCGCCCCCGGCTTCGGTCAGTGCACAGGTGTGACCCCTCCCGGTCGCAACGGCCTTGATCCCGCTAGAAAGTCCGACCACATCGACCGGCGCGACGCGGTTCGTCGTCGATCCGTCGCCGAGCTGGCCGCCGAAGTTGGCACCCCAGCACTTGACGCCGCCGGCCGCGGTCAGCGCACAGGTGTGACCCCTCCCGGTCGCAACGGCCTTGACCGCACCCGGGAGTCCGACCACGTCGACCGGCGTCAAGCGAGTCGCCGTCGATCCGTCGCCGAGCTGGCCGCTGAAGTTGTTACCCCAGCACTTGACGCCGCCGGCCTCGGTCAACGCGCAGCTGTGACTATCCCCGGCCGCAATCGCCTTGATCCCGCTCGAGAGTCCTGCCACATCGGCCGGCGTCGAGCGATTCGTCGTCGATCCGTCGCCGAGCTGGCCGTAAAGGTTCATACCCCAGCACTTGACGCCGCCGCCCTCGGTCAACGCGCAGGTGTGATCGCTCTTGCCCGCCGCAATTGCCTTGATCCCGCTGGAGAGTCCGACCACGTCGACCGGCGTGAGTCGTTGCGTCGTCGTTCCGTCGCCGAGCTGGCCCCTGTCGTTGAAGCCCCAACACATGACGCCGCCGGCCGCAGTCAACGCACAGCTGTGAGCACCGCCGGCCGCAATCGCCGTGACCCCGCCCGAGAGTCCGACCACGTCAACCGGCACGAGGCGATTCGCCGTCGATCCGTCGCCGAGCTGCCCGTAATAGTTGTCACCCCAGCACGTGACGCCGCCGGCCTCGGTCAACGCACAGCTGTGACCACCTCCGGCCGCAATCGCCTTGATCCCGCCCGCGAGTCCGACCACGTCGACGGGCGTGGGGCGATCCGTCGTCGATCCGTCGCCGAGCTGGCCGCTGAAGTTGGCACCCCAGCACTTGACGCCGCCGGTCTCCGTGACCGCGCAGCTGTGACCACCGCTGGCCACAATCGCCTTGATCCCGCTCGAGAGTCCGACCACGTCGACCGGCGTGAGTCGTTGCGTCGTCGATCCATCGCCGAGCTGGCCGTTGACGTTGGCACCCCAGCACTTGACGCCGCCGGCATCGGTCAGCGCGCAGGTGTGCCTCCCGGCAGCAGCAATCGCCTTGATCCCGCTGGAGAGTCCGACCACGTCGACCGGCGTGAGTCGTCGCGTCGTCGATCCGTCGCCGAGCTGGCCGTAGAAGTTGTAACCCCAGCACCTGACGCCGCCGGCGGCAGTCAACGCGCAGGTGTGACTCTCCCCGGCGGCAATCGCCTTGATCCCGCCGGAGAGTCCGACCACGTCGGCCGGCGTGAGTCGTTGCGTCGTCGATCCGTCGCCAAGCTGGCCGGAATTGTTGGCACCCCAGCACTTGACGCCGCCGGCTACGGACAATGCGCACGTGTGACCCAGACCGGCCGCTATCGCCTCGATCCCGCTGGAGAGTCCGACCACGTTGACGGGGGTGCGGCGGTCCGCCGTCGATCCGTCGCCCAGACCCCCCGAGCCGTTATAACCCCAGCACTTGACGCCGCCGGTCTCCGTCAGCGCGCAGGCGTGACCATCGCCAGTGGCGATGGCCTTCACTCCGGTCAAGGGACTGAGCGCATGCGCAGCGTCCGCGCACGGGTACGAGTGCGCGAGCAGTACGACAAGCGCAACAACGAACCAGCGCGCTGACATGACGCAGCATCGCGCCCGCGTCACAGCGTCGCCGATGCGCGAAATGGTCATGGACATGGACGTGGTCATGGGTCTCGAACCTCTCCGGGATGCCGAGTGGGTCACGCGGCAGATCGGGCAAACCGAAACTCGCCGACTTGTACTGACGTTCGTCCTCCCCTGCGGCACAGTACCGAATCGATGTCAGCAGGTTTCAGTGGCCGCACCATCTGCCTCGTCTTCCCTTGCTGGCTCGTTCGATGGATTCAATACCGCGCGGGCGTGAATGCTTGTTGGCGGGCGACTTCAACTGGGCACTGCTCCACGTCGCCGACTGGCGAAAATTGCAGAAGGCAACCGCTCCTACATTTTACTGGTCCGTTCAATGATCAGCGCGCCGCACAGCGCCCCGAAGTTGTGCACCACATCCATAGTTGAATGGCCGATTCATCATGAAATGGGCGTGCCCTCAGAAGGTCACGCAAGGCTTCCCGCTGCCCGGCAGACGCCTGGCGCTCGCGCCGTCGTCAGCGGCGCGTTGAACCCGCGTCGAAAGACTCCAACCGATGCGAAGGTACGCGGCTACGACGAGGCACAGATCTCGGTCGCGCTCGCCCACACCGGCGCAGGGACCACCGCGGATCTCTCTGCGCGGCCGCGAGGCCCCGGATAGCAAGGTGCTGCTGAGGCTGCCGGTCAAGCCGGAGAAAACGTGCGCCGAGCCGGAGGGTGTCGCACGGCCCGGCCACCACAGGGCCTCGTGCAAGCAATCAATTCGATTGGTCGGGGTGACAGGATTTGAACCTGCGACATCTTGCTCCCAAAGCAAGCGCGCTACCGGGCTGCGCTACACCCCGAACGGTGGATTATGCCATTCGCGACGGGCGCGGCGTGCGACCGGCCGGAGGATTCACGCGGGCTTCGCCTCGAACCCGGCGCCGACGATCGCATTGACGATCTGCGCCGGCGAGCAGGCTGCGGGGTCGTACTCGACGGTCGCACGCCTCTCGCCGAGCGAGACGTCGACATTGGCGACGCCCGGCGCCTGCCGGATCGCGTTGGTGACGCTCTTCACGCAGCCGTTGCAGGTCATGCCGTCGACGGCGAAGGTCGCAGTGGTCGTGCTCATCGGTTTTCCTCCGTGAGTTGATTGCGGGTACGCGTCCCGCGGGCGGTCGCGCCCGCGCCCGGGGGGAGCCCTGCGGCATCGCGCGGCGGCCGCCAGCGCTTGAGCAGCAGGGCGTTGGTGACCACCGATACGGACGACAGGGCCATCGCCGCGCCGGCAACGACCGGCGACAGGAGCCCCGCCGCGGCGAGTGGGATGCCGAGGACGTTGTAGACGAACGCGAAGAACAGGTTCTGGCGGATCTTGGCGATCGTCGCGCGCGACAGCGAGATCGCGGCCGGCACGGCCCGGAGGTCGTCGCGCAGGATGGTGATGTCGGCCGCGGAGAGCGCGCTGCCCGAGCCCGCGCCCATCGCGAACGAGACGTCCGCCTGCGCCAGTGCCGGTGCGTCGTTGACGCCGTCGCCGACCATGCCGACGGCCTCGCCGGCACGCTGCATCTCGAGCACCCGCTCGCGCTTGTCGCGCGGCGTCATCTCGGCCTGCCAGCGGTCGACTCCGACCGCCTTCGCGACGCGCTCGGCCGTCGCTGCGTGGTCGCCGGTCAGCATCACCACACTCACACCCTGGTCCCGCAGCGCCCGTACCGCGCCCGCGGCATCCGGACGCAGCGCGTCGGCGAGCGCGATCCAGCCGATGACCGCATCCTGCTCCGCCAGGCCGACGATGGTCGCGCCGCGTGACTGGATCGTGGCGAGAGAGCTCGTGTCGAACGCCGCGCCCTGGTCCGCGAGGAATGCGGGCGAGCCGAGCGCGAGCCGTTGTCCGCCGTGCTCGCCGGCCACGCCTCGCCCCGGATGCTGGCGCACGTGCTGCACGGCGAGAGGCATCAGCTCCCGGCGTGCCGCCGCCTCCCGGATCGCCTTCGCCAACGGGTGCGTCGCACCCTGCTCGAGGCTCGCCGCGAGCCGCAGCAGCTCGTGCTCCGCGTGGCGCATCAGCGGGTGGATCGACTCGACCGTCGGCGCGCCGGCAGTGAGCGTGCCGGTCTTGTCGACGACTACGGTGGTGAGCCGGCGCGCGTGCTCGAGTGCTTCGGCGTTCTTGACCAGGATGCCGGCGCGCGCGCCTTCGCCCACGCCCACCATCAGCGCGGTCGGCGTGGCGAGGCCGAGGGCGCAGGGACAGGCGATCACCAGCACCGCGGTGGCCCGCAGCAGCGCCTCGGTCCAGTCCGAGAGCAGGAAGCCGTTGACGACCAGCGTCGCGACGGCGAACGCAAGCACCGCGGGCACGAAGACGCCGGCCACCTTGTCGACCTGCCGCTGCACCGGCGCCTTCGACCCCTGCGCGGCTGCGACCTGGCGCACGATGCCGGCAAGGAGCGTCGCCTGGCCGACGGCGATCGCCTCGCATTCGAGCGGACCGTCGTCGTTGACCGTCCCCGCGAACACGTTCACCCCGGGGCTCTTCGCCACCGGCAGCGACTCGCCGGTCAGCATCGACTCGTTCACCGCGGAGGTCCCGGAAAGCACCCGGCCGTCGACCGGCACGGCCTCGCCCGCGCGCACCAGGAAGCGCTCGCCGCGCTTCAGCTCCGCGAGCGGCACGGTGTGGTAGCGCTCGCCGTCCCAGCGGTGCACCTGCGGCGGGGCGAGATGCAGCAGATCGCGGATCGCCGAGGCGGTGCGCGCCTTCGCACGGCCCTCGAGCAGCTTGCCCAGCAGCACCAGCGTGATGATCACGGCGCTGGCTTCGAAGTAGACGTGCTGGCCTGCGAGCGGCACCAGCCACACCGTCAGCGACAGCACGAAGGCCACGGTGGTGCCAAGTGCCACCAGCACGTCCATGTTCGCGGTGCCGTTGCGAAGCGCGTTCCACGCGCCACGATAGAAGCGTGCGCCGGCGATGAACTGCACGGGTGCTGCGAGCACGAACTGCAGCCAGGGCGCGATCGCGTTGTCGTGGCGGCCGGTCGCGAGCATCCACACCATCTGCAGGACGAGCGGCGTCGTGCACAGCGCGGCGAGCGCGAACACGGCGAGGTCGCGCCGGTAGCGCGCCTGCGCCTCACGGGCCACGTCGTCGGGGGCGGCGAATGCATCGCGCGCGGGCGCAGCGTCGTAGCCCGCGCGCCGCACGATGCCGATCAGATCCTCCGGCGCCGTGCGGTCGGCGTCGAACTCGACGTGCGCGGTCTCGGTCGCGAAGTTGACCTCCGCCGTCACGCCGGGTGCGCGGTTCAGCACCTTCTCGATCCGCACCGCGCAGGCGGCGCAGGTCATGCCGGTGAGCTCGAGGTCGACGGACTGATTCATCGTGCGGGAGTCGTTGCCGATTCGTCCGTGGGAATTCTACGCGCGCCGGTCCACGGGTAGCGCAGTCGGCCGCGGCGCTGGCACGTTGACGTGCGTCAAGTCCTTGGGCGTCGCGTTGCCGCGAATGCGCGATCGACCCCCCCGGTCGACTTGACGCGCGTCAAAGCCGCCGGAAACGCGTTGACCCCGGTCAATCCGGCGCGTGCGCTCAGCCTTCCCGCTTCAGTTGCGGGAACAGAATGACGTCGCGGATCGACGGGCTGTCGGTGAGGAGCATCACCAGCCGGTCGATGCCGATGCCCTCGCCCGCCGTAGGGGGAAGCCCGTACTCCAGCGCGCGCACGTAGTCGGCGTCGTAGAACATCGCCTCCTCGTCGCCCGCCTCGCGCGCCTCGACCTGCGCACGGAAGCGCGCCGCCTGGTCTTCGGGATCGTTCAGCTCGGAGAAACCGTTGGCGAGCTCACGACGGGTGATGAAGAGCTCGAAGCGATCGGTCACCGCCGGGTTGGCGTCGCTCGCCCGCGCGAGCGGCGAGACGTCGGTCGGGTGCGCGACGATGAACGTCGGCTGCACGAGCTGTTCCTCGGTCGTCGCCTCGAAGAGCTTGAGCTGCAGCAGCCCCAGCCCGTCGGTCGGGAACACCTCGACGTCGAACGGCGCGAGTGCCACGCGCAGGTACTCGGCCTTGCCGAGCTCGTCCAGCGGATACGCCGGGTTGTACTTGTGGATCGCCTCGGCCATCGTCAGGCGATCGAACGGACGGCCGAGGTCGATCGTCTCCCCCTGGTAGGCGAGCGTCGTCGTGCCCACGACCTTCTGCGCCACCTCGCGGAACAGCGCCTCGGTGAGGTCCATCAGGTCGTGGTAGTCGCGGTAGGCCTCGTAGAACTCGAGCATCGTGAACTCCGGGTTGTGCCGGGTCGAGATGCCCTCGTTCCTGAAGTTGCGGTTGATCTCGAACACCCGCTCGAAGCCGCCGACGACCAGCCGCTTGAGGTAGAGCTCGGGCGCGATGCGCAGGAAGAGCTCGGTGTCGAGCGCGTTGTGGTGCGTGACGAACGGCCGCGCCGCGGCGCCCCCGGGGATCGGGTGCATCATCGGCGTCTCGACCTCGAGATAGCCGCGCGCGACGAAGAACTCGCGGATCGCCTGCACGATCTGCGAGCGCTTGACGAACACGTCGCGCGACTGCGCGTTGGTGATCAGGTCGACGTAGCGCTGGCGGTAGCGCTGCTCCATGTCGGTCATGCCGTGGAACTTCTCCGGCAGCGGCCGCAGCGACTTCGACAGCAGCCGCACCTCGGAGCACTTCACCGACAGCTCGCCGGTCTTGGTGCGGAACAGCGTGCCGCGCGCGCCGAGGATGTCGCCCAGGTCGTAGCGCTTGAAGGCGTCGAGCGCCTCCGCGCCGACGCCGTCCAGCGTCACGTAGAGCTGGATGCGCCCGCTCATGTCCTGCAGCGTGCCGAAGCACGCCTTGCCCATCACGCGCTTCAGCATCAGTCGCCCCGCGACCGCGACCTCGATCGCGGCCGGCTCGAGCTTCGCGTTGTCGTCGCCGGCATGTCGCGCGTGCAGATCCGCGGCGAGCGCCGTGCGCCGGAAGTCGTTCGGGAACGCCTGTCCCTGTCGCGCGCAGCGCCGCGAGCTTCTGGCGGCGTTCCGCGATGATGGCGTTCTCGTCGGGCGGCGGGGTGGCGCCGGGCGCGGCGGTGTCGTTCATGGCGTGAGGGGTCGGGTGAGGTGAACAGCGATCAGGGCACGATCCATTGCCCGGCCCCGTCGCGTCCGCCCCATTCGAAGCGCGCGCGGCGCAGGTCACGGGGCCCGAGCCAGAGCCAGTCGAGCGTCTCGATCTCGAGGACCAGCGCCGCGAAGTGCGAGAACGCCATGTCGGCGCTGCCTTCCTGCACCAGTTGCTCGAACGGCGTCGCGCGGGTCAGCGGCGTGCCGGGGGCGAGCGCGATCGCCGCGGCGCTCTTCGACAGGGCGGACGCGTCCTGCCAAGAGGCCAGGGCAAGGTCGTCTTCGTGGTGCAGGGACATGCGGCCGGTGAAGCGGGCCTCGACCGCGTCGCCCGGATCCCAGAACGTCACGGCCGCACGTCGCTCCGCCGCCAGCGCGGCGGCCTTGGCGCTCCGAACGTCGGTGTGGAAGGTGAGCGTGCGCGTCGCGCGATCGGCACCGCGCAGGGCGATCACGCGCGCCTCGGGCTGGCCGCGCGAACCGACCGTCGCGAGCATCGGCAGCGCCCAGGGCGTCCAGCGCTCCTGCACGCCACGGGCGAGCGCGCTCCACACGGCGTCGAGCACTTGCGGAAGACCCGCCGGGAGCGAGTCCGCCGGCGCCGCGATCGGGATGGCCGGCGCGGGCGAGGACGTCCCCATCACACCCCCTGCTTCAGACTCGCGGCGATGAAGTCGTCGAGATCGCCGTCGAGCACCGCCTGCGTGTTGCCGACCTCGTGGTTGGTGCGCAGGTCCTTGATCCGCGACTGGTCGAGCACGTAGCTCCGGATCTGGTGCCCCCAGCCGATGTCGGTCTTGGTGTCCTCGAGCTTCTGCTGCTCCGCCTGGCGGTTGCGCAGCTCCAGCTCGTAGAGCTTGGCCTTGAGCATCGACATCGCCTCGGCGCGGTTGCGGTGCTGCGAGCGGTCGTTCTGGCACTGCACGACGATGTTGGTCGGCAGGTGCGTGATCCGCACCGCGGAGTCGGTCTTGTTGATGTGCTGGCCGCCCGCGCCCGACGCCCGGTAGGTGTCGATGCGCAGGTCGGCCGGGTTGATCTCGACCTCGATCGAGTCGTCGACCTCCGGGTAGACGAAGACGCTCGCGAACGACGTGTGGCGCCGCGCGTTGGCGTCGAACGGGCTCTTGCGCACCAGGCGGTGGATGCCGGTCTCGGTGCGCAGGTGCCCGAAGGCGTACTCGCCCTCGACCTTGATCGACGCGCTCTTGATGCCGGCGACGTCGCCGTCGGAGACCTCGAGCACGTCGGCCTTGTAGCCCTTGCGCTCGCAGTAGCGCGTGTACATGCGCAGCAGCATCTGCGCCCAGTCCTGCGCCTCGGTGCCGCCGCTGCCGGCCTGGATGTCGACGAAGCAGTTCGCCGGATCCATCGGATTGGCGAACATCCGGCGGAACTCGAGGTCGGCCACCCGTCGACTCGATCCCCGCGATGTCGTCGCGCACCGCGGACAGCGTGGCGTCGTCGTTCTCGACGCGCGCGAGCTCGAACAGCTCGCGCCGAGTCGGCGAGACCGGCGTCGATCGACGTCAGCGTGTCGACGACCCCCTCGAGCGCCTTCTTCTCCTTGCCGAGCGACTGGGCACGCTCGGGATCGTCCCAGACCTTCGGGTCCTCGAGCTCCCGCGCGACCTCGGTCAGCCGCGCGGCCTTGACGTCGAAGTCAAAGATACCTCCGCATCGCCGCGGAACGCTCCTTGAGGCCCGCGAGCGAGTTGGCGATCTGGTTCAGGGCTTCGGCTTCCATGGCGGTCCCGGGCGGCAAGAGCAAGCGGCGGATTATACGCCCGCGTCACCCCGCGGACCCGTGGTTCCGCCGCCCGTGTGCGATGTCCACCGCCCATCGCCGCCGCCAATTGGCAACCCGGTGTCGATGACCTACCATGTTTCGCCCTTCCCGCCGTACCGCGGACGACCCCTCCCCGGAGTTCCCGATGCCCACGCTCTTCATCAACAAGGAACGCGTCGATATCGCCGCCAGCGTTCCCGGCGACACGCCGCTGCTCTGGATCCTGCGCGACTATCTGTCGATGACCGGCACCAAGTACGGCTGCGGCATCGCCGTGTGCGGCGCGTGCACGGTCTGGATCGAGGGCCAGCCGGTACGCGCCTGCGCGACGCCGCTGTCCTCGCTCAAGCAGGGTGTCGAGATCACCACGATCGAGGGCGCGAAGACCAGGGAGGCCGCCGCCGTCCAGGCCGCGTGGGAGAAGCTCGACGTGCCCCAGTGCGGCTATTGCCAGTCGGGCCAGGTGATGGCCGCGGCGGCGCTGCTCGCGAAGAAGAAGCGGCCGACGGACGCCGACATCGACGAGGCGATGACGGGCATCCTGTGCCGCTGCGCGACCTATCCCCGCATCCGCGCCGCGATCAAGGAAGCGGCGAAGGCGCTGGGTTGAACGGAGACATGGCGATGAACGACATCCGCATTGAAAACGTCTCCCGCCGCGGCTTCCTCAAGGCCGGCGGCGCGCTCTCCGCCGGGCTGGTCCTCGGCGTCCACGTGCCGGCGTCCGCGCAAGGTGCCGCCGCCGCGAAGTCCGGTACGGCGTTCGCGCCCAATGCCTTCGTCAGGATCGGCGCCGACAACACGGTCACCGTGGTGAGCAAGCACCTGGAAATGGGCCAGGGCTCCTACACGGGTCTCGCGACGATCGTCGCCGACGAGCTCGACGCCGCGTGGGGGCAGGTGAAGGTCGAGGGCGCACCCGCCGACGCCTCGCGCTACAACAACCTGCTGTGGGGGCCCGCGCAGGGCACCGGCGGCTCCACCGCGATCGCCAACTCGTGGGAGCAGCTGCGCAAGGCCGGCGCGACCGCGCGCGCGATGCTGGTCGCCTCGGCCGCGCAGCGCTGGAACGTGCCGGCCGCATCGCTCACGGTCAAGGGCGGCGTGGTGACGCACGCGGGCAGCAACCGCAAGGCGACGTTCGGCGAGCTCGCCGCGGCGGCCGCCTCGCAAGCCGTGCCGGCGGAGGTGAAGCTCAAGGATCCGAAGGACTTCACCTACATCGGCAAGCACGTGCCGCGCGTGGACTCGAAGGCGAAGTCGAACGGCACCGCGATCTTCACGCAGGACCAGAAGCTTCCCGGCATGCTGACCGCGCTGGTCGCGCATCCGCCGCGCTTCGGCGCGAAGGTCGCGAGCTTCGACGCGGCCGGCGTGCAGGGCATCCCCGGCGTGCGCCAGGTGGTCGAGATCCCGACCGGTGTGGCCGTGCTGGCCAGCAACTTCTGGTCGGCGAAGAAGGCCCGCGACGCGCTCAAGGTGCAGTGGGACGAGAGCGGCGCGTACAAGGGCTCCTCGGCGGAGATCATGGCCGGCTTCCGCAAGGCGGCCGAGCAACCCGGCGCGGTGGCGCGCAGCGAAGGCGACGCCGCCAAGGCGATCGCGGGCGCGGCACGCGTGCTGGAGGCGTCCTACGAGTTCCCCTACCTCGCGCACGCCGCGATGGAGCCGCTGAACTGCGTGATCCGCATCGCCGACGACGACACGATCGAGGTCTGGAACGGCGCGCAGATGCACACCGGCGACCAGTTCGCGCTGGCCAAGTACTTCGGGGTCAAGCCGGAACAGGTGAAGATCAACATGCTCTTCGCCGGCGGCAGCTTCGGGCGCCGCGCCAACCCGGCTGCCGACTACCTGCTCGAGTGCGCGTCGATCGCGCTGGCGCTCGCCCGCGCCGGGCAGCGCAACGTGCCGGTGAAGCTGGTCTGGACGCGCGAGGACGACATGCGCGCGGGCTACTACCGGCCGGCGTTCTTCCACACGCTGAAGGCCGGTCTCGACGCCGGCGGCAACGTCGTCGGCTGGCAGCACCGGCTGGTCGGCCAGTCGATCGCCGCCGGCACGGCGTTCGAGTCGGGCATGATCAAGGACGGCGTCGACGCGACGTCGGTCGAGGGCGCGTCGAACCTCCCGTACGCGCTGCCCGCGATCCACGTCGACCTGCACTCGCCGAAGCTGCCCGTGCCGGTACTGTGGTGGCGCTCGGTCGGCTCGACGCACACGGCCTACTCGACCGAGACGTTCGTCGACGAGCTCGCGGCGGCGGCGAAGAAGGACCCGGTCGAGTTCCGGCGCGGGCTGCTCGCCAAGCACCCGCGCCACCTCGCGGTGCTCGAGCTTGCGGCGAAGGAAGCCGGCTGGGGCAAGCCGCTTGCGCCGGGCAAGTCCGGCGAGAAGCGCGGTCGCGGCATTGCCGTGCACGAGTCGTTCAACAGCTACGTCGCGGAGGTGGTCGAGGTGACGGTGAAGGCCGACAACTCGTTCACCGTCGACCGCGTCGTCTGCGCGGTCGACTGCGGCATCGCGGTCAACCCGGACAACGTGCGTGCCCAGATGGAAGGCGGCATCGGCTACGGGCTGTCGGCGGCGCTGTACGGCGCGATCACGCTCAAGGACGGCGTCGTCGAACAGTCGAACTTCCACGACTACCCGGCGCTGCGCATCAACGAGGCGCCGAAGATCGAGGTGCACATCGTGCCGTCGACGGCCGCGCCGACCGGCGTCGGCGAGCCCGGAACGCCGGTGGTGGCACCGGCGCTGGCCAACGCGATCTTCGCCGCCACCGGCAAGCGGGTGCGCACGCTGCCGATGAAGCTCTCGTAAGTAAGTGCACACGCCCGAAGGCTTCCACCCCGCGCACGCGCTACCGACCGAGCTGCCGGGCACCGCGCTGGCATTCGCCTTCCGCGACGGCAAGATCGCCGTGGGGGGACGCGACGACGCCCCCGCGATCCCCACGCTGGCGGCCGTCGAGGCCGCCGGGCTACGCGGCGAGCGGCACTACCTGGGCGAGCTTGCCGGCGCGCCCTGCGTCGCGATCGCGCTGCCCGATGACGCTCCGGAGCGCCCCGGCCTTGCGTTCACGGGCCTGCGCGCGCTGTTCTTCCGCCTGCCCGACCCGCTGCTCGCGCTCGCCGCGCGCGCGTTCCAGGTCGTCGAGTGGGATCGGACGCACCGACTACTGCGGCCGCTGCGGCACGCCGACGCGCGACAAGGCGGGCGAGCGGGCCAAGGAGTGCCCGGCCTGCGGCTACGTCGCCTACCCGCGCGTGTCGCCGGCGATGATGGCGCTCGTCACGCGCGGGCGCGAGATCCTGCTCGCGCGCGCGCACCGCTTCCCGACCGGCATGTTCAGCGCGCTCGCCGGCTTCGTCGAGCCCGGCGAGACGATCGAGGACTGCCTCGCGCGCGAGGTGCGCGAGGAGGTGGGCGTCGAGGTACGCGACCTGCGCTACTTCGGCAGCCAGTCGTGGGCGTTCCCGCACTCGCTGATGATCGCGTTCACCGCCGAGTACGCCGGTGGCGAGATCCGCTGCGAGGACGCGGAGATCGCCGAGGCGCGCTGGTTCGCCGCCGACGCGCTGCCGCCGCTGCCACCCTCGGTGTCGATCGCGCGGCGGCTGATCGACGAGACCGCGCGACGCCTCGCGGAGTCGTGATGGTGGAGCACGCCGAGGCGTTCGACCTCGACGCCTACCTCGACCGCATCGGCCGGCCGGCGGTCGGCGGCAGCCGACCTTGCGACCCTTGCGGCACTGCACGAGGCGCACGCCGCATCGATCCCGTTCGAGAACCTCGACGTGCTGTGGCAGCGCGGCATCGCGCTCGACGCGGCGTCGCTGCAGGCGAAGCTCGTGCATGGCGGGCGCGGCGGCTACTGCTTCGAGCAGAACCGGCTGTTCGCGCTCGCGCTCGAGGCGCTCGGCTTCGACGTCGTGCCGCTCGCCGCGCGCGTGCGCTACCGCGCCACCCGGCCCCTGCCGCGCACGCACCAGCTGCTCCTCGTCACCGTCGCCGGCGAGCGGTTCGTCGCCGACGTCGGCTTCGGCGGCAACACGCTGCTCGCGCCGCTGCCGCTCGTCGCCGACGTGCCGGTCGCGCAGCACGCCTGGCGCTACCGGCTCGCGCGCGAAGGCGGGCCTTCGTGCTGCAGCTCGAGACCGGCGAGGGCTTCCTCGATCTCTACGCGTTCACGCTCGAACCCGCGGCGCCCCCGGACCTGGAGATGGCGAACTGGTACGTGTCCACGCATCCGGCGTCGCGATTCGTCACCACGTTCACCGTGCAGCTGGCCACGCCCGCGGTGCGGCGCGTGCTGCAGAACCTCGACTACACCGAGGACCGCGGCGGCGGCGACGTGCGCACGACGCCCATCGACCGCGACGCGCTGCCGGCGCTCCTTCGCGGAACGTTCGGGCTGCGCCTGCCGGACGGCGTGCCCCTGCCGCTTCCTGCGGCGGTCGGTCCGCTCGCTGTGTGACCTTCGGCACAGACGCGACGATCCCGCCTCCGCACGATCTACGACCTCACTCGAGGAGACGACATGGCTGCCTACGCTTTCGGCAAGACGGTTCCCTACGGCTTCGACGACGCGATGACGCGCATCACCGCCGCGCTCGCCGAGCAGGGCTTCGGCATCCTCACCGAGATCGACGTCAAGGCGACGATGAAGAAGAAGCTCGACCTCGACGTCGCCCCGTACAAGATCCTCGGCGCGTGCAATCCCCAATTCGCGAGCCAGGCGATCGCCGCCGAGCCCGCGATCGGCGCACTGCTGCCCTGCAATGTCGTCGTGCGTGTCGATGCGGCCGGCCACACCGTCGTCGAGTGCATGGATCCGCTCGCGGTGATGAAGCTCGTCGGCCAGGCCGGAGGTCGAGGCGCTCGGCACCGAAGTGCGCAAGCGCCTCGAGACGGCGTTGGGCAAGCTCTGACCGCGCGAGGTCGCCCGCCGGGGGCGGGACCCGCGCGGCTGCTAGAATCGCGGACCTGATGCGTCCTTCCGGTCCGATGACCTTCCGCGCTCTCCGCCACCTCGCTGCGCCCGCGATCGCGCTGGTGCTCGCGCTGTCCCCCGGCCTCCCGGCCGGCGCGCAGTCGCCGGCGCCGCCGCTGCCGAAGGAGGAGCAGGCGCCGCCGCTGCCGGCCGAGTACGACGACGTGGCGCGACGCGCGTACGCGCAGGGGCTCGGCGAGGCCCGCGACCTCGCCAACGCCAAGCGCTACGACGAGGCACTGGCCAGGCTCGACCTGCTGATCGCGACGCGTCCGCGCGAGCCGCAGGCGCGGTTCCTCAAGGCGGTCGTGCTCGCCGACACCGGGCGGGCGGCCGACGCGGTGGCGGCGCTGCGCGCGATCGTCGCCGACTATCCCGAGCTGCCGGAGCCGCGCAACAACCTCGCGGTGCTCTACGCGGCCGGCGGCAACTACGCGCTTGCCCGCGAGGAGCTCGAGCTCGCGATCGCCGCGGCGCCCGACTACGCGATCGCCCACGAGAACCTGGGCGACGTCCACACGCGCCTCGCGGTCGTCCACTTCGAGCGCGCCGCCGCGCTCGACAAGGGCAACAAGGCGGTGCCGCAGAAGCTGAAGCTCGCCCGCGACCTTCTCGGCGTCGCGCGCTGAACTCTCCCATTCCCTTGCACGGAGGTACCCCGATGATCCGTCACGTCCTCGCGATCGCCAGCGTCGCGCTCGCCCTCGCCGCGCCGTCGGCCGCGCTCGCCGCGAATCCCCAGGTGGAGTTCGACACCACCGCCGGCAAGATCCGACTCGAGCTCTATCCCGACGCCGCGCCGAAGACCGTCGCGAACTTCCTCGACTACGTGAAGGCCGGGCACTACAACGGCACGGTGTTCCACCGCGTGATCGACGGCTTCATGATCCAGGGCGGCGGCTTCACCGCGGAGCTCTGGCAGAAGCCGACGAAGGCACCGGTGGTCAACGAGGCCGAGTCGGCAAGCAAGGCCGGCCTGCTGAACGTCCCCGGCACGATCGCGATGGCCCGGACGCCGGACCCGAACTCCGCCACCGCGCAGTTCTTCATCAACGTCAACGACAACAAGTCGCTGAACTACCGCTCGGCGGATCCGCAGGGCATCGGCTACACCGTGTTCGGCAAGGTCGTCTCCGGCATGGACGTCGTGCAGAAGATCGCCAAGGCCCCCACCGCCGCCAGCGGCATGCACCAGAACCTGCCGAAGGAAGCCATCGTCATCAAGTCCGCGGCCATGGTCGCCGTCAAGTAAAGGAATTTCCCATGCGCAAGGTCCGCCTCGACACCAATCACGGCGCGATCGTCGTCGAGCTCGACGACGAGAACGCTCCGGCGACGGTCGCCAACTTCCTGCAGTACGCGCAGGACGGCCACTACGACGACACCGTGTTCCACCGGGTGATCGACGGCTTCATGATCCAGGGCGGCGGCTTCGCCCCCGGCATGAAGCAGAAGCCGACGCGTGCGCCGGTCGCGAACGAAGCCGGCAACGGCCTCAAGAACCGCAAGTACACGGTGGCGATGGCGCGCACCAACGACCCGCACTCGGCGACCGCCCAGTTCTTCATCAACGTCGCCGACAACGACTTCCTCGACTACAAGGGCCCGAGCCCGCAGGGCTGGGGCTATTGCGTCTTCGGCAAGGTCGTCGAGGGCACCGACGTCGTCGACCGCATCAAGAACGTGGGGACGGGCCGCAGCGGACCCCACGAGAACGTCCCGGGCGAGGACGTCGTGATCCGCAAGGCGGAAGTGCTCGCCTAGCCTCGCGCGGGCGCGGCAACGAGCGTACGCGCTGTCGCGCACGGCGCGCGGCCCGCCGATGCAGCCGACGCTGTTCCTGTCCGACCTCCACCTGTCGCCCGACCGCCCGGCGACCGCGGCGGCGTTCGAGGCGTTCTGCGCCGGGCCGGCGCGCGCGGCCGCCGTGGTCTACGTGCTGGGCGACCTCTACGACTGGTGGATCGGCGACGACCAGCTCGACGATCCGTTCGCTGCGCGCATCGCCGCGGCGCTGCGCGGCGTCACCGATGACGGCGTGCCCGTGCACGTCATGCAGGGCAACCGCGATTTCCTCTACGGGGCGCGCTTCGAGCGCGACACCGGTGCCACGCTGCTGCCCGAGCAGCTGGTCGTCGACGTGAACGGCGTGCCGACAGTCCTGCTCCACGGCGACGAGCTCTGTACCTCGGACCTCGATTACCAGCGCTACCGCGCGCGCATGCGCACCCCGGAGACCCGGCGCCGCCTGCTCGCGCTGCCGGCCTTCGTGCGACGCTGGATCGCGCGCAGCCTGCGCAGGAAGAGCCGCGACCAGTCGGTGCAGAAGCCCGAGTCGATCCTCGACGTCGCGGAGGACGCCGTCGTGGCGGCGTTCCGCGCGCACGGCGTCGCGCGGATGATCCACGGCCACACGCACCGCCCCGCGACGCACCACGTCGACGTCGACGGCCGCCATGCGAACGCATCGTGCTCGCCGACTGGCACGACCGCGGCCACTGGCTCGAGGCCGGCGCGGAAGGCCTGGTGCGCCGCGAGATCGCCTGAGTAACCGCCACGGCAGCAGCGGGGACAGGACCACGGATCGCCGTACCATTCCGAGCAACGCTGGAGGGGAGCACCCGATGAGGCAATCTGTTCGATCTGCGTGGCCGGGTGGCCATCGTCACCGGCGGCAACGGCGGCATCGGCTTGGGCATGGCGCGGGGCCTTGCCGGCGCCGGTGCGAGCGTCGTCGTCGCGGCGCGCAACGCGGAGAAGTCGGGCGCGGCAGTGGTGGAGCTCCAGTCGCTCGGCGTCGAGGCGCTCGCCGTCAGCGTGGACGTGACCGACGAGAACTCGGTCCAGGCGATGGTCGACGAAGCCGTCGCGTGGCGTGGCCGGCTCGACATCCTGGTCAACAACGCCGGGATCAACATCCGCAAGCCCGCGCAGGAGCTTTCGCTCGACGAGTGGCGGCGCGTGCTCGACGCCAACCTGACGAGTGCGTTCCTCTGCTCCCGCAGCGCCTATCCGCACATGAAGCGCGCGGGCGGCGGCAAGATCGTCAACATCGGCTCGATGCTGTCGATCTTCGGTGCGTCGTTCGGTCCGGTCTACGGCGCGAGCAAGGGCGGCATCGTGCAACTGACGAAGTCGCTGGCCGTGACGTGGGCGCCGGACAACATCCAGGTCAACGCGGTGCTGCCCGGCTGGGTCGACACCGACCTCACGCGACGTGGACGCACGGAGATCCCGGGGCTCGACCAGAAAGTGCTCGCCGGCACACCGGCCGGCCGCTGGGGTCACATCGACGACTTCGCGGGAGTCGCCGTGTTCCTGGCCAGCGCCGCGTCCGGCTTCCTGACCGGTGCCGCGATCCCGCTGGACGGCGGCTATTCGACGCAGCTTTGACGACTTCCGATCCGGCGCCGGATTCGGAAAGCGTGCGCTACTGCTTGTCCATGAACCGCCTGGCGCCCTGCTCCAGGAAATCGGAGAGCATCGCCTGCATTGCCGGAGCCTGCAGCTGCATCCACTGCCGCCACAGATCGGGGGTCAGACGCACCGTGTCGTCCGGGCTCGGTCGCGTCGGTTCCTGCAGCTTCCTCTGGATGCCGAGCAGCGTGTTGACATTCTCCTCCATGTACGCGCCCACCATCGTCTGCTGGGCCGTGCCATGGAAACGCACGATCTGGGCCAGCATTTCCGCACTGAACATCGGCGTGGCGCCGGACTCCTCCTCGAGAATGATCTGCAGCAGGATCGAGCGGGTGATGTCCGCGCCGGATCTTGCATCGACGACCTCGAAGTCGACGTTCTTCAGCACCAGCTGCTTGACGTCCGCCAGGGTGATGTAGCCGTCGTTGGCAACGTCGTACAGCCGGCGATTCGGGTACTTCCTGATGGTCCTCGGTGTGTCGCTCATGGCGTGGCTCGGGCTTCGCTGCTGCATGCATTATGCGCCGATGGTCACGTGGCTGCCGGCAGCGGGGTGCGGCGCAGTCCGCCGGGTGAGCGCGCGCCGCTCACCGCGCAACCTGGCCGCTATCCGAAGGCCTGCGCGAAATCCGCGATCAGGTCACCTTCGTCCTCGATGCCGACCGAGACGCGCACGAGCGAGTCCTCGATGCCCATCTCCGCGCGTCGCGCCGCGCCCATCTCCCAGAAGATCGTGTGTGCGACAGGAATCGCGAGCGTGCGGTTGTCGCCCAGGTTCGACGACAGCACGACGATGCGCAGGCGGTTCAGGAACTCGAACACGTCGAGCGCGGGGTCGACCTCGAAGGACAGCAGTGCACCGAAGTCGCGGAACAGCTCCCGCGCGATGGCGTGCTGCGGGTGCTGCGTCAGTCCCGGGTAGTGCACGCGCGCGACGCGCGGATGCGCGGCGAGGAAGCGAGCGAGAGCGCCGGCGTTCTCGCACTGGCGGCCCATGCGCAGCGCGAGCGTCTCCGCCCCCACGGCAATGTGGTGCGCCTGCTCAGGCGAGAGCGTGCCGCCGAAGTCGCGCAGCCCCTTCTTGCGGATCTGCGTGATGCCCCACAGCCGCGGATCCGCACCGCGATACGCCGGCAGGATGTTGGGCCAGCGGGTCCAGTCGAAGCGGCCGGTGTCGGTGATGCTGCCGGCCAGCGCATTGCCGTGGCCGCCGACGTACTTGGTGAGGGCATTGACGACGAGCCCCGCGCCGACCGACTTCGGGCGGAACAGCCAGGGCGAGGTCATCGTGTTGTCGACGACGTAGAGGATGCTCCGCGCCTCGCACAGCGCGCCGATGCGCGCGAGGTCGGCGACCTGCGTGCGGGGGTTCGCGATCGTCTCGACGAACACCATGCGCGTTTCGGGCCGGATCGCCTGCTCGACCTCCGTCACTGCCGTGGCATCGACGAAGGTGACCTGCGTGCCGTGCCCCTGAAGCGTCTGCAACAGGCTGTTGGTGTTGCCGAACAGGTAGTGGCTCGCGACGACGTGGTCGCCCGCGCGCAGCAGCGCGAGCGTCGCGGCGGCGATCGCCGCCATCCCGGTGGCGAAGGACACGGTTGCGACGCCTTCCTCCATCGCATTGACCTTGGCCTCGAGCGCCGCGGAGGTCGGGTTGCCTTGCCGCCCGTAGACGTGGCCCGGCTGGCGCCCCTGGAACACCGCGGCCAGGTCGCGCGCGTCGCGGTAGCCGTAGGCGACCGAGACGTGCAGCGGCTTGTGCAACGCACCGTGCTCGATCGCGGCGCCGCGGTCGGAATGCAGGATCGTGGTGGTGAAGCCGCGCGATTCGCGTTCGGTCATTGCCAGGTCGTCCGCAAACAAAAAACCCGTCGAGCCGCAGAGCCGGACGGGTTTCGTGTGCCCCGCCCGGAATCCCCGGGCTGGAGCGGTCCTCGCTTTAGCGGCATTTGTTACGCGCCCGCAAGCTGAAGCCTCAAATCGGCGCGGGTCGAGTATACCGGGCCACTCGCCCGGGCGTCAAAGACGCCGCACGACCGCCCGTCAGCCGGCCACGCCCTCGCGCGCGGCGTCGACCAGGTCCGGATCGTCGTTGCCGCGCTGTTCGTCGCGGTGGTCCGCGAGGTGCGTGAGGTAGTCGGCGGTGATGTCGCCGGTGACATACCGGCCGTCGAAGCACGAGGCCTCGAAATCGGACAGCCGGGGATTCGCACCGCGGACCGCGCGCTTCAGGGCGGCGATCTCCTGGTAGATCAGCAGGTCGGCGCTGATCTCCCGCGCGACCTCGGCCTCGGTACGGCCGTTCGCGACCAGCTCGAGCGGAGTGGGCATGTCGATGCCGTACACGTTCGGATAGCGCACCGGCGGCGCCGCGGAGGCGAAGTAGACCTTGCGCGCGCCCGCCTCGCGCGCCATCTGCACGATCTCGCGGGACGTCGTGCCGCGCACGATCGAGTCGTCGACGAGCAGCACCACCTTGCCGTGGAACTCGCTGACGATCGGATTGAGCTTCTGGCGGACACTCTTCTTGCGGATCGCCTGCCCCGGCATGATGAACGTGCGTCCGATGTAGCGGTTCTTGATGAACCCTTCGCGGTACGGCAGCGCGAGCCGGTTCGCGAGCTCGAGCGCGGACGGGCGGCTCGAGTCCGGAATGGGGATCACGACGTCGATGTCCTGCGCCTCCGGCATCACGCCGATCCGCGCCGCGAGTTCGGCACCCATCTTCATGCGCGCCTGGTACACGGACGTCCCGTCGATCACCGAATCCGGCCGCGCGAGGTAGACGTACTCGAAGATGCAGGGCTGCAGCCGCGGATCGTCGGCGCACTGCCGGGAGTGCAGCGAGCCCGAGAGATCGACGAACACCGCCTCGCCGGGCTCGACGTCGCGCAGCAGCCTGAAGCCGAGCGCCTCGACCGCGACGGACTCGGAGGCGACCAGGTATTCGCTGCCGCCGAGCGCGTCGTTGTGGCCGATGCACAGCGGACGGATGCCGAACGGGTCGCGGAACGCGACGAGGCCGTGGCCCGCGATCATCGCCACGACCGCGTAGGCGCCGCGGCAGCGCCGGTGCACGCCGGCCACCGCGCGGAAGATCGCGTCGGGGTCCAGTCGGTGGTGGCTCGCCGCGCGCTCCAGCTCGAGCGCGAGCACGTTCAGCAGCACCTCGCTGTCGCTGTTGGTGTTGACGTGCCGGAAGTCCTGCTCCCGGAGCTCGTGCTTCAGGCGCGCCGAATTGGTGAGGTTGCCGTTGTGGCCGAGCGTGATGCCGAACGGCGAGTTCACGTAGAACGGCTGCGACTCGAGATCCGAGAACGCGCTGCCTGCGGTTGGGTAGCGGCAGTGGGCGATGCCGGTGCTGCCGGAGAGGTCGCGCATGTTGCGCGTCCGGAACACGTTCTGCACGAGCCCCGGGCCCTTGTACATGTGGAACACCGGGCCCTCGCTCGTGACGATCCCGGCGGCGTCCTGTCCCCGGTGCTGCAGCAGCAGCAGGCCGTCGTAGAGCAGCTGGTTGACGGGTGTGTGCGCGACCACACCGAGAATGCCGCACATCGCGTCTTAGACCTTACGTGGCGCCGGGGCCGTTCGCCGGTCCGGGTAGGCAAGCCGCTGCGCCCACTGCGGCGGCAGCCACGGCCGCAGCGACAGCGCGGCCGCCTCGAACGGCGAAGCGAAGGTCGAATTTTGCCACCAATCGCGCGACGGCAGGGTAGTGAGTCCCGCCACCAGCACGAACGCGAGCACGAGCACGGCGCCGCGCGCGACCCCGAACACGCCGCCCAGGCCCCGGTCGACGAAGCCCAGTCCCGCCTTGTGGACCACGGCGTGCAGAGGCCATGCGACGAGCGCGCCGGCGACGAGCGCGAGCACGAACACCAGCACGAACGCGAGCGCCAGCGGCAGCAGCGGCGCGTCCGGGAACGTGGGCAGAACGGCGGCGACAGAGGGCGCGAAGCCGATCGCGAGCACGAAGCCCGTCACCCAGGCCGCAAGCCCGACCAGCGAGCGCACGATGCCGCGCAGCAAGCCGAACAGCGCGGAGAGCGCGATCACGGCGACAACGGCCACGTCGAAAGCGGTCACCTCATCGTCCTCGCGCCCAAGGCGACCGGGCCGTGCGCGGTGCTACTTCGCGGCGGCGAGGATGCCGTTTTGCCCTTCGGCCTTGAGCTTGACGCGCGCCGACTCGGCAGCCTCGCGCGACGGGTACGGGCCGACCCGCACGCGCCATACGCGTCCTCGGGAGGTCTCATAGGGCTCGGTGTAGGCGGGATGGCCGGCCCGCTTGAGCTTCGCGGCGAGCGAGTTCGCGCCCTTGTCATCCGCGAACGCCGCGAGTTGCACGCTGTAGGCACCCGCACCCGCTGCCGCGGGTTCGGCAGATTTCGGCGCATCCACCGCCGTCGGCCCCGTCGCCGGCTTGGCGGGTTCCGCGGACTTCGCGGCCTTCGTCGCGTCGGCCGACTTCGGCGGCTCGGTGGACGGTGCCGCCGTCCCGCCCGTGACCAGTGCCGGCGCCTTGCTCGCGGCCGTTGCCGACGCCCCGGTGCCATCGGTCCCGGATGCCGGTTTCGACTGCGGCGAGATGACGCGCTGCTCGGCCTGCGTCAGCGCGCTCGACGGGGCCGGCCCGGGCGCACCGACGTCCTTCGCGGGCGTCGCTTGCGCAGCCGGGGCCGCCACCGGCGTGGCGGGCTCGGCCTTCGGGGGCTCCGGCATCGCCTTGGCAACAGTCGGCTGCTCGGCGGGCACCTTGCCCTTGTCGCCGAGCTTGCTCACGAACTTCGCGTCGTCGACGGGCGGAATCCTGACGGACACGTCCTCGCCGAGCGGTTTGGGGTCGGACTCGAGCAGCATCGGCACGAGCACCGCCGCCGCCAGCGCGAGCACGATCGCGCCGATCAGGCGCCGACGCGCGCGGCGACGCAGTTCGTCGAGTTGGGGTTCGATGGGGTCGGGCATGGGGCCATTCGGCGCGCCGTCGGCGCCGCATCGGGACGAGACGTCGACCGCTTCCGCTAGCGGCGCGCCGCCATCGCAGCAGCCACCGTGAGAAAGGAGCCGAACACGACGATTCTATCAGCCTCGGTCGCGTCATCGACCGCGGCCCGGTACGCCGTCGCAACATCGGGGAACGCGCGAATCGCCGGTGCGGCCACGCCGGCAACCGCGAGACGAGCCTGCAATGCGTCGCCGGAGGCACCGCGCGGTCCCGGCAGCGTGGCGACGTGCCAGCGGTCGATGCGCGACCCGACCGCCGCGATCACGCCGTCGATGTCCTTGTCCGCGAGCATCCCGAACACCGCCGTGGTCCGCGGGTGATACCCCATGTTGCCCAGCGCCTCGGCGAACGCGCGTGCGGCATGCGGGTTGTGCGCCACGTCGAGCACGATCGTCGGTCGTCCCGGCAGGACCTGGAACCGTCCAGGCAGTTCGACCCGCACCAGCCCGTCGCGGATGGCCCCGGCGGGCACCGGGAGCACGTCGCGCAGGAACGCCAGCGCAGCGATCGCGGTCGCCGCGTTGCCGAGCTGGTAGCCGCCGCGCAGCGCCGGCATCGGCAGCCCGTAGCGAGGCCCCCCCGGGCCGAAGTAGCGCCACTGCGCGCCCTCTGCCACCGCACCGTAGTCGATGCCGATGCGACACAGGTGCGCACCGATCGCGCGTGCGTGCCCGATCACCGACGACGGCGGGTCGGGATCGCCGCACACCGCGGCGCGGCCGGCACGGAACACGTGCGCCTTCTCGCGGCCGATGTGCTCGCGCGTCGGCCCGAGAAAGTCCTGGTGGTCGAGGTCCACGGACGTCAGCACCGCGACGTCCGGGTCGATGACGTTCACCGCGTCGAGCCGCCCACCAAGCCCCACCTCGAGCACGACCCCATCGAGCTTCTCTCGCGCGAAGACCGCGAACGCCGCGAGCGTGCCGAACTCGAAGTAGGTGAGCGGCGTCGGCGGGTCGACGGCGACTCGCGCGTCCTCGACCGCGTGGAACGCCTCGACCACCGTCGCGTCGTCGACCGGCACGCCGCCGATCGCGACACGCTCGTTGTAGCGGGAGAGGTGCGGCGACATGTAGCGGCCGGTACGGTAGCCCGCGCAGCGCAGCATCGCGTCGATCATCGCCACGGTGGAACCCTTGCCGTTGGTGCCGGCGACCGTGACCACCGGGCCATCGAGCGCAATGCCCATCCGCGCGAGCACCTCGCCGACGCGCGCGAGCCCCATGGCGATCGCCCTGGGGTGCAGCGTCTCGAGGTAGGCGAGCCAGCCCTCGAGGTCCGCGGGCCGCGCGCGCGACATGCGCAGTGCTAGCCTGCGGGCACGGGCGCGCGCATCATCAGCGCGAGGAGACGCGCGAGTTCGTCACGGAGCGCCCGGCGGTCGACGATCATGTCGATCGCGCCCTTCTCGAGCAGGAACTCGGCGCGCTGGAAGCCCTCGGGCAGCTTCTCGCGCACCGTCTGCTCGATCACGCGAGGGCCTGCGAAGCCGATCAGCGCGCCCGGCTCCGCGATGACCACGTCGGCCACGAAAGCGAAGCTCGCCGACACGCCGCCCATCGTCGGGTCGGTGAGGATCGACACGAACGGCAACTTGGCCTTGGCGAGCGCCTGCAGCGCCGCGGTGGTCTTGGCCATCTGCATCAGCGACGCGACGCCTTCCTGCATGCGCGCGCCACCCGAAGCGGACACGCAGGCGAACGCCATGCGGTTCTCGCAGGCCACGCGCGCGCCCCGCACGAAGCGCTCGCCGACCACCGAGCCCATCGATCCGCCCATGAACTCGAACTCGAAGGCCGCGACGACCAGCGGCACGCTCTTCACGCTCCCCTGCATCACGACGAGGGCGTCGGTTTCGCCCGTCTCCTCGAGCGCGGCCGCGAGGCGATCCGGGTACTTGCGGCTGTCCCGGAACTTGAGGCTGTCGATCGGCACGACCTCCGAGCCGATCTCGAAGCGGCCTTCCGGGTCGAGCAGCTGTTCGAGCCGCTCGCGCGCGGACACGCGCGCGTGGTAGCTGCACTTGGGGCAGACGCCGAGGTTCTTCTCGAGGTCGGTGCGGTAGAGCACCGCCTCGCACGCGGCACACTTGACCCACAGCCCCTCGGGAACGGCCTGCTTGCGCGCCCCCGGCGTGCTCTTGATGCGTGGCGGAAGGAGTTTCTGCAGCCAGCTCATGGCAGGAAGCCTAGCGCGGATTGCCGCCCGGCGGAACGACGCCTTGCCCGACCGCCGCGGCGCCCGCGGGCACGCTCGCCTCGTCGAGCGCGGCGCGGATCCCCGACAGCCATGCGCGCGCGCGGGCCGGCGCACCCTCGGGCGCGCCGGCCTCGATTTCCTGGATGATGCGGCTGCCGATCACCACGGCGTCGGCGTGCGCCGCGAGCGCGCGGGCGCTCGCGGCGTCGCGAATGCCGAAGCCCACGCCCACCGGGATGCGGACGTGGCGACGGATCTCGTCGAGATGGCGCGCGACGTCGGCCGTGTCGAGGTGCGCGGCGCCCGTGACGCCCGTCAGCGAGACGTAGTAGACGTAGCCGCGCGCGACCTTCGCCACCGCCTCGATGCGCGAGGGAGGCGTCGTCGGCGAGAGCAGGAAGATCGGCGCGAGCCCGCGCGCGTCGAGCAGCGCGGCGAACTCCTGCGCCTCCTCGGGCGGGTAGTCGACGACCAGCACGCCATCGACGCCCGCCTGCGCGGCGCGTTCGGCGAACGACGCCACACCCATCGCCTCGATCGGGTTCGCGTAGCCCATCAGCACGACCGGCGTCCCGGCGTCGCGCGTGCGGAACTCGCGGACCATATCGAGCACGCGGGCGAGTCCGGTGCCGCGCGCGAGCGCACGCTCGGAGGCGCGCTGGATCACCGGCCCGTCGGCCATCGGGTCCGAGAACGGAACACCCAGCTCGATCACGTCGGCGCCGCCCTCGACGAGCGCGTGCATGATCGGCACGGTGAGATCCGGCGACGGATCCCCCGCGGTCACGTACGGAATGAGCGCGGTGCGACCCGCGGCGGCCAGCGCCTCGAAGCGGCGATCGATGCGACTCACTGGCGGTCCCCGCGTCCGGTCGCCGCGGGCGTGACGGGCGCCAGCAGTGCCGCCGTCATGCGGTGCCGCCCGAGCGGATCTGCGGGTCGCACTCGGGACGGCAGTAGAACCGGAGGCCACTGCGCTCCGCGACCGTGTTCATGTCCTTGTCGCCGCGGCCCGAGAGGTTCACCAGCAGGATGCGGTCGGAGGGCAGCGTCGGCGCGAGCTTGGCCGCGTACGCGAGCGCGTGCGCGGACTCCAGCGCGGGGATGATGCCCTCGGTGCGGCAGCACACGTGGAAGGCGGCGAGCGCCTCGTCGTCGGTGATCGTCTCGTACTGCGCGCGGCCGCTGTCCTTGAGATACGCGTGCTCCGGACCGACGCCCGGGTAGTCGAGCCCCGCCGACACCGAGTGCGTCTCGATGATCTGGCCGTCCTCGTCCTGCAGCAGGTAGGTGCGGTTGCCGTGCAGCACCCCGGGCCGGCCGGCGGTGAGCGACGCCGAGTGCCGCCCGGTGGCGAGGCCCTCGCCTGCAGCCTCGACGCCGACGAGCTTCACGTTCGCGTGGCCGAGGTACGGATGGAAGATGCCCATCGCGTTGCTGCCGCCGCCGACGCACGCGATGACGACGTCCGGGTCGCGGCCCGCGATGCGCGGCATCTGCTCGACGCACTCGCGGCCGATCACGCTCTGGAAGTCGCGCACCATCATCGGATAGGGATGCGGGCCCGCGACGGTGCCGATGATGTAGAACGTGGTCTCGACGTTGGTGACCCAGTCGCGCATCGCTTCGTTCAGCGCGTCCTTGAGCGTGCGCGAGCCGGACTCGACCGGCACGACGGTCGCGCCCAGCAGCTTCATCCGGAACACGTTCTGCGCCTGGCGGCGCACGTCCTCCGAACCCATGTAGACGACGCACTCCATGCCGTAGCGCGCGGCGACCGTCGCCGTCGCGACGCCGTGCTGCCCGGCGCCCGTCTCGGCGATCACCCGCCGCTTGGAGAGCCGGCGCGCGAGCAGCGCCTGGCCGATGCAGTTGTTGATCTTGTGCGCGCCGGTGTGGTTGAGGTCCTCGCGCTTGAACCAGATCTGCGCGCCGCCGAGGCGCTCGGACCAGCGCGCGGCGTGGTAGACCGGCGACGGCCGCCCCACGTAGTGCGCGAGCTCGCGCTCGAACTCGGCGACGAACGCCGGATCCTTCTGGTAGCGCGCGTACTGCTCCTTCAGTTCGCCGAGCGCGCGGATCAGCGTCTCGGCGACGAACACGCCACCGTACGGGCCGAAATGGCCGCGGGCGTCGGGCAGGTTGTACGGGAGGTCAGACATCTGCATGCCGCGCTTCCTCGATGAACGCCGCGATTCGCGCGGGATCCTTGACACCCTTCACCGGCCGGCCGTCGGCGCCTCGGGCCTCGACACCGCTCGACACGTCGACCGCCCACGGCCGCACGCGGCGGATCGCCTCGGCGACATTGCCGGCGTCGAGCCCGCCGCCGAGCACGAGCGGTCGCGGCAGCGCCCGCCGGGACGCGCGACCAGTCGAAACGCCGTCCGGTGCCGCCGGGAAGACCGTCGGCCGGCGGTGCGTCGAGCAGGATGCCGGCGGCATCGCCGTAGATCGCCGACGATTCTAGCAAATCGCCTTCGTCGAAGACCGCGAGCGCCTTGAGGTAGGGACGCCCGAACGCACGACACAACGCGGGCGGCTCGGCGCCGTGGAACTGGAGCACGTCGAGCGGGACCGCGGCCAGCGTGCGCCGCACGTCCTCGGGATCGGGGTCGACGAACAGTCCGACGATCGTCACGAAGGGCGGCATCGCGGCGGCGATCGCGTGCGCGTGCCCGAGCTCGACGACGCGCGGCGTGCCGCGCCAGAACACGAGGCCGATCGCGTCCGCGCCCGCGCGCGCGGCGGCGAGGCCGTCCTCGACGCGGGTGATGCCGCAGATCTTGACGCGCGTGCGCACCGGCTACGTCATGCGGTGATCGTCACGTCGCGGCGAGTCGGCGGCAGACCGAACCGCGCGTCGTAGTCGGCGCCGCAGAAGTAGAGCCCGTCGGCCGCGAACGTCGCCGCGCCGCGGGTACGGTCGCGGGCGTCGAGCAGCTCGCCGATCCAGCCGACGTCGCGACGCCCGGACCCGATCTCGACCAGCGCGCCGACGAGGTTGCGGACCATGTGATGGAGGAACGCATTGGCCGAGAACTCGAAGCGGATCAGCGTTGCGTCGTGGCGCACCTGCGCGCGCGAAAGCGTCTTGACCGGCGACTTCGCCTGGCACTCGGCCGCGCGGAAGGCGCTGAAGTCGTGCGTGCCGACCAGCCGTTCCGCCGCACGCTGCATCGCGGCCAGGTCGAGGGGACGATGGTACCAGCCGACGCGCCCCGCGAGCAGCGCCGGCCGTTCCGCGCGGTTCTGCAGCAGGTAGACGTAGTGGCGCGCGGTCGCGGCGAAACGCGCGTGGAACGCGCTGTCCACCGGCGCGGCCCAGAGTACCGCGACGGCGGGCGGCAGCGACGCGTTGACGCCGCGCACCCACGCCGCTTCGGGGCGCAAGGCGTCGGTATCGAAGTGGGCGACCTGCGAAGCCGCGTGCACGCCGGCGTCGGTGCGTCCGGCGGCGGATGCACGGACCGGCGCGCCCGCGATCGCCGCGAGCGCGCGCTCCAGCGCGTCCTGGACGCCGCAGCCCTCGCGCTGGGACTGGAAGCCGCAGAACGCGCGACCGTCGTATTCGAGGGCAAGGGCGTAGCGCATGGCGGAAAAGGCAACGGGCGGCTTCGAGGCCGCCCGTCGCTGCGACGAAACCGCGCGGTCAGAGCTTGGCCAGCAGCGCCTGCGCCTCGCTCTTCTGCTGGTCGTCGCCCTCGTGAAGGACTTCCTGCAGGATTTCGCGCGCGCCCTCGACGTCGCCCATTTCCTGATACGCCTTGGCGAGGTCGAGCTTGGTCGCGGCGTCGTGCCACTGGCCGTCGAGCACCGACGGCGTGGGATCCTCGAACGTCGCCCGCTCCGGGTCGAAGCCGAGGTCGAGCTTGTCGAGCGCGATGGCCGCCGCCGGACGCGTGAGCGAGGATCCGCCGAGCGGTCCCGAGTCGGCGACTCCCGCGCCCACCTGCACCGGCTGCTCGCGCTTCGACATCGGCGCCGGCTTCTCGGCCTCGTCGAGCTTGAACTCGAGGTCGAATTCCTTGCGGATCGCCTCGACCTTCTGCTCGAGGGGGTTGGCGACCGCCTGCGTGGCAGCCTTGGCGGCGCCGATCGTGCCGGCCACCGCCGCGGCAGCCGTGACCGCAGCACCGCGCGCCTTGTCGCCGGCTCCGGCCATCTCGCGTGCGACCTGTCCCGCCTTCTCGAGGGTGGGTGGGCCCTGCCTCGACAGCGTGATCGGCCCGGTCCCGGTGTTGCGGCTGGACAACGGCGAGACCGTGATGTCCTCGTCGAGCTGGAAGTCGAGCCGCTCGGGTGCCGGCGCGGCGGACCGCGGCGCCGCGGGCTTCATCTCGGGGGAAATCGTGAACGCACGCGTGTCCGCGTCCAGGGCAGCCGTCGCCTTCGGCGCGACCGCGGGCGGCGTGCCGCCTTCGGCGAACATCGGGTTGTTCGGATCGAGCTGGCGTCCGAGCGCGACGGCCTTCTGCCATGTCTCGCCCTGGCCCTGGCTCACCGCGTAGAGCTCGGAGGCGACGGTCTCGAACGCCGAGGGCTTGTTGTGCTGCGCGTGGATCTCGAGCAGCTTGAGGTAGATCTCCTGGCGTTGCGGATCCTTCTTGAGCGCGTCCTTGAGGATTTCCTCGGCCTGGGCGTCGCGCCCGTAGGCAAGGTAGACCTCGGCTTCGGCGATCGGGTCGACTTCGTCGGTGTCGATGTTGCCGAGGCCCTCGCGGCTGAAGTCGCTCTGCAGCGAGTTCTCGCCGGTATTGACGACGCCACCCCCGGTCGAGCCGAACACCGTGTTGGTCTTGATGTCGGTGCCCGAGATGATGCTGTCCTCGAACTTCGTGGTCTTGCGGCGCCGGGCGGCCACCAGCGCGGCAATGCCGCCCAGTACCGCGAGCGCGCCGGCGCCGATCGCCCACGTGGGCGTGTTCGACATCAGCTCCTCGAGGAACGACGGCTGGGGCGCCGGCGGTGGCGCGGCCTTGGCGACCGACTTGGCCGGGCCTTCGGGGGCGCGGGCGCGGCCGCGACCGGTGCGGGCTCCGCAGCCTTCGGGGCCTCCACCGCCTTCGCGGGTTCGGGCGCCTTCGCCGGTTCGGCGGCCTTTGGCGGTTCGACCTTCGGTGCCTCGGCGACCTTCGCGGGCTCGATGGCCTTTGGCGGCTCGGCCTGCGGCGGAATCGGCGTTGGAGCCGGCGCCTGCGCCTTGGCGGGCTCCGGCGCCTTGGCAGGCTCCGCGGCCTTCGGCGGCTCGGGCTTCAACCGGCGCGGCCACCGGCGGCCCGGGGCCTTCGCCTTGGCGGCATCGGCCTGCGCCTGCGCGGCCGCGAGCGGCGCGCTCTTCAGTTCGACGGCGCGCTGCATGTCGCGCACGGTCTTCTCGAGCTCGGCAATGCGCGCCTGCGCGTCGGCGAGTTGCTTCGAGCGCGCCACCGAGTCCTCGGCGCCCGCGCCACCCTTGGCGACACCCGCTTCGCGCGAAATGCGGACCTGGTCGCGGCCCGGCGGCACCGCGCCGGCCTTGTCCTCCGCGGCGGCGGAGATCCGTCCGCCGGCTTCGCGTCCCCCGCCACCGGCGACGGAAGGCGCCGACGCGGCGACGCTGATCGCGATAGGCGCGCCAGTCGGCGGCCTGGACGCGGACGACCTTCGCCGCCTCGCGCGGCGGGCGTGGCCGCCGCGTTCTCCGCGCTCGGCACGGTGACGATCGCACCCGAGCGCAGCCGGTTCATGTTGTTGCCTTCGAACGCTCCGGTATTGGCGTTGAACAGCGCGACCAGCATCTGTTCGAGCGAGACATCGGCGGGCTTGTAGGCCGACGCGATCTTCGACAGCGTGTCGCCGCGACGCACCACGTAGCCGTCCGTCGGCGGGGTGGCCGGCGCCGGGCGCGCCGATCGGCGCCGGCCGCGCGGCGGCGGCGGCCGTGGTCACGGGAGCCTGGCGCGACGGCGTCGCCGGCTCGACCGCCACCTGCACGCCGGTGCCCGGCGGGTCGAGCAGGAACGTGTAGTCGCGAACGACGCGTCCGGTCGCCCAGTTCACCTCGACCAGCAGGTCGAGATAGGGCTCGTTCACCGGCGTGGGCGACGTGACCTTGAGGATCGCGCGGCCGTCGGGCGTGCGCTCGACCGCGATCCGGGCGCGCGAGAGCACGGCCTGGTAGCCCAGGTTGTTTTGCCGATAGAGCGTCGCGTCGGCGACCTTCGCAGTGAGCGACTCGAGCTCCTCGCGCGTGACGGCGGCGAGTTCGATCTGCGCGGACAGCGGCTCGCCCAGCGCGGAGTTCACCGTGAGCTTGCCGAGCGCAAGCGAGTACGCCGGGGCCGGCAGCGCGAGCGCGCTGGCCACCAGGGTGTACGTGAATATGGGTTTCACCCGCATGCCGACCCCTCGAGCATATCGTGTTAGCTAGGGCTAACTTAACATCATGGGTTTAGCTTCGCAAGCTAAAGCCCCGTCTTAGCTGGCCTTTTTGACCTGACCGCATTGTGGTCTACGCAAGCTTCATGCCGATGTTCTGACCGCGTGCCGACGACCGGGAAAGCGATCTGTGTACTACGACGGATCGTATTGTCGCGCAGAGGAAGCCCATGCGGTACCCAAGGCGGCGTCGTCGGCGACCCGTTGCCGCACCGCAGATGTGGCAACGGCGCGAACGTGACGAAAACTGCCGCAGTGCGGCAGCCTTCGTCACCTGGCCGAATGGCCTGGCGCCGGCCCGGGTTCCGCCATCCGCGCGTCAGCGGCCGAGCAGGATGCGCAGCATCCGGCGCAGCGGCTCCGCGGCACCCCAGAGGAGCTGGTCCCCGACCGTGAACGCGCCGAGGTAGCCGGCACCGAGCTCGAGCTTGCGCAGCCGGCCGACGGCGATCTCGAGCTTGCCCGTGACGGCCGCCGGAGAGAGCCTGCGGATGCTCTCGTCCCGGGTGTTCGGGACGAGCCGCACCCACTCGTTGGCGCCGGCGATCAGCCGTTCGATCTCGGGCAACGGCAGGTCCCGCGTCAGCTTGATCGTCAACGCCTGCGAGTGGCAGCGCATCGCGCCCACGCGCACGCAGATCGACTCGACCGGGATGGCCGGCGGCGCGCCGGCGACGCCCCGGCCGAGGATCTTGTTGAGCTCGGCGCCGCCCTTCCACTCCTCGCGCGACATGCCGTTGCCGAGGTCCTTGTCGATCCACGGGATCAGGCTGCCGGCGAGCGGCACGCCGAAGTGCTCGGTGGGGAAGCGCGAGTCGCGCAGGATCCCCGCGACCTCGCGGTCGATGTCGAGGATCGACGAGTTGCGGGTCGGCGAGCAGCGCCTTCGCGGCGAGGTGCGCCTCGCCCATCTGCAGCAGCAGCTCGCGCATGTTCTGCGCGCCGGCCCCCGACGCCGCCTGGTAGGTCATGCAGGTCATCCACTCGACCAGGTTCTCGCGCAGCAGCCCCGCCATGCCCATCATCATCAGGCTCACGGTGCAGTTGCCGCCGACGTAGTTCTTCACGCCCTTCGCGAGCGCGGCGTCGATCACGCCGCGATTGACCGGGTCGAGGATGATGACCGCGTCGTCCTTCATGCGCAGCGTCGAGGCGGCATCGATCCAGTAGCCGTCGAAGCCCGCGTCGCGGAGCTTCGGGAACATCGGCGCGGTCCAGTCGCCGCCCTGGCAGGTGACGATCGCATCCAGGCCCTTGAACGCGGCGGGTCGTCCGCATCGCGCGAGCTTCGCCCGGCGCGTGGCGCCCGACCGCGGGGCCCGTGCCGCCGGCAGCGGACGTGGAGAAGAACACCGGCTCGATCAGGTCGAAGTCGCGCTCTTCCTGCATGCGCGAAAGCAGCACGGAGCCGACCATGCCGCGCCAACCGACGAATCCGACACGCATTGGTTTCACCTTCGGGGTAGGACGGCGCCACGCTGCCGTCGATGCTGTTGCCCCGCATGTCGCCTTCGGGCATCCCCGCCGCTCGCGGGGACGAAGCGGAGGCGGACGCGACCGTCAGGTCGTCGTGAGCGTCGTCGCTTTCGTCGCCGTGGCGACCGTCGCGAAGCACCGCGCCGCCCTCGGGGCGGCCGGCGGCGCAAGCGCGAGCGTTGACGGCAGACATGCGGACGATCATAGCACGGCCTCAACGGCCCTGTTGCAGCGCAGCAACGACCGCGTCGCCCATGGCCCGCGTGCCGACTGACCGGCTCGCCGGCCAGCGCGATGTCGCCGGTGCGCAGCCCCTGCGCGAGCACCGCCCTCACGGCGGCGTTCGATGCGGTCGGCGACGTCGCCGCGCGCGAAGGTGTGGCGGAACATCATCGCGAGCGACAGCATCGTCGCCAGCGGGTTGGCGCGGTCCTGGCCCGCGATGTCCGGTGCCGAGCCGTGGATCGGCTCGTAGAGTCCCTTGCCGTTCGCGTCGAGCGAGGCCGACGGCAGCATGCCGATCGATCCGGCGAGCATCGAGGCCTCGTCGGAGAGGATGTCGCCGAACAGATTGCCGGTGACGATCACGTCGAACTGCTTCGGCGCCCGCACGAGCTGCATCGCGGCATTGTCGACGTACATGTGCGACAGCGCGACGTCCGGGTAGTCGGCGGCGAGCTTCGTCACCACCTCGCGCCAGAGTATCGAGGTGTCGAGCACGTTCGCCTTGTCGACCGAGCACAGCCTGCGCGAGCGCTTGCGCGCCGTCTCGAAGCCGACGCGCGCGATGCGCTCGATCTCCGGCGACGCTGTAGTGCATCGTGTCGAAGCCCTCGGCGTCGCCGTGCGCATTGGTGCGTCGTCCGCGCGGCTGCCCGAAGTAGATGTCGCCGGTCAGCTCGCGCACGATCACGATGTCGAGGCCGGCGACCACCTCGGGCTTCAGCGTCGAGGACGCGGCGAGCTCCGGATAGAGCATCGCGGGACGCAGGTTGGCGAACAGCGCGAGCGCCTTGCGTATGCCGAGGATGCCCTGCTCCGGCCGCAGCTCCCGCGGCAGCGTGTCGTAGCGCGGTCCGCCGACGGCGCCCAGCAGCACGGCGTCGGCGGATCGGGCGAGCGCGAGCGTCGCCGGGGGCAGCGGGTGCTTCGCGGCGTCGTAGCCGGCGCCGCCGATCGGCGCGTGCTCGGTCTCGACGGGCAGGCCCTCGCGCCGCAGCGCGTCGAGCACCTTGATCGCCTCGGCGACGATCTCGGGGCCGATGCCGTCCCCGGGAAGGATGGCGATCTTCATGGAATGGAGGTCGTCGCGGGCTCGCAATCCGTCGCGCGGATCATGCGAGCCAGGGCTGGTCGGCGAGCCGCCGCGCCTCGAACGCGCGGATCGCGTCCGCGTGCTGCAGCGTGAGCCCGATGTCGTCGAGGCCGTGCAGCAGGCAGTGCTTGCGGAACGGCTCGACGTCGAACGCGTACGACAGCGCGCCGTCGCGCGTGCCGACCGTCTGCCGCTCGAGATCGACGACGAGGCGGAACCCGGGGAACGCCGCCGTCTCGTGAAACAGCCGGTCGACCGCGCTCTCCGGGAGCACGATCGGCAGCAGGCCGTTCTTGAAGCAGTTGTTGAAGAAGATGTCGGCGTACGACGGCGCGATCAGCGCGCGGAAGCCGTAGTCCTCGAGCGCCCACGGCGCGTGCTCGCGCGAGCAGCCGCAGCCGAAGTTCGTGCGCGCGAGCAGGATCGACGCGCCGCGGTAACGCGGCTGGTTCAGCACGAAGTCGGGATTGGGACGCCGCGTCGCGGGGTCCGATGCCCGGCTCGCCACGGTCGAGATAGCGCCAGGCGTCGAACAGGTTCGGGCCGAAGCCCGAGCGCTTGATCGACTTCAGGAACTGCTTGGGGATGATCGCGTCGGTGTCGACGTTGGCGCGGTCGAGCGGCGCGACGAGTCCCTCGTGGACGGTGAAGGGTTGCATGGCAGGCGCTCCGGGAACGGGCGGAGGCGCGGCGCGAATCGCACCGCGGCCCGCCCGGCGGGTCACATCTTCTTCTGGGTCTTGTCGGCGGCGTTCTCGATCGCCTTGCCGCCGGACTGCACGTCCTTGCCGACGCCTTCGATCGTGTTGCAGCCCGCGAGACCGAACACCAGGCCGGCGAGCGCGAACAGTGCAGCGAATCTCTTCAGCATTCCGGTGACTCCTTTCCTCACGAAAGTCGACGCACGTCGACGAAATGTCCCTCGACGGCGGCGGCGGCGGCCATCGCCGGGCTGACCAGGTGGGTGCGGCCGCCGGCGCCCTGCCGCCCCTCGAAATTGCGGTTGGAGGTCGACGCGCAACGCTCGCCCGGCTCGAGCCGGTCGTCGTTCATCGCGAGGCACATCGAGCAGCCCGGCTCGCGCCACTCGAAGCCCGCGTCGCGGAACACGTGGTCGAGCCCCTCGGCCTCGGCCTGCGCCTTGACGAGCCCCGAGCCGGGCACCACCATCGCGAGCGTCACGTTCCGCGCGACGCGACGGCCGCGGGCGACCGCGGCGGCCTGCCGCAGGTCCTCGATGCGCGAGTTCGTGCACGAGCCGATGAACACCTTGTCGACGCGGATGTCGGTCATCGGCGTATTCGGCGTGAGCCCCATGTACGACAGCGCCTTCTCCATGCCGTCGCGACGGGTCGCGTCGCGCTCGCGGTCGGGGTCGGGAACCCGCCCGTCCACCGCCACGACCATCTCGGGCGACGTGCCCCACGTCACCTGCGGCGCGATCGACGCGCCGTCGAGGACGTGCGTCACGTCGAAGCGCGCGCCGTCGTCCGAGACCAGCGTGCGCCAGTACGCGGTCGCGCGGTCCCACGCGGCGCCGACCGGCGCGAACGGGCGGCCGCGCAGGTAGTCGATCGTCGTGCCGTCGCAGGCGACCATGCCCGCGCGCGCGCCGGCCTCGATCGCCATGTTGCACATCGTCATGCGCCCTTCGACCGACAGCGCGCGCACCGCGCTGCCGGCGAATTCGATCGCGTGGCCCGTGCCACCCGCGGTGCCGATGCGGCCGATCACCGCCAGCACGAGATCCTTCGCGGTCACCCCGGGCGCCAGCCGCCCGTCGACGCGGACCAGCATCGACTTCGACTTCTTCGCGAGCAGGCACTGCGTGGCGAGCACGTGCTCGACCTCGGAGGTGCCGATGCCGAAGGCGAGCGCGGCGAACGCGCCGTGCGTGCTCGTGTGCGAGTCGCCGCAGACCACGGTCATCCCCGGCAGCGTCGCCCCCTGCTCCGGCCCGATCACGTGCACGATGCCCTGGCGGCGATCGCGGAACGGGAAGTACGCCTTCGCGCCGGTCGCCTTGATGTTGGCGTCCAGCGTCTCGACCTGCGTGCGGGAGATGGGGTCGCGGATGCCCGCGTCCCAGTCGCGCGTGGGCGTGTTGTGGTCGGCGGTCGCGACGATCGACGACGTGCGCCAGGGCTTGCGGCCGGCGAGGCGCAGGCCCTCGTAGGCCTGCGGGCTCGTCACCTCGTGCACGAGGTGGCGGTCGATGTACAGGAGCGCCGTGCCGTCGGATTCGGTACGGACGACGTGGCTGTCGAACAGCTTGTCGTAGAGGGTGGCGCCGGGCATTGCGTGAAGTCGGCAGCGGTGCGGACGGGAACTGCGAAGGTTAGCACAGGGGCTCGTGCCGATGACCCCGATGCCTCGCCACCGTCAGGCGCCGAGCGCACGGCCGACGATCTCGCGCACGGTCGCGCCGCGCCGGTCATCGAAGGGGTCGAATCGCGTCGCCGTCGTCGCGCGGAGCCAGGTGATCTGGCGCTTGGCGAGCTGCCGCGTCGCGGCGATGCCCGCCTCGCGGAAGGCCGCGCGATCGATCGCTCCCTCGAGGTAGCGCCACGCCTGCCGGTAGCCGACCGCGCGCATCGCCGGCAGCTCGGGGCGAAGGTCGAAGCGGCGCTGCAGCGCCGCCAGCTCGTCGACGAGCCCCGCGTCGATCATCGCGTCGAAGCGCTGCGCGATCGCTGCGTGAAGGCGCGCCCGGTCCGACGGCATCAGCGCGAGCGGCAGCGCATCGGCGAGCGGCAGCGCGACGCGCCGGCCCTGCTGCACGGACAGCGGCACTCCGGTCGCGCGGTACACCTCGAGCGCGCGCTGGATGCGCTGCGCGTCGCCGGGCGCGAGGCGGGCCGCCGTCGCCGCATCGACCCGCGCGAGCTCCGCGTGCAGCGCCGGCCAGCCGCGCGCCGCGGCGTCGCGATCGATCTCGGCGCGGATCGACGGGTCGGCGCCGGGCAGGTCGGACAGGCCTTCGGTCAGCGCCTTGAAGTAGAGCATCGTGCCGCCCGCGACGATCGGCACGCGGCCGCGCGCGCGGATGGCGCCGATCGCGGCGTTGGCGTCCGCGGCGAAGCGCGCGGCGGTATAGGGCTCGGTGGGATCGACGATGTCGAGCAGGTGGTGCGGCACGCGCTCGCGCGTCGCGCGGTCGGGCTTCGCCGTGCCGACGTCCATGCCCCGGTAGACCTGCGCCGAGTCGACGCTGACGATCTCGCCGCCGAACGCCTGCGCGAGGTCGAGGGCGAGCGCGCTCTTGCCCGCCGCGGTCGGCCCCATCAGCAGGATCGTGGTCATCGCAGGGCCGGGTTCTCGTCGCAGGTCGAAATCGCTCGACGCATGGCGCCGGTGGACGGAGGCGGGCCGGCGCTCACTGGACTACCCTCCGCGCTAAAGCGCTTCGGGGCGGATTCGCCCTCGGGGCGGCCCTTCGGGCTCACTGAACTACCCTCCGCGCTAAAGCGCTTCGGGGCGGATTCGCCCTCGGGGCGGCCCGTCGGGCTCATCGGCCGCGCATGAACAGGCGGTCGAGATCGGCGATCGAGAGCTGGTACCAGGTCGGGCGTCCGTGATTGCACTGCCCGGCACGCTCGGTCGCCTCCATCTCGCGAAGCAACGCGTTCATCTCGGCGACGGTGAGGCTGCGATTCGCGCGGACCGCGCCGTGGCAGGCCATCGTCGAGAGGATCTCGTCGCGGTGCGCGGCAAGCACGTTGCTGCCGCCGTATTCGGCGAGGTCGTGCAACACCGCGCGGGCGAGCGCCACCGGGTCCGCGTCGGCGAGCGGCGCGGGCACCCCGCGCACGCCGAGCGTACCCGGCCCGAACGCGGCGAGGTCGAAGCCCAGCGCCGCGAGCGTGTCGGCGTGCTCCTCGACCGCCGCCATCTCGCGGCCTTCCGCCGCGAACGCCGCCGGCACCAGCAGCGGCTGCCCCGGCACGTTCGTGCCGACCGTGGACTTCATCCGCTCGTAGACGATGCGCTCGTGCGCGGCGTGCATGTCGACCAGCACCAGGCCGACGCGGTTCTGCGCGAGCACGTAGACGCCGTGCAACTGCGCGAGCGCGAAGCCGAGCGGATGGTCGTCGCCGGTCGCCGGCAGCGCCGCTTCCGCCGGTGCGTCCCCGCGCGCCCCGAACAGTCGCGCGTAGAACGCCGACGGTTCGGCGGTCCCGAGTGCCAGCCCGGATTGCTGCGTCGGCGGGAACGCGGCGGCGAAGTCGGCCCGTGGGCCGGTCGCGGGCGCGAGCGGCGGCGTGCGCGCCGCGGCGAGGCCGAGCTTCTCCGCGGCCGACACCGCCGGCTGCTCGGCGGCCGATGCCGCCAGCGCGCGCTCGACCGCGCGGCGGACGAACTCGTGGATCGCGCCCGAGTCGCGGAAGCGCACCTCGGTCTTCTGCGGATGGACGTTGACGTCGACCCGGCGCGGGTCGAGCGTGAGCCACAGCGCATAGGAGGGCGCACGGTCGTGGTGAAGGACGTCGCGGTAGGCCTCCCGCAGCGCGTGAGCGAGCACCCGGTCGCGCACGAAGCGGCCGTTCACGAACACGTACTGCGCGGTCGCGCCCTGCGCGGCATACGCGGGACGCACCGCGAACCCGGAGAGCGCGAGGCCGCCGGCGTCCACCTCCACGCGCGCCGCGTTGTCCGCGAACGCGCCGGAGAGAAGTGCCGCGACGCGCGCGTGCCGCCCGCCGGGCAGCAGCCGCTCGTGCGCGCGCGCGTTGTGCTGCAGCGTGAAGCCCACCTCGGGATGGGCGAGCGCCAACCGGCGGAACGCCTCCTCGCAGTGCGCCCACTCGGTCGACTCGGTGCGCAGGAACTTGCGCCGCGCCGGCGTGTTGTAGAAGAGCTCCTCGACCGTGACCGTCGTGCCCGACGCCAGTGCGGCAGGCGCGACGGGGCGCACGGTCCCGCCCTCGACCTCGAGCCGCCACGCGTGCGGCCGCGCGGCCGCGCGCGATGCGATCGCGAAGCGCGACACCGCGGCGATCGAGGCGAGTGCCTCGCCGCGGAAGCCCAGCGTCGCGATCGCCTCGAGGTCGGACGGCACCGCGATCTTCGAGGTCGCGTGCCGGGCGACCGCGAGCGCCAGGTCCTCGCGATCGATGCCCGACCCGTTGTCGGCGACGCGCAGGCGCCGCACACCCCCGCCGGCGACGTCGACGTCGATCTGCGTGGCGCCGGCGTCGACGCTGTTCTCGATCAGCTCCTTCAGCGCCGCCGCGGGACGCTCGACCACCTCGCCTGCGGCGATCTGGTTGACCAGCTGGTCGGGCAGTGCGTGGATCGCTGCCATCGTCTCGGCCCGCGCTCAGTGCACCAGCTGGCGCGCCCAGCGCGCGTAGACGTCGTCCGCCACGGCGTTCGACGCCGCGACGCGGGCATCGAGGTCGCGGAGCAGGTCGGCCGCGCACTGCATCGACGGCGTCGAACAGGGCGGCAGCTCGCCGCCCGACTGCGCGACCCAAGAGCGCGCGATGGCGGCGGTGATCTCGACGTGACCCTGCATGCCGAGGTGCCGGTCGCCGACGACGAAGGCCTGGTTCGCGGTCCACGAATTGGCGAGCACGCGGCGAGCCCCCTCGGGGAGATCGAACGTCTCGTAGTGCCACTGGAACATCGCGAAGCGGGAACGTCCGCCGAACCACTCGTCGGCAGCGGCCGCGTCGCACGGCTCGACGTCGGTCCAGCCGATCTCGGCGGTGGCGGCGCGCCGGACGCGCGCCCCGAGGGCCGTGGCGAGGAGCTGCCCGCCCAGGCAATGCCCGATCACCGGCACGCCGCGGGCGATCGCGTCGCGCACCAGCGACTCCATCGGCGCGACCCACGGCAGCGGGTCGTTGACGCTCATCGGCCCGCCCATCATGCCGATGCCGGCGTAGGGCGCCGCGCTCGACGGGACCGGCTCCCCGTCATGCAGCGCGAAGAGCCGCCGCGGACGGCCGGCAGCCTCGAGCCAGTCGGCGAAGTGGCCGGGCTCGTCGCCGGGGGCGAAGCGGAAGATCGCGACGGGTCGCATCGTGCGGGCGGCAAACCGGGGATTCTACCGGCCAGCGCGCGATCCGGGCCGGCCGCCCCGCGCGGCGACGCGGTCACATCTGCTTGAAGAGATGGGTGAACTGCCGCGAGATCGGCAGCTTCTCCGGCCGGTTCTTGAGCATCACGAACTGGCGCTCGGCATCCTCGCGCAGGACGCTCGCGACGTGCCCGAGGTTGACGATCGTGCTGCGATGCACCTGCCAGTAGCGGTCGGGATCGAGCTCGCCGGCCAGGTCCTTGAGCGGCGTGCGGATCAGCGCCTCCGACTGGGCGAGCACGACCCGCGTGTACTTGGTGTCGCTCTGGAAGTACACGACGTCGTCGACGTCGATCAGCCGGATCTGCTTGCCGACGGCCGCCTTGATCCACTTCAGCCGGCGCGTCGTCCGCGGCACGTGGCCCGCGAGGTCCGCGACCAGCGCGGACAGGTCCGCGGGTGGCGTGCTGAGCGCCTTCCTCACCCGCTCGACCGTCTGCGCGAGCCGGTCCTCCTCGACGGGCTTCAGCAGGTAGTCGACCGCGCCGGCCTCGAAGGCCTTCACCGCGTATTGGTCGTAGGCGGTGATGAACACGATGTGGGCGTCGCCGCCGATGCCGGCCGCGACGTCGAGCCCGGAGCGGCCCGGCATGCGAATGTCGAGGAAGGCGATCTGCGGGCGGTGCACGTCGAACAGCGCGAGCGCCTCGTCGCCGTCGGCCGCCTCGGCGACGATGTCGAGCTCGGGCCACACGACGGCGAGCTTTTCCTTCAGCCGTTCGCGCATCAGCGGCTCGTCTTCGGCGATCAGCGCGGTCGGGCGTTGCTCGGCGTTCATCGGGCTTCTTTCGTGGCGGTAACGTGGGTGATCTCAGCGTGCGGCCGCGCGCGGGACGAGCGCCGGCGCGCCGGCCGGCGCCGCGTCGGGCCGGGCTGCGATGGTGTCGGCAGGCAGGACGATCCGCGCCACGAAGCCGCGCGGCACGTTGCCTTCGAGCTCGAGCGACGCGCGCCCGTCGAACAGCAGCGCGAGGCGTTCGCGGATGTTGGCGAGGCCGATGCCCTGTCCCTTGACGCCTCCGCCGTGCACCCCGGTGCCCGTGTCGGCGACGGACAGCACCAGCCGGCCGTCGGCGTCCTGCGCGGCGCGGACGTCGATGCGGCCGCCCGCGGGCAGCGGCTCGATGCCGTGCTTGATCGCGTTCTCGACCAGCGTGATCAGCATGCCGGGCGGCACCACCGCGTCGGCGAGCGACGCGGGGATGTCCACCGCGTACGCGAGGCGGTCGGCGAGACGGGTCTTCATGATGCCGAGGTACGCCTCCACCAGCGTGCGCTCCTGCGCGAGCGAGGTCACGTCCTCGCGCAGCGCAGGGGACGCGGCACGCAGGAACCGGATCAGGTTGGCAATGAGGCGCGCCGCCTCCGGCGCGCCCTTCTCCGCGAGCTGCTGCGCGCTGCCGAGCGAGTTGAACAGGAAGTGCGGCTCGATCTGCAGCTGCAGCATGCGCAGCTTCGACTCGGCGAGCTGCCGCGAGAGCTCGCTCTGCCGCGCCTCCGACTCGAGGCGCGCCGCGAGCGCCCTGTACTCGCGGTTGCGCAGGTTCGCGATCAGCGCGACGACCAGCACGTACAGCACGCCGAACACGAGCCCGGCGGTGACGATGTGGCGCACCTTGGTGCTGTCCTGCAGCCAGGCGAGCGGGTCGACGCCCTTGGCGATTCCCGCGACCGACGCGCCGACGAACGCGCCCACGAGCGCGAGCAGCGGGCCGACGACGATGTAGCGGAACAGCTTGCCGCTGAACTTGCGGTAGCCGAACCACGCGGCGAGCCCCGACCACAGCAGCGTCAGCACGAGCAGGTTGAACAGCACCGCGGCCTCGGCGAAGCGCATGTTCCACGGCAGCTTGCGAGGCGACGAAGGCGACGGCGGTCGTGAGCGCGATGATGCCGACCAGCCAGCGCCAGCCGCCGCCGCGGTAGAACCAGCGGTCGAACGAGCGCACGTCCTCGCGCTCGATCTCGGAGAGCGAGCAGAGGACGCGGTTGGCGAAGGCGTCGTAGCGGGAGCGGAGGGCGTCGAGCATCGCGGCGTCGGCCGGGCGAAACGCGGTCATTCTAGGCAGGCCGGGCACCCGGCGCCCGGCGGCGCTGCGACGGACTGCGGCCGGCTGCGAGGGACGGGTCCGCCCGACCCCGCACAGGCGGGGCCGGCCATCGCAGAGGCCGGTCAAAGACCGCGCGAAATGCGGGCCCAGGCCGAGTGATTGTGGATCGACTCGAAGTTCTCGGCGTCGACCGCGAACGCCTCGACGCGCGGGTCGGCCGCGAGGCGCGCCGCGACGCCGCGGACCAGGTCCTCGACGAACCGCGGGTTGTCGTACGCACGCTCGGTCACCCACTTCTCGTCGACCCGCTTGAGGATGCCGAAGAGCTCGCTCGAGGCCTCCTCCTCCGCGACGCGCACGACGTCGGCGATGAAGAGCGCTGCGCGCGGCCGCACGGTGATCGTCACGACCGAGCGCTGGTTGTGCGCGCCGTAGTCGGAGATCTCCTTCGACGACGGGCACAGCGAGGTCACCGGCACGGCGACCGAGACCAGGCAACGAAAGCCGCGGTCGTCGAGGTCGCCCTCGAGGCGTGCCTCGTAGTCGAGCAGGCTCGACACCCCGGACACCGGCGCGATCTTGCGCACGAAGAACGGGAACGAGAGGGTCACGCGCCCCGCGGGCGCGTCGAGGCGCGCGACCAGCGCCTCGAGGAGCTCGTGCAGCGAGCCGACGCCGATCGGCACCGCACCCGGCTGCGCGCGCTCCTCGAGCAGCGCGACGAGGCGGGACATGTGCGTTCCCTTGCGGTCGGCGGGCAGCGCGACGAACACACCGCACTCGGCGATCGTGGTCTGCACGCCGTCGCGGTCGGCGATCGGCAACGGATAGCGCAAGCCGCGGATGCCGACCTGGTCGATCGGGATCTCGCGGTGGTCGCGCGCCGACTGGACGTCGGGCATCGGCAGGAGCGCGGGCGGTTCGGTGCGGTTCATGCGGCGTGGCTGGCGAAATCCGGATCGTCTCACGCCGCCGCGGGCTTCGCCCACGTCATCGCGTCCAGCGGTCCCATGCGGCGGCCGATCGACGCCGCGATGCCCTGGGCGTCGAGCCCGCACTGCGCGAGCAGGAATGCCGGGTCGCCGTGGTCGACGAAGCGGTCGGGCAGGCCCAGCATCAGCAGCGGGACCTCGACGCCTGCCGCGGCGAGCGCCTCGCCCACCGCGCTGCCGGCGCCGCCGGCGATCACGTTCTCCTCGACGGTGACGAGGACATCGTGGTCCCGCGCGAGCGCGAGCACCAGGTCGACGTCGAGCGGCTTCACGAAGCGCATGTTGGCCACGGTGGCGTCGTGCGCTTCCGCCGCCTCGAGCGCCGCGGCGAGCGGCCCGCCGAAGGCGAGGATCGCGACGCGATGCGCGCGGCGCCGCGACTCGCGGCGCACGATGCCCTTGCCCACGGGCAGCGTCTCGAGCGCGGCACCCGATCGCCACGCCCGGCCCGGTGCCGCGCGGGTAGCGCACGGCGGCCGGGCCGTCGTGGCGAAACGCGGTGGTGAGGAGCTTGCGGCACTCGTCCTCGTCGGCGGGCGCCATCACCAGCAGGTTGGGGATGCAGCGCAGGTACGACAGGTCGAACGCGCCCGCGTGCGTCGCGCCGTCGGCGCCGACCAGCCCGGCCCGGTCGACGGCGAACACCACGGGCAGGTTCTGCAGCGCGACGTCGTGGATCAGCTGGTCGTAGGCGCGCTGCAGGAACGTCGAGTAGATCGCCACCACCGGCTTCATGCCCTCGCAGGCGAGGCCCGCCGCGAACGTGACCGCGTGCTGCTCGGCGATGCCGACGTCGAAGTAGCGCGAGGGGTGCTCCTTCGAGAAGCGCACCAGCCCGGAGCCCTCCCGCATCGCCGGCGTGATGCCGACGAGCCGCGGATCGGCCTCGGCCATGTCGCAGAGCCAGTCGCCGAAGATCTGCGTGTACGCGGGCCTTGCCGCGGGTTTCGCCACGACGCCCTGGGCCAGGTCGAAGCGCCCGACGCCGTGGTAGAGGATCGGGTCGTCCTCGGCGCGGGCGTAGCCGTGGCCCTTCTGCGTGATCACGTGCAGGAACTGCGGGCCGGCGAGCTCGCGCACGTTGGCGAGCGTGGTCACCAGCGCGTCGACGTCGTGGCCGTCGATCGGGCCGATGTAGTTGAAGCCCAGCTCCTCGAACAGCGTGCCGGGAAGCACCATGCCCTTCATGTGCTCCTCCCAGCGCTTGGCGAGCTCCTTGACGGGAGGCAGGCGCGAGAGCACTTCCTTGCCGCCCCGCTTCACCGAGTTGTAGAAGCGGGACGACAGCACCTTGGCGAGGTACTGGTGGACGGCCCCGACCGGCTCCGAGATCGACATCTCGTTGTCGTTCAGTATGACGAGCAGGTCCGCCCCGGCCGTGCCGGCGTTGTTGAGCGCCTCGAACGCCATGCCGGCGCTCATCGCGCCGTCGCCGATCACGGCGACGACCCGCCGTGCGTCGCCCTTCATCGTGCTCCCGATCGCCATGCCCAGCGCGGCCGAGATGGACGTCGAGCTGTGCGCGGTGCCGAACGTGTCGTACTCGCTCTCGCTGCGCCGCGGGAACCCGGAGGGTCCGCCCCACTGCCGCAGCTTGTGCATCGCCGCGCGGCGCCCGGTGAGGATCTTGTGCGCGTAGGTCTGGTGGCCGACGTCCCAGACGATGCGGTCGCGGGGCGTGTCGTACACGTAATGCAGCGCCACCGTGAGCTCGACGGTGCCGAGGTTCGACGACAGGTGTCCGCCGGTCGTCCGCGACGACGTGCAGCACGCTCCGCGCGGAGCTCGCGGGCGAGCTGCGGCAGGTCGGCGCGCGGCAGCCGTCGCAGCGCCTTCGGATCGTCGATCGAGTCGAGCAGCCGGATCATCGATCGTCTCAATGCTGCCGCAACACGATCCAGTCGGCCAGTTCGACGAGGCGACGCGCACGGGCGCCGAAGGGCGCAAGGGCGGCGTGCGCTTCCAGGCGCAGCGACTCGGCGCGGCGCTTCGCCTCGTCGAGGCCGAGCAGCGTGACGTAGGTCGGCTTGCCGTGCGCCGCGTCCTTGCCTGCGGTCTTGCCGAGCGAGGCGTCGGTCCCCGTGACGTCGAGCACGTCGTCGACGACCTGGAACGCGAGCCCGGCGGCACCCGCGTAGGCTGCGAGCGCCGCGGATTCCCCGGGCGCCGCCTGCGGCCCGCACATCGCGCCGAGCTCGACCGCCGCGCGGATCAGTGCACCGGTCTTCATCCGGTGCATCGCTTCGAGGTCCGGCAGCGGCAACGCCTGCCCGACCGCGGCGAGGTCGATCGCCTGCCCGCCAGCCATGCCCGCGACGCCGGACGCCCGGGCGAGCTTCGCGCACGCCAAACCCGCATCGCGCATCGACGACGCGCCGAGCATGCCGAACGCCGCCGCCTGCAGCGCATCGCCGGCGAGCAGCGCCGTCGCCTCGCCGAACGCGACGTGCGCCGTGGGACGCCCGCGGCGCAGCGTGTCGTCGTCCATGCAGGGGAGGTCGTCGTGGATCAGCGAGTAGGCGTGGATCATCTCGACCGCTGCCGCCGCCGCGTCGACCACCGCGACGTCGGCGTGGGCGAACTCGCCGGCCGCATAGGCAAGAAGCGGCCGCACCCGCTTGCCGCCGCCCAGCACCGCATAGCGCATCGCCTCGGTCGAGCGTCGCGGCCGGGCCGGCGACCGACGGCAACGCGGCATCGAGCACGTGCTCGATGCGCTGCTGCCGCTCGCGCGACCACACCGCCCAGTCGAGGTCGTCACGCATCGCCGGTGCCGGGCTCGAAGGGCTTCAGCACGCCCTTCTCGAGGATCTCCACCTGCTGCTGGGCGTCCTTGAGCGCGTCCTGGCAATAGGCGAGCAATGCCGCGCCGCGCTTGTAGGCCGCCAGCGACTGCTCGAGCGGCAACTGGCCGCCCTCCATCGTCGCGACGAGCTCCTCGAGCTCCGCGAGCGCGGCTTCGAAACTTGCGGGCTTTTCCGTGGTCTTTGCCATGGGCCGGGGCGCGAGTTGCAGGGCGGCTTCTCGCCGATGAGACTAAGGTGCGGACTGGCGGGGGTCAAACCCAGGCCGGCAGACGCGATCGGCGTACCGGGCAGCGGGACCACGCGGCCGGTCCGGACGATCGCGCGGAGCGACCGTTCCTTGACGGCGTTGCACCGGCTTCTTATACTAGCACGTTTTGGCGATGCGGCCTTCGGTGGCCGACTTAGCAAAATGGTTCGGGGCGGCGAGATCCTGCGATGCAGCGTGCGCGGGGTCGTCCGAGGCGTCCCGGGTTGTTGGGTTGGGTTGGTGGTAATTCCCGAAAGGACCACAGGTCATGTCGAATCTGGCCACGGCCGCGCATCTTCGCGCCGCCGTCTCGCAGTTTCCCGCCTCCTGGTATTGCGATCCCCGCGTCTTCGAGCTCGAGCGGCGCCTGCTGTTCCCGCGCGCGCCGGGCTACGTCGGCCACGAGCTCATGGTCCCCGAGACCGGCGACTATTGCGTGCTCCCGGCGCGGGACAACGCGCAGGCGCTGGTGCGGAACGCGCGCAGCGTCGAGCTGCTGTCGAACATCTGCCGGCACCGTCAGGCGCTGATGCTGACGGGCAAGGGCAACGCGCAGAACATCGTCTGCCCGATCCACCGCTGGACCTATGACCTGCAAGGCGAGCTCCTCGGCGCGCCGCACTTCGCCGACAAGCCGTGCCTGAACCTCGGGCGCACGCCGATCCGGAACTGGAACGGCATGCTGTTCGACGGCCCGCGCGACGTGGCGCAGGATCTGGCCGGACTGTCCACCGGCGACTTCGACTTCTCGGGCTTCGTGCTGGACAAGGTCGAACTGCACGAGTGCAACTACAACTGGAAGACCTTCATCGAGGTCTATCTCGAGGACTACCACGTCGGTCCGTTCCACCCCGGGCTCGGGCAGTTCGTCACCTGCGAGGACCTGCGCTGGCAGTTCGCCGAGTGGGCGTCGCTGCAGACGGTCGGCATCAACAACCGCCTCGCCAAGCCCGGGTCGAAGACGTATGCCAAGTGGCACGATGCGGTGCTCAAGTACTACGGCGGCGAGACGCCCCCGCACGGCGCGGTCTGGCTCACCTACTACCCGAACATCATGGTCGAGTGGTACCCGCACGTGCTGGTGGTGAGCACGCTGGTCCCGAAGGCCGTGGACCGCACGTTGAACATCGTCGAGTTCTACTACCCCGAGGACATCGCGCTGTTCGAGCGCGAGTTCGTCGAGGCCGAGCAGGCCGCCTACATGGAGACCGCGATCGAGGACGACGAGATCGCCGAGCGCATGGACGCGGGCCGCAAGGCGCTGTTCATGCAGGGCAGGAGCGAGGTGGGCCCCTACCAGTCGCCGATGGAAGACGGCATGCAGCACTTCCACGAGTTCTACCGGCGCGAGATGCACGCGCACATCGCCGGTCTCGGGCTCGCCGGCTGAGCCCGGCACGGTCGCGGAGCCGCCCGTCGACGCGGGCGCGGGTCGGGGTCGGGGGCATCGCCGGCAACATCAGGGGCAGCAGGCGCAATAGGAATCGGGCGGCGCGCGCGGATCGGCGGCGGCGCCTCAGCGCAACGTCACTTGCCCTGGATGATGCCTCGCCCGGCCAGCTGGCCGATGATGACATCGGCGAATCCGGGCGTTTCGCGTGCGACGGAGCGCGGATTGAGCGTGCTCGTCGTGCCTGCCCAGATCAGCTGCTTGCCCTGCACGTCGAACAGCTTGGTCTCGACGGCCGCAAGATCGTACTGGCTGACCTGCTGCACGGGGAACGTCGTCCGGGTGTGCATGCCGCCCCACGGTCCGCGTCCCCAGGCCATGCCGCCCGGCACCATCGTCGTCGACACCTGCGTCCGCGTGATCCACGCCCAGCAGCCGGACGAGCAGCAGGCCCTGCGCGCCGCTGTTCACGACGGCCGCGGCAAACGACGCGTCCGATGCGCGGGCCGCGTCGGGGATGACGGTATGGCCCGCAATTCCCTCGATGCCACTGGCGCGAAGCCGCTCGGCAAAGGCGTCCTCGAAGATCCGGCCGTCGGCGACGCTGTCGATGCTGCCCACGACCACGATCTTGCGCAACGGCGGGCCGGCGAATTCGGAGTCGAACCAGGCTGATCGAAGGGAAGTGGACGTGCTCTGGCAGCCGCCGAGCAGCAGCGCCAGCGCCAGCAGGGCCCACGCGGGATGGAGATGCGAACGAAGCGACGTGCTCATGATTTGCTTTCGGACCATGCTGCGGTTGCACCGCGGTCGGGACGCGGCGGGAGTGCCGGCGACCCGATCGCCGGCTGCTGCTCGCCGCGTTACTATTGCAAAGTATAAGCGCTTCCGTGGACAGGGGACAGCATTGACAGCAATCGACCCGAGTCCGGGCCGCCGCCGGCCGCGGCGGTCGACAGCATCCTGGCCGAACTCCTCACAGGCGCCTCCCCATGACCTCGCGCAGCCCGCTGACCCGGAAGGAGTGGTATGTCGCGCTGACGCTCCTCGCGGGTGCCGGCCTCTGGCAGTTGATGCCCGTCGTGCCCCAGCCCGCCGCCTATCACGGGTTCGCGGACGACCGATCGTTCCTCGGCATACCCAACGCGGCCGATGTGCTCTCCAATCTGGCTTTCGTGGTGGTGGGGGCACTCGGATTGTTCCGGGTGCAGCAAGGACATCGGCCACTGGCGCCGGTCGTTCGATTCAGCCTGAATGTGTTCTTTCTGGGCCTGTTCCTCACCGGGTTCGGGTCGGCGTATTACCACTGGAACCCGACCGACGAGACGCTGGTCGCCGACCGGCTGCCGATGACGGTCCTCTTCGCGGGCATCTTCGGCGCGATCACGGCCGAACGCGTCAGTCTGCGCGCCGGCTGGGCCGTCCTGCTGCTGATGCTGGTCGTCGGTCCGGCGAGCGTCCTCCACTGGCAGGCCACCGGCGACCTCGCGCTCTACGCCGTCATCCAGTTCGGCGGCATGGCCGCGCTGCTGCTGCTGCTCAGCCTGACCAAGCGCGGCCACGATCCCTTTCCCTGGTGGACGCTGATCGCCTGGTATGCGGTCGCCAAGGTCGCGGAGGCCGGCGACATCCTGGTCTGGAATGCGACCCGCGAGCTCTTCGCGGGACACGTGCTGAAACACCTCGCGGCAGCGGCGGGCGGACTGGCGATCGCCAACGCCTTGCGCGGCAGCCTCCCTGCGAGCGCGTCCCGGCCTAGCCGGAACGAGGGCGCGTCAGGTCCCTGCTCCGCCCCCGTGAGTACCGTGCCTCCAAGCCAGGCATCGACCATCGGCAAGCGGCTCCACCAGGCCCGCGTCGGGCTGCTCCACGGCGTCTGGCACCTGTTCCGGTTCGCGCTCCTGCCGTGGGCCACGCTGGCGATCCACTTCTCGAACCTGCCTTGGCCCCGGGGCAAGGCTCGCGCCGGCCGTCGCGTTCGCGGCCTTCGGCAGCCGGGCGAATTGGATCACGCGCCGGCGGCCCGCGCACTGTGTGTTCGCCGCTCTGTTCGTCGCGGTGCTCGCGTGGTGGTCGACGATCCTGCCGTCGCACGATCGCGAGTGGCAGACGGACGTCGCGGTCATGCCGCGCGCGATCGTCGACCGCGTCGAGCGCGACCTGGCGCGCGTGCGCACCAACTTCCGCGACGAGGAAGTCTTCCTTTATCGCGTCAGGATCATGCCGGAAGCGACGCGTCGCCTGTTCCTGGTCTGCCGCGCACGCATCAACGAGCTCGCCGACCGGCCCGAGTGGTACCACCTGCTCAGCAACAGCTGCACGATCAACATCATCCGCTATGCGAACGCCGCCGGCAGAACCGGCCGCCTCGACATACGGCACGTCCTCAACGGCCTGATCGCCGGCTGCCTCTACCACACCGGCCGGCTCGACACGGCGCTGCCCTTCGACGCGCTGAAGCGGCGCTCCGAAATCACCGCGATCGCGCGGCAAGCCGGCGACGCCGACGACTTCCCGCAGCGGATTCGCGACGCGCTGCCGGGCGGGCCTCGGTGAGCAGCGCAGCGACGGCCTGGCGCGGCGTTGCGGGGAACGCCGTGCAGCGGATCGCTCATCGGGAACGGCAGCGCGAGGCGGGACAGCGAGAACAAGCGTCGGACATAGATCGCGTCGATCGGGTGGCGACGTCCTCCGGCACGTGGCCATGGTCGGGGCCGTTCTCGCGCCAACCAGGACTCCTGGCCGAGGACTGTGTCATCTTCGCGACGAAAGCAACCCCCGGACGCCGGGTCGAGCCACCGCCCGAGCGCGTCGCGGACTCGACAGCCGCGGCGCCGTTTGTCATGCTTCCGGCAGATCGCGAGGGGGCTCGCGCGGACCGGACGGTCGGGGGAGGGGATTGAAGGAAGCGTGGATGGCGCTGGCGCTTGTGTGCCACGCCGGGGCGGCCTGCGCCATCGCGCCGGGCTGGATCTGCTTCGGCAACGAGCCGTCGTGGAGCCTGCAGTTCCGCGACGCGTCGCGCGCCACGCTCGCGTTCCCCGACGCGCGGCCCCTGGATCACGATGGCGCATCGCGGAGCCTGCCGCCGTTGCGCGAGTGGATGTGGCGGGGTCGACCTGCGGGCGGCGGCGACGCCGTCGCCTTCATTGCCGAAACCGCCTGCAGCGACGGCATGTCGGATGCGAAGCACCCGGCAACCGTTCGACTTTCGTTGCCGGACGGCAGGTTTTTCGCCGGCTGCTGTCGGATCGCGCCCGCGGCGAGCCCCGCCCGCGGCATCGAGGGGCGCCGCTGGAAGCTCACCAACCTGCAGGGCATCGAGGCGGACCTGCGCGCCTCGAGTGCGCCGGCATCGGCCCGGTTCAGCGACGGCCGCATCGAGGGTTTCGGCGGCTGCAATCACTTCACCGGGGCCTACACGCTCGACGGCGATCGCCTCATCATCGGCTCGCTCGCCGCGACGATGATGGCGTGCCCTCCTGCTACCATGTTGCTCGAGTCGGCGGTGACGCGCGCGCTCACCGGGACGTTTCGCGTCGACGTGCGCGAGCGGACGCTGACGCTCACTGCGCCGACCGGACCCGTGCTCGCTTTCGAGGAAGCCCGCGACCCCGCGCTGGACAGCGGGAAGTGGACTGGTCACGGGCTTCAACAATGGGCGCCAGGCGGTGGTGAGCCCGCTCGGCAAGACGAAGCTGTGGGTGCAGTTCGGGCAGGGCGGCGTGCGTGGTCACGCCGGCTGCAACACGTTCCGCGCGACCTACACGGTCGACGGCAATCGCGTGGCGATCGGAGCGATGGCGGTGACGCGCAAGGCCTGCGCTGCTGCCGGCGTGATGCAGCAGGAGCGCGAGTTCCTTGCAGCGCTGCGTTCCGCGACGACGTGGACAATCGATGCGCGGGGCATGCTCGACATGCACCGGGCGGATGGGGAGCGCGTGCTGACGGCCGGCGGCGCATTCGAGTGACGACAACGACAAGGACTTTCATGAATGCCACAACCCCGCCGGGCGCGCGCGCCCGATACACCTTCCTCGCGGCGTTCGCGTGCCTGACGGCGACCGTTTCGGGCGGTGCGCTCGCCCAGGCGGTGACCACATCTTCCGTGAACGTGCGCGCCGGTCCCGACCGCTTCTTTCCCACGGTCACGTGGGTCCTGAGCGGGAAACCTGCCACGGTGCACGGCTGCGTGGACAGCTGGCGCTGGTGCGACGTGACCGTGGGGCGCGATCGCGGCTGGATCTACGCGCGCTATCTCTCGGTCCCGCGAAAGGACGGCAACGTGACCATCCTGCGGGGCGGTCCCGGGCTCGGCTTTCCTGCGGTCGACTTCTCGGTGCGCCCTTACTGGGAGGCTCACTACGCCGATCGCCGCTGGTTCGGGCAGGCCGGGCACTACCAGACGCGCTGGGATCGGCGCCGCCCGCAGCCGGAGTGGAAGGATCCGTCGGCCACGCGCAAGGCGGGACCGGGTTGAGGGGAGCACCTCTGGGCGTCGACCGCATGCCGAGGACGGGGCACGCACCCCCGCACCCGGGCGTGCGGCCCGGTCCGGATTCAAAGTAAGATTGCGCGGGGCAAATTTCGACAGACGACGCGTGCGCGGGCACTCGCATAGTGGCGCCGGCGCGCGCATCGACAGTTCCTGGAGAATGGCAATGGCAGGCAGGGGTCGTTGGATCACACTGGCAGTCGCAGCGGCACTCGCGGGGACCGCGGGCGCCGCGCTGGCGCAATCGAGCGTCAACTTCGGACGCATCACCGCCGTCAGCGCGATCACCGAGTCCGACGCGCGCGCGCGCACCGGCGGGGCGATCGTGGGCGGAACGCTCGGCGCCGCCGTCGGCTCGGGACGTTCGGGCAGCAACCGCGCGCTCGGCGGCGTCGGCGGCGCGTTCGCGGGGTCGCAGATCGGCCGGCTCGCGAGCCAGCGGCAGGCGTTCGAATACACGGTTCTCATGGGTGGCACGCAGACCATCACGGTGATCTCCGATCAGGCCGGCAAGCGCGTCGGCGATTGCGTCGCCGTCGAGCGCGGCACGCACAACAACCTGCGCCTCGTCGCGGACGCGAAGTGTGCGACGCCGACGCCGGCGCGGCCGACGACCGCCGACCAACGACAGTCCGACGCGTGCGTGCAGGCGAAGGATCAGCTGCTCGCCGCCGCGACGGCGGACGCGTTCGACCTGGCCGAACGCCGCGTTCGGCTGCTCTGCGGCGAATAGCCGGGCAGCGCACCCCGCACGTGGCCGCGCCGGTCCTGGCGCGCGGCCACCGGCACTGAACGCGCTCCGGCCGTCCTGACGCGTATCGGTCGCGCGGCAGGCACGGCCACGCAACGCGAGCGACGATCCCCGGCGCGCCCGCTACCCCGATCGCGACCGCCGCCTGCCATGCAATCCCTCTGGATGCTTGCCGCCGGGCTGTGCTTCGCGCTGATGGGCGTTTGCGTGAAGCTCGGCGCCCCGCACTTCGACACCGCGGAGATGGTGTTCTGGCGCTCGGTCGTCAGCATGACCGTTACAGCGCTGCTCCTCGCGCGGGCCGGGCTGTCCGTCCGCACGGCGCGCCTCGGCATGCACGTCCACCGTGGCGTCGCGGGCTTCATCTCGCTGTTCATGTTCTTCTATTCGTTGACGCTGCTGCCGGTCGCCACGGCAATGACGCTCAACTACACCTCGCCCCTGTTCGTCGCGCTGCTGTTCACCTGGCTCGCGCGCGAGCGCCTGCGCCGCGGCCTCTGGCTCGCGGTGGCGCTCGGCTTCGTCGGCGCGGTGCTGCTGCTGCGGCCGACGATCACGCCGGAGCAGGTGTTCCCGGCGGCAGTGGGGCTTGCCTCCGGCGCGCTGTCGGCGGTTGCCTACTGGAACGTGCGCCAGCTGGTGCGCGCACAGGAGCCCGAGGAACGCGTCGTGTTCTACTTCGCGACGATCTGCGCCGCGGGTGCGCTGGTCTGGATGCTGCCCCACCGCTGGCACGCGGTCACGCCCGACACCGCCCCGATCCTCGCCGGCATCGGCGCGTTCGGCACGCTCGGGCAACTCGCGATGACGCGCGCCTACGGCAAGGGGCCGGCGATCGTGACCGCGGCACTCTCCTACAGCGGCATCGTGTTCTCGTCGGTGCTCGGCATCGCGCTCTTCGCCGACGCGCTGCCGTGGATCGCGTGGCTCGGCATCGCGCTGATCGTCACGGCCGGTATCATCGCCGTGCGCCTGCAGCCGCAGACGCGCGCCGATCCGGCGCCGCAGGTGCGCAACGACTGAGGTTCGCCCAATGTTCAACACGCTGATCGTCCCAGCCGAGCTCGCATCGCGGCTCGGCGACCCCTCGCTCGTCGTCGTCGACGTGCGGCACGACCTCACCCGGCCGGAGCGCTGGGGCGAGGACCAGTACGAGGCCGGGCATCTCCCGGGCGCGCGCTTCGCGCACATCGACCGCGACCTCTCGGCGCAGAAGACCGGACGCAATGGCCGCCATCCGCTGCCCTCCCCGGAGGAAGCTGCCGCGCTGTTCGGGCGGCTCGGCATCGGTCCCGGCACGCAGGTCGTCGCCTACGACCAGGGCAGCGGCATGTTCGCCGCGCGACTGTGGTGGATGCTGCGCTGGCTCGGCCACGACGCCGTCGCGGTGCTCGACGGCGGCTTCGAGCGCTGGACGCGCGAAGGCCGGCCCGTGAGCACCGACGTGCCGCCGCCGTCGCACGCGAGGTTCGCGCCCGGGCGTACGCGGCCCACGGCGTCCGCGGCCGAAATCGGGAGGGCGATCGCCGGCGGCGCACTGACGCTGGTCGACGCGCGGGTGCCGGAGCGCTATCGCGGCGACGTCGAGCCGCTCGATCCCGTCGCGGGGCACATTCCAGGGGCGTGCAACCGCCCGTACGTCGAGAACGTGAACCCGGACGCGACCTTCAAGCCTGCCGACGCGCTGCGCCGCGAGTTCGCCGCACTGCTCGGCGCGACACCGCTCGACCGGGTGGTGCACTACTGCGGCAGCGGCGTGACCGGATGCCACAACGTGCTGGCCATGGAGATTGCCGGCCTGCCGGGCACGCGGCTCTATCCCGGCTCCTGGAGCGAATGGTGCGCGGACCCTGCCCGCCCGGTCGAGACGGGCGACGGGTCCCGCGCGCGCTGATAGGAACGACGACATGCCCATCCCCCAGACCACGGCCGACGACGAGCGCGTCGCGTCCGTCCGCGAGACCACGCGACGCTTCGCCGACGAGCGCGTGCGGCCGCGAGCCGAGTCGCTCGACGAAACCGAGACGTTTCCGCTCGACCTCTACCGCGAGTGCGCGTCGCTGGGGCTCTTCGGCATCACCGTGGCGGAGGCGCACGGCGGCCTCGGCGCCGACGTGCGCACCTATGCGGCGGTGATGGAGGAACTCTCCCGCGGCTACGCGTCGGTCGCCGACCAGTGCGGCCTGATCGAGCTCGTCGGCACGCTGCTGTCGACCTACGGCACGCCGGTGCAGATCGCGCGCTACGTGCCGCCGCTGGTTGCCTTCGAGAAGCGCTGCGCGTACGCGCTCACCGAGGCCGAGGCCGGCTCCGATCTCGCGAGTCTCAGGACCACCGCGTTGCCCGACGGCGACGGGTGGCGGCTGACCGGCCAGAAGCTGTGGATCCACAACGCGCCCGTCGCCGACTTCGCGCTGGTGCTCGCGCGCACCGACCCGCAGGCCGGCCACCGCGGCATGAGCATCTTCATCGTCGACCTCGACGCTCCCGGCTGCTCGCGCGGCAAGAAGGAGCACAAGATGGGGCAGCGCGCCTCGCAGGTCGGCGCGCTGTTCTTCGACGACGTGCGCCTGCCCGCGGACGCGCTGCTCGGCCCGCCGGGACGGGGCTTCCACGCGATGATGAGCGTGCTCGAGAAGGGGCGCGTCGGCATCGCCGCGCTCGCCGTGGGCATCCTGCAGGAGGCGCTCGAGGCGAGCGTCGACTACGCGAAGACCCGCCGGCAGTTCGGCAAGCCGATCGCCGACTTCCAGGCGATCCAGTGGATGATCGCCGACATGGCGAAGGACACCGCGGCCGCGCGGCTGCTGGTCGAGGCCGCGGCCGCGAAGCTCGACCGCGGCGAGCGCGCGACGCTCGAGTCGTCGTACGCCAAGTGCTTCGCGAGCGACGCCGCGGTGCTGCATACGCAGAACGCGGTGCAGATCCACGGCGGCAGCGGCTACATCCGCGGCGTGGTCGTCGAGCGGCTCTACCGCGACGCCAAGATCACGCAGATCTACGAGGGCACGAACCAGATCCAGCGCATGATCATCGCCCGCCAGCTCCTCGCCGACTGACGACGGGACCGGCCGCGCCCGCGTTCAGAAGCGGTGGATGTGCAGGCCCCCGTCGACGTTCACGGCGTCGCCGGTGACGAACGGCAGGTCGCCGCAGGCGAGCGTCGCCACGACGCGGCCGACGTCCTCGGGCTCGCCCCAGCGCGGGATCGGCGTGAGGCCCTCGGCGATCAGGCGGTCGTACTTCGCGGTCGCGACGCGGGTCATCTCGGTGTGGATGATCCCCGGACGGACCTCGTAGGAGGCGATGCCCGCCGGTGCCAAACGGATCGCGAGCACCCGCGCCAGCATCGACAGTCCGGCCTTGGCGACGCAGTACTCGGCGCGCTCGGCCGAGGCGATCACCGCGTTCGACGACGAGATCGTCACGATCGAGCGATGGCATGCGCCGGGCGCGTCGTCGAGCATGCGCCGTGCGACCGCCTGCGTCATGAAGAACGTGCCGCGCAGGTTCACGCCGACCACGCGGTCGAAGCTCTCCGGCGTGACGTCGAGCAGGTCGCCGCGCCTCGCCACCGACACGCCGGCATTGTTCACCAGCGTGTCGAGCCGCCCGCCGAGCGCCCACGCGGCCTCGACGACACGGGGATGCGCCGCCAGGTCGGCGATGTCCGCGGCGACGAACCCCGTGCGTGCGCCGAGCGCCTCGGCCGCGCGACGGGTCTCCCGCGTGTCGTCGGTGTCCGCCAGGTCGGCGATCACGACGTCGTAGCCGCGCCGGGCGAGGGCGAGCACGATGCCGCGGCCGATGCCGCGATTGCCGCCGGTGACGAGCGCGATCGGTCGCATGGAACCCGTCGCACCCTCGCATCGCGCGCGTCGCAAGCCGCGGCTGCGACGGACTACCGCGGCTGTGCAGTAGCGCGCCATGCCCTGTGCCCCTGCTCCCCTGCATCGTCGCCGCATGCTGCAGGCCGGAGTTGCACTGGCCGTGCTCGCGTCTGCGCCGCGCTCGCGCCGGCAGCAGACCCCGCGGGCCTACCCCGCGCGCAGTTCATAACCGCGGCGTCAGCCAGTACAATTGCAGGGCGGGTCGACGCATTCCGCACCGGACTCTAAGACCTGGGCCACGTCGAGAGTCGTACGATCCTCGTCGACTAGCTTCACGGCGAGCAACAGCTGGACCTCATTCCAGCGCTGGTCGCGGACGCGATGCGCAGGAAGCCGGTCGTCGTCGTGTCGGCCGGGCCGAGCGTCACACGCGCACTGCGTGCGGGAGCGAGCACGGTGCCGATTGTCATGGCTCTCGACACCGATCCCGTGAGCGCGGTCTTTGTCGCGAGCCTGGCGTGGCCAGACGATAACGTGACGGCGCTCTCGTCTGTGGGCTCGCAGACGGGCAGCTAGCAGCTCGAGTTGCTGAAGTAGGTGTTGCCGCATCTCTGGCGCGCCACAGTGATCGGTAATTCCAGCGAGCCCAGCTTTGCTTCAGCTGCGCAGTCGCTGGCTCTCGATGCAACCGCCCTGGGTGTCGAGCTCACGTTTGCTGACGTTCGCACTGCCACGGACATCGAGACCGCGTTCGCCATCGCCTGCTCTCCCATCGGTTGGTGGTCCAGCCGTTAGCATACGCACTCCCGATTCCCGAGCGGAGCCAGCGCCTGCCGACGGTGTTTCCTATTCTGACGCCGTCGTGGCGGACGCGCTGATGCACTACGGCATCAGTATGAAGGACGTGTTACATCGCACCACGGCATAGTGATCGCGTTCTGGCGGCGCCAGCCGGGTGCCGGTCCAACCACGGCTCGCGATCACGCCGCACAGCCACGCGTACCCGCGGGCCGCGCGCCACCCTCCGGAGCCCATGCCGAGACTCACCGATCGCGTCGCGATCGTCACCGGAGCCGCGCGCGGCATCGGACTCGCGATCGCGAGGCGCTTCGCCGACGAAGGCGCGGCGGTCGTCATGGCCGACCTCGCGGCAGCGACGCTGTCCGAAGCCGCCGCCGGGATTCCGGGCGCCACGACCGTCGTCGCCGACGTCTCCCGCGCGGCGGACGTCGCCCGCGTCGTCGAGGCCGCCGCTGCGCGCTCCGGCCGCATCGACATCCTCGTCAACAACGCCGGCATCACTCACGCGTGCGACTTCCTCGATCTGGAAGAGGCCGACTTCGACCGCGTGCTCGGCGTGAACCTGAAGTCGATGTTCCTGTGCGGACAGGCGGTCGCGCGGCACATGGTGGCGCACGGCGTGCGCGGCGCCGTCGTCAACCTGTCGTCCGTCAATGCGGTGCTCGCGATCGCCAACCAGGTGCCCTACACCGTGAGCAAGGGCGGCGTGAACCAGCTCACCAAGGTGATGGCGCTCGCGCTCGCGCCGCACGGGATTCGCGTCAACGGCATCGGCCCGGGCACCATCGCCACCGAGATGGCGCGCGCCGCGGTGCTCGGCAGCGAGGAAGGCCGGCGCAGGATCCTGTCGCGCACGCCGCTCGGCCGGCTGGGCGAGCCCGAGGAGGTCGCCGCGATCGCGGCGTTCCTCGCGAGCGACGACGCGTCCTACCTCACCGGGCAGACGATCTACCCGGACGGCGGGCGGCTCGGGCTCAACTACACGGTGCCGGTACCCTGAGCGAGGCGGGCGAAGCCCAGGCCCGCAGGGCCCGTCGCCGAGCGAGGGGCGTCGGCCGACACCCCACAGCCACGTCCTTGCGGCACCGCTCCGAGGAGGCCGACTGAGTACGGCGGGCGACGCCCAGGCCCGCAGGGCCCGTCGCCGAGCGAAGGAGGTCGGCCGACACTCCACAGCCACGTCCTTGCGGCACCGCTGCGAGGAGGCCGACTGAGTCGGGCGGGCGATGCTCACTTGCCGAGCATCTGCAGCTGCCAGAGCTCCTTCTGGCTCATCGGCAGCACGGGCTGCAGCGCGAGCATGCCGGTGCGGCCGATGCTCTTCTCGAGGAAGCGCAGTTCCTCGAACTTCGCCTTCGTCTCGTCGTCGAGCGGCAGGTCGAAGCCGCTCTCGCGCATCAGCAGCAGGCCCTTGGCCCGCATCGCGAGCTCGGTGTGGAGGCGCAGGTAGCAGAGGAGGTCGGCAACCACCGGCCCCGCGAAGCGGCTCTTCAGCGTCGCGAGGTAGCGGCCGATCGGCGAGTCGGAGAGCCTGCCGGACTGGATCAGCTCGAGACGCTCGGCGTCGTTGTCGAAGCCGCGGCCGAGCCAGTCGCCGACCGCCTTCTGGCTGCGGTGGAACACGTAGAGGATCAGCGGCGGGATCACCACGACGACCGCGAGCGTGGAGAGCTTCGGCGACAGGAACATGTGGTTGAACGCCGAGTGCAGGATGACTGCGGTCACGAAGCCCGGGACGAATGCGAGCAGGCGGGGCCGCACGCGCTCGATCAGCGCCAGGGTCGCCACGGTATAGATCGCCGTCGCGCCGCCGTGCATGATCGCCGTGCCGAAGCCGCGCACGATCCACGTGCCGAGCCCCGCGTCCGGCACGAGCTGCTGATAGTAGAGGTTCTCGACGACCGCGAAGCCGGCGCCGACCGCGAAGCCGAGGATCGCACCGTCGACGAGGAAGCCGACGCGATGCGTGTGCACCAGCACGCCGACGACCGCCGCCTTGAGGAGCTCCTCGACGATCGGCGCGACGTAGCGCGAGTACGGGCCGAGGTCGAGTTCGAGGCGCCCGATCAGCCAGGCATTCGCGAGATAACTCACGCCTGCCACGACGGCGCCGGCCGCGACGACCGCGATCACGGTGGAGAGGCGGACCAGCTTGTAGCTCTCGATCGACAGCAGCAAGGCGAGAAAGCCCAGCACCGGGAGCAGGCCCACCAGCGCGGGGACGATCCAGCCGGTCATCCGCGAGCCCCGCCGGTCACATGATCTTGAGCGACGCCATCCACTCGCCGTTGGAGCGCCGGCCGTCGCCGAAACCGATCGCGTAGCCCACGGACAGCGTCATCGGGTACCAGTGCAGGACCGTGAAGTCGAAGTCGACCTGCACGCCGACGTTCCCGTAGTTCTTGCGACGCGACGAACTCTCGACATCCGTCCACAGCGCCGACGCGAACACCGCGGGGCGCATCCAGGCGAGGTGGAAAGCCGGCATTCCTGCCGACTCGAAGACATACGGAGTGATGTTCCACTCGAGCATCGGCCGCACGAACGACTGCCCGCTGATCGCGTCGATGCCGAAGCCGGGATAGGAATACCACTCGCGGTAGCGCTTGATCTCGCGGCTGTCCACGTAGTTGTTGCCGAAGCCGCCGAGATAGAAGTTGGAGATCGAAATGTCCGGGTTGCCGCTGACATACCCGGCCGCGGTACGCAGCCAGACTGACGAGTTCGGCAGCGGCAGGGCCCAGCCGTAGTCGAGGTTGCCGCGGACGTACCACGGCGTCTCGCCGGTGACGTGCTGCACTCCGGTGAACGCAGACCATCGGATGCCCTTCTCGTCATCCACCGCCCCGAGCGAGCGACGGGTGTCCGCGTAGCGCAACCCCACGCGCGCCTGCGTCAGCCGGTCGAATCCGCTCTCGATATTCTGCGCCTGCGGCAGCGTGTCGATCCTGTCGAAGAACGCGCCCTCGGCCACGAACTGCAGCGTACGCGGATCGTCGTAGATCAGGTAGTGCTCGTAGCCACCCTGCGCCGCGAAGCCCTTGCGGCTGCGCTTCGTGGGGCCGAACAGGTCGTAGAAGTCGGAGCGGTTCCACGACAGGCTGCCCCACCAGTCGAGGTAACGCCCCTTGACCTCGAAGTGCGCGCGCTCGTTCGACGGCAGGTCCTGCCCCGGCGTCACCGCCACCGTGATGCCGATGGTCGCGAGCGCTGTGGGGTCGGCGATGTTGAACTGATAGCCGATCCCGACCGCGTCCTTGTAGCCTTGCAGGACCGGAAAGGCGTTGTTGAGCGCGAGGTTGGCGAGCGGCCGGTAGGTCCCGCGGTCCACGATCAGCTGTTCGTCATCCACTGCGGCCGGCGGATCGACCTGCCACCTCGTGACGACCGGGTGCTTCTTCGCGAGTTCCGCGCCGAGGAAACGAATCGGGCTCGCGTCCTTCACGACGACGGGATCGATGACCGCGGGAACGAAGCCCGATGACGTGTAGACGAGCACCAGCAGGCGCCCGTCGCCGAGCGGAAGCGGGCGGAAGAAGTCCGCGTCGGTGTTCGACACGGCCTCGACATGACCCGTCGCCACTTCGTAGCGGAAGATGTTGGACACGCCCGTGTAGTAGCTGCTGCCGTACAGATAGCGCCCGTCCTTCGAGAAGACGAAGCTCTCGGGCACGGACTGCCCGAAGCGAAACTCCGACACGAGGTTCATCGTGCCGGCGTCGAGCCCGCCAAGGTCCCACACGCGCAGGAACTGATCGCCGTTGAGCTCGCCCACCGATGCCGACAGGAGCCTGCCATCCGGCGAGATGTCCAGGTCGTAGGGAACGACACCGTACGGGAAGAAGTGGAACGCCTTCCACTGCGTGTAGGGGTACGGGATGTGGACGAGCACCGCCTGCCCGGCGGCGTGGCGGATGCCGAGCAGCGAACGATCGGCGGGATTGAAGGCAATGTTCCCGACACGGGCGTCCTCCAGCAACATACGCGACTCGCCGGTGCGCACGTCGACCGCCATCAGATCCCGAAATGCCGTGTTGTCCGACGTGTAGAAAGCGGTGCCGCTTCCCGCGTCGAAGGCAAAGGACGTCACGCTGTACAGCAATGTGCGCTTGATGTCCGCGAGCCTGCGGAACGTGCCGTTCCTGACGTCGACCGCGCCGATGTGCGGGACGACGCCAGGTGCGCGAAAGCCCCCGTAGAGCGTGCCGGTGGCCTCGTCGAAGTGCAGCCGGGAGACACTGCCGAGGGCCGTGTCGACCAGCCTGCGATAAGGCGTGATCGGATGCTTGCGGATCTCGGCCAGATTGTTCCGCTGGAATTCATGCTCGAACGCGACCCAGTCCGCCCAGGCCTGCTCGAGCGGCATGCCGAAGACCTGCTCGAACCGCGCCGCGTATTGGCGCTCGCTTCGCTCGTCGCGGCGGATCCATCCCAGCACCTTCTCCGGCGAGTGGGCGTAGGCGAGCCAGGTGAGAAATCGCGTTCCGTAAAGGTAGGCGTTGGCAAGGGTCTGGAAGTCGGAGCGCACACCCCGCGATTCCAGCCCGAGCGGATCGTAGAAGCGGACGCCGTCCCGTACCATCGCGCGGAACACCATCTCGTCGTAGCCGCCTTGCGCACGCCCGAGTCCCCCGCTCATCCAGGTTTCGATGAAGGTAGCCGCCCCCTCCGAATACCAGCGCGGGACCGTGAATCCGGGCACGGTGAGATAACCATACAGCAGCGATTCCGGGTGGTCCGACTCGGGGGCCACCTTCCCGAACAGCAGGCCGCGCCATCGCCTGTCGTCAGCGTTCTCCAGGTCTCCCTGGGCGACGTGGAGCAGTTCATGGTTCATCAGCGTGTAGAACCGGTCGCTCGCAGGATAAGTCTCAAAGGCGTGCGACAGCGGCGCGACGTCATAGGCGACAAAGTTGTGCGGCGTGCTCCTGGCTGCCGCGTTGCCGTAGTCGCTCCAGTCCTTGAGCACGACGGTCGTGCGGTCGGTCGGGACCCAACCGAGCATCTGCCGATGCCACTTCAGCGAATTCGTGTACGTGCGAATGACATGGGGGGCGAGGAAGCCGAGCGGCTCGAACCACACCAACCGCAGATCCGGCGTGTCGATGTACGACATGCGGAGCGCGCCGTCATCCTCGGCGTTCGCGAGGCAGGGCGCCAGAACAGCCAGTACGACGCACGCCAGACGTCGAATCATTCGAGCATTCCCCTGGAACCCGTGTGGCGGGGGCCGGCAAAGCAAACCGCCGGCCCTCATGGACCGGCGGTCTGCACGACTTCCGTTGTGTTCGGGCTACTTCGTGGCGCCGGAACCCAAGTTACTGTTGCCCGCACCCAGGTTGCTCTTGCCAGCGCCAAGGTTGCTGTTGCCGGCACCGAGGTTGCTGTTGCCGGCACCGAGGTTGCTGTTGCCGGCGCCGAGGTTGCTGTTGCCGGCGCCGAGGTTGCTGTTGCCGGCGCCGAGGTTGCTGTTGCCGGCGCCGAGGTTGCTGTTGCCGGCACCGAGGTTGCTGTTGCCGGCGCCGAGGTTGCTGTTGCCGGCGCCGAGGTTGCTGTTGCCGGCGCCGAGGTTGCTGTTGCCGGCGCCGAGGTTGCTGTTGCCGGCGCCGAGGTTGCTGTTGCCGGCGCCGAGGTTGCTGTTGCCGGCGCCGAGGTTGCTGTTGCCGCGCACCGAGGTTGCTGCTGCCGGCGCCGAGGTTGCTGTTGCCGGCACCGAGGTTGCTGTTGCCCGGCACCGAGGTTGCTGTTGCCGGCGGCGCCCAGGTTGCTGTTGCCGGTCGCGAGCGGCACCGGCGGCGCCGGGCCACGCTCGGGCGCCGGTCGGCCGATCTTGATCTCCTCCGCACCCGGTTGCGCGTTGCGCACCCGCTCGGCCGGAACGATCGTACCCGCCGCCTTGTCGCCGCTGGCCGGGAAGTCGACCGACGTGCCCACGAACAGCGCCAAGACGGCCGCGGCGACCCCACCCATGATCCAGTATCCACGCTTGCTCATGTCCTGCCTCCCCCGGATGGGCCCGGACGGCGTCCGGGCGGTGATCGGTTTCGACGGGGCCCGGACCCTGATGTCCGAACCTGTTGGGCCAATTACACCCGACTGCGCAAAAGGTTGGTCGCGCGGCCGCGCCTGTTCCGTGCTGCGCTGCAATGCCGCCATCACGTCATCGGCAAACCCTTCCGGCGGCTCGATGCGTGGCATGCGGTCGAGCATGCCGAACAGGCGCTCGAGGTCCGCGAACTGCGTGCGCGCCTGCGGGTCCTGCGCCAGCACCCGGTCCAGCGCGGCGCGCTCCTCGCTCGATGCCGCGCCGTCGAGGACGGCGTGCATCAGTTGCAACATCTCGGTACGGTCCATCGCTAGAGCTCCGGCAGCAGCGCGCGCAGGCGCTGCCGCGCTTCGAACAACCTGGACTTGACGGTCTTTTCGTCGACGCCGATCGCCTCGGCGATCTCCTGGTAGGAGAGCTCCGAGAAGTGGCGCAGCGTGATCACGGTGCGGTCGGCGACGGACATCTTCTTCAGTGCGTTGTGCAGAAGCCGCGCACGCTCGTCGTCCTCGAAGCGGCGCTCGGGGCCGGCGCCGGCGTCGGGAATCTCGGCATCCTCGTCGAGGCCCTCTTCGCGTCCGCTGCGGCGCAGCAGGTTGAGCGACTCGTTGACGGCGATCCGATAAATCCAGCTGAAGAACTTGTGGCCGGGGTCGTAGTCGCCCGAGCGCTCGGCGACCCGCATGAACACGGTCTGCGCCACGTCCCGGGCGTCGTCGGCATTGCGCAGCACGCCGAATGCGGCGTTGTAGACCGGCCGCTGATAGCGGACCACCAGTTCCCGGAAGGCCGCGGCGTCGCCGCGCCGGTAGCGCTCGAGAAGTGCGTGATCGGTGCCATCGATCACAATTACACCCGGGCGTCGAAAAAGTTGGCGCCGCAGCCTACCGGGCCGGCTCGATCTCGAACAACTGATCGAAGCCCGAGTACACGAAGATGTCCCGTAGGTGCGGACTCACCCCGGCGAGCCGCAGCTTGCCGGCACTTCCCATCAGGCGCTTCTGGGTCTTGAGCAGGACGCCGAGCCCGGCGCTGGAGATGTACTCGAGGCCGGCGACGTCCAGCGTGACCGTGCCCGACACCTGGTCGAGGAAGCCTTGCGCGTGCGCGGCCTGGGCGGCGTCGAGCCGCCCCTTCACGACCACGATGCCGTCCCCGCCCGCCTCGATCGTCAACATCCCGATTGCCCCCTCCCGGCTGCACCCGGCACGATGCGCGCCGGATGATGGTCGTCACCGCAGCTACGCTCCGCCCTGCCGCACGGGATCGCCGCGCTTGCGGAAGCTGATCCGTGCCTCCCTCCGCTCGGGCGCATAGCGGTACTCGAGTTCCTCGACCAGTCGTCGCGTCAGGTGGATGCCGAGCCCCCCCGGCGCTCGCTGCTCGATCGGCAGCGTCACGTCGGCGTCGGGCGCCTGCGTCGGGTCGAACGGTTCGACATCATAGTCGGTAAGCGCCACGTCGACGCCCCCGGCGATACGCGCGAACGCCAGCTCGACCTCGTCCCTCCCCGGCCGGCCGTACTTGACCATGTTGGTGAACAGCTCCTCGATCGCGAAGTCGACGGGCGACAGGAGCGCGGCGTCGACGCCGTGTTCCGCGAAGAAGGCCGCCGTGAACGCGAACAGGGCGGGCAGGGCATCGACGCGGCGGGCGAATCGCCGCGCCGCCGTGGCGGGCGCGCGCGCCACCAGGACCAGCGTGACGTCGTCCTGCTGCGGGGCGCCGCGCGCAAACGTCTCGACGTCGGCGAGGATGCGCGCCGCCAGCGCCGCCATCGGCCGCGCGCCGTGGCTCCGCGCGATGGCCTCGACGCGAGCTTCGCCGTACGCCTGGCCATCGGGGTCGTGGTACTCGTACACGCCATCCGATAGCAGCAGCACGGCGTCGCCGGGCTGCATATCGAGCATCACCGACGGGCGTAGGTTCGCGAGCGGCATCGCGCCGAGCGGGAAGCTGGTCGGGCGGTGCGACGTGCACGCCCCCGTCGCCGCCGAGAGGTGCAGGATCGGGCCCTGCCCGCCGCTGTGGAACTCGAAGCGATGGGTGCGTGGATCGAGTACGCCGATGAACGCGGTGATGAAACGGTCGTCGGCGAGCGTGGCCGCAAGCTGGTCGTTGACGTTGCGGAACGCGGTCGCAAGGTCGGCGCCGAGGCGGAACGCCATCCGCAGCATCGCCTGCATCTGGGTAACCGACAGCGCCGGAGCGATGCCGTGGCCCGTCGCGTCGCCGAGCACGACGACGAGCCCGCGCTGCGTCGGAATCATGTCGAAGGTGTCGCCGCCCGTCTGCTCGGCCGGCCGCGACATGCCGAAGAGGTCGTATCCCGGGATGGCCGGCATCGCCGACGGCAGCGTGCTCATCTGCACGTCGCGCGCCAGCTCGAGCTGCTGGCGCATGCGCTCGCCCTCGATCAGCGCCTCGGTCATGCGCACCCGCTGCAGCGCGACCGCGCACTGGGCAGCGAGTGCTGCGGCCAGCGTCTCGTCGCCGGCGTCGAAGACGCCCCCCGCCTTGTTCAGCACCTGCATCACGCCCACCAGCACACCGCGGTGGTCGATCAGGGGCAGCGTGAGCATGCAGCGCGTGCGGTAGCCGGACTCGCGATCGACGCGCGGGTCGAAGCGCCGATCGGCGTAGCAGTCGGGAACGTTGATGATCGCGCGCGACTGCGCGCACGCGCCGGCGAGGCCCGCGGTCGCGGGAACGCGGACGGCGGGGATGCCGGTCGCGACCTCGAGGACCAGTTCCTCCTTCGCGGGGTCGTAGAGCCACACCGAGCCGCGGTCGGCCTTCAGCACCTGCTTCGCCGCGTTCACCACCTCGGCGAGCATCGTGGTCAGGTCGAAGGGCTGCGCGAGCGCGGTGGTGACGCCGAGGATCGCCTCGAGATCGAGGGCGGAAAGCCGAGGGCGAGGCACCCGGGAGTCCATGCGGCGCGAATGTAGCAGCAAAGCCGCGCGCGGGCGATTCCGGCCGTGCGTGCGAAGGCCGTTGCCGTTGCGCCCGCAGGGACGCGACAAGGCGGTGCTCGGCACGAATGGGGGGGTCGTCAGTCCGGCCCGACGTTTCCCGATGTGGCGCGGCCCCGTCCATACCAAGCGCCCATCCGGCGACTCCCGGTAGCGCGAGCCTCCCGGCGCCAGCGTCGACTCGACGAGCGTCAGCCGCTCGACCGTCCAGTGCACCGGCTGTACCGCGCCGTGGTGCGCGGCGCGTGCGCAGTGACGCGCGAGCGTGAGGTGGGGCCGGAACATCCTGCGCTCGATCGGAAAGCCCTCGCGCGCGAGACCGGCGGCGAGCGCGGCGTGGAGCGCGGCGAGCGATGGCGGCACGCCGTCGGGGGAAAGCCAGGCGATGCCGAACCCCGCGCCCCCGATGCGCTCGAGCGAGAGCCCGAACGGCGCGATGTCCGCGGCGGCGGCGCGTCCGATCCGTTCCAGCGCACCGAGGCGCTCGTCGGCGACCGGGCCCAGGAAGGCGAGCGTGACGTGCAGGTTGTCCTCGCGCGGCGCCTTGCCGTGCCCGTGGTGGGCGATCTCGTGTGCAAGTCGGACGAGCGCCGCCCGCGCAGGCGCGTCGGGCCACAGCGCGAAGAACAGCCGGCGCGTCGGGGGTGCCACGGCGCTCGGATCCATGGACGTGGCGTTGCGGTCGGGGAAGATGGCGGCGCTGCGCTTCGACGGAAGCCTCGGACCCTGCCCGGACAGAAAAAAGGCCGCGCCCGCTGCGGCGGGCGCGGCCTCCGTCAGGAGACAGGTCGGGAGTCTACGCTGCGGCCGCGGCCTTGCTCTTGTCGAAGAACTGCTCGTCCTCGGTCGAATGCGAGAGCGCGGTGGTCGAGGCGTTGCTGCCCTGGACCGTCGTGGTGACGGCGTCGAAGTACCCGGTGCCGACCTCGCGCTGGTGCCGCACCGCGGTGAAGCCACGCTCGGCCGCCGCGAATTCGGCCTCCTGCAACTCGACGAATGCGCTCATCTGGCGGCGGGCGTAGCCGTGCGCCAGGTTGAACATCGAGTAGTTGAGGCTGTGGAAGCCGGCGAGCGTGATGAACTGGAACTTGTAGCCCATCGCGCCCAATTCGCGCTGGAACTTGGCGATCGTCGCGTCGTCGAGGTTCTTCTTCCAGTTGAACGACGGCGAGCAGTTGTAGGCGAGCATCTTGCCGGGGAACTTCGCCTGGATCGCCTCGGCGAACTGCTTCGCGAAGGCGAGGTCGGGCTTGCCGGTCTCGCACCAGATCAGGTCGGCGTACGGCGCGTAGGCGAGGCCACGCGAGATCGACTGCTCGAGGCCGTTGCGCGACTTGAAGAAGCCCTCGACGGTGCGCTCGCCGGTGAGGAACGGCTTGTCGTTGTCGTCGATGTCGGAGGTGACGAGATCTGCCGCCTCGGCGTCGGTGCGGGCGAGCAGGATCGTGGGCACGCCCATGCAGTCGGCGGCAAGCCGTGCCGCGATCAGCTTCTCGACGGCTTCGCGCGTCGGGACGAGCACCTTGCCGCCCATGTGGCCGCACTTCTTCACCGATGCGAGCTGGTCCTCGAAGTGAACGCCCGCAGCGCCCGCCTCGATCATCGCCTTCATCAGCTCGAAGGCGTTCAGCACGCCGCCGAAGCCGGCTTCCGCGTCAGCGACGATCGGCGCGAAGAAGTCGATGCCGTCGTTCTTGCCTTCCATGTGGTGGATCTGGTCGGCACGCATCAGTGCGTTGTTGATGCGGCGCACGACGTGCGGGACCGAGTTCGCCGGGTACAGCGACTGGTCGGGATACATTTCGCCGGCGATGTTGGCGTCCGCCGCGACCTGCCAGCCCGACAGGTAGATCGCCTTCAGGCCGGCCTTCACCTGCTGCATCGCCTGGTTGCCGGTCATCGCGCCAAGCGAGTTGACGAACGGCTCCTCGTTGATGAGCTTCCAGAGCTTCTCGGCGCCGCGGCGCGCGAGCGTGTGCTCGATCTGGATCGATCCGCGCAGGCGGACGACGTCCTCCGCGGTGTAGCCGCGCTTGATGCCCTTCCAGCGCGGGTTCTCCGCCCAGTCCTTCTTCAGCCGTGCTGCCTCGAGGTCGTAGTTCATGGTCACTGCTCCCATCAAATGCGTTCAGGCCAAGCCCCCGGCGCTCTCGCGGCACCTCGAAGGGCACGTTGGTCGGCGGCGCTCCCGCACGCCTCCTGCGCGCGGGCACACCACAGCTGCGAAATCACCGGCGAACCCAGTTCGCCGGCACTTCGCGCACGGACCGTCGAGGATCGCTCGTGCGGTCGAGCGGGCATGGATGGGGTCAAATCCCAAGCCCTCCAGCCACGTCGCCTTCGTTGCCGGGCGACGCGTTCGTGATCAACCCGAAAGTAGCAAAGCCGCGCGCAGGTTTCAAGCACGACTATCGCGGCGCATCACTGAAAAAGTTGCAGAAAATCAATACTATAGAAAAGACTTCCACGATGCGGAAATCGCGCGGCATTGATTTGGCGCAATGGATGCTGCACTGCGGAGGAAAGTCACCCGAAATGCGCCAGCGGCCCCGCTGTCGTGGCCACTCCACGCAGCACGGGGAGGCCTGGCGGCTCGCCGGCCGGCGAGCGACCGGGCATCCGCGACCCGCTTCCGACAGACGGAAATCGATTCCACACGAGCGGGCGAACTCCCGGGCTTCGCCCGCGGCGCTCGGGACCGCGTTCAGACGGCCTCCTGGCACGGGCCACGCGGCGCGAACCCGCCGTGCCGGCCGCGATCCCATCGTGCGGCGACGGGCCCGTCGGCCCTGGCAGCGCCCGCCGTTCTCAGGGTGCCGCGTCGGCGACGACCAGGCCGTCCTCGTCGGCGCACACCCAGGCACCCGGACGGAACGCGACGCCGGCGAACGCGACCGCGACGTCGCGCTGTCCTGCGCCGCGCTTCTCGCTGCGGCGGGGGTTCGTCGCCAGCGCGAGAATGCCGACGTCGACCTGCCGCAGCTCGGCCGCGTCGCGCACGCAACCGTGCACGACGATGCCCGACCAGCCGTTGCGGTGCGCGAGCACCGCGAGGTTGCCGCCGACCAGCGCACAACGCAGGCTGCCGCGGCCGTCGACGACGAGCACGCGGCCCGCGCCCGCTTCCTCGAGCATCGTGCGGACGAGCGAATTGTCCTCGAAGCACTCGAGGGTCGCGACGGTGCCGGCGAAGCGGGCGCGCGCGCCATAGGCGCGGAAGATCGGAGCGGCGACGGCGATGTGATCGCCGTGCTGGTCGCACAGGTCGGCAGTGGGCTGCATTTCAGGAGTCAGGAGTCAGGAGTCAGGAATAGGAGACCCGGGGCGCGGCGGCTACAAAAGCACGCGGTGGCCGCGCTCGGGGGCCTCGACCGACGGCCAGCCGAGGCGCTGCGCGACGAGCGCCGCGAAGCCCTGCTGCGTCTCGCGCTCGCCGTGGACGACGAAGGTGCGACGGGGAGCTTGCCGGAAGCCGGCGAGCCAGCCGAGCAGCGCCGCCTGGTCGCCGTGCGCGGAGAGGCCGCCGATCGTGTGCACCGAGGCGCGCACCGGCACTTCCTCGCGGAACAGTCGCACCCTCTTCGCGCCGTCGACGAGCGCGCGCCCCAGGGTTCCGCTCGCCTGGAAGCCGGTGAACACCACCGCGCACTCGTCGCGCGGCAGGTTGTGGCGCAGGTGGTGACGCACACGGCCCGCCTCGCACATGCCCGACGCCGCAATGATCACCGCGCCGCTCCGGATCGCGTTGATCGCCTTCGAGTCGTCGGGCGTCTCGGTGAACCGCACGCGCATCCGGTCGGGGTGGCGCGACTGCCACGCGACGAGGTCGCGGCTCTCGCGGTCGAGCGTGTGCGCGTACTTCATCGTGATCGCGGTGGCCGCGGTTGCGAGCGGCGAGTCGACGAACACGTTGAGCGACGGCACGCGTTCCTGTTTCGCGAGGTCGGCCAGCACGTGCAGCACCTCCTGCGTGCGGCCGACGGCGAACGCCGGGATGACCACATTGCCCCGGGGCAGCACGCGCGACAGCACCGCGGAGCACTCGTCGTAGGTCTCGGCGAGCGTCTTGTGCAGCCGATTTCCGTACGTCGACTCGACGATCAGGGCGTCGGCCTCGGCGACCGGCGTCGGATCGGGAAGCACCGGGCGACCCGGCTGCCCGAGGTCGCCGGAGCACACCAGCTTGAACGGCTTCGACCCGCCACCCCGCTCGATCCAGATCTCGACGATCGACGAGCCCAGGATGTGGCCGGCGTCCCTGAAGCAGGCGGTGATGCCGGGCGCAGGCGAGAACACGGTGCCGTAGCCCACCGGCTCGAGCAGCCGCAGCGCCTCGTGCGCGTCCTTGATCGTGTAGAGCGGCTCGTCATTCCTCCCGTCGCCGGCGTTGCGCCTGCCGCGACGCGCCGCCCGCTCCCGAGCCCACTCGGCGTCCTTTTCCTGGATGAAGGCCGAGTCCGGCAGCATCACGCCGAGCAGGTCGGCCGTCGCCGGCGTCGCGTACACCGGTCCGCGGTAGCCGAGCCGCGCGAGCCTCGGCAGCAGCCCGGTGTGGTCGATGTGGGCGTGCGTCGCGATGACGAAGTCGACGGCGCGGTCGCTGCGCGACAGCGCGGCCCGGTTGCGCTCGTCGGCATCGCGGTCGCCCTGCACGAGCCCGCAATCGACCAGGAAGCGGCGCCCGAGTGCCTCGACCTCGAAGCACGAGCCGGTGACTTCGCCGGCAGCGCCGCGGAAGGTCAGGGCGAGGGTCATGGAGGCGGGAGACCTGGCAGCGTGCGCAAGTGGAGACGCAGGCACAAAAATGTAGTCGGCATCCGGTGTCGCCCGGGCGCGAGAACCATTATGCTATGCGAAAGACCCCGCAGGCTTCGCGGCCGGCGGAACAATAACGAGAATCGGTTCCCTACCCACGGAGGAAAGATTGGATTCCCGACACATCGCGTTCGCGGCCGCGCTTGCGGCCGTCACCGCGCCCGCGCTCGCGCAGGCGCCCGATCCCAACCTCGGCCGCAACCTCGCCGCCACGTGTGCGAACTGCCACGGCACGAACGGCGTGTCGCAGGGGGTCGTCGCATCGCTCGCGGGCGTGCCGAAAGCCGACATCGTCGACAAGATGAACGCGTTCCGCGACGGCAAGCGCCCCGCCACGATCATGCACCAGCTCGCCAAGGGCTACACGCCCGAGCAGGTCGAGCTCATGGCCGCGTGGTTCGCGGCGCAGAAGCGCTAACCCCGCCGAGGAGAGAGCGATGAAGATGCAGCGACGGGATTTCCTCAAGGCGAGGGCTGGAGCCGCCGGCGCGGCGGGCGCGATGGCGGGCTGCGCCTCGGTGCCGGGCGGCGCATCCGCCGGCAAGGTGGTCGTGGTCGGCGGCGGCTACGGCGGCGCTACGGCCGCCAAGTACATCCGCATGTGGAGCGGGGGCCGCGTCGACGTCACGCTGGTCGAGCCCAACGAGAGCTTCGTCTCCTGCCCGCTGTCGAACCTCGTGCTCGGCGGCAGCAAGACGATCGCCGACGTCACGGTGCCGTACAGCGGGCTCGTGAAGAACCACGGCGTCAACCTCGTGCGCGACATCGCCACGGCGATCGACACCGAGAAGCGCGTGGTGCGCGTCGCGAGCGGCGCGTCGCTGCCCTACGACCGGCTGGTGTTGTCGCCGGGCATCGACTTCATGTCGGTGGCGGGCATGAACAGCGTCGAGGCGATGGACAACATCCTGCACGCGTGGAAGGCCGGGCCGCAGACCGTCGCGCTGCGACGCCAGCTCGAGGCGATGCCGGACGGCGGCGTCTACGCGATCGTGATCCCGGTCGCACCCTATCGCTGCCCGCCGGGGCCCTACGAGCGCGCCTGCCAGGTCGCCTGGTACTTCAAGCGCGCGAAGCCGAAGTCCAAGGTGCTGATCCTCGACGGCAACCCGGACGTCACCTCGAAGGCCGGCCTGTTCAAGAAGGCGTGGAGCGAGGACTACAAGGGCCTCGTCGAGTACCGCAACAACCACGTCGCGACGGGCGTCGACGCGAAGACGAAGACGGTGAAGTTCGAGACCGCCGACGACGTCCGTGCCGACGTTCTGAACTTCATCCCGCCGCAGTCGGCGGGGGACATCGCGCGGCAGGCGGGCGTGATCACCGCGAACAACCGCTGGTGCGAGGTCGACTTCCTCACCTTCGAGTCGGTCAAGGTGAAGAACGTGCACGTGCTCGGCGACGCGATCCAGATCGCTCCGGCGATGCCGAAGTCCGGTCACATGGCGAACCAGCACGCGAAGGTCGCCGCGGCGGCGATCGTGTCGATCCTGACCGGCCAGCCGGTCAACGCGACGCCGGTGGTCACCAACACCTGCTACAGCTTCATCACCGACAAGGACGTCGTCCACGTCGCGTCGGTGCACCAGTTCGACAAGGACAAGAAGACGTTCCTCGCGGTGCCGGGCGCGGGCGGGCTGTCGCCGACGTGGACGCCGCTCGAAGGCGAGTACGCGTTCTCCTGGGCGAAGAACATCTGGGCCGACACGCTCGCCTGACGACGGCGCGACCGGAAGCAGGACCGAAGGGCGCGGTGACGCGCCCTTCGTCGTTGCCGCCGCCGCGGCGACGCGCCTAGGCGCGGTGGATGATCTGGCTCGGCGTCGGTGCCGGCCAGCCGGCTGCGCGGGCGACGCTCACGATCGCTTCGTTGGTGTCGAAGTACACCTGCCAGTAGTGGTCGGTGTGCGTGTACGGGCGCACCGCGATCACCGTGCCCACGAGGTTGATGTCGAGCAGGCTGACATCGGGTGCGGGGTCGGCGGCGACGTTGGGAATCTTCGCGACCGCCGCCTTCAGGCGCGCGATCGCGTCGAGCGGGTCGACGCCGCCGGCGAGCTGCGCGGTGCGGTCGACGCGACGCACCGGCAGTGCGGAGAAGTTCTGGATCGTGCCGCCGAACACCTTGCCGTTGCCGACCAGGGTCAGCACGTTGTCCGGCGTGACGATGGTCGTCCCGAACAGCCCCAGCTCGTGCACCGTGCCGGTGATGCCGCCGATCTCGACGAAGTCGCCCACCTTGAAGGGTCGCAGGATCAGCATGAAGGCGCCGGCGGCAAAGTTGCCGAGCATGCCGCTCCACGCGGCGCCGATCGCGACGCCGGCGCCGGCCAGCATCGCGGCGATCGACGTCGTCTGGATGCCGAAGTAGCCGAGGATGCCGAGGACCAGCGCGATGTTCAGCGCGACGGCGACGATCGACCCGAGGTACTTGGTGAGCGTCGGGTCGACGTTGTTGCGCTTCAGCGCGGCGCCCATCAGGGCGATGACGCGCCCGATCAGCCAGCGGCCGACGATCCAGAACGCGATCGCGGCGAGGATCTTGATGCCGAGCTCGGTGGCGGTGGTGCTCAGAAATTGCTGGATCGCGTGCGGGTCCATGTCCTGATCCTGTTCATGGCCCGGTCGACCGGCGCGCGGGGGCGCGCCTCCATTCGCCGGAGGGACGCCATGATGCCAGACCGGTCGGCTGCGGTCTCGCCGGCGACGGATACGACGCCTGGCACGGGCCGCGCTCCGCCGCACCTCGCGCAGCGCCGCATCCCGGGGCCCGCTAGTGGAAACGGCGCCTTGCGGCGCCGTTTTCGCTGCTGCGGACTCGTCCGCGTCAGGCGGGCTCGGCTTCCTTCGGGGCTTCCTCGAAGGCGAGCGTCACCGTGTCGGCGTCGTCGAGGTCGATCGTCACCTTGCCGCCATTGACGAGGCGACCGAACAGGAGCTCGTCGGCGAGCGCCTTGCGGATCGTGTCCTGGATCAGCCGCGCCATCGGCCGCGCACCCATCTGCGGATCGAAGCCGCGCTTGGCGAGGAAGGCCTTGAGCTTCGGCGTGAACGAGGCATCGACCTTCCGCTCGTGCAGCTGGTTCTCGAGCTCGAGCAGGAACTTGTCGACCACGCGCAGGATGACCGTTTCGTCGAGCGACGCGAACGAGACGATCGCGTCGAGGCGATTCCTGAACTCCGGCGTGAACAGGCGCTTGATCTCGCCCATCTCGTCGCCGGCGCCCTTCTCGGTGGCGAAGCCGATCGTGCCCCTGACGAGGTCGGCGGCACCCGCGTTGGTCGTCATGATGATCGTGACGTTGCGGAAGTCGGCCTTGCGCCCGTTGTTGTCGGTCAGGGTGCCGTGGTCCATCACCTGCAGCAGCACGTTGAAGATGTCCGGGTGGGCCTTCTCGATCTCGTCCAGCAGCAGCACGCTGTACGGATGCTTGGTGACGGCCTCGGTCAGCTGGCCGCCCTGGTCGAAGCCGACGTAGCCGGGCGGCGCGCCGATCAGGCGCGACACCGCGTGCCGTTCCATGTACTCCGACATGTCGAAGCGGAGCAGCTCGACGCCGAGGCAGTAGGCGAGCTGCTTCGCGACTTCGGTCTTGCCGACGCCCGTGGGTCCCGAGAACAGGAAGTTGCCGATCGGCTTGACCGGGTTGCCGAGCCCGGAGCGCGCCATGCGGATCGCCGAGACCAGCGCGTCGATCGCCTTGTCCTGGCCGAACACGACGTTGCGCAGGTCACGGTCGAGGGTCTTCAGCGCGTTGCGGTCGTCCGAGGACACGTTCTTCGCCGGGATGCGGGCGATCTTGGCGACGATCTCCTCGACCTCGGTCTTGCCGATGATCTTCTTCTGCTTCGACTTCGGCAGGATCTTCTGCGCGGCGCCCGCCTCGTCGATCACGTCGATCGCCTTGTCCGGCAGATGGCGGTCGTTGATGAACCGCGCGGCGAGCTCGGCGGCGCTGGTCAGCGCCGCCGGCGCGTACTTGACGCCGTGGTGCGCCTCGAAGCGCGACTTCAGGCCCTTGAGGATCTCGACGGTCTCGGCGATCGACGGCTCGGGCACGTCGACCTTCTGGAAGCGCCGCGACAGGGCGTGGTCCTTCTCGAAGATCTGCCGGTACTCCATGTAGGTCGTCGCGCCGATGCACTTCAGCGCGCCCGTGGAGAGCGCGGGCTTCAGCAGGTTCGAGGCGTCGAGCGTGCCGCCGGAGGCGGCGCCCGCACCGATGATCGTGTGGATCTCGTCGATGAACAGGATCGAGCGGGGGTTCTCGGCAAGCTGCTTCAGCACCGCCTTCAGCCGCTGCTCGAAGTCGCCGCGGTACTTGGTGCCGGCGAGCAGCGCGCCCATGTCGAGCGAGTACACCTGGTACTCCTTGAGGAGCTCCGGCACGTCGCCCTCGTTGATGCGGCGCGCGAGGCCCTCGGCGATCGCCGTCTTGCCCACGCCCGCCTCGCCGACCAGCAGCGGGTTGTTCTTGCGCCGCCGGCACAGCACCTGGATCACGCGCTCGAGCTCGTGCTCGCGGCCGATCAGCGGATCGATCTTGCCGTTGCGGGCGAGGTGGTTCAGGTTCATCGTGTAGGCATCGAGCGCGCCCTGCGACTCGGAGCCGCCCTCGCCCTCCTCCTTGCCACCGCCTTCCGGCTTGTCCGGCTTCGCCTGCGGCGTCTTGGTGATGCCGTGGGCGATGTAGTTGACGACGTCGAGACGCGTCACGCCGCGCTGGTTGAGGAAGTAGACGGCGTGCGACTCCTTCTCGCCGAAGATCGCGACCAGCACGTTGGCGCCGGTGACTTCCTTCTTGCCCGACGACTGCACGTGCAGGATGGCGCGCTGGATCACGCGCTGGAAGCCCTGCGTCGGCTGGGTGTCGGCGTCGCTGTGGGGGGCGAGGCGCGGCGTGTGCTCGCCGATGAAGTCGGCGAGCACCCCGCGCAGCTCCTCGAGGTCGACGCCGCACGCCTTCAAGACCTCGGCCGCGGAAGGGTTGTCCAGCATCGCGAGCAGCAGGTGCTCGACGGTGATGAACTCGTGCTGCTTCTGCCTCGCCTCGACGAAGGCCATATGGAGGGAGACTTCCAGTTCCTGCGCGATCATGGTCCGGCTCCGTGTTGCCCGCCCGGGCCGCGTCCGTGTGCGCGGCGAAACCGTACAACGCTCAAGTCTCCTCCATCGTGCACTGCAGCGGGTGCTGGTGCTTGCGCGCGAGGTCGACCACCTGCTCCACCTTCGCCGCCGCGACTTCCCGCGTGTAGGTGCCGCAGACCCCCATGCCCTCGCGGTGGACCTGCAGCATCACGCGCGTCGCCTTCTCCCGCGTCATGCCGAATACAGTCTGCAGGACGACGACCACAAAGTCCATTGGCGTGTAGTCGTCGTTCAGCAGCAGAACCTTGTACAGCGGCGGCGGCTTCTGCTTGGTCTTCTCGGCCTCGAGAAGTTCGCCGCGTTGCTCGTGGACCGCCATGAATGGGGGAAACAGCCGGTAAGCGCCTGGAAGATGGGGGTATGTTTGATGATTGCAACAGTTTTATCAAGGGGAAACCGCCCGGGGGTCGGCACCCTTGACGCCCTCGGGAAATTGCGCGTACAAGGAGGTCGTTTGCCCGAGGGGAGCTGCCGTACCGGTCTGCCGCCGTACCCGCCGTAGTCGCGCAGTATCGATGTGCTTGCCGCCCGTGGTTGGCCCTCGCGAACGATCATCTCCATTTCTGTAAGGAACAAGCTGTATGGCAACCGGCACCGTCAAGTGGTTCAACGACGCGAAGGGGTACGGGTTCATCACGCCGGACGACGGCGGCGAAGACCTGTTCGCGCACTTCTCGGCGATCAACATGCAGGGCTTCAAGACGCTCAAGGAAGGCCAGAAGGTCAGCTTCGACGTCACGCAGGGCCCGAAGGGCAAGCAGGCCAGCAACATCCAGGCTGCCTGAGTTCGCGTTGCGGCGGCCCCGCCGGGCCGCGGCAAACAGAAAGCCCGCCTGACCGGCGGGCTTTTTTTCGCGACGGCGCCGTCCCCGCGCGCCGGCCGGCCGGAGCCGGCTACATGCGCTCGATCATCGCCTGGCCGAAGCCCGAGCAGGACACCTGCTTCGCGCCCTGCATCAGCCGCGCGAAATCGTAGGTGACGACCTTGTCGCCGATGGCCTTCTCGAGGCTCGCGGTGATCAGGTTCGCGGCCTCCTTCCAGCCCATGTGGACCAGCATCATCTCGGCCGACAGGATCTCGGAGCCGGGATTGACGTAGTCCTTGCCCGCGTACTTGGGCGCGGTGCCGTGCGTCGCCTCGAACATCGCCACCGTGTCGGAGAGATTCGCCCCCGGGGCGATGCCGATGCCGCCCACCTCGGCGGCGAGCGCGTCGCTGATGTAGTCGCCGTTGAGGTTGAGCGTCGCGATCACGCTGTACTCGGCCGGCCGGAGCAGGATCTGCTGCAGGAAGGCGTCGGCAATCACGTCCTTGACCACGATGTCCCTGCCCGTCTTGGGGTTCTTGAAGCTCATCCACGGCCCGCCGTCGAGCGGCTTCGCCCCGAATTCGCGCTCGGCGAGCGCGTAGCCCCAGTCGCGGAACGCGCCCTCGGTGAACTTCATGATGTTGCCCTTGTGGACGAGCGTCATCGACGGCCTGTCGTTGTCGATCGCGTACTGGATCGCCTTGCGCACCAGCCGTTCGGTACCCTCGCGCGAGACCGGCTTGATGCCGATGCCCGAGGTCTTCGGGAAGCGGATCTTCTTGACGCCCATCTCGTTGATCAGGAAGTCGATCACCTTGCGCGCGCCGTCGGACTCGGCCGCCCACTCGATGCCGGCGTAGATGTCCTCCGAGTTCTCCCGGAAGATCACCATGTCGACCTTGTTCGGTTCCTTGACCGGGGACGGCACGCCCGTGAACCAGCGCACCGGGCGCAGGCAGACGTAGAGGTCGAGCTGCTGCCGGAGCGCCACGTTGAGCGAGCGGATGCCGCCGCCGACCGGCGTCGTGAGCGGGCCCTTGATCGAGACCACGTAGTCCTTGAGGATCTCGAGCGTCTCCTCGGGGAGCCAGACGTCCGTGCCGTAGACCTTGGTCGACTTCTCGCCGGCGTAGATCTCCATCCAGTGGATCTTGCGCTTGCCGCCGTAGGCCTTGGCCACCGCGGCGTCGACGACCTTGATCATCACCGGCGTGATGTCGAAGCCCGTGCCGTCGCCCTCGATATAGGGGATGATCGGCTGGTCGGCGACGTTCAGGCTGTAATCCTTGTTGACGGTGATCTTGTCGCCGCCGGCCGGGACCTTGACGTGCTTGTACTGGGGCATGGAGTCTCCTGATGTGCCGGCGGGGGCGACGCGCCGCGGGTTCTTCGTCGCGGTCGGCGACCCGCCGTTCGAGCGATCGCGGGATACTTGCGCATGCGGCGCCGAATTCCCGGGAACGGGCCCCTGCGCCGCGAAAAACGGCCAATTATCGTCGATTTTGACCCGCATCGTCACTGCGCGACGCCCCCCCGTCCCCGGTGCCCCGGGGCGAGGTCGTGCTCGTCAACAAGCCGTATGGCGTGCTCTGTCAGTTCTCGGGTGACGGCGCGCGGCCGACGCTCGCCGACTGGGTCCCCGTCCGGGGCGTGTACCCGGCCGGCCGCCTGGATGCCGACAGCGAGGGCCTGGTCGTGCTCACCGCCGACGGCGCGCTGCAGGCGCGGATCAGCCATCCCCGTCACAAGCTCCCGAAGACCTACTTCGCCGAGGTCGAGGGAGCGCCATCGGATGCCGCGCTCGCGTCGCTCTCCCGCGGCGTCGACCTCGGCGAGTTCGTGACCGCCCCGGCCACCGTGCGCCGCGTGCCCGCGCCCGCGTGGCTGTGGCCGCGCGATCCGCCGATACGTTTCCGCAAGGCGGTGCCGACGGGCTGGCTCGAGCTCTCGATCACCGAGGGCAAGCACCGCCAGGTGCGGCGCATGACGGCAGCGGTCGGTCTGCCGACGCTGCGACTGATCCGCTGGTCGGTCGGTCCCTGGACGCTGGCGGATCTGGCCACCGGGCAATGGCGCGCGGCGTCGGCAGGCGCATTGCCGAATTGCACGCGCCGGGCGCGCTGACGGGCCCGCCGAACGTGCGTGCTATGATCCGGCGCCGCTTCCGGCCCGAGTCGCCACCACGCTGAACGCGTGCCGGCCGCACCCGCCACCTTCACCCTTCGCTCCGGCGCCCGCCGCCGCTCCCGCCCGCAATGATCCGCCGCCTGCTCGCCCGCTTCCTGCCCGGACTGCGGTCGAGCGAGCCCCGCGTGTACAAGCCCGCGCAGCACCCGGTCCGCGCCACGCAGGTAAGCCACGGCGCGCGCACGGTGACCCGGCGACTGCAGGAAGCGGGGTTCAAGGCGTTCATCGTCGGCGGCGCGGTGCGCGACCTGATGCTCGGCATCGAGCCGAAGGACTTCGACATCGCGACCGACGCGCGCCCCGAGCAGGTGAAGCCGCTGTTCAGGCGCGCCTACGTGATCGGACGGCGCTTCCGCCTCGTGCACGTGCACGTCGGCGCCGAGGTGGTCGAGGTCTCCACGTTCCGCGCCGCGAACGCCGGCGGGGACGCGACCGACGAGCATGGCCGGCTCCTCTCCGACAACGTCTACGGCTCGCAAGCCGAGGACGCGGCCCGCCGCGACTTCACCGTCAACGCGCTCTACTTCGATCCGTCGACCGAGGAGGTCTGGGACTTCGTGGGCGGCGTGACCGACGTCCGTGCGCGCCGCATGAAGCTCATCGGCCCGCCGGTGACGCGCTACCGCGAGGATCCGGTGCGCATGCTGCGCGCGGTGCGCCTCGCCGCGAAGCTCGGCTGCACGATCGAGAAGCGCACCGCGGAGCCGATCCCGCGGCTCGCCGACCTGATCCGCAACGTCCCCGCCGCGCGGCTGTTCGACGAGATGCAGAAGCTCCTGCTCTCGGGGCACGCCACCGAGACGCTCGCCAGCCTGCGCACGCACGGGCTGCACCACGGTCTGCTGCCGCTCATCGACGTGATCCTCGAGCAGCCCGGCGGGCAGCGCTTCATCGAAGCCGCGCTCGCGACCACCGACGCCCGCGTACGCGAGGGCCGCAACGTGTCGCCCGCGTTCCTCTTCGCCACGCTGCTCTGGCACGAGGTGCTCGGGCAGTGGAACGCCGCGAAGGCCCGCGGCGAACGCGCGCTGCCGGCGCTGTTCGACGCGATGGACCGCGTGCTCGGCCAGCAGGCGGAGCAGATCGCCGTGCCGCGCCGCTTCGAGGCAACGATCAAGGAGATCTGGTCGCTGCAGCCCCGCTTCGAGCAGCGCGCGGGCAGCCGGCCATTCCGCCTGCTGGAGCATCCGCGCTTCCGCGCGGCGTACGACTTCCTGCTGCTGCGTGCCGAAGCGGGCGAGGCCCCGCAGGCGCTTGCGGACTGGTGGACGCGCTTCCAGGACGCGAGTCCCGACGAGCGCGAGGCGATGCTGAAACCCGACGAGGCGCCGAAGAAGCGGCGCCGCTCGCGCGGCCGCGGGCGCAAGCATGGCGACGAGGGCGGCGCCGCGGGCACCGCATCCGCGGACGCCGCGCCGCCGCCCGACGACTGAGCGCTGAACGCGACGGCCACGCCCGCGATGACCCTCGCCTTCATCGGGCTGGGCAGCAATCTCGATCATCCGCGGCGCCAGCTCTCCCGGGCCGTGCGCGCGCTGTCACGGCTGCCGCGGTCGCGCCTCCTCGCCGTCTCGGGGAACTACGTTTCCGCGCCGGTCGGCACGCAAGCATCCCAGCCCGACTACGTGAACGCAGTCGTGCTGGTCGACACGGCGCTCGCGCCGCGGGCCCTGCTCGCGAGGCTCCTCGCGATCGAGCACCGGCAGCGCCGGCGCCGCGTGCCGGGGGTGCGCAACGCACCGCGGACGCTCGACCTCGATCTGCTACTATTCGGCCGCCGTCGCATGCGCGTCGCATCGCTTGCGCTGCCGCACCCGCGCATGCACGAGCGTGCGTTCGTGCTGCGCCCGCTCGCTGACCTCGCGCCCGGCGCCGTGGTCCCCGGCCATGGTCCGGCGCGAGGGCTGCTGCGGGGGGTCGCGGACCAGCGCATCGCGCGCACGCGCACCCACGGCCCCCCACTTCCCCGGCGCTCCCGCGCATGAATCTCGACAAGTGCCGCTACATCGTCGTCGAGGGGCCGATCGGCGCGGGCAAGACGAGTCTCGCGCACGCGCTGGCCCGGCACCTGCGCGCGGACGAGCTCCTCGAGCGCCCCGACGAGAACCCGTTCCTCGCGCGCTTCTACGACGACATGGCGCGCTACGCGCTCGCGGCGCAGCTCACGTTCCTGTTCCAGCGCGTCGACCAGCTGCGCGGGCTCGCCCAGCTCGACCTGTTCGCGCGTCCGACGGTGGCCGACTTCCTGTTCGACAAGGACCCGCTGTTCGCGCGGAACACGCTCTCCGACGACGAGTTCGCGCTCTACGAGAAGATCTTCCAGCACCTGAAGCCGCAGGTGCCGGTGCCGGACCTGGTCGTCTACCTGCAGGCGCCGGTCGACACGCTCGTGTCCCGCGTGCACCGCCGCGGCGTCGAGTTCGAGCGACAGATGCCGGAGGCCTACCTCGCGCGCCTCGCCGAGGCCTACGCGCGCTTCTTCTACTCCTACGAGGAAGCGCCGCTCCTGATCGTCAACAGCGAGCGGCTCAACTTCGTCGACAATCCCGACCACCTCGCGCTGCTCCTCGCGCGGATCGCGTCGATGAGAAGCCAACGGGAGTTCTTCAACCTTGGCCAGCACGCCTGACGCGAAGCCGGGGGGAGGGGGGGGGGGGGGGGGGGGGGGGGGGGGGGGGGGCGGGGGGGGGGGGGGGGGGGGGGGGGGCGGGTGGGCGGTAGAGGGAGGGCGGGGGATGGATCGGCGCGGCCCCGTGGGGAAGGTGCTGGGGTCTGGGGGGGAGCCGGAAGGCCGGCGTTGTGCGACTTCTCGGCCGAAGGTCGAGGCCGCGTGGCCTCGTCGCGCCGTCAAGGACGGCACGTTCCCCGCGCCGGAGCACTGCTTCTGACGCCGGACCCGAACCAATCCGAGGAACCGCCTCATGCTGATCTGCCACAACGCCGAAGAGCTCGCCGCGCACACCAAGGACTACCCGCAGGTGGCCTTCGTCCCGACGATGGGCAGCCTGCACGAGGGGCACCTGTCGCTGATGCGCATCGCGCGCGAGCACGGCAGCGGCGTCGTCGCGAGCATCTTCGTCAACCGCCTGCAGTTCGGGCCCAACGAGGACTTCGACCGCTACCCCCGGACCTTCGAGGAGGACCGCCGCAAGCTCGAGTCGGTGGGCGTCGACCTGCTGTTCGCCCCCGACGAGCACGAGATGTATCCGACCCCGCAGGTGTACCGCGTGCAGCCGCCGCCGCTCGCCACCGAGCTCGAGGGGGCGTTCCGGCCGGGATTCTTCGACGGCGTGTGCACGGTGGTGCTGAAGCTGTTCAACCTCGTGCAGCCGGACATCGCGGTGTTCGGCAAGAAGGACCGGCAGCAGATCAAGATCGTGCGCGGCATGGTGCAGCAGTTCAACATGCCGATCCGCATCGTCGCCGGCGAGACGGTGCGCGCCGACGACGGGCTCGCGCTGGCGTCGCGCAATGCCTACCTCGCCCCCGCCGAGCGTGCCGAGGCACCCCGGCTGTACCGCACGTTGCGCGACATCGCCGACGCGATCGCCGGCGGACGCACCGATTACGCGAACCTCGAGGCCGCGGGCCGCGCCGAACTCGCCCGCGCCGGCTGGAGCGTCGACTACATCGCGGTGCGCAACGGCCTCGGCCTGCGCATCCCGCACCCCGAGGGGTTCGACCACCCGAACCTGCTGATCGTGCTCGGCGCCGCGAAGCTCGGCAACACGCGCCTCATCGACAACGTCGATGTCGTGCCGAAGCACAACGAGGATTGACCCGGCAGCTGTCACCGGGTCGTAACACGTTCATGCGAGCGTAGCGTGTTTCGCCAACCATCCTCCCGCGCCATGACCAACCGCGTCCGCCGTGCCCTGGCCGTCACGCTGATCGCCCTCGCGGCGACCCCCGCGATGGCGCTCGCCCAGTCGGGCTATCCGACGAAGCCGATCCGTCTCGTCGTGCCGTTTCCGCCGGGCGCGGGCACCGACACCGTCGCGCGCTTCGTCGCCCAGAAGCTCGCCGAGTCGATGGGCGCGACGATCGTCGTCGAGAACAAGACCGGCGCCGGCGGCGCGATCGGCGCCGCCGAAGCCGCGAAGGCGGAACCCGACGGCTACACGCTGCTGTTCGTCGCCTCGCCGTTCACCACGGTGGCCGCGTCGGCGAAGGTGCCAGGCTACGACCCGGTGCGGCAGTTCGTGCCGGTGGCGCCGATCGCCGCCGGCCCGCTCGCGTTCGTCGTCAACCCCGATGTGCCGGCCACGACGATGCGCGAATTCATCGCGTATGCGAAGCAGCACCCCGGCAAGGTCAACTACGGCTCCGCGGGACCCGGCAGCGTCAACCATCTCGCGCTCGAACTGTTCAAGGCGCGCACCGGCACCGACATCGTGCACGTGCCCTACCGCGGCATCGCCGACGCGACCAAGGACCTGCTGGGCGGGCAGCTGCAGGCGATGACGGCGTCGATCCCGGCGACGCTGCCGCAGCTTGCCGAGCGGCGCGTGCGCGTGCTCGCCGTGACGGGCGACCGGCGCATTGCGCAGCTGCCGGACGTGCCGAGCTGGCAGGAGCAGGGCGTGGCCGACGCGAACGTCGTCAACTACTGGGGCATCGTCGCGCCCGTCGGCACGCCGCAGGAAGTGGTCGCGAAGCTCAATGCGGCGACGCAGAAGGTGCTCGCGCAGCCCGACGTGAAGGCGCGCCTCGAGCGCGAAGGCGCTGAGCTCATTCCCGGACCACCCGAACGCCTGGGCGGGGTGATCGAGCGCGATCTCGCCGGCTGGAAGAAGCTGATCGCCGACGCAAAGCTCGTGTTCGAGTAGGCGCCGGCCTCACGCGCCGAGATTGCCCTCGACCCAGCGCAGGATCTGCGGCAACGACAGCGCGCCGCTCTGCCGCGCCACCTCGCGGCCGTTCCTGAACAGCACGATCGTGGGGATGCTGCGGATGCCGAAGCGCTGGGCGATGCCCGGCTCCGCCTCGGTGTCGAGCTTCGCCAGCCGGACGCGCGGCTCGAGCCGCGCGGCGGCCTGCTCCCAGGCCGGCGCCATCGCGCGGCAGGGGCCGCACCACGGCGCCCAGAAGTCCACGACCACCGGCAGGTCGCTCGACGCGACGTGCCGCTCGAAGCCCGCGCCGTCGAGCGCGATCGGATGGCCGGAGAAGAGCGGCGCCTTGCAGCTGCCGCAGGCTGGTTGGTCGGCGAGTCGCGCCCGCGGCACGCGATTGGTCGTGTGGCAGTGGCCGCAGACGACATGCAGGGAATCGGTCACGAGCGAGCCCGGGGTTCGGTGACGGCATCGAGAGGACGTCGTATCGTTGCGCAAGATGCGGCCGCAACGACCGGATTCAAGCGCCGAGCGGGGTCCGACGCGCCTGCGGGACATCGAGGCGAGCCCGGTCGCGACGCGCACCCCTTCCGCTTGACCCCCGTCAAGCCGGCGCGCCGGGAGGCTCCTATGATGGGTCGAGGCAGCAGGTTCGGGCCGCTCACGCGTCCACCGACGCGCAGCGCAGCAGCGTCTGGCATGCCCGATCCGCAGCGCCCCTCGACAATGCCGATGGAGGCATCGATGGTGGAGGCGCATGGCCGGCAGTCCACGGATTCGGTGACTGCGGCGCGGTCGCCAGCGGTCGACCGCACGTCGCCTGCGTTCGCGGCGTCCTCCCGCGAGATCGGTCCCGGGGAGCAGGCCCGGCTGGTGGCCGCACTGCGCGAACCCTGGCGGCACGGTCCCGACTGCACGCGCGTCGACCTGCTGGAGACGCACATCTCGTACGTGCTCCTGACCGGCGCGCACGCCTACAAGATCAAGAAGGCGATCGCCCTCGAGTTCCTCGATTTCCGCACGCTCGCCGCGCGCCGCTACTACTGCGACGAGGAGCTGCGACTGAACCGGCGTCTCGCGCCCGCGCTCTACGAGTGCGTGGTGCCGATCACCGGATCGCCCGACGCGCCGCAGCTCTGCGGCGCAGGCGCGGTGCTGGACTATGCGGTCCGCATGCGGGAATTCCCGCAGCAGATGCTCCTGTCCTCGATGCTCGACCGGCAGGAGGTCGACGAGCGGCGCATCGACGAGCTCGCCGCCGAGGTGGCCCGCTTTCACGGCCGCATCGAGGTCGCGCCGCCCGGGTCGCCGTATGGCGATGCGCGGGATGCGCTCGCGCTCGCGCTCGACAACATCGACGCGTTGCTGGCCGCCTGGCCGGATCCGGCGATCGCGGCAACGCTCGACACGTTGCGGCGCTGGACGGAACGGACGTTCGCGCCGATCCGCAGCCGGCTCGAAGCGCGCCGGCGCGAAGGCTTCGTGCGCGAGTGCCACGGCGACCTCCACCTCGGCAACATCGCCGTGGTCGACGGGCGGATCGCGATCTTCGACTGCATCGACTTCAATGCGCGGATGCGCTGGAACGACCTGATGGGCGAGGTCGCGTTCCTCGCGATGGACCTCGAGTACCGGGGCCGCGCGGATCTCGCCGACCGCTTCGTCAACCGCTACATGGAGGCCACCGGCGACTACGCGGGCGCCGCGGTGCTGCGCTTCTTCGTCGTGTACCGGGCGATGGTCCGGGCCAAGGTCGAGGCGCTGCGGGTCGCGCAGATGCCGGACGGCGCCGAGCGCGCGTGGCTCGCGACCGAGTGCCGCGAGTACGTCGCGCTCGCGCGCGCCTGGGCCGAGCCGCCGCATCCCGCGATGGTCGTGATGCACGGGCTCTCGGGTTCCGGCAAGACCACGGTGTCCGATGCGATCACCGCGCCGCTCGGCGCGTTGCGCGTGCGCACCGACGTCGAGCGCAAGCGGCTGCACGGGCTCGCGGCGACGGCATCGAGCGGCAGCGGCACGCAGTCCGGCCTGTATGCCGAGGACGCGACCCGGACGGCGTACCGTCGCGTGCTGGACCTCGCGCACGAGGCCATCGCCGGCGGCTTCACGGTCGTCGCCGACGGCGCATTCCTGCACCGCTGGCAGCGCGACCTGTTCCGCTCCGCGGCCGCGTCGCTCGGCGTGCCGTTCGCGATCCTGTCGGTGCGGGGACACCCGGCGACGCTCGAACGGCGCATCGCCGCGCGCGCGCGAGCGTCCACGGACGCCTCCGAGGCCGACGCCGCGGTGCTCGCCCACCAGCTGCGGACCGAAGAGCCCCTCGCCGACGAGGAACTGCCGCGCGTGGTGGTCTGGAACGGCGAGCGGCCGGCGTCGACGTTGCGTTCGAGCCCGGCGTGGTCGCGGCTCACTACGCTCACCGGCGACCCCGAGGCCACGCGCGCCGGACCCGAGCATCCCGGCGTACCCACCGCGCAGGAGGCCGTGGTCGAGTTCCTGTCGCGCCCGTCGAGTCACGCGGAAGGGTGCATGCGCGTCGAGACCATCGAGACGCACTGGTCGTGGGTGTTCGTCGCCGGCGACCGTGCGGTCAAGATCAAGAAGGCGATCCGCACCGAATTCGCCGATCTGCGCCGCGTCACCGCGCGCCGCCGCAATGGCGTCGAGGAGGTGCGCCTGAACCGCAGGCTGTCCCACGACGTCTACCTCGGCACGCGGCCGCTCCTCGCCGACGCCGGCGGGAGGGTCTCGTTCTCGACCGGAGCGCAGGCGGTCGACTGGGCGGTCGAGATGCGCCGCCTCGCTCCCGAGCGGATGCTCGATCGACTGATCGCGAACGGCGAGGTTCGTGCGGAGGACGTCGCCGCGCTCGTCGCCCGGCTCGTCGCCTTCTACCGCGACGCCCGCGGTCACGACGCGGACGTCGAGGCGTATCGCGAACGCCTCGTGGGCAGCGTCCACGCCAACCGCGACGAGCTCACGCGCCCGGAGTACGGGTTGCCCGTCGAACGGATCGAACGGATCTGCGCACGGCAGCTCGACGTGCTGGCGGCGCGCCCATGGCTCGACGCGCGGCGCGGCGCGCTGGTCGAAGGCCACGGCGACCTGCGACCTGAACACGTCTGCCTCGACGGCGAGCCGCAGGTCATCGACTGCCTCGACTTCTCGCGCGCGCTGCGCACGCAGGATGCCGTCGACGACCTCGGGTTCCTCGCGCTCGAGTGCACGCGACTGGGCGCGCCGTCGATCGGCGAGGCGATCCTCGACGGCTACCGGCGCGCGAGCGGCGACGATGCGCCGCCGGCCGTCGTGCGCTTCTACCAGAGCCTGCGTGCTTGCGTGCGCGCGCGGCTCGCGATCCCGCATCTGCGCGAGCCGGCGCTGGCACAGAACCCGCTGTGGCGTCGGCGCGCCGAGGCCTACCTCGGGATCGCGCAGGAACTGGTCGAGGACGGGGGCATGCCGTGACCGCGCGCCGCCGCCCGCTCAATCATCGGCCTCCTTGTGTCCGGTCATACAAGGCCGACACGGCGACGCGTCGGCCGACCTCCCTCGCTCGGCGACGCGCCCTTCGGGCCTTGGCTTCGCCCGCCTCGCTCAGTCGAGCCGCCAGGAGCCGCCCGCGTGGAGTCGCGCGATCGCCTCGGCGATGAGCGGCGCGACGGAGAGCCGCTGCAGCTTCGCCGCGAACGGGCCCGCCGGCATCGGCGGCGCCGGAATCGAGTCGGTGATGAGGATCCGGTCGACGTCGGGGCCGGCGAGCGTGTCGGGCGCCGTCGGCGCGAACACGCCGTGCGAGGCCACGGCGATCACGCGCGCCGCGCCCCGATCGCGGCACGCACGCGCCGCGCGCGCGACGGTCGTGCCACCGGCGATCAGGTCGTCGACGATGATCGCGATGCGCCCCTCCACGGGCCCGACGAAGCCCTCGCCGCTCACGACCCCGCTGCTGCGGTGCTTCTCCGCGAACGCCGAACCGACCGGGCGGCCGAGCGCGGACTCGAGGCGCTGGCGGAACGCCTCGGCGCGCTTGATGCCGCCGGCATCCGGCGAGACCACGGTCACCGGCAGATCGGCGAGACCCGGCACGAGTTCCGCGACGAACCGTGGCGCCGCCTCCAGGTGCGCCGTGCGGCAGCGGAATGCGTTCTCGAACGCGGCGAGATTGTGGACGTCGAGCGTGACGACGCAGTCGGTGCCGACCGCCTCGAACAGCTGGGCGACGTAGCGCGTCGTCACCGGGTCGCGCGGCTTGGTCCGCCGGTCCTTGCGGGCGTAGCCCATGTAGGGAATCACGGCGGTCACGCGCGCAGCGCCGGCGTCCCTGAGGGCCGCCACGAAGAACAGCAGCTGGACCATGCGGTCGTTGACGCTGTGGCCGCCGTCGGTGAAGAGCGACTGCAATACGTACACGTCGCGTCCGCGGACGCTCGCGAGCGGCCGGGTCTTGTGCTCGCCGTCCTCGAACACCCGCGCCTCGAGCGGGGCGAGGTCGACCCGCAGCGCGGCGGCGACGTCGGCCGCGAACGTGCCGGAGGATTCCGGCGAAAACAGCATGGGTGCTCGATCGTCCATGATCCCGGTCATTGGCGTCCGCGCGACACGCGACACCGCCGCCACGCCGCCGGATCGTCCTTCCCGCCACCTGCCGGCCAACGTGAGCGCGCGGGCGACGCGATGACCTGCCACGACGTCTTCAACGGCGATGCCGACGGGCTGTGCGCGTTGCATCAGCTTCGACTCGCCGCGCCGCGGCACTGCCATCTCGTCACCGGCCCGAAGCGCGACGTCCGCCTGCTCGAGCGCGTCGACGCGCGCGAAGGCGACAGCGTCACGGTGCTCGACATCTCGCTCGACGTCAACCGGGCGGCGCTCGATGTCCTCCTCGCACGCGGCGTCGACGTGGCCTGGTTCGATCACCATTACGCGGGCGACGTGCCCGTGCACCCAGGGCTTTCGGCAACGATCGACAGCGCGCCAGATGTCTGCACCGCGATGCTGGTGGACCGGCACCTTGGCGGCCGCTACCGGGCGTGGGCGGTCGTCGCCGCGTACGGCGACAACCTGCACGCGAGCGCCGCACGGCTCGGTCGGAGCCTCTCGCTTTCCGATGCCGAGGCTGGCGAGTTGCGAAGTCTCGGCGAGGCGCTCGCCTACGCCGGCTGCGGGGAGCGCGAGGAGGATTTGTTCATCGGCCCGGCCGATCTCTACGCGATCCTGCACCGCTACCGTGATCCGCTGCACTTCATCGCCGCCGAGCCGGTGCTCCGGACGCTGCGCGAGGGCGCACGCGCGGATCTCGCGGCGGCGCGAACGCTCTCGCCGGCATTCACGCGCGTGGGAAGCCGAGGTCTACCAGCTGCCGGATGCCGCGTGGAGCAGGCGCGTGGCGAGCCTGTTCGCCAACGAGCTCGCGCACCGTGCGCCCGCGCGTGCGCATGTCGTGCTGACCCCCGGCGAACGTGACGGCTGGTGGGTGAGCGTGCGGGCGCCGCTCGCCGCACCGCACGGTGCCGACCGCCTGTGCCGGCAGTTCCCGCAGGGTGGCGGTCGGGCCGCCGCGGCCGGCATCAACGGCCTGCCGGCAGCGCGTCTGCCCGAGTTCCTCGAGGCGCTCGACGCCGCGTTTCCCGGCATCGCTCCGTGACGACGTGTCGACCACCCGGACGCGCCTCGCCCTCAAGGCTTTCCGCCAGCGCACGGCACACCCCGGCCGTAGCGTCGGCACCAGGCGCCGGTACTGATGCGCGGCACTGCGGCTATGCGTTGCCGCCGGCCTCGTACCACGCGCGGCACTCGGCCTCGCGGCCGCGCACGACCCGCCGGCCCTGCAACGGCCCGCGTGTCTCGGTGACCACCGTGCGCTGCCGCTCGACGTGGTCGTCGTCGTGGAAGTAGATCACCACCCAGTCGCGCGTGCGGCCGAGCTCGTGGGCACGGGCGGTGTTGGAAAAGAGCGCGGTGAAATGCCACGGCTCCCGATGCGCGTGCAGCACGGGCAGCCACGACTCTCCCGCCGGGATTGAAGCGACGCGGCGCGATCGTCGGCAGGGCTCCCGCCTGCGCCTTGTCGCGGTACTCGCGGTCGACGTCGAGGAACACCGCCGCCGCCGGCTCGGGACCGCCCTGCGCCGCATCGGACGGGATCGTCCGTCGCACGAGCCCGGAACGGCCGAGGATCTCGGCGAGTTCCGCGCGAATCGCCGCCGCGCGCCTGGGACCGACACCCGGCACCGAGTCCAGGCGGCCGTCGTGGCTCGCCACCTCGAGTGCTTCCAGCGTCTCGACGCCGAGCGCGTCGTGGATCCGCTCCGCGAGTTCCGGGCCCACGCCCGGAACGGTCTGGAACAGCGCCGCCGGCTCGAGGCTGCCGCGCAGCCGGTCGAGCTGCGCCCAGCGCCCGGTCAGCAGGATCTCGGCGATCACCGAGGCGATGCCGCGCCCGATGCCGGGCAGCTCGTCCAGTCCCTCGCGGCCGCGATCGGCCAGGACGTCGCGCACGCTCACCTGCAGGCGCTCGATCGTGTCCGCCGCACGCCGGTAGGCGCCGACCCGGAACGGGTTCGCCTGCTGGGCGTGCAGCAGCTCGGCCATCTGCCGCAACCACTGCGCGATGCGCTCGTTCTCGGCAAGCGGCAGCGGCGGCTTCGGCTCCATGACGACGCTCCTTGTCCTGGCCTCGAGTGGAACAGGTACCTCGAAACGCCGGGCGCGGCGCTGACCCCGGTCAAGGTGAGCGCGTGTGGACGGTGCCAACATGAGCCGTCGCCGCGCGCGCCCGGATGCCGCGACATCTCGCAGCGGACGCGCAGGTTCGATCCAGCCGGCACGGAGGTCGTCGCCGACTCGTTCGTGATGTCCGGCTCCGGAGCGTCCCGGAAGTCCAAGGTGCGATGGCCGCGCAAAATCGTCCTGCTGACCGACCTGTACGAGCTCACGATGCTCGAGGCCTACCGGGCCGAGGGCATGAACGGGTGCGCGACCTTCGAGTTCTTCGTCCGCGCCATGCCGGCCGGACGCGGCTTCCTCGTGGCCGCGGGGCTCGCCCAACTCGTCGACTACCTGACGACGCTCCGCGTAGACCCGGACGACCTGGCGTGGCTTGCGGCGAGTGGCCGCTTCGACGCGGCGTTCGTCGACTCGCTCTCCGACCTCGCGTTCACCGGCGACGTCGACGCGATGCCCGAAGGCACGGTGTTCTTCGCCGACGAGCCCATCGTGCGCGTCACCGCGCCGCTGCGCGAGGCCCAGCTCGTCGAAAGCCGCGCGATCAACCTGCTGCACTTCGAGACGCTCGTCGCGAGCAAGGCGGTACGCTGCGCGCTCGCGGCACCCGGACGCGTGCTGGTCGACTTCGGACTGCGTCGCGCGCACGGGGCCGAAGCCGGTCTCCTGTCCGCACGGGCGACCTACCTCGCGGGATTCGCCGGCACCGCGACCGTCGAGGCCGGCCGCGCGTTCGGCATCCCGCTGTTCGGCACGATGGCGCACTCCTACGTGCAGGCCCATGCCGACGAGGCGAGCGCGTTCGAGGCGTTCGCGCGGGCGCGCCCGCACAACGCGATGCTGCTGATCGACACCTACGACACCGAGCGCGCCGCGCACACGGTCGTCGCCGCTCGCCCGCCGGCTCGCCCGCGAGGGCCTGGCGGTCCAGGGCGTGCGCATCGACAGCGGCGACCTCGCCGCGCTCGCCGTGCGCGTGCGCGCGATCCTCGACGCCGGCGGATTTCCCCGGCATCACGATCTTCGCGAGCGGCAATCTCGACGAGTACCGGCTGCGCGACCTCGTCCGCGCCGGCGCGCCGATCGACGGCTTCGGCGTCGGCACGCGCGTCAACACCTCGGCAGACGCGCCCTACCTCGACTGCGGCTACAAGCTGCAGGAGTACGACGGCGTGGCGCGTCGCAAGCGCTCGGCGGCCAAGGCCACCTGGCCCGGACGCAAGCAGGTGTACCGCCGCATCGACGCGGAAGGACGATGGCAGGGCGACGTCGTGACGCTGGTCGACGACGCGCGCCGAGGGGACGCCGCTCTTGCAGCCGGTGATGCGCGGCGGAAGGCTCGTCGCGCCGCTGCCCTCGCTCGACGAATCGCGCACTCGCCTGCAGCGGGAACTCGGCTGGCTGCCCGCGGCTCTCACCAGCATCGATCCCGTCGCGCCGCCGGGGCCCGTGATCTCCCCTTCGCTCGTGCGACTCGCCGAGGCGATCGATGCCCGCACCTGACGCGCCCGTTCCGTGCGACAGCCGCAACCCCGACCTCGTGCCGGGCCCCGGCGATGCGCTCGTCGTCACCGACGTGCAGAACGACTTCGTGACCGGCACGCTGGCCGTGGCCGGCGGCGCGATGATCGTCGCGCCGCTCAACCGCGCGATCGAGTCGTTCCATGCGCGCGGCCTGCCCGTGGTCGCGATACGCGACTGGCATCCGCCGGGGCATTGCTCGTTCGCCGCGCACGGGTGGGCCGTGGCCCGCGCACTGCGTCCAGGGAACGACCGGTGCCGAGTTCGTCACCGGGCCTGCGCTTCGGTCCCGGCGTGCTCCTCGTGAGCAAGGGCACCGATCCGGACGCCGAGGCCTATTCGGGCTTCAAGGGCACGACGCTCGCCGACGCAGCTCCGCGCGACGCGACGTGCGGCGGCTGTTCATCGGCGGACTCGCCACCGACTACTGCGTCCTGAACACCGTGCACGACGCGATCGACGCCGGCTTCGCAGCGGTCGTGCTGTCCGACGGCATCCGCGCGGTCGACGTGCATCCGGGCGACGGCGCGAAGGCCGAGGGCGAGATGCGTCGCGCGGGCGCGCGGTTCGCGCGAACGGGCGAGGTCGTCGGGACGTCCGCCGCACCGCGAAGCTAGCGCAGACCTGCGGGCGCCATGCCCTGGTCGCTCTCCTACTACCCGGCGTCGATGCGCAACCTGCCCGAGCCCGTGCTCGCGAAGGCGATCGAGATCGCGAACGCCCTGCTCGACGAGGGATACGAGGAAGGCCAGGCGATCCGCATGGCGATCGCCGCCGCCCGCAAGTGGGCGGTGCGCCACCCGGACGTGTGGCGCTGACCGCGCGCCATGCGGCCGAGCGGGTCAACGCCGGGTGTCCGCGGCTCCGGGGCCCGGCCCAGCGGGCCGTAGCGCAATCACGTTGCCGATGGCCGCAAGCGCGACGCCCATCACGCCGACCCAGGTCCATTGATAACCCTCGAACGCCGTGCTCACCAGCATCGCGACCACGGGCGTCGCCACGCCGACGAAGCTCGACGGGCCGGGACCGGCCCGCTTGAGCAGCGTCAGGTAGGTGGCGAACGCGACGATGCTTCCGAACACGGCGAGATAGAGGAGCGAGAGCACGTAGGGCGCGCGCGGATCGAAGGTCCAGGAGGCCCCGGCCGCGCCGGCCACGACCGCCACGGCGAGCGCACCGTAGCCCATGCCCCAGGCGGTGCTCGGCAGCACGGGTAGCAGGTCGCGCTGCATGCGCATCGACACCAGATTGCCGAGCGCGGCGATCGCCGGCGACGCGATCGCGAACACGAGGCCGACGGCGTTCGCGCCGCCCTCCCCGGCGGCGCGGAGCTCCGGCAGGAACAGGAGCGCGATGCCGGCCACGCCAAGTGCGGCCCCGGCCAGCGTGCGCGCGGCGACCGGCGTGCCGAACGCCGCCCGCGCGCCGAAGGGCGTCATGAACACGATCGTCGAGAACACGACGGCGACGAGCCCGGAGGCGAGTCGCTGCTCCGCCTCGTACACCGCGACGTAGTTGAGACCGAAGAACGTGACGCCCTGCAGCGCCATCCAGGCGTGTGCCCGCCGCGGCAGCGCAAGCGAGCGCCCCGTCGCCGCGCACCACGCGGCGAGCATCAGCGCGGCGAGCGCGAAGCGGTAGGCGACCGAGACCTCCGGCGCGACGACCCCCAGCTGGAACTTGATCGCGAACCAGGTCGAGCCCCAGATCAGCGTGGGGATCGCGAACAGCGGCCACGATCCCATCACGCCGCCCGCAGCGCGTCGACGATCGACAGCCGCGCCGCGCGCGCCGCGGGCAGGAAGCCGCCGAGGAAGCCCATCGCGAGCGCGAACCCGAGCGAGGCCAGCACGATCTGCGGCGTGAGCGTGAAGGAGAACGCGAGCTCGGAGAACGTCTGGAAGTTGGTGGTCGAGATCGTGATCGCCTGCATGAACGACGCGGCGAGAAGCCCGAGGACGCCGCCCAGGAGCCCGAGCGCGAGCGCCTCGACCAGGAAGGCGAGGAGAATCGCACCGCGGGGGAAGCCGAGCGCGCGCAACGTGCCGATCTCGGCGGTGCGCGAGGCGACGCTCGCGTACATCGTGATCATGGCGCCGATGACCGCGCCGATCGAGAAGATCGCCGAGATCGAGGTGCCCAGGATGCTGATGAACCTGGCGAGCGTCTCGGACTGGTCGGCGTAGAAGCGGACCTCGCGCTTCGCCTCGAGCGTGAGCCGCGGGTCGGTCTCGATCTCCCGCTTGACCGCGTCGAACCGCCCGGGATCGGCGAGCCGGAAGATCATCGACGAGTACGCGCCACGGCGAAACGCCTGCAGCATCTGCTCGGCGTCGCCCCAGATCTCGGAGTCGAAACCCGTGCGTCCGGCGTCGAACACGCCGACCACCGTCCAGTCGCGCGAGGCAAAGCGCAGCGTCTCGCCGACGCCTGCGCCGCGGAATCCTTGCGCGATCGCCCGGCCGGCCACCACCTCGGCGGTACCGGGTCGGAACATCCGGCCCTCGACGAGGCGGACCTGCGGCCGCAGCTCGACGCCCGCAGCGGTCACGCCGCGGATCGTCACGTTCGACGGGCTGCCGGTCTCGCGCTTGGGCAGGTTGATGAGGACCACCGGCTCCCTGGAAACCAGTCGCGTCCCGCCGGGTCCCGTGGCGATGTCCGGCAGGCTCTCGACGATGCCCGCCTGCAGCCGGTCGATACCGCTCTGCACCTCGGTCTGCGCCGAGCGCCGGATGACGACGACGTTGTCCGGCTGGCCGGTGGCGACCAGCGTCGCGCGCAGGCCGGCGGCGAGCATCAGCACCGTCGCGAACACGTAGACGACGAGCGCCATCCCGCCGGCGGTGAGGAGCGTCGTGACTCGACGCGCCGCCAGATTCTTGAGGACGTAGGAGAGCGGAATGCCCACAGCATCACGCGACGGCGCGCAGGCCCTCGACGATCGGCACCCGCGCCGCGTGCCACGCGGGCGCGATCGCCGCGACGACGCCGACGGCGAGCGCCGCCCCGAGCTGGGCCAGCATCGTGCCCTCGGAGACGATGAACACGGGGAAGAGCGAGCCCACGGCACCGGCGAAGGCGGCCGCCACGGGAATCGTGAGCGCGATGCCGACGAGGCCGCCGGCCAGCGCGATTGCGAGCGACTCGGCCACGATGAGCCCGGCGACGAACGCGCCGGGGAAGCCAAGCGCCTTCAGCGTCGCGTACTCGGCGCGGCGCTCGCGGGCGGTCATCGCCATCGTGTTGGCCATCACCGCCATGATGATGACGATCACCACGAACGACACCGCCTGGATCACGAGCAGGATCGTCTCCGTCATCGCGATGAAGCCGAGCTGGAAGGCCTTCTCGGTCTCGGTGCGCGTCTCGGCGAGCGAGTTGCGGAAGGTCGCGTCGATCGCCGCGGACACCTCGGCGGCACGCGCAGGATCGCGAATGCCGACGATGAAGACGCCGATCTGGTCCGCGCGGCGCGGGAAGCGCTGCTTGACGGTCTCGTTCAGGTAGCCCCAGTGGAAGAACATCGTCGACTCGTCGGTCGACTGCTCCGCACCCTCGTAGATGCCGCGCAGCGTGAACGACCACGTGCCCGGAAAGATCGTGCCGCGGAGCGCAATCGTGTCGCCGATCCTCCAGCCGTACTCCGCCGCGAGCTTGCGGCCGACGATCGCCCCGGCCCGGTCGGTGAGGAACGCCTTGCGCTCGTCGTCGGCGAGCAGGAACTCCGGATACATCGGCAGGTAGGTCGCCGGTTCGATCGCGAACTGCGGGAAGAAGTTGCGCTCGGTCACGTAGACGCCGCCGAACCAGTTCGCCCACGACACGCCCGCGACACCGTCGACCTGGCGGATCTTCTGCGCATAGGTGATGGGCATCGGGAACACGAGGGAGACCGCGTTGCGGGTGACGAGCCGCGTCGAGGAGCTCGCGTTCGCGCCCGCATACCAGGCGTCGACGACTGTGCGCAACAACCCGAAGGCCACGATCGCGACGACGATGCCCACGACGGTGAGCAGCGTGCGCAACTTGTGCCGGAGCGCGTTGCGGGCGACGAGCAGCGGAAAGAACACGGGCAGGGCTCCACGCGGCCGGCGCAGCGCGACGGACGGCGTGCGGTCAGCAGTTTACCCGAGGCCCTGCACCGCTCATCGGAGCGGCACGCTTCTTGCGCCGCCGTTGCCCAACTGTTGCTGGCCAACCTCGTCCCGTGCGCGGCGATTCGCGTATCGACCTCACCGTGAACCACACCGTCTCCACTTTCGTCCGTGCCTCGCGCACCCTGCGCCGCGCGATCCCGATCGCCGCGCTCGCGCTGCTGCCGATCGCCACCGCGATCGCTGCCGAGGCACGCCCCTCGCCGCTGCCGGATGCCTCGGCGCCCTTCGGCCCCATGGGCTGGGGGCTGGTCGTCACGCTGGGACTGCTCGCCGTCGCGGCAGGCGCGTTCACGTTGGGCCGGCCGCATCGTCCCGAACCGCTCGACCGCGCCGCCAACGACTCGACGCTCGGCACCATGATCGTGGAGTCCGCGCCCGCCGAGGCCCGCGTCGTTGCCGCGTCGGAAGGCGGCGAAGCGAATCGGCGCCGCGCACCCACGGGCCCGACGCGATGCCGGCGACGTCCCGGGGAAAAGGAACGCCGGCGGGGACGCGAGTTCGCACGCGCCCCTCGCTATCCACCACGTGGACCTCTCGATCGACGTGCTCCGCCGACACATCGACGGCGAGGAGCGCCCGATGCCCGCGGTCTGGGTCATGCTGCTCGACCTGTGCCGCACCCACGGACGCGAGCAGAAGTTCCGCGATCTCGCGCTCGAATTCCACCGGCGCTTCAACGTCCGCGCGCCGAACTGGGAACGCTATCCCGCCGACCGCGGCGAGGCCGGTCTCGAGGCCTATCCGCGACTGGTCAGGGCGATCACCGCCACGTGGGGCACTCACGAGTGCCGGCGAATGCTCGATCGGCTGCTCTACGACAATCGCGGCGGGGCGCGCCGGGGCTTCACGCTCAACGCGTACAACGACCTGATCGCGCTGCGCCGCGCCGCGCACAGCGTGCTCGAGACCATCGAGTCCGATCTTGCGCTCGAGGCACGCGCAACGTGCCCTGACGACACCTTTCCACCGTGGCGACGCCGGGCGAGGTCTCGGCAAACGACGAGATCGCGAGTCCCTCGCCGCTGATCCAGGATCTTCGGGACCAGCTCGAAGGCGACCTCGAGCCGGCGGCCGCCGCCGCGTCGGCACTGGAACGCGAGCATCCGGCCTTCGCCGGCGTGCTCGTGCGCGAGTGGGGCAACGCCGCGCTCGCCGGACGGCTCTGCGAGATGCTCGCCCGCGGTGGCGACGGCGTGCCGCCGCTCTCCGCCGAGGTGGCCGAGGAACTCGAGCTCCTGCGGTGCCTGGCCGAGCGCCTGGGCAACACGGCGGGCGACGGCCATCGCGGCCAGTGGCTGACGCCCCTTCCGCCCGCTCGGGCGGCACCGCTACTCGACGAGCACGCCCTTCTCGAGGTGCACCAGCCGGTGCGCCTTCCCGGCGGCCTTCGGGTCGTGCGTGACCATCACGATCGTCTTGCCGAGATCGTCGTTCAGCCGCTCGAGCAGCCCGAGGATCTCCTCGCCGGTCGTGCGGTCGAGGTCGCCGGTGGGCTCGTCGGCGACGATCAGCGTCGGGTCGGCGATGAGCGCGCGCGCGATCGCCACGCGCTGCTGCTGGCCGCCCGAGAGCTCGCTCGGCCGGTGATCGGCGCGGTCGGTGAGCCCGACCAGCTCGAGCGCCAGCTCGACCCGCTCGCGGCGCTCGCGACGCCCGAGGCCGGTGAGGAGCAGCGGCAGCTCGACGTTCTCGAATGCCGAGAGCACCGGCATCAGGTTGTAGAACTGGAAGATGAAGCCGACGTGCTCGGCCCGCCACGCGGCGAGCTCGGCGTCGGAGAGCCTCGGCGATGTCGACGCCGGCGATCCGGATCTCGCCGGAGGACGGCTTGTCGATGCCGGCGATGAGGTTCAGCAGCGTCGACTTGCCCGACCCGGACGGCCCCATCAGCGCGATGTAGTCCCCTCGGTAAACGTCGAGGTCGATGCCGGCGAGCACCGGGATCACCTGGTCGCCGCGCACATAGTGCTTCGACAGCGCGCGGATCGCCACGAGGGGCTCCTCGACGCGCGGCACGCGTGCGGCGCCCGTCGCGCCCACGGCAGCCGGATCGTCCATCGTCCGCGCGCTACTTCGCCGCGACGCTGACGAGCGCGCCGTCGGCAAGATCGGGCGCGGGCCGGAGCACGGCCCTCTCGCCCGACCTCGCATCACCCGCGATCGCCGTCAGGTCGCCGAGCTTCGCTCCCGGCGTCACGGTCACCGCCACCGCGCGACCGTCGCGCACGACGAAGATCACGGTGCGCCCGTTCCGCTGCGCGAGCGCGTCCGCCGCGACCGCGACGAGCGGCTGCTGCTGCTCGGGCGAGATCTCCTGCGACAGGAATGCGACCTTGGCGCTCATCTCGGGCAGGATGCGCGGATCGAGCGCGTCGAACTGCACCTTGGTCATCACCGTCGCCTTCGCGCGATCGACGGTCGGAACCATGCGACTGATGCGCCCCCGGAAGCGGGTGTCGGGCAGCGCGTCGAGCACGATCTCCGCGGGCTGGCCGACGCGCACCTTCGACAGGCTCGACTCGGAGACGTCGGCCTCGACCTCGAGCGTCGTCATGTCGGCCATCGTGACCACGGCGCCCTTCGAGTCCGCCGCCGACGAGAACGGCGTGATGATGTCGCCGACGTTCGCGCTCTTCGAGAGGATCACGCCGTCGAACGGCGCGCGGATCAGCGTGAAGTCGACGCCGACCCTCGCGTTGCGGGCGTTCGCCTCGGCCGCGCCGATCGCCGCGCGCGCACTGCCGACCCCGGCGGCCGCGCGGTCGTGGCGCGCCGTCGCGGCGTCGACGGTCGCCGCGGACACGAATCCCTTCGCCGCCAGATCGACGTTGCGCTTCAGCTGCTGCGCAGCGTCGCGCTCCTCGGCTTGCACCTGCGCGAGCGCCGCGAGCGCCGCGCGCACGTTCGCCTCGGCGCTCTCGGCCTGCGCCAGCACGTCGCGGTTGTCGAGGCGGGCGATCACCTCGCCTGCCTTCACGCGCGAGCCTTCGGCCACGCCGAGCCACTCGAGGCGGCCGGTGGCCTTCGACGCGATCGCCGCCTTGCGCTGCGCCACGACATAGCCCGTCGCGTTCAGCACGACGAATTGCTGCGACGGATAGCTCGTCACCACCGGCGTCGTCTGCACGTTCACCGCGCGCGGCACGAACGCGAGCCACGCCGCCGCCACCGCGGCAGCGGCCGCGGGCAGCAACCACCACAGCCACCGTCGGCGGCGGCGCACCGGTGCGGCGCTGCGGTCGATGGCAAGCTTCGAGAGATCGGCGTCGGCCATGGAGGGAGTCGCGAATCGAGGGCGCCGGAGGTCGGTCGCGCTGCACTTCGCGCGGGCGAAGTTTGCATTTTAGCCTTCGCACCGCCGGCGGCAGGCCGATGCGCCTCGACAACGACCGTCGTGGACGGGAACGCGGGCCTCGCCGCGCGCGTCAGCCGCCGTCGAGCGGCGTGGGCGTGGCGGGCGTCGGCTCGCGCTCCCCGCGACGCACGGCGGCGATCGACTGCGCCGACAGGATCGCGAGGCCGACGCCGAGGCAGGCGATGCCCGCCCATTCGCCGGCGGTCAGTCGCTCCCCGAAGATCGCCATCGACGAGAGCAGCGCGATCACCGGGATCGCGAACATGTTGAGCGAGGCCGTTCCCGCCGGCAGGTGACGCAGCACGGCGATCCAGAGCACGAAGCCGAGGCCGGTGGAGATCGCGCCGGTGAAGCAGAGCGCGGCGACGAACGACATGCTCCACGCCGTCGTCTCGAACGCGAAGAACCACGGCAGCAGCGTGAGCGGGATCACGCCGACCACCATCTGCCACGCCACGAAGTTGAGCATGTCGAGACGATGCTTGCGCTGGTAGTACTTGGTGGCGACGGTGCCCGCGGCCCAGCCGAAGCCCGACAGCACCGCCCACAGCTTCGACGCGAGTCCGCCCTGCCAGTGCCACGGCGCGACGACGAGGACGAGGCCCGCGAACGCGAACGCGACCGCGAACCATCGGGCGCCGCGCACGCGCTCGTGCAGCACCGGCCAGGCGATCAGCAGCGTCCAGAACGGCATCGTGAACACCAGCACCGACGCGCGGCCCGCGCCGCCGCCCGCGACCGCCATCGTGGTCGCCCCGAAGTTGACGGTGGTCTGGAAGAAGCCGGTGACGAGCACGGGCCACCACACCGCGGGCCAGGCGAGGCGGCGCTGCCACGCCATCGTCACGAACAGCACGGCCACCGCGAGCCAGGTGCGCTGCACGTTGAACACGACGGGATCCGCGCGCGACAGCGCGAACTTCATCACCGCCCAGTTGCTGCCCCAGATCAGCGTGAGCACGACGAGCGCGAAGTAGGCGGCCCGGCGGCTGTCGATCGCCAGCGGGGCGCCGCTCACGACAGGAAGCGCTCGATCGCCGCGGCGACCGCCTGCGGCTGATCGTGGTGGAGCATGTGCCCGGCGTCGGCAATCGTGACCAGCGTCGCGCCCGGCACGCGGGCCATGCGCCGTCGCACGCCGGCGAGCGAGTCGGTCGCGGCCTCGCCTTCGGGGTGGCGGTCGAGCCAGCGCGGGATGTGCGAATCCTCGGCGGCGACCCACAGCGCGCGCGCGCGGATGCGGCCCCACACCGCGAACACTTCCTCGAGACGGTAGACGATCGGGAACGGCAGCTTGTGCCTCGGATCGGCGGTGAGGCGCACCCTGCCCTCGCCGTCCTCGACGGCCCACTGCCGCGCAAGGAACGCGGCCCGATCCGCGGGGAGCCTCGGGTCGTTCCTGGTCAGCCGGCGCGCGACGGCGTCGAAGTCGGCGTAGGACGCGAGAACCCGGCGGATCGGCAAGCGCATCGAGCCACGCGGCGAGCTTGTCGGGCGCCTGCTCCGCGGACTCCGCCGGGATGCCGAAGCCGTCCAGCGCGACCAGCTCCGCGACGCGGTCCGGCCGCACGCCCGCGTAATGCATCGCGACGTTCGCGCCCAGGCTGTGGCCGACGACGCGCACCGCCTCGCCCGGAGCGTAGCGGTCGATCAGCGCGTCGAAGTCGGCGATGTAGTCGGCGAACCAGTAGCCGAGCGGATTCCAGCTGCTGCCGCCGAAGCCGCGCAGGTCCGGCGCGATCACGCACCACTCGCGCGCGAGCGCGTCGACGAGGAACTGGAACGACGCCGCGACGTCCATCCAGCCGTGCAGCAGGAACAGGCGCGGAGCATCCTGCGCACCCCAGACCAGCACCTGCGTGGCCTGTCCGCGCAGGTCGACGCGCTCCGCGCGCGGCACGTGCACGGGCGCGTACGGCGTCACTTGCCGCGGCGGCACTGCGCCAGGCCGTCCTGCCATCCGGTGCGGTAGTTGCCGCCGGCTGCGAAGCGCGTGGCGTCCTTGCGCTCCACGCCGCCCGCGCTCGCGCAGCCGTCGGCGAAGCCCTGGCGATAGGGAAGCGGAAAGCCCTCGAGGTTGACCGGCGGCGGCGGCGGCTCCGCCGTGCGCGGCAGCGGCGGCGCCGTCGGCTTCGGCGCCGGCGCCGGGGTGGGCGAGGGCGCGGGCGCTTCGGGCGCGGTCGCGCACGCCGCGAGCGCGAGCCCGAGCACGGCCACGGCGCGGCGTAACACGATGGAGCAATGCACGATCGCTTTTCCCTTGCGCGTCGCTCGCGCGCGCTTGCACGAGGGTAAAATTCTAGCAGGCTGATGCAGAACCCGTCGGCAGCGCGCTGCGGCGTGGCGGGGTGCGCAGCACGACGTGTCCCATGAGCGACCCCGCCTTCGTCCACCTGCGGCTGCACAGCGAGTACTCGATCGCCGACGGCACCGTGCGCATCGACGACGCGATCGACGCGGCGGCGAAGGACGCGATGCCCGCGCTCGCGCTCACCGACCTCGGCAACGTCTTCGGGCTGGTGAAGTTCTACCGGGCTGCGCGCGAGCGCGGCGTCAAGCCCATCATCGGCTGCGACGTCCGGATCACGCACGAGTCCGAGCGCGACGCGCCGTTCCGACTGCTGCTGCTCTGCGCCGATCGCGGCGGCTACCTGCGTCTGTGCGAGTGGCTGTCGCGCGCGTACCGGTCCAACCAGCACCGGGGCCACGCGGAACTGTCGAGACGCTGGTTCGCGGAAGGCACGGACGGACTGATCGCGCTCTCCGGCGCGCGGGACGGCGACGTCGGCCAGGCGCTGCTTGCAGGGCAACGCGTCGGGTGCGCGGAAGCACGCGCGCGAGTGGTCCTCGCTCTTTCCCGGCCGCTACTACCTCGAGGTGCAGCGCGCCTCGCGGCCGGACGACGAAGCGCTCGTCGCGTCGACGGTGGACCTCGCGGGCGAGACCGGCCTGCCGGTCGTCGCCACGCATCCCGTGCAATACCTGCGGCGCGACGACTTCCGCGCGCACGAGGCGCGCGTGTGCATCGCCGAAGGTCACCTGCTCGCCGACCCGCGGCGCCCTCGCCCGTTCACGACCGAGCAGCATCTCGCCACCACGGCCGAGATGGCCGCGAAGTTCGCCGACATCCCCGAGGCGCTCGCCAACACGGTGACGGTGGCGAAGCGCTGCAACCTCGCGATCGCGCTCGGCAAGCCGCACCTGCCGGACTTCCCGTTGCCCGAGGGCGTCACGATCGACGAGCACCTCGGCGTCGAGTCGCGCGCCGGGCTCTTGCCCGGCGCCTCGCCGCGCTCTACCCGGACCCCGCGGAGCGCGAGCGCCGCCGCCCGGAGTACGAGTCCCGGCTGGAGTTCGAGGCGAGGACCATCGTGCAGATGGGCTTCGCCGGCTACTTCCTGATCGTCGCCGACTTCATCAACTGGGCGAAGGCCAACGGCGTCCCGGTGGGCCCGGGCCGCGGCTCGGGTGCCGGCTCGCTCGTCGCGTACTCGCTCGGCATCACCGACCTCGACCCGCTGCGCTACGCGCTGCTGTTCGAGCGCTTCCTCAATCCCGAGCGCGTGTCGATGCCGGACTTCGACATCGACTTCTGCCAGGACCGGCGCGAGCTCGTCATCGACTACGTCAAGCACAAGTACGGCACCGACAGCGTGTCGCAGATCGCGACGTTCGGCACGATGGCCGCGAAGGCCGCGGTGCGCGACGTCGGCCGCGTGCTCGACCTGCCGTACGGCTTCGTCGACGGCATCGCCAAGCTGATTCCCTTCCAGCCCGGCAAGCAGGTGACCATCGCCCAGGCGCGCGCGATGGAGCCGCTGCTCGCCGAGCGCGAGAAGGCGGAGGAGGAAGTGGCGGAGCTCCTTGCGCTCGCCGAGTCGCTCGAGGGTCTCACGCGCAACGTCGGCATGCACGCGGGCGGCGTGCTGATCGCGCCGGGCAAGCTCACCGACTTCTGCCCGCTCTACGTGCAGCCGGGCGCGGACGCGATCGTCTCCCAGTTCGACAAGGACGACGTCGAGGCGGTCGGCCTCGTCAAGTTCGACTTCCTGGGCCTGACGACGCTCACCATCCTCGACTGGACGCTGCGCTACGTGGCGAAGCTCGACCCGGAAAGCGCGATCGACCTCGCGGGCCTGCCGCTCGACGACCGGGCCGCGTACGAGATCTTCAAGACCGGCAACACCAGCGCGGTGTTCCAGTTCGAATCGCGCGGCATGCGCGACCTGCTCACGCGCGCGAAGCCGGACCGCTTCGAGGACATCGTCGCGCTGGTGGCGCTGTACCGCCCCGGCCCGATGGACCTGATCCCGGACTACATCGACCGCAAGCACGGCCGCCAGAAGGTCGAGTACCTCGACCCGCGCCTCGTGCCGATCCTCGGCCCCACCTACGGCGTGATGGTGTACCAGGAACAGGTGATGCAGATCGCGCAGGTGATCGGCGGCTACTCGCTCGGCGGCGCCGACCTGCTGCGCCGCGCGATGGGCAAGAAGAAGCCCGAGGAGATGGCCACCCAGCGCGAGATCTTCGTCGCCGGCGCCGTGCAGAACGGCGTTGCGCCCGCAAAGGCCACCGAGCTCTTCAACCAGATGGAGAAGTTCGCGGGCTACGGCTTCAACAAGTCGCACGCCGCCGCCTACGCGCTCGTCGCCTACCAGACCGCGTACTTCAAGGCGCATCACGCGGCGGCGTTCATGGCGGCGAACCTCTCGCTGGTGATGGACGACACCGACAAGGTGCGCTCGCTCTACGCCGATGCCGTCGAGCAGGGCCTCGAGATCCTGCCGCCGGACGTGAATGCCTCGGCGTGGCGGTTCGAGCCGGTGGACACGAAGCGCATCCGCTACGGCCTCGGCGGGATCAAGGGCACCGGCGAGCAGGCGATCGAATCCGTCGTCGCCGCACGCACGGCGGACGGCCCGTTCCGCGACCTGTTCGAGTTCTGCCGGCGGGTCGACAAGCGCCTCGCCAATCGACGCGTCATCGAGGCGCTGGTGAAGGCGGGCGCGTTCGACTCGATCGATCCGCGCCGCGCGACGCTGTTCGCGTCGGTCGGCGTGGCGATCGAGGCGGCCGAGCACGCGGAGGCCTCCGCACACCAGGTGTCGTTGTTCGGCGAGGGGCGAAGGAGACCCTGGTTCCGCTCGTCACCGCCCGCGAGTGGACCGACGCCGAGCGCCTCGCGCACGAGAAGGCGGCGCTCGGGTTCTACGTCTCGGGGCACCCCTTCGCAGCGCACGCCGCGGAGCTCGCGCCGCTCGTGAAGACCTCGCTGTCCGCGATCCAGCCCCGCCAGGAGCGCTTCCTCGTCGCGGGCATCGTCACGGCGCTGCGCATCCAGCAGGGCAAACGCGGCAAGAACGCCTTCGTCACGCTGGACGACGGCAAGGGCACCGCCGAGATCACCGTCTGGAACGAGACCTTCGACGCGGCGCGGCCGCTGCTGCGCGACGACCAGCTGGTGGTCGTCGAGGTGAAGGTCATGCAGCGCATCGGCGAGGACGGCGATGCCCAGAGCCTGCGCATCGTCGCCGAGAACGTGTTCGACCTCGCCGCGGTGCGCAAGCGCTGGGCGAAGCGGCTCACGCTCTCGTGCAACGGCAACGCCGACGCGGGCCGTCTCGCGGAGATCCTGGGGCCCTTCCGCGCCGAGGGCGTGCCGGTGACGATCCACTTCGAGAACGGCCGCGTCGCGGGCGACGTCGACCTTCCCGACGACTGGCGCGTCAACCCCGATCCGGCGCTGATCGACCGCCTGCGCGAGTGGCTGCAGCCGGCGAACGTGCAGGTCGTCTACTGACCGGCTGCCTTCCGCACGCAGCTTCCCGATGCGGTCGCTCGCCGCGCGCTACGCCGTGCTGCTGCGCGAACCCGGCGTGCCGCGTTTCGTCGCGCTGTCGTTCGTCATGCGCATGCCGCTCGGCACCGTCGGCCTCGCGACGCTGCTGCACGTGCGCGAGATCACCGGTTCGATCGCGTTCGCCGGCAGTGTGGTCGGTGCGATGCTCGTCGCCTCGGCCGCCGCCGCGCCGATCCAGGGACGCCTGATCGACCGGCACGGGCCCATGGGCGTGCTGATCGCCACGGGGCTCGTCGCCCCGCTCGCCATGTTCACCATCCTGCTCGCGCGGCCGCTGGATCTCGCGCATTCGGGGCTGCTCGCCGCGGCCGTCGTCGCGGGCGCGTTCGCGCCGCCGGTCACCGTGATCGTGCGCACGCTGCTGCGCGCGCGCTTCGCCGAGGGCGCGCTGCGCCAGTCGGCGTTTGCCCTCGACGCCGTGCTGCTCGAGCTCGCCTACACCGCCGGTCCGCTGCTGATCGCCGCCGCGATCGCCCTCGACTCGTCGACGGCGGCGATGGCCATCGCGCTCCTCTTCCTGAGCCTCGCGGTACCGCTGCTGTTCCTCTCGGGGGGCCTCGCGTGGCGCCACCGCGAGGCGCCCGCCCGCCGGCACCTGCTGGGCCCGCTTGCCGAGACCCGCCTGCTGCGCCTCTACGCGACGACGATCGCGCTGTGCACGGCGTTCGGCGCCCTCGAGGTCGGCTATACGGGCTTCGGCCGCGCCGTGGGCCACGACCCGTGGGGACCGCTGCTGATCGCGCTGAACTCGATCGGCAGCGCGGTCGGCGGCCTGATCTACGGCGGCCTGCACCTGCGGCGACCGCTGCCGCGTCAGCTGCCGATCGCGATGGCGCTCCTTGCCGTGCCGCTGTTCGCGCACCTGGCGGTGGCAAGCCCGTGGGGGCTCGCGCCGCTCGCGTTCGCCGCCGGCACGCTGATCGCTCCTTCGATGACGATGGTCTCGCTGCTCGTCTCGCGCTACGCGCCCGCGAGCAGCACGACCGAGGCGTTCACCTGGTCGTCGACCGCGATCGTCACCGGCGTGGGCGCCGGCATGAGCCTCGGCGGCGTGCTGGTCGAGCGCCTCGGGGCGAACGGCGCATTCGGCCTTGCCGCCGCCGCGGCGTTCGTCGGTGCGATGCTCGCGCTCTCGCTACGACGGGCGGTCTGACCCGAAGCGCTCGCGCAGCGCGGTCTTCAGCACCTTGCCGGCATTGTTCTTCGGCAGTGCGTCGACGAACAGGTAGTGCCGCGGCCGCTTGAAACGGGCGATCTCGCCGCGGCAGTGGGCATCCAGCGCAGCCTCGAGGCGCCGCCGCGCGTCGTCCCCGCCAATCGCGACGCGCGCGACGACGCACGCCACGACCTCCTCGCCCCACGCCGGATGCGGATGCCCGAACACCGCGGCCTCGGCCACGTCGGGGTGCGAGAGCAGCGCCTCCTCGACCTCGCGCGGGTAGATGTTCGAGCCGCCGCTGATCACCAGGTCCTTCGAGCGGTCCTTGAGCGTGAGGAAGCCGTCCGCGTCGAGCGCGCCGAGGTCGCCGGTGTGGAGCCAGCCGTTCGCGAGCGTCCTGGCGGTCGCCTCGGCATTGCCCCAGTACTCGCGCATCACCGTGGCCCCGCGCACCAGCACCTCGCCGACCTCGCCCGTCGGCAGCGCGGCATCGTCCGTCCCGCCGATGCGGACCTCGATGCCGAGCTGCGCGGTGCCGACCGACCCGATGCGGTGCAGGTCGTCGCGCGCGATCGCATCGGCGACCACCGCGCGGTCCATCGCGGTGATCGTCATCGGCGACTCGCCCTGCCCGTAGATCTGTGCGAGGCGCGGGCCCAGTGCCGCGAACGCCGCCCTGCAATCGGCGACGTACATCGGGCCGCCGCCGTACACGATGCCCTTCAGGTGTTCGCGCGCGAGCCTCTCGATCGCCGGCGACTCGACCAGGCGCTTGACCATTGTCGGTGCGGCGAAGAACGCCGCGCCGCGCCACGCCCGCGTGAGCGCCGCGATCTCCCCGGGATCGAAGCCACCCGACTCCGGCACGACGTTCGCTGCGCCGCGCGCCACGTGGGGCACGACGTACAGGCCCGAGCCGTGGGACAGCGGCGCGGGATGCAGGATCGCGTCGCCGGGCGACACCGGCAGCACGTCGGCGAGGAACGCGAGCGTCATCGCGAAGAGGTTGCCGTGCGTGATCACGACGCCCTTCGGCCGCCCGGTCGTGCCGCTCGTGTAGAAGAGCCACGCCGCGTCGCGCGTTGCGACGGGTTCGAGCGGCAGCTCGTGGTCGCCGTCCGCCAGCGCCGCATACGCCGGACTGCCGAACGCCACCGCGTCGCGCAGCGCATCCGCACCGACCGCAGCGGCCGAGAGCGCGGCATGCCAGGCATCGTCGACGAACGCGAAGCGGGCGCCGCTGTCTTCGATCACGAAGGCGAGCTCCTTCGGCGTGGAGCTTCGCGTTCACCGGCACGGCGACGAGGCCCGCCCACCAGCAGGCGAACAGTGCCTCGACGTAGCCCGGCACGTTGCGCGAGACGAGCGCGACGCGCGCGCCGGGTGCGAGCCCCGCGCGCCGCAGGCTCGCCGCGAGCCGCGCCACCCGCCGCGCGAGCGTCGCGTAGTCGACGCAGGCGCCCTCTCCGTGCGCGAGCGCGCGCGCCCGGGGCCAGGTCCGCGCCGTGCGGCAGCAGCAGGGCGGCGACGTTGGCCGCGGTCGCGGCCGGCGTCATCGGCACCACGGCGCGCCGGCCTGGCTTCAGCTGGCTCGCTCGACCTTGACCACGAAGTGATTCGTGTCGCCGCGCCAGAACAGCTTCACGTACTTCTCCTCGTAGTGCAGCTTGACCTTGTAGTCACCGGCGATCGCGGCGTCGATGTCCTTGCGCACCTGATCGTCGCCCGGCGCGACGCTGAAGTCCCAGATGCGGGTCGCGACGCCGCCCTGCGGATCGGTCTGCAGGTAGCCGAAGTCGAGCGTCCCTTCCCAGGTCTTGAACACGTACCCCTTGTTGGAGAGCTTGATGACCTTGCCGACGCGGTAGCCCTCGCTGTAGTCGGCGACGCTCGCGAACCACACGCCGCCCCCCACGATCAGGATGGCCAGCAGCGCGACGGCAACGAGGAATTTCGTCATGGGCAGCTCGGGGGAACAGGCATCGGCCGGTAGTCTAGCCGAGAACGCGTCGCACGACGGCGGGACGACCCCGGCGATCGCTACAATCGGCGCGAGCGCCGCGCCGCGCGCGCCAAGGCCAGCGAGATCCCGATGCCCCTTCCCGACACGATGCGCCAGGTCGTCTGCACGGCCCCCGGGGGTCCCGACGTTCTCGACGCTGGGCACGGGGCCGGTACCCGTGCCGCGCGACAGGCGAGGTGCTGATCGAGGTGGCGTACGCGGGCGTCAACCGACCGGACTGCCTGCAGCGCGCCGGTGCGTATCCGCCGCCGCCGGATGCCTCGCCGATCCTGGGCCTCGAGGTCGCGGGCCGCGTCGTCGCGCTCGGGACCGGCGTCAGCGAGCCCGCGATCGGCGCGACGGTCTGCGCGCTCGTGCCGGGAGGCGGCTACGCCGAGTACTGCACCGCGCCGGCGGCGTGGTGCCTGCCGGTCCCGAACGGCGTGTCGGTCGGCGATGCGGCCGGGTTGCCCGAAACGCACTTCACCGTCTGGAACAACGTGTTCGACCGCGGCCGGCTCGCCCCCGGCGAGAGCCTGCTCGTCCACGGCGGCACGAGCGGCATCGGGTTGACCGCGATCCAGCTCGCGAAGCGCTTCGGCGCGACGGTGATCGCCACGGCGGGCTCAACGGAGAAGGTCGCGTTCTGCCGGTCGATCGGCGCCGACCACGCGATCGACTACCGCACGCAGGACTTCGTCGACGAGGTCGCGCGCATCACCGGCAAGCGCGGCGTCGACGTGATCCTCGACATGGTCGGCGGCGACTACATCGCGCGCAACCTCCGCTGCCTCGCGCTGGAGGGCCGGCTCGTCATGATCGCGTTCCTGCAGGGGAGCCGCGCCGAGATCGACTTCCGTCACGTGATGATGCGCCGGCTCACGATCACCGGATCGACGCTGCGCGCCTCGCCCTTCGAGCGCAAGGCGGCGCTCGCGCGGTCGCTGCGCGACAAGGTCTGGCCGCTCTACGCCGAGGGCAAGCTCCGCACGGTCACGCACGCGACGTTCCCGCTCGCCGACAGCCGCGCGCGCGCACGCGCTGATGGAATCCTCGGCGCACGTCGGCAAGATCGTGCTGCGGGGCGGCAGACGTAGGCCTCCGCCGGGCATCAGTACGTGGCCCGCCCGCCCGACAGGTCGAACACCGCGCCCGTCGAGAACGAGCACTCCGCGCTCGCGAGCCAGCACACCATCGCCGCGATCTCCTCGACGGTGCCGAAGCGGCCCATCGGGATCTTGGCGAGCATGAAGTCGATGTGCTGCTGGGTCATCTGGTCGAAGATCGCGGTGCGGACGGCGGCGGGCGTCACGCAGTTCACGCGGACGCCGGTCTTCGCGAGCTCCTTGCCGAGGCTCTTGGTGAGGCCGATCACCGCCGCCTTCGACGCGCTGTAGGCGGAGGCGTTGGGGTTGCCTTCCTTGCCCGCGACCGAGGCGATGTTGACGATGCGTCCGTAGTCCTTCTTCAGCATCACGCGGCACGACCGCGCGGTTGCAGTGGAAGAGCCCGTGCACGTTGACGTCGAAGACGCGCTTCCAGTCCTCGACCGGATACTCCCAGACGGTCTTGTTCGGACCGGTGATCCCCGCCGAGCAGACCAGCACGTCGATGCCTCCCAGCGCAGCGGCGGTCGACGCGGCGGCACGCTCCACGGCCGCGGCGTCGGCGACGTCCACCGCCTCGACGTGCGCGAACCCGTAGGCCGCCTTCGCCGCGCCGATCGCCGACTGGTCGCGGTCCCACAGCGCGACCGACGCGCCGCTCGCGGCGAAGCGACGCGCGACCGCGAGCCCGATGCCGGCCGCGCCGCCGGTCACGACCGCCGCGCGGCCCTTGAAGTCCAGTTGGTTCATCGCCCGTCCTCCTCTCCGTCCGTGGAGAGCGAGGATAGCAGGCCGCCGGCATCGCGGCGGCCACGCCGCTCGCGTCAGCGCAGGAAGCGCAGCACGCTCACGATCACGACGATCAGCGCGGTCAGTCCCATCACGGCGAGCACCGCGGTGAGCAGGTGGCGCGTCTCGCTCTGGTAGACGATCAGCTCGTCGGCGAGCTCGGCGACCTGCGCGGATGACGCGTACGACGATCGGGACTCGCGCCCGGCGCGCGGATACTCGTCGTCGCCGTCGAGATCGCGGTCGCGTTCGCGTTCGCGATCGTAGTCGTCATCGTCCCAGTCGCGGCGCGGCCCGCGCGGCGGGCCGCCCGACGCATTGGCGATGTCGACAGGCACGATGAACGTCAGATTCGACACCGGCAGGCGCCGATGCGAGACGTTGTCCCAGAACTTGCCGGTGCGCCCGCCCTTCGAGCGATAGGTGAGGCCGCGCGGACCGAGGCCCGTGCGATCGCCGGCCTGCATGAAGATCTTGTTCGGCAGCCGTCCGGCACGGCCGAGGTCGAGCAGCACGCGGAACTCGCGAGGGCCGAGCGGCACGTCGATCTGGAATTCCGCAGGCGCACGGCTGCCGCCCGACGCCGTTTCCGGCACGTACGTGAGCTTGCCGGCGATGCGCCCGTCGGCGCGCGTCAGGAGACCGCCGCGCTCGCGGATGCGCAGCATGCCGTTCAGCGCTTCCATCTTGCCGCCGCTCGCGAGCTCGACCGTCTCGCCGCGATTCAGCGACACCTTGAGCACGAGGATCATCTCCGCGCCGTCCTCGATCACGACGCGCGCCATGTGCGACTTCAAGCGGATGAGCGGCATGCGTGGCGCGACGTCGGCTTCCGGCGGCGCGGGCGAGATGGTCTGTTGTGTGGACGGTTCGAAGTCGGCGCGCGGTCTTGCGCATGTCGGATCGCTTCGCGCGGTCGCACGTTCGTCGTGCATCGTGCGCGGCTGGTGAAGCGTGGTTGATTCTAATGGCTGGTTCCGCGTCGTAAAGGGCTTGCGCGACGCGCGCGACGAACGGGAACGCGCTGACGTCGGGAAAATTGACAAACCGCCCCGCTTTCGCGTTTGTTCACCCGGTGTTGTTTCAACCCGGCGGCAAGAGAGCGTTGCGCGGACCACGACGGACACGTCGCGACCGCCCTCGACGCGCGCATGCGAATGTCATGCGCGGACGCATCTCGAACGCACACGGCGCGTTGCGCGCGACGATGCGTCGTGGCGGGTGCGTCGACGATGCGCGCGTGCCGGGACGCGCGCGATGCGCGGTCGACGCGTGATCGAGGCGCGCACATGCGATGAGAATGGTGCCGGCAGTAGGATTCGAACCCACGACCAACGGTTTACAAAACCGCTGCTCTGCCAACTGAGCTATGCCGGCGACACGTGCGACGCGCGCGCATTGTAGCGCGGCGATGTCGCACGAGAGGAGACCGAGGAGATGTGCGGCGGACGGCGGCGCCGGCACGGGTCCCGGGCGGGCCCCGCTCGCTACTTGACGACCTGCAGGTGCGAGCGGCGCGGACGGCCGTGCTCGAGATCGCTCTCGGGCTTCTCGTCGGATTCCGGCGCGGGAATCGTCGCGGCGTCGAGCGACGCCGCGGCATCCTGCGGAACGTTGAACGAGAATCCGTAACCCGTTTCCTTCGCGAAGATGCCGGCCACCGCGCTCATCGGCACGGAGACCTCCTGCGAGACGCCGTTGAAGCGCGCGGTGAACTGGATCCAGTCGTTGTCGATCGTGAGCCGGCGCGTCGCGCTGGCGCTGACGTTCAGCACGATCTCGCCGTTCTTCACGTACGCGCGCGGCACCTTGGTCTGCGCGTTCACGCGCACCGCGAGATAGGGCGTGAGGCCGTTGTCGGCGCACCACTCGGAGATGGCACGCACCAGGTAGGGCTTGGCGGACTGCTCGGACATGCGTGGCAGGATACTACGCAGGGCGGGGCGAGGGTCAAGCGCGATTCGTAAGGCCGGGCGACACCCCGCAGTCGGCGCCGGCCCGGCCGCGGCCCGGCAACCGCGCGTTGTGCGGGACAGCAGCCCCGCGCACCCCGCGCGCACCGCCGGAAACGCGTACCCGCGGGTGCCGCTGCAGTGGACAGCGCGCCGGCGACGCGCGATTCGGCCAGCCGACGGGCGGCGCGCGTCGACGGCCCCGCGGGATCAGCGTCGCATGCCGCGTTCGGCCGACGTGAGCGCCTCGGAGAACGCCGGGCGCGCGAACAGGCGCTCGGCGTACTTCATCAGCGGCGCGGCCAGCTTCGGCATCTGCACGCCGTAGTACTCGAGCCGCCACAGGAGCGGCGTGATCGCGACGTCCAGCATCGAGTACTCCTCGCCGAGCATGTACTTGTGCTTGGTGAACACCGGCGCGATCTGCATGAGCGCATCGCGCACCTGGTTGCGCGCCCGCTCGGCGTTCTTCTGGTTGCCGCCCTCCAGCGCGTCGATGTGGCAGAACAGCTCCTTCTCGAAGCGGTGCAGGAACAGCCGCGCGCGCGCGCGCATCACCGGATCCGCCGGCATGAGCTGCGGGTGCGGGAAGCGCTCGTCGATGTACTCGTTGATGATGTTCGACTCGTGCAGCACGAGGTCGCGTTCCACCAGCACCGGCACCTGGTTGTACGGGTTCATCACCGCCAGGTCCTCGGGCTTGTGGTCGAGGTCGACGTCGATGATCTGGAAGTCCATGCCCTTTTCGTGCAGCACGATGCGGCAGCGCTGGCTGAACGGGTCGGTGGTGCCGGAATAGAGGGTCATCATGGCGGGGTCTCCTCGCGGGCAGGTTCGGTCGCGGGCGGCTCTGGCGGCCGGAATGCGTTGGAATGTTGGGGCGGCGCCCGGGAAGGCAACGGGGCAGGAGCGCCGCTCCTGCCCCGCATCGCGCGTCGCCGCGCGGCCCGGACGCAGCCTGCCGGCTTGCTAGTGGACTTCCTTCCAGTACTCGCGCTTCAGCCAGTACGCGAGCAGGAACAGGACGCCGAGGAACATCAGCACCACCAAGCCGAGCGTCCTGCGGGTGTTCTTCGCCGGTTCCGACACGTAGTCCAGGAAGTTGACGAGATCGCCCATCGCCTTGCGGTACTCGGCGGGGCTCATCGCGCCCGGCTCCTGCACGGCGAGGGTCTTCACGGTGTACTTGCCGTCCTTGGCGGGCTCGACCAGGGCGATCGCCTTGGCACCGATCGCGGCGCCCTCGGCCGCGGCATGGCTCGGGTGCTCGGCGACGACCAGGCGGTTCACGCCCGACAGCTCCCAGAGCACGTGCGGCATGCCGACGTTGGGGAACACCAGGTTGTTCCAGCCGGTGGCCGACTTGTCGTCGCGGTAGAACGAGATCAGGTAGTTGTAGAGCCACTCCGTGCCTCGTACGCGGGCCTCGACCGAGAGGTCGGGCGGCAGCACGCCGAACCAGGCCTTGGCGTCCGCCGGCCGCATCGCGACCTGCATCGTCTCGCCGACCTTCGTCGGCGCGAACACCTCACCCGCCGGCGTCTGCTCGAAGCGGCCGGTGAGGATCAGGTTGTCGGCGATCTGCGACTCGGTCACGCCCAGGTCGGTGAGCCGGTTGTAGCGCATGTACTTCGCGCTGTGGCAGTTCAGGCAGTAGTTGACGAACAGCCGCGCACCGCGCTGCAGCGACTCGAGGTCGCGCGAGTCGGCGCCGAAGCGTTCCATGCGCGGCGCCGGCGCGCCGGCGGCGAGCGCGGCGCCCGAGGCGGCGAACAGGACGGCCGCGAGGAGGGAGGCGATCTTCATCATCACGAGGTCACCCTTGCCGGAACGGGCTTCGTCACGTCGCGCGCCGTGTACCAGGGCATCAGCAGGAAGAACAGGAAGTAGACGACGGTGAGGAGCCGCGAGAGGACGGTGGCGACATCGGCGCCGCCGAGGATCGGCCAGGACGTCGGGAACTGGCCCCACACCGTCACCGGCACGACGCCGAGGTAGCCCAGCACGACGAAGCTCACCACGAACGCCGTGAGCCACGCCTTGTAGAGCGTACCGCGGTAGCGGATCGACTTCACCGCGCCGCGGTCGAGCCAGGGCAGCGCGAACAGGATCATCACCGCGGCCCCCATCACCACCACGCCGTAGAACTGCGTCGCCGGCAGGAACGGCGCGATCGACGAGGGCACCGCGCGCAGCATCGCGTAGAAAGGCGTGAAGTACCACACGGGCGCGATGTGCGCGGGTGTCGTCAGCGGATCGGCCGGGATGAAGTTGTTGTGCTCGAGGAAGTACCCGCCCATCTCCGGCATGAAGAACACGATCACCGAGAACACCGCGAGGAACACGATCACGCCGACGATGTCCTTGATCGTGTAGTACGGGTGCGAGTTGATGCCGTCCAGCGGCAGCCCGGTCGCCGGGTCCTTCGGCTGCTGCTTGATCTCGATGCCGTCCGGGTTGTTCGAGCCGGTCTCGTGCAGCGCCATCAGGTGCGCGGCCACGAGGCCGATCAGCACCAGCGGGATCGCGATCACGTGGAACGCGAAGAAGCGGTTCAGCGTGATGTCGGAGATCGTGTAGTCGCCGCGGATCCACACGCCGAGGTCCTCGCCGATCAGCGGCACCGCCGTGAACAGGTTGACGATCACCTGCGCGCCCCAGTAGGACATCTGGCCCCACGGCAGCAGGTAGCCGAAGAACGCCTCGGCCATCAGGCACAGGTAGATCAGGCAGCCGAAGATCCAGGTGAGCTCGCGCGGCTTGCGGTAGCTGCCGTACATCAGCCCGCGGAACATGTGCAGGTAGACGACCACGAAGAACATCGACGCGCCGGTCGAGTGCATGTAGCGGATCAGCCAGCCCCACGACACGTCCCGCATGATGTACTCGACCGACTCGAACGCCTTCTGCGCGTCGGGCTTGTAGTTCATCGTCAGGAAGATGCCGGTGACGATCTGGATCACCAGCACGAACGCGGCGAGCGAGCCGAAGTAGTACCAGAAGTTGAAGTTCTTCGGCGCGACGTACTTCCCCCACTGCGACTCCCACAGCGCCGTCAGCGGGAACCGGTCGTCGATCCACTGCAGGACCTTCTGCATGTCCGCTCCTTAAGCCTTGGCGTCCTCGCCGATCAGCACCTTGGTTTCACCCAGGTACTTGTGCGGCGGGATCGGGAGGTTGATCGGCGCGGGTACACCCTTGTAGACACGGCCGGCGAGGTCGAACTTCGACTGGTGGCAGGGGCAGAAGAAGCCGCCCAGCCAGTCGGGACCGAGGTCCGCCGGCGCGACGTCCTTGCGGAACGTCGGCGAGCAGCCGAGATGCGTGCAGATGCCCACGGCGACGAGCACCGCCGGCTTGATCGAGCGCGTCTCGTTCTTCGCGTAGGCCGGCTGCTCGGAGCCCTGCGAGCCCGGGTCGGCCAGCTGCGCGGTGAGCTTCGGCAGCGTCGCGAGCATCTCCGGCGTGCGGTTGATGAGCCACACCACCTTGCCGCGCCACTCGACGTCGATCTTCTGGCCGGGTTCCAGCTTGCCGATGTCGACCTCGACCGGCGCGCCGGCGGCCTTGGCCCGCTCGCTCGGGAAGAACGACATCACGAAGGGCAGCGCGGCCGCGGCCGCGCCGAGACCGCCGACGACACCCGTTGCGCCGAGGAGGAATCGGCGCTTGCGGAGGTCGAGTTCCGGGGAGAGTTTCGCGTCGGTGGACATGTCGCTCTTGCAGGTGGGCGTGGTGGTTGAGTTGCGCCGCAGATGGGTTGCGCCGCGGGCGGGCTGCGCCGGTCGTCGGCCCCGGCAAACCCGCATCGCGTGAATGCGCCGGCGACAGGTCGCCGGCTCGCAAAACCTTCGAATTATACGGGTTTGCCCCACCGGACTGGAAGGCTCGCCGCGGCCCGAAGCCGGAAAAACGCATCATTTTCATCAGGTTGAACCTGGACATCGCGGGGTGAGGCCGGCGCATTCCGCCGCCGACCCGGGGGCCGCAATGCTGCGCCGCGCCTATAATCGACGCTCTCCCGGGACGGTTCCTGTGCTCCGCAAGTTCTGGCTCCTCTTCGCGCAGGCCTGCACGCTGGTGCTCGCGGCGCTCTTCGTCGTGGCGACGCTGCGGCCCGACCTGCTGCCGCGCTTCTCGGGCACCGGCAACGTCGTCACCGTCCAGCAGTCCACCGCGCCCGCGCCGTCCACGCCGGCCGGCGCGACCGTGCCGGCGCGGCGTCGTACGCCGAGGCGGCGAAGCTCGCCATGCCTGCGGTCGTCAACATCTACACCAGCAAGGAGATGCGCGGGCGGAGCTCGATGCTCGACGACAACCTGCTGCGCCGGTACTTCCCGGATCTCGCCGAGCGGATGCCGCCGCAGCGTGCCACGAGCCTCGGCTCAGGCGTGATCGTCGCCCGCGAAGGCTACGTGCTCACCAACCACCACGTGATCGACGGGGCGGACGAAATTCAGCTCGTGCTCGCCGACGGCCGCCGCATCGCCGCGAAGGTGCGCGGATCCGATCCGGAGACCGACCTCGCGGTGCTGAAGGCGGACGCGGCCGACCTGCCGGCGATCACGCTCGGCGACCTCGGCAACGTGCAGGTCGGCGACGTCGTCCTCGCGATCGGCAACCCGTTCGGTTTCGGCAACACGGTGACGCTCGGCATCATTTCGGCGCTGGGCCGCAGCCGGCTCGGCATCAACCGCTACGAGGACTTCATCCAGACGGATGCCGCGGTGAACCCCGGCAACTCCGGCGGAGCGCTGATCGACACCGCCGGGCGGCTGATCGGCATCAACAGCACGATCTACTCCCGCTCCGGCGGCTCGCTCGGCATCGGCTTCGCGATCCCGGTGTCGCTCGCGCGCGACGTGCTCGCGCAGATCATCGAGAAGGGCGAGGTCACGCGCGGCTGGTTCGGCATCGAGCCGCAGGACGTCGACGACGAGATCGCGCGGGTGCTGTCGCTGCCGCGCCCCGAGGGCGTGCTGATTCGCGGCGTGCAGCGCGGCGGTCCGGCCGAACGCGCCGGCATGCAGGTAGGCGACGTGGTGCTCGACGTCGCGGGTCGCGCGACGCGCGACACGCCGGCGCTCCTGACCAGGATCGCCGAGCTCCCGCCGGGCTCGAGCGCCAGGGTGACGGTGCTGCGCGACGCGAAGCCGCTGTTGCTCGACGTGGCCGTCGGCAAGCGGCCGCGGGCGACCTAGGAGCCTCTGCCTAGGGCTCCGCGCCCGCCGCCGGTCCGCCCTCGCCCCGGCTTCGCGCTGCGGCGGCGAGACGAAGCGGGCGACGAACAGCCCCACCTCGTAGAGCAGCCACAGCGGGATCGCGAGCAGCAGCTGGCTGATCACGTCGGGCGGCGTGAAGATCGCGCCGATCACGAACGCGCCGACGACGATGTAGGGCCGCGCCGCCTTGAGCTTGTCGAGGCTGACGATGCCCAGGCGGACCAGCACGACGACGATCACCGGCGTCTCGAAGGTGAGGCCGAACGCGATGAACATCGTGAGCACGAACGACAGGTACTTGTCGATGTCCGTCATCATCTGCACGCCGGTCGGCGCGTAGCTCGCGAAGAAGCCGAACGCGACCGGGAAGACGACGAAGTAGGCGAACGACATCCCGACGAGGAAGAACAGAAAGCTCGTGACGATCACCGGCAGCGCGAGGCGCTTCTCGTGCTGGTAGAGGCCCGGGGCGACGAACGCCCAGGCCTGGTAGAGCACGTAGGGCAGCGCGACCACGAAGCCCGTCATCAGCGTCACCTTGAGCGGCACGAGGAAGGTGCCGGTGACGTCCGTGGCGATCATCGTCGCGCCCGCGGGCAGCGCCGCGAGCAGCGGCTTCGCCAGCACCGCGTAGATCTCCTTCGCCCACGGGATCATCACCAGCGTCAGCACGACGACTGCGATGATCGCGCGCAACAGCCGGTCGCGCAGCTCGACCAGGTGCGAGATGAAGGTTTCCTGCGGCTCGGGCGTGTCGGCCATCGGTTCCGGGCGCGTGGCGCCCGGTCAGATCCTGTCGAAGCCGGGCAGGCTCGCCTGGCGCGCCGGCGGTTCGGGCTCGGCCGGCGGGCTCGCCGCTGCGAGTGGCGTTGCGGCCGGCGGCTCGGCGAGCGGCGGCAGTGTCGCCGCACCCGCGGCCGCCGCGCCGACGTCGGAGAGCTCCTTCTCGACTTCGCGGGCGCCGGTCTCGAAGTCGCGCACGGCGGACGTCATCGAGGTCTCGATCTCGCGCGCCGCGCCCTGCACCTGCTGCTGCAGCTTCTTCAGCTCGTCGAGCTCCATCTCGCGATTGATGTCCGCCTTGACGTCGTTCACGTAGCGCTGCAGGCGACCGAACAGGTGGCCCATCGTGCGCGCGGCCTTCGGCAGACGGTCGGGGCCGAGCACGATCAGCGCCACGACGGCGATGAGCGTCAGTTCGGAGAAGCCGATATCGAACATCGGGGGCGAGGGACGGGTACGCAGGCGGAGCAACAGGCGGCACCGGCACGCCGCCGGTCGATCCGGTCGCGGCGGGAGACGACCGCTCCGCCGGCGGAGCGCGCGAGCGTCAGGTCCTGGTCGTGGATTCCTTCTTGACCTCGCCCTCGATCGTGCGCCCGGCGATCTGGGAGGGCTCGGCGTCCTTGCCGGCGGTCGCCTCGTCGTCGCCGGTCTTCATGCCTTCCTTGAAGCCCTTGACGGCGCCGCCCAGGTCCTGGCCGATGTTGCGCAACTTCTTCGTGCCGAAGATCAGCACCACGACGAGAAGCACGATCAGCCAATGCCAGATGCTAAACGATCCCATGTCAGTCTCCTTGTGATCCCTTCCGCACGATCATCGGGCCCAGCGGGTCCGGTCCTCCGATCACGTGGATGTGGATGTGCATCACTTCCTGCCGGCCGACCCGGCCCGTATTCACGATCGTGCGGAAGCCGTCGGTCGCGCCCTGCTCGCGGGCCAATCGGCCCGCGATGGCCATCATCCGCCCCAGCACCGGCTCGTGCACGCCGGTCGCCTCGTAGAGCGTCGGGACGTGGACCTTCGGAATCATGAGCAGGTGCACCGGCGCGATGGGGCTGATGTCGTGGAAGGCGACGATCGCGTCGTCCTCGTAGACCTTGCGGCTCGGGATCTCCCCGCGAGCGATCTTGCAGAAAATGCAGTTCGGATCCTGCAGCATGCCGTTTCCTCAGCGGCCGCGCGCGGCCAGCCGCGCGTCGATCGCCGCCTTGAGCGCGTCCGGTTCGTCGGTGCCGATCATCACCGCCCGCCCGCCCCGGACCTCGAGGCGCACCGCGTGGCGACCGGCGACATTGTAAAGCCATCCGGAAGGCGTCCAGCGAATGCCGTATCCCCACCAGACGCGCGTACGCACGACGTCGGCCGCGACGACGTCCGCCACCGGAATCTCCTTGCCGATCAGTCCGATGCCGAACACCGCCCGAATCCGGTCCGGGTCCACGGTCACCGTGAGGCGATAGAAGAGCGCGAACGCGAGCCCGAGCGTGGCGTACAGCGCGGCCATCGCCCAGGGGGCCGCGGCGCGCGTCTCGCCCGACACCGAGGCGAGGACCGCGGTGGCGAGCGCGAGCCCGAGACCGGTGCCGACGGCCATCGGCCAGCCGAACTGGCTGCGCGAGTACATGGTCCCCGCGCCTCGGCCGGCCGGGCTAGCGCCGGCGCGAGGCCTTTTCGGCGAAGCCGGACTTGCCGTGACGGCGGGCCAGCTCGCGCAGCACGTCGTCGGGTGAAAGACCGTGCCGCGCGAGCAGCACGAGGCAGTGGAACCAGAGGTCCGCGACCTCGTACGTGATCTTCGGGGATCGGCGTCCTTGCCGGCCATGACCGACCTCGGTGGCCTCCTCGCCGATCTTCTTCAGGATCGCGTCGCCGCCGCGCGCGAACAGCGACGCCACGTAGGAGCCGGCGGGTTCGGAGTCCTTGCGCGACTCGATCGTTGCCGCCACCGCGGCGAGCACGCCGGCGAGTGCCGGGTCAGGAAGGGTCATGGCCGTAGATCGCGTGGGGGTCTTTGAGCACCGGGTCGGCATCCTGCCAGCGACCGTCGGCGTAGCGCTTGTGGAAGCAATGTTCGCGCCCGGTGTGGCAGGCAATGCCGCCGCCCTGGTCCACCCGGAGCAGGATCGCGTCGTCGTCGCAATCGAGCCGGATCTCGCGCACCGACTGCACGTGGCCGGAGGATTCGCCCTTCTTCCAGAGCTTGCGGCGCGAGCGCGACCAATAATGCGCGAAGCCGGTGTCGACGGTCGCGGCGAGCGCCTCGCGGTTCATCCAGGCGAGCGTGAGCACGCGGCCGCTGCGCGCTTCCTGCGCGATCGCGGGCACGAGCCCGTCCGCGTTCCAGCGGACCTGGTCGAGGTAGCTCATCGTCAATCCGTCACTCGCGGACCTCGATGCCCGCGGCCTTCATCGCCGCCTTCGCCTGCCCGATCGTGTACTCGCCGTAGTGGAAGATCGACGCCGCGAGCACCGCGTCGGCGCCGCCGACGACGATCCCGTCCACCAGGTCGGCCAGCCGGCCGACGCCCCCCGAGGCGATCACCGGGACGTCCACCGCCTCCACCACCGCGCGCGTGAGCTTGAGGTCGAAGCCGGACCGTACGCCGTCGCGGTCCATGCTGGTGAGCAGGATCTCTCCGGCGCCGCGTGCCACGACGTCGGCCGCCCAGGCCACCGCGTCGATGCCGGTGGGCGTGCGACCGCCGTGGATGTAGACCTGCCAGGCATCCACCGCGCACTGCTTCGCGTCGATCGCCGCGACGATGCACTGCGATCCGAAGCGCGCCGAGGCCTGGTCGAACAGGTCGGGATTGCCCACGCCGGCGGTGTTGATGCTGACCTTGTCGGCGCCCGCGTTGAGGAGCGCGCGGATGTCGTCGACCGAGTTCACGCCGCCCCCGACGGTGAGGGGGATGAACACCTGGTCGGCGACCTTGCCGATCATGTCGTAGAGCAGGCCGCGCGTCTCGACGCTGGCCCGGATGTCGAGGAACGCGAGCTCGTCCGCGCCCTGCTCGTCGTAGCGACGCGCGACCTCCACCGGGTCGCCCGCGTCGCGCAGGTTCACGAAGTTCACGCCCTTGACCACGCGGCCTTCCGCGATGTCCAGGCAGGGGATGATGCGCTTGGCCAGCATCAGGAATCAGCAGTCGGTTGGCAATTGGCAGTGGCCGGGAGCGTCCTGTGGCCGTGCGCTGACGACTGTCAACCGGAGCCCGCCGCCTTCTGCGCGTCCTTGAAGTCGAACGTGCCCTCGTAGAGCGCGCGTCCGGCAATCGCGCCGATGATGCCGTCGGCCTCGTGCTTCGCCAGCGCCTCGATGTCGGCGAGCGACGCGATCCCCCCCGATGCGATCACCGGGGCCTTGATCGCGCGCGCGAGCCGCACGGTCGCCTCGATGTTCACCCCGGTCATCATGCCGTCGCGGCCGATGTCGGTGTAGATGATCGCCTCCACGCCGTAATCCTCGAACTTGCGCGCGAGGTCGACGACGTCGTGGCCGGTCATCTTCGACCAGCCGTCGGTCGCGACCTTGCCGTCGCGGGCGTCCAGCCCGACGATGATGTGCCCCGGGAACGCGTAGCAGGCGTCGTGCAGGAAGCCGGGGTTCTTGACGGCCGCGGTGCCGATCACGACGTAGCTGATGCCGTCGTCGAGGTAGCGCTCGATCGTGTCGAGGTCGCGGATGCCGCCGCCCAGCTGCACCGGGATCTCCTCGCCCACGACGGCGGTGATCTCGCGGATCGCGAGCTCGTTCTTCGGGACGCCGGCGACCGCGCCGTTCAGGTCGACGAGGTGCAGCCGCTTCGCGCCCTGCTCCAGCCAGTGCTGGGCCATCGCCGCGGGATCCTCGGAGAACACGGTGGCCGTGTGCATCTCGCCCTGCCGCAGGCGAACGCAGTTGCCGTCCTTGATGTCGATCGCGGGAATGATCTGCATGGCGTGGTGGTGACTTCGAGGGGTCGTACGGGGCGGCGCGGCGCGCAGTCCCCTGGAACGCTTCGCGCCGTCAGGCGCGCCCGTCCCAGTTCACGAAATTGGCGAGGAGCTGCAGTCCGGCGCGGTGGCTCTTTTCCGGGTGGAACTGCACGGCGAAAATAGTAGCCCGCGCTACCGCGCAAGTAAACGGCGCCGGATACTCCGTGGTGCCTGCGGTGAGCGCCGGGTCGTCCGGAACGGGATGGTAGCTGTGGGCGAAGTAGAAGCGGGTCCCGTCGGCGATGCCCTGCCAGAGCGGGTGTGCACGCGTCTGGTGCACGGGGCTCCAGCCCATGTGCGGCACCTTGAGCCGCTCCCCCTGCGCCGTGCGCATCGCCGTGTCCCGGAAGCGCACGACGCGACCCGGCAGCACGCCGAGCCCCGCGGTGGGCCCCTCCTCGCTCGCGTCGAAGAGCATCTGCAGGCCGAGGCAGATGCCGAGGAACGGGCGGTCGTCAAGCACGTCACGCACGACGCCGGCAAGCCCGCTGTCGTGGAGACAGCGCATGCAGTCGGGCATCGCGCTCTGTCCGGGAAGCACGACGCGCTCGGCGGCGCGGATCACCGCCGGGTCGCCGGACACGACGATCTCGCGTTCCGGCGCCACGTGCGCGAGCGCCTTCGCAACCGAGCGCAGGTTGCCCATCCCGTAGTCGACGACGGCGATCGCGCTCACTGGACTGCCCTTCGCGCTGCGCGCTCCGGGCGGATTCGCCCTCGGGACGGCCTTTCGGGCTCACTGGATTACCCTTCGCGCTGCGCGCTTCGGGGCGGATTCGCCCTCGGGGCGGCCCTTCGGGCTCATGGCAACGCCCGCGGCGAAGCGTTCGACGTGCGGTCCACGGTCAGAGGCTGCCCTTGGTCGATGGCACGACGCCCGCGGCGCGCGGATCGCGTGCGACGGCCATCCGCAACGCGCGTCCGAAGGCCTTGAACACGGTCTCGGCCTGGTGGTGCGCGTTCTGCCCGCGCAGACCGTCGACGTGCAGCGTGACCAGCCCGTGATTGGCGAAGCCCTGGAAGAACTCGTGCACGAGGTCGACGTCGAACGTGCCGATCATCGGCCGCGTGAACGGCACGTGGAACTCGAGGCCCGGCCGGCCCGACAGGTCGATGACGACGCGCGCGAGCGCCTCGTCGAGCGGCACGTAGGCATGGCCGTAGCGAACGAGTCCCGACTTGTCTCCCACCGCCTGGCGGAACGCCTGCCCCATCGTGATGCCGACGTCCTCGACCGTATGGTGCGCGTCGATGTGCAGGTCCCCCTCGGCGCGCACCGCGAGGTCGGTCATGCCGTGCCGCGCGACCTGGTCGAGCATGTGGTCGAGGAACGGCACGCCGGTGGCGAGGCTCGCGCGGCCCGAGCCGTCGAGGTTCCATTCGACGGCGATGCGGGTCTCGGCGGTGTCCCGCTGCACCGATGCGGTGCGCGTGGCGGGTGCGGGAGCGTTCATGGTCGGGCGGCGAGCGCGCGGAGGAGGGTGTCGTTCTCGGCAGGCGTGCCGATGGTCATCCGCAGGCAATGCGTCGTGAGCGGGTGGTGGCCGTGCAGGTTCTTGACCAGCACGCCCGCGGCACGCAGGGCGGCGGCCACGCGCGGCGCGTCCGGCACGCGCACGAGCAGGAAGTTCGCCTGGCTCGGGCAGACCGCGAAGCCGGGGACGGCGGCGAGCGCGCTGGCGAGCCGTGCCCGCTCGCTGCGCACCGAAGCGATCTGCGCGGCGAACACGTCGGCTGCCGCGAGCAGCGCCGGCACGACCGCCTGCGTCAGCGCGTTGACGTTGTACGGCGAGCGCACCTTGTCCATCTCGGCGATCCACGCCGGGTGGCCGATCGCGTAGCCGAGCCGCGCGCCCGCGAAGCCGATCTTCGAGAGCGTGCGCAGCACGACCAGGTTGGGGAACTCCATGACGCGCGGCACGAGCGTCCCGTCGGCGTAATCCGCGTAAGCCTCGTCGACGGCGACGACCCCGGGCGTGGCGGCGACGATCCGCTCGATCGTCGCGACCCGCACCGCGCGGCCCGTCGGGTTGTTCGGGCTCGCGAGCCAGACCAGCGCCGGGCGCTCCTGCTCGATCGCGGCGAGCATCGCGCGCTCGTCCACCTGGAAGTCGTCCGCGAGCGGCACCGCGACGTAGCGCACGCCGGCATGCATCGCGTAGGCGCGGTACATCACGAAGGTCGGGGACGGGGCGAGCACCGTCGCTCCCTCGCGCGCGACCGCGGTGGTGAGGATCTGGATCAGCTCGTCGGAACCGTTGCCGAGCATCAGCGCCGCCCCCTCGGGCAGCGGCAGCGTGCGGGCGAGCGCAGCCTTGACCGCGTCGCCGGCCCCATCGGGGTAGCGATGCAGCGCGACGTCCGCGACCGCCTCGGCGAGGCGCGCGCGGAGCTCTGCAGGCAGCGGATGCGGACTCTCGTTCGCGTGCAGCAGCACGAAACCCTCGGTGCTCTCGACCCGGTACGCCGACTGGGCGAGGACCTCGGGCCGCACCACCGACTGCACGCGGCGCTCGACCTCCGCGGCCGGCGCGGCGACCGGAATGGGGCGCGGGTCGTTCACGGCTTGGCGTCCGCGAGTCGCGCCTCGGCGGCGCGGGCGTGGGCGACGAGCCCCTCGCCGTGCGCGAGGGTCGAGGCGATCGCGCCGAGCGTGCGCGCGCCCTCCGCAGAGACGCGGATCACGCTCGAGCGCTTCTGGAAGTCGTAGACGCCGAGCGGTGAGGAGAAGCGCGCGGTGCGGCCGGTGGGCAGCACGTGGTTCGGCCCCGCGCAGTAGTCGCCGAGCGGCTCGGAGGTGTGGTGGCCGACGAAGATCGCGCCGGCGTGGCGGATCAGCGGCAGCAGCGCGTCGGGGTCGGCGACCGCGAGCTCGAGGTGCTCGGGCGCGACGCGGTTGGCGATCGCGCAGGCCTCTTCGAGGTCGCGCGCCTTGACCAGCGCGCCCCGGTTCGCGAACGAGGCCGCGATGATCGGCTGCGCGCGGCATCTCCGCGATCCAGTCGTTGGCCTCGCGCACGACCGCCTCGATCAGCGCCGCGTCGGGCGAGACCAGGATCGCCTGCGCGAGCTCGTCGTGCTCCGCCTGCGAGAAGAGGTCGATCGCCACCCACCTCGGATTCGCGGTCGCGTCGGCGATCACCAGGATCTCGGAGACGCCCGCCACCATGTCGATGCCGACCGTGCCGAACACCCGGCGCTTGGCCGCGGCGACGTAGGCGTTGCCCGGGCCGCAGATCTTGTCCACCGCGGGAATCGTCGCCGTGCCGTACGCGAGCGCCGCGACCGCCTGCGCACCGCCGATCGCGAATGCGCGCGACACGCCGGCGAGATGCGCGGCCGCGAGCACCAGCGGGTTGCGCACGCCGTCCGGCGCGGGCACCACCATCACGATCTCGGGCACGCCGGCCACGTGCGCGGGAATCGCGTTCATCAGCACCGACGACGGGTAGGCGGCCTTGCCGCCGGGGACGTAGAGCCCGACGCGATCGAGCGGCGTCACGCGCTGCCCGAGCTCGGTGCCGTCCGCCTCGCGAAAGCTCCACGACGACGCCTTCTGGCGCTCGTGGTAGGCACGCACCCGGGACGCCGCGGCGGCGAGCGCATCGCGCTGCGCAGGCGGCAGCGCCTCGAAGGCCGCGCGCATCGCGGTCGGGGCAATCTCGAGGTCGGCGACACGCTCGCCGCGCACCCGATCGAAGCGGGCCGTGTACTCGAGCACCGCCGCATCGCCGCGCGCACGGACGTCGGCGACGATCGCCGCGACCGCGGCGTCCACCGCCGGGTCCTGGGCCGCCTCGAAGGCGGTGAGCCGATCGAATTCGGCGTCGAAGCCGGGCGCCGTCGTGTCGAGGCGGCGCAGCGACAGCGCGAGCGGCGCGTTCACGCCGATCACCCTTTCCGAAGCCGGCGCGGCCACGGCCGCGGCCAGCGCATCGATCAGCGGCTTCACCGCGGCACGCTTCAGCTTCAGCGACGCCGGGTTGACGACGAGGCGCGCGGTGATCGGCGCGATGTCCTCGACCGTCACCAGGTCGTTGGCCTTGAGCGTGTTGCCCGTCGACACGAGGTCGACGATCGCGTCGGCCAGGCCGACCAGCGGCGCGAGCTCCATCGAGCCGTACAGCTTGATCAGGTCGACGTGCATGCCCTTGTCGGCGAAGTGCTCGCGCGCGATGCGCACGTACTTCGAGGCGACGCGGATGCGCGCGCCGCGCTGCACGGTACCGGCCCAGTCGTAGCCGCGGCGCGTGGCGACGACGAGCCGGCAGCGGCCGATGCCGAGGTCGAGCGGCTGGTAGAGGCCCTCGCTGCCGTGCTCGAGGAGTACGTCCCTGCCGGCGACGCCCAGGTCGGCCGCGCCGTACTCGACGTAGGTCGGCACGTCCTGGGCCCGCAGGATCACGAGCGAGACCCCCGGGCGATTGGTGCCGAGGACGAGCTTGCGCGACGTCTCGGGATCCTCGGCCGGCACGATGCCGGCGCGCGCGAGGAGCGGCAGCGTTTCGTCGAGGATGCGACCCTTCGAGAGGGCGATGGCGACGCCGGGCACGGCTTCGATTCCGGTGGGAGCGGACGCAGATTCTATCAGTCCGGGGCTCCCGGTCCCGGGCGTGCGGCCCGCAGCGCGGCCGCCTACTGCCGAAAGGTCGGCGCCGAGGGCGCGAGCGGCATGCCGGGTGTTGCGCGCACCGGATTGATGTCCACGCCGCCGCGGCGCGTGAAGCGCGCCTCGACACGCAACGACCCGGGCCGGCAGGCGCGTGCGATGTCGGTGAAGATGCGCTCGACGCAGTGCTCGTGGAAGCCCGGATGCAGGCGATAGCCGAAGAGGTAGGCGGCGAGCGCCGCACGGTCGAGGCGCGGGCCGCGGTAGGCGATCGCGATGCTCGCGTAGTCGGGCTGGCCCGTGACGGGGCACACGGAGCGGAAGCCGTGCGTGACCAGTGTCTCGTCCATCGCGTCCGTTCCCGCACGGAGCAGTGCCGCATCGGGTGTTGCCGGGCAGGATGCCGGTGCCACGTCGTCGATCGGCGTCCCCGCAAGATCGTGGCGCGCGTGCCTGCCCCACGCCTCGGGCAGGTCCACGCCGACGTCGATCCGCGCTCCGGTCGCCGCGGAGAGATCGCGGGCGAGCGCCTGCCGGAGGTCCTCGGGGTTCGCGAAGCTCGCGTGGTTCACCGAGGCGAGCCAGAGCTTCACGGACTTCGACTCCACGATGCGCGGCGATTCGCACGGCACGGCGAAGCTCGCGACGCCCACGCGCGGGCGCTGCTCGCGGTCCTGCCAGCCCACCTCCCACGCGGTCCAGTGGTCGCCGCCGCGGAACGGCAGCGCGCCGGACAAGCCGAGCGCGTCGCGCTGCGGCGCGCGCTCGACCGGATAGAGGAGCCCCGGGTCGTAGGCGTCCGGATAGTGCGTCGCCCGGCCGAGCGGCGAGTCGGGGATCGTGCCCACGGCGCGCCCTACTTGACGCGCCGCACCCGGGCGCCGACGCTGGCCAGCTTCTGCTCGATCCGCTCGTAGCCGCGATCGAGGTGGTAGATGCGGTCGATCGTCGTCTCGCCTTCGGCGATCAGGCCGGCGATGACGAGACACGCGGAAGCGCGCAGGTCGGTGGCCATCACGGTGGCGCCGGCGAGCGCCGGAACGCCGCGCACGATCGCGGCGTTGCCCTCGACCTCGATGTCCGCGCCGAGACGCTTCAGCTCCTGCACGTGCATCATCCGGTTCTCGAAGATCGTCTCGGTGATCACGGTCGTCCCCTGCGCCACCGACGCCAGCGCCATCATCTGCGCCTGCATGTCGGTCGGGAAGCCCGGGAACGGCGCGGTGCGCACGTTGAACGCCGCGAGCGGTCCGTCGCGGCGCACGCGCATCGTCGTCCCGTCGACGTCGATCGTCGCGCCGGCCTCGCGCAGCTTGTCCTGCACCGCGTCGAGCGCGTCGCTTGCCGCGCCCTCGAGCGTGACGTCGCCACCGGTCGCCGCGACGGCGGCCGCGAACGTGCCGGTCTCGATGCGGTCCGGCATGATCCGGTGCGAGGCGCCGTGGAGCGCGTCGACACCATCGACCACGATGCGGTCGGTTCCCGCGCCCGCGATGCGCGCGCCCATCGCGACGAGACAGCGGGCGAGGTCGACCACCTCCGGTTCGCGCGCGGCGTTCTCGAGCACCGTCTGCCCCTCGGCGAGCGTCGCCGCCATCATCAGGTTCTCGGTGCCGGTCACCGTCACCACGTCGAACACGAACCGGGTGCCGACGAGACGCCGCGCCCGCGCGGCGATGTAGCCGTGCTCGAGGTCGATCTCCACGCCCATCGCCTGCAGGCCCTTCACGTGCTGGTCGACCGGCCGCAGCCCGATCGCGCAGCCGCCGGGCAGCGACACGCGCGCCTCGCCGCAGCGGGCCACGAGCGGCCCCAGCGCGAGGATCGACGCGCGCATCGTCTTCACGAGCTCGTAGGGTGCGAGCGGCCAGTCGATGCGGCCCGCGTCGAGCGTCAGCCGGTCGCCGTCGACCTCGCACGCGACACCCATCTGCGCGAGCAGCGTGCGCATCGTGCGCACGTCGTTCAGCTGCGGGACGTTGGCGAGCAGCAGCGGCTCCGGCGAGAGCAGCGAGGCGCACAGGATCGGCAGCGCGGCGTTCTTCGCACCCGACACGCCGATCGTGCCGGACAGGCGCGCGCCACCTTCGATGACCAGCTTGTCCATCGGGAGGAGAGGTTCTGCGCGCCGGTCAGCGCGCGGGAAAGGGAGGGCGACGGCAGGCGCCGGCGCGAAGTCGAGCTCGATCGTGTCCATGCGCCCAGCCTGACGCCGCCATCGGGTCCCGGCCGGGACGCGATCGTGGCAAACCGCGGGCGGATCGTGGCGAGGCGAGGGTCATCGCTTCACTGCTGCGACTGCGCGCGGGTCGCGGCGAACTCCGCCGGCGTCATCGTCAGCATCGACAGCGCGTGGATCTCCTCGCGCATCCGGTCGCCCAGCGCCGCGTAGACCAGCTGGTGACGCGCCACCCGGGACTTGCCCTCGAACGCGGCGCAGACGATCAGCGCCTCGAAGTGGTGGCCGTCGCCGCGCACCTTGAGCTCGTCGCAGGCGAGCGCAGCCGCGATCGAGGCCCGGATCGAGTCGGGATTGACGGCGGGGGTTTCGTGCATGGCGAGGGCATCCGGCGAGCCGAGGGCGCCCATGGTACCGGATGCCCCGCGCGCGCCCGACCTCCCGCGTCACGTGCGCAGTCGCCACCCGCGCGCGAGCAGCGCGAGCGTCAGCGCGGTGAGCGCGGCGCAGAAGCCCGCGACCACGGATAGCGACAGCCATGGCGAGACGTCCGAGCGGCCGAAGAAGCCGTAGCGGAACCCGTCGATCATGTAGAAGAAGGGATTGAGGTGCGAGGCGGCCTGCCAGAACGGCGGCAGCGAGTGGATCGAGTAGAACACGCCGGACAGGAACGTCGCCGGCAGGATGATGAAGTTCTGGAACGCCGCCAGCTGGTCGAACTTCTCGGCCCAGATGCCCGCGATCAGCCCGAGCGTGCCGAGGATCGCGCTGCCCAGCGCCGCGAACGCGAGCGCCCACCACGGAAACGGCATCGCGAGCACCGACGGCGCGAACCAGAGCGTGACCAGGAACACGCCGAGCCCGACGACGAGGCCGCGCACCATCGCGCCGAGCACGTAGGCGGCGAAGAGCTCCCCGGGCGAGAGCGGCGGCAGCAGCACGAAGATCAGGTTGCCGGTGATCTTCGACTGGATGAGCGAGGACGACGAGTTCGCGAACGCGTTCTGCAGCACCGCCATCATCACGAGGCCCGGCACGAGGAACGCGGTGTAGCCCACCGTGCCGTCGTAGACCGCGACGTGCGACTCGAGCACGTGCGCGAAGACCAGCAGGTAGAGGAGCGAGGTCAGCACGGGCGCGGCGATCGTCTGGAAGGAGACCTTCCAGAAGCGCAAGAGCTCCTTGCGCAGCAGCGTGATCCAACCCGGTGCCCTCGTGCATCCGCATCAGCGTGCTCCCCCGGGCGCCGCGGCGCCCTCCCCTTTCATGATGCGCAGGAATACCTGCTCGAGGTCGGTCTCGGCGAGCGCGAGCGCCTCGATCGCGATGGCCTCGGCGGAGAGGTCCGCGAGCAGCCGCTCGAGCTCCGCGTAGCTCGCGAGCGCGAGATGGAACACCCCCGACTCGCGGCGGAAGTCGCGGCCGGACCACGCCGACGGCAGCCGGTCGGCGGTGAGCCGCGCGGTGATCCCGGCGAACTGCGACAGCAGGTTCTGCGTGGTGTCGAGCGCGACGACCCGGCCGGCCTTGAGCATCGCGATGCGGCCGCACAGCGCCTCGGCCTCCTCGAGGTAATGCGTCGTGAGGATGATCGTGTGGCCATCGCGGTTCAGCTTGCGCACGAACGCCCACAGGCTGCGCCGCAGTTCCACGTCCACGCCCGCGGTGGGTTCGTCCAGCACGATCACCGGCGGCCTGTGGACGAGCGCCTGCCCCACGAGCACGCGGCGCTTCATGCCCCCGGAGAGCGAGCGCATGTTGGCGTCGGCCTTCGCCGTGAGGGCGAGGTGGTCGAGGATCTCGTCGATCCAGTCGTCGACGCCGGACAGGCCGAAGTAGCCCGCCTGGAAGCGCAGCGTCTCGCGCACGGTGAAGAACGGATCGAACACCAGCTCCTGCGGCACGACGCCGAGGGCGCGCCGCGCCTTGCGGTAGTCGGCGACGACGTCGTGGCCCAGCACGCGCGCGGTACCGCGGTCGGCGCGCGTCAGGCCGGCGAGGATCGAGATCAGCGTCGTCTTGCCCGCGCCGTTGGGCCCGAGCAGGCCGAAGAACTCGCCCGGCTCGACGACGAGATCGACGCCGTCCAGCGCCTGGACGCCGCCGAAACGGCGCGCGATGCCGGACAGGGCGACGGCGGCTGCCGGCGGCGAGGTGGATTGCATGCGATCAGCCCTCCAGCAGCCGCGCCTCGGCGAGCGCGATCTCCTTCGGCCGGCCGAGCAGCACGACGACGTCGCCCGCCTCGAAGCGGAAGTCGGCTTCCGGAGGCCGCGACGGCATGCCGCGGCGGCGCACCCCCGTCACCTCGATCCAGCCGGCGAGGCCGAGCTCGGACAGCGTCCTGCCGACCGCGGCCGCGCGCTCGCCGAGCAGCACCGAATGCAGCCGCGGCTGCAGGTTCTCCGCGCCGTCGGCGGCGTCGGTCGCGCCGTGGTAGAAGCCGCGGAACAGGCTGTAGCGCTCCTCCCGGATCGCGCGGATGCGCGCCAGCACCCGGTTGAGCGGCACGCCGAGCACGAGCAGCGCGTGCGAGGCGAGCATCAGGCTGCCCTCCAGCACCTCGGGCACCACTTCGGTCGCGCCGGCCTTGACCAGCCGGTCGAGGTCGGCATCGTCGACGGTGCGCACGATGACCGGCAGATCCGGCCGCAGCGCCTGCACGTGCCCGAGGATGCGCAGGGCCGCATGGGTATCGGCGAACGTGACCACCACCGCGCTGGCCTTCAGCACGCCCGCGGCGATCAGCGCCTCGCGGCGTCCGGCGTCGCCGAACACGACCGACGAGCCCTCGGCCGCCGCCTCGCGCACCCGCTGCGAGTCGTTGTCGAGCGCCACGAACGCGATCTTCTCGCGCTCGAGCAGCCGGGCGAGGTTCTGGCCGCTGCGGCCGTAGCCGCACACCAGCACGTGCTCCTGGCGCGCGAGCGACGTCGAGGCGATCGCCGTGATCTGCGTCGCCCGCGCGAGCCAGTCGTTCGCGGTGAGCTTGCGGACGATCGGCTCGGCGAACTGGATGACGAGCGGCGCGGCAAGCATCGACAGGACCATGGAGGCGAGCACGACCTGCACGAGCGCCGGTTGCAGGAGCCTCACTTCGGTCCCGAGCGCGAGCATCACCAGCGCGAGCTCGCCCGCCTGCGCGAGGTAGAAGCCGGTGCGCATCGACGAGGACAGCGGCGCGCCGAAGACGCGCGCCAGCGCGACGATCAGCGCCAGCTTGAACGCCACCGGCACGCCGAGGAGCAGGAGCACGAAGGGCCACTGCTCGAGCACCAGCTCGAGGTCGAGGCCCATCCCGACGGTGACGAAGAACAGCCCCAGCAGCACGTCGCGGAACGGCTTGATGTCCTCCTCGACCTGCATCCGGTACTCGGTCTCCGCGATCAGCATCCCGGCGAGGAACGCGCCGAGCGCCAGCGAGAGCCCCGCCGCCTCGGTGAGCGTCGCGAGACCGAGCGTCACCAGCAGCACGTTGAGCATGAAGAGCTCGGAGGAGCGCTGCCGGCCGACCAGGTGGAACCAGGCCCGCATCGGCTTCTGGCCGAAGCGCAGGATCAGGAGCAGCGCGACGGCGCCCTTGACCGCGGCGAGCCCGAGCGCCGCGGGCAGGCTCATCGCCTCGCGCGCGAGCGCCGGAATGACGATCAGGAAGGCCACGACCGCCAGGTCCTGGAAGAGCAGGATCGCGATCACGTCGCGGCCGTGCGGCGTGGCGAGCTCCATGCGCTCGGTCAGCATCTTCGAGACGATCGCGGTCGAGCTCATCGCCAGCGCCCCGCCCAGCACGAGGCCTTCGCGCCAGCCGAAGCCGGCGAGCGGCAGCGCGATGAGCCCGGCGAGCGTCGTGATCGCGACCTGGGCGAGTCCCAGCCCGAACACCGCGCGCCGCATGGACACGAGCTGGGGCAGGCTGAACTCGAGCCCCAGCGAGAACATCAGGAACACGATGCCGAAATCGGCGAGGTGGCGGATCGACGCGCTGTCCTCGACCCAGCCCAGCACGTGCGGGCCGACCAGGATGCCGGCGACGAGGTAGCCCAGGATCGGCGGCAGTCGTGCGAGCCGCGCGACGACCACGACCACGACCGACGCGCCGAGCAGGACGAGGATCGTGGCGAGCGTCGCGTTCATCGTCGATTCGAGCGTACGCGCAAGGCGCGTCGAGGCCATGCCAATCTAGCACGGAACCCGCGTCGTCCGTGACCGGGGCCGCACGGGCCGGGCGCTATACTGCAGCGGATGAACGACCGGCATCCGCCCCTGCTGCCCGTCGACGCGCCGCGCGCGCTCGCACTCGCGCGCGACGTGCTCGACACCGAGGCGCGGGCGATCGCGACGCTCGGCACGAAGCTCGGCGCGGCGTTCGTCGCCGCCGTGGGCATGGTGCTCAACTGCCACGGGCGCGTGGTCGTGTCGGGCATCGGCAAGTCGGGGCACATCGCGCGGAAGCTCGCGGCGACGCTCGCCTCCACCGGCACGCCCGCCTTCTTCGTGCATCCGGCCGAGGCCGGCCACGGCGACCTCGGCATGATCACGCCGGACGACGTGGTGATCATGCTGTCGAACTCCGGGGAGACCGACGAGCTCGTCATGCTCGCGCCGCACCTGCGCCGCGAGGGGGCGCACCTCGTCGCCATCACCGGCAACGAGCAGTCCTCGCTCGCGCAGGCCGCCGACGTGCACCTCGACGCCGCGGTCGACGCCGAGGCCTGCCCGCTGGGGCTCGCCCCGACGGCGAGCACGACCGCGGCACTGGCGCTCGGCGACGCGATCGCGATCGCCGTCCTCGATGCCCGCGGGTTCTCGGCCGAGGACTTCGCCCGCTCGCATCCGGGGGGCTCGCTCGGCCGCCGGCTCCTCACCCGCGTCGAGGACGTGATGCGCAGCGGCAGCGCGGTCCCGACGGTGAGCACCTCGGCCACGCTGGCGGAGGCCGTGATCGAGATGAGCGGCAAGGGCATGGGCATGACCGCGGTCGTCGGCGGCGACGCGCGCGTCGCCGGCATCTTCACCGACGGCGACCTGCGCCGCGCGATCGAGCGCGGCGTCGACTTCCGCGTCGCGCGCGTTGCCGACCTGATGACCCGCGAGCCGCGGCGGATCGCACCCGAGCGCCTTGCGATCGACTGCGTGGAGACGATGGAGCGCGCACCCAAGGTCACCCAGTTGCTCGTCGTCGATGGCCGGGAACGGCTGGTCGGCGCGCTGCACCTGCACGACCTGTTCCGTGCGCGAGTGATCTGATGGACGCGGACATCCTGCGCCGCGCGCGGGGCGTGCGGCTCGTCACGTTCGACGTCGACGGCGTGCTGACCGACGGCCGCATCTACGTCGACGACCACGGCCGCGAGTTCAAGGCCTACCACGTCCAGGATGGCCTCGCGATGAAGATGCTCCAGCACGCGGGCATCGCGGTCGCCTGGATCACCGGCAGCAACGCGGAGTCCGTGCGCCATCGAGCGCACCTCCTCGGTGTCCACCGCGTGGCGCTCGGCGCGGAGCACAAGACGGCGCCGTGGGAGCACATCCGTGCGGAGCTCGGGGTCGCGCCCGAGGCCTGTGCGCACATGGGCGACGACCTCCCCGACGTGCCGCTCTTGGCCGCGTGCGGTCTCGCGCTCACCGTGCCGCACGCGCCCGACGCGGTGAAGCGCCACGCGCACTACGTCACGCGCCGCGACGGCGGGGCCGGCGCCGTGCGCGAGGCCACCGAGCTGATACTCGCCGCGCAATCGCGGCTCGCCGGGGCCGAGGCCGCGCACGGCGCGCCCGCCCGCGGAGGCTGAACGCATGCGCAGCGCACGCCGCTCGCTCGATCGCGTCGCCGGCTGGCTGCCGCTGCTGCTGCTCGGGGGACTGGCCGCCCTCACCTACTGGCTGGATGCGCAGGTGCACGATCCCGGACCGCGCCGGGACGGCAGCGGACGCCACGACCCGGACCTGTTCGCCGAAGGCGTGCGTGCGGTCGAGCTCGACGCCGACGGCCGGCCGACGCAGACGCTTGCGGCTGCCGTGGCGCGGCACTACCCGGATGACGGCATGATCGAGTTCGAGGGGCCGAAGCTCTCGGTGACGCGGCCCGGCCAGCCGTCGTTCACGATCGAGGCGAAGCGCGCACGGGTCTCCGGCGATCGCGAGAACGCGTATTTCGAGGGCTCGGTCCGTGCGACGCGCGAGGCGGGACCAGAGCAAGACGACGCCACGCGCATCTCGCTCGCGACCGAGTTCCTGCACGTGATCCCGAAAGAGGACCGGGCGCAGACCGACCAGCCGGTGACGATCGAGGAGGGGCGTGGAATAATCCGCGCGACCGGCCTGATCCTCGACAACGCGTCCAAGACGCTCAAGCTCAAATCCGAGGTGCGCGGCACCATGCAGCCGAGCACCCTCGCCAGGTGACCGATGGGACCCATCCTACTTGCGCCCCTGTGCGCGCTCGCGGTGCTCGCCGCCGCGCTGGCCGCGGCGCCCGACGCCCGCGCCGAAGCCGCCGACAAGGGGAAGCCGATCAACTACTCGGCGGACTCGGGCGACGTCAACTACCAGACCAAGATCGGCAACCTCTCCGGTAACGTGGTCATCACGCAGGGCACGATGACGATCCGCGCCGACCGCATCGTGTTCAAGCAGAACGCGGACAACTCGGTGTCGGCGACGGCGCACGGCAATCCGCTCTCGTTCCGGCAGAAGCGCGACGGCGTCGACGAATACTTCGAAGGCCACGCGCAGCGCGCCGAGTACGACGGCGCCAAGGAGGTGCTCGAGCTGTTCGACCGCGCGCTCCTGAAGCGCGGCCAGGACGAGATCCGCAGCAACTACATCTACTACAACGCCAAGACCGAGCAGTTCCGCGCGGAGGGCCGCCCGGACGCCGCCGCCGCACCGCCCGAAGCGGTCCCGGCGCGCGCGTGCGCGGCGTGTTCCAGCCGAAGAGCGGCGAGGGCAACGAGGGATCGTTCCTGCCACGCCCCGGAGGCGACGGCAAGGACGCCGCGAAGGCGAAGGACGCGAAGGCGCCGGCGAAGGACGGCAAGGCCGCCGCGAAACCGCCCGAGCCGCCGCTGCCGCTCAAGCCCTCCGGCGAGCTCGCCCCGAAGGCCGCGAAGTGAGTGGCAAGTGAGCGGTGCGCGGCTTCGCGCGCACGGGGCGCCGCGATGACGACCCTCGCGGCCGCCGAGTTGCGCAAACGGTACGGGTCGCGCACCGTCGTGCACGACGTCTCGCTCGACGTGCACGCGAGCGAGGTGGTGGGCCTGCTGGGACCGAACGGCGCCGGCAAGACCACGTGCTTCTACATGATCGTCGGGCTGGTCGCCGCGGACGGCGGGCGCATCGAGCTCGACGGCGAGGACCTGTCGCGGCTGCCGATCCACCAGCGTGCCCGGCGCGGGCTGTCCTACCTGCCGCAGGAGGCCTCGATCTTCCGCAAGCTCACCGTGGCCGAGAACGTGCGCTCGATCCTCGAGCTCTCGGAGGACGACCCGGACGCGATTGCGAACCGCCTGGACGCGCTGCTCGAGGACCTGTCGATCGCGCATCTGGCCGACGCGCCCGCGGTGTCGCTCTCCGGGGGCGAGCGACGGCGCTGCGAGATCGCCCGTGCGCTGGCGACGCGGCCGCGCTTCATCCTCCTCGACGAGCCCTTCGCGGGCGTCGACCCGATCGCCGTGCTCGACATCCAGCGCATCATCGGCTTTCTCAAGGAGCGCGGCATCGGCGTGCTGATCACCGACCACAACGTCCGGGAGACGCTCGGCATCTGCGACCGGGCCTACATCATCAACGACGGCCGGGTGCTGGCCTCGGGCAAGCCGGACGAGATTGTCTATAATGAGGCGGTTCGAAAGGTCTATCTCGGCGAGCACTTCCGGCTCTAGCATCGAAGCGTCCGCAAGCCTGGGCCGGTACTGCGGCAGGCGATCGACGCTCGCCGAGGCGAGAAGACCGCAGGCCCGACAGTGAAACAGACGCTCCAGCTCAAGCTCTCCCAACACCTCACGCTGACGCCGCAGCTCCAGCAGTCGATCCGGCTGCTCCAGCTGTCGACGCTCGAGCTGAACGCCGAGGTGGAGCGGATGCTCCAGGAGAATCCGCTCCTGGAGAAGGAGGAAGCCGAGGGCGAGGAGGAGCCTCCCCAGGAATTTCCCCTCGCCACGCGCGAGCGCCCGGCCGAGCCCGAGCACGAGTCCCGCGGCGGCGACGACGAGCCCGAGGAACGCCCGCTGGACGTCACGCAGGCGGCCGATCCGTCGGACGTCGCCGACTACACGAGCCCCGACACGGACTGGGGCGGCGGCGCCCCGCCCGAGGACGACGAGTTCTATCCGCAACAGGCGGCGACCTCGTCGCTGCGCGACCACCTGCTCGAGCAGCTCTCGCTCCTCAACCTCGACGGGCGCGACCGCGAGATCGTCGGGACGCTGATCGACGCGGTCAACGAGGACGGCTACCTCACGTCGACGCTCGAGGAGATCGCGGAGATGTTCCCGGCCGATGCCGAGCTCGGCGCGGACGAGCTCCGCATCGCGCTCAACTTCCTGCAGAGCTTCGAGCCGGTCGGCGTCGGCGCGCGCGACTGCAGCGAATGCCTGCGCCTGCAGTTGAAGGCGATGCCCGAGGACACCCCGTGGCGCGCCGAGGCGCTCAAGTGTCGTCGACGGGCACCTCGCTCTCCTCGCCAACCGCGACGTCACCAAGCTGAAGCGGCTGCTCCACACCGACGACGCCGGCGTGCGCGGCGTGCGCGACCTGGTGCGCACGCTGAACCCGCGCCCCGGCGCGTCGTTCGCGCGCGAGGAGTCGGCCTACGTCGTCCCCGACGTCATCGTGCGCAAGATCCGCGGCCAGTGGGTGGCGGCGCTGAACGACGCCGCGATGCCCAAGCTGCGGCTGAACCGCATCTACGCCGACATCCTCACCCGCAACCGGGACGCGTCGAACCAGCAGCTCACCGCGCAGCTGCAGGAGGCCAAGTGGCTGATCCGCAATGTGCAGCAGCGCTTCGACACGATCCTGCGCGTCGCCTCGGCGATCGTCGAGCGGCAGCGCCGGTTCTTCGAGCACGGCGAGGTCGCGATGCGCCCGATGGTGCTGCGCGAGATCGCCGACATGCTCGAGCTGCACGAATCGACGATCTCGCGGGTGACGACGCAGAAGTACATGCTGACGCCCCGCGGCACCTTCGAGCTCAAGTACTTCTTCGGCAGCCACGTCGCCACGGACACCGGGGGAGCCGCTTCGGCGACGGCCATCCGCGCGCTGATCAAGCAGCTGATCGGTGCCGAGGACCCGAAGACCCCGCTCACCGACAGCCGGATTGCCGAGGTGCTGGGCGAGCAGGGCATCCTCGTCGCCCGGCGGACGATCGCCAAGTACCGGGAATCGCTGCAGATTCCGCCCGTGAACCTGCGCCGTTCGCTGTGAACCGGACGCCGCCGGCCCGTCTCTTGCTCGGACGATCGAGAACGTAGAAACTGAACCAGGGCGGCGCGGCCCGTGGCCCTGCGCCTGCTGCTTGCCATCCCGCCGCGCGGCAATCCGCCAGCACCCATGGAGCGCCTGATGAACCTGACCCTCACCGGACACCACCTCGACGTCACCCCGGCGATCCGCGACTACGTCGTGGCGAAGCTCGACCGCATCACCCGGCACTTCGATCACGTGATCGACGTCAACGTCGTGCTTTCGGTCGACAAGCTGGCGCGCAAGGTCGAGGCGAACGTGCACGTGCGGGGCAAGGATCTGCATGCCGAGGCGGTGGACGGCGACATGTACGCCGCGATCGACCTCCTGTCCGACAAGCTCGACCGGATGGTGCTGAAGCACAAGGAGATCCGCGCGGCGCACCGCCCGGACGGGGGCGGCGTGAAGCGCCAGTCGGCAGGGAGCAGCGAGGGTAGCGGTCAATAGCCGGCGTATAATCGACGAGCTTCGACTCAGGCGGGGTCGGCGAGCCGACACCCGCCTTTTCGTTTGGGCACGCTCCCCACACCCGCGACGCGGATGAACCAGATCGCCGAACTCCTGCCGGTCGGCAACGTCGTCCTCGATGTCGACGTGCCGACCAAGGCGCGCCTCTTCGAGGCCGTCGCCGATGTCCTCGAGCGCGACACGGGTCTGCCTCGTGCCACCGTCGTGGCGAGCCTCGCCGCGCGCGAGAAGCTGGGGTCGACCGGGCTGGGCCAGGGCATCGCCATCCCGCATGGCCGGCTCAAGGGACTGCCCGAGGCCCGCGGCGCCTACGTGCGCCTCGCCAATCCGATCCCATTCGAGGCGCCGGATGGCCGGCCGGTGGCGCAGGTGTTCGTGCTGCTCGTCCCCGAGCATGCCACCGACCGGCACCTGCAGATCCTCTCCGAGCTCGCGCAGATGTTCTCGGAGCGCGCGTTCCGCGAACGGCTCGCCGCGTCGGCCACCGCCGAACAGGCGCACTCGGTGATCCGCGACTGGCAATCGGCCGGCTGATCGCCGCCCCCGGGGCCCCCGACCGCGCCCATGCGTCAGGTCAGCATCGAACGCCTGTTCTCGGACAACCGGGAGCGGCTCAACCTCACCTGGCGCGCGGGGCGCCAGGGCGGCAACCGCGTGCTCGCCGGGGACACCGAGCTGAAGCCGACCATGGGGCAGGTCGGCCACATGAACTTCATCCACCCATTCCGCATCCAGATCCTCGGCGCGGCCGAGATCGCCTACCTGGCCGCGCTGTCCGAGGACGAGGTCCGCGCCGCGATCGACCGGCTCTTCGCCGGCGAGCTGATCGCGGCAGCGGTCGCGAACGGCGAGACGCCGCCGCCCTACCTCGTCCAGCGCTGCAACGCCGCGCACGTCCCGCTGCTCACGTCCCCGCAGCCCTCGCCGCACCTGGTCGACGTCTTCCGCTACTACCTCGCGCGCGTGCTCGCCGAGTCGACGACGCTGCACGGCGTGTTCCTGGACGTGCTCGAGCTCGGCGTGCTGATCACCGGGGCCTCGGCGATCGGCAAGAGCGAGCTGGCGCTCGAGCTCATCTCGCGCGGCAACGGCCTCGTCGCCGACGACATCGTCGAGCTCTATCGCATCTCCCCGGACACCGTCGAAGGCCGGTGCCCCGACGTGCTGAGGGACTTCCTCGAGGTGCGCGGCATCGGCGTGCTCAACATCCGCACGATCTTCGGCGAAACCGCGATCCGGCCGCGCAAGCTGCTGCGCCTCATCGTGCACCTCGAGGACCACAGCCACGAGAGCTTCGCCGAGCTCGACCGCCTCAAGGTCGACGCGACGTTCCAGGAAGTGCTCGGCGTGCCGATCCGCCGCGTGACGATCCCGGTGGCGGCGGGCCGCAACCTCGCCGTGCTGGTCGAGGCCGCGGTGCGCAACTTCGTGCTGAACCAGCGCGGCATCGACAGCACGAAGGAATTCATCGACCGCCAGCAGCGATTGATGGAATCCGGCGGCGACGGCGTGCGCTAGGAACATGTGAATGGACGCGATTGCCGGCAACTTCCCCGGCCGGAGCGCGGCGCGGACGATGGACCTGATCCTCATCGGCGGCGTCTCGGGCTCGGGCAAGGGCGTGGCGCTCGCCGCGCTCGAGGACTCGGGCTACTACAGCGCGAGCCACCTGCCGATGCCGCTGATCCTCGAGACGGTCGAGTACCTGCGTCGCGCGGGACAGGAACGCATCGCCGTCACGCTCGACCTGCGCACCGACCACGGCATCGCGAGTCTCGGCGACACGTTGGCGGTGCTGCGCGCGGCCGGCTGGAACGTCCGCTTCCTGATGCTCGACGCGAAGACCGACACCCTGGTCAAGCGCTTCTCCGAGACGCGCCGGCGGCACCCCTTCTCCAGCGAGTCGCGCACGCTGACCGAGGCGATCGACCACGAGCGCCACTTGCTCGCCGACGTCCGCGACCTGGGCTTCGTGTTCGACACGAGCGACCTCCCGGCCGCGGCGCTGCGCTCGTGGATCAAGGACTTCGTGAGCGTCGACGCGTCGCGGCTCACGCTGCTCTTCGAGTCGTTCGGCTTCAAGCACGGCATCCCGCTCGACGCCGACCTGGTCTTCGACGTCCGTTGCCTTCCCAACCCGCACTACGAGCCGAAGCTCGCTCCCCTGACCGGCCGCGACCGGCCGGTGATCGAGTTCCTCGAGCGCGTCCCCGAAGTCGAGGAGATGTACGGCGACATCCAGGGCTTCGTCTCGCGCTGGCTGCCGGCGTTCGTGCGCGACAACCGCAACTACCTCACGGTGGCGATCGGCTGCACCGGCGGCCAGCACCGCTCGGTGTACTTCGTCGAGCGCCTCGCCGCCGCATTCGAGGGCCGCTACCAGGTCCAGAAGCGCCATCGCGAGATCCGCGGCGCGCCGTCAGCGGCCGCCAGGTGACCGACGTGCGGTCGACCGCTTCGCCCGCGACGGTCACGCTGGCATTCACCGGGGCCTCGGGGATGCCGTTCGGGCTGCGACTGCTCGAATGCCTGCTCGGCTGCGGGCGTGCGCGTGTACCTGCTCTACTCGCCCGCGGCGCAGATCGTCGCGAAGCAGGAGTGCGACCTCGTGCTGCCGGCGCGGGCCGGTGACGCGGAGCGCGCGCTCGGCACGCGCTTCGGCGCCGCGTGCCGGCCGGCTCCATGTGTTCGGCCGCGAGGACTGGATGGCGCCGGTCGCCTCGGGCTCCAACCCGGCCGACGCGATGGTGGTATGTCCGTGCAGCATGGGCACGCTCGGCGCGATCGCCGGCGGGCTGGCCGACAACCTGATCGAGCGTGCCGCCGACGTCATGCTGAAGGAGCGGCGGCCCCTGGTGCTGGTGCCGCGCGAAACCCCGCTCTCCGCGATCCACCTCGAGAACATGCTGAAGCTCGCGCGCGCGGGGGCCGTGATCCTGCCGCCCGCGCCGGGGTTCTACGATCGGCCGCAGACCGTTGCGGAGCTCGTCGACTTCGTCGTCGCGCGCGTGCTCGACCAGCTCGGCGTCGCGCACGCGCTCGGGCCCCCGCTGGGGCGAGGCTCGCGTCGTGCCCGGTCCCGACGGCGCGTCGGCGTGAAGCTCAGGCTACCCGGCCTGCGGCACGCCGAGGGCACCGTGCGCATCCCGCTGTTTCCGCTGCGCACGGTGCTGTTTCCCGGCGGACTGCTGCCGCTCAAGGTCTTCGAGCAGCGCTACATCGCCATGACCAAGGCCTGCCTCGCCGAGGATCGTCCGTTCGGCGTGTGCCTCATCACGCACGGCGACGAGGTGTCACGCCCAGGCGCCGGCGCCGCGCCGGAATTCGCGCGCGTCGGCACGCTCGCGCGCATCACCGCGTGGGACATGCCGCAGCTGGGGATCCTCCACGTCGCGGCGGAGGGTGCGACGCGGTTCAAGGTGGAACGACACGAGGTCGAGGCCTCGGGGCTCGTCGTCGCCGAAGTCGTGCCTATCGCGGCCGAGCCGCCGGTCGCGATGGACGCCGTGCGCGCGCCGCTCGCCCGCCTGCTCGAGCTGATCGCCTCGCGGGTCGGTGCGCACCAGTTCCCGGCGCAGCAGGACTACGCCGACGCCTCGTGGGTCGGCTACCGGCTCGCCGAGTTCCTGCCGCTGCCGCTGCCGATCAAGCAGAGCATGCTCGAGGTGAACGACGCCGGCGTCCGGCTCGCGGTGCTGCAGAAGTTCCTCGCGGACCAGGGCCTGCTCTGACGCGGTCGCTATAATTTGCCGAATGGCTCCGAAGGACGACTGACCATGGCCGGCCACAGCAAGTGGGCGAACATCAAGCACAAGAAGGCCGCCGCCGACGCGAAGCGCGGCAAGATCTTCACGCGTCTCATCAAGGAGATCACCGTCGCGGCGCGCCTGGGCGGCGCCGACATCGGCGCCAATCCGCGGCTGCGGCTCGCCGCCGACAAGGCGCGCGAGCAGAACATGCCGAAGGACACGATCGACAACGCGATCAAGCGCGGCTCCGGCCAGCTGGAGGGCGTGAACTACGAGGAGATCCGCTACGAGGGCTACGGCATCGGCGGCGCGGCGGTGATCGTCGACTGCATGACCGACAATCGCACGCGTACCGTCGCCGACGTCCGGCACGCGTTCTCGAAGTACGGCGGCAACCTCGGCACCGACGGCTCGGTCGCCTTCCTGTTCCGGCACTGCGGGCAGATCGTGTTCGCGCCCGGAACCGGCGAAGACCGCGTGATGGAGGCGGCAATCGAGGCCGGCGCCGAGGACGTGCTCACCAACGACGACGGCAGCATCGAGGTCGTGACCGGCCCCTACGACTTCGTCGCCGTCAGGGACGCGCTCGCCAAGACCGGGCTCGCGCCCGAGTTCGCCGAGGTCACGATGAAGCCGTCGACCGAGGTGGAGCTTCGCGGCGAGGACGCGCAGCGGATGCAGAAGCTCCTCGACGCGCTCGAGTCGATCGACGACGTGCAGGAGGTCTACACCTCGGCCGTGCTCGAGGAGACGGAAGGCGCCGCGTCGTGATCGTCAGCACCACCCCCACGCTCGAAGGCCGCCGCATCGCCCGCTACGTCGGCATCGCGAGCGGCGAGGCGATCGTCGGCGCCAACATCTTCCGCGACCTGTTCGCGAGCGTCCGCGACATCGTCGGCGGGCGCGCCGGCGCGTACGAGAACGTGCTTGCAAAGTGCCCGCGAGACTGCGCTTGCGGAAATGCGCGAGAACGCGGAGCGGATGGGCGCGAACGCGGTCGTCGGCGTCGACCTCGACTACGAGACCCTCGGCCAGGGCGGCTCGATGCTGATGGTGTGCGCGAGCGGCACGGCCGTCGTGATCGAATAGCGCAAGAGCAGGGTCACGAAAGTAGGGTCAGACTCGACTTTCCTGTACCATCCGTGCGTCGTGCTGCGGAACCAGGAAAGTCGAGTCTGACCCTACTTTCGCACTTGCAGCGAGGCCAGCTTACGGCGCGTCCAGAGCAAGAGTGGAGTCCGACCCCAATTTCCGGCGCATCCTGGGCATCGACCCGGGCCTGCGCGTCACCGGTTACGGGCTGATCGAGGCACGCGGGCAGCGGCTGACCTATGTCGCGAGCGGCTGCATCCGCGCCGGCGCCGGGTCGCTGCCGGCGCGGCTCGGCGTCATCGCGCGCGACATCGCATTCCTGATCGCCGAGTCGCGTCCCACCGAGGTCGCGGTGGAGAAGGTGTTCGTCAACGTCAACCCGAACTCGACGCTGCTGCTCGGCCAAGCCCGCGGCGCGGCGATCGCGGCGGCGGTGCTCGCCGGCATGCCCGTGACCGAGTACACGGCAGGCCAGGTCAAGCAGGCGGTCGTGGGCGGCGGTCGCGCCGCGAAGTCGCAGGTGCAGGCGATGGTCACGCACCTCCTCGCGCTGCCGGGCGCGCCGCAGGAGGACGCCGCCGACGCGCTCGCCACCGCCATCTGCCACGCACACGCCACGACCGGCCTGGGGAGCCTGGCCGGCGCGGGACGGAGCGTGCGCCGCGGGCGGATGCGGTGAGCGCGGCGGGCGCCAGCCAAGGCCCGAAGGGCCCGACGCCGCGCGAGCCGGCACGCGGCCGACGCGCGACGACGGCATCGCGGGACACGGCGAGGAGGCCGCGGTGAGCGCTGCCCTCGCACGCCGCCCCCGCGCGGTGGTCTTCGACATGGACGGGCTCATGCTCGACACCGAGCCGCTCGCGGCGCGCGCGTGGCTCGTCGCGGCACGGCAGGTCGGCGTCGACTTCGACGCAGCGGTGAACCCGTCGCTCGTCGGTCGCACGTTCAGCGACTGCCGCACGCTGATCCTCGAGCACCACGGGCCGGGCTATCCGGTCGACACGCTGATGGGCGCGTGGCACGGCGCCTACGACGACCTGGTCGAGCGCGAAGGTCTCGTGCTGAAGCCGGGATTGCACGAGCTCGTCGACTGGCTGGAGCGCGAGCGCGTGCCGCGCGCCGTCGCGACGTCGACGCGGCGGTCGCGGGCGTGCGCGAAGCTCGAGCGCGTCGCGCTCTACTCCCGCTTCGCGGCGCTGGTCGGCGGCGACGAGATCGCACGCGGCAAGCCCGCCCCCGACATCTTCCTCGAGGCGGCCGCGCGGCTCGGCGTGCCGCCCGCGGCCTGCCTCGTGCTCGAGGACTCCGCACCCGGTCTCGCCGGCGCGATCGCCGCCGGCATGGCCGCGATCATGGTGCCCGACCGAGCGGCGCCACCGTCGCTGATCGCGGGCCGCGCGCCGACGGTGATGGCCTCGCTCGTCGAGGTACGCCTGCACCTCGCCGCGCTGCCCCCGGGCTGACGCTGGCTTCGGCGGGGTTCCCGCCACGCTTGCCGAAGGGTCGCGTGCGATAATCGCAACGATGATCGGGCGTCTCACCGGCATCCTGCTCGAGCGCAATCCGCCGCAGATCCTGCTCGACGTGCAGGGCGTGGGCTACGAGGTCGACGTGCCGATGAGCACGTTCTACAACCTGCCCGCCAACGGCGAGCAGGTCGCGCTCTACACGCACCTCGTCGTGCGCGAGGACGCACACCTCCTGTTCGGCTTCCTCACCGAGCACGAGCGTCGCGCGTTCCGCCAGCTGACGCGCGTCTCCGGCATCGGCGCGCGCACGGCTCTCGCCCTGCTGTCGGGCCTCTCGGTGGCCGAGCTCGCGCAGGCGGTCACGCTGCAGGAGTCGGGCCGGCTGACGAAGATCCCGGGCATCGGCAAGAAGACCGCCGAGCGCATCCTGCTCGAAATGAAGGACAAGCTCGGCGCCGACCTGGCAACGGCCGTCGGCGCCAACCGCCCCGCCCCGCCGTCGGCCGACATCCTGAACGCCCTCTCCGCGCTCGGCTACAGCGACCGCGAGGCGGCCACGGCTGTGCGGAACCTGCCGGACGGCATCGCGGTCGCCGACGGCATCCGCCAGGCGCTGAAGCAACTGTCCAAGGGCTGACGCCGCCGTGTCGTCGCGTCGGCAGGGCTTGCTGCGCCACGTCGAGCTGCCAGCCGGCGCGATTCGCTACGTGAGCCCCGGCCGCGGCGACGTCTTCGCGCGCTTCCGCCTCGACGCGGCGGCGCGCCTCCGGCACCAGCGACGGCCACGGGCGAAGGCATAGAATCGTACCATGGCGATCGAGAACGACTCGTTGACGCGCGTGGTGTCGGCGCGCAACCAGAGCCGGCAGGAAGAGGCCGTCGAGAAGGCGCTGCGGCCGCGCGGGCTCGACGAGTACGTCGGGCAGGAGAAGATCCGCCACCAGCTCGGCATCTTCATCGAGGCGGCGCGGCAGCGCAACGAGGCCCTCGACCACGTGCTGCTGTTCGGCCCGCCGGGGCTCGGCAAGACCACGCTGTCGCACATCGTCGCCCACGAGCTCGGCGTGAACCTGCGCCAGACCTCCGGCCCGGTGCTCGAGCGCCCGGGGGATCTCGCGGCGCTCCTCACCAACCTCGAGCCGCGCGACGTGCTCTTCATCGACGAGATCCACCGGCTGTCGCCGATCGTCGAGGAGATCCTCTATCCCGCCCTCGAGGACTTCCAGATCGACATCATGATCGGCGAGGGGCCGGCAGCGCGAAGCGTCAAGCTCGACCTGCCGCCGTTCACGCTGATCGGCGCGACCACGCGCGCTGGGATGCTGACCAACCCGTTGCGCGACCGCTTCGGCATCGTCGCGCGGCTCGAGTTCTACAACGCGGAGGAGCTGACCCGCATCGTCGCCCGCTCGGCGTCGCTGCTCGGCATCGGCGTCGACGCCGCGGGCGCGGTCGAGATCGCGCGCCGCTCGCGCGGCACGCCGCGGATCGCCAACCGGCTGCTGCGCCGCGTGCGCGACTTCGCGCAGGTGAAGGCGAACGGCGCGGTGACGCTCGCGGTCGCCGACGCCGCGCTGTCGATGCTCGACGTCGACGCCTCGGGGCTCGACGTCATGGATCGCAAGCTGCTTGCCACGGTGCTGCAGAAGTTCGCGGGCGGACCGGTGGGCGTCGACAACCTCGCCGCGGCGATCGGCGAGGAGCGCGACACGATCGAGGACGTGCTCGAGCCCTACCTGATCCAGCAGGGTCTCCTGCAGCGCACCGCACGTGGCCGCGTCGCCACCGCGCTCGCCTGGCGCCACTTCGGCCTCGCGCCGCCGTCCCCCGGCGCCGCCGTGGACCTGTTTCCGGGCGAATGACATGTTCACCTTCCCGGTGCGCGTCTACTACGAGGACACCGACGCCGCCGGCGTCGTCTACTACGCGAACTACCTCAAGTTCATCGAGCGTGCCCGCACCGAGTACCTGGCCGCGATCGGACACCCGCTCGGGGAACTCGAGCGCCGTCACGGGATCGTATTCGTCGTGCGACGCGTCGAGGTCGACTTCCTCGCTCCCGCCCGGCTGTTCGACGCGCTCGACGTCACGTTCGAGACGGAGCGCGTGAGCCGCGCGGGCCTCGTCGCCCGGCAGGAAGTCCGCCGCGGCGGGGAGCCGCTGGCACGGGCGCGGGTCGACCTCGCCTGCCTCGACGCCGCGAGCTGGAAGCCCGCCCGCATCCCCATCGACCTCGCCTCCGCCGCGCAGCCGCGACCCCGCCCCGTGACCGTCCACACTGACCTCTCGTTCCTCACGCTCGTCAAGCAGGCGTCGTTCGTCGTCCAGGCGGTGATGCTGCTGCTCGCCGTCCTCTCGCTGTGGAGCTGGTGGCAGATCTTCCTCAAGCTGTTCCAGCTGAAGCGCGCCGCGCGCGACACCGAGGCGTTCGAGGACGCCTTCTGGAAGGGCGGCGACCTGGCCGAGCTCTACCAGAAGACCAGCCAGTCGCGCACCGGCGCGGGCCTCGAGCACATCTTCACCGCCGGCTTCCGCGAGTACTCGAAGCACCGGCGCCAGGGCAGCGCCTCGGCGGTGACGCTCGACGCCGCGCGCCGGGCGATGCGCGCCGCCTACCAGCGCGAGATCGACGCGCTCGACGCCAACCTCTCGGGGCTCGCCACCGTGGGCTCGGTGTCGCCGTACATCGGCCTGTTCGGCACCGTGTGGGGCATCATGAACTCGTTCCGCGGGCTCGCGAGCGTCGGCCAGGCGACGCTCGCGCAGGTCGCGCCGGGCATCGCCGAGGCGCTGATCGCGACCGCGATCGGCCTCTTCGCCGCGATCCCCGCGGTCGTCGCGTACAACCGCTACACCCACGACGTGGACCGCCTCGCGACGCGCTACGAGACGTTCATCGAGGAGTTCTCCAACATCCTGCAGCGGCAGGGGTGAGGTCTCTCGATGCGCCGCAGCCGCAAGGCGATCAACGAGATGAACGTCGTGCCGTACATCGACGTCATGCTGGTGCTGCTCGTGATCTTCATGGTCACGGCACCCCTCATCAACCCCGGCCAGGTCGAGCTGCCCTCGGTCGGCAGCCGCCTCGCGGTGCCAGTGCAGCCGCTGGAGGTGACGCTGCGCACCGACCAGTCGCTGTGGCTGCGCGACGGGGCGACCGGCGCGCCGCCGCTGCGCCTGTCGCGCGACGAGCTGGTCGCCCGCGTGCGGCAGGCGCAGGCCGCGCGCGCCGAGCAGCCGGTGGTGATCGCCGCCGACCGCAGCGCCCGTTACGAGGACGTGCTTGGCGTGCTCGACCTGCTGCAGCGCAACGGCGTGCGCAAGGTCGGCCTGCTCGCCAGGCCCCCGGGCTGAAGTGAAAGATCGCACCCGGCCACCGCAGCCCTCGCGGCGCCTGCGCGGACGCTGGCCCGCGCTCGCGCTTGCGGTGGTCGTCAACCTCGCCTTCGTCGGCGTGCTCGTGTTCTCGGTGTCGTGGCGCAACCCGACGCCGCCCGCCGTGACCGCCGAGCTCTATGCGCCACCGTCGCGCGCACCGGCCGCGCCGCAGCCCCCGATCGCGGAACCGCCGAAGCCGCCACCGCCGAAAGCGGAGCCGCCCAGGCCCGAGCCGCCGCCGGAGCCCCGGAAAGCCGAACCGCCCAAGCCGGAACCGCCGAAGCCCGCGCCCAAGGCCGAGCCGCGTCCCGAGCCGAAGGTCGCGAAGCCCGATCCGCACGAGGCCGAGATCGCGCAGAAGGCGCGCGCCGAAGCCGAGAGGAAGAAGCGCGACGAGGCCGAGCGCGCCAAGGCCGAAGCCGAGAAGAAGAAACGCGACGAGGCCGAGCGCGCCAGGGCCGAGGCGGAGAAGACGAAGCGCGAAGCCGATGCGCGCGAGCGCCAGGAGCGCCAGACGGCGGCGCTGCGCGCGGAAGCCGAACGCGAGGCGAAGTCGCGAGCCGATGCGGAAGCGAAGGCGCGCACCGACGCCGAGGCGCGCGCGCGTGCCGACGCGGAGGCGCGTGCCAGAGCCGCCGAAGCGTCGGCGCGCTCGCGCGCGGAAGCCGACTGGATCCGCAGCATCCAGGCCAAGGTACGGGGCAACGTCACCCTTCCTCCCGACCTGCCGGGCAACCCCGAGGCCATCTTCGAGGTCGTGCAGTTGCCGACCGGCGAGATCATCGAGGCGCAGCTCAGGAAATCGAGCGGCGTGCGCGCCTACGACGAGGCGGTGCAGCGCGCGATCCTGAAGAGCTCGCCGTTGCCACGCCCGGAGCGCGCCGATCTCTTCCAGCGCACGCTGACGCTCAAGTTCCGGCCGGTGGATTGACGACCCGCGGCGGCGCGACCCATCCGCCCCGCTCGCGGACCGGCGATCGCCGCGTCCGCAGCGCCGGCGCGCCTACTCCCGCACCTGCTTCTCGACGATCTGGATCGCGGCCCACGACCACTCGGACCGCTGCTCGACGAGGTTCTTCAGCGCGACCGTGTACACCGACCGGTCGGTGGTGAGGATCACCTGCCGGCCGTCGGCGTATTCGGAGGTCGGCACGATCAGCGTCTTCACCGACAGCGGCTTGTCGGGACGGGACGGCGGCGGGAGGTAGAGTCCCTCGAACCGCGCGCCGATCGTCGACATGTCGATGCCGTTGACGACGAAGCCCAGGTCCTCCTTCGGATCGCGCTTCGCGTGCAGGACCACCGGCACGACGCGCTCGGCGATCGATCGACACGCCGGCCTCGACGTCCTCGCTGCTCACCTTGTTGAGACGCCGCACGACACCCAGAACCCAGTCCGAGACGTCCGATTGGCGCACGGCGACGAGGCCGCCGAGTGCCAGCGACTGCCCGATGCCGCCGGAGGCGGCGATGCGCAGCCCGGCGACGCTGCGATCCTTCACCTGCCACATCGGATCCGAGAAGGACGACAGGCTCATCGCCAGCGAGTCGTGCTCGTCGTGCGCCTGGCGACGCACGCGCGGGCCGTCGGACACCGCGTAGACCTCGATCTGCTCGCCCGCGCCGTCGGCCGGTGCGTCGTGGACGCCCTTCGTCGCAGAGCTCGCGGCAGATTCGCGCGAGCCCGATGCGCACGCGCGCCGAGACCGCGCAGGTAGATGCGCGGATCCTTGCGCAGCTCGGTATTGACGTTCGGGGCGACGGCGGGGCGCACCTTCTCGAGGATCGCGATGCGCTGCTGGTTGATCGGTGCCACCGGACCGAGGTCGGTCGCCTCGGCGCTGCGCAGCGCGTGGACCGCACGCTCGAGCGACTCCGCGAGCGGCGTGGTGTCGAGATAGCGCAGCATCGATCCGGCGTCCGTGCCGGTGCGGCGCACCAGCCCGGCCTTGCCGGCGAGATCGACGTAGAAGCCCTCGGGAGAGCGCGGCACGGCGTCGAGGACGAGCTTGCGGCTCCACGCGCGAAGCTGCGAGCCCGCCCAGTCGAGCTGCGACGGCGACAGGTTGCCGGTGTTGAGCTGGTGGATCAGCAGCGCGTTCAGGTATTCCTGCTCGGGCGTCCACGACGTCGCGTTGGGACCCGCGCTGCCCAGCATGGCCTGGGCGCGGTCGACGCCGAGCTCGGCGGCACGAAGGTACGTGCGGTGCACCTCCATCCACTTGCCGGGGATCCAGCGCTCGAAACGGAACACGCGCAGCTTCGCGTCGGTGCCGTAGTAGTGCAGCAGGCGCGCGAACAGCAGCGGCAGCGCGGCGCGCCATCGCGTGTTGCCGTCCTGCCGGACCGCCTCCTCGAGCCCCGTCTGGTAGGCGTGCAGGAATCCCTGCGTGAGGTCGTACGCCGACTGCCAGATGCGCTCGGCGAGCTTGCCGGTGGCATCGTGGTTCTCGACGTACTGCTTCATCAGCTGGCGTCGGTCGGCGCCGAGCGCCGAGTCGAGGTACTCGATCGCCTGCACCCGGCCGAGGTCGAACGGCCGCCGCGACTGGCGAAGCGCGTCGAACGCGCGCATCACGTGCTGCTGGCGGCCGATCACGTCCTGCGCCGGCAGTTGCTTCAGCCAGACAGAAGTGTTCCGCCCGCTGGTCAGCGGATCGTTAGCGTCCTTGTTGCGCGTGCCGAGAAAACCGAACATCGCTGTCATGACGCGGGGGCGGCGTTCAAGCCGCGGCCCGTGTCGTCCTCTCCATGTCGAGCGCCAGCGGGGGGGTATGCGAATGGCATTTTATAGGGCAACTGCCCGGCGGCGCGAAGGCTCGTTCGGCGGCTCGGCTAGAATCGTCGCCCGGCCCCGTTGCCGCGACGCCGTCGGTGTCGCCGATTTCGCCGGTTGCCGGTACCCTCCTCCCCGATTCCCGCACGATTCCGACTGTTCCCATGCCTCTCCGACTTCCTGCCTTGCGCCACCTCGCCGCGGCCATGACGGCCGCATGCATGGCGACCGCGCCCGTTGCGCTGGCTCAACCGACCCGTTCGACGGGATCGACCGCAACTTCGAGCAAATTGGATGCCAACGTGACAGAACTCAAGAAAATAGATGTAAAACAGGGCACTGGAGCTGAAGCCCTGACTGGCAAGGCCGTCGTGGTTCACTACACAGGGTGGCTCCATGACCCGTCTGCGCCGGAGGCCAAGGGCGCGAAGTTCGACAGTTCGCGCGACCGCGGCCTGCCGTTCGGCTTCATGCTCGGCGCCGGCCGGGTGATCAAGGGCTGGGACGAAGGCGTCGTGGGCATGAAGGTCGGTGGGCAGCGGACGCTCGTCATTCCTCCGGCCTTGGGCTATGGCGAGCGCGGCGCCGGCGGCGTGATTCCGCCGAACGCCACGCTGATCTTCGACGTCGAGCTGATCGAAGTGAAATAGGGCGTTCGTTCGATGCAGCCCCGCGACAACCGGGCGACGGTCAGGCGCCGCGCGGATTACCGCCCCCCCGCGTTCCTGGTCGATCGCATCGCGCTGGAGTTCGACCTCGACCCCGACGCGACGCGCGTCACCTCGACGCTCACCTTCCGGCGCAACCCGGACGCGGACCCGCGCGACCGCGACGCACCGCTCGCGCTGGATGGCGAAGGGCTCGCCGACGTCGCGGTCGAGCTCGATGGCGTACCGCTGCCGGCCGCGCGCGTATTGCAGTCGCCTGGACGCCTGTCGGTCGCCGACCTCCCGGGCGCGGGTACGCTCGCGGTGCACACGCGCATCGCGCCCGCGCGCAACTCCGCGCTCGAGGGCCTGTACGTGTCGTCGGGCGTGTTCTGCACGCAGTGCGAGCCGGAGGGCTTCCGGCGCATCACCTGGTTCCCCGACCGGCCGGACGTCCTCGCGACGTACACGGTGACGATCCGCGCCGATCGTGCCCGTTACCCGGTCCTGCTGTCGAACGGCAATCTGGTCGACGCGGGCGAGCTCGCCGGCGGCCAGCACTACGCGGTGTGGCACGACCCGTTCCCCAAGCCCTCGTATCTCTTCGCGCTGGTCGCGGGCGACCTCGCGGCGCTCGAGGACGAGTTCCGCACACGCTCCGGGCGGCGCGTGCACCTCGCGATCCATTCGACGCCGCGCAACCTCCCCCGCTGCCGCCACGCGATGGAGGCGCTGAAGGCCTCGATGCGCTGGGACGAGGAGCGCTTCGGCCGCGAGTACGACCTCGACCGCTTCATGATCTTCTGCGCCGACGACTTCAACATGGGCGCGATGGAGAACAAGGGGCTCAACATCTTCAACAGCCGCCTGATCCTCGCCGACCCGGACACCGCCACCGACGACGACTACCAGGCGATCGAGGGCGTCGTCGGCCACGAGTACTTCCACAACTGGACCGGCAACCGCGTCACGTGCCGCGACTGGTTCCAGCTGTCGCTCAAGGAAGGGCTCACCGTGTTCCGCGACCAGGAGTTCTCGAGCGACCGCGGCTCCCGCGCGGTCGAGCGCATCGCCGCCGTCGAGTACCTGCGCCGCGACCAGTACGCCGAGGACGCCGGCCCGATGGCCCACCCGGTGCGTCCCGACGAATACCAGGAGATCAACAACTTCTACACGGCGACCGTCTACGAGAAGGGCGCCGAGGTGATCCGCATGCAGCACTTGCTGCTCGGGCCCGAGGCGTTCCGCCGCGGGATGGACCTCTACTTCGCGCGCCACGACGGCCAGGCGGTGACCTGCGACGACTTCGTCAACGCCATGCAGGACGCCTCCGGCGTCGACCTCGCGCAGTTTCGCCGCTGGTACTCGCAGGCCGGGACGCCGCTGCTTGCGCGTCGCCGGACGACACGACCCGCACGGCCATGCGTACACGCTCGACGTCGCACAGGAATGCGCGCCGTCGCCCGGCCAGCCGGGCAAGGCGCCGTACCACATCCCGCTCGCCGTCGGCCTGGTCGGCCCCGACGGGCGCGAACTGGCGGCGCGACTCGAGGGCGGCGACGGCACGCCGCGGACGACGCACGTGCTCGACGTGCGCGAGTCGCGGCAGCGCTTCCGCTTCCTCGACGTCCCGGTGCCGCCGGTGCCGTCGCTGCTGCGCGGGCATTCGGCGCCCGTGCGCGTCGAGTTCGACTACACGGACCGCGAGCTCGCACTCCTCGCCGCGCACGACGCCGATCCGGTGAATCGGTGGGACGCGGCGCAGCGGACGTTCGTGACCGCGCTGCTTGTGGCTCGCGCGGCAGTGCCGCGCCGGGGCGCCGCTCGTGCTGCCGGCCGGCATCGAGCACGTCGTCGCCCACCTGCTCGACGACGCGTCGAGCGACCCGGCGCTGGTCGCGATGGCGCTCACGCCGCCGGACCTCGGCTACGTCGCCGCGCTGGAGCCGGTACAGGACGTCGACGGCATCGTCGCCGCCCGCGCGTTCCTGGTCCGCACGCTCGCCGCGCGGCTCCGGCCGGCCTTCGAGGAGGTGGTCGCGCGCTACCGGCCGCGCGAACCCTATGCGCCGGTGCAGGCACAGGCTGGGCCGCGCCGGCTGCGCAACGCGGCGCTGCGCTACCTGGGTGCGCTCGACGACGCGCCCTCGCGGGCGCTGGCGATCGCGCAGTACGATGCGGCCGACAACATGACCGACGCGATCTCGGCGCTCGCGGCGCTGAAGGACAGCGACGCCGCGGAGCGGCACGACCTGTTCGCGCGCTTCGAGGCGCGCTGGCGCGAGGAGCCGCTCGTGCTCGACAAGTGGTTCGCGCTCGAGGCGACGGCGATCCGTGACGGCACCCTCGCCCGGGTGCGGTCGCTGCTCGCCCACCCGCGGTTCAACGCGCGCAACCCGAACCGCGTGCGCTCGCTCGTCGGCGCGTTCGCGCTGCGCAACTACGCGCGCTTCCACGCCGCCGACGGCGCGGGCTACGCGTTCGTCGCCGACCAGGTGCTGGCGCTCGACCCGGCCAACCCGCAGCTTGCCTCGTCCGTCGCGAGCGCGTTCAATCTCTGGAAGCGTTTCCCGCCGCCCCGACGCGCGCTGATGCAGGTCGCGCTCGAGCGCGTCGCGGGCACGCAGGGACTGTCGAACGACGTCGCGGAGATCGTGTCGCGCACGCTCGACGACTGAAGGATCGGGGCCCGCCGCGGCGCCTGCGCCAGGCTTACCAGTAGGTCTCGACGGTGATGTGGCCGGGCTCGCGGCGGCGGTGCCGGCGCATGCCACGATCGCCGAGCAGCGCCTGCGTGTCGTCGACCATCTGCGGGTTGCCGCACAGCATCGCGTGCGCGGTGTCGGGGCCGAGCGCCAGCCCCGCGCGTGCCTCGATCTGCCCGTCCGCGAGGAGCGCGGGAATGCGCCCGCGCAACGCCTCGGGATGATCCTCGCGCGAGACCACCGGCACGAAGCGGAACGCGTCCGGTGCGCCCGCGCGACGCCGGCGATCTCCTCGGCGTAGACGAGCTCCCGCGCGTACCGCACCGCGTGCACGAGCACGACGCGCGGGAATTGCTGCCACGGCGCGGGCGTGCGCAGCATCGACAGGAATGGGCCCAGGCCGGTCCCGGTCGCGAGGCACCACAGCGACGGGGCGGACGGCACCTCGTCGATGGTGAAGAAGCCGTTGGCCCGCGCCAGCAGCCAGAGTCGATCGCCGGGAACGAGCGCCGCGAGGCGCGGGGACAGGGGTCCCTCGGGCACGACCACGAAGTAGAACTCGTGCGCCGGCGCGCCGGGAGGATTCACGAACGAATAGGGACGGCCGAGCATCGGCTCCTTCGCGCCGGGCGGCGCCGGAAGCGCGAGCTTGGCGAACTGCCCGGCGGTGAACGTGACCTCCGGGGCGTGCACGCGAAGCGAGAACAGGTTGTCGGTCCAGCGCCGCACGTCGACGACGCGTCCCTCGACCCACGATGACATTGGGGGAATCCGGCATTGATAGAATGCGGCTATGGTAGCGCGAGCCCGCCGCACGCCGCCTTCGGGCTTTCGCATCGCGCTCGCGCGGCCCACCGTGCGGCACGAGGCGGCGTTCCTCGCTGCGGTACGCGCGAGCCGGGCGTTCCACGCCGGCTTCGTCGTGCCGCCCACGACTCCCGGCAGCGTACCGGGAATACCTCGCGCGCTTCGCGTCGCGGCGCACCGGCGTGCGCAATCTCGGCTTCTTCGCCGTGCGGCTCGAGGACCGGGCCATTGCCGGTGTGCTCAATCTCTCCGAGATCGTGCGCGGCGCCTTCGAGAGCACCTACCTCGGCTACTACGCGCTCGCGCCCCACGCCGCCGCGGGCTACATGGCCGAGGCGATGGTGCTCGTCCTCGACACCGCGTTCGACGAACTCGGCTTGCACCGCGTCGAGGCCAACGTGCAGCCGGTCAACGCCCGGTCGCTGGCGCTCGTCGAGCGCGCGGGCTTCTCCCGCGAGGGCTATTCGCGCCGCTATGTGAAGGTCGGCGGGCGCTGGCGCGACCACGTGCGCTTCGCGATGCTCGCCGAGGACTGGCCGGGCGCGCGCCGGCGCGTCGTCGCCGCGCTGAAGGCGGGCCGTTGATCGCGCATCCCGCCCTTCGCGATCGCGTTCGCAGGCGCGATGCTGCTCGCGCTCGCTGCTTGCGCCGCGACGCCGGCGATCGCGCCGGGCAAGCCGCTCGAGGTGCGAGCGCATCCGCTGCCGCCCTATCAGGTCCACGAGGAGTGCGCGTCGCTGCGTCCCGGCGACCGGCTGCACTACCGGTTCGAGTCGACGGCGCCACTCGCCTTCAACATCCACTATCACGAGGGCAGGGCGGTGGTGATGCCGGTGACGCGCGAACGCGCGACCGCCGACGAGGGCACGTTCGCGCCGCTCGTCGCGCGGGACTATTGCCTCATGTGGGAAGCGGGCGCCGAAGGCACGACGATCGACTATTCGGTGCGCCTGACGCGGGGCAGCGGAAAGTGAAGGGTTCCCTCCCCGTGCTGCTGTTCGACCTCGACGGCACGCTGTCCGACAACTACGAGGGCATCTCGCGCAGCATCCGGTACGCGCTCGAGAGCCTTGGCGTGCCCGCCCCCGACGAGACGACGCTGCGCGCGTGCGTCGGCCCGCCGCTGCGCGAGTCGCTCGCGCGCCTGCTGCCCGCTCCCGATGCGACGGCGATCGAGGCGGCGCTCGCCGCCTACCGGGAACGCTTCCACGAGGTCGGTTGGCGCGAGAACACCGTGTACGAAGGCGTACCCGAGGCGCTCGCGGCCCTCGCGGCGGCCGGTGCGCGCATGTACGTGTGCACGACCAAGCCCGAGGTCTTCGCGACGCGGATCATCGCCCACTTCGGCCTCGACGCGCTTGTGACCCGCGTCTACGGTGTCGATCTCGCGGGCGCGCTCGACGACAAGCGCGCGCTGCTCGCCCACCTGCTCGCGACCGAGTCGCTGGCGGCAGCCCGCGCCATCATGATCGGCGACCGCCACCTCGACGTTCGCGCCGCGCAGGCCAACGGTACGCGCGCGGTGGGGGTGCTCTGGGGCTACGGGTCGGCCACGGAACTCGAGGGCGCCGAGCGGCTGCTCGCGGCCCCGCCCGAGTTCGTCACGCTGCTCGACTAAGCGAGGCGGGCGCAGCCCAGGCCCGAAGGGCCCGTCGCCGAGCGAGGGAGGTCGGCCGGCACGCCGCTGCCAGGCGGCGCCCGTCACCTCCCGGAGATCGACGCCATCACCGCGAGGAACACGAGGACCGCGACGACGAGCGCGGCGATCTTCCACGGGCTCTTCGGGTACTCGCCCTCGATCCTGCCGGTGACCCCGTTCATCACGCACTGGTAGCTCTTCCGGCCGTAGTCGTAGGTCAGGAGCCACACCGGCATGAGCACGTGCTTGAACGTCTGTCCGGACCAGTCGGCCGCGACCCGCAGATTGCGCTGCGTGTCGCCGGGAACCCGGGCGGCGCAGGCCGCCAGGAGCTTCTGCTGCATCGCCTCCCGCGCGCGCAACACCGCCGCGGGGAGTTCGACCTGGTAGCGCTCGACCACCCAGCCGGCGACGAAGGCCGGGTCGTACGGCACGAGGTCGGCGGTGGGAAACGGCTCGATGCCGCGCACGAGCGCCGGCTTCACGCCCACCGACGCGCAGACCAGGTCGTCGTCGAAGCCGAGCGTCAGGGCGCCCGACGCCGGCGTCCAGCGCACCTTGCGCACCTGCTCCGCGCGCGGACGCCCGTCGCGGTGCCGCATCTCGGTCTCGAAGTAGTAGTGTCCCGCCTCGGCGGTCCAGCGCGCCTCGGCGCGCGCGTCGAAGGTCCAGTACGGCAGGTAGACGCCATGCACGGTGTCGGTCAGCGCCTTGCGTCGCAAAGCCGAGGGCGCGAACCACCGCTCGCCGTACCAGCGGCGGATGCGCTCGCGCGCGTCCGCGACGCCGACGGCGAACGGCAGCACGCTGCCTGGACGGAACGCGGGCTCCTCGTCCGTGTACTCGAGGAGCTGAGCTGCCCCGCAGAACTCGCAGTGCTGGGCCTGCCGCGAGGCATCGAGCACGGACACCGCGCGACAGCTCTGGCAGCGGACGCTGCGCTTCTGCGCGTCCCAGCCCCGCGGCGCGCCTGCAAGCGCCGCCAGCGCGGCGCCGAGGTCGTGCTCGACGACCGGTCCGCCCGCGCCCTCCGGCGCCGGCGATGCCGTGCCGCAGTGCGTGCAGACCAGCATCCGGCGCTGCGGATGCCACGCGGCATCGCCGCCGCACGCGGGACACGCGAACCGGGCGCGGGCCGTTTCCTCGCGCATGCCGGGAAGGGACGCTAACGGATCGTGTAGCCCACGACGCGCCAGAGGCCGTCGGCCTCGCGCTCGAGCGTTACGGTCTCGATGCCGCCGGCCTCCTTCTCGAACGCCGTGCGGAACGCGAGCACCGCGTACTCGCCATCCGGGGCGCCGGGGAAGCTTTTCTCGAAGCGCGTGCTCGCAAGCGTGCGCTGCACGACGGATCCGCGCGGCCCGCGCTGCGCGGCGAGCGCCTTGGCCCAGCGATCCTCCGGAGCCGCTTCGCGGAACTTGACCGCCGCGCGGTCGCGCGCGGCCTTGGCGTCGCCGCGGTCGACGAGGACGAGCCACTCGCGTGCCGTCGCGGCGACCACGCTCGCGCGGGGGTCCTGCGCGTGGACGGGCGCGACCGCGAGGGCCACCGCACCGAGGAGGCCCGCCAGCACGCGACGGCGGCCACCCACCCCGCTCGCCGCCGACATTCCTGCCGCGTCCGTCGTCATTGCAGGAACGCGTCGAGCGCGGCCCGGGTGATGCGCCACTGCGTGCCGATCCGGCGTCCCTTGAGATCGCCGGCCGCGAGGCTCGCGAGCACGTCCGACTCGCCGACGCCGAGTTGCTGGGCAACCTCTGCGGGCGTGAAGAGCTCGGGCGCGCCCATCGGCGCCGTCGCCGCGCGGGCACCGTCACGCCGGGCGTCGCCTGCGCGGCGATGCCGCCGGGCTGGTTCATCATCTGCTGCGCCATCGCCATGCCGATCGCGAGCTCCGCGCCCGTGCCGGCGACGCCGCTGCCTCCCTGGGCGAGCCCCTGCGCCATCTGGTACTTGACGTAGTCGTTCAGGTTGCCGACCGCCGCCATCGACGAGCGCTTGTCGATCGCCTGCTCGACCTCGGGCGGCACCGAGACGTTCTCGACGACGAACGCGGTCATCTCGAGGCCGTACTTCTCGGCGAGCACCGGATTGACGAGCGGCAGCAGCGCCTGCCCCAGCTCGCCGTAGCGGGAAGCGACGTCGAGCGCGGGGATCTTCGCGGTGGCGAGCGCGTCGGAGAAGACGCTCACGATGCGCGAGCGCATCGTGTCGGCGAACTCGTCGAGCCGGAAGTGGTGGTCGGTGCCGGCGACCTCCTTCAGGAACCTCGGCACGTCGACGATGCGGAAGTCGTAGGTGCCGAACGCGCGCAGCCGCACGACGCCGAAGTCCGCGTCGCGCATCATCACCGGGTTCGCCGTGCCCCACTTGTTGCCGGTGAACACCCGCGTGACGACGAAGTAGACGTCCGCCTTGAACGGGCTCTCGAGCGCGTACTTCCAGCTCCTGAGATTGGTGAGGACCGGGATGTTGTCGGTGACGAGCGCTGTGCTTTCCCGGGCCGAAGCGATCGCCGAACTCGCCCAGGTACACGAACTGCGCCGCCTGCGACTCGCGCACGATCAGCTGCGCGCCGTTCTTGATCTCGCGGTCGTCGTCGGGGAAGCGCCACGCGAGCGTGTCGCGCGAATCGTCGGTCCACTCGATGACGTCGATGAACTGCTTCTTCAGGAAATCGATGATCGCCATGTTTTCTCCCTTGCCCGAGTCGGTTGCCGTCTCGCCCGCCGCGACGCGGCGCCGCGGCGGTAATGCGATGCGCCGCTACTTGGCCGCCGCGAGCCGCTTCGCCTCGGCCTCGGCGCGCGTCAGTTCCGACTCGAGGCTCTGCGCCGGGATCGCGCCGGGAACGATCGTGCCGTCCGCGAAGACCAGCGTGGGCGTCGCCGTCACGCGGAGCTTCTGGCCGAGCGCCTGCGTGGCGGCGATCGGGTTGTCGCAGTCGCCGCTGTTCGACGGCAGCGTGCCCGAGGCGAAGAAGTCGTCCCAGGCCTTGGTCTTGTCGGGCGCGCACCAGATGAGCTTCGACTTGCGCGCGGCATCCGGGTGCAGCTGGTCGATCGGGTAGAGGAACGTGTAGATCGTGACGTCGTTCACGTCCTTCAGCGTCTCCTCGAGCCGCTGGCAGAACGGGCAGTCGGCGTCCGAGAACACCGCCAGCCTGCGCGAGCCGTTGCCCTTCACCTTCCTGATCGCGAGGTGCAACGGCAGCTCGTTCCAGGCGATCCGGTTCAACTCGCGCGCCTTGCGCTCGGTCAGGTTGACCTTGGTCTTCGTGTCGTAGACGTTGCCGACGAAAATGTACGCGGCCTTCGGGTCGACGTAGATCATCTGGTCGTCGAACATCGCCTCGTACAGCCCGAGGAACGGCGCCTTCGCGATGTAGCGCACCTGAACCCCCGGGAAGCGCTCCTCGACGAGCTTCTTCACCGCGGCCGCATCGGCCGTGGGTGCGGGCATGGCAGCGGCCGGCCTGGACGCCGGCGCCTTCGGCGGCGCGGACTGGGCCGCGGCGGGCAGGGCGATCGCCAGGGCGAGGGCCGCTGCGGCGAGCGGGGCAACGAGCATGGGGTGCATCTGTGATCTCCGGAAGTTCGAAAGGTGACTGGCGTCTGACAGCGTCAGCGCAGCGCAGGTTGCGCGAGCGCCTGCTTGACGAAGGGAAGCCGATCGGCGGCGGCGAGCCCGAGGTTGCGCAGCACCGAGACCCACGCGCCGCGCGCGCCGAACAGCCGGGCGAGCCCGTCGGTCACGGCCTGCATCGCGAGCACCGGCTCGGCACGGCGCCGTGCGTACCTCTCGAGCAGCACGGGCGCCCCGGGATCGGTGACCGGCCCCCGTTCCGCCAGCACCGCGGCCAGCGCCTCGGCGTCGCCGAAACCCAGGTTCACGCCCTGCCCGGCCAACGGATGCACGCCATGCGCGGCGTCTCCGGCAAGCGCAAGCCGATGGGCGACGAGCGCGGGCAGGCGCAGGAACTGCAGCGGGAATGCGGCCGGCGGAGTGACGACTTCGAAGTCGCCGAGCGCGTGCTCGCCGGCCGCGGCGACGCGCGAGGCGAGCGCGGCGTGATCGAGCGACATCAACTCGGTGGCGAGCGCCGCGGGTGCCGACCAGACGATCGAGACGCGGCGTCCCGGCAAGGGCAGCCAGGCGAGGATGCCGCCATCCTTGCGAAACCACTGCCGCGCGCAACCACGGTGCGGGCGCTCGCAGGCGAAGTTCGCCACGACCGCGGTCTGCCCGTAGGGACGGGGAACCGCGTGCATCCCGGCAGCCTCGCGCACCCACGAGCGCACGCCGTCGGTGCCGACGACGAGCCGCGCCTCGACCCGATCTCCGTCCTCCAGGATCAGCGAGGCGAACTCCGGCGCGAACGCGAGCGATTCGAAGCGGCGCGGCGCCAGCACGACGACGCCCTCGTCCCGGACGCGCGGCACGAGCGCGGCACGGATCTCGCGCTCCTCGACGATCCAGGCCAGCGCACGTACGCCGACGTCGTGGGCCGAGAACTCGAGCACGGCACCGCGGTCGCCTTCGACGCGCATCGACTCGACCGGCTGCATCCGGTCCGCCGGCAGCGCGGACCAGGCCCGCTGCGCTTCCAGGAAGGCGACGCTTCCCGGCGAGATCGCGTACACGCGGGAATCGATCGTCGCCGGGTCGGCTGCCACCGTGCCGACGGGCGCCCGGTCGGCGAGCGCGACCGAGAGCCCGGCGCGAGCCAGCGCGGGCGCGAGCGACAGCCCGACCAGCCCCCCGCCCGCCACCAGCACGTCGACCCGCGTCGTCGTCATCGCGCGACGCGCCTCACTGGACTACCCTCCGCGCTGACGCGCTTCGGGCGTGATTCGCCCTCGGGGCGGCCCTTCGGGCTCACTGCACTACCCTCCGCGCTAACGCGCTTCGGGGCGGATTCGCCCTCGGGGCGGCCCTTCGGGCTCATGCCGACCACTCCAGCGACTCGATGACCAGGTTGCGGTTGGTGTAGATGCACAGGTCGCCGGCGATGTCGAGCGAGCGCTGCACGACGTCGCGCGCGGAAAGCGCAGTGTTCTCGACCAGCGCGCGCGCCGCGGCCTGTGCGTAGGGTCCGCCCGAGCCGATCGCGACGATGCCGAACTCCGGCTCGAGCACGTCGCCGTTGCCGGTGATCACCAGCGACGCGGTGCGGTCGGCGACCGCGAGCATCGCCTCCAGCCGGCGCAGGATGCGGTCGGAGCGCCAGTCCTTGGCGAGCTCGACGGCCGCGCGCGTGAGGTGCCCCTGGTGCTTCTCGAGCTTGCCCTCGAAACGCTCGAACAGCGTGAACGCGTCCGCGGTCGCGCCCGCGAAGCCGGCGAGCACGCGGTCCTGGTAGATGCGCCTCACCTTGCGCGCCGACGACTTGACGACGACGTTGCCGAGCGTCACCTGCCCGTCGCCCCCGAGGGCAACCGCGGAGTCGCGACGGACGGAGAGGATCGTTGTGCCGTGGAACTGTTCCATGGGAGGCGGGGCCATCAGCGTGGAGTCGGCATTGTACGGTTCGGCCGCGGGCGCCTTCGCTGCGCCGCACGGCGGGCTCTCGGCGCGACGACGCCCGGCACGCCGGCGCAGCGCGCGTCCCGCGTCAGACGTTCTTCTTGACGAAGTGCCGGGGCGGCAGGCCGATCAGCAGCAGCAGCGCCCGGATGATCGGCGTGGCGCCGACGATCTGCACCGATTTGCGCTGGCCTTCGATGCGGCTCACGGCGTTCAGGAACGCCCCGGCGCAGACGAAATCGATGCGCTCGACGGCGCTCATGTCGACGGCGACGATGGGGCGGCCGTGCGCGAACTCCTGCACCTTGGCGAGTTGCGGCGTCGCCTGGCCGGCGAGCACGCCGGACAGGTGCACGGCCTCGGCGTCCGGCGCCAGCGACTCCCCTTCGGCCGCAGCGTCGGTGGCGACATCGACGGGCTTCGGCGGCTCGGGCGGCGGCTCCCACGACGGCGGCGACATCTCGAAGGCGATCGCGTACTCGATCGCCCGGTCGTCGAACGCCGCCTGGTCATGGTTCCACTGCATGAGCTCGAGCGAGAGCAGCCATGCGCCTTCCCCGCCTTCGCGTCCCTGCTTGACCGCGGCGTCGAGCGCCGCGTGGAGCTTCTGCGCACGCTCGATCGTCAGGCCGAGCCTGGCCTTGCGTGCATCCGCGAGCACCCCGGTGAGGAGCCGGGCACCCGCGTCGTCGAAACCCGTGACGGACCCCAGATCGAGCCGCGCCTGCGCGACTTTCTTCGCGATCGCGCGCCGCAGGCCCTCGACCTGCGGTACCGAGTCGGCGGAGAGACGCCCGGCGACCGCGACGAAGCCGGCGGGCGCGACCGTCACCGCCTTGGACGGCGTCCTCGCCTCCCACATCGGCGCGGAACGCTCGAACTGCACGGAGTACGAGAACGCATGCTGCTCGAAAGCGGCGCGGTCTCCCGCGCGCTGCAGCAGATCGAACAGGGCGAGCCAGGCGAGCGGCGACTGCTTCGTGTCGTGATCGGAGGCAACCCCCTGCTCGAGCAGCGCCCGCGCCGCCGGGGCCTGGCCGCTCGCGAACAGCAGCGCGGCGTTCTCGAGCACGGCGCAAAGTCCCGGATTCGCCTGCGCGACCTCGATCGCCTGTTGCTGCGGCGACCACTCGACCAGGCTCGAGCCGGTGATCGACTCGTCCACCTGGTACGGCTCCATGCGTGGCTTCTCGCTCTTGCCGCCGGCGCTCGCGGCGAGCGCCCTGGCAGAGACGACCTTGCCCTCGCCCGCCGGGCTCGGCGTCGACCCGGAGGTCTTCCTGACAGGAGGCTTGGAGAAAAGCGCCATCAATCGAGATTCGTTGCCCGGCTCGCGGCGGAACGGATGATTATGAGCTTGTCATATGCAATCAACAAGCTGCGCCGCCCTTGTTGCGACGCAACATCGGATGGGCGGCCCGGACGGTACGTGCCCATGGCCGGCGGCCGATGGGCGCTGGCCCCAAGGGTGTCCCGCATCGCACCAGGACCTGTGCATCGGCGGCGCGGAATTGCCGAGGCCGGGACCTCGCATGCCCCGGCTGCCGCGCCGGATCCGCTGCGGCGCAAGCGCGCCGCGGGATGTCAGGCCTTCGCCAGGTTTTCCTCGGCGAAGTGCCAGTTCAAGAGCTTGTCGATCACCGCGTTCACGTAGTCGGCGCGGCGATTCTGGTAGTCGAGGTAGTAGGCGTGCTCCCAGACGTCGATCGTGAGGAGCGGCTTCTGGCCCTTGGTGAAGGGCACCTCGGCGTTGGCGGTCTTGACCACCTTGAGCGCGCCGCCGTCGGCGACCAGCCACCCCCAGCCGGAACCGAACTGGGTGACGCAGGCCTGCGCGAACTCCTTCTTGAAGTTCTCGAACGAGCCGAACCCGGCGTCGATCATCTGTGCGAGCTTTGCCGGCGGCGCGCCGCCGCCGTTATGGCGCAGGCAGTTCCAGTAGAAGGTGTGGTTCCACACCTGCGCGGCATTGTTGAACACGCCGGCCTTGTCGGCCTTGCCGGCGGTCGCGGCGACGATCGCCTCGAGCGACTGGCCCTCGAGATCGGTGCCCTTGACGAGGTTGTTCAGGTTGTCGACGTAGGTCTTGTGGTGCTTGCCGTAGTGGAAGCCGAGGGTATTCGCAGAGATCACCGGCGCGAGCGCAGTGTCGGCGTACGGAAGGGTCGGAAGCGTGAACATGGCGCGGGGCTCCGTCGGACGTTGGCTGAAGGAACTCCACGGCCACGGCGGGTAACGCCGGACGCCGCGGAGCAGTCGATGATACGCGAGCGGCTACGAGGCCCGGATGACGGCGCAGGCGAGGCGTGCGCCGGCATTGCCCGTGGGCTGCGTCTTGAAGTCGTCGGGATCCTTGTGGACGATCAGGCCCCGGCCCACGACGCTCTTCGGGCCGGCGGCGACGGTGACGTCGTCGAGGACGAACGATGCCTTGGCCATGCCGGACGCGTCGGCCCGGAGGCTCGGCATGTCACCCGCGTGGTGCGGCGCGGTCTGCGGCCCGTGCGGCTTGCCGTCGGGGTTGAAGTGGCCGCCGGCGCTCATGCCGTCGCCGGAACTGCAGTCGCCCTTCTCGTGCACGTGGAAGCCGTGCTCCTGGTTGGGCGCGAGGCCGCTCACCTCGGCGGTCACGTAGACCTTGCCGAGGCGCTCGGCGAACGTGACCGTTCCCACGGCGCGGTTGCCCTTGGTCGGCTCGAGGTTGGCGGTCGCGCGCGCGGTGTCGAACGGGGTGGGCGTCGATGCGCAGCCGGCGGCAAGCACCGCGACGGCGCCGATGATCAGGACCTGCTTCATGGAGTTCCTCCTGGTGGTGCCGGACGCGTGCCGCCGAACCTCGCGGTGCCGCCGGCGCCCGGATGCCGGCGACCCGAACGGCGATGTCCGGGCCGGACGATCATGATGGGGCAATACAGCCACCGTGTGGTGGCATCGCACATCCGCGGACGCGTTGTCCAGCCCGACGACGGCCCTCGCCGGGGGGTGGCGCGGCGGATCAGTCGCCGTAGAGCTTCTGCACCCGCTCGCGGCGCTCCTGCGCCTCGAGCGAAAGCGTGGCGGTGGGACGCGCGAGAAGCCGGGGAATGCCGATCGGCTCGCCGGTTTCCTCGCAGAAGCCGTAACTGCCGTCGTCGATCATCCGAATCGACTTCTCGACCTTCTTGAGCAGCTTGCGCTCGCGGTCACGGGTGCGCAACTCGAGCGTGTATTCCTCTTCGAGCGTCGCGCGGTCCGACGGGTCGGTGGTGACCTCGTTCTCGCGCAGGTGCTCGCCGGTATCGTCGGCGTTCTGCAGCAGCTGGTCGCGCAGCTCGATCAGGCGCTTCTTGAAGAACGTGAGCTGCGCCTCGTTCATGTAGTCCTTGTCAGCGGCCTTCAGGAGCTCCTCCTCGGTGAGCTCGCGGACCTTCTTCGCGGCGACAGCGGCTGTCTTTGCGGCCATGTGCATCGCATCCCATCAGAGCTTCGTCAGACGACTGCCCACCGGCGGATCGGCAGGCGGTTAAACGGAACATTATAGCGGCCCTTCGCGCCCGGAAACCATTCCATCGTCATCCGCGGCAACTTCGCCGGCCGATCCGGAGGCGCGCCCTATAATCCCGCCAAATCAAGGAGTTTCGATGTCATCCCCGCAGCGACTCACGATCACCCGGCCCGACGACTGGCACGTGCACCTGCGCGACGGTCCGGCGCTCGCCGCCGTCGTGGCGGCCACCGCCGACAGTTTCGCGCGTGCAATAGTCATGCCGAACCTGAAGCCGCCGGTGACGAGCGTCGCCGCGGCCGCCGCCTATCGCGACCGCATCCGGGCGGCGCTACCGGCGGATTCGGCATTCGAGCCGCTGATGACGCTCTACCTCACCGACAGTACGTCGGCAGGCGAGATCGAGCGCGCTCGCGCGTCGGGCTTCGTGCACGCGGTCAAGTACTACCCTGCCGGCGCGACCACGCATTCCGATGCCGGCGTCACCTCGATCGAGCGCGCCTACCCTGCGCTCGCCGCGATGGAGCGTGAAGGCGTCGTCCTGTCGATCCACGGCGAGGCGACGGATCCCGACGTCGACGTGTTCGATCGCGAGCGCGTGTTCGTCGATCGCCTGCTCACCCGGATCGTGCGCGATTTCCCGGCACTCCGTGTCGTGCTGGAGCACATCTCGACGGCCGAGGCCGCGGCGTTCGTCGCGGCGGCCGGGCCGAACGTCGCCGCCACGATCACGCCCCAGCACCTCCTCTATTCGCGCAACGCGCTCTTCCAAGGCGGCGTGCGGCCGCATTGGTATTGCCTGCCGATTCTCAAGCGGGAGACGCACCGCAAGGCGCTCGTCGCCGCCGCGACTTCCGGCAACCCGAAGTACTTCCTCGGCACCGACAGCGCGCCGCACGCGCAGGGGACGAAGGAAAACGCGTGCGGCTGCGCGGGCTGCTACACCGCACCGTACGCGCTCGCGCTCTACGCCGAAGCCTTCGAGGCCGCCGGTGCGCTCGACCGGCTGGAGGGATTCGCGAGCTTCTTCGGCGCGGACTTCTACCGCCTGCCGCGCAATCGCGGGACGGTCACGCTGGTCCGCGAACCCTCGGACGTGCCGGCGACACTGCCGTTCGGCGACACCACGATCGTGCCGCTGCGCGCCGGCGAGCGACTGCCCTGGCGGCTTGCCTAGGCGCGCGGCGCGGCGCCGGGGAACTCCGCGGGACGGGTGCTATCCTACCCGGCGAAGCCAGCCAGACCGTCGCTGCCCGCCCTTCGTGGCGGGGAGAGGAAAGTCCGGGCTCCGCAGAGCAGGATGCCGGGTAACGCCCGGCCGCTATAAGTCCCCGTTAGCGCGGTGGATGAAGGCGAGGAACAGGGCCACAGAGACGAGTCGCTTCCGGTCAAACGGAAGCGGGTGAAACGCGGCAACCTCCATCCGGAGCAACATCAAGTAGGCGGACGTGCATTTGGCAACACAGGCTGCTCGTCTAGTCCGCGGGTAGGTGGCTCGAGCCCGGCGGCAACGCCGGGCCTAGAGGAATGGCGGTCATAGCGCGGAACGACGTGTCCGCGCCGTAACAGAACCCGGCTTACCGGCTGACTTCGACTTTTCCGGCGCCCCGCGATCGCATGGCCGCGGGGCGCCTTCACTTCAGCGACGGCCTCCTTGTACTGGCGGCGAGTTGCGCTGCGTTCGCCCGTCGGCGCCGGCGCATCGCGCGGCGACGGGCCCTGCGGGCCTGGCCTCTCGGCCGCCGCGCTCAGCGACGTACCGCGCGGCGGTAAGCGAGGAAGGCGAGCACGCCGCCGACCGCGAGCGTCGCCAGCGCAAGGCTGCGGTCGGCATCGATCGTGATCACGGCGGCGAGCGCCAGCGGCGCCACCGCCCGGGCGACGAGCTGCGGCCGCGCGAGCCGCCCGAGCAGCGCTCCGTACGCATGACGGCCGAACAGCTCGGCGGGCACCGTGCCGCGGACGATCGTGAGCACGCCGTTGGCGAAGCCGTAGAGCACCGCGAACAGTGCCGCCAACGCGAAGCCGCCGCGCACCTGCGTGAGGAGCCCGAGCGCGACGGCGAGCACCGCGAAAGCGATCGTTCCCGCTGCGATCGCGCTCACCCGGCGCGCGAAGGCGAACTCCATCAGCCGGCCGGCGACCTGCATCGGGCCGAACAGCGTACCGACCAGCACGGCCTCGCGCATGCCGAGGCCTCCCGCGGTGAGCAGCGTGACGAGGTGCGCGGAAATCGCCGAGGCGGCGAAGGCGACGATGACGAGCGCGCCGGCAAGCCACACGTAGGCCGACGGGCGCGCTTCCCGCGGCGGCGCGAAGGTCCCATCGTCGCCGACGGGGCTGCGCGGCGCGACGTTGCGCGGCACGCACAGGAGGTGCAGCGGCAGACAGACGGCCAGGTGCATCGCCGCATAGACGACGAACGCGGCACGGAATCCGTGCTGCTCGAGCAGCCACTGCGACAGCGGCCAGAACACGGTGCTCGCGAAGCCGCCGAACAGCGTGAGCGCCGTGACGCTCGCCCGGTAGCGGAGGCCCGCGACGTGATGCAGCGTCGCGAATGCCGGATCGTAGAGCGTCATCGCCATCGCGGCGCCGGCGAGAAGCCAGGCGGCGAGCAGCGTCACCGGCCCCTGCACCGCCGCGAGCGCCAGGCATGCGAGCGCCGCGAGCACCGACCCCGTCGCGAGCACGCCGCGGCCGCCGTGCGCGTCGATGCGGCGGCCGACCGCGGGCGCGAGCAGCCCCGACAGCAGCAGGCCCGCCGAGTACGCGCCGTGCAGCGCGACCTCCGAGACGCCGATCGTCTCGCGCATCGCGGTGCCGAGCACCGCGATGGTGTAGAACAGCGTGCCCCACGAGACGATCTGGGCGACGCCGAGCGCCGCGACGAGCGCCGGCAGCGTGGCGCCGCGGCCCGGCTCAGCCACGCCGGCGCGCGTCGCGCAGGATCTCGCGGGCCGCGTTGTGGCCGGGCACGCCGGTGACGCCGCCCCCGGGGTGCGTCCCGGACCCGCACAGATAGAGTCGGGAGACCGGCGTGCGGTAGTTGCCGTGGCCGAGCACCGGCCGCATCGAGAACAGCTGGTCGAGCGACAGCGCGCCGTGGAAGATGTCGCCGCCGACGAGCCCGAACTCGCGCTCGAGGTCGAGCGGCGACAGCGCGCGCCGGCCGACGACGACGCTGCGGAAGTTCGGCGCGAAGCGGCTGACCGTGTCGATCATCAGGTCGGCGACCTCCTCGCGCGCATCGTCCCATGTGCGGCCGGGCTGTACCGCGCCGAGGTCGGGATGCACGTGCTGGCAGAACAGGCTCGCGACGTGCATGCCCTTCGGCGCGAGCGAGTCGTCGACGCGCGACGGTATGAGGATCTCCACGATCGGCGCCTGCGACCAGCCCGACGACTTCGCATCGAAGTACGCCTGCTCCATGTACGCGAGCGAGGGCGCCATGACGATGCCGCTCGACAGGTGCGGGCCCTCGCCGGCGAGCGCGGGAAAGTCGGGAAGCGCGGCCAGCGCGACGTTCATGCGGAACGTTCCCGAGCCGCACTTGTACGCCGCGATCCGCGCGCGGAAATCGTCCGGCTGGTGCTCCGCGGCGACCAGGCGCTCGAACAGCAGCTTCGGGTTGACGTTCGCGACCACACGCTTCGCCTCGACGACCTCGCCGGACTCGAGTTCCGCGCCGATGGCCCTGACCCCCCTTGACGACGACGCGAGCGACGGGCGCGCCGGTGCGAATCTCGACACCGCGTGCCGCGCACGACTTCGCCATCGCCTGCGTGATCGCGCCCATGCCGCCGATCGCGTGGCCCCACTGCCCCCGCTTGCCGTTGACCTCGCCGAAGACGTGGTGGAGCAGCACGTAGGCGGACCCCGGCGTGTACGGGCTCGCGAAGTTGCCGACGATCGAGTCGAAGCCGAACGCCGCCTTGATCGGCGCCGACTCGAACCAGCGGTCGAGCACGTCGCCCGCGCTCTTCGTGAAGAGGTCGAGGACGTCGCGCTGGCCGGCGAGGTCGAGCTGGCGGAAGCGCTTCGCGACCCGCCACGCGTCGAGCAGCGCGGGAATGCCGCCGCCGACGTTGGGCGGCGTGGCGAGCAACAGGTCGCGCAGCACCGCGGCCACGCGGTCGAGCATGGCGTAATACGTGGGCAGGGCCTCGGCGTCGCGGCGCGAATGCCGGGCGACCTCGCGCTGCGTTGCCTCGAGGCCGCCGCCGACCTTCAGGTAGTCGCCGTCGCGCGCCGACAACGGCAGGAAGTTCGCGAACGGCCGCTCGACGACCACGAGGCCGTAGGCGGCGAGGTCGAGGTCGCGGATGACCTTGGGATTGAGCAGGCTGACGGTGTAGCTCGCCGTCGAGTTGCGGAAGCCCGGGTGGAATTCCTCGGTGACCGCGGCGCCGCCGACGACGCCGCGCCGCTCGAGCACGCACACCGACCATCCGGCCGCGGCGAGGTAGGCCGCGCAGGCAAGGCCGTTGTGACCGCCGCCGACGACGACGGCGTCGTAGGTGCGCGAGGGCATGGCGTCCGTGACGGCTGCGCGGACTTCAGCGCGCTTCAGCCCTCTCCGGCCACCGCGACCGTGGAGTAGCCGGCGTCGACGTAGGTGATCTCGCCGGTGATGGCGCTCGCGAGATCGGACAGCAGGAACGCGGCGACGTTGCCGACCTCGTCGATGGTCACGCCACGGCGCAGCGGCGCGGTCGCCTCGAAACGCGACAGCAGTTTCGAGAAGTTGCCGATCCCGGCGGCGGCGAGCGTCTTGATCGGCCCCGCGGATATGCCGTTGGCGCGGATTCCCTCGGGCCCGAGGCAGGCAGCGAGGTAGCGCACGTTGGACTCGAGGCTGGCTTTCGCGAGGCCCATGACGTTGTAGTTCGGCACCGAGCGCACGCCGCCCAGGTAAGTGAGCGTGAGCAGCGAGGCGCGGCGGCCGCGCATCATCGGGCGCGCGCCCTTCGCGAGCGCCGCGAACGAATAGCTCGAAATGTCGTGGGCGATCGCGAACGCCTCGCGCGACAGGCTGTCGAGGTAGTCGCCGGCCAGCGCCTCGCGCGGCGCGAACGCGATCGAGTGCAGCAACCCGTCCAGCCCGCCCCACTCCGCGCCGAGCGTGCCGAAGAGCCCCGCGATGTCGTCGTCGCGCGCCACATCGCACGGCAGCACCGGGCAGGGCCCGAACTCGGCGGCGATCTTCACCACCCGATCCCTGAGGTCGTCGTTCACGTACGTGAACGCGAGAGCCGCGCCCTCGCGGTGGCAGGCGCGTGCGACGCCGTAGGCGATCGAGCGGTTCGACAGCACGCCCGTGATCAGGATCTTCTTGTCGGCGAGGAAGCCCATGACTTTCGTGGCGACGCCCTGCGAGGGCGCGCGGTGTCGTTCGGTCAGAAGAGCGAGGTCGAGCGCGTGAAGACGCCGCAGGCGACCACGTTGTTGGGCACGTCGGGCCGGGGCGGCGTCGTGTCGTCGCCCTGGAAGACCAGCACCGAGCGCTTTTCGAGGTCACCCATGCGCACGCCGCGGATGCGAGCCACCAGGTTGACGTTGCCGTCGGTGCCCGCGTAGGCCGGGGGCACCAGGCGTCCCGGCGGCGCGGACGCCCCGGGCGGCGACCACGGCGCCCCGGCCGAGAAGGCGTTCGGCGAACTGCAGTTTCCGTTGTCGTGGAAGACGATGCGGTAGGTTCCCGAGCGGTCCGTCTGCATCACCACCCGCACGACGAGCAGATCGCCGCTCTCGCGCACGTACACGGTGCCGCTCACGCCGCTCCGCATGTCCTTGAGGCGGGCTTCGACACCGGGCACCTCGGCGACCTTTGGCGCCGGCGTCGAGTCCTTCGAGAACCAGGTCCGCGGGTCGAGCGACTTCGTCGTGCCGCAGGCGGACAGCAGCAGGGCCGCGGAGAGCGCGGCGAGACAGGCGCGGTGGGGGGGCATCCGGATCTCGGGAGGCGCCGGGAACTCCGGCGTACAAGCGCAATGATAGGCGATGCCGCGGACCAGGGGCCACGTCGGACGCAATTCGGCGGCGGCGTCGCGGCGCACGAACATCGAGGTCATCGACGCCCAGCGCTTCGCCGGCCGAGCCGGGCATGTCGGCGTAGAATGCAGCGGCCCCCGCCCGGTGGCCGTCTGCTTTCGCCGCTGCGAAGTTCCCCATGTCCACGCCCATGACCCCGCAGGAAATCGTCTCCGAGCTCGACAAGCACATCGTCGGCCAGGACGACGCCAAGCGTGCCGTCGCGATCGCGCTGCGCAACCGCTGGCGCCGCCAGCAGGTGCCGGAGCCGCTGCGCCAGGAGATCACGCCGAAGAACATCCTGATGATCGGCCCGACGGGCGTCGGCAAGACCGAGATCGCCCGCAGGCTGGCACGTCTCGCCGACGCGCCCTTCGTCAAGGTCGAGGCGACCAAGTTCACCGAGGTCGGCTACGTCGGCCGGGACGTCGACACGATCGTGCGCGACCTGGTCGAGATGGCGGTCAAGCAGACGCGCGAGACGGAGATGCGCAAGGTGCGCGACCGCGCCATCGACGCCGCGGAGGATCGCGTGATCGACGTCCTCGTGCCGCCGGCGCGCGAGGTCAACTTCCACGACATGCAGCCGGCCGACTCGGGAACGCGCCAGAAGTTCCGCAAGATGCTGCGCGAAGGCAAGCTCGACGACAAGGAGATCGAGGTCGAGGTCGCCCTGCTGCCGCCGCAGATGGAGATCATGACGCCGCCCGGCATGGAGGACCTGACGAGCCAGCTGCAGGGCATGTTCCAGCAACTCGGCGGCGGCCGTCGCCGGACGCGCAAGATGAAGGTGCGCGAGGCGCTCAAGGTGCTGACCGAGGAGGAGGCCGGACGTCTCGTCAACGACGAGGAGATCAAGGCCAAGGCCCTCGCTGCCGCGGAGCAGAACGGCATCGTGTTCCTGGACGAGATCGACAAGATCGCCTCGCGCGAGGGCACGCACGGCGCCGACGTGTCGCGCCAGGGCGTGCAGCGCGACCTGCTGCCGCTGGTCGAGGGCACGACGGTGACGACCAAGTACGGCATGATCCGCACCGATCACGTGCTGTTCATCGCCTCGGGGGCGTTCCACCTGTCCAAGCCCTCCGACCTGATCCCCGAGCTGCAGGGCCGCTTTCCGATCCGCGTGGAGCTCGCCTCGCTTTCCGTCGCCGACTTCGAGCAGATCCTGGTCGCGACCGACGCCTGCCTCACGCGGCAGTACGAGGCCCTGCTCGCCACCGAGCGCGTGACGCTCGATTTCCGCGCGGACGGCATCCGCCGCATCGCCGAGATCGCGCACGCGGTGAACGAGCGACAGGAGAACATCGGCGCCCGGCGCCTGTACACGGTGATGGAGCGCATGCTCGAGGACGTCTCGTTCCACGCGTCGAGGAACGAAGGCGGCACGGTGTCGATCGACGCCGCCTTCGTCGACTCGCGGCTCGCCGGCATCGCGGGCGACGACAACCTGTCGAAGTACATCCTGTAGGCGCGGGGTATCGGGGCGTGCTCGAGCGCATCCTCGGCATCATCCTGCCGGTGTTCTCGATCATCGCGGTCGGCTACTTCTGGGGCCGGCGCGTGCAGCCCGACATGGGGATGGTGAACCGCATCAGCATGAACGTGCTGGCGCCGGCCCTCATCTTCTCCGCGCTCTCCTCGAAGTCGTTCGACGTCTTCGGCGACGCGCCACTGATCCTCGGCTCGATCGGCATCGTGCTCGGCTCGGGACTGCTCGCCTGGCCATTCGCGAAGCTGCTGCACCAGGACGCGCGCACGTTCGTGCCGCCGATGATGTTCAACAACTGCGGCAACATGGGCCTGCCGCTCGCGGTGCTCGCGTTCGGCGAGCAGGGCTTCGGCCCGATGGTCGCGCTGTTCGTGGTGTCGAACCTGCTGCACTTCACGCTCGGGGCGTGGATCATCGACCACCACGCGCGCTTCGGCCGGCTCCTGAAGAATCCGATGGTCTGGTCGACGATCGCCGGATTCCTGTTCGCCGTCCTGCAGCCACCGCTGCCCGACTGGCTCGGTGTGACGTTCAAGATGGTCGGCGACGGCCTGATCCCGATGATGCTGCTGTCGCTCGGTGTCCGGCTCACCGCGATCGACTGGGGCGACGCGCGGCTCGGCGTCGTGGGCGGCCTGGTCTGCCCGCTCACGGGCCTCGCGATGGCGGGCGTCCTCGCGCCGTTCCTCGGCCTCACGCCGATGCAGACGGGCCTCCTGTTCCTGTTCGCCGCGCTGCCGCCGGCCGTGCTGAACTTCATGGTCGCCGAGCAGTATCGACAGGAGCCGGGCAAGGTCGCGTCGATCGTGCTGGTCGGCAACGTGATGAGCGTGATCTTCATCCCGATCGGCCTCGCGATCGCGCTGCGGACGTGACCTCCCCGCCCCCGCCATTCGACGCCATCCTGTTCGACCTCTCTTGCGCGCGCCGTGTGCCGGAGCCGCAGGGCGTGCGCGCCGCGCAGGAGGAAGCGGCTCCGAATCGACTGAACGCGCTAGGGTCCGCTCCGCGCGGTGTTCGGGTAATCGATGTGCAGCACCAGCTGCCGCGTCGTCGGGTCGTAGCGCAAGGAGACGTCCTTGCGAATCCGGATCAGGTCGACTTCCCCGATCATCGCGTCGGGAAGCTCGGAAAGATCCACGACGGCCGGGCGCTTGCCGACGGCCGCGAGCGAGTCGCGATCGAACACGAGCCCCCGCTCGAAACCGGTCCCCGGCTGTGCCGTCACCCAGTACGCGATGCTGTTGGCGTTCTGCGGCATCCGCGGCGCCGGACCGCCGTCCGCCCGGTTCTTCATGACCGCGTTCACCGCGACCTTGCGATAGCCATTCAACGGCTCCTCGTTGACCACCGCGGACTCGTGGCCCACGAGGACGGAAAGCGACCCCGGCAGCGCCCAGGCTTCGGTGGCGATGCCCATCGCGAACTGGTGCACCGTCGCCGGATGGCGCACCGAGATGAGCGCGCCGACCGAGTAGTCGGTGAGATCGGTGCCGCCCCGGGTCCTCAGCATGTCGGCGGCGAAGCCGATCGCGATGCCCGGGCCGGCAGGCCGCGGCGCGACGCGAAACGCGGACGTCTCCTGCGCCGAGAGGGGCGTCGACAGCGCCAGGAGTGCGATCACGAGAACGTTGTGCAGCGACATGACGGTTTCCCGCGAGGAATGGAGATCCGATCGTAGCGCAGCCCGTCGCCTCGTGCGGACGAGGCCGCGGAATCGGCGACAATCCCCCCTCTTCGAACAGACCTCGCCCGCGAGGCACCTGATGAACCTCCATCGCATGCTCCACGAGCGCTCGGCTGCCGGAAAGCCGCTCCGTGTCGCGCTGATCGGCGCCGGCAAGTTCGGCGCGATGTACCTCGCGCAGGCCAAGCACACGCCGGGCATCCACGTGGTCGGCATCGCCGACCTCGCCCCCGACCGCGCGAAGGCCTCGCTCGCGCGCACCGGCTGGCCGGCCGAGCGCTTCGGCGCGCGCTCGGTGGCGGAAGCCGGGCGGGCCGGCACGACGTGCGTCACCGACGATGCCCTCGCGATGATCGCCGCGCCCGAGGTCGAGATCGTGATCGACGCGACGGGCAGTCCCTCCGCAGGCATCCGCCACGCGCTCGCCTGTTGCGCGCACGGCAAGCACGTGGTGATGGTGAACGTCGAGGCCGACGCGCTCGCCGGTCCCCTGCTCGCACAGCGCGCCCGCGAGGCCGGCGTCGTCTACTCGCTCGCCTACGGCGACCAGCCGGCGCTGATCTCTGAGATGGTCGACTGGGCGCGCGCCGCCGGGTTCGAGGTCGTCGCCGCCGGCAAGGGCACGAAGTACCTGCCCGAGTACCACGCGTCCACGCCCGCGACCGTGTGGCCGCACTACGGCTTCACGCCGGAGATGGTCGCGGCCGGCGACTTCAACGCGCAGATGTTCAATTCCTTCCTCGACGGCACGAAGAGCGCGATCGAGATGGCGGCGGTGGCCAACGCGACAGGACTCACCCCGGCGCCCGGCGGCCTCGAGTTCCCGCCCTGCGGCGTCGACGACCTGCCGCGCGTGCTGCGTCCGCGCGACGAAGGCGGCCATCTGCACCACGTCGGGCAGGTCGAGGTGATCTCCTCGCTCGAGCGCGACGGCCGGCCGGTGTTCCGCGACCTGCGCTGGGGCGTCTACGTGACGTTCCGCGCGGGAGCGCCGACCGGCGAGGACTACGTGCGCCGCTGCTTCAAGGAGTACGGCTTCTCGACCGACCCGTCCGGCCGCTACAGCGCGATGTACAAGCCCTATCACGCGATCGGCCTGGAGCTCGGCATCAGCGTCGCCTCCGCGGGGCTGCGTCGCGAGCCGACAGGCCAGCCGATCGCCTGGCACGGCGACGTGGTCGCAACCGCGAAGCGCGACCTTGCCGCGGGCGAGACGCTCGACGGCGAAGGGGGCTACACGGTGTACGGCAAGTTGATGCCGGCCGCGGACTCGCTGGCACTGGGCGGGCTGCCGCTCGGCCTCGCGCACGGCGTGAAGCTCGAGCGCGCCGTGGCCGCGAACGCGCCGGTGCGCTGGGACGACGTCCAGTACGACGCGGACGCCGACGCGGTGAAGTTCCGGCGCGAGATGGAACGCCTGTTTCGCCGCTGAACCTGCCGCCGAGTCGGGCCGCCTTCAGTTCGCCCGCTTGAACGTCGCGAGCACCGCGCCGGCGGCGACGAACAGCGCGCCGAACGTGCGGTTCATCGCCTTGATGTGGTGCGGCTCGCGCAGCAGGCGCAGCACGCGCGACGCGAAGGCGGTATAGCCGCTCATCACCACGAGGTCGGTGAACACCAGCGTCGCGCCGCAGATCGCGTACTGCGGAAGCTGCGGGCGCGTCGGGTCGATGAACTGCGGCAGCACCGCGAGCATGAACACGATGCCCTTCGGGTTGGTCGCGTTGACCAGGAAGCCCTTGAAGACGAGCTCACGCGGGGTCACCGGCAATGCGGCCTCGGCCGCCTTCGCGTCGACTGCGAACGCTGGTGCGCGCCACTGCTCGATGCCCAGCCATACGAGGTAGGCCACGCCCAGCCACTTCACCGCCGCGAACGCGACGGAAGACGCCGCGAGGATCGCCCCCAGGCCTGCGGCGACGATCGCCAGCACGAACATGATGCCGAGGATCAGCCCGACGATGTTCCAGAAGGCGGTGCGGAAGCCGTGGCGCAGCCCGGCCGCCATGCACGAGATCGCGCCTGCGCCTGGTGAAACGCTGATGAGCCAGGAGGCGACGAAGAAGGCGAGCCAGGTTTCGAGCGACATCGGGCGGCGGTCCGGCCCTCGGCGGTCAGTACTTGACGCTGCAGCCGTAGGGCGTCGTGCTGGCGGTCGTCACCGGCTTGCCGGCGAGCGCCTCGTTCAACGCCGCGCGGACGTAGTTGTTCGCGCCCTTGACGTCCGCCGGGTTGGCGGAGCGCTTGTCGTCGATCGCGCCCGCGTAGACGACCTTGCCAGCGGGGTCGATGACGAACATGTGGGGCGTGGTGCGTGCGGAGTAGGCGCGGCCGGTCGTGCTGGCGTCGTCGATCAGCACGGCTTTCGGCGAGCCGCCCTGCTTCTGCATCCACGCCGCCATCTGGGCGCCGTCCATGTACTCGGCGTGGTTGCGGCTGGTCGAATTGACGGAAAGCCAGACCACGTCCTTCGCGCCGAACTCCTTCTGCAGCGCCTGCATGTTCTTGGCGTTGTAGTGCTTCTGCACGAACGGGCACTCGGGGTTGGTCCACTCGAGCACCACGTGCTTGCCGCGAAACTCCGAGAGCTTCACCGGCTTGCCGGAGGCGTCGTTGACCGTGAAGTCGGGCGCGGGCTGGCCCGGCGTGGCGGCGAGTGCCGCGCCGGCGAGGAGCCCGACGACGGCAGCGGTGGCGAGGCGAACAGCGGGGAAGTGCATGGAGATCTCCTCGGAAGGGACGCGGGATCGGAGCGCGACCTGCGTCAGACGACGGCAGCGGGCAGCGGTTCCCGCACGTTCAAAGTGTCGAAAGCGCGTCGTGGATCATCCCGGCCTGCAGCACCTCGGGAAGCACGAGTGGGCTCTTGCCCGGACGATGCAGCACGTACACGGGGACGCCGTTGCGACCGAGTGCGGCGAGCGCCTGCGTGATCTCCGGATCGCGGCGGGTCCAGTCGGCACGGACCAGTGCGACGTTCTTGCGGCCAAAGGCCGTGACGATATCAGGGTCATTCAACACGAGCCGCTTGTTGACCTGGCAGGTGACGCACCACGCCGCGGTGAAGTCGACGAACACCGGGCGCCCCGCTGCCACGAGTGATTCGACGCGAACCGGCGAGAACGCCTGCCATCGATCGTCCGCGGCTGACTTCGCGGCGCCGGCCTCGGCGGTCGCGACGGGCCCGGCGACGAGCGGTGCCATCAGCACGCCCGCGCCGGCGAGTCCGGCCGCTGCCGCGAGCGCGAAGCCGCGCGCCGCCCCGCCGCGGAATGCTCGCCACGCCCACGCGGCGAACGCGACCATCACGAGGCCGAGTGCCAGGCGCAGCACGGCGTCGTTGTCGACCTGCGCGCCCAGCACCCATGCGAGCCAGGCGACAGTCGCGTAGAGGGGAAACGCGAGGACTTGCTTGACGCGCTCCATCCACGGCCCGGGCTTCGGCAGTCGGCGGCGCCAACCCGGGAACCACGCCAGCGCCGCGAACGGCAGCGCCATGCCCAGGCCGAGTGCGACGAACACCGCAATGGTCACGCCCACCGGCTGGGTGATCGCGTAACCCAGCGCCGCCCCCATGAACGGCGCCGTGCAGGGCGACGCAACGACGACCGCCAGCACGCCACCGAGAAAGGCGTCGATCGAGCGGTTCTTGGAGGTCCAGCCGGCCGCGGCCTGCGGCGCGAACATGCCGAACTCGAACAGGCCCGAGAGATTCAGCGCGAGCAGGAAGAAGAGCAGCGCGAGCGCGGTCACCACCCCTGGCGACTGCAGCTGGAAGCCCCAGCCGAGCTGCTCGCCCGCGGCGCGGAGCGCAACGAGCGCAAGCGCAAGCAGCACGAACGAGAGCACCACGCCGACGCTGTAGGCGATCGCCTCGCCGTGCATCGTCGACCGGGCGTCGTGGTGCTTCACGAATCCCATCGCCTTGATCGACAGCACCGGGAACACGCAGGGCATCAGGTTGAGCAGCATGCCGCCGCCGAAAGCGAACGCCAGCGCGGCCCAGAGCGACAGCGCCGACGTGCCGGCGCCGACGAAGTCGACCTTCGGCGCAGGCGCCTCGAGCGGCTTGGGGCCCGCGACCACGGTTCCGGCGAGCGGCACGTCGACCGTCGCGGCGCGCGGGCCGGACAGGCCGCCCGGCGCGGTCAGCACGCCGGCCACGCGCGTGAATCCCGGCGCCAACTGGTTGGCGACGGGCAGCGTCAGCACAAGTCCGGACCCGTCGCGCGCGAGCGCCTGGGGAGCGGACGGCTCGATCTGCCCTTCGCTGAAAGGGAAGAAGCGGACCACGCCAGGGTCGGGGGCGCCCGCGGGTGCCGCGAGCGCCAGCCGCACCTTCGGGCCGTCGCCGGTCGCGGTCACCGTCCAGCCGGCGAGCGGCCTCGGCAGCGCATCGCGGGTTGCCCGGATCGGCGCGCTCCACTTCGGGTGCGCGTCGGCGCTGGCGTCGACCGGCAGCGTCAGCGAGAGGTCCACGCCCTCCGGGATGCAGGTGTCTTCGCAGACCAGCCAGTCGGCGCGCGCGGCGAGCGTCACCGGCGTCCCGGCGGGAAGCGTCGCCGGCACCGCGAGGTCGACCAGGTGGAAGACCTCGCCCTCGTAGCCGTAGTTGATCAGCGGTCCGGCGGGCAGCGCCTTGGGCGCCGGCCACTGGATCGGGCCGGCAGTGATGCCGCCCGGCAACTTCCAGTCGAGCGTCGTCGGCAGGCCGGAATCGCCGGGGTTCTGCCAATAGGTGTGCCAGTGGTCGCGGATCTTGAGCCGCAGCGCGACCGTCGCGGCCTGGCCGGGCACCAGCGCGCTGCGCTCGGAGACGAGTTCGGCCTCGACGTTGGGCGTGCGCACCGGCGCGGCATGCGCGGCCGCGATCCCCAGGATCGACGAGACGGCTGCGACAGCGAGCACCAGGGCGCGGCGGATGGGCATGGCAGGGCGGGTGAATGGACCGCAAACAGGTCACCGCCCACTCGGCGCGAGACCCCGAGGTAGGAGCGGCGGCGCGGCGCGGCGGTTCCGTGCGGCGAACGTCTATTTTGCCACCCGGCGGGTCGCGACCCCAGGAGCAGGGTTCGCGGCCGGCCGGGCGCCGCCGACCGGCCGACCGGTGGCGATGCGCGCGGCTGCTAACATGTGCCTTCTCGCGCGATGCCAGCCAGCCAGGGGTCGCGCGCGGACCGCAGCACCGAGCGCCGTCCCGGCGCGCGGCCCCTCCATGCTCGAAACACTCCTCGTCTCCACCGGCATCGTCGCGATCGGCGAGATCGGCGACAAGACGCAGCTCCTGTCGCTCGTGCTCGCGGCGCGCTACCGCCGGCCGTGGCCGATCGTCGCGGGCATTGCGGTCGCCACGCTCGCCAATCACGCGATCGCCGGCTGGGTCGGCAACTGGGTACGCGGCGTGGTCCCGGCCGACGTGCTGAAGTGGGTGCTTGCGCTGTCGTTCTTCGCGGTCGCCGCCTGGGCGCTCAAGCCCGACACCTACGATGGCGAGCCCTCCGGCCACTCTCGCTGGGGCGTGTTCGGCGTCACGGTGGTCGCGTTCTTCCTGGCGGAGATCGGCGACAAGACGCAGGTCGCCACGGTGATGCTCGCCGCCAGGTATCCCTCGCTGCTTGCGGTGGTGATCGGCACCACGATCGGCATGCTCGTCGCCAACGCCCCCGTCGTGTTCGCCGGCAATCTCGCCGCCGACCGGATTCCGTTCAAGGCGATCCGCATCGTCGCGGCGGCGCTCTTCGCCGCACTCGGCGTCTGGGTGCTCGTGCAGGGGCTCCCTGCCGAGGCGAGCGCACTCCCGCCGGTATAATCGATGGTTCGCCATCGCCAGACGCCGCGCGTCGAACGCGGCACGCCCCCCGCATGAAGCCGTTCGATCCCGCCGCCATCGAGTCGGCCGCGCAGTCCGCGTGGCGTGCCGCCGACGCCTATCGAGCCGTCGAGAAACCCGGCGCGCGCAAGTATTACTGCGTGTCGATGCTGCCCTATCCCTCGGGCCGCCTGCACATGGGGCACGTGCGCAACTACACGATCAACGACGTGATGTACCGGCACTTGCGGATGCGCGGCTGGAACGTGCTGATGCCGATGGGCTGGGACGCCTTCGGCCTTCCGGCCGAGAACGCCGCGATGAAGAGCGGCAAGGCGCCCGCCGCGTGGACGTACGAGAACATCGCCTACATGAAGAAGCAGATGCAGGCGATGGGGCTGGCGATCGACTGGTCACGCGAGGTCGCGGCCTGCGATCCCGGCTACTACAAGTGGAACCAGTGGCTGTTCCTGCGCATGCTCGAGCGCGGCGTCGCCTATCGCAAGACGCAGGTCGTCAACTGGGATCCGGTCGACCAGACCGTGCTCGCCAACGAGCAGGTGATCGACGGCCGCGGGTGGCGTACCGGCGCGGTGGTCGAGAAACGCGAGATCCCGGGCTATTACCTCAGGATCACCGACTACGCCGAGGAGCTTCTCGCCTTCCTCGATCGCATGGCCGGCTGGCCCGAGCGGGTCAAGACGATGCAGGCGAACTGGATCGGCAAGAGCGAAGGCGTGCGCTTCGCGTTCTACGCACGATGTCCGGGGTGCCGACGGACGCGCCGATCGGCGACGGCCGCATGTTCGTGTTCACCACGCGCGCCGACACGATCATGGGCGTCACGTTCTGCGCTGTCGCCGCCGAGCACCCGCTCGCGCTCCACGCCGCGAAGTCGAGTCCCGCGTTCGCCGCGTTCATCGACGAGTGCCGCCGCGGCAGCGTGATGGAGGCCGACCTCGCGACGATGGACAAGAAGGGCATGTCCACCGGCCTCTCCGTCGTCCATCCGCTGACGGGGGACGACGTCGAGGTCTGGGTCGGCAACTACGTGCTGATGGGCTATGGCGACGGCGCGGTGATGGGCGTGCCCGCGCACGACGAGCGCGACTTCGCGTTCGCGAAGAAGTACGGGCTGGACGATCCGCCAGGTGGTGGCCGTCGAGGGCGAGTCGTTCTCGACCGACGCCTGGCAGTCCTGGTACGAGGACAAGGCCCGCGGCCGCTGCGTGAACTCGGGAAAGTACGACGGTCTCGACTACAAGGCAGCCGTGGACGCGATCGCCGCCGACCTCGCGACGAAGGGACTCGGCGAGAAGAAGGTCACGTTCCGGCTGCGCGACTGGGGCATCTCCCGGCAGCGCTACTGGGGCACGCCGATCCCGATCATCCACTGCGGTGCCTGCGGGCCGGTGCCCGTGCCCGACAAGGACCTGCCGGTCGTGCTGCCCGAGGACTGCGTGCCGGACGGCAGCGGCAACCCGCTCGCGAAGCGCGAGGACTTCCTCGCCGTCGACTGCCCGAAGTGCGGCAAGCCGGCGCGGCGCGAGACCGACACGATGGACACGTTCGTCGACTCGTCCTGGTACTACATGCGCTACACCTGCCCGGACGCGACGGCGATGGTCGACGCGCGCAACGACTACTGGATGCCGATGGACCAGTACATCGGCGGCATCGAGCACGCGATCCTGCACCTGCTCTACGCGCGCTTCTGGACCAAGGTGATGCGCGACATGGGGCTCGTCAAGTTCGACGAGCCGTTCACGCGCCTCCTCACGCAGGGCATGGTGCTGAACCACGTCTTCTTCCGCCGCAACGCGAAGGGCGGGCTCGACTACTTCCCGCCGGCGGACGTCGCGACGATCCACGACGAAGGGGGGCGCATCAAGGGCGGCCGTCTCCCCGACGGCACGACCGTCGAGTACGGCGGCGTGTCGAAGATGTCCAAGTCCGAGCGCAACGGCGTCGACCCGGAGGACCTGATCGGCCGCTTTGGCGCCGACACCGCGCGCCACTTCGTGATGTTCGCGGCGCCGCCGGAGGCGACGCTCGAGTGGTCGGATGCCGGGGTCGAGGGGAGCTACCGGTTCCTGAAGCGCCTGTGGGCATACGCGCAGGGCGCGAAGGACACGGTCGCCGCGGCCGATGGCGCGTTCGACCCGCGTGACGCCGACGGCACGATCAGGAGTGCGCGACGCGAGCTGCACCTGACGCTCAAGCAGGCGAACTACGATTACGAGCGGATCCAGTACAACACCGTCGTGTCGGCCGGCTACAAGATGCTGAACACGCTCGAGGCGCTGCCACGCGGCTCGCGCGGCGCGGCGTCGCTCGCCCGCGAGGGCCTGTCGATCCTGCTGCGTGTGCTCTATCCCGTCGTGCCGCACACCGCGTGGTCGCTGTGGGTCGAGCTCGGCTTCGCCGCCCGGCACGGTGACCTGCTCGACGCGGCGTGGCCGGAAGTCGACACCGGGGCGCTCGAGCAGGACGAGATCGAGCTCGTGCTGCAGGTCAACGGCAAGCTCCGCGGCAAGCTGGTCGTGCCGGCAACTGCGGACCGGGATGCGATCGAGGCCGCGGCGCGCTCGTCGCCGGACGTGGCGAAGCATGTGGGCGGCGCAGCCGTGCGCAAGGTCGTGATCGTCCCCGGAAAGCTCGTCAATGTCGTCGCCTGACGTCCGGAGGGCGTCGCGGCGTGCGGTCGTGGCCGTGCTGGCGGCGGCGCTCGGCGCGGGCGCCTGCGGCTTCCGGTTGCGCGGCGAGGCCAGCTTCGCGTTCTCCACGGTGTTCGTGAGCGCGCCCGGGCAACCCACGTTCGCCAGCGAGCTCGCCCGCGCGCTCGAGGCATCCGGCGGCGCGAAGGTGACGGAAACCGCCGCCGGGGCCCAGGCAATCGTCGAGATCATGCGCGTCGTTCGACGACAAGCAAGTGCTCTCGCTGTCCCCGGGAGGTCGCGTGCAGGAGTACATGCTCGCCAAGAACGTGGTATTCCGCGTGCGCAGCAACGATGGGCGCGAATGGGCGCAGCCCGACGAGATCACGATCCTGCGTACCTACACCTACGACGACAGCGAGCGACTGGCGCGCGAGATCCAGGAGCAACGCCTGTTGCGGGAAATGCAGTCGGACGCGGTGCAGCAGATCGTGCGTCGGCTCCAGTCGGTGCGGCCGCCGGCGTGAATCTCCGGCCCGACGACCTGCCGACCCACCTCGGGCGCTCGCTCGCCCCGCTGTACGTCGTGCACGGCGACGAGCCGCTGCTCGCGCTCGAAGCCGGCGATGCGGTTCGTGCGGCGGCCCGGCGCGCGGGAATCGAGGATCGGGAAGTCCTGATCGTCGAACAGCACTTCCGCTGGGACACGTTCCTGGCGGCGAATGCGAGCCTCGGGCTGTTCGGCAATCGGCGCCTCGTCGACCTGCGCATCCCGTCGGGCAAGCCCGGGCATCGAAGGCGGCAAGGCGCTCGAAGCCTACGCCGCCCGACCCAGTCCCGACAACGTCACGCTGATCACGCTCCCGCGCATCGACCGCGCGGGACAGTCGTCAGCCTGGTTCACGGCGCTCGCCGCAGCCGCGCGTGGTCGTCGCGGTGGAGCCGCTGGCGCGCGAGGCGCTGCCGCGCTGGATCGCCGCCCGCCTCGCGCGCCAGAAGCAGACCGCCGCACCCGAGACACTCGCGTTTCTCGCCGACACCTGCGAAGGGAACCTGCTCGCGGCGCGCCAGGAGATCGAGAAGCTCGCACTCCTGCTGCCGGAAGGCGCGCTCGACCACGACACGGTCGAGGCGACTGTCGCCGACGTCGCCCGTTACGACGTGTTCGCCGCTTCGGAAGCGTGGCTTGCGGGCGATGCCGGGCGCGCGCTTCGGGTGCTCTCGGTACTGGAGGGGAGCGGCGACGGTCCACAGCTCGCGATCTGGGCGCTCGCGGAAGACCTGCGCGCAATCGCCGCGGTGCAGGCAATGACGCGCTGCGGGCACGCCGACCGCCGTCGCGCTGCGCAGCGCCCGGGTATGGGGCAAGCGGCAGGCCGCGATGGAACGCGCCGTGCGGCGCATCTCCGTGCAGGCGCTCCATCCGATGCTCGGCGCGCTCGCTCGTCTGGATGCCCTGTCGAAGGGACTCGGCCGCGGCAGCGCCTGGGAGGACGTGTCAGCACTCGCCATGGCGATCGCCGGCCAGCCCTGCCGGCCGGTCACGCGGCCGTACTACGCGTCCTGACGCGCGTCGCCGGCGACGGCGTTGAGCGTGGCGAGTGCCGCCAGCGCCGCGGTCTCGGCACGCAGCACGCGGCGCCCCAGATGTACCGGCAGGATACCGAGGCGGACCGCGAGCGACTGCTCGTCGTCCGTGAAGCCGCCTTCGGGCCCCACGAGCAGATGCCTCGGCGGCTTGCGCGCCGCAAGCGACGCAAGCGACCTCGCTACGCCGGGCGCGAGCACGGCCGCAATACCCGGTTCGCCCTCGAATTGGCCAAGCCACGTCGCCAGCGGCACGGGCGCCAGGACCGGCGGCACGCGATTGCGGCCGCACTGCTCGCACGCGGCGACCGCGATCGCACGCCAGTGCGCGACGCGGCGCTCGACGCGATCGCCGCCCGGCACCCCCTGGCTGCGCGCGGCGACCACCGGCTGCACCGCGTGGACGCCCAGTTCGACAGCCTTGCGTACCGCGAAGTCCATTGGATCCGCGGCGATCACCGACATCACGAGGGTCGTGGCCACAGGCGCTTCCCGCTCGACCGGATCGAACTCGTCGAGCCGCACGATTGCCGAGTGGCGCTCCGCGGAGACGATCGTGGCGCGATGCTCACCGCCGGTGCCGTCGAAGAGCGTCACGGCGTCGCCCAGCCGCAGCCTGAGTACGCGGACCGCGTGCATGGCGACGCCCTCCGGCAGGGCGAACCGCGATCCGGGACGATCGCGCGGCATCGCTTCAGCCACGTGGAAGCGTGGCGCACCCACCGGCCCTCTGCATGCCGAGCCGTCGCTTCCCTGCGACGCCCGCGGGTCATTGCCCGGTCGGAACGTCACGGTGCGGCCGCCGGGTCGATGCGGCAGGAGTCGTCGACGCAACCGTCCAGCTGCCGCGCGACGGCGGCAAGGAGCGGGCCTGCAGCAACATGTCGGACGATGGTCATCGTTGGCGCAGTCGAGTCGGTCCCGATGCTACGATTCTGCCATGTCCCATGCGCACGGCCGTTGCGCCTGACGTTGTCGGTTCGGCGGGCCGCGCGGGGCCGCAAGCGCTGCGGGACCCGAGACTGCAACGTCTGCCCCACAGGAGGTCCGTTAATGGCCACGCTCTCACCCCCGGACACGCCGCTAGGAACGCCCGCACCGCCTTTCGACCTGCCGGGCACCGACGGTCGACGGCACACCCTCGACTCGGTCCGTGGTCCGCATGGATTGGTGGTGATGTTCATCTGCAACCACTGCCCCTACGTGAAGGCGGTGATCGGAAAGATCGTGCGAGACGTGCACGACCTCGCGCGCGAAGGCGTGGGTGCGATTGCGATCTCGAGCAACGATCCATCCGCGTATCCGGAGGACTCGTTCGAAACGATGCAGCGTGTCGCGGACCGAGCACGGCTTCGGATTTCCGTATGTGTTCGACGAAACGCAGGAAGTGGCCCGCGCCTACGGCGCCGTCTGCACGCCGGACTTCTTCGGCTTCGATCGCAGCCTCCGCCTCGCGTACCGGGGCCGACTCGACGACACCGGCCGCTCGCCGCAGGGAGGGCAATCGCCGCGAACTCTACGAGGCGATGGTGCAGACGGCGCGAACCGGCGCGGCGCCCGCCGAGCAGCATCCGGCGATCGGCTGCTCGATCAAGTGGAAATCCGCGTGACCGCAAGGCCGGCATGAAATGAACGTGCCTGGCGACGTCGCTGCGGAAGTGGTCGAGGTCGTCGAGTCCAGGCTCGAGATCGCCGCGCCCGACGGCTATCGACTTGGCGCATTGCTGCTTGCCCGCGCCGACCTCCGCGATCCCGCCGATGCCGTCGTCTTCAACGCCGGCGGCGGCTTGTCGTCGCTGCGATACCGTCACTTCCTGCGCTTCCTCGCGCGGCAGGGACTGCCGGTGCTCGCCTACGACTACCGCGGCGTGGGCATTTCACGCCCGGCCAGCTGGCGGAACTTCGACGCCGGGATCGAGGACTGGTGCGAACTCGACCAGGTCAGCGCCATCGACGCGATGCGCGCGCGGTTCCCGGCGGCGCGACTTGCCAGCGTGTCCCACAGCATCGGCTGCATGATCGCCGCGGCCGCACCGAACGCGCCAGTGCTCCACCAGATGGTGTTCATTGCACCGCACACCGCCTATTGGGGTGACTACCTCCAGCCCTGGCGGTGGCCGATGGCGTTCATGTGGCACGTGCTCATGCCGGCGGCAGCGAGGGTCGTCGGATACTTTCCGGCCAGCCGACTCGGCCTGGGCGACGACCTGCCGCGGCGGGTCGCCCTGCAGTGGGCGTCGCGACGGACACCCGACTATCGGCCCGGCGCCGCGGGCGGCGACCCTGCGCGCGAGACTGTCGCTTTGGACAGGATGGCTCGGCTGACCGTGCCCGCGCTTGTTATAAGTATCACCGACGACGCATTCGCTCCCGAAATCGCGGTCCGGCGGTTCTTGATGGGACTTCCTCAAGCTCCGGTCGTGCGACGGGTCGTCGACGCCCGTAGCAGTGGCGGAGCAGTGGGCCATTATGGATACGTTCGCCGTGCCAATGCCGCGCATGTGGGAAATCGCTTCACGATTCCTTGGAGCACGAAGTACCTGACGCCAACCACTCGGTCTTGCGCTTGAAGGTCATTTGTAGATCGAATATCAACCGTATTGCAGACGTACTTGAATTGACCGCAAGCATCAGCTGACGTCTCATTTCGATCATGCTCCGCTTCATAGACTTCAAGCACGCGGACGTTGGGAACGTCCAGCTCGTACCAGAGATGTTCAAGCCACTGCTCGAGGTGGCAAGCGGCGGAGGGGATCTCGCACCGATCGTCGGTAACATCGTACGGTTGATGGGCTTCGACTCGTTCATGTGCGGATTCAGCAGCACGCCTCGCCCGAATCGAAATGCGCAGCTATACGTGTTTACAACGCTTCCACGGGAATGGGCTCAAGTGTATGACGACGAGGCATACATCGAGATCGACCCTAGGATTCAACTCGTATACGACCGATCGACAATGGTCGTTTGGAATGCAGAGGATTTCTACGGTCGGTCGGCACGGCTGAACAGATTTCTGAGCGACGCCGCCCGGTTCGGAGTCCGCAGCGGTGCCTGTTTCACCCTGCACGACGTCAATCACAACGGAGTTCTTGTTTGCTACAACTCTTCCAGGCAGCGAGTCGACGTGGAACAGGTCGAGCGAAGCCTCGGGACACTCTACGCATTTGGCACACACTTCCACGAGGTCTTCATGCGCAACGTCGTGGAACGTGGCATTCCTTCTCGCCTTCGAGGTGCCGCGCTGACGAACAGGGAGGTGCAGGTACTCGGATTGGTCGCGCGCGGTCTCACCGACGAAGACATCTCCATAAAGCTATCGGTTGCACCGCGGACCGTGAAGTTTCACATGGACTCCGCGCGCACCAAGATGTGCGCCGCGAACCGGCAGGAAGCCGTCGCGCTCGCGGTCAAGGCCGGGCTGTTCGACGTCTTGCCGTGACGGGGCAGCGGGGAGCGACGCCTCCTACTCGACGAAGCGCCCTGTAGGCATGCCATGTCGCGTGGCCGATGACCGGGACCGCGACGACAAGCCCGGCGAACCAGAGCAGGAAGCCCGCGCCGATCACGATCGCGATCAGCGCCGCCCAGACCGCCATCGGAAGCACGTTTTCACGGCAGACGCGAAGGCTCGTGAGGGCCGCGACGATTCCGTCGGTGTTGCGGTCGAGCATCATCGGCACGGACACGACGGCAATCGCGAAGACCAGCGCAGCGAAGAAGCCGCCGACGGCGAAGTAGGCCAGGACGAACTCCAGGTTCTTGGGCGACAGGGCGTTCGCCATGAAGCCCTGGAGCGAGGGCATCTCGTCGGGAAACGACAGCGCGATGACGACCAGCGAGGCGCGCGACCACACCAGCAGCAACACGCCGAGCACGAGCGCGAACATGCCGATCGAGCCGAGGTTGGGTCGCCAGACGTCGATCGTGGGCGCGAGCATCGTGGCCTCGCCGCGTTCGCGCTGGCGGGAAAGCTCGTAGATGCCGGTCGCGAAGAACGGCCCGACGAGCAGGAATCCGGTGGTCAATCCCCAGACGTACTCGGACGCGTTGCGGAAGACCAAGACGATGAGCCAGCCCATCAGGGCGAACACCGCGCCGTAGAAGATGCTCGACCGCCAAGCGTGACGGAAATCGTCCCAGCCTTTCGCGAGCCAGCGAAACGGCTCCGAAAGCGCCACCGTGCGCACACCAGGGAGCGCCGAAGCCTCTTCCGGCGCATGCGCGCCGGGAACGACGCGCGACACGTCGCGCGGCCCTGTGGAATCCTCGTCTGCCACGAATTTTCCTCCTGGACCGCGGCCCCGCTTCGCCGGCGGGACTCGCACGCACGCTAACCTAGAGGAAAGCGGCGAGCGCGTCGAGTACCGCGTCCGGCTGCTCGGCCATCATTGCGTGGCCGCAGTCCGGCAGCATTACGACCCGTTTTTCGGCAAGCGCATCGACGAGCCCCTGCACAGCTCTCGGCGGCGCCATGAGGTCGCGCGCCCCGACCATCAGCAGCGCCGGACATCGCACGGCCGCGGCTGCCGCAATGCCGTTCGTGTACTCGTGGCATGCGCGTAGGTCGACATGGAGTGCGCCGGGACGCGACCGCTCCATGAGGCGCAGCGCGCTTCCCATCATCCACATGCCCGGCACCGGATTCCCGCCCAGCTGCTTTCCGGCGCTGTGCGACCATCCGGCGATCAGTTCGAAGGCGACGTGATCGTCGGCGCGCGCCGCATCGAGCAGCGCTTCCGATACGGTCATGGGGACGGCCGGACCGAGCAGCGCGATGCGCGAGATCCGGGATGGGAATCGCGACGCCGCCTCGAGCGCCACGAGCGCACCGAGCGAGTGGCCGACGAGAGCCGCCTCACGTATGCCGGTGGCGTCGAGCAAGCGGGGAATCCAGTCGGCGATCGCCTCGACGCTATCGAGCGGCGCCCCGACCGATCGTCCGTGGCCCGGCAAATCCACCGCCAGGACATTGCGACCGTGATGCGCGAAGTAGCGCGACTGCAGTGCGAAGACGCTGTGGTCGTTCGCCGCGCCGTGCACGAACACGACAGACGGACGCGACGGGTCTATCGGCCGCGTACCGGTGTAGCAGTAGACCTCGCCGCCGTCGACCTGGACGCGCATCACGCCTTGCCCGCGGCATGGAGCGCTCGGGACAGGTCCTCGATCAGGTCGTCGGGATCCTCGAGGCCGATCGAGAGGCGGATCGTGCCCTCGGTGATTCCTGCGCGCGCCAGGTCCTGGGCGGACACGCGGAAATGTGTCGTCGACGCCGGATGGATCACCAGCGACTTCGCGTCGCCGACGTTCGCGAGGTGGGAGAAGATGCGCAGCGACTCGATGAACCGCCGTCCCTGCTCGCGCGTCGCCGCCAGATCGAAGCTGAACACGGCGCCACATCCCCGGGCAGCAACCGCTGCGCGAGCACGTGGTCGGGGTGGTCCGGGCGCTCGGGATAGCGCACCGCCGCGACCAGCGGCTGCGCAGCGAGGTACGCCACGATGCGCCGTGCATTTTCGACGTGTCGCTGCATCCGCACAGGCAGCGTCTCGATGCCCTGCAAAATCTGCCATGCAGTCGCGGGCGCCATGCAGGCACCGAAGTCGCGGATGCCCTCGCGACGCGCGCGGAGCAGGAACGCGGCGGTCGTCGATTCCTCCGCGAACACCATGTCGTGGAAGCCGCGGTAGGGCTCGGTCAGCGTCGGGAACTTGCCGCGAGCGGCGGGACCGTCCCAGTCGAAGGTTCCCGCGTCGACGAGCACGCCCCCGATCACCACGCCGTGCCCGGAAAGGAACTTCGTTGCCGAGTGGAAGACGAGATCGGCACCGTGGTCGAACGGCCGCATGAGCCAGGGCGTGGTGAACGTCGAGTCGACGAGGAGCGGCAATCCGTGCTCGTGCGCGAGCTCCGCAACCCGCGGCACGTCGAGGACGTCGAGGCCCGGATTGCCGAGCGTCTCGCCGAACAGCAGCCGCGTTTCCGGGCGGATCGCCGCCCGCCACGCCTCGATGTCTCGCGGATCGACGAAGGTCGTCGCGATGCCGAAGCGCGGCAACGTGTAGTCGAGCAGGTTGTGCGAACCGCCGTACAGGGCGCGCGAGGCGACGATGTGAGCGCCCGCGCCCATGATCGTCGCGATCGCGAGATGCAGCGCCGCCTGGCCGCTTGCGGTGGCGATGGCGCCCACCCCGCCCTCGAGCGCCGCCACCCGCTCCTCGAGCACCGCGCACGTCGGGTTCGAGATCCGCGAGTACACGTGCCCCGCGCGCTCCATGTTGAAGAGCGCCGCCGCATGGTCGGCGTCCGGAAACACGAACGACGCGCTCTGGTGGATGGGCGTCGCGCGCGCGCCTGTCGCCGGATCGGGCTTCGCCCCCGCGTGGAGCGAGAGCGTGTCGAAACGATGAGTCTTGGGCCGGGTCATCGCTGGCTGTCCTGATGCCGCGGATGGTAGCGCAGCGTCGCCGGCCGCACCCGGCCCACCACGACGAGCGCCGCCGCCCTTCCCGCATCGTGCGGGCATTGGTATGATCCATCGAACGATCGTTCTGCTGTCATCGCGCCACCGCGCCGGAAGCCTCGATGCCGTCGTCCGCAGATCTTCCCCGCCGCGACGGCGAGCGCGGACGGGGCGCAACGCACAATCCCGCGAACCGATTCCGGCGCGACGTCCGCGAGCGGGTCGACGACGTCGCGGACGAGTTCGACGAGCCGCCGCCGGCTCTGGCGACGACGGTGACGATCCAGCGCGCACGAACGATCATCGCGCGCAACGACTCGCCCGACATTCCGTTCGACCGCTCGATCAATCCCTACCAGGGCTGCGAGCACGGCTGCGTGTACTGCTACGCGCGGCCCTCGCATGCGTACCTCGATCTGTCGCCCGGCCTCGACTTCGAGTCACGACTCTTCGCGAAGCCCGACGCCCCGGCGCTCCTCCGCGAGGAGCTCGCGCGCCCCGGATACGCGTGCCGCCCGATGGCGCTCGGAACCAACACCGACCCCTACCAGCCGATCGAGCGCACCTGGCGGATCACCCGCGGCGTTCTCGAGGTGCTCGCCGAGTGCGCGCACCCGTTCACCATCGTCACCAAGGGCGCGCTCGTCGAGCGCGACCTCGACATCATCGCCCCGATGGCGGCGAAGGGCATGGCGCGCGTGTACCTTTCGGTGACGACGCTCGACCCGGAACTCGCGCGCCGCCTCGAGCCGCGGGCGGCGTCGCCCCGGCGTCGCCTGCAGGCGATCCGGACGCTCGCTTCCGCCGGTGTGCCCGTCGGCGTGATGATCGCGCCGGTGATCCCCCAGCTCACTGACCGCGATCTCGAGGCGATCCTCGCCGCCGCCGCGGATGCCGGCGCGGGCGAGGCGGGCTACATCCTGCTGCGACTGCCGCGCGAGGTGCGCTCGCTGTTCCGCGACTGGCTCGACGCACACTATCCGCTCCGCACCGCGCATGTGATGAGCCTGATGCACCAGTTGCACGGCGGACGGGCCTACGACGCCACGTTCGGCGTGCGCCAGCGAGGAACCGGCCCCTTTGCCGAGTTGCTGGAGCAGCGCTTTGCGATCGCCGTCCGGCGCTTCCGGCTCGAGCGCAAGACGCCCCCGCTCGACACGTCGCGCTTCGCGCCGCCGCGCGAGGATTCCCACCAGCGCGAGCTGTTCTGACTCGTCGCGAAGGGACGATGGCAAGCGGTATCATCGAACGGCGCCGCCGGCACGAGCCGCTTGTGCCCCGTCGAGGCGGCGATGGGCGGCGGCACGCAGCCCGGGGTCCGAATCCGTGAAGCTCTCCGTCCTTCCCGTCACGCCGTTCCAGCAGAATTGTTCGCTCGTGATCTGCGCGCGCACGAATCGCGCCGCGCTGGTCGATCCCGGCGGCGAGGTCGATCGGCTGCTCGACGCCGTGGCGAAGAGCGGTGCCACACTCGACAAGGTGCTGGTGACCCATGGCCACGTCGACCACTGCGGCGGCGTGGCCGAGATCGCCGAGCGCACGGGCGTTCCGATCGAGGGCCCCCACCGCGACGACGCCTTCTGGATCGACCAGCTCGCCGGGCAGTCGGCGATGTTCGGCGTGCCGGGCGCGAGACCGTTCAGAGCCCGATCGCTGGCTCGTCGGGGGCGACACCGTTGCCGTCGGCGAGCTCGTCTTCGAGGTCCGCCATTGCCCTGGCCACACGCCGGGTCACGTGGTCTTCGCCGACCGCGCCCGCGACATCGCGTTCGTGGGCGACGTGCTGTTCCACGGCTCGATCGGCCGCACCGACTTTCCGCGCGGCGACTACGACACGCTGATCCGCTCGATCGTCGAGGAGCTCTGGCCGCTGGGCGACGCCGTGCGCTTCGTGCCGGGGCACGGGCCGATGTCGACGTTCGGCGAGGAACGTCGGTCCAACGCATTCGTGTCCGACGCGGCGCTCGCCCGCACGGCGACCCGATGACCGACGCGACCGCAGGAAGCGCTACACGATCGGCAGCGTGAGCACCCCGTCATAGGCAGGTCGCGCCATGATGCGCGCCATCCACGCCTCGACGTTCGGGCGCGCGACGCGTCGCAAGGGCAGGCCGAGCCATCGGTGCACGGCACACGCGAGCGGAATGTCGCCCATCGTGTATCGCGCCCCGGCGACGAAGGGGCGGCCAGCGAGGTGGGCATCGAGGATTGCCATCAGCGCCTCGGTCTTCGCCGCGGACTCGTCGATGGCCGACAGGCTGCGCTGCTGCGGTTCCAGCCGGATCAGGTTCCAGAAGGCCCCGAACATCGCCGGCGTCACCGCAGTTCGCCTGCCAGTCCATCCAGCGGTCGGCGTCGGCGCCCTCGCGGGCGTCGTCGGGCCACAGCGTGCCGGCACCGTGCACGCGCGCGAGGTAGCGCACGATGGCGTTCGACTCCCACAGCACGAATCCGCCGTCCTCGATCACCGGCACGAGGCCGTTCGCGTTGAGCCGCCGGTACTCGGGCGTGCTCACCACGCCGAACTTGCCGCCCGCGTCGATGCGCTCGTACGCGACGCCGAGCTCATTCGCGCAGGCGACGACCTTCTGCACGTTGACCGAAGAAAGGCGCCCCCAGATCTTGAGCATGAAACCCCCATCGAACACCTGGCACTGCGGAAGAGTGCCGCGCGGCACCGATTCACGCGAGCATAACCTGCGCTGACCGCACTCGGGTACCTGCCGCACGCGTGCCGAGATGCGCGAAGCGCTGATGCGCATCAAGGCGTGCCTCCGGGCGCACCGCTAACCTACCCGTCCGCGGTCCCCATCCACGTACCATGCTGCTCCTGCGCCTCGCTCCAGTCGTGCTGGCCGCGCTGCTCCTCGGCGCGCACTTTTATCGCGCCGGCGCGCTCTGGCTCGCGGCGCTCGCGGTGGCCGCGCTCGCCCTGCTGTTCGTGCGCCGGCCCTGGGCGGCACGCGCGCTGCAGGCGGGCCTCGTCGCCGGCGCGATCGAATGGGTGCGCACGCTCGCGACCTTAGCGGCCGAGCGCGTGTCGTTCGGACAGCCCTATGCGCGCATGGCGCTGATCCTCGGCGCGGTGGCGCTCGTCACGGCGCTCGCGGCGCTCGTGTTCGAGACGCGGGCCGTGCGCTCGCGCTACGGCCTGCGACAGCGCCATCGCGCAGCCGTCTGAGGCCCTTCAGCCAGGTACGGCACCGGAAGCGCCTGCGTCGCGGACGATCTCGACCTTGATCGGTCGCGGGGCATCGAGGTGGATGTCGCGCTGCGGGAAGGCGATGACGACGCCCGCCTCGTCCAGGCGCTTGCCGATCATGAAGCGCAGGTCGCTCATCACCCGCATGGAGTTCGCGACCTGCGCGAGGTCGACCCAGAAGTGCACGAGGAAGACCACCGCGTTGTCGCCGAAGTCCTCGAGGTACACCTGCGGCACCGGGTCGCCGAGCACGTTGCCGTGGCGCTTGACCGTCTCCTCGAGCAGGTCGGAGACGATGCGCAGGTCGGAACCGTAGGCCACGCCGATCTTGACCGAGCGGCGCACTTTCTGGTCGGTGAAGGTCCAGTTGGTGACCTTGTTCTCGAGCAGCACCGAGTTCGGCACGATCGTCTCGACGCCGTCGAAGCCCTTCACCGTCGTCGAGCGAAAGTCGACCGAGGCCACCGTGCCGGTGATGCCGTCGACCTCGATCGTGTCACCGATGCGCACGCGCCGCTCGGCGAGCACGATCATCCCGCTGATGAAGTTCCTGATGATCGTCTGCGTGCCGAAGCCCACGCCGATCGCCAGCGCGCCGCCGAGGAAGGCGAACACGGTGAGCGGAATGCGCGCCGCGTTGAGCGTCAGCAGCAGCAGCACGAGCGCTGCGAGCACCATCACCCAGCGCTTGAACGTGCGCACCCACGGCGCGTTGAAGCCGCGCGCGACGAGGCGGCGCTCCAGCACGCGCAGCAGGCTGCCGACGGCCCACAGGCCGCCCAGGAAGATCAGCAGCGCACCGACGCTCTTGCCGACGGTGACGCCGCGCGCCACGGCCACGTGCTGGCCGTCGACGACGACCGAATCCTCCACGGAGAAGAGCTCGAAGTTCCAGATGCGGCCGACCGCCGACTTGAACGCGCTCCAGCCGTCCGCCATCCGCTCGCCGGCCGAGCGCTCGCCCTGTGCGTGGTCGAACTCGGCGATCCATGCGTCGACGGACTGCGTGGTGCGATCGATCTCGTCCTCGACACCCTCGAGCGCAGCCACCCCGCGCCGCCTGGCGTCGGCGGCATCCTGCAGGAGCGACGCGATGCCCGTTGCGGTCGCCGCCTGCCTGCGCATGTCGGCCTCGCGCAGCTCCTGCCGCGCCTCGGCGACCACGTTGCGCGCGTAGCCTGCCCAGTTGGCGAGCGTCGTCGAGAGCGCGCGCAGGCGCTCGATCGCCGCGGCCCGCTCCACCGGACTCGAACCGCCGATGGCCGCGAACCGGTCGGCCCAGGCTAGCGCTGTTGCATCGGTCAGCCGGGCCGCTCCGCGCGCCGCGTCGAGCTCGGCCTCGTTGCCGCGCAGCCGGGCCTCGGCGAGCGCGGCCCGCGCCTCGGCGAGCGCCACCTCGGCGGCAGAGGCGTCGCTGGTCGCGCGCAGGCGCTCGAGCTCGCGCGCGGCGGCGTCGCGCTGCTTCAGGTAGCCGACCGCCAGCGCGCCGAGGCGCTCCTGCTCACGGCGGTGTCTCGCGCTCGACTCCCTGATCCGCGCCTGCGTCGCGTCGAGGTCTTCGCGCGTGAATCGCGAGTGACCGGCAACCGTCGCGAGATCCGACTCGATCACGGCCAGTTCGGCCGTGCGGGCGGCGACTTCCTCGTCGATCGACTTCCCGACGAGTTGCGCGAGCGTCGTGCGGGCCGCCGCCAGCCGAACGCCGGCCTCGGCAACCTTGCGGCGCCACGCCGCGGCCGCGGCGTCCGCGCCGCTCGCGGTCTCCGCAGCCTCGCTGGCGCGGCGCAGCGCCTCGTCGGCGCGCTGGGATTGCGCGAAATAGCGCTCCGCCTCGCGCTTCAGCCGCATCTCCGCGGAGCGGAGCGTGTCGATACGCGCGCGCTGGGCCGCGATCTTGCCGCGCAGCTCGTCGCCCACGAGAATCGAATACGGAGGCTGCGTGGTGAGGGTCGTGGTGCCGACGCGGCGCTCCGCTTCCTGCCGCAACGCGGACGCCCTGGACAGCGCCTCGTACTGGCGGATCTGCGCCTCGTACGAGGAACGGGTTTCGAGCAGGACGTCCTGGAGCGCGCCAGCCTCGGCCTCGCTCACGCCAGGCGGCGCCGGCTCGTTGCGCGCCATTGCGACGCGCGTCTCCTCGAGCTGTCGCTTGGCGCGCTCGAGCCCCTGGGCCGGCGTCTCGACTTCGGGCGCCTTGGCCGGCTCCTTCGCGTCCTTCGCCGACGGCGACACGAGTCCCGGGATCTGGATCTGCGCCGACGCCGGCCCCGCGCAAGCCAGTGCGATCGCGGCGATCGCGATGCCTCGCGCGATGCGAACCCATGCCGGGAGCGTGGGGAGCGAGGTCATCGCGGTCTCACAGCGAGCGGCAGCGCCGAGGCGAGCCGCTCCGCGGTGAGCAGGCCGAACTCGGTCGGCCGCTGGCACGGCGCACGGTCGAAGACGTGCTCGATGCCGAGCCGTCGCGCGACGACGCGCTTGCCATAGCAGACGAATGTCTCCACCGAGCTCATCATGAACACGATCAGCGGCAGGATCTCGCGGTAGCGGCGCTCGGCCTCGGCGTCGCCCTCCGGCGTCTCCCGGCGCATCGCCTCGTAGACCGCCACCTGCACATCGAAGCACTCCGGCGCCGGGATCATCCCGACGCAGCCTGCGCGCAGGCACTCGGGCAGCTCCAGGGGTTGGTGGGGAGGTCGGTCGTCGCCGCGACCGCACCGAAGAAGCGCAGCAACTCGTTTTCGCCCATTCCCGTGACTGGCGGCGGTTGCAGGATCACCCAGTCGGCGCCGACGTCCTGCGCCGCCCGCACGAACGCGGCCTGGCCGTGCACCGACGGCTCGGCGACCGTCACCGCGAGCGGCAGGCGACCGCGAAGTGTCCATGCCGGCTCCAGAACGTTCAGGCCCCTTCCTGGCCACCCGCCAGGAAGAAATCGACCATGCGCGAGACCTGCCCGCGCATCATCTCGCGACCGATCACGGTGGTGCAGCCGCAGGCGGCGGCGAGCTCGATCAGCGGCGTGCGATCGGGCTTCACGACGGCATCGAACACGGTCAGTCGAGAGGGCAGCGCATCGACGTCGACCGGCAGGCGCGCGTCGCCCAGCATGCCGACCGGTGACACGTTGAGCAGCACGTCGGTGTCCACGATCGAAGGCGGCGCGACCGCGACGTCGATCGCCGGATCCGCGCCGCGAATCCGGGCAGCGAGCGCCTCGGCGCGTGCCCGGTCGAGATCGTGCACGCGCATCGACTGCGGCCGCTGGCCTGCGATCGCCACGCCGACGGCCGCACCGGCGCCGCCCGCGCCGATCATCGCGATGCGCTGTCCCGCGAGCGGGATGCCGCGGCGGCGGAAGGCCTCGACGCAGCCCAAGCCGTCGAAGATCTCGCCGCGCCAGCGGCCGTCGCTGCCGCGCGCGAGCGCGTTGATCGCGCCGACGCGCTGCGCCTGCACGCCGAGCTCGGCCGCGAGCGCGCACGCACGGACCTTGTAGGGGATCGTGAACACCAGGCCGTCGAGGTTGTGCAGGCGCATCAGCGCCGGCAGCGTGGCGTCGAAGTCGTCCGGCAGCACGTGCAGCGGCACGAGGATCGCGTCGCGCTCGCGCCGGCGGAACTCCGCGGTGAACATCTCCGGCGAGCGCACCTGCTCGATCGGGTGGCCGACGATCCCGTAGAGTCGCGTGCGCCCGCCGATGTAGTCGACCGTGTCGATGGCTTCGTTCATGCGTTCCTCGCTCGCCCGGCAGTCACCGCTGCGCGGTTTCCTTCGCCGGCGCGCCGTGTGCGGCAAGCCACGTCTCCGCCGCGGGATGCAGCGGAATGGATGCCACCGTCGCGCGCACGCGTCACCGCGACCTGTGCAACGGCGGCCGTCGCCGTACCTTCCCGCCGCTCGAACAGCAGCCGAAGCATCGCCTCGACCGTCGCCGGTGCGACGTCCGCGCGCGTCACGAGCAGCGCCGTCGCGGCGAGCGTGGGCACGGGTGTCGTCTGACCCGCATAGGTGAGCGCTGGCAGCGTGTGTGGCAAGAGCCCGCTGTCGACCAGCTCGCGGCTCGGCCCGATCGGAACGATCACGAGCGGCGTCCCCGCAGCGAGCCGCCCGATCTCGCGCGCGGGAGCGTGGATGGTGGCGAAGAACGCGTCGATGCGTCCGGCAGCCAGGGACGCCGCGGCATCGGGGAGCGCGGCTCCGCTCACGGACGCGAGCTCGCTCTCGGCGATCCCCGACGCGGCGAGCAGCGTTGCGGCATTGGTGCGCGTGCCCGAACCCGGCAGGCCCAGGTCGACGCGCTTGCCGCGCAGGTCACCCAGCCCCCCGATGCCGCTGCCCGCGCGCGCCACGAGATGGATCGTCTCGGGAAAGAGGCTCGCGACGGCCCTCAACTCGGGCTGCGGCGCCCCCGAGAAGCGGCCCCGGCCGGTGTGGGCGCTCCGCGCGACGTCATTCTGCACCAGCGCAAACTGGGCGGTACGGTCGTTCAACAGGCGGATGTTGCCGAGGCTGCCGTCGCTGCGGACGGTTTCGAACGGCAACGCTGCCTGCGCGGCGCGCGCTTCCAGGGCCTGCGCGAGCTCGGCATAGGCGCCCCCGACCGGGCCGCGCGCGAGGACCGCGACCTGTGCCGCCCGGTCGAGCCGCGCGCGCGCCCGCGCGTACGCGTGCTCGAATTCCTCGCGCAGGATCGACTCCCGCTCGCTTTCGGAAAGCGGCCGTGGCGTGCGTGCCGAGAACAGTCCGGCCAGCCGCGCGTGCGCGGCCTCCGCGGCGGTCGCCGGCACGACCTCGCGCGCCCGGGGCTGCACCGCGGAGGCGGCAGCCGCTGCGGGCACCGGTATCTCGGCCGCGGCGGCGGGCGCGACCGCCACCAACGTGTAGCGTCCCCCCGATTCGGCGAACGCGGCACTGCCGTAGACACCCAGCTCGTCCCCCGCCTTGTTGCCCTCCGGCTTGATGCCGAACACACCCTTCGGTCCGGCGCCGAGCAGGTTGGCGAGCGACGTCACGGTGTGGCCGTCCCAATTGGTGAAGTCGTAGTCGCGCGCGAGCTTGAGCGACGCGTTGTAATAGACGAGCCGCGCGGCGCCGTCCCGGCCCGGCGCGCCGCCGGCACGCTGCAGCGATTCGATCGCGACGCACCCGGCCGCCGAGCGCGTCGTCGAGCTGCTTCTGCAGCGCATCGCGGACGTCGGTCGCAGCCGGGCCGCGCGCGCAGCCGGCGAGCGCAAGCGCGAGCGAGCGAGCAGCAGCGCGCGCTTCACCAGGTGAACCATGGCAGCGCCAGGAAGCCCTGGATGATGAGTGCGTTGGCGATGTCGATCAGGAACGCGCCCATCACCGGAATCAGCAGGAACGCGAGCGGCGAGTGACCGTGGCGGTCGGCGACCGCCTGCACGTTGACCATCGCGGTGGCGGTGGATCCCATCGCGAAGCCCAGTTGCCCGGTCGAAAGCAGCACGGCGTCGTAGTCGCGGCCCATCACGCGGAAGGTCACGAACGCGACGTAGGCGAGCAGCGCCGATCGTCTGGACCACCAGGATCGCGAGGATCGGCCCCGCGAGATCGACGAGCTCCCAGAGCTTCAGCGTCATGATGATCATCGCGAGAAACAGCGACAGCGCGAGCGTGCCGATCACCTCGAGCGCCCGGTCGTTGACCTGATACAGGCCGGTCAGCGACAGCAGATTGCGCAGCACGACGCCGACCAGCAGCGCCCAGATGAACGAAGGCAGCGTGAACGCCCCTTGACCGATCGCGCGGTAGAGCGCGAAGCCGATTGCCATCGACACGAAGATCAGCAGCAACGTGGCGACCAGCGTGATCAGCGACAGCGGCGCCGGCGCCGTCGCGGACCGGCGGCCGGTCCCGTCGGTCGCGGCCTTCGTCTCGCCGGTGCCGCGGATCGCGTGGCGTCGCATCAGCCACTCGGCGAAGGGGCCGCCGAGCAGCCCCCCGACGACGAGCCCGTACGTCGCGGCGGCAATGCCGAGCTCGACGATGCCCTGGAGGTTGCGCTCCTCGAGGAATTTCGTGCCCCACGCCGCCGCGGTGCCATGCCCGCCCGAGAGCGTGATCGAGCCCGCCATCAGGCCGATCGCCGGATGAAGGTCGAACGCCTTCGCCATCGCCACGCCGATCGCATCCTGCAGCACGAGCGCACCAGCCACGACGACGAAGAAGATCAGCAGGAGCTTGCCGCCCTTCGCCAGCGCCCGGGCGTCGGCGGAGAGCCCGACCGTGGTGAAGAACATGACGTTGAGCGGCGTGAGCAGCGCCGGATCGAACTCGACCTGCACGCCGCCCGCGCCGCGGAGCAGCGTGACGACGAGCGCGAACAGCATGCCGCCGACGACGGCGTCCGGGATGCTGTAGCGCTCGAGGAACGCGATCCGCCGCGTCAGCAGGTGGCCGACGATCAGCGCCGCGGCGGCCAGCGCGAGGGTGGCGTAGATGTCGACGCTGATCTGCACCGGAGGCTCCGTCGGCACCGATTCTAGCGCGCCGATCCGCCGACGCCGCGGCGCCGGGGCCGAGGCATCACCCGCGATCGCGGCGATCGTCGGCTCGCGCAGCCTCAGTGGCTCGGCCGACCCACCTTCGCGCCGGACTTGCCGGCGAGAAAGTCGAGGTCGACCCCCTCGTCGGCCTGCAGCACCGTGTCGCAGTACAGCTTCACCCAGCCACGGTCGGCGTGCGGCGGCGGCTTCTTCCACTTCGCCTTGCGGCGCGAGAGCTCGGCGGAGGTGACGTGCAGCTGGAGCTTGCGGCGCTCGACGTCGAGCTCGATCACGTCGCCGTTCTGCACCAGCGCGAGCGGCCCGCCCGCCGCCGCCTCCGGCGCGACGTGCAGCACGACGGTACCGTAGGCGGTGCCCGACATCCGCGCGTCCGAGATGCGCACCATGTCGGTCACGCCCTGCTTCAGGATCTTCGCCGGCAGCGCGAAGTTGCCCACCTCGGGGAAGCCCGGATAGCCCTTCGGCCCGCAGTTCTTGAGCACCAGGATGTCGTCCGGCTTGACGTCGAGCTTCGGGTCGTCGATGCGCCGGTGCAGGTCGTCGATGTCCTCGAAGACCACGGCCCGGCCCTTGTGCTTCATGAGCTTCGGCGTCGCCGCCGAGGGCTTCAGCACCGCGCCCTGGGGCGCGAGGTTGCCGCGCAGCACCGCGATCCCGCCCTGCGGCTTGAAGGGCTTGGCGACCGGCGTGATCACGCGCTCGTCGTAGTTCACCGCGTCCTTGCTGTTGTCCCAGATCGAGCTGCCGTTGACCGTCAGCGCCTTCTTGTGCAGGAAGCGGCCGATCTCCTTCACGACCACGGGGATCCCGCCGGCGTAGTAGAAGTCCTCCATCAGGAAGTCGCCGGAGGGCATCAGGTTGACGAGGCAGGGCATGCTCTGGCCGAGCCGATCCCAGTCGTCGAGCGTGACGTTCACGCCGACGCGTCGCGCGATCGCGAGCAGGTGCACGACGGCGTTGGTGGAACCGCCGATCGCGCCGTTGACCATGATCGCGTTCTCGAAGGCCTCCTTGGTGAGGATCTTCGACATGCGCAGGTCCTCGCGGACCATCTGCACGATGCGCCGGCCGACCATCCGCGCGAGCACCTTGCGGCGCGAGTCCACCGCGGGAATCGCGGCATTGGTGGGCAACCCCATGCCGAGCGCCTCCACCATCGACGCCATCGTCGAGGCCGTGCCCATCGTCATGCAGTGGCCCGCGGAGCGCGACATGCACGCCTCGGCCTCGGGCAGCTCGCTCATCTTCATCGTGCCGAGCTTGAGCGCCTCGGTGAACTTCCACGTGTGCGTGCCCGAGCCGATCGTCTCGCCGCGGTAGCGTCCGTTCAGCATCGGCCCGCCGGAGAGCCCGATCGTCGGCAGATCGCAGGAGGCCGCGCCCATCAGCAGCGCCGGCGTGGTCTTGTCGCAGCCCATCATCAGCACGACGCCGTCGAACGGGTTGGCGCGGATCGACTCCTCGACGTCCATCGCCACCTGGTTGCGGAACAGCATCGTGGTGGGCCGCATCATCGTCTCGCCGAGGCTCATCACCGGGAACTCGAGCGGGAAGCCGCCTTCGTCGAGGACGCCGTACTTCACGTGCTCGGCGAGCTCGCGGAAGTGGGCGTTGCAGGGCGTGACCTCGGACCACGTGTTGCAGATGCCGATCACCGGCCGACCCTCGAAGAGGTCGTGCGGAAAGCCCTGGTTCTTCATCCACGAGCGGTGCACGAACGCGTCGCGGTCGTGACGGCCGAACCACTCCTCGGAGCGCAGCTTCACGCCGCCCTTCTTCGCCTTCTTCGTCATCGGATCGTCCTCGCGGGAGTCAATGCGCTTGCATTGCGCATTCTACGCGCGTACGCAGTCGACGCAGCGGCCGATGCTTGCTGCAGAGCGACAAGGCCCGCGCGCGGCGGGCCTTGCGAAGACACGGCGCCTTCGCGCCGCAGGATGGTGACATCAGCGTCCTGGCACGCGGCAGCAGATCGCCCTTGCCTGGACACGCCAGGATGACGGTGTCGTTGTTCGTCCATCTGGCAGATGCAGCGATTCTCCCAGGTCTGGGTAACACCGTCGAAGGGTTGGCTCGCTGCGGTTCAAGATCACCTTGTTGTCGGTAGGCAGCCGGCGCTCCGCCTGCAGTGGGGTGAAGTAGTTGCAGCCTCCACCGGTCAACCGGTATAGCCGGCCCCGCACGATGCGGAAAAGATCTTCGCCTCAGCTGAGCGCAGGAGGTCGGCCGTGCGCGTCGAGCTCGCGCTCGTGAACGTCGACGCAGTCGAGCGCGGTCGCCTGCGGCGCCGTGAACGCGCCCGAGCAGGTCGATGATCGTGTGTACCGGGCTCGACGCGAAGATCTCGAACTCGTCCGTGGCCGCGCGGTCTGGTCCATCGTGATGATCGCGGCGTTCGAGTCCTGCGTCGACGGGCTCGCCGCTCGACCAGTTCATCGAGCGCGGTCACCTGTGTCGCGCCCGCCGGGACGGATGCCGAGGAAGCCCGGCGCGCCCTGGCTCGTGTCGACGATCGCGATGTTGACCGCGAGCGCGGCAATCTGGTCGTCGCTCACCACGCCGGCGAGCGTCACCGGCGCGCAGCCGGCGTCGCCGCCGTAAGCAGCGCCGTTCGTCGCAGATGTCGAACGAACGCACGGCGGGCAACGGCGCGAGCTTGCCGCCGATACTGCGCGTGTCGAGGAAGCGGCACGGCGTGAAGGGCTTGAACACGAGGTCGCTCGAAGCATCGCCGAGCGCCTTCGCCTCGACGCGGTGGCGCGCCGTCATCGCCATCACGCCGGCGTAGTCGCGCGCCGCGTTGGCTTCCATCAGCACCGACGACGGCTGCATCAGCAGCATCGTCAGCGTCGCGCGCTCCCACCCCGTAGCCAGGCCCAGGCGCGCGGCGTCGGGCTTGAGCCGCTGCACGATGCCCTTCGCAAGCTCGAAGCGCTGCTGGATCTCCGCGGCCTGCGCCCGCGTCCACTGCGACGTCGCGCGCTGCGATCGTGCGTCGTCGACCGCGACCGGCTTCGCCATTGCCTGCGCGGAAGCCAAACTCGCCGCGACCAGCGACGCGGCGACAAAACGGCGAACTCCACCCGTGCAATCCATGTCCGTGCTCCCCCGATCAAGTGCGCTGCAATGGTGTCCGCGCCGCCAGCGCGGGCGTGCCCCCGGCGGCTGGCGATTGCGCCGCCCCGCCCGAGGGAGCAGCAATCCTAAACGCGGGCCGGGGCGCGCCGCAATGCGACGGACGTGGCAGATGGCACCAGTGTCGATCCGCTTTACGACACGCGCCATCACCGCGGCGTGACCGCGGGCAGTTCCGGCTTTCACATGCGCGTTCGGCGAAATGAACACGCCCAGCAGATCCACTATCACGTGCACCGGTCCCGAGGTATAATATCTCTACTTCGGGGGCCTGCGCGGTCTGGTCTATCGCCACGACCGCGGCTTTGGAGTCCTGCGCCGAGGGCGAGGCTATGAACCAGTTACCGAGCGCTGTCAGCTCGCGTCGACGCCAGCCGGACGCATCGTCGAGGAATCCCGGCGGCGCGCCGCGCTCGTGTCGACGAGCGCGATGTTCACCGCTGCGCGCCGATCTGCATCCTCGTTCGCCACCCCTGCGAGCGTCTTCGGGTCGCAGCCCGCGTCGCCGCCGTAGACGGCGACCGGCGTTCGCGAGGTCGAACGTGCGCACGGGGCGTGATCTTGCCGCCGGCGCCGCGCGTGTCTATGTAGCGGCACGGCACGAACGGCTTGAACACGAGGTCGTTGCCGGCTTCGCCGAGCGCCTTGGTCTCGGGCTTCGCCGCCGCGGCGAACACGCGCCATAGCTGCCGAGGCGCGCGACCTCGGCGCAGGCGCGCGCTCGAAGCTCCGAGCAGCATCACCATCGTCTACTGACGTCCATCCCGGCGCCAGGCCCATCCGCTGCGCTTCGGGTTGCGATGCGCTCGTACGATGCGCTTCACCTGGCTCGTAGCGCCGCTCTACTTCCGCGCGCTTGCGCGGCGCGTCGCGCCGCAGCGTACCGGTCGACGACACCAACGTATCGGCTGCCATCGTCGTGCGCACGTCAGGCGGCCGCGAATACGGCCGCCGCTGCGGCGATCGATAACAAAGCGAATCGCTCTCACCATGTTCGTTTTGCTCCCTGGTGTCCGGATGACTCCACGCTGCGCACGATGCACCGCGCATGTCCGATGTTGACTCTATCGATTCACACCGCACCGTTCCTCCGCGCGACCCGGTACCTGCATCCTACGTGCGCCTGTGCGCCACCCGGACGCAAGGCCACGGGCACGCTCACATCACCGCGCCGACGTACCAGGGCACGAACTCGTTCTGGCCGTAGCCGTGCGACTCGCTCTTCGACTTGCTGCCGGATGCGGTCTCGAGCATCAGCCGGAAGAGCTCCTCGCCCACCTGCGCGATGCTCGTGCCGCCGTCGGCGATCCTGCCGGCATTGAGGTCGATGTCCTCCTCCTGCTTCGTCCACAGCGCGGTGTTCGTCGACAGCTTGAGCGAGGGTGCCGGCGCACAGCCGTAGGCCGACCCTCGTCCGGTGGTGAACACGATCATGTTGGCGCCGCCCGCGACCTGTCCGGTCGCGGACACCGGGTCGTAGCCCGGGGTGTCCATGAACACGAAGCCCTTCGCGGCGACGGGCTCCGCGTACTCGAAGACGTCGACCAGGTTGGTCGTGCCGCCCTTGGCCACCGCCCCGAGCGACTTCTCGAGGATCGTCGTGAGTCCCCCGGCCTTGTTGCCCGGCGAGGGATTGTTGTTCATCTCCATCTTCTCGCGCGCCGTGTACTCCTCCCACCAGGCGATGCGCGAGACCAGCTTCTCGCCGACCTCCCGCGAGACCGCGCGGCGCGTCAGCAGGTGCTCGGCGCCGTAGACCTCGGGCGTTTCGGACAGGATCGCGGTGCCGCCATGACGCACCAGCAGGTCGACGGCCGCCCCGAGCGCCGGGTTCGCGGTGATGCCCGAGTAGCCGTCGCTGCCGCCGCACTGCAGGCCGACGACCAGGTGCGACGCGGGCACCGGCTCGCGCCGGACGTCGTTCGCCCGCGGCAGCATCTCCTCGACCATGGCGATGCCGCGCCGGATCGTCTTCGCGGTGCCGCCGGTGTCCTGGATGCTGAACGTGCGCAGCAGCGGCGACTCCGCGAGCGACTGCGCGCCGAGGAGCGCGCTGATCTGATTGTCCTCGCAGCCGAGCCCGACGACCAGCACGCCGGCGAAGTTCGGGTGCCTCGCGTAGCCCCCGAGCGTGCGGCGCAGGATGCGCATCGCCTCGCCCGAGGTGTCCATGCCGCAACCGGAGCCGTGCGTCAGCGCCACGACGCCGTCGACGTTGGCGAATTGGCCACCGCCGGCCGCGAGGCGCTCGCGCGTGAAGTGGTCGGCGATCGCGCGCGCGACCGTCGCCGAGCAGTTGACCGTCGACAGGATGCCGACGTAGTTGCGGGTCGCGACCTTGCCGGCGTTGGGCCCCTCGCGTCGCACGATGCCCATGAACGTGGCCGGCGCGGCGACGTACTCGGTGGGCTTTGCGTCGGCGCAGAACGCGTAGTCGCGCTCGAACGCGCCCATCGCCAGGTTGTGCAGGTGCACGTGCTCGCCCGGCGCGATGTCCTTGGCGGCGAAGCCGATGATCTGGTTGTAGCGGCGCACCGGCGCGCCCGCCTTGATCGCCCGGGTCGCCACCTTGTGGCCGGGCGGCACGAGTCCGGCGACGGTCACGTTCTCGTCGATGAGCTTGGTCCCGCCGACGAGTTGCGCGCGAGCGATGACGACGTCGTCGTCGGGGTGGAGGCGGATGGTCAGCGAGGCTTGGTTCAGCATGTCGGTTCCTTGTCTGCCCGGGAAGTAGGGTCAGACTCGACTTTCCGGGCGAAATTCGGTTCCGCCGCGAAAGTGAAGTGGAAAAGTCGAGTCTGACCCTACTTTCCGATCGTCGTGCGCGCGACGGCGAGCCGCTCGATCGCGGCGATATCCCAGTCGATGCCGAGCCCGGGCGCGTCGGGCGCGATCGCGAAGCCGTCGGCCATCGCCAGCCGCGACGTGGTGATCGCGTCGAGCTGCGGGATGTGCTCCACCCAGGCGCCGTTCGGCACCGCCGCCGCGAGCGAGACGTGGAGCTCCATGAGGAAGTGCGGGCACACGGCGACGTTGAACGTCTCGGCGAGGTGCGCGACCTTGAGCCAGGGCGTGATGCCGCCGATGCGCGCGCAGTCGACCTGCACGATCGAGCACGCGCCGCGCTCCAGGTACTCGCGGAAGTGCGACGGGTGGTACAGCGACTCGCCCACCGCGATCGGCATCGTCGCGACCGCCGCCAGCTCGGCGTGCCCCCCCAGGTCCTCCGCCGGCAGTGGCTCCTCGAGCCAGGCGAGACCGATCGGCGCGTAGGCGTGCGCACGGCGGCGCGCTTCGGCCACCGTGAAGGCCTGATTGGCGTCGGTCATGATCTCGAACCCGTCGCCCACCGCGCGCCGCACGGCCGAGAGCCGCGCGACGTCCTCGGCGATCGACGGGCGGCCGACCTTGATCTTGGTGCCGCGGAATCCCTGCGCCTTCGCCCCTGCGGCCTCGTCGACGAGCTCCTCCGGCGAGAGGTGCAGCCAGCCACCCTCGGTCGTGTACACCGGCACGCGCGGCTGCGCCCCTCCGGCGGCCTTCCACAGCGGCAATCCGATGCGCCGGCACTTGAGGTCCCAGAGCGCGGTGTCGATCGCGGCGAGCGCGAGGCTCGTGATCGCGCCGACGGCGGTGGCGTGCGTGTGGAAGAAGAGCTCCTTCCACAGCCGTTCGATCTCGAAGGCGTCACGTCCAAGGAGTCGCGGCGCGAGGTGGTCGGCGAGGAGCGCCATCACCGACGACCCACCGGTGCCGATCGTATACGCGTAGCCGATGCCCTGCGCGCCATCGGCGCAGGTGATGCGCACGATCGGGCGTCTCCTGGCGGACGAACGACTGGATCGCGTCGCTCCGCGGCTTCGGAGGCGTGAGGTCGACCTGGAACAGCTCGACGCGCTCGATCGGGCTCACTGGACTTCCCTCCGCGCTGACGCGCTTCGGGGTTGATTCGCCCTCGGGGCGGCCCTTCGGTCTCATCGCGCCGCTACGGGTACATGATGCCCGGCAGCCAGAGCACGAGCTGCGGGATATAGGTGATGAGGGCGAGCGTGACCAGCAGCGGCCACAGCCAGGGCAGCACCGCCTTGACGGTCGCCTCGAAGGAGATCCGCGCGACCTTCTGCAGGATGAACAGCACCATGCCCACGGGCGGCGTCAACAGGCCGATCATCAGGTTCAGGATCATCACGAGACCGAAGTGCACGGGATCGATGCCGAGCTTGGCGATGATCGGCATGAACACCGGAACCAGGATCGTGATCGCCGCGATCGTCTCCATGAAGCAGCCGACGAACAGCAGGAAGATGTTCGCGAGCAGCAGGAACACGAGCGGATTGTCGGAGATCGACAGCACCCAGTTGCCGATCGCCTCGGTCACCTGCGTGGTCGTCAGCACCCACGCGAAGATCGAGGCCGACGCGACGATGAACAGGACGACAGCTGTGGTCTCGATCGTGTCCATCGAGATCTTCACGAACATGCGCCAGTTCAGTGTACGGTACCAGACGAAGCCGAGGAACAGCGCCCAGGCCACCGCCGCGACGGCCGCCTCGGTCGGCGTGAAGAGGCCCGTCGCCATGCCGCCGATGAGAATCACCGGCGTCAACAGCGCCATGTAGGCCTCGAACTTGAACACCTTGTCGGCGGCCATCGTGCCGACGAGCAGCGCCCCGAAGCGAATCCACCCGGGCAGGCCCTCGCGCGACCAGAGGAAGTAGAGGACGACGGCGGTGAGGGCGACGAACGCGAGCTCGAAGAACGCCCGCCCCATGCGCGGCCACGAGAAAGCGATGTCGGCGCCGTACTTCCGTACGTGCGCGTAGTAGCTCACCAGCACCATCATCAAGAGCGCCATCACCGCGCCGGGGATGAAGCCGGCGGCGAACAGCTTGCCGATCGAGACGTTCGCCTGCACACCGTAGATCACCATCGGCAGCGACGGCGGGATGATCGGGCCGAGCGTGGCCGATGCCGCGGTGATCCCGAGCGCGAATTCGGTCGGGTAGCCGTGGTCCTTCATCGCCTTGATCTCGATCGTGCCGAGGCCCCCGGCATCGGCGATCGCCGTGCCCGACATGCCGGCGAAGATCACGCTGCCCACCACGTTGACGTGCCCGAGCCCGCCCTTCAGCCAGCCGACCAGCGCGAGGGCGAAGTTGTAGATGCGGTTGGTGATCCCGGCCGAATTCATCAGGTTGCCGGCGAGGATGAAGAACGGCACCGCGAGCAGCGGGAAGCTGTCGACGCCGCCGACCATGCGGTGGATCACCGTGAGCGGCGGTATCGTCCCCGAGATCCAGATGTAGAGCAGCGCGGCCAGCGCCATCGCCATCGCGATCGGCAGGCCGGTCATCAGTGCGGCCAGGAAGCCGCCGAAGAGGAGGCTGTTCACGGGGAACGCTCCGGGCTCAGGCGTCGGGTATCGCTTCGGCCGGCCGCTCGAGCACGCTCCAGCCCTGCCGCCAGTGGCGCCACGCGACCTGGATCGAGCGGAACGTCATCAGCGCGAACCCTGCCGCGACGATGCCGTAGATGTAGCTCATCGGAAAGTCGACGATCGTCATCTTCAGGTTCTGCATGCGCGGCACCAGCGTGATCGCGAGCCACGTGGCGTATCCGAGGAAGACGACACGCACGACGTCGACCAGCGTCGACAGCACGCGTCCCAGCGCGGGCGGCAGGTAGCGGTAGACGAACTCCACGTGAATGTGGTTGTTGCGCCGCACGGCCATCGACGCACCGACGAACGTCACGACGATCAGCAGGTAGCGCGCGATCTCCTCGGTCCATGCGGCCGAGTCGTCGAGCACGTAGCGCGTGAAGAACTGATAGAAGACGTCGAGCGCGAGCAGCCAGAACACCACGAAGGTGAACCAGTCCTCGAACCTGTAGTCCGAGATGTCCACCGGCGCGTCGGTCGTGTGGAAGTGACCGGATTCGTCGAGGACGTGCTCCCCGGCCGGGGAAGCTGGAGGCGCGGCGGCGGAAGGATGGGTCATGGGATCGGCTCGCCCGTTGCTACGACGCGAGCGCGATGCTTCGCCCGCCCCAATCTGCGCTGTGCAGGCTCCACGCGGGTCGCTTGCTCGGCGACGCGCTCGCGGATCCCCGGGACCGACGGCCCCGGGGACCTGCGAGCCGGGCTCGCTTCACTCGCCGCCTCGCTCGCTACTACTTGATCGCCTGAATCTTGTCCCAGTCGGCCTTGCTGTAGCCCATCGACTCGAGCGGAACCGACTTCATGATCGCGTCCTGGAAACCCTTCTTGTCGACGGCGTGGACATTCAGTCCCTTCTTCTTGAACTCGTCGACCAGCTCGGCCTCGCGTTTCTTGATTTCGTTGGTCGCGTTTGCCGCCGCCTCCTGCATCACTGCGGTAAAGATCTTCTTGTCGGCGTCGGAGAGCTTGGTCCAGACGTGCGGCGCGACCTGCGTGGCGAGCGCATCGACGATGTGGCCGGTGAGGATCACGTTCTTCTGCACTTCGTAGAACTTCTTCGCCTCGATGGTCGTCAGCGGGTTCTCCTGCGCCTCGACGGTGCCGTTCTGCAGTGCGAGGTAGACCTCGGCGAATGCGATCGGCGTCGGGTTGGCGCCGCAGCTCTTCGGCAGCGCGAGGTACGCCGGTACGTCGGGCACACGCATCTTGAGGCCCTTCATGCCCGCGCAGTCGTTGAAGTCCTTGTTCGACGTCGAGTGGCGCGCACCGTAGTAGGTCATCGCAGTGACCTGGATGCCCGACTTGTCGCGGTAGAGCCCGGCGAGCTCGTCGAAGGCGGGGCTCTTCGCCCAGGCGAGCAGGTGGTCGGCGTCGCGGAACGTGTAGGGGTAGTAGCCGACGCCGATGCGCGGCGTCTGCCGCGCCGCGAACGACAGGCCGGAGATGATGATGTCGACGGTGCCGAGCGTCAGGCCCTGGTTGATGTCGGTCTCCTTGCCGAGCGACGACGCCGGGAACACCTGCACCTCGTAGCGCCCGTTGGTGCGCTTCTTGATCTCGTCGGCAGCCCAGACCGACCACTTGTGGAACGGCTCGCTCGTCTCGTAGACGTGTGCCCACTTGAGCTTGGTCTGCGCCGACGCGGGCGCGACGGCGAGGACGGAGGCGACGGCGACGGCGCCCGCCGCCACGATGAACTTGCTGATGAGACGCATGGAACTCTCCTCTGGTGTGAAATCGGTCCTCAGGCGCAGACCACCTGGACCTTGGTGTTCTTCGTCTTGTCGGCGGCGGCCTGGAACGCGCTGACCGCATCCTGCAGCGGATACTGCCCGGAAAGCAGCGGCCGCACGTCGACGCGACGACTGGAAAGATACTCGACCGCCCAGTCGAACTCGATGCCCCAGCGGAACACGCCGCGCAGGTCGATCTCCTTGGCCATGATCTCGTTCACGACGAATGGCAGCGGTTCGTGCGGCAGCGTGCCCGCCTGCACGACGACGCCGCCCTTCTTCACCGCGGCCACGCACGACTTGAGGGCAGCGAAGCTGCCGGAGACCTCGTAGCAGACGTCGAAGCGGGGCGCTGCCAGCTTGTCGCCCTCGCGGTCGGCGCGAAGCGTGACGTCGGCGCCAACCTCGCGCGCCTTGGCCAGTGGCCGGTCGAGGATGTCCGAGACGGTGATGCTCGCGGCGCCCGCGAGCCGCGCGGCCATCACGGTGAGGCAGCCGATCGTCCCCGCACCGGTGACGAGCACCGACTTGCCGAAGAGGTCGGGCCCGCGGTGAACCGTGTGCAGCGCGACGGCCAGCGGCTCGGCGAAGGCGAGCTCGCCGAGCGAGACGTCGCCGCCCACCGGGTAGCACTGCCGCTCGCCCATCACGAAGTACTCGCGGAACATCCCCTGGACGTGCGGGAACAGGCTCGCGCTGCCCACGAACTTCATGTTCGAGCAGAGCTGCTCGCGCCCGGAGCGGCAGCCCTCGCAGCGCCCGCATGCATGCGATGGGGATACGGCAACGTGATCGCCCTTCCTGACCCGCGTCACGCCTGGACCGATCGCCTCGACCACCGCCGAGGCCTCGTGGCCCGGGATCAGCGGCTCACGGACGATGAAGCTGCCGTTGCGACCCTCGAAGTAGTAGTGCAGGTCGGAGCCGCAGATGCCGCCGGCGCCAAGCCGGAGCAGCACCTCGCCGGGGCCCGGCGCGGGGGTGTCGAACGCGTCGAGACGCAGGTCTTCCTTGCCGTGGATACGCGCTGCAAACATGCATTTCTCCTTCGTGCTCGGCCGGACGCTACTGGAGCGTATCCCAGCCCTTCGAAAACCGCTTGTAGGCCCCGTTGAGGTGGCGTTGCATCGCCGCCTTCGCGCCGGCGGCATCGCGCGCCCCGATCGCCTTTAGTACCGCCCGATGCTCGGCCATGGCCGACTCCCACAGGCCGGGCGTGTCGTAGTGGTGTTCGAGCTGCTTGTAGAGCGGGCCGGTGCGCTCCTCCCAGAGCGTCTTCACGACGTGGACCAGCGCCCCGTTGCCGGTGGCCTCGGCTACGGCCAGGTGGAACATCCGGTCGCCAGCAAGCGGCGGACGTCCTTCCGCACGCTCGCGCTCCATTTCCTCGAGCGCCTGCTCGATCGCGGCGAGCTGGGGCTTCTTCGCCGACTTGGCGGCGAGCGCCGCACACTCGGATTCGATGACGTAGCGCGCGCGCATGAGCTCGAACGGCCCGGCGGGCGCGTCGCCATCCGAGGACGCCCCGGCCGGTTGGCCGTCCTGCGCGAGTACGTAGATGCCGGAGCCGATCCGCACCTCGACCAGGCCCTCGACTTCGAGTGCGATCAGCGCCTCGCGGACGCTCGGCCGCGACACACCGAGCTGTTTCGCGAGGACGCGCTCCGGCGGCAGGCGTGCGCCGGCGGCGAACTCGCCGGACCGGATCAGTCCGCGAATCTGATCGGCGATCTGCCGATACAGGCGACGAGGTTCGATGCTTTGGAACGGCATGGCGCCGGCGGCACGGAAGAAGGGACTCCCGGGGTAGCCCGAGGAGGAATCGAAGAAGGCTATCCCGAGGCCGGCAGGTGGTCAAGTGGTATTACCAATTGCCCTTGGCGCGGCCATCCGCCCCGGTCAGCGCCTCGGCTTCAGGTGCACATGGGGGTGAGCGTGCCCCTGCGTGTCAGGCGAGTGCGCGTGGGCGTACTTCGCGCCGCGACCGGAGACCTCGACGGTGATGAGGTTGAGCTGGCCGTGGCGGACGCCGCGCTCGGCAACGAGCGCGTCGGCGAAGCGACGTACCGCCGCCGTCGGGCCGCGCAGCAGCAGGGTCTCCAGGCAGTCGTCGTGATCGAGATGCACGTGTGTCGTCGACACACAGAGGTCGTGGTGGGCGTGCTGCAACGCGGTCAGGCGGTCGGCGAGTTCCCGCTCGTGATGGCCGAACACGTAGGACAGGCTGGCCACGCAGTGCGTGCCTTCGTCGCGCTCCATCCGGCGGCGCTCGAGCGCGGCGCGCAGCATGTCGCGCACCGCCTCGGAGCGGTTGGTGTAGCCGCGCTCCCGGATCAGCCGGTCGAAGTCCGCGGCGAGTTCCTGCTCGAGCGAGATCGTGAATCGTTCCATGGGTCCCTTGCGCGGAAGCCGCGGCAGATGTCCTAGGCTACGATCCGCCGGCACCGCGCGCAACCGCGCGGCGACGCGGGCATTCGCGTCGCGGCACCGACATCAGGCGACAAGTGGTCAAGTGGTATTACCAGTTGATGGTCATGGGCGTAAGATCCCGTCTTGCCGCGAGCACAGCCCTCGCGCCCATGCGACCACGAGCAACGCCATGTCCGCCACGACGATCCGCGCGATTCGTGCCACGCCCGTAACGGTGCCTCTCGAAGCCCCGCTGCGCCACAGCAACGGCGCGCACTGGGGACGGTTCGTGCGCACGGTCGTCGAGGTCGAGACGAGCGACGGCTACGTCGGGCTGGGCGAGATGGGCGGCGGCGGCGAGGACGCGACCCGGGCCTTCGCCGGCCTCGAGACCTATCTGCGCGGGCACGACGTGTTCCGCCTCGAGGCGCTGCGCCTCGCGATCTGCAATCCGACCGCGAGCCTCTACAACAACCGCACGCAGCTGCACGCCGCGATCGAGTTCGCCTGCCTCGACATCATCGGCAAAAAGCTCGGCGTGCCGGTGCACGCACTCCTCGGCGGCAAGCTGCGCGACGCCGTCGAGTTCGCGAGCTACCTCTTCTTTCGCTACCCCGACCCGGCGACGGGCAAGGGCGAGGTCCGCACCGCGGAACAGCTCGTCGCGCACGCGCGCGAGCTCAAGGCCCGGCACGGCTTCCGGACGCACAAGCTGAAAGGCGGCGTGTTCCCTCCCGCCCACGAGCTCGCGTGCTACCGCGCGCTCGCGCACGCTCTCCCCGGCGAGCGGATGCGCCACGACCCCAACTCGGCGTGGTCGTTCGGCGACGCGATCGCGTTCGCCCGCGGCATCGAGGACCTCCCCAACGATTGGCTGGAGGATCCCGTCTACGGCATCGCCCAGATGAAGGCGCTGCGCGACTTCGCGAAGGTGCCGCTCGCCACCAACACGATCGTCGTCAACTTCGAGCAGCTGGCCGCCAACGCGGCCACCCGTGCGATCGACGTGATCCTGCTCGACACGACCTTCTGGGGCGGCATCCGCCCGTGCATCAAGGCCGCGGGCGTGTGCGAGACCCTCGGCATGCAGGTGGCCGTGCACAGCTCGGGCGAGCTCGGCATCCAGCTCGCGACGATGCTGCACCTCGGCGCCGTGCTGCCCAACCTCTCGTACACCGCCGACGCGCACTACCACCACCTGACCGACGACGTGATCGAGGGTGGCCCGCTGCGCTACGAGGGCGGCGCGATCCGCGTACCCGATGCGCCCGGGCTCGGCATCGCGCTCGACCGCGACAAGCTCGCCCGCTACCACGCGCTCTACCGCGAGCTCGGCGGCTATCCCTACGACCGCGATCCCGGCCGCCCCGGCTGGTTCGCGCACGTTCCCAACCACGACTGGGCCGACCCGACGGCGGCGCTCACGCCGTCGCTCGGCGGACACGCCCCAACACGAGGAGAGAGATCGAAATGACTGGACGGCTGTCAGGCAAGACCGCGCTCGTCACCGCCGCCGGCCAGGGCATGGGCCGCGCGGCCGCATTGGCGATGGCGCGCGAGGGCGCGAGCGTCTGCGCGACCGACGTGAACGAGAAGTTCCTCGACGACTTCAAGGGCGTCGCCAACGTGACGACGCGCCGGCTGGACGTGCTGGACGACGCGGCGGTCGAGAAGCTCGTCGGCGCGCTGCCGCCGCTCGCCATCCTGTTCAACTGCGCGGGCTACGTCCACAACGGCACGATCCTCGAATGCGCGCCGAAGGACTGGGAGTTCACGATGAACCTCAACGTCCGCTCGATGTACCTGATGACGCGCGCCGCGCTGCCCGCGATGGTCGCCGAGTACCAGTCGAAGGGCACCTGGTCGTCGATCATCAACATGGCGTCGATCGCCTCGTCGATCCGCGGCATCCCGAACCGCTTCGCCTACGGCACGAGCAAGGCCGCGGTGATCGGCCTCACCAAGTCGGTCGCCGCCGACTTCGTGCAGAAGGGCATCCGCTGCAACGCGATCGCCCCGGGCACGGTCGACACGCCGTCGCTCGCCGACCGCATCAACGCGCACGCCGATCCCGCCGCGGCGCGCCAGGCGTTCGTCGCGCGGCAACCGATGGGACGCATCGCCAAGCCCGAGGAAATCGTGCCGCTCGTGGTCTACCTGGCTTCCGACGAGGCGTCGTACATCACCGGCAACGTCTATTCGTGCGACGGCGGCATGACCATCTGACGCCCTCGACCCGCATCCCCACGAACCCGCTCCAAGGAGACACACGATGAAGCTCGTCCGCTACGGCCCCCCCGGCAAGGAAAAGCCCGGCCTGATCGACGCCGAAGGCAAGCTGCGCGACCTCTCGCGCAAGGTGAAGGAACTGTCCGGCGCAGCGCTCGCCCCGACCGCGCTGGCCGCCCTGCGCAAGGTCGATGCCAAGCGCCTGCCGCTCGTGCGCGGCCGCCCGCGCCTCGGCCCCTGCGTTGCGGGCGTCGGCAAGTTCATCGCGATCGGCCTCAACTATGTCGACCACGCGAAGGAGACCGGCTCGCCGATCCCCGAGAACCCGATCGTCTTCTTCAAGTCGACGACCTGCATCCAGGGACCGAACGACCCGGTGATGCTGCCGAAGGACTCGGCGCAATCGGACTGGGAAGTCGAGCTGGGCGTCGTGATCGGCAAGCGCGCGCGCTACGTCGAGGAGAAGGACGCGCTGAAGCACGTCGCCGGCTACTGCGTGGTCAACGACCTGTCCGAGCGCGAGTTCCAGCTCAAGAAGGGCGGCGGACAGTGGGGCAAGGGCAAGGGCTGCGACACGTTCGGTCCGCTCGGGCCCTGGCTCGTCACCACCGACGAGGTCAAGGACCCGCAGAATCTCAAGATGTGGCTCACCGTCAACGGCAAGACCAAGCAGGACGGCAGCACGGGCACGATGATCTTCGGCGTCGCGAAGCTCATCGCCGACGTGTCGCGCTACATGACGCTCGAGCCGGGTGACGTGATCACCACCGGCACGCCCCCCGGCGTGGGCATGGGCCAGAAGCCCACACCGCAGTACCTCAAGGCCCGGCGACGTCATCGAGCTCGGCGTCGAGGGCCTCGGCACGCAGAAGCAGAAGGTGGTGGCCTTCAAGGGCAAGAGAACGTAGAAGCTGGCGCGATTCGCGACCGCGCGCCCGTCCGGGCGCGCGGTCGGCGCGCTACAGCAGCCCGCGCCGCGCGAGATTGTGCATCAGCGCGCGGGTGCCGAACGTCCACGGCGCGATCGCGTCGGTGCGGTTCACCCGGTTCACCAGCGCGCCGAGCCGCGGCGTGGCGACAGTCACGACGTCCCCGATCTCGTGCGTGAAGCCCTGCCCCGGACCGCGCCGGTCCTGGACGGGCGCGAACATCGTGCCGCAGAACAGCACGAGCCCGTCGGGGTACTGGTGGTTCGGCCCGATCGCCTGGGCGACGAGGTCGAGCGGATCGCGGCTGATCCGCGCCATCGAGCTCCTGCCGTCCATCACGAAGCCGTCGGGCCCCTCGACGCGCAGCGCGATCTCCGCACTGCGCACGTCGTCGATGCCGAAGCGCTCGTCGAAGAGCCGCAGGAACGGCCCGATCGCGCACGATGCGTTGTTGTCCTTCGCCTTGCCGAGCAGCAGGGCGCTGCGCCCCTCGAAGTCGCGCAGGTTGACGTCGTTGCCCAGCGCGGCGCCGACAGTCGTGCCACGGCTGTTCACGAACAGCACGACCTCGGGCTCCGGGTTGTTCCACGCCGACTTCGGGTGGATGCCGACGTCCGCGCCGGTGCCCACCGAGGACATCGGCTGCGACTTGGTGAAGATCTCGGCGTCAGGCCCGATGCCGACCTCGAGGTACTGCGACCACGCCTTGGCGGCGATCAGGACCTCCTTGATGCGCGCCGCCTCGGCGGAGCCGGGGCGGACCGCCGCAAGATCCGCGCCGATCACCTCGGCGATCGACGCACGCACGGCTTCCGCGCGTCCCGGGTCGCCGCGCGCCTGCTCCTCGATGACGCGCTCGAGCATGCTCGCCACGAAGGTCACGCCGGCCGCCTTGACCGCCTGCAGGTCGCACGGCGCGAGCAGCCACGGCTTCGATCCGTCGCGCGCGTCGTCGGGGGTATTCGCGAGGACGTCGGCGAGCGTGCCGATCACGGGCAGGCCCATCGCACCGCGCACGGTGCGCGCCGGATGCTCGAACTCGACGAGCGCCGAGGACGTCGCCGCGACACCCGACAGGTCGAGCAGTTGCCCGTCCCTCACGGCGACGAGCGCCGGCCCGTCGCAGGACGGCACGAACACCCTGCCCACCAGGACCGCGTCGCCGGCGTCGGCCGGCAGGCACGGTACCGCTTCCAGCCATTCCCGCATCGCTCGCTCCTCTCGTTGCCGTGTTCCGCGAGGATAGCCGAGCCCGGGCGCGACTGCAGGGCTGCGGCATAATCGCCCGGGATAGCGAGCCCCCGAGCGACGCGGGGCGGAAACGGAGAGCGCCGATGTCTCTGGTGAAGCCCGTCGACGGCGAGGACGTGCCCTCGGAGGCGCGTGCCGACGGCGACGACGCGCGCACGACGTGCCGATGAACAACGACGCCACGCGGCACCTCGCCGCCGACTCCTTCCTGTTCCCGCTCCCGGAACCCTCGGCGATCGGCCGCCTGCCGGTCGACGCGCGCCACACGCTGTACTGGGAGGAATGCGGCAACCGCGACGGGCCGCCGGTGATGTTCCTGCACGGCGGCCCCGGCGGCGGCTGCCTGCCGCACCACCGGCGTTTCTTCGATCCGGACTACTGGCGCATCGTGCTGTTCGACCAGCGCGGCGCGGGCCGCTCGACGCCCAACGCGAGCGTGATCGACAACACCACCTGGACGCTCGTCGCCGACCTGGAGAAGCTCCGCGCCCACCTCGGCATCGACCGGTTCGTGCTGTTCGGCGGTTCCTGGGGCGCAACGCTCGCCATCGCCTACGCCGAGACCTATCCGCAGCGCTGCGCCGGGCTCGTGCTCCGCGGCGTGTTCCTCGCCACGCCCCGCGAGATCGACTGGTTCATGCACGGCATGGGCCGCATCTTCCCGGAGGCGTGGCACGGGCTTTACGCCTTCCTGCCCGACGAGGAGCGCGACGACGTCCTCGCGTCCTACTATCGGCGGCTGACCGACGACGATCCCGCGATCCACCTGCCCGCAGCCTACGCGTGGGACCGCTACGAGACCACCTGCTCGACGCTGCTGCCCCGCGTCGAGACCGGACCGCAGTACGCCGACGACGCGGCCGCGCTGGCGATCGCCCGCATCGAGGCGCACTACTTCGTCCACAACGCGTTCCTCGACGACGGCCAGCTGCTCGCCAACCTGCATCGCATCCGCCACGTGCCCTGCACGATCGTGCACGGCCGCTACGACGTCATCTGCCCGATCGAAACCGCCTACGAGCTCGCGCAGGCGTGGCCGGAGGCCGAGTACGTCGTCGTGCCCGATGCCGGCCACTCGGTGCGCGAGCCGGGGATCGCCCGCGAGCTGGTCGCCGCGGTCGAGCGCATGAAGGACCGACGGCTGCGATGAGCATCACCGGCCCGGGCGGGAACGCCGCCTGGCTCGCGCGGAGCCGCGCGGCGGTGTTCCACCCGTGCACGCAGATGAAGGTGCACGAGACGCTGCCGATCGTGCCGGTCGCGCGCGGCGAGGGCGCGTGGCTGTTCGACTTCGAGGGGCGCCGCTACCTCGATGCCGTCTCCTCGTGGTGGGTCAACCTGTTCGGCCACGCCAACCCGCGCATCAACGCCGCGATCGTCGACCAGCTCGCGACGCTCGAGCACGTGCTGCTCGCGGGCTTCACCCACCGTCCCGTGGTCGAGCTCTCGGAGCGGCTCGCGGCACTGGCGCCGCCGGGACTCGGTCACGCGTGCTACGGCTCCGACGGCGCCACCGCGACGGAGATCGCGCTCAAGATGAGCTTCCACGCCTGGGCGAACCGCGGCAAGCCGGAGAAGCGCGGCTTCGTGAGCGTCGCGGGCGGCTACCACGGCGAGACGCTGGGCGCGCTCGCCGTCACCGACGTGCCGCTGTTCCGCACGACCTACGAGCCGCTCCTTGCGCGTCACGCGACCGTGCCCTCGCCCGATGCGCGGCTCGCCCGCGACGGTGAGGCGCCGCGCGACGTCGCCGAGCGAGCGGCGCGTGCGCTCGAGGCCCACCTCGCCAGGCACCACGCGACGACGGCCGCGCTGATCGTCGAGCCGCTGGTGCAGGGCGCGACCGGCATGGCGATGCACGACCCCCACTACCTCGTTCGCGCCCGCGAACTGTGCACGCGCTACGGCGTGCACCTGATCGCCGACGAGATCATGACCGGCTTCGGTCGCACCGGCACGCTCTTCGCCTGCGAGCAGGCGGAGATCGCGCCCGACTTCCTGCTGCTCTCGAAGGGCATCACCGGCGGCTACCTTCCCCTTGCCTGCGTGCTGTCCACCGACGCGGTGTACGCCTCGTTCTACGACGATGACGTCGCCCGCGGCTTCCTGCACTCCCACAGCTATACCGGCAACGCGCTCGCGTGCCGGGCGGCGCTCGCGGTCCTCGACATCTTCCGCGACGACGACGTGATCGCCGCGAACCGGGTACGCGCCGCACGTTTCTCCGCTCGTGCCGCGCCGTTGGCCACGCATCCGAGGGTGCGGAACTTCCGGCAGCGCGGGATGATCTGGGCGTTCGAGGCGGACTCGCCGCGGGCCGATTTTTCCCGCTGGTGCTTCGCCGAGGCGCTGGCACGCGAAGTGCTGCTCCGTCCGATCGGCCATACCGTCTACTTCATGCCGCCCTACGTGACCTCCGATGCCGACTGGGGCCTGCTGGTCGATGCGACGCTCGCGATCCTGGACGATGCGTAGCGCGCTCGTCGCGCTCGTCCTCGCCGTCGTGCTCACGGCGACCGCGGCGCGCGCGGAGCTGCCGCGGCCCGTCGCGCGAGCGTTCCTCGACGCCGGCGTGCCGCTCTCGCACGTCGCGGTCGTCCTGCAGCGCGTGGACGCGCGTCGGCCGCTGTTTGCACACCAGCCCGACGTACCGATGAACCCGGCCTCGACGATGAAGCTCGTGACCACGTTTGCCGCGCTCGAGCTCCTCGGGCCGGACTATCGGTGGCGCACCGAGGCCTACCTCGGCGGGGACCTGGTGGAGGGCACCCTGCACGGTGACCTCATCCTCAAGGGCCATGGCGACCCCAGGATCACGATCGAGCAGTGGCAGGGGTTCATGGCCGACCTCCGCGCGCAAGGCCTCGAGCAGATCGAGGGCGACCTCGTGCTCGACCGCAGCCACTTCGGACTGACCGGACACGATCCCGCGGTGTTCGACGCCGAGCCGCTGCGTCCCTACAACGTCGGGCCCGACGCGCTGCTCGTCAACTTCAAGTCCGTTCGCTTCGTGTTCGAGCCCAATGCCGCAGGCGATGCCGTCGACCTGCGGATGGAACCGCCGCTGCCGCAGGTCGCGCTGGGACCGTCGCCCACGCTGGTCGACGGCGACTGCGGCAATTGGCGGCGCTCGGTGTCCGGATCGTTCGTCAACGAGCTGGCAGCGGCCGTCGTGGCATTCCCGGGGCAGTACCCGCGCGGCTGTGGTGCGCGCGACTGGAACGTCGCGCTGCTCGACCACCCGGCCTATGTCCACGGCATGTTCGCAGCCTACTTCGCCGCAGCCGGCGGCACGTTCGGGGGTGCCGTGCGCGAGGGCCGGGCGCCACCGGTGAAGCCATTCGCCACGCTCGAGTCCGCGCCGCTTCACGACGTGATCCGCGACGTCAACAAGCTGTCGAACAACGTGATGGCGCGGCAGTTGTTCCTCACGCTCGCCACGACCGCGGGACCGCCACCGGCGACGATCGAGGGCGCGCGCGAAGCCGTGCACCGTTGGCTCGGGCAGCGCAAGCTCGCAATCCCGGGCTTCCAGGTGGACAACGGCTCGGGCCTGTCGCGCACCGAACGCGTGACGGCCCGCGGGCTCGTGCAGCTGCTCGCCGCGGCGCACGCGAGCCCCGTGCGCGACGAATTCACAGGGTCACTCGCGATCGCAGCAACCGACGGCACGCTCGAGCGCCGCATGCGCAACGGCAGCGCCGCCGGCCGGGCGCTCTTCAAGACCGGTTCGCTCGAAGGCGTGCGTGCGCTCGCGGGGTATCTGCAGGAAGCCGGCGAGACGCGATGGATCCTGGTGGCGATGGCGAACCACCCGAACGCCGCGCGGGCGCAGGGTGCGCTCGATTTCCTCGCCGACTGGGCCATGCGCAACGCCGCAAGCTACACGCCACCACGCCACTGACCGCCATGGGACTGCTGGACAGCATCGTCGAGCAGCGCATCGCCCAGGCGATTGCAGAGGGTGCGTTCGAGGACCTTCCCGGCGCGGGCAAGCCGCTCGACCTCGACGACGACCGCATGGTCCCCGAGGATCTGCGGGTCGCGTATCGGATCCTGAAGAACGCCGGCTTCATCCCGCCGGAAGTCGAGCGGCGCCGCGAGATCGCCGACCTCGCGGTGCTCCTGCGGCACGCGACGGACGACGCCGCGCGGCGGCGTGCTGCGGCGCGGCTGGCACTGCTGGCGGCGAAGCTGGAAGCCGAAGGCCGCGGGCTGCCATGCGCGGGACACTACTACGAGCGCATCGTCGACAAGGCAGGACGCTGACGACTTCGACAAAGCGCGACGCCCGGCGCGAAGACCGGGCGTCGCGTGTGGCACTTCACCGTGGGGTCACACGCCGGGGATCGGCCGCTGGTCCTTGAAGTACAGCAGGCCCCGGATCACCCGGTAGAGCACCCACGCGGCGGTCACCGCCCAGATCAGCGGGCCCAGCGCGAAGCCGATCAGCACGATCGCGAGCGCGATCAGCACCAGCCAGCCGATCACCGCCCACAGCGTCGACCACCAGAACGTGCCGATGAGCCACGTGAGGTGCGATTCGAGCCAGGTGCCGCGGGCCTCGTCGCGCTTCACGTACGCGACGATGACGCCGATGATGCCGATGATGGTGAGGAGCGGCGCCGGCGTGGCGAGTCCGGACCCCGCGATCTGCGTGAGCGCGGCGAGACCGAGCAGCAGGTAGGCGACGAGCGCAGCCGTCGACGACACCTGGCCGGTCGGAGTAGTCATGCCCTGCGGAGAGGGAAATTCAGCCATCGCAAGCCCTTTCGAGCGAGGTCCGCCGCGAACTTGCGGCGCACCGCGGAATCTGCGGTCAAACGATGCGCCCGTCAATGGCAGGAGGGACGAACCGCGATGGGGCCGGATGGCGTGTCCCGCAGGCCGACCAACCGGCCGCGGCGGAGGAGCGAGGAAACGCGCCGGCAGGGAAAGAGGATCGGACTCCCGGTCCGCCTGCCCTACCGGCAGTCGCATCGACGCTGCTACCTGTTGAGGATCTGCACCGTGAGTCTCCCCTGGATGCCGGGAACCTGCCACGGTCCCGCCCCGCCGGTCGTGGCCGTTCCGTCCGAACTCACGACCATCCCGGCATTGCCGAAGTAGGCTGTGATGCTGCCGGGGACGTAGCTCCGTCGCGCGCAAACGACCCAGGTATAGGTGCCTGCCACCTGCACGAAATCGTGCGTGAGCGAGCCGATCGCGATCGCGTAGGCTTGGCTGTTGTCGTTGATCGCGTGCAGAGACAGGGTTCCTCCGGCGTTGGTCGTGCAATTCGCATCGGTGAACAGACCGACCTGGACACCCGACCCGGCTGAGCCGGCCGAACTGTTGACATAGGCGCCTACGGTGTACGAAACGATGATCCTCGAGTTCACGCCCGGTACTGTGAACGTGGCCGCCATCCCCGGGACTGCCTGATAACTGTTCGTCGCGGGGCTGGCGGCCAGCGAAAGGAAGTTCGTGCCTGACGCGGTTGTGGCGTTCTGTCCGGTCGTGCCGGTTGCACCTGTCGCGCCCGTGGCGCCGGTGGCGCCGGTTGCACCCGTGGCACCCGTCGCACCCGGAAGTCCCTGTAGGCCTTGAGAACCCTGCGCGCCGGTCGGACCTGCGGGACCTTGGGCGCCTGCCGTTCCGGCTGGTCCGGCCGCACCCGTGGCGCCGGTCGCGCCGGTCAGACCCTGCAGGCCCTGGATGCCCTGCGGGCCGATCAGGCCCTGGATGCCTTGCGGACCCTGCGGACCCGTGTCGCCCGTCGCGCCCTGCGGACCCGTGCTGCCGGTCGCTCCGATGGCGCCCGTCGCGCCCGTCGCGCCCACCGCACCGGTCGCACCCACCGGACCCTGCGGGCCCGTCGCGCCTGTGGCGCGGCCCACCGTCCCCGCGGTACCGTCCGCGCCGGTCGCCCCCGTGGCGCCGGTCGGCCCGGCCGCACCCGTGGCACCGGTCGCACCGGCACTGCCCGCCGGACCGACCAGCGACACCCCCGGCGTCGGCCACGTCGTCGCACCCTTCGGGCCGTACAGCAGGTTCGCCGCCGTGTCGAGGTAGAAGTCGCCCGGCACGCCCAGCGCATCGCCCGGCGTCCCGTTCCCATTCAGCACCGTGCGGCCATCCGCACCCGTGGCGCCGGTCGCACCCGTCAGACCCTGGATGCCCTGCGGACCGATCAGGCCCTGGATGCCTTGCGGACCCTGCGGTCCCGTATCGCCCGTCGCACCCTGCGGACCCGTGCTGCCGGTCGCTCCGATGGCGCCCGTCGCGCCCGTAGCGCCCACCGCACCGGTCGCACCCACCGGACCCTGCGGGCCCGTCGCGCCTGTGGCGCCTTGGCGCCCACCGTCCCCGCGGTACCGTCCGCGCCGGTCGCCCCCGTGGCGCCGGTCGGCCCGGCCGCACCCGTGGCACCGGTCGCGCCGGCACTGCCCGCCGGACCGACCAGCGACACCCCCGGCGTCGGCCACGTCGTCGCACCCTTCGGGCCGTACAGCAGGTTCGCCGCCGTGTCGAGGTAGAAATCGCCCGGCACACCCAGCGCATCGCCCGGCGTCCCGTTCCCATTCAGCACCGTGCGGCCATCCGCACCCGTGGCGCCGGTCGCACCCGTCAGACCCTGCAGGCCCTGGATGCCCTGCGGGCCGATCAGACCCTGGATGCCTTGCGGACCCTGCGGACCCGTGTCGCCCGTCGCGCCCTGCGGACCCGTGCTGCCGGTCGCTCCGGTGGCGCCCATGGCGCCCGTCGCGCCCACCGCACCGGTCGCACCCACCGGACCCTGCGGGCCCGTCGCGCCTGTGGCGCCTTGGCGCCCACCGTCCCCGCGGTACCGTCCGCGCCGGTCGCCCCCGTGGCGCCGGTCGGCCCGGCCGCACCCGTGGCACCGGTCGCACCGGCACTGCCCGCCGGACCGACCAGCGACACCCCCGGCGTCGGCCACGTCGTCGCACCCTTCGGGCCGTACAGCAGGTTCGCCGCCGTGTCGAGGTAGAAGTCACCCGGCACGCCCAGCGCATCGGCCGGCGTCCCATTCCCATTCAGCACCGTGCGGCCTTCCGCACCCGTGGCGCCCGTCGCACCCGTCAGACCCTGCAGACCCTGGATGCCCTGCGGTCCCGTCGGACCCAGCAGCCCCGGCAAACCTTGCGGACCCACCGGACCAGGGTCGCCCTGCGGACCCGTCGCGCCGACGGCACCGGTCGCGCCGGTGGGTCCTATGGGTCCCGCCGGGCCGGTAGGTCCCGAGTTCGGCGTGATCGTGTTGAAGTATCCGAGCACGTCACCGTACGCCTCGGTTCCGTTGAAGCGCGCGACCAGCGTGAACTGGCCGTTCGCGGTGTTGAGTGGCAGCGTGACCGACGTGCTGTATTGCTGTCCAGGCTGATAAAGCACGACCGCGTTCGGGTACGCGGCGGCGCCTTGCGCTCCGCCCGCGATGTAGCCCAGCGCGCTCGGCAGCAGCGCGCCCGTTTGCATCACGATAGCTTGCGCACCCGTGGGGATGTTGCAACCTAGGATGCCCCCTTGTCCCGTGAGCGAGCCACTCGTATCGAAGTTGCGAAGCACGTCCGGCAACAGCGGTCCGGTGCCGCCGTACGGGGTGCGCGTATCGAACAACCGACACGGCGCGACGGGCGTGTAACCGAGATCGGCGTCTCCCGCGAGCTTGGGCGTCATCGACTTCGCAGTGAGGCTTCCCTGCTCCTCGCTCTGAATGACGCTCAACAGGCCTTCGAGCGACGGGGCGAGCGACGCCGCAAGCAGGCGATCCGCGCGCATCCTGGCAAGCGCGCTCCTAACCAATGCTTCCTGCTCGATCGACAGTTTCCCTTGCCACGTGGCAACGACGCGCTCGATCATGGCCGGACGATTCATGTCGATGGCAAGCAATGCATCGGCTCTCAGATCGCCCGATCGCGCCAGGGCGGCGCCCGAAACACTGCTTGTGAATGCGAGCGAAATCGCGAGGAACAGGGTCTTTCGCTTCAATTGTTTCTCCTTGCGGGGCTCATGGAGCTCGCGGCGAGGCCCATCCGGAAGATGGGACGCAATGTTCATGTCGTGACGCAGATCGCGAATCGGACCCGATCGGTGTGCAACGGCACCGCTGCCGCGCACGAGGGTCGTAGGCTTGCTCAATACCCACAACCGAACCCCGGCGAGTCCCCCCGCCAGGATTCGGTTGGCCCGCCAGGTCAATAGCGGTCTATGGTGCGCAGAGCGCCCACGCGGTGAGCGACCAGCTTGTGGAGTTGATGACACCGTTCGCCACCGTGACCGTCCAGGTAGTCGACGACGACGGATAGCTGGAGGTCGGATACACGGCGACCGTCGATGGCAACACAACGTAACCACCACCCAGGAGACGGGGCGTCGCGCCCCCGCAGGTCGCGGACGCGGTCTTATTGCTGGTGTTGGAGCCACTGACGGTTCCAGCCAGCGTCACAACTCCGGCTGTTCCGGAGAGTCCGGTGGCGCCAGTTGCGCCGGTGGCTCCGGTCGGACCCGTCAGACCGATCGGACCCGCAGGCCCGGCTGGCCCCGTCGCGCCCGTCGCGCCCGTCGCGCCCGTCGCGCCCGTCGCGCCCGTCGCACCCATCGCCCCATCGGCACCGGCCGCACCCGTCGCGCCGGTGGCCCCCGTGGGACCGACCAGCGACACCCCCGTCAGCGGCCATGCGCCGGCGGCCTTCGGACCGTACAGTGTCGTCGTGGCGAGATCCACGTAGAAGTCGCCGTCGAATCCCAGCGTGTTCGCCGGCGCACCGGTACCGTTCAGCACCGTGTTGCCGTCAAGTCCGTCGGCGCCCGCAGGCCCGGTCGGGCCCGTCGCCCCGTTGGCCCCGGCCGCACCGGTCGCACCCTGCGGACCCGTCGGACCCTGAATCCCGGGAATACCTTGCGGACCCGTGGGACCGGTTGCGCCATCCGCTCCCGCCGGTCCCGTCGGGCCAGTGGCACCCGTCGGCCCGGCAGGGCCTGTCGGACCGGTGGGTCCCGAGTTCGGCGTGATCGTGTTGAAGTATCCGAGCACGTCACCGTACGCCTCGGTTCCGTTGAAGCGCGCGACCAGCGTGAACTGGCCGTTCGAGGTGTTGAGCGGCAATGTGACCGACGTGCTGTATTGCTGTCCAAGCTGATAAAGCACGAGCGCATTCGGGTACGCGGCGGCGCCTTGCGCTCCGCCCGCGATGTAGCCCAGCGCGCTCGGCAGCAGCGCGCCCGTCTGCATCACGATAGCTTGCGCTCCCGTGGGAATACTGCAACCCGGGATGCCGCCTTGTCCCGTGAGCGAGCCACTCGTCCCGAAGTTGCGAAGCACATCCGGCAACAGCGGTCCGGTGCCGCCGTACACGGTGCGCGTATCGAACAACCGACACGGCGCGACGGGCGTGTAACCGAGATCAGCGTCTCCCGCGAGCTTGGGCGTTATCGACTTCGCAGCGAGGCTTCCCTGCTCCTCGCTCTGAATGACGCTCAACAGGCCTTCGAGCGACGGGGCGAGCGACGCCGCAAGCAGGCGATCCGCGCGCATCCTGGCAAGCGCGCTCCTAACCAATGCTTCCTGCTCGATCGACAGTTTCCCTTGCCACGTGGCAACGACGCGCTCGATCATGGCCGGACGATTCATGTCAATGGCAAGCAACGCATCGGCTCTCAGATCGCTCGTAGCGGCGAGCGAATGCCCACTGAGACTCATGGCCAACGCGAGCACGACGGGGCGTACATTACTCGGGAGAGTCACTTTGTAATCTCCAACTTGATAGAGTTCGATGTCAATACACGACGCCCATGGTGCAAGGCGCTTTCATGCAATCGGCCCTGACACGCAATGGCAGGCATCGCCCAGGAACGGCCAACCTTGCTCACGCTGCCACGTACGCAGTTCGCGCCACGAACCGCCCACCGCAATACAGCAAGATGCGTGCCTGCCATGCTGAAAGTGTCCAATGAATGCGGAGATTCGTCCGATGTCCCGGCGCCTCTGCCTCAACATGATCGTGAAGAACGAGGCGCACGTGATCCGACGCTGCCTCGACTCGGTTCGCCCATACGTGTCGAGCTGGGTGATCGTCGACACGGGATCGACCGACGGCACACAGCGGGTGGTTCGCGAGCACTTCCGCGACGTTCCGGGCGAGCTCCACGAGCGTCCGTGGCGCGACTTCGGCCACAACCGTACCGAAGCGCTCGAACTCGCGCGAGGCAAAGCGGACTACATCCTGGTCATGGACGCGGACCATGCGTTGCGTTCCCCGGACGCCTACGCGTTCCGCGGACTCGACGCAGACGGGTACATGCTGACCCACCGATACGCGGGCACCGAGTACGGCCTGCCGATACTTCTCGCCGATCGGATTCCCTGGCGCTACGAGGGCGTGCTCCACGAGTACGTCACTGCGGACGTGCCGCATCGGTTCGAGCCGCTCGCAGGTCCGTGGATCGAGGTGTTCCACGAGGGTGCCCGCAGCCGAGATCCCGAGACCTATCGCAAGGACGCCGCGATCCTCGAGGCCGCGCTGGCGAGGGAGCCCGCCAATTCGCGCTACGCGTTCTATCTCGCCCAGAGCCTGCGCGATGCAGGCGAAGCCGCGCGTGCGCGCGAAGCCTATCGGCGTCGCGCGACGATGGGCGGTTGGGAGGAGGAACGCTGGTACGCGCTGTTCCAGGCCGCCATGCACGACGAACGGCTCGGTGAGCCGCCGGTGACGGTGCAGCACGCCTATCTGTCCGCGTTCGCCGCGCGGCCGTCGCGCGCCGAGCCGCTGGTCGAGCTTGCGCGTTTCCACCGGCTGCGCCAGGAGTGGGGACTCGCGCACCTCTTCGCCCGCCACGCCGCAGCGATGCCGCGTCCCGCGAGCGGGCTGTTCGTGGACGACGCGTGCTACGCGTGGCGCGCCCTCGACGAGCTCGCGATCGCAGCGTGGTACGTGGGCGCGCGCGAAGAAGGCAGGCACGCCGCGCAGCGATTGCTCTCGGAATGCCGATTCCCGAATACCGAACGCGCACGGATGGAAGCCAACCTCGCGACCTACGATCCGCAGCGAGGTTGAACAGATTGGGGGCGCGTGGGCACCGCCCGCGGGCCGGTTTATAATTGATCAAATCAGCCTTCGGCGGCGGCAATGGGTGCGCGCCTGCTGGGAAGGTCCCTTGGTCGAGCGGAGGACGCAATGACGCAACTCGAAAATGCCCGCAACCAGATCGTCGACGAGTTCTCGACCGTGCTGAACGAAGCCGAGGACCTGCTCAAGAAGGCCGGGCAGGAAACCGGCGACAAGGCGCGCGACTTCCGTGCGCTGGCGGAGAAGAAGCTGCTCACGGCGAAGCTGCGCATCCAGCAGCTCGAAGGCCAGGCCGTCGACCAGGCGAAGGCGGCGGTTCGCGTCACCGACGACTACGTGCACGATCACCCGTGGGCGTCCGTCGGCGTCGCGGCGGCGATCGGTTTCGTCTTCGGCGTGCTGCTGACCCGTCGCTGACGGCGTGGGCTCCGGCGAGCCTCTCGTGTCGTTGCCCGAACCATCGGCCGAACGGCAGGGCCTGCGTCCCGCGATCACGCGGGTGGCGAGGGCCTTGGTTGGAATACTCTCGACGCGCGCGGAGCTCGCGAGCGTCGAGTTCACCGAGGAGCGTGAGCGCCTCACCCAGCGACTGGCGCTCGTCGCCGGTGGTGGGTTGTTGCTCGCGTTCGCGGCGCTGTTCGTGGGCGCATTCGTGATCGTGCTGTTCTGGGACACGCACCGGCTCTGGGCGATCGCGGCGGTTGCGGTCGCGCATCTCGCCGGCGGACTGATCCTGCTCTCGAAGGCGAAGGCGATCGGACGCGACTCGCCGTCGCCGTTCGCCGCGACGATCGACGAGCTCCGGAAAGACAAGGAACTGCTCGAGCGGGCGCTCGCCGACCGGGTGGATTGAGCGATGACGACCCCCCAGGACCTCGCCGCCCGCAAGGAACACCTGATCGCGCAGTGCGATCTCGATCGCGTCCGGCTCGCCCACGCGGTGCTCGGCGTGCGCAGCGCGGCGAGCCCGCTGCGAATGCTGGGGTTCGCCGGTGGCTCGCCGCTGCGCTCCATCGCCGGAACGCTGATCGGTTACGCCATCCCTGCGCTGGGCGCGTCGCGTGCCCGGGGAATGCTGCGCGTCGCGGCGTTCGCCGTCGCGGTCGTGCGCATCATGCGGCGCTTCGTGCGCCGCTAGCCACCGACCGGCCTTCCCGTTGGCGTTGCCCGGCCGGCGAGCCCTGGCGCCCGCCGGTACGGGCAAATGCGCTTATTGCGGCACGCAGGCGTTCACGGCGAGCGGGCCGTCCCCCTCGGGTTGCCAGCCCTCGGCAATCATCTGCGAGCGCACCAGCATGCTGGTCGTGAAGCGGTGGTTCGGCACGCCGTTGTCGCTGTTGTTGTAGAAGCGGAACAGCGGCACGGTTCCGGCATCGCAGCCATAGGCGGCGTTGATCGGGCGGAACCCGAAGACGTTCCCTTCGAAATTCCAGACGCCACTGCTCGCGCGCAACTCGCACTCGGCACGGTTCGGCGAGTAGAAGTGCGAGCTCCGCGGCGCGAACGCCTCGGAGAACAGGCGGCACACGTCCGCCGTGTTCGGCGTTCCGAGCGGGAAGACCTGGAACGACTGCCCGGTGCGCGCCCAGCCCCGGTGCACGCCCGCGTCGAGGTCGCTGATCTCCTTGGCGATCGACGTCGCGAAGTAGTGCTCGAAGTCGGCGTGGTAGTACTCCACGGCCGTATTCGCCCGCACGGCGGGGGCGCCACGTACGTTGCGCCTACGCGCGGCGACGGCGATCGTTTCGGCGCCTTCGACCGCGGTCAATGTCCGGCCATCGGCGGAGATGCGCACGGTCACTTGGCCGACGGAGTCCGACAGGCCCCATGTGCCGTTGGTGTCCACATAGGGCGCCGGGCTTCGTCTCGACGTAAAGGCGCCGGTGATCGCGTTCCAGGTATACGTACCGTGTTCGATGCCCGTGCGACCGCCACCGCTCGCGACACCCTCGTCGGCCTCGTAGTAGCTTCCATCCTGGAGGAAGACCAGCACTCCCGAGTCGTTCGCGACGGCTGCATTCCCGATGAACCACGCCCCCACGATCGGGCTCGGGCCGATGACCCGGTTCAGCGTCACCACCTCCCCGAAGACCTCCACGCGCAGCGTGTCGCCGTAGATCGCGGCCACCATTCCGGAGACGCCGCTCAACCAGGACAGGCCGAGGTCGAGGCCGTCGCTGTCGAACAGCGTCGTCGTGGTGAAGGCGCCGGTCGTCGCATTCCAACTGTAGGTGCCGCGCTCGAAGCCGTCGTAGCCAGTCGGGGCGTCCTCTGGCGTCGCATTGACGATGTGGAAGTAGTACCCGCTGTCGAGGAATACGACCACCCCCGAGTCGTCGGAGCGTGTGTCGCCGAAATACCACGCGCCGACGACCGACTGCGCAGCGAGGGGCCCGGCGAAGAACGCTCCCGCAAGCACACACAAGAACAGGGAAGCGAGCGTCCGCACCATAGCGACCTCCGTCAGCAGGAGACACACCGATTCACGCTAGGCTCGCGCCGGCACCCCGTCAAGGCGGAGTTCGGCAATCCCGCGGGACAGCAATGACCCCGATCAAAGTCCGATGTCGCGCACGAGCGCGTCCACCCTCGCCTTGACGGCGTCGTCCATGCGGATGGGGCGCCCCCACTCGCGTGTGGTTTCGCCGGGCCACTTGTTGGTGGCGTCGATGCCCATCTTGCTGCCGAGCCCCGACACCGGCGAAGCGAAGTCGAGGTAGTCGATCGGCGTCGACGGGACGAGCAGCGTGTCGCGCGCCGGGTCGACGCGCGTGGTGAGCGCCCAGACCACCTCCTTCCAGTCGCGCACGTTCACGTCGTCGTCGGTGACGACGACGATCTTCGTGTACATGAACTGGCGCAGGAAGCTCCACACGCCGAACATCACGCGCTTGGCGTGCCCGGGATACTGCTTCTTCAGCGAGACGATGGCGAGACGGTAGCTGCAGCCCTCGGGCGGCAGGTAGAAGTCGGCGATCTCCGGGTACTGCTTCTGCAGCAGCGGCACGAACACCTCGTTCAACGCCACGCCGAGGATCGCGGGCTCGTCCGGCGGCTTGCCGGTGTACGTCGAGTGGTAGATCGGGTCGCGGCGCAGCGTGATCCGCTCGATGGTGAACACCGGGAAGCGCTCGACCTCGTTGTAGTAGCCGGTGTGGTCGCCGAACGGGCCCTCGGCCGCGGTCTCGAATCCGGTGGGATCGTTCGCGTCGGGGCGGATGAAGCCTTCGAGCACGATCTCCGCCGACGCCGGAACCTGCAAGTCGTGCGTCAGGCACCTGACGATCTCGGTGCGCCCACCGCGCAGCAGGCCCGCGAACTGGTACTCGGAAAGCGAATCCGGCACAGGCGTGACCGCACCGAGGATCGTCGCCGGGTCGGCGCCCAAGGCGACCGCGACCGGAAACGGCGTGCCGGGATGCGCGCGCGCGTGGTCGCGGAAGTCGAGCGCGCCACCGCGGTGAGCGAGCCAGCGCATGATCACCCTGTTCGGAGCGATCACCTGCTGCCGGTAGATGCCGAGGTTCTGGCGCTTCTTGTGCGGCCCGCGCGTGACCGTGAGTCCCCACGTGATGAGCGGCCCCGCATCGCCGGGCCAGCACGTCTGCACGGGCAGCCGGCCGAGATCGACGTCTGCGCCCTCCCACACCACCTCCTGGCAGGGCGCGGACGAGCGCTCCTTCGGCGCCATGTCGAGCACCTTCATGAACACCGGCCGCGTGTTCTGCCACGCGTCCCTGAGGCTCTTCGGCGGCTCGGGCTCCTTGAGGAACGCGAGCAACCGCCCGACTTCACGCAGGCTCTCCGCCCAGTTCGCCGGGTCGGCGCCCATCGCGCGCGCGACGCGCTGCGGCGTGCCAAAGAGGTTGCCGAGCACGGCGATCGTGTCGCCGCTCGGCGCCGGGAAGGTACCCTTCGGACGCTCGAACAGGAGCGCCGGCCCGCCCACCTTGAGCACGCGATCGCAGAGCTCCGTCATCTCGAGGCGCGGGTCGACCTCGGCCCGCACGCGTTGCAACTCGCCCAGCGACTCGAGCTGGCCGATGAAGTCGCGAAGGTCGCGATAGGCCATCAGTAGACCGCGCCCGCGCCGCCGTCCATCGGCACGATTGCGCCCGTGACGTAGCTTGCGCGGTCGGAGGCGAGGAACAGTGCGACCTGCGCGACCTCCTCGGGTGTGCCGAGCCGTCCCATCGGAATCCGCGCGCGTGCGCGCTCGAGCAGCGCCTCCGCCGTGAGTCCGGTCATCCTCGATTCGGCGGCGAGTCCCTCCTCGACGCGCGAGGTCATCGTGAGGCCGGGGTTGATGCCGTTGACGCGCACGCCCTTCGCCGCGTACGCCGCGGCAAGCCCGACGGTGGCGAGCGCGAGCGCGGCGTTCGCGGCGCCGCCGGGCAGGTGCACGGGGCTCGCGATCTTTCCGCCCATGCCGATGACGTTGACGATCGCGCCGCGGCCGCGTTCGGCCATGCGCTTCACGACCACGTCCGTCGGGTGGATGTAGCTCATGAACTTCGCGTCCATTGCCGCGTGCCACGCATTCGCGTCGAGGTCGTCGGGTGGCGATCGCTTCGCCGCACCGGCCGAGTTGACCAGCACGTCGATCGGCCCGAGCGCCGCCTCGATCGCGTCGATCACGCCGCGCGCGGCGGCGGCATCGACCAGGTCGGCCACGAACGCCACCGGCCGGTGCTTGCCACCGCGCACGTGCACGAGTGCGGCGTCGAGGTGCTCGCGGCTGCGCGAGACGATCGCCACCCGCGCGCCCTCGGCGGCGAACGCCGCCGCGCACGCGAGCCCGATGCCCTTGCTGCCGCCGGTGACCGCGACGACGCGGTCCTCGAGTCCGAGATCCATGGCAAACCTCCGCTGCTTTCGTGCACATCTTATCGAAACGGCCGGACACCGCTGGTGCCGCAAGGACCGCCGCTACAATGCCGCATGGCCGATGCCGCCCCCCTGCGCGATCACGGCGCCGCTTTCGTCGCAACCCGCAGGGTGGTGTTCGGCATCGTACTCGCGAGCTTCGTCCTCTCGTTCTTCCACCGCACGGCACCCGCGGCGATCGCGGGCGAGCTGACCCGCGCGTTCGCGATCAATGCCGCCGCGCTCGGCACGCTCGCGGCGACGTACTTCTACGTCTACACCGTGCTGCAGATCCCGGTCGGCGTGCTCGCCGACACGCTCGGTCCGCGCCGCATCCTGGCGGTCGGCTCGCTCGTCGCCGCCGCCGGCTCGCTCACATTCGCGCTGGCGCCCGCGTGGGAGCTCGCGGCGGTCGGCCGCACACTGGTGGGCATCGGCGTCGCGGTCGCGTTCATCGCGATCCTCAAGATCTCGGCGCTGTGGTTCCCCGCGAACCGGTTCGCCACGCTGTCGGGCGTGACGATGCTCGCCGGCAACCTGGGCGCCGTGATCGCCGGTGCCCCGCTTGCCTGGATCGTCACGCAGATGTCATGGCGAGCGGTGTTCGTCGCGCTCGCGGTGCTTTCCGCGGCACTCGGCATCGCCACGTGGCTCTGGGTCCGCGACCGTCCCGAGGACCGCGGCTTCCGTGCCGTGAACCCGGCAGCGGCCGGCGGGGGCGCGCGCGTCGACTGGCGCAAGGCCCTGTCGAGCGTGCTCGCGAACCCCGCGACGTGGCCCGGGTTCTTCGTGAACATGGGCATCGGCGGCAGCTATCTCGCCTTCGCGGGATTGTGGGCGGTGCCGTGGCTCGAGCACGCGTACGGCATGTCGCGGGTGGTCGCGGCCCAGCACGCGAGCGCGCTGCTCCTCGGTGTGGCCTTCGGCTCGCTCGCGATCGGCATGATGTCCGATCGGCTCGGCAACCGCCGCGCCGTGATGCGGGTCTATGCGTTCCTCTACGCGCTCTCCTGGCTGCCGTTGGTGCTGCGCGTGCCGTGGCCGCTTGCGGCGAGCCTCGCCTGGTTCCTGCTGATGGGACTGCTGATCCCGGGCTTCACGCTGACGTGGGCCGTGGCCAAGGAAGTGAACCGCCCCGAGCACTCGGGCATCGCGACGTCGGTGGTGAACGTCGGCATCTTCCTCGGCACGGGCATCCTGCAGCCGCTGGTCGGCTGGGTGATCGACCGCGGGCGTGCGACAGGCTCGCTCGACGCCGCGTGGCACCAGGGCATCGCGATCCTCGCCGGCGCGGCCGCGTTCGGCGCGCTGATGACGCTCGCGGTCCGGGAGCCGCACCGCCGCCGCTGAACACGGTTGGCGTCGAGCGACGGCGGCCGCGATGCGAGCCGCGGCCGTCAGGCGTCGACGTCGAACGCTTCCGGCGGCTCGCCGCGCTCGTGGCGCACCCACATGCCGGCGAACGCCGCCTCCAGGTGGCGCGTGAATCGCGCGGTGTCGAACAGCGCGCAGTCCTCGAGCAACCGGGCGAGCTTGCCGCGCATGGCCGCGAGCGCCGCGGTTTCGGTCGCGAGCGTCCACGCCAGCGACTCGTACTCCGGCAGACTCTCCGTGACGAGCTCGGGCAGGCCGAAGGCGCGGAGCAGACTCGCGCCGACGCGGCCGGCGAATGACTTGCCGCGCACGGTGACGACCGGCACGCCCGACCGCAGCGCATCGCTGCAGGTGGTGTGCGCGTTGTACGGCAGCGTGTCGAGGACGAGGTCAGCGAGGCGGTGCCGTGCGAGGTGTGCGGCAGGATCGCGGTACGGGGCAAACACCAGCCGCTCCGGCGCGACGCCACGGCACTCGGCCTCGCGCCGCAGGTTGTGCGTCGCCACGGGCGTGCTCGCGACGAGCCACAGTACGCTGTGCGGCACCCGCATCAGCAGGCGCATCCAGACCGCGAAGACCTCCGGCGTGATCTTGTAGCTGTTGTTGAAGCAGCAGAACACGAAGGCATTGTCGGGGAGGCCCTCGTCGGCGCGCGACGGCTGGCTCGCGTCGATCGCCCGGCGATCGTCGTTGGCCTGGTAGCTGTCCGGCAGGCACACGACGCGCTCCGCATAGTGGCGCGCGTCCTCCCGGGGGATCACCTGACGGTCGGCGATGATGTAGTCGACGTAGGGTGCGCCGAGCGTGCCCGGAAACCCCAGGTAGTTGACCTGGACGGGCGCGGGACGACGCGCGAACACGCCTTGGCGGCCGAGGCCGTAGTAGCCGTTCAGGTTGACCAGCAGGTCGACCTCCCGCGCGCGCACCTCGGCCGCGGCGCGCGCGTCGTCCAGCGCGGCGATCGGCACGACCTCGTCGAAGGCGGCGACGATGCGCCGGCGCAGGTCGCTGCCGTCGTCGTGGCCATTGTCGAACGCGACGAGCTCGAAGCGCTCGCGGTCGTGCGCCTCCCAGACACCGGCCATGAGGAGCGACGTCGCGTGTGCGCGGAGCTCGCCGCACAGGTAACCGACGCGGATCCTGCCGTGGCGATAGCGCACGCCTGCGCACAACGGTTCGGGGTGCACCGGGAAGCGGGCCGCGGCGTAGGTCGCCGCACATTGGGCGAGCTCCGCAGGATCGTCGCAGAGGCCCTGGAAGCCGAACGGCTCGATCGCGCGATGCCCCGCGCGTACGCCTTCGCGAACGCGCTCGAGCAGTGGCGCGACGCCCTCCCAGTCGCAGCAGAGCATCTTCGCGTGCAGCAGCTGGCCCGCGGCGAACGGGTAATCGGGCACGAGGTCGACGACGCGCGCGAACGACGTTGCTGCTTCGTCGTTGCGCTTCAGTTCGAGCAACGCGCCGCCGCGGTTGAACCAGCCCTCCGCGTAGTCGCCGCGCGCTGCGACGGCGCGATCGAAGCTCGCGAGGGCCTGCTGCGGCAGGCCGAGATCCCCCTGCGCAATGCCGAGATTGTTGAGGATGCCGGCGTCTCCCGGGCGCAGGTCGATCGCCCGCTCGAAATGCGCGAGTGCCTCGTCAGGACGATGCTGCGCGAGCAGGACGCTGCCGCGATTGTTGAGCGCGTCGACGTGGCCGGGTCGCGCGGCGAGCACGCGCGCATACTCCGCGAGCGCATCGTCGGGCCGTTCGAGCGCGACCAGTGCATTGCCGAGTCCGAAGCGGGCATCGGCGTCCTCGGGGTTAACCGCGAGCGCCTGCGCGAAGCCGGCGAGGGCGTCGTCGCCGCGTCCAAGCTCCAGCAGGGTGTCGGCGCGATTGCGGATCGCTCCCGCGTGGCGCGGATTGGCCGCGATCACGCGGTCGTAGCACGCGATCGCCTCGCCGCGCCGGCCGAGATCGCGCAGCACGTTGCCACGGTTGTTCTGCGCCGGAAGGTGATCGGGCGCGAGTGCGAGCGCGCGCTCGGTGCTCGCGAGCGCCTCGTGGAGCCGGCCGAGCTGGCGCAGCGCCAGCGCGAGATTGGCGTGGGCGGACGGGTCGCGCGGGTTCTGCGCGATCGCCCGGGCGATCAGCTCGGCCGCAGCCTCGTGCCGGCCCTTCTGGTGCAGCACGACGCCAAGCAGGTGCCTTGCGTCGAAGTGGGACGGGTGACGATCGAGCGCAGCGCGGTACAGCTGCTCCGCGGCGTCGAGGTCGCCCTGGTGGTGCCGCGCCACGGCTTCCGCCACCATCGTCGCGACGCCGGTTCCGTTGGGCTTGGGTGGGAGCATGAGCAACCGTGTTACCGGGCGAGCTGGTCGCGCAGGAAGGCGTCGACGCGCCGGTTCGCGTCCACGCGCGCGCCCGGATCCGGCCCCACGTGCACGCCCTTGCCCGGCGCGACGCCATTGGGAACGTCGGTACGCAACCGGACCCGTCCCGACGGCGCGTCGAAGCCGTGGTAGGCACCTGGATAGAGGACGGTCTCCAGCGGCCAACCGCGCTCGCCGGCGCGCGTCGCGAGCGTCCGGCACGGCGCCGCGGGCGTCCAGTCGTCGGCATCGCCGATCAGGATGCGCACCGGCGACGCGACCCGCCAGCCTTCGTCGCGTGCCGCCACCGAGCATCCGGGATAGAAGGCGACCGCCGCGCGGAAGAACGGCGGCGCGTCGGGCTGGTCCCGGAATGCCCGGACCATCGGGTCGTTGGCGTTGATCGTCGCGAGCGTCGTCGTGCCGCCATGCGACCAGCCGAGGAGCGCGATGCGCTCACGCGCGATGCCGGGCTGCGCGGCAAGCCACTGCAGCGCCGCGAGTACATCGCCGCGACGCCCGGCCGCCGTGACCCCCCTCTCGCCGAACTTCGCGGTGCAGATCTCGGTGAGGCCGCGCGAGGCCAGGCTGTCGGGAAACAGCACGACGTAACCTGCCGCGAGCATCGCCTCGGCGCGCGCGCGATGCCGCTCGGTCAGTTCGCCCACGCGGCCCCCGGCCGCGCTGAACAAGCCCCCGCAACCGTGCAACGCAATCACCGCGGGACGCCCGCCTTCGGGCACCGCGCCGACGGGGCGATAGAGCAACGCCGCGATCTCGATCGGCTGCGCTCCGCCGGCGAGCGACGGGATCCGCACGCGCTCGGGCGGCGGCAGCGCCGCGCATGCGCAGGACATGAGTCCAAGCGCAACCAGTGCAGAAGTTCGCATCATTGGCGGAATCTTGCCGCAAAACCGGCGCTCCACTGCAACGTCCGTGCAACAGCCCCACCTTGGGGCGCCGAGCACATTGACCGCGATCAACGGTTCAGCATAACCCCGTGACTAGCATGGTGTCGTCGGGCGTCCCGCATGGGTGGCCCGGAAGCATACCTACGAGACGGAGAAAACCGATGACGTTCCATTCCCTCAAGCCCGTTGCCGCCGCCCTGGCGGCTGCCGCGTTGGCGCTGCCGCTCGTCGCCGGCGCGCAAACCCTGCCCCCGGCCCCGACCGCCACGGTGTACCCCGCGTGGCAGAGTCCGCCCAACTGGACGGCCAACTGGATGGTCGGCCTGCGCGCGATCGGCATCTATCCGGACGACAGCTCGACGATTCCGGGCGTGACTGTCGACAGCGCCTGGACGGTCGAGCTCGACTTCACGTACTTCTTCACGCCGAACGTCGCGGTCGAGCTGATCGCGGCGACGGCGAAGCACCAGGTCGACCTGAACGGCCAGGAGATCGGCAAGGTCGGCGTGCTGCCGCCGACGCTGACGCTGCAGTACCACTTCACGCAGTTCGGGGCGTTCAAGCCCTACGTCGGTGCCGGCGTGAACTACACCTATTTCTACGATCGCGAGCTCGCCAACGACACACTTGAGTTGCAGACCGGTACCTGGGGCGCGGCGCTGCAGGGCGGCGTCGATTACATGCTCGACCGCCACTGGTCGCTCAACTTCGACGTCAAGTACATATGGATGAGCTCCGACATCGAGGCGCGGGCGACGGGTTCGAAAGTTGGCAGTGTCGACATCAACCCGTGGGTGTTCGGCATCGGGGCGCGCTACCGGTTCTGACCCGCACAGGGTCGGCGCACCGGCGCGCAAGCCTTGCGCGCCGGAAGTCGGCGGCCCGGCGCAATGCCGGGCCGTTGTCATTGGGGTCGCCGGCTTCGCGTCAACCGATGCGTCCGGAATCCGGTCCGGCGGATGGCAGTGGGCTCGCGATCAGTCGGCGCACCTCGGCAAGCATCGCGGCGACCGCTGCTTCCGCACACGGCGTCAGCCGGTAGCTCGCGTAGTCGAACGACTGACCGGCGACGGACACCAGCCACGCCTGCGGCGCGCGGCCGTACAGCGTCTCGCACCACGCGAGGAGCTCGCGCGGATCGTGGAAGTGCGCCATCGTCGACACCGCGCGCGCGTCCGGCGCAAGGTCGCGCACCCGCACCTCGCCCGGCTTCCCCTCGACCGTCGCGTCGAGGAAGACGACCCGGTCGACGGCGGCGAGGTCCTCGGCCAGCTCCGCGGTGAGCACGTGCCGCGACACGATCCGCACGCCGTCGGGCAGAGACCCCGTGGCCAACCGCTCCGCGGCCAGCGGCCCGATCGCGTCGTCGCCCCGGATCGGGCTGCCGTAGCCGATCACCAGCGTGCGCGACGCCGGCGTTGTGCCCGACGGTCCGGGCGCATGGCCCGGCGTCGGTGCCGATGGCGCATGCGGACGCATCAGCGCCGCTCGAGCCGGTCCACGACGCGGCCGCGTGCATCGGCGAGCTCGACCACCAGCGGCATCTCGCCAAAGGCGTGCGACGCGCACGACAGGCATGGGTCGTAGCAGCGGATCACGGCCTCGACGCGGTTCAGCATGCCCTCCTGCATCCGGTTGCCGTCGACGTAGGCCTCCGCCACCTGGCGGATCGACTGGTTCATCGCCAGGTTGTTGTGCCCCGTGGCGATGATCAGGTCGACCCAGGTGATGAGGCCATTGTCGTCGATGCGGTAGTGGTGCATCAGCGTGCCGCGCGGCGCCTCGGACACGCCGATGCCCTCGTCGCGGTTGCTGCGCGCCCGGGCGCGCACGCGCGTGTCGAGGATGTCGGGCGACTTCAGCAGCCGCTCCATCATCTCGAGCGCGTAGATGATCTCCACCAGGCGCGCGTAGTGGTAGTGGAACGTGCTCGCCACCGGCCCCTGCTCCTGCAGCATGCGGAACTCGGCGAGCGCGACGTCGGCATAGGGCGTGCCGCAGGCGTCGGCGTTGTTGAGGCGCGCGAGCGGCCCGACGCGGTAGATCCCCGCCGGGTAGCCCATCGGCTTGTAGTACGGGAACTTCATGTAGCTCCAGTCCTCCGCCGCCTCGCCGATCAGTCGCCCGTACTCGATCGCCGGCACCATGTCCTCGACGATGTTGCCCTTCGCGTCCTTGATGCGCAGCAGGCCGTCGTAGTGCTCAAGGTGACCCTTCGGGCTCACCAGGCTCAGGAACAGCGTCGGCTGGGTGCCGAAGTGCCGCGCCTCGTCGACGAAGCGCGGCACCAGCGTCTTGTAGAACGCGTAGGTGCGCTTGGCGATGTCGAGCCCCTCGGGCAGCAGCGCGAGGATCGCGTCGCGCTTGGCCGCGTCGAGCGGCGCGGCGACGCCCCCGGGGACGACCCAGGTCGGGTGGATCTTCTTGCCGCCCAGCATCTCGATGATCGTCTGGCCGATCTGGCGCAGGCGGATGCCGTCGCGGGCCAGTGCCGGCTCCTTGCGCATCACGCCGAACACGTTGCGGCTCGCCGGGTCGGCGTCCCAGCCGAGCAGCAGGTCGGGCGAGGACAGGTGGAAGAACGAGAGCGCATGCGACTGGGTGATCTGGGCGAGGTTCATCACCCGGCGCAGCATTTCCGCGGTCGGCGGGATCGTCACCGACAGCAGGTGGTCGCAGGCCTTGTTCGAGGCCAGGATGTGGCTCACCGGGCAGATGCCGCACGTGCGCGCGGTGAGCGCCGGCATCTCGCGGTAGGGCCGCCCTTCGCAGAATTTCTCGAAGCCGCGGAACTGCGTGAGGTGGAAGCGCGCGTCCTCCACCTGGCCCGCGTCGGAGAGCGTGAGCGTGATGCGGGCATGGCCCTCGATGCGCGTGACGGGGTCGATCGTGACGATGCGGCTCATGGTGTAGTTGCTCGCGTGGCGGATTCGATGCGGTGGGTGTGGTGGCGCCGGCCGCGCCATGGGTCGCGGCGCGGGCCGGTCACGCGCCGAAGCGGGTGACCGTCGCGGGATCCGGCGTGCGGCCCTCGATCAGCTCGGAGAGCACGTACCAGATCGCGTCCGCCCGCGGCGGGCAGCCCGGCACGTAGACGTCCACCGGCACGCAGTCGTGCACGGGCCGCACCGGCGCGAGCAGCTTCGGCACGCACGCGACCGGGATCACCGGGTGCGTCGTGACGTTCTCGCGGAAGGCGCGGTCCATCACGTCGGCGAGCTTGAACTGGTTGCGCATCGCCGGCACGTTGCCGTTGACCGCGCAGTCGCCGAGGCTCACCAGCAGCGTGCAGCACTTGCGGAAGGCGCGCGCCTTCTCGAGGTCGTCCTCGTTGCTCACCGACCCCTCGAGGATGCCCACGTCCACCTGCCCGGGCAGCGCCTTGGCGTCGACCAGCGGGCTGTAGACGATGTCGACCTTCGCGGCGAGCTCGAGCAGGCGCTCGTCGATGTCGAGGAACGACATGTGGCAGCCGGAGCAGCCGTCGAGCCATGCGGTGGCGACGGTGATGCGTCGCGTGCCCTGGTCACTCACTGGACTACCCTCCGCGCTGACGCGCTTCGGGGCTGATTCGCCCTCGGGGCGGCCCTTCGGGCTCACTGGACTAACCTCCGCGCTGACGCGCTTCGGAGCTGATTCGCCCTCGGGGCGGCCCTTCGGGCTCATCGCGTCTGCCTCCGTCGCGCGAGGATCGGCAGGAAGTGCTGGTCCTTGACCATCTCGCCGACCGATGTGCCCTGCTTCACCAGCGCGCCGGTGGGGCACACCTGCACGCACTTGCCGCAGCTCGTACAGGTCTCGCTCTCGCCCCACGGGCGGGCGAGGTCCGAGATCACCAGGCAGTCGACGCCGCGGCCCATCACGTCCCAGGTGTGCGCGCCCTCGATCTCGTCGCACACGCGCACGCAGCGCGTGCACAGCACGCAGCGGTTGTGGTCGAGGCGGAAGTTCGGATGCGAGCTGTCGACGGCGTATCGTGCCTGCCGGTAGGGCACGCGCACGTGGTCGACGCCGCAGCGCTGCGCCAGCGACTGCAGCTCGCAGTGGCCGTTGGAGACGCAGACCGAGCAGACGTGGTTGCGCTCGGCGAAGAGCAGCTCGACGATCGTGCGCCGGTAGCGCCGCAGCCGCTCGCTGTCGGTGGTGACCTTCATGCCCTCGCCGACGCGCGTCGAGCACGCGGAGAAGAGCCGGTTCTGCCCGGCGATCTCCACCATGCAGAGGCGGCAGGCGCCCCACACGGAGAGACCGTCCAGGTGGCAGAGGCTCGGAATCGGAATGCCGTTCTCGCGGCACACCTCGATGATCGAGTCGTTGTCGCGCGCGGAGAAGTCGCGCCCGTCGATCTCCAGCGTGACGACGCGGATGCCGGGCGGTGCGGTGGGCAGGGGCATGCGGAAGGGACCTTGGGGGTTCGATCGATTCAGTCGCCGGGCACGAGCTTGCGCTCGTACTCGTCGCGGAAGTGGCGCAGCGTGCTCACGACGGGGTTGGGCGCGGTCTGCCCCAGCCCGCAGAGGCTGGTGGCCTGCACCACCTCGCAGAGCTCCTCGAGCAGCGCGAGGTCGCGCGCGGTGCCCTGCGACCGCGCGATGCGGTCGAGCAGGCCATGCATCTGCTGGGTGCCGGCGCGGCAGGGCACGCACTTGCCGCACGACTCGGTCATGCAGAATTCCATGAAGTAGCGCGCGACGTCGACCATGTCCGACGTCTCGTCCATCACGATCATGCCGCCCGAGCCCATCATCGTGCCGAGCGACTTCAGGCTGTCGTAGTCGACCGGTATGTCGAGCTGCGGCGCGGGGACGCAGCCGCCCGAGGGCCCGCCGGTCTGCACCGCCTTGACCGCCTTGCCGCCGGGAATGCCGCCGCCGATCACCTCGATGATGTCGCGCAGCGTCGTGCCCATCGGCACCTCGATCAGCCCGGTGTTCTCGATCGTGCCGGCGAGCGCGAACACCTTCGTGCCCTTCGACTTCGGCGTGCCGATCGAGGCGAACCACGCGCCGCCGTTGCGGACGATCGGCGCGATGTTGGCGAACGTCTCGACGTTGTTGATCAGCGTCGGATGGCCCCACAGCCCGTACTCGGCGGGATAGGGCGGCCGCGGCCGCGGCTGGCCGCGCAGGCCCTCGATCGAGGCCATCAGCGCGGTCTCCTCGCCGCAGACGAATGCGCCCGCGCCGAGGCGGATCTCGACTTCGAAGGCGAACTGCGTCTCGGCCACCTTGCTGCCGAGGAAGCCCGAGCGCTTCGCCTTGCGGATCGCGGTGGCGAGCCGCTCGACCGCCAGCGGGTACTCGGCGCGCACGTAGACGTAGCCCTTGTTCGCGCCGATCGCGTACGCGGCGATCGCCATGCCCTCGAGCACGCGGTGCGGGTCGGACTCGAGCACCGCCCGGTCCATGAACGCGCCCGGGTCACCCTCGTCGGCGTTGCAGACGACGTACTTCTGCACGTCGGACATCTTGGCGACCGTCGACCACTTGAGGCCCGTCGGGTAGCCGCCGCCGCCGCGCCCGCGCAGGCCGCTCGCGATGACCTCCTGCACGACCTCTGCAGGCGTCATCTCGGAGAGTGCCTTCACCAGCGCCGCGTAGCCGCCGGCCGCGACGTAGCCGCGGAAGCTCTCGGGGTCGACGACGCCCGAGTTCTCGAGCACGATGCGCTGCTGGCGCGCGAAGAACGGCTGATCCGTCGGGCAACGCAGCCGCTCGACGGGCGCGCCGTCCACGCTCGCGGCGATGTCCGCCGCGTCCTCGGCCTTCACGTCGCGGTAGAGCGTCGAGTGGGCGAGGTCCGCGCCGTGGTCGGCCACCGCCACCAGCGGTCCCGCGGAACACAGGCCCATGCAGCCGACGCCCTTCACCTTGCACGACGCCCCGCGATCGGCACACGCCTTCTCGAGCGCGTCGTGCACGGGGACCGAGCCCGACGACTGGCAACTCGCCGCCATGCACACGCGCACCTCGTGCCTGATGGGGGCCTCCTCGTCGCGATAGGTCTGGGCCAGTTCGGCGAGTTCGTCGACGTTCATCGCAATTCCCCGATCTTCGCCACGAGGCCAGCCGCGGTCTGCTTGCCCAGCACATTGCCGTCGATCACCACCGCGGGCGCGAGCCCGCAGGCGCCGACGCAACGCGCGGTCAGCACCGACAGTCGATCGTCTTCGGTGGTCTCGCCGGGCTTCACGCCGAAGTGGTGCTCCACCGCGTCCACCAGCCCGCCGGCGCCCTTGATGTAGCAGGCGGTGCCGGCGCACACGACGCAGGCGTGCCGGCCCTTCGGCTTCAGCATGAACAGGTGGTAGAAGGTGGCGACGCCGTAGACCTTGGAGAGGGGCAGGTCCAGCGATGCGGCCACGAAACGCAGCGACGGCTCGTCGAGGTAGCCGAACGCGTCCTGCACGGTGTGCAGGGTCTCGATCAGCGCGTGCCCGGCGTAGCCGTTGCGGCGCATCGTGCCGTTGACGAGCTTCCAGCGCTTGTCGTCGCTGGGCAGCGTGGGGCGAACTTGCTGCAAAGCCATGGACTCTCCGTGCAGGGAGGGCGCGCCGTGGATGCGCGGACCTGCGAGCCGCGGCGGTCTGTCACCGGACGGGGACGATCGCGCGACGCGACGCCATTGTCCCGGTTTCGTGTTGCCGATTTCCTGATCAGGATCAGGAACCGCGACCGGCGCTACAGGCGCGGTTCCTGCAGGGCTCGGCCGAGCGCGCGCCAGGCAGCGAGCTTCTCGGCGAAGGGTCGCGTGTAGGCGGGGCTGGTCGATGGCAGCACGAGCGCCTCGAAGCCTGCGGCGCACCATTCCGGGGCGGCCGACGCCGCGGTGTCGCCGTTGAAGCACACGAGCGCGACATGCGGCGCGATGCGCCGGATGCGCGCCGGATCGCCACGCGCGGCGTCGCGGATCGCGCCATCGCTCGAGCCCTCGCGGCGGCAGGCGACGATGACGTCCCACAAACCAACGCCGTGCACGCGCAACCGTGCGAGCCGCGCGGCATAGGGCAACTCGGGCAGCGGCTCGCACAGGATCGCGCCGAGGATCGGCCAGAAGTGATTGCGCGGATGCGCGTAGTACTGCCGGGCCGCGAGCGAGGCGACGCCCGGAAAGCTGCCGAGCACCAGCACGCGGGTACCGGCGTCGACGACGGGCGGCAGGCCGCGCCGGCGCGCCGGCATCAGCGTTGCGGCCATGCCGAGAGCCGAATCGCGAAGTCGAGCGCGATCCCCGCGAAGATCGCGAGCCCCAGCCAGTGGTTGTGCAGGAACGCGCGGAGGCACGCCATCCGCTCGCGCCCGCGGATCAGGACCAGATGGTAGGCGGCGAGCAGCGCCGCGACAGCCACGCCGGCGAAGTAGATCGGGCCCATCGCGCGCTCGACGCCGACCCAGGCCATCCCCACGACGTACACGGCGTAACAGAGCGCGATCGCCGCGACGTCGAAGCGTCCGAAGGTGATCGCCGAGGTGCGGATGCCGATCTTCAAGTCGTCGTCGCGGTCGACCATCGCGTACTCGGTGTCGTACGCAATGACCCAGAACAGGTTGATCGCGGTGAGCGCGAAGGCGAACGGCGGCACCTGTCCCTGCGCGGCCGCGAAGGCCATCGGGATGCCGAAGCTGAAGGCAATGCCGAGGAACGCCTGCGGCAGCGCGAAGAAGCGCTTGCAGAACGGATACACGAAGGCGATCAGCGCCGCGGGAAACGACCACAGCACTGCGGTGCGGTTGGTTGCGAGCACGAGCAGGAACGCGCAGAACGCGAGCACCGCGGCGAGCAGCAGCGCCTCCCACGGCGCGACCTCGCCGGTCGCCATCGGCCGCATCGCCGTGCGCTCGACGTGCGCATCGTAGCGGCGGTCCGCCCAGTCGTTGACCGCGCACCCGGCCGAACGCATGAGCGCCGTGCCGGTAACGAACACGACCACGAGCAGCCACGACGGCGCGCCGTCGGTGGCGAACCACAAGGCCGACAGCGTGGGCCAGAGCAGCAGCGCGGTGCCGATCGGCTTGTCGAGGCGCAGCAGGCGCTCGTAGGCATCGATGCGATTGCGCAGCCGCAGCCAGCGCGTCGGCGCGAGCGGAGTTGGCACCTGCATCGGCCCGCTGCCCCCGTGCGCTAGATCGGCAGCGCGAGCTGCTTGCGCAGGTCGCGCGGAGCGACTTCGTCGAGCAGGACCTGGGGCACGGGGTAGCGCAGGCGCACGCGCAACTCGCGCTTCATGCGCACATTGGCGAGGCGCCGCGACTCGCTCATGAACGACAGCATCATCGGCGCGATCCGCGCCTCGGCCTCGTCCCATGTCACCCGCGGCGGACGCGCGAGCTTGAACGCGTCGGCGACCGCGTCGAACCAGTCGCCCATCTTGAGCTCGGCGTCGTCGGTCACGTTGTAGGCGCGGTTCGCCCTGCCGTGGAACAGGGCGGCGACCGCCGCCCGCGCCAGGTCGTCGGCGTGAATGTGGTTGGTGTAGACGTCGTCCTCGGCGGCGAGCACCGGCGTGCCCTGGCGGATGCGGTCGATCGGCAGTCGCGTCCCGGCGTAGATGCCGGGCGTGCGCAGGATCGTCACCACGACGCCGTGCGCGGCCGCCCACGCGCGCAGCCGATCCTCGGCGGCGACGCGACGGCGTGCGCGGGGCGTCTGGGCACGGCGCACGCGCGTCTCGCTGACGTGTGCGCCGGCGCAGTCGCCGTACACGCCCGTCGTCGAAATGTAGACGAATCGCTGTGGTATCCTGCCCGGGATCGTCAGCGCGGCCAGCAGCTTCTTCGTGCGCGGGTCGTCGCGTCCTTCTCCCGGAGGTGGCGCGAAGTGCAACACCGCGAACGGTGCCGCAGGAAGTCGGCGCAGCGTGCGGAAATCGTCGAGATCACCGACGATCGGCGCCACGCCGTGGGCGCGCAGGCGCGGCGCCTCCTCGATGCGACGGACGAGCCCGCACAGTCGCGCGCGGCCGTTCAGGTAGCCCGCCGCGCGCATCGCGACGTCGCCGCAGCCGATCAGGAGAACACGAAGCACTTCGACGTGTGAACGCGAGCCGTGGAGTCGAGATTCTGGCGACGCGCGCCCGACAACCCGTAGCGCCATGCCGCAGATCATTATAAAGCCCAGCGACCACGCGTTCGCGTGCGCCGCCGACGAAACCGTGCTCGAGGCGGCGATGAAGGCCGACCTGATCCTGCCGTACGGCTGCCGCAATGGCGCCTGCGGCAGCTGCAAGGGCGAGATCCTCGACGGCGAGGTCGACTACGGGCCGCACCAGGCCACGACGCTGACCGACGACGAGAAGCGCGCGGGGCTCGCGCTGTTCTGCTGCGCGCGGCCGAAGACCGACCTCACGATCAAGGTGCGCGAGGTCCGCCGTGCCGGTGACATACCGATCAAGCGGCTGCCGGTGCGCGTGGAGTCGATCGACAAGCCCGCGCCCGACGTCGCCGTCGTGAAGCTCAAGCTGCCGGCCAACGAGCGGCTGCAGTACCTGGCCGGCCAGTACGTCGATTTCCTGCTCAAGGACGGCAGGCGGCGCAGTTTCTCGATCGCCACGCCCCCGCACGACGACACCCTGATCGAGCTGCACATGCGGCACGTGCCCGGCGGCTTCTTCACCGAGCAGGTGTTCGGCAGCTGGAAGGGCCGCGAGATCATGCGTATCGAAGGCCCCCTCGGCGGGTTCTACCTGCGCGAAGAGTCGGACAAGCCGATGCTCTTCGTCGCCGGCGGCACCGGTTTCGCCCCGATCAAGGCGATGCTGGCGCACGCGTTCCACCACCAGGTCGATCGCCCGATCGTCCTCTACTGGGGCGCGCGCTCGCTCGCGGACCTCTACATGGCCGACGTGCCGGGACGCTGGCAGCAGGAGCACGAGAACTTCACGTTCATCCCGGTGCTCTCCGAACCCGGCCCCGCGGACCGCTGGCCGGGGCGCACCGGTTTCGTCCACCAGGCCGTGCTCGACGACTTCCGCGATCTCTCCGGCTACCAGGTCTACGCCTGCGGCGCGCCGGCGATGATCGACGTCGCGCGCAAGACCTTCGTCGAGTTGCGCAACCTGTCGCCGGACGAGTTCTTCGCCGACAGCTTCACCTACGCCGCCGAAGCCGAGGCGCGCGCGCCGTAGCGCGGCGAGGCCGCGGCACGCGCGCGACGTGCCTCGATGCGCCTCCAGACCTTCTCGTGGAAGTGAAAGGCGAAGGTGTTGACCGCCGGCTCGACCAGCGCGAGCACGCTGCCGACCAGGATGCTTCCCGTCAGCAGGTAGCCCACGCCGAACGCGACGGTGAAGTGGACGACGGCGAAGGACAGGGTCTTGGTCACGGCGGTCTCCGGGCGGGGTGTCGCCGACTGGTCCCCGCGTCGGGGTCTCGTCGGCCGGGCGGCCTGCGTCGATGACCTTAATGATAACGATTCGCGTTATCTTATCAAATCGAACTTATCAAGTCTTTTGATAACTTTTGTTTATCGATTCCCGCACCGCCCGACGCCGTCACCGGCGCGCCGCGTCGTGCTCGAGCTCCGCGAGCGCGAGCTTCAGCGCCGCGGCGAGGTGCGCGTTGGCCGCGTCGGCGCGACCGAGGCGGGCAAGCATCTCGCCCAGCGCCACGCGCGTGCGCCAGCCGTCCTCGAGTGCCAGGCTCGCCTCGTAATAGGTCTGCGCCTTGCCCCAGAGCTGCCCGCGCTCGCACAGGCGTCCGAGCGCGTCGAGCAGCGTCGCGTCCTGGCTGTGACGCGTCAGCCAGCGCTCGGCGAGCTCGAGCTGCGGCTTGGCGTCGGGCAATCGGCACCGCGCGTACAGCGCCACGAGCTCCGGATCCCAGTCCCGCTCGAGGCTCTTCGCAGCGATCTCGGCAGCCTCACGGTCCCCGCCCAGAAGAAGGAAGCTCCGTGCCGCCGCGTGCGCGACGCGCGGATTCGTGCGTTCCGCGTCGGGCAGGCGGTGCCAGTAGGCGCGCAGTCCCGCGGCGTCCGTGGCCAGGCCGCGCAGGGCGTCGGCGTGCGCGACGGCACGCAGCAGCTCCGCCTGCTGCCTGTCGTAGACCTTGCGCTTCTCGAGCTGGTCGACGATCGGCGGCACCTCGGCGTGCCGCCCCGCCAGCGCAAGCGCTCGCAACTCGAGGCGCAGCGCCGCGGTGTGCGCGCCCGCCTCCCTTTTCAGCGCCGCGAGCCGGGCGAGCGCGTCGCCGCCCCGGCTGCGCTCGAGCGCGATCTCGGCCTCGAGCATCATCCGCGGCACCGCCAGCGAGGGCACCTGGGCGTCGGGCCGCGACAGGAATCCGTCGGCGACGTCGAATTCGCGCGTCTCCATCGCCGCCCGCGCCGCGATGAGCGCCGCGAGTCCCGAGGAATGCGGGATCGCGAGCGCCTCCTCGGCGGCCGCGCGCGCGCGGCCAAAGCGGCCTTCGAGCAGCCCGACCAGCGCCGCGTCCTGCTTCGCGCGCGCGCGCGCGACCTGCTGCGCCTTGCGGTGCGCGCGCACCTCGGCGGGCAGGCGTCCTAGCCGCGCCGCGAACCGCGCCACCGCGTAGCCCAGCGCGAAGGCAGCGACCGCCAGCACGAGAAACGCGTTGAGCGACAGCTCGAGCCGATAGGGCGGCGCGACGAAGAGCACGTAACCGACGTTGATGCGCGCGAACAGCGCGACCGCGACCGCGATCGCGCCGAGCAGCAGGAACAGCAGCAGCCCGCGCATGGATCGCCGCTATCGGTTGGCCCGGGGCGGCGGCGTGGGCGGCGTCGCCGCGCGTCGCTCCTGCGTGGCCTTCAGCGCGCGCACCGCGTCGAGGCTGGCACCGAGGTCCGGCAGCGCGTCCGGCAGCGGGACCGCGAGCATCTGCCCGAGTGCGTCCGACACCTGCTGCACCGACCGGGCGCGCAGGTCGAAATGCTGCCTGACCCATGCCTGCGCGGCACGCACGTCGGCCTTGAAGCTCGCCTCCTGGCGGCCGAGGATCGAT
>CAVPJE010000014.1:0-35852 GCA_963705175.1 uncultured beta proteobacterium | reverse complement strand
ACTCGCGTCAGCCCGTGTAGCCGAACATCCGCGGCAGGAACAGCACGAAGTCCGGCATGTAGGTGATGATCATCAGCGCGACGAGCATGACCCCGAGGAACGGCATCACCTCGCGGACGATGTCGCGCAGCGGGACGTCGGAGATCTTGGTCATCATGAACAGCAGCAGGCCGTAGGGCGGGGTGACGAGGCCGAACATGATGTTGGTCACGGCCATCACCCCGAAGTGCACCGGGTCGATGCCGAGCGCCATGGCCGTCGGCAGCAGCACCGGCAGGATGATCAGGATGATCGTCGTGCCCTCGAGCAAGCAGCCCAGCACCAGCAGGATCACGTTGACCATCAGCAGGAAGCCGACCGGCGAGAGGTCGGTGGCGGTGAGGATGGCGCTGACCGTCTTGGGGATGTTCTCGACCGTGATCACGTAGTTGAAGGCCATCGCCCCGGCGATCAGCATGCCGATCGACACCGTGGTGCGCGCGCTGGTGAGAGCGAGCGGTAGATGCCGGTGGCGGTGACGCTGCGGTAGAGCACCCCCGAGATCAGCAGCGCGTACGCGGCCGCGACGGCCGCCGCCTCGGTAGGCGTGGTGATGCCGCTGTAGAGGCAGCCGAACAGGATCACCGGCATCATCAGTGCCGGGAACGCCTCCTTGGTGATGCGCGGCATCTCGCGGAGCGGCACCTTCGCTTCCAGCGGGAAGCCGCGGCGTTTCGCCATGCCCACGATCAGCGCCATCTGCACGGCGCCGATCAGCAGCCCGGGCACCACGCCGGCGAGGAACAGGTAGCCGACGGAGGCGTCGGAGACCAGCGAGTAGACGACGAGCGGGATCGAGGGGGGCAGGATCGGGCCGATGGTCGCCGAAACCGCCGTCAGCGCGGCCGCGAAGGCCTTCGTGTACTTGCCCTCGCGCGTCATCAACGCCTGCATGAGCTTGCCGGCGCCGGCGGCGTCGGCCAGCGCGGAGCCCGACATGCTGGCGAAGACGATGCTCTGCGCCACGTTGACGAGCGCGAGCCCGCCGCGGAAGCGGCCGACGATCGCGTTGCAGAAGCGCACCAGCCGGTCCATGATGCTGCCGGCGTTCATGAATTCGGCGGCGAGGATGAACAGCGGGATGGCGAGCAGCAGGAAGCTGCCCATCATGCCGTTCAGGATCTGCTCGGCGGCGGTGCCGACGTCGAGGCCGGCGAGGAACAGGTAGAGCACCGAGCCGCCGAGCATCGACAGGCCGACGGGAAGTCCCAGGACGCTGAGCCCGATGATCGTCAGCAGCGCGAGGGAAAAGGGGCTCGTCAGGTTCATTTCGCGTCCCCGCCGACCTCGGTCGCGTCCACCTGCGCCTTGCCGCGCACGGCCTCCCAGAACAGCCACAGGTAGCGCAGGATGATCGCGACCACGAAGATCACGAAGATCGAGTACAGCCAGTCGAGGCGGATGTTGAGGTACGACGAGCGCTCGACCTTCATGAACGTGACGTACTTCCAGGTTCCCGGAAGGGAGATCGAGTACAGCGCCACCGCCGCCGCCGCGATGACGACGGCCATCGCACGGCGCATGCGCGGGCCCGCGACCGACAGCAGGATGTCGAAGCGGATCTCGTCCTTCTCCTTCAGCGCGAACGCGGTACCCCACAGCACCAGCCAGAGCCAGCAGACCAGCGACAGCTCGGTCGACCAGCCGGTGGGCAGGTTGAAGAAGTAGCGGAAGACGATCTGGACGATGAAGGCGACGAACATCACGCCCAGCATCGCCGCGATCAGGTTCTCGGAGCGCCGCTGCACCCAGCCGGCGACCGCGCGTATGAATGAGTCCATGCTCCTCCCCCGCCCCTGAGCCCGCTGACGGTCGTCGCCACCGGGCTCGTCGCGCGCCAGGCGCGACCGCACCCGCGCCTGCGGCGGTCGCGAACCGCGCGAGCGGCCCGCGACCATTCCTCTGCCGACGCTACTTCACGGCACCGATCTTGTCGAGGATCCCCGGCGCCCAGGACTTCGCCTCGTCCGAGGCCAGATAGACCTTCTGCGCGTAGGCGCGGAACGCGCCGATGTCCGGCGTGTAGATGTCGAGCCCCTGCTTCTTGAAGCCGTCGGCGAGCTCCGCCTCGCGCTTCAGGTGCTCCTGCACGCTCCAGCCGAGCGCCTTGTCGACCGCGGCCTGGAAGGTCTTCTGCTTGGCCGGGGCCATCGCGTTCCAGCTCTTGAGGTTCATGCACAGCACGTCGAAGGCGACCAGGTGCGAGGTCAGCACGATCTGCGACATCACCTCGTAGAACTTCATGTTCTGCACGTTCGGCAGCGGGTTGTCCTGGCCGTCGATCGCCCCCGTCTGCAGGCCCGTGTAGGTCTCGGCGTACGCCATCGGCGTCGGATTCGCGCCTAGCGAGCGGCCGAGCAGCTGCCAGGCATCGCCCGGCGGCATGCGCAGCTTGATGCCGGCGAGGTCGGCCGGCGTGTTGATCTTCTTCTTGGGCTTGAGCCCTACCTGCCGGGTGCCGAAGAACGTCGGCCCGAGGATCTTGATCTTGAGCTCGTCCTCGGCCTGCTTCTTCATCTGCGCGCCGACGTCGCTGCGGAAGAACGCGAGCACGTGGTTGGCATCGCGGAACGTGTAGGCCGACGTCAGCACCGACCACGCCTGCAGCTGCTTGCTGATGTCCTGCGGCGCGATGTTGCCGATCTCGAGGTTGTCGCGTTGCAGCGCGACGAGCTCGGTACCCTGCTTGAACAGCGTGCCACCGTAGAAGGGCTCGATCTTGAAATCGGCTTCGACGTCCTTGATGAGCATGCGGATCATGTCGGCGCGGATGTCCTTGTCCGAGAACACGGCGGCGAAGCGCAGTGTCGGCGCGGCCTGCGCCCAGGCGGGCAGCGTCGCGGTCGCGGCCAGCGCGGCGCCGGCCTTCAGCACGGTACGACGGTCGAACTTGCATTGCATGGTTTTCTCCTCGTTGACGATTGCGACTATCTAGGCGGCCGGCACGGGCTCGAGCCAGCGCAGGATCACGTCCGCCACGATCCTGCGGCGGCGCGGCACATCCCCCTTCGCGCCCATCTCCCGCTGGAAGAGGGTGCCGAAGGTGTACTGATTGGTGACGTTGAACATCCCCAGCGCGGCGATCGCCATGTGGACGTCGATCGGGTCGACGTCGGGCCGGAACGCGCCCTTCGCCTGCCCGCGGGCGATCACCGCGCCGAGCATGTCGACGATCGGACGATTGACCGTCCGCAACGACGGGAAGCGCTTCATGTGCCGACCCTTGGCCTGGTTCTCCGCGACGACGAGGCGCACGAAGTACTCGTGCTCGACGTAGTAGTCGTAGGTGAACTCGACGATGCGGCGGATCGCTTCGACCGGCGCGAGGTGCTCGAGCTCCAGCTCGTTCTCGGCCTCGCGGATCTCCGCGTAGACCCGCTCGAGCACCGCCAGGTAGAGCCGCTCCTTGCTGCCGAAGTAGTAGTTGATCAGCGCGCGCGTGGTCTGCGGTGCGCGCGGCGATCGCGTCCATGCTCGCGCCCTTGAAGCCGCGCGCGGAGAACTCGATGGTCGCGGCCGCGAGGATGCGCGCGCGATTGGCCTCCGGCGCCTTCGGCTTGCGCATGGCGGTGCTGCGAGCGGACTGGACCTGCAATGCCATCGGCGCCCCGAAATTGGCGAACTCGTCAGGAAAATTTAACAGACTCGCCAAATCACGGCAAGCGCCCGCGGTTGCCGCACCGCAACATGCGCGGCGGCGTCATAGGAGACCCGCGCGACCGCCCGCAGCTCGTCGGGCGTCGCCGTGCCGAAGCCGAAGAACTCGAGGTACGCCGGGATCATCTCGAACAGCATGTCGGTGCCGACCTGGAAGCGGCAGCCGCGGGCGCGCGCGGCCGTCGAGCAGCGGGGTGATCTCCTGCTTCATCACCACCTCGCCCACGAACGTCCGCGGCTCGAGGCGCGACACGTCGAAGGGCAGCGGGTCGCCCGGCTTCATGCCGAGCGGCGTGCCGTTGACCACCAGGTCGTAGCCCGCGGGATCGCTGCGGCCAGATGCACGTCGAGCGCCGGATAGTGCTTGGCGCAGGCGCCCGGCGAGTGCCTCGGCCGAGCCGCGGTCGGTGTCGAACAGCGCGATCGCCCCCACGCCGGCCGCGGCCAGCGACGCGGCGATCGCCGAGCCCACGCCGCCGGCGCCCACGACCAGGCAGCGCGCCCCGCGAACCTCGAAGCCCTTGCGCGCGATGCCGCGCACGAAGCCCGTGCCGTCGAACATGTCGGCCAGCAGCGTGCCGTCCGGCCGCAGCAGCAACGCGTTGCTGGAGCCCGCGATCTCGACCGTCGGCGTGACCTCGTCGAGCCAGTCCGGCCGTGGTGACCTTGTGCGGCATGGTCACGAGCGCGCCGCGGATGTTGGTGAGCTCGGAACAGCGGCGCGCAGGAACGCCGGGTAGTCGTCCGCCTTGACGCCCATCGGCACGACGACCGCGTCGATGCCCTTGCTCTCGAACCAGGGGTTGTAGATGAGCGGCGCCTTGAACGACTCCGTCGGATAGCCGAGATGGGCGATGAGGGTGGTCTTGCCGCTGATCATGGGAACGTGGTGGTGCGGGTTCGCGGATCGGGAAAGTGGCGGGTTCGGAGCCTGCCGCCTCGGCGAGGGCGCCGTCAGAGCATCTCGCCGCCGCGGGCCCGGCGGACGATGTCGAACACCGTGACGAGATCACCGATCGGGATCTGCCCCGGCGCCGACGCGGACTCGGCGACGGCGAAACTGAGCCACGACCCGAACAGGCCACCGACCAGCCGCGAGGCCACGCCGAGCGGGCCGACCGCCATGCTGATCAGCGGAATACGCGCCCGGTCGTCGGCCTGCTCGGTCGCTGCCAGCAGCGTCAATACGTCCCTGCGGCTGCGCGGCATCACCTGCAGCATCGCCACGTCGGCGCCGAGCCGCTCGGCCTCCAGCACGCGGTCGATCAGGTACTCGAGCCCGGGCGTGTAGGCGAGGTTGTGGTACGACAGGATCAGGCGGACGCCGTGCCGCCGCGTCGTCTCGCGCACGCGGCGCACGTGCTCCGGATCGTTGTCCATCTCGAAGTCGGCGAAGTCGACGAACCCGCTGGCCGCCACCACTTCGTGGAGCGCGACGACGGCCTCCCTGGCAAGCGCAATGCGCTCGCCCCCGCCGCCCTCCGCGCGGCAGGTGAAGATGACGGGACGCTTGCCGACGACGTCCCGCAATGCCCGGGCCGCCTCGATCACCGCGCCCGCATCGCCGATCGCGTCGAAGAAGTCGACGCGCCACTCGACCAGGTCGGGCTTCTGCTGCAGCACCCGGGTCGCTTCCGCGAGCAGCCGCTCGCGCGTGCGGCCGACCAGCGGTGCGCACATGAGCGGAGTGTCCCCACCCAGCTTCCTGCCGCGCGCATCGACCGCCTTGATCTGCTTCTTCATGCTGTCGCTCCAGTCATGTGGTCGCGGCCGCGCGCCGCGCCCCGCTCGCCGGCCGTCCCGACTCGCCCTCGTCGCGGGCGCCGCCCTCCGGCGCGTGCTCGGCGAGGTAGGCCTTCAGCGTCTCCAGGCACCGCGTCGCGTGCTCCGCATAGCCGAGCTCGTCGTGCAGCTCCTTGTTGGGCAGCTCGATCGAGTACGGGCAGGGCGGGATGTGCGCGAGAATGCCGGCGACGTCGATCCCGCCCTCGCCGACGTAGAGCCGCCCCTCGCGCATGATGCGGATCATCTCCGCACGCTCGGTCGGGATCTCCGCCGTGGCGTCGCACAGTTGGGCGAAGTGGAACCACTCGGGCGGCAATCCGTCGAGGTCGGCCGGGTTGTCGCGGGCGCGGTGGAAGTGGTGCGTGTCGATCATCAGGCCCGCGTTCGGCCGGTTGACCGCGCGCAGCACGTCGACCGTCATCGCCAGGTTGCTGACCGTGGCGATCGGCACGTACTCGAGGTCGACGGTGAGGCCGAAGGGCCTCGCGAGGTCGCAGATCTCGCCGAACTTCTCGATGTAGAACTCGCGCTCGCCGCCCCAGATGCTGGACAGCACCGCCTTGGCGCCGACCTCGGCCGCCACCTCCATCGCCGGCAGGTACTTGGTCGGATGCAGGCCTTCGTAGACCCGGGCGAGCTCGATGTCGTGGACGCGCACCCCGGTCGACGCGAGCGCCCGCTTGAACTGCCGCAGCATCTGCGGCTTCTCGGCGAGCGAGTAATCGGGCTCGCCGGGCAGCCCCATGTAGATCGGGCGGATGCTCACGTAGTCGTAGCCGGCCCGCGCCGCGATGTAGGTCATCTCCGGCGGCGGGCAACCGAGCACCGTGAGATGCGCCAGCGAAAATTCCTGTTTCATGCCGTTGTGCCTCCTAGCTCCCGCTCGCCTTGGCGCGTCAGCCGCCGGTCGCCACGTGATGCACCTTCTTGCCCGGCGAGTAGATGTCCATGATGTTCCAGTGGCCGGCGGTGGGCACCGGCTCGTTCTTCATGTAGACGTCGATGACGACGGGCTTCTTCGACTTGATCGCCTTCGCGAGCGCGGGCTTGAGCTCGGCGGCCGACGCGACCTTGATGCCCTCGACGCCGTAGGCGCGGGCGATCGCCGCGTAGTCGGGCGACCAGGTCTTGCCGTCCTTCTCGAACACGGTCGCGAACGTCGTGCCGTAGTGGGCGGCCTCCAGGCCCGCGATCGTGCCGAACGCGTGGTTGTTCATGATCAGCCACACGACCGCGATGTCCTCCTCGAACGCCGTGGCGAGCGGCGCCGGGTTCTGGCCGAAGCCGCCGTCGCCGATCAGCGCCACGACGACGCGGTCGGGCAGCGCGACCTTGGCGCCGAGCGCCGCCGGCGAGCCGAAGCCCATCGTCGCGAAGCCGCCCGGCGTGAAGATGGTGCCCGGCGTGTAGATCGGGAACTGCTGGCCGACGCCGTTCTTGTTCCAGCCCACGTCGGTGCACAGGATCGCGTCGCGCGGCAGCACCTCGCGCAGGTCGGCGAGGATGCGCTCGGGGCGCATCGGCCAGGCGTCGCTCTCGCATCGCCTTGCGGTTGCCGTCGACGAACTTCTTGCGGTTGGCCGCCATCTCGGCGACGAGCTTGTCGCGCTTGACGCCCTTCGGGGCGATGCGGCGGGCGACGCGATTGAGAACCTTCAGCGCCTCCTTGAGATCCGCGACGGCGCCGATCGCCGCCGGATAGTTGCGGCCGATCTCCGCCGGATCGATGTCGATGTGGATCAGCTTGGTCGGCGGGAAGCGGAACGTGTACTTGTCCTCCCACGAGCTGCAGTCGGCCTCGGAGAAGCGCGTGCCGAGCGCGAGGATCCAGTCGGCGCCCTTGCACTTGTCGTTGATGAACTTCGTGCCCCAGAAGCCGGTCATGCCGAGGATCAGCGGGTGGTCGTCGGGCAGCGCGCCCTTGCCCATCAGCGTGTGCGCCACCGGCAGCGACAGGTGCTCGGCCAGCGCGCGCATCTCCTCGGCGGCCTGGGCGAGCAGGATGCCGCCGCCGACGTACATCACCGGCGACTTCGCGTCGAGCAGCTGGCGCACGATCTTCTCGGCGGTTTCCTCGTCGAGCGAGGGCTTCGCGAGCGCGCGCGTGTTGGCGGCGACGCGCTTCCACAGCGCGGCATCGATCTCTTTCGAAAAGATGTCCATCGGCACGTCGACCAGCACCGGTCCCGGGCGGCCGCTCTCGGCGAGCGTGAACGCCTTCTCGAGGATCTCGGGCAGGAGATGCGCCGAGTCGACGCGCCACGCACGCTTCACGAACGGCCGGTAGATCTCGTACTGCGAGCGTCCGCGTGCAGGTTGACTTCCTGGTGCGGGTGCTTGCCGTAGTAGTGCGTCGGCACGTCGCCGGCGATCACCACCATCGGGATCGAGTCGAGCGCGGCGTTGGCCACGCCGGTCGCGGCGTTGGTGAGCCCGGGCGACAGGTGCGTGAGCAGCACCGACGCCTTGCCCGTCGCGCGCGCGTAGCCGTCGGCCGCGTGCGCGGCGACCTGCTCGTGGCGCGTGTTGACGAACTTGATCTTGCGGCTCTTCGAGAGCGCGGCCAGCACCGCGATGTTGGTGTGCCCGCACAGGCCGAAGACGTGCTTGACGCCGCGGGCTTCGAGGTACTTGACCAGCTGGTTGGCGACGAAATCCTTCATCGGAGTTCCTTGGACGTTCGGGTTCGGGGAGCGCATGGTGTGGGCTAGCCGCGCTTGTCGCGCGCGGCGAACTCGGCCGGCAGGTCGCGACGCGCCGGGCCGCTGTACTGGTAGGGAATGGACGGCGGCATCGGGCCCATGATGCGGCGGCCGCGCTGCTTCTGCTCCCACGCGTGGGCGAGGATCCCCACGGAGCGCGAGAGGATGAACAGGCCGCGACCGAGCTCGGGCTCGAAGCCCAGCTCGCAGAAGATCACGGCGGTGATGCCGTCGATGTTCATCGGGATCAGCTTGCCCTTGTGGGCCTGCAGCGCCGCCTCGACCGCGCGGCCGATCCTCGCGTAGCGGCCGCCGATCGCACCCGCGGCCTGCGCGCGCTGGAGCACCGCGTAGAGCGGCGCGACGCGCGGGTCGACCGGATGGAAGCGGTGGCCGAAGCCGGGCATGATCTTCTCGCCGGCGGCGCGGTACTTCGCGAGCACGGCCGACGCCGCCTCGACGAGGTCGCCCTTCTCCCCGGCCAGCGCGTCGACCTCGTGGTAGCGCTCCATGCACTGCTGGCCGGCGCCGCCGTGGATGTCGTCCAGCACGTTCACCGCCGACGCCATCGCGCCGTTGATCGGCAGGCCGCAGGTCACCGCCATGCGCGAGATCGCGATCGACGGCGCGTGCGGGCCGTGGTCGACACCCGGCACCAGCGCCGCCTCGAGGAGCTCCGCCTGGTCGGGTGTGGGCAGCTCGCCCTTCAGCATCAGCCAGATCATCTCGGGGAAGCGCACGCGGCCGATCAGCTGCTCGATCGGATAGCCACGGATCGCGATCTTCCCCGGGTGGATGTCGATGATCGACGTGTCCCACCAGGCGGACGCTTCGGCGACGAGTTCTTCGGGACTTGGCCACGGTTCCTCGCATCCTCGGCGTCATTCCCGCGCGCGGTCCGGGCCGTCGAAGACGCTGGTCCTCGCTCCGCGGGAACGACGCGAGCCAAACGTTGTCGTCGTCACGCTCGTGATCGTCTCCACCACGCCTTCGAGTGCCGGGTCGTAGAAGTCGCCGAACAGCTCCTCGTCGGAAGGCTTGTCCTCCTTGATCGGCACCGACACCCACGTCGTGTTCATGTAGTGCTTGAGGTGCACGTTCTCGGAGATGATGTTGCCGCCCCAGGTGCCGCAGCCCAGGCTCGAGGTCATCGGCATGCCGTTGTTGAATGCCCCGGCGTTGGCCTTCGACTGCGGCTGGCGGACCATGATCCGCGACACCGGCGCGGCCATCGCGAGAGCGTGGATGTGGCTCTGGTCGAACGAGTAGATGCCGCACGAGTGGCCCTTGCCGCCGACCTCGTAGACGCCGCGCATCATCTCCAGCGCCTGGTCGAAGCTCTGGTACTTGTACAGCGCCAGCAGCGTCGTCAGCTTCTCGCCGGAGAAGTGGTGTTCGCGGCCGATGCCGTCGCCGTGCACCATGATGAACTTGCGGTCGGCCGGGATCTCGAAGCCCGCGATCTTCGCGAGCTGCTGCGGCGCGATCGCCACCGTCTCGACGGTGCGATGGCGCTCGTCGTCCCACATCGCCTTGCGCAGCAGCTCCTTCTGCTCCGGCGTCGCGAGGTAGCCGCCCTCCTTCTGCAGTTGCGCCACGAGCTTGTCGAAGACCGACGCCTGGATGATCAGGTTGCCGTCCGCCGAGCAGCCGGAACCGTAGTCGGAGGTCTTGGAGAGCCGCGTGTTGCGCGCCGCCTCCTCGATGTTCGCGGTCTCGTCGATGATCATCGTCGAGTTGCCGGCGCCGACGCCGTACGCGGGCGTGCCGGAGCTGTACGCGGCGCGCACCATCGGCTGGCCGCCGGTGGCGATGATCAGGTCGGCGCGCGCCATCAGCGCCTGCGACATCGGGATGTTGACCTTGGTCAGGCACTGCAGGATGTCGGCCGGCGCGCCCTCGCGCTCGAGCGCCTCGCGCATCAGGCGCACGGTCTCGAAGGAGGTCTTCTTCGAGCGCGGGTGCGGCGAGAAGATCACGCAGTTGCGCGCCTTGATGCCGTAGATCGCATTGCCGGCGGGCGTCAGGTCGGGATTGGTGGTCGGCACGATGCAGGCGATGATGCCGACCGGCTTGCCGTACTTGACGATGCCCTTCTCGGGGATCTCCTCGATCACGCCGACACTCTTCTGGCGCAGCGCATCGCGCAATACGCCGCGGATCTTCATCCGCTTGCCCATGCGGCTCTCCGGGTCGCCCAGGCCCGACTCCTTGATGCCCATGTCGACGAGCCGCGTGAACGTCGTCTTGTTCGCCACCGCCCAGGCCACCGCCTGGCACAGGCGGTCGACGCGCGCCTGGTCGTAGGTCTCGATGATCGCGAGCGCCTTGCGGGCGCGGGCGAAGCACTCGTCCAGCTCCTGCTTCTGCTCGTCGGTGATGCCCTTCTTCGGTTCGTCGGCGGCCATGGCGTGTCGTCCTCTTGCGTGTGCCCGGCGCACTTCGGCGAGCGCGGGCGGGAGTGGAAGATCGGTGGTCGGGTGGTCGTTGCGGAAGCGGTGGTCGCGAATCGTCGCGGGGTCAGCTCGCCGGCGCCCGGCGCAGGCGACCGATCGTCGCGGCCCACAGGCGGGTCTGCGACAGCACGGTGAGCGCGAGCGCCGCGACCAGGATCGCGGAAATCGGGCTGGTGAAGAACTCGCCCAGGAACGCGAGCGGCTCGTCGCCCGCGGAGATCATCGCGCGACGATAGGAGACGTCGATCAGCGGGCCGAGGATGATGCCGAGGATCACCGGCCCCACCTGGAAGCCGTACATCTTGAGGAAGTAGCCGGTCACGCCGAAGGCGAGCATCCAGTAGACGTGCACCGGGTTGTTCTCGATCGCGTAGGTGCCCACCGCCGACAGCACGAGGATCAGCGGCAGCAGGATCGCCTTCGGCGTCTCGACGATCTTGGCGAAGATCCTGATGCCCGACAGCCCCATCGGCAGCAGGAAGAGATTTGCCAGCACCAGGTTGCCGACGCAGAACCAGAACAGGTGCGGCGTCTCGAGCATCAGCATCGGGCCCGGCTTGAGGCCGTGGATGTAGAGCGCACCGATGATCACCGCGGTGACCGCGTCGCCGGGGATGCCCAGCGTCAGCATCGGGATGTACGCACCGGGCACGGCGGCGTTGTTCGCGGACTCCGGCGCGACGAGACCCTCGTAGGCACCCTCGCCGAACGGCCGCGACGGGTGCTTCGTGGTGCGCTTGGCGTGGTCGTAGGCCATCAGCGCGGCGATGTCGCCGCCCGCGCCCGGCAGCGCGCCGATCACCGTGCCGATCGCCGAGCAGCGCGTCGCGAGCGGCAGGTGCTTCTTCAGCAGCCCCCACGACGGCACGATGTGGCGGACGTCCTGCTTCACCGGCGTGACCTGGAGGAAGTGCAGCTGTGCGAGCACCTCGGACACGCCGAAGAAGCCGATCATCGCGGCGACGTAGGGCACGCCGCTGGTGAGCTGCATCGAGCCGAAGGTGAAGCGGCCCTCGGCGGTCATCGGGTCGAGGCCGACCATGCCGATCAGCACGCCGAGCGCGCCCGCGAACACGCCCTTGGCGAGCGACTTGCCGGAGAGGCTGCCGACCAGCAGGATGCCCCAGATCGCGAGCAGCAGGTAGTCGCGCGGCGCGAAGAGCAGCGCGAGGTTCGACAGCGCCGGCGCGCCGACCGCCAGCGCGAGGATGCCGATGAAGCCGCCGAACACCGAGACGACCGTGGTGAGGCCGATCGCCGCACCCGCCTCGCCACGTTTCGCCAGCGGATAGCCGTCGAGCGCGGTCGCGATCGCCGCCGGCGCGCCCGGAATGTTGAGCAGGATCGCGCTGCGCGAGCCGCCGTAGACGCCGCCGAGGTAGATGCCGGCGATCAGCGCCAGCGCCTCGTTGACGTTCCACTTGAACGTGAACGAGATCAGGATCGACACGGCCATCGTCACCGACAGCCCGGGAATCGCCCCGACGTAGATGCCTGCGAACGTTCCGGCCGCCGTCAGGAAGAGCAGGTACGGGCTCGTCCACGACATGAAGAAGTAGGAGACGGCTTCGGGCATCGCTACTTCTCCTCTGTGCCGCGGCGCCGGTCACAGCACGCCCTTCAGCACGCCGTCCGGCAGCACCACCGAGAACGCCGTCTGGAAGATCACGTAGATCACGGCGAGCGAGAGCGCGCTCACGATGGCGTTGTAGACAAAGCGGTCGGCTGCCGAGCACCCACATCCCCGCCGCGAGGAACAGGAACGACGCCACGACGAAGCCGAGCGGCTCGAGCGCGAACATGTAGAGCACGATCAGCAGCGTGAACGCGACGATGGCCCGCGGCACCAGTTGCGTGTCCGAACTCGCGGGACAGCGTGCTGCCCGGCGGTACTTCGGCCGGCGGGCGTCGCATCGTCGCGACCGCCACCCGCACGGCCGCGACGAGCATCACCAGGGCCGCCAGCATCGGCACGGCGCCCGGGGAACTCCACGACGCGAGACCGGAGATGCGGAACGCCTGCCACAGCGCCGTGGCGCCGAAGAGCAGCAGGACCAGCACGAAGACGAGCTCGCCCGGCAGGCGGCGGTCGGGCGGGGTCATCGCGCGTTCCTCGCGGTGATCGAAGGTGAGCAGGAAGCCGCTCGGGCCCCCGGAATCGCCGGGGCCCGCGCGGATCGAGGCCCCGGCGGCGCCGGGGACGTCAGGACATCAGGGCTTCGGAATGCCGAACTTCTCGGGCGAGACCTTGGCCGCACCGACGTCCTGCAGCACCCAGGTGGTCACCGACTGCCACTTCTTCAGGAACGCGTCGGCCTCGGCGCCCGACATGTTCATCGGCACGTTGCCGCGGTCCTTCATCAGCTGCACGAACTGCGGGTTCTCGGCCGCGGTACGGAACGCCTTGACCAGCGTCGCGGTGACGTCGGCCGGGGTGTCGCGCCGCACGAACACGCCGTAGAACGGCCCCCACGGCAGGTACTTGCCGAACTCCGGGTAGTCCTTCGTGACCGAGGGGATGTTGGCCTGGCCCGCGAGCGACATCGACTCGGCGTCGATGACCGCCAGCGCCTTGACGCGGCCCGCCTTGATGTTCTCCGCCGCCGCACCCACGCCCACGGGCATCATGTCGACGTGGCCGCCCAGGAGCGCGGTCATGCCGGGGCCCTCGCCGTCGAACGGCACCGCGATCACCTGGAACTTGGTCACCGAGTTCAGCATCGAGCCGACGGTGTGCGGCAGGCCGCCCGGCCCGGTCGAGCCCATCTTGAGCTTGCCCGGCTTCTTCTTCGCGTCCTCGACGAAGTCCTTCATCGAGTTGTATGGGCGAGTCGGCCTTCACCACGACCACCGCGACGCCGCGGCCGAGGATCGACACCGGCGTGAACTTCTCGTAACCGAAGTCGGCGAGTTGCAGCACCTGGTGGAGCTGCGGGTTCTCCGCGCCGTACAGGATCGTGTAGCCGTCGGCGGGCGCGTTGATCACGAAGTTGGTCGAGATCGCGCCGGTGCCGCCGGCCCGGTTGACGAGCACCACCTTCTTGCCGAGCACGGCTTCCGCGTGCGGGTTGAGCGCGCGCGCGACGACGTCGGTCGCGCCGCCCGCGCCCCACATGATCACGCCCGAGAGCTCGCGCTCGGGAAAGGCGGCGGCGGCGGTGCCGGCGACGGCGGTGAGCGCCAACGCGGCCAGGAGTTGCTTGCACGACGACATGATCTTGGATCCTCCGTGGATGGGTGTCGAGCCTGGTTTCGAACGCGGTCCGGCGATGCACCGTGTCGGGCTGGTGGCGTTGAACGCTCTTCTGACGGTGCGACCGGCGCGTCGTTACCGTGCACGATAGGTGGGCGGCTTTGCCCCGGTCAAGGGCGCATATCGACAAAGCGTGCGCCATGCGCCCACAAAATACGATGGCGGCCATTTTTCGCGTATTGTGGTCGCCATTGCCTCGGTCTGGTGCGTCCGTCGCCCTGCCCTGTCGCCGCATCGCACCGGATCGGAATCGAATCCAGGACCGCACGATGCCCACGATCACGCCAGACGCTCCCGCCACGCCCAAGGCGCCCGCCGCCGTCGCACCCGCGAACGGCGCGCCTCCGCCCGGCGCTCGTGGCCGATCCGCTCTTCGCCACCGACCACCACGCGCTGCCCACGGAGGTGATCGAGCGCCTCGGCGAGGATCCCGATTTCGTGACCGCGCTGGCCCGCGGCCTCTCCGTGCTGCTGTCGCTGTCCGACAAGCGTCGCCGGATGTCGATCGCGCAGGTCTCGCACCTGACCGGGATTCCCCGCGCGGCCGCGCGCCGCAGCCTGCACACGCTCGCCAAGCTCGGCTTCGTCGCGGTCGACGAGCATCGCCGCTTCTTCCTGCGGCCGCGCGTGCTCTCCTTCAGCCACGCCTACCTGTCGTCGTCGCCGGTCGCGGTCCTCGCGCAGCCGATCCTCGACCGCCTCGGCGAGGCGCTGCACGAGTCGAGCTCGCTCGCGATGCTCGACGGCGACGAGATCGTCTACCTGGCGCGCTCGACGACGTCGCGGATCATGTCCCCGTCCCTCAACGTGGGCCGGCGGCTGCCCGCGTACTGCACCTCGATCGGCCTGGTGCTGCTCGCGCACCTTCCTGCCGAGGAGCTCGAGGTCTACCTCGGGCGCGCGCGCTTGCAGCGCTACACCGAGCACACCCCGGCGACGGCGGAGCAGGTGCGTGCGCTCGTGTACAGCGTGCACGAGAAGGGCTACGCGTACGCCAACCAGCTGATGGAGCCGCGCATCTGCACGATGGCGGTGCCGGTGCGCGACGCGGGCGGGCACTACGTCGCCGGCATCAACGTGCTCGTGCAGGGAAGGCTCATGAGCGACGCCGAGATGGCCGAGCGCTTCCTGCGGCCCCTGCAGCGGGCCGCGCTCGAGTTGGGCGCGCTGCTGCTGCCTTGACGACACCGCCATCTCCGCCGCACGCCCGCACGGGCGAGGGCGGCTCGGGCGGATGCGCTATGATCGTTCGCGAGCGTCCGGCGTGTTCGATGCCGCGCCCGGCGCGGTGCTTGAGACCCCACCAGGAAACGCGATGACCCACGCGACCGACCGCGAGGCGATCCCCGAACCGCAGAACCCGCTGGGACTCGACGGCATCGAGTTCATCGAGTTCGCCACGTCGAAGCCCCAGGCGCTGGGCGGCGTGCTCGAGACGATGGGCTTCCGGCCCATCGCCCGGCACCGTTCGCGCGAGGTCGAGCTGTACCGCCAGGGCACGATGAACGTCATCGTCAACGCCCAGCCCGCCGACGTGCCGCGCACCGTGCAGCCGGTCGAGCGCCCGGTGATCAGCGCCTTCGCGCTGCGCGTGCGCGACGCGCAGTACGCCTACCGGCGCGCGCTGGAGCTCGGCGCGTGGGAGATCCCCGTGCGCGCGCAGGCGATGGAGCTCAACATCCCCGCGATCCACGGCGTCGGCGAGAGCCTCATCTACTTCATCGACCGCTACGACGAGTTCTCGATCTACGACATCGACTTCCGCGCGATCCCCACGGTGGATCCGCATCCGCCCGCGGTGGCCGGCCTGCACTTCTTCGGCATCGTGCAGTACGTCGGCCCCGACCGCACGCCCGACTGGGTCGAGTTCTACTCGCAGCTGATGGGCTTCCGCCCCCTGCCCGAGGAGACGCGGTTCGGCATCATGCCGCGGGGCCTGCTGCTCGAGAGTCCGTGCCGCAAGTTCTTCCTGCAGCTGATCGAGCCCGAGGACACCGCGCGCTTCGCGCCGATGGAGGAGCACCTGCAGCGCGTCGGCCTCGGCACACCCGACGTGGCCGCCGCCGTCGCGAGCCTCGAGAAGCGTGGCGTCGAGTTCCTCGCCACCGAGCGCGTGCACTCGAGCGAGCGCGGCGCGCTCACCAAGCCGCTGCTCGGCAGCGTGATGTTCGAGCTCGTCAAGAGCGCCCCCCGGACCGCCGTCGCGCAATGATCTTCCACGACTTCGGGATGGACACCGCGTCGCTCGCGGGGTCGCTCGACACCAAGCTCGCGGCGGTGCGAGAGGCGGGTTTCTCGCAGGTGATGATCACCGCGGCCGACGTCGTCGGCCACCCCGGCGGCACCGCGGCCGGCGTGCGCGCGGTGCGTGACAGCGGGCTCGAGGTCACGGGCCTCGAGGCGCTGCGCGACTTCGAGGGCCTCGACCGCCAGCTCGCACGCCTACAAGGTCGACGTCGCCAAGGCGATGCTCGAGCTCTGCGCGTCGCTCGGCGGCCGCCTGCTGCTGGTCGAGGCCTCGACGTCGAGGCACGCGAGCCCGGAACCGGACGCGATCGCGTCCGACCTCGGCAAGCTCGCGGTGATGGCGGTGCCGCTCGGCATCCGCATCGCCTACAAGTCGCTGCCGTGGAGCCGCACGGCGCGCGACTTCCGCGAGGCGGCCGACCTCGTGATGCGCGTCGCGAGCCCCAACGTCGGCGTCGCGGTCGACGCGTTCGACGTGCTCGCCTCGGGCGTGCCGCTCGAGGACGTCGACGTCCTCGATCCGGGCCAGACGTTCCTCGTGCAGATCTCCGACTACATGTGGCAGGAGGTCCGTTCCGCGGAGGAGCAGGCGACCACCGCCACGCACTTCCGGGTCTTTCCCGGCGACGGCGCGCACAGCGACGCGCTGGCGCAGTTCGTCTCCCGCCTCGACTCGATCGGCTACTACGGCAACTACAGCTTCGACGTCTACAACGACGACTACCTGCAGATGCCGCCCGAGGTCGTGGCCGGACGGGCGCGGCGCGCGGCGGTCTGGCTCGCCGAGACTGTGCTGCGGCGGGCGCTGCCGGTGCCGAACGTCGAGCGGCTGCGCGCGGCACGTGGTTGACGGTGACAAGGACGACATGAGCAACATGGAGTATCGGCGGCTCGGCCGCTCCGGCCTCGAGGCCTCGGTGCTGTGCCTCGGCACGATGACGTTCGGCGACCGCACCAGTGCCGACGAGGCGCGGCGCATCGTCGCCTCGGCGCACGACGCAGGGGTCAACTTCATCGACACCGCCGACGTCTACGTGAAGGGCGAGTCCGAGCGCATCGTCGGCGCGGCGATCAAGGCACACCGTCGCCAGTGGATCCTCGCGACCAAGGCGGGCAACGTGCTCACGTCGCGGCCTCACGACGGCGGGCTGTCGCGGCGATGGCTGGTGCAGGCCTGCGAGGACAGCCTCGGGCGGCTCGGCACCGACTGGATCGACATCTACTACCTGCACAAGGACGACTGGGCAGACGCCGCTCGCCGAGACGGTGGGCGCGATCGGCGACCTGATCCGCGCCGGCAAGATCCGCTACTTCGGCGTCTCCAACTTCCGTGGCTGGCGCATCGCCGAGGTGGTGCGCGAGTGCGAGCGCCAGAACGTGCCGCTCCCGGTGATCTGCCAGCCGTACTACAACCTGCTGAACCGCATGCCCGAGGTGGAGATCCTGCCGGCCTGCGACCACCACGGCATCGGCGTCGCACCGTACTCGCCGATCGCGCGCGGCGTGTTGAGCGGCAAGTACGCCACCGACGGGAGCGCGCCCGCCGACTCCCGCGCGGCGGTGAAGGACGAGCGCTTCCTGGAGACCGAGCACCGCGCCGAGTCCTACGCGATCGCCAGGACGCTCGCGGCGCACGCGCAGCGCACTGGCCGCACGCTGACCGCGTTCGCGCTTGCGTGGCTGTGGGCGAACCGCATCCTGTCGTCGGTGGTCGCCGGCCCGCGCACGCTTGCGCAGTGGCACGACTACACCGCCGCGGTCGGCACCGCGTGGTCCGACGAGGACGAGGCGCTGGTCGACTCGCTCGTTGCGTCCGGGGCACCCGTCGACGCCGGGCTACACCGACCCGCGCTATCCCTTCTTCGGACGGCGGCTCCGAGTAGATCAGGCGGTCCAGTCGGTCTTGCAGCGCCAATTCTGCAGCCGGTAGAGGCCGCGTCCGAGCAGCCCCCGCGCCGCGGCACCGCGCAGCAGATCGTCCGGGAGCACCGCGTCGCACAAGGCGCCGAACGAGGACTCGTCGCCCCAGCTCTCCAGCATCAGGATCCAGCGCGGGATCACGTTCGCCTCGGCGCGGACCTTCTGCTCCTCGGTCTTGACCGCGCTCGCATCGGCGTCGGCCAGCAGCAGGTGCACGCCCGCGACATCCGGTCGACGGGCGACCGCCGGCAGGATCTCGCCGCCCATCCGGGCGAGGTGGGCGGCGGCGTGCGTCTCGTCCACGTCATAGCGCCAGGTGGCGACCAGGCCGCCGTGGCCGCGGCCGAAGGTCGCCGCGACCCGGCAGATCGAGCGCGAGACGCGGCTGAAGTGGCGCACCGTCTCGCGCGTCCAGGGCGTCGGCGCGTTGAGCCGGCTCTGGTAGTCGGAGCCCGTCAGCACCTGCGGGCTCAGCGCCTCGTACAGGTTGAAGTACTCGAGGTCGGCGTCGATCGCCACGTAGCGTCGGCCGCGCACGAAGCCGGGGATGCCGACGCGCTCCGGCATGTGTTCCTCGCCGTGCCAGGCGTAGAACGCCGCCCGTCCCTCGGGCGCGATGTCGTGCCAGATCGCCACCGCCCCTTCGCCCGCCAGCGCCATCGCCGCCTCCTGTGGTGCCTGTCGTGTGCCTATCGACAAAACTGGAATTTCGTTCCAGTATAGAACCGCAGTTCAAATTTACAAGGTCCGGACGGAATGACGGTCGCCGCGGTCGCCCGGTGTCTCGACGTGCTGGAGTGCCTCGCCGGCGCCGTCGGCGGGCTCGAGCTCGGCGACATCGCGACCCGGGTCGACACGCCGAAGAGCGCGGTGCACCGCATCCTCTCGACGCTGGTGGAACGCGGCTGGGTGGTGCAGGACACCGACACGCTGCACTACGCGCTGTCGATGCGCCTGTCGACGCTCGCCTTCCACGACCTCGACGTGCGCGTGGTCACCGACGTCGTGCAGGAGATCCTCGACGGGCTCGCGCGCCGCACGCAGGAATACTGCCGGCTCGCCGTGGTGGAAGGCGAGACGCTCGCGTGGGTCTCGCGCGCCCAGGGCGCGACCGCCGGGCTTCGCTACGACGCCGACATGGGGCAGGAGGTGGCGCTGCACGCCACCGCCACCGGCAAGGCGTGGCTCGCGACGCTGCCGGAGGACGAGGCGCTCGCCATCGTCTGCGCGCGCCGGTTCTTCTCGCACCTGCGGCTCGGGCCCCGGGCACGATCGACGGTCAAGGACCTGAAACGCCACCTGGCCGAGACCCGTGCGCGCGGCTACGCCATTGCCGTGGAGGAGGCCGAGCCCGGCATCGTGGCGCTCGCCACGACCTTCCGTACCGATGCCCGTCCCGACGCGCCGGTGGCGGGCACGTTGAGCGTCGCCGGCCCGATCTCCCGGATCACGCCCGAGCGCTACGACGAGATCCATGCGGCGCTGGCAGCGGCCGTCGCGGAACTGGAGGCGGTGTGGCGGCTGCGCACGCGCCAGCGTGGCCACGCCAGAGGCTACGGCGCGAAGACGGATCCGCGGCGGGTGCCCGCCGACGAGGCGGCGCGTCGGCCCGGCGAAGGCGGTGGAGGCGAACGCATGACATCACCGGTTTCGCCACCGGCGCGCGAATCGCTCGGCACGCGCATCGGCGCGATGCTCTCGCGCTACCGCAACGTGCTCATCACGTTCGCGCTGCTGTTCGCGGGCTGGGAGATCGCGGTGCACGTGCTGAAGGCGCCGCGCTACATCCTGCCGGCGCCGAGCGCGGTGTGGGAGGGCTTCCTGTCGCAGCCCGGCCGGATGCTCTGGAACACGTGGGTCACGGTGCAGATCATCGTCGTCGGCTACGCCGTCGCGGTGCTGGTCAGCATTCCGCTGGCGCTGCTGATCGCCTTCTCGCGCTTCGTGCAGACCACGCTCTATCCGCTGCTGGTGGTGTTCCAGATCATCCCGAAGATCGCGGTGGCGCCGCTGTTCATCGTCTGGTTCGGCTTCGGCTTCATGCCGAAGGTGATGCTGGTGTTCCTGCTGTCGTTCTTCCCGATCGTGATCAGCGCCATCGCCGGCTTCCGCTCGCTCGATTCGGACGTCGAGGACTTCGCGCGCTCGACCGGGGCGGGAGCGTGGCAGATGTTCCTCAAGATCCGGCTGCCGCAGTCGCTGCCCAGCATCTTCACCGGCCTCAAGGTCGGCGCGGCGATGGCCGCCACGGCCGCGGTGGTGGCGGAGTTCGTCGGCTCGGACGCGGGACTCGGCTACCTGATCCTCGAGTACAACGGCTTCATCGAGACCGCGAAGGTGTTCGCGGCGATCATCCTGCTCTCTCTGGTCGGCCTCGCGATCTACTACCTGGTCGAGGCGGTGGAGAGGCTCGCCATTCCCTGGCACGTCTCGCAGGCCAAGGCGGACGCGACGGGGCCGAACTGACCTGACACCAACCACCCGTCGACGGAGACGGGGGACACTCAAAGGAGGAACTGACCGTGACGACACGCTTGCGCCTACTCCTCGTGGCAGGCCTCTTCGGCCTCGCCGCGAGCCCCGCGATCGCCCTCGACAAGGCGAGCCTCAGATTGAACTGGGTGCTGATCGGCCAGCATCCGGCCTACTACCTCGGCGTCGAGCGCGGCTACTACCGCGACGAAGGCATCGACCTCACCATCAACGAGGGCCGCGGCTCCGGCGCGGCCGTGCAGCTGGTGGCGAACGGCGAGGACACCTTCGGCCTCGCCGACACCGGCGCGGTGATCGCCGGCCGTGCCAAGGGCGCGCCGGTCAAGGTGATCATGTCGCTGTTCCGCACCTCGAACCTGAGCGTCACCTGTGCCGCGGACGCCAACGTGCGCACGCTCGCCGATCTCTACGGCAAGAAGATCGCCGTGACGGCGGGCGACGCGCTGCACCAGATGTGGCCCGGCCTGGTCGGCGCCAACGGCCTCGACGAGAAGCAGATCACCCTGGTGTTCATGGACCCGGCCGCGAAGCCGGTCTCGGTGCTGCAGGGCCGCACCGAGTGCCTCCTCGGCGGCGTCGACGACCAGGCGGTCACCATCGAGACCCAGGGCCGCAAGGTGAACGTGATCCGCTTCGCCGACAACAAGTTCAACACGCTCACCGTCGCCGTTTTCACCAACGACAAGGTGATCGCCGAGAAGCCCGACCTCGTGCGTCGCTTCGTCAGGGCGACCGAGCGCAGCTGGAAGGCGGCGATGGAAGACCCGGCCGCGGCGATCAAGGCCGCAGCCAAGGCCAAGCCCGGCATCAACGAGAGCGTGCTGCGCGCGCAGATGGAAGCGAGCTTCAAGCTGATCCCGCCGCCGGACGGCGCGCAGATGGCCTTCGGCGTGGCGCCGGCCTCGTATTGGGATCAGACGCTGTCGATCCTGACCAAGTACCAGGGCATGAAGATCGAGGCGAAGGCCGCCGACCACTACGACTACAGCTTCGCCAGCGGAAAGTAAGCGGTCGCGTGATGCAGGCGCACGACGACGTCGCCGCGGCGGACGCCGCCGCGACGGCGGCCATCTCTTGCGAGGGCGTGTCGAAGACGTTCCGTCGCGGCAGCGCCGAGGTGCACGCCCTCGACCGGGTCGATCTCGAGGTCCGGGACGGCGAGTTCGTCGCCGTCCTCGGTCCCTCGGGATGCGGCAAGAGCACGCTGATGCGCCTCGTCGCCGGGCTGGTCCCGGCCACGACCGGCCGGGTCGCCATCGCCGGCACGCCTGTCCAGGGACCGCACACCGATCTCGGCATCGTCTTCCAGGCGGCCACGCTGCTCGACTGGCGCACCGTGCTCGGCAACGTGCTGCTGCAGCTCGAGCTGCGGGGGATCGACCCGAAGGCCTACGAGGCACGCGCGATCGCGCTCCTGAAGGCGGTCGGGCTCGGCGACTTCACCGGCGCACTGCCGCGCGAGTTGTCGGGCGGCATGAAGCAGCGCGCCGCGATCGTGCGCGCGCTGGTGCACGATCCGAAGATCCTGCTGATGGACGAGCCGTTCGGCGCGCTCGACGCGCTCACCCGCGAGCAGATGCGCATCGACATCGAGGACCTGTGGCTCGCGAGCCGCAAGACCGTGATGTTCATCACCCACTCGATCGACGAGGCGGTGCTGCTGTCCGACCGCGTCGTGGTGATGTCGCCGCGTCCGGGGCGGATCGAGCGGGTCATCCCGATCGACCTGCCGCGCCCGCGCGGGCTCGACGGCCGGCGGCTGCCGGGCTTCGCCGCCGCGAGCGACCTCATCACCGGCATCTTCCTCGACCGTGGCGTGCTGCACGGCACGCGCGGCGCCTTCTCGCAGAGCCTGCGGACGGGCGCTTGAGGCGCGCCGCGCTGATCGGGGTCGCGCACTGGCACGTGCCCTTGATGCTGCGCGGCTTCGCTCGCGCCGGCCTCGAGGTGGCCGGCGTCTGGGACCCGGACCCCGCACAGGCGCGCGCGCTCGCCGCGGTGCACGGTGCGACGGCGTTCGCGGATCTCGACGCGCTGCTCGATGCGGGCGGGCTCGACTGCGCGTTCGTGTCCGGTCCGCATCGGCGACATGCCGGCGCTTGCGCGGGCCGTGCTGGCCCGGCGGCTGCCGCTGTCGCTCGAGAAGCCGTGCGCGTGCACGGCGGATGAGGTGGCAGCGCTGCAGGCCGAAGCGCAGGCTGCGGGCGTGCCGGTCGCCGTGCCGCTGGTGCAGCGCTTCGCCGACCTCGGCCGCCACCTGATGGCGGTCGCCCGCGACGACCCGCCGCTCGAGGTCGCGGTACGCTTCATCGCCGGCCCGCCCGCGCGCTACGACCGCTGGCGCAATGCCTGGATGCTCGATCCGGCGCAAAGCGGCGGCGGCGCGGCGATCAATCTCGCGGTGCACTTCGTCGATCTCGCGATCCTGCTGACCGGCAGCCCGGTGGTGGAGGTCTCTGGGCCTCACGAGCGCCGCGCAGCACGGCCGCGCCGTCGAGGACCTCGCGGTGCTCACGCTGCTGCACGGCAACGGCGCGGTCGCGAACGTCACGGTTGGCTACCGCTTTCCCGACGCCGCGCCGTTCCGGGAGTTCCGGCTGACGATGAGCGGTCGGCGTACCTACGTCGAGACCGACGCCGGCGGCCTCGTCGTGCGCGACATGAATGGCGCGGCGCAGCACGTGCCGGTGTCGTTCGACACCGATGCCTTCTATGCCGACTACGTGCGGCGCTTCGTCGACGACATTCGGGAAGGCCGCCCGCCCGGGACCGGGCTCGCCGAGATGGCCCGCGCGCTCGCGGTGATCGAGGCCGGATACCGCTCGGCGCGCGAGGGGCGGCGCGTCGAGGTGGCACCTCCGGGCCTGGGACGGCGGCGCCAGGGTCGCCCCCGTTCTCGGGTGAAGCACCCACCGTCGGGGTCTGACCCCAACGCGTGGAACTAGCCGCAGCTCCGGAACCTTAATGCGTCGCCGCGGCTTCGACGCGCCGCGTTCGACCGCCGCGTCGCCCGCCTCGTCCGTCACCTCCAGCGCGTAGCCGCGCAGTCCCGCCACCACCTGCCGCGTCCGCGCGCTCGCGAGCTCACGCCGGAAGGCGCGGATCGACGGCGCATCGAGCCGGTCGCGACGGCAGACGAACAGATACCGCTCGCGCAGCAGCGGCACGAAGGCGAGGCCGTGGCGTGCCGCTGCGGCCTCGACGCCGATCCCGGCGTCGGCACCGCCGCTCGCCACCGTGGCCGCGACCGCGGCGTGCGTGAACTCCTCGTTGCCGTATCCGACGATCCGTGACGGCGCGATCGCGTCGCGCGTCAGCAGCGCATCGACGATCGCCCGTGTGCCGGATCCCAGCTGCCGGTTCACGAACCGAAGCCCCTTTTTCGCGACGTCGGCGAGCGATCGAACACGGCGCGGATTGCCCTTCGGCAGCAGCAGTCCCTGTGTGCGCACGAGGAACGGGATCGCGGCGTCACGCGCCGCATCGAGCGGGAGTCCGACGCCGGTACCCGGCAGATCCGTCGTCGCGCACAACGTGGAAGCCCGCGAGATCGGCCTCGCCGCGCGCGTAGTCGGCGAGGCTGTCGAGGCTCCCCTTGAACTGCACGTCGGCGACACCGTCGGCGTGCCAGCCCTCACGCAGCGCGGCGAGCGCCAGGTCGTGGCTCGCGACGACGCGCAACGCGCCCGCGACATCCTGCGCCGTCGGCAGCGCGACCGCGAAGGCATCCTGGCGCCGGTCGAGCCATGCCTGCGCCTCGCGATCGCGGTCGAGGAGCGCCCGTCCCAGCGCGGCGAGACGCGCGCCGCGGCCTCGCGAGAGCTCGACGAGCGGTGCGCGAAGCACGCGTTCCGCCGCGTCGAACAGCCCCCAGGCCGAGCGGTAGGCGATGCCGGCGGCCTCGGCGGCATCGGCGAGCGTGCCGCCCGCGGCGATCCTGCGCAGCATCGGCATGAGGCGCGGATCGAGTGCGCCGGTCCCGTTGCCCGCAGGGTCTTCCGCGATCCAGCGGATCGCTGGAACGAGGCGCCGCTTAATGGCAATTTTATGCATATTTCTACGAGGCCTCGCTTGAGCTAGGATGCACGCCCGCGTTTCGGTGTATATATGCAACAGTTTGCCAATAACGGGCGCGCTCGCGCAAGCGCCCCGGCCCGGACTGCGCCGTGAGCACGTTCGGTGCCGCATTCGGCGAGGCCTTCCGGCTGATCGGCGCGCTCGAACCCAAGCTCCTCGAGATCGTCTGGCTGTCGTTGCGCGTAAGCCTGTCGGCGGTACTGATCTCCACCATCATCGCGCTCCCGTTCGGCGCCGCGCTCGCGGTCACCCGCTTTCCGGGTCGCGACGCCCTGGTCGTCATCGTCAACGCGCTCCTGGGACTCCCGGCGGTGGTCGTCGGTCTCGCGATCTACCTGCTGCTCTCCCGCGCGGGCCCGCTCGGCGCCTTCGGCATCCTGTTCACGCCGGCGGCGATGGTCGTCGCGCAGGCCGTGCTCATCTTTCCGCTGATCGCGGCACTGGCGCGGCAGGCGGTCGCCGATGCCTGGCGCGAGTATGCGGAGCAAATGCGCTCGCTCGGCGCAGGACCGGTGGCGTCGTCGCTCGCGCTGCTGCACGACCTGCGCTTCTCGCTGGTGACGATCGTGCTCGCCGCCTTCGGCCGCGCGATCGCCGAGGTCGGCGCGGTGATGATTGTCGGCGGCAACATCGACGGCGTCACGCGCGTGATGACCACGGCGATCGCGCTCGAGACCTCGAAGGGCGACCTGCCGTTGGCCCTCGGTCTCGGCATCGTGCTGCTGGGCATCGTCCTCGTGCTCAACGTCGGTGCCCACGTCCTCAAGGAAAGGGCGCAGCGTCACCATGCGTGAGCCCGGCTCCCCGATGCTGCCGCTCGTGCTCGACGGCATAGGCTTCTCGGCCGGCGGACGCGACATCCTGTCCGGCATCGATCTCGTGCTCGAGGCGGGTCCGCGGACGGTGATTCTCGGTCCCAACGGCGCCGGCAAAAGCGTGCTGATGCGCATCTGCCACGGCCTGCTCGCGCCGACGTCCGGCAACGTGCGCTGGGCGCATGCGGAGCGTCCCGGCGAGCCGCGGCGACAGGCAATGGTGTTCCAGCGCCCCGTGCTGCTGCGTCGCAGCGTGCTCGGCAACCTCACGTTCGCGCTCGCGGTCGCCGGCGCCCCGCACTACGAGCGCGAGGGCCGCGCGCTGACCGCGCTCGATCGCGTCGGCCTGGCCGCGTTCGCCCACCGCCCGGCGCGCGTGCTGTCCGGCGGCGAGCAGCAGCGCCTCGCCCTGGCCCGCGCGTGGATGCTCGAGCCCGAGGTGCTGTTCCTCGACGAGCCGACCGCGAACCTCGACCCCGGCGCGACGCGCGAGATCGAGTCGATCGTGCAGTCGATCCACGCATCGGGCACGAAGATCGTGATGATCACCCACAACCTCGGCCAAGCGCAGCGGCTCGGTGACGAGATCCTGTTCGTCGATCGCGGGCGAGTCGCCGAGCGCGCACCGGTCGAGCGTTTCTTCCGCAGTCCCGCGACGGCCGACGCCGACGCATTCCTGAAAGGAGAACTCCCATGGCACTGAACCGACGCACCCTGCTCGCCGCAGCGCTCGCGGCGGCAGCGCCTTCGCGCTCCCGACGCATGCGCAGGATAAGTCGATCGTCGTCGCGTCGACGACGTCGACCGAGCAATCCGGCCTGTTCGGCCACATCCTGCCGACGTTCACGAAGCAGACCGGCATCGCCGTCAAGGTCGTGGCGCTGGGCACCGGCCAGGCGCTGGACGTCGGCCGGCGCGGCGACGCCGACGTCGTGTTCGTGCACGACCGCGTCGCCGAGGACAAGTTCGTTGCCGACGGCTTTGGCGTCGATCGCCGCGACGTGATGTACAACGACTTCGTGCTGATCGGCCCGAAGTCCGACCCGGCGAAGGTCGCCGGCGGCAAGGACGTCGCAGCGGCACTCAAGGCCATTGCCTCGGCGAAGGCGCCGTTCGTGTCGCGCGGCGACAAGAGCGGCACGCACGCCGCGGAGCTGCGCTACTTCAAGGATGCGGGCGTCGACCCGAACGAAGGCAAGGGCACGTGGTACCGCGAGACCGGTTCGGGGATGGGCCCGGCGCTCAACACCGCCTCGTCGATGAACGCGTACATCCTTGCCGATCGCGGCACGTGGCTGTCGTTCAAGAACCGCGGCGAGCTGGGCATCGTGGTCGAGGGCGATCGCAAGATGTTCAACCCGTACGGCGTCATCCTGGTCAACCCCGCGAAGCACGCGCACGTGAAGCAGGTCGAGGGTCGCGCGTTCATGGACTGGCTCGTGTCCGCGGAAGGACAGGCGGCGATCGCGAGCTACAAGGTCGGCGGCGAGCAGCTGTTCTTCCCCGACGCGAAGCGATGAGCGCCCGATATCGCCTGGTGGCCGCCGGCCTCGCGCTGGTCGTGTCGCTGCCGGCCGCCGCCCAGGAGCCGGTCCGCCTCTTCGCCGCCGGCAGCCTGCGTGCGGTGATGACCGAGATCGGCCAGGCCTATGCGAAGACGGGCGGCGGTCCCGTGGAAGGCGAGTTCGGCCCGTCGGGGCTGCTGCGCGACCGGCTCGCGAAAGGCGAGCGCGCCGACGTGTTCGCGTCGGCGAACATGGAGCATCCGGCGTCGCTTCACGGCGGCGGGCCGGGCCGGACCCGTCACGGCATTCGCCCGCAACCGGCTCTGTGCGCTGGTCGCGCCCGGCGTGACCGTGACCACCGACACCCTCCTCGACCGCATGCTCGATCCGGGCGTGAAGCTCGGCATTTCGACGCCGAAAGCGGATCCCTCGGGAGACTACGCACTCGAGCTCTTCGCGAAAGCCGAGGCGCAGAGGGCGGGAGCGCGCGCCGTGCTCGAGGCCAAGGCGCAGAAGCTGACCGGCGGCCCCGATTCGCCCCCGCCCCCGAAGGACCGCAGCGTCTACGGCATGCTGGTGGCCGAGCGCAAGGCCGACATCTTCCTCACCTACTGTACGAACGCGAAGGTGGCTCGCGACGAGAATCCCGCGCTCGCGATCGTCGCCGTCCCGGCGCCGCTCGCGGTGGGCGCAAACTACGGCTTGACCGTGCTCGCCGACGCGAAGCCTGCCGCGACGCAATTCGCGCAGTTCGTGCTGTCGGCGGACGGCCAGCGCATCCTGGCCAGGCACGGCTTCGACGCGCCGTGATCTTTCCCGATTCACTCGCAAGGAGTCCACGATGAAGCTCTCCGCACGCAATGTCCTTCCCGGCAAGGTCGTCGACGTCAAGCGCGGCGCCACGACATCTCACATCCGCATCGACATCGGTGGTGGCGCGATCGTCACCGCGTCGATCACCAACGAGGCTGTCGACGAGCTCGCGCTCAAGACCGGTGACAAGGCGGCCGCCGTGATCAAGGCGTCGGACGTGATCGTCGGCAAGCTCTGACGCTGACGGCTCCGCCCCGCATCCGCGATCATGGACGGCGTCCCCGAGCGGGCGGAGGCGGAAGGCGTTGCGACATCGCCGCCGGGCGCGCCGGACCGCAAGCTGCGATTCGGCCGCTCGGAATGGGCCGGCGCGTTCGGTGACCTCGGCACGCTGATCCCGTTCGTCGTCGCGTACGTCGAACTCGCGGGTCTCGGGGCCGGCGCGCTCTTCGTGACGTTCGGCGCGGCGATGATCTTCGCGGGATTCGCCTATCGCACGCCGTTCCCGGTGCAACCGATGAAGGCGGCCGGTGCCATCGCGATCACGAACGCCGCAGCCGGTGTGACGCTGGGCGCCGCCGCGATCCACGCGGCCGCCCTCGCCACCGGGATGGTATGGCTGCTGCTCGGAGTCACCGGCACGGCACAGCGTGTCGCACGTTTGATCGCGCCGCCCGATCGCCCTGGGTCTCATCGTCGGCCTCGGCATCGGGTTCATGCTGGAAGGGGCCCGCTCGATGTCGGATGGCCCATGGCTCGCGATTCCGGCGCTGGCCCTCGCAATCGTCTTCTCCGACAGCCGCAGGGTGCCGGTGATGTTCGCGCTGCTTGCCCTCGGCATCGCGTGGTCGCTCGCGACCGATGCGTCGCTGCCGGGCCGACTCGCTGACATCCGCCCCTCGCTGCATTGGCCGACGGTAGTACTCGGAGACATTGGCGTCGACGCGTTTGTCGCCGGATTCGTGTTCATCGCGCTGCCCCAGCTTCCGCTGACGCTGGGCAACGCGGTGGTCGCGGTCACGGCGGAGAACAACCGGCTGTTTCCCGATCGTCCCACGAGCGAAGGCAAGGTCGCCACGACGACAGGCCTCGTCAACCTGTTCTCCGGCGCGCTGGGCGGCGTACCGATGTGCCACGGTGCGGGCGGCATGGCCGGCCACGTGCGGTTCGGCGCGCGCACCGGCGGCGCGCCGGTCATCCTCGGCGTGGTGCTGCTGGTGCTGGGACTCTTCGCGAGCACCTCGATCGCCACGTTGCTCGCGCTGTTCCCCCGGCCGCTGCTCGGCGTGATCCTGTTCCTCGCCGGACTCCAGCTCGCCATGGGGGCGCGCGACCTCGGTCACGGACGGCTCGATCGTCTGGTCATGTTCGGCACTGCCGGGCTCGCGCTGTGGAACGTCGGCGCCGCGTTCGTGTTCGGTGTCGTGGTCCACGAACTCGGGCGCCGCGGACTCCTGCGCCTTTGACGGAAGCACGTCGCCAATGACCACTTCCACTTCGCGCCGCCGGCTGCTCGCGCTGGGCGCCGCCCTGGCGCTTGCGCCAGCCGCACGCGCCCAGCAGGGGCGCACGCTCACCGACGACGCCGGCCGCCGCGTGACCGTGCCGGAAGGCGTCACGCGCATCTACGCGGCGGGGCCGCCGGCCTCGGTGCTCGTGTTCGCCGTGGCCCCCGACCGGCTGATCGGATGGACCACGCCGTTCCGGCCCGCCGAGCGGCCCTTCGTCGCGCCGAAGTACGCGGACCTGCCCACGCTGGGCCGGCTCACCGGTCGCGGCAACACGGCGAACGTCGAGGTAGTGCTGGCCGCGAAGCCCGACCTGATCATCGACTACGGTGCAGTAACGCCCACCTTCGCCTCGCTCGCCGACCGCGTGCAGCAGCAGACCGGCATCCCCTATCTGCTGCTCGACGGCGCCTTCGATCGCATGGCCGCGGCGATTCGCTCGGTGGGTGCGGTGACGGGCGAGACCGCGCGCGCCGAGGCGCTCGCCCGCTACGCCGAGGAAACGGTGGGCGACGTCACCCGCCGCGTCGCGCGGATTCCGCCGGATCGCCGCGCGCGTGTCTACTACGGCCGCGGTCCGCGTGGCCTCGACACCGGGCTCGCCGGCTCGATCAACGTCGAGAGCCTGGAGCGCGCCGGGGCCGTCAATGTCGCCGCGGAACTTGGCCCGGCGGACTCGTGCAGGTCTCGCTGGAACAGGTGTTGCGCTGGAATCCCGACGTGATCGTCACCACCGACCCCAACTTCGCCACCTCGGTGCGCAGCGACCCGCTCTGGCGCGGCATCGCGGCCGTGCGCACCGGTCGCGTGCACCTCGCGCCGGGCGTACCGTTCGGCTGGATCGATTTCCCGCCGTCGATCAACCGCTTGATCGGGCTGCGCTGGCTCGCCAGGATCCTCTACCCCAATGCGTTTCCGGAGGACCTCAGGCCGTTGGTACGCGAGTTCTACACGCGCTGCTATCACCAGGCGCCGACCGACGCGCAGCTCGATGCGCTGGTCGCGAGTGCGTTGCCGCGCCGAAGGATGAGCCGCCGCACGCGGGCCATCGTGGTGACGGCGCTCGTGCTCGTCGCGGTCGCCGCAGCGGTACTCGGGGCGTTCGCCGTCGGACGCTTTCCCATCCGCCCCGGCGAACTCGGCACCGTCCTGTGGGCGAGGCTCACCGGCAGCACGCACGACGTGTCGCCGACCGTGGAGACCGTGGTGTTCGGCGTGCGCGGGCCGCGCGTGCTGGCCGCGCTCGCGATCGGCGCTGCGCTCGCCGCCGCCGGTGCCGCCTACCAGTCGCTGTTTCGCAATCCATTGGTCTCGCCCGACATCCTCGGCGTGTCGGCCGGTGCCGCGGTCGGTGCCGTGCTCGGCATCTACCTCTCGCAGCCCGTGGTGACGATCCAACTGCTCGCGTTCGCCGGCGGGCTCGCCGCGGTGACGCTGGTCTACGCGATCGCGAGCGCGGTGCGCGGGCACGACCCGCTGCTGGTGCTGGTGCTCGCCGGCGTGGTCGTCGGCGCGCTCGGCGGCGCCGTGATCTCACTGGTCAAGTACCTCGCCGACCCCTACAACCAGCTACCGGCGATAACCTTCTGGCTGCTCGGCAGCCTCGCCGCCGCCACGCCCGCCGACCTCGCGTCGGCGCTGCCGGCGATCGGGATCGGCGCGCTGCCACTGGTACTCCTGCGCTGGCGTGTCAACGTGCTCGCCCTCGGCGACGAGGAAGCGCGCGCGCTCGGCGTCAACGCGACCGGCGTGCGGGCCGCGGTGATCGCAGGCGCGACGCTGATGACTGCGGCGGCGGTCTCGATCGCAGGCATCGTCGGGTGGATCGGCCTGCTCGTGCCGCACTTCGCGCGGCTCCTGGTCGGGCCCGATTTCACGCGGCTCCTGCCCACCTCGGTCGCGCTCGGCGCCGCGTTCCTGCTCGCGGTGGACACGCTGGCGCGCAACGTCGCCCGGATCGAGATCCCGCTCGGCGTACTCACCGCCTTCGTCGGCACCCCGCTGTTCCTCTGGCAGCTCGTCGCGGCACGACGGAGCTGGCAATGATCGCTTCGCTCGAAGCCCGAGCCCTCGACTTCGGCTATCCCCGCCATCCCGTCGGGCACGGCGTGTCGCTGGCGCTCCGCACGGGCGAGGTCGTCGCGCTGCTCGGACCCAACGGCGGCGGCAAGACGACACTGTTCCGAACGCTGCTCGGGCTCCTCGCGCCGCGCGGCGGCCAGGTGCTCCTCGGCGGTACCGACCTCGATGCATTGCCGCGCGCGGAGGTCGCGCGCCGGATCGCCTACGTCCCGCAGGCGCACACGGGCTACTTTCCGTTCGCTGTGCTGGACGTGGTGACGATGGGTCGCACCGCGTACCTTTCGCCGTTCGCCGGTCCGTCGCGGCACGATCGCGACGTCGCGCTCGCCGCGCTCGAACGTGTCGGCATCGCCCGTCTTGCCGAGGCTATCTACACGCGCATCTCCGGCGGGGAGCGTCAGCTCGTGCTGATCGCGCGCGCGCTCGCGCAGGGCGCGCCACTCCTCGTGATGGACGAGCCCACGGCGAGCCTCGACTTCGGCAATCAGGTACGCGTACTCGCCGAGATCGAGATCCTCAAGGCCGCGGGTGTCGGCATCCTGCTGTCGACGCACAATCCCGACCAGGCGCTGCAACTCGCCGATCGCGTCGCGCTGTTGCACGACGGCACACTGCTCGCCGACGGGCCGCCCGAATCGGCGATCACGCCAGAGCGGCTTCGCACCGTCTACGGGGTCGACGTCGCGATACGGGAGACCGTCGACCCGGAGGGACGCCGCCGTCGCGTCTGCGTGCCGGCAAGAAAAGTGGGGTCAGAGAAGTAGGGTCAGACTCGACTTTCCCGCCGACATTGTCCTCACCACCGGGCGTCCGGTGGAAAGTCGAGTCTGACCCTACTTTTCTTCGTTGGCGATGCCGTGCAGTACGTGGCCCGCGGGCACGTGCCGCGACGCGCTCTCGACGTGGCGGGTCTGGTCGTCGAAGTAGAAGTCGGGCTCGAACTCGCGCAGGAACGGGCCCTTCTCGAGCCCGCCGAGGAACATCGCCTCGTCGATGCCGATGTTCCAGTCCATCAGCGTCCGGATCGCGCGCTCGTGCGCGGGCGCGCTGCGCGCGGTCACGAGCGCGGTGCGGAGCTTCATCCGGCCGGCCTGCGAGTCGACCTGCAGGCGATGCAACGCTTCCAGCAACGGCTTGAACGGACCGGGCGGCAGCGGCCGCCCGGCGTGCCGCGCCTCGTGGCTCTGGAACGCCGACAGTCCCTGCGCCTGATAGACGCGCTCGGCTTCGTCGGCGAAGAGCACCGCGTCGCCGTCGAAGGCGATGCGCACCTCCTCGGGATGCGAATCCGCGGTCGGCGACTGCGTGTAGACGAGCGCCGCGGGAAAGCCGGCCGCGAGCGCCGCGCGCACGTCCTCGCCGTTCGCCGACAGGAACAGGTTGGCGGCGAGCGGCGAGAGGTAGCTGAAAGGCGAGCGGCCGCGGGTGAACACGCCGCGCTCGATCGGCAGCTCGGCGCCGCGCACCGAACGGAACACGCGCAGCCCCGACACCGGGTCGTTGCGCGACAGGATCACCACCTCGACGCGCTTCGCCTCGCCGACGTTGAACGCGAGCAGCTTCTTCACCAGCCGGAACGCGACGCCGGGCTTCGCCGGCTGCTCGAGGCGCTCGAGCTGCACCGTCATGTAGGCGTGGTCGTCCGACGTCTCGAAGACCTGGTTCTCCTCCTCGAAGTCGAACAGCGCGCGACTGCTGATCGCGACGACGAGCTGGTCGGCGAGCGTTGCAGGCATGCGCCGAGTATACGCCGCGACCCTCGCGCGGCCGCCGCGCGCGCCGCCCCTCCAGCCTTCGTATAATCGGCTCGGCGTCGAACGGGCGCCGCGTCGCGACGAAGGGCGGGGCAGTCTCACGATGGTCAGCGTGGAAGGCGGCACAGCCGCAGCGAAGGACGATCGCCCCGGCGCCGCGTGGCTCGCGCGGTTGCCGGCGGGAATCTTCGCGATGCCCGTCGGGCTCTTCGGTCTTGCCGGCGCCTGGCGGCGTGCGGTCGCATTCGGCTGGCCCCTCGCGGTCACGGTCGGCGACACGCTCGCCGGCCTTGCCGCCGTGCTGCTCGCGCTCCTGCTCGCGCTCTACGGCGCGAAGGCCCTGCGGTACCCGCGTGCGATTTCCGGCGAATTCCAGCATCCCGTCGCGGGTCCGCTGATGGCGCTCGTGCCGCTGTCGCTGCTGCTTTGTGTCGTGTACTACGGCGTGCCGCGCGAACCCGCGTGGATCGCGCTCGCGCTCGTCGCGCTGGTGCTGCAGGGCATCGTCGCGATGCGCGTCGTGCGCACGCTCGCCAACGGCGAGCTGCCGGACACCGCAGTGACGCCCGCGCTGTACCTGCCGCCCGCCGCCGGCGGCCTCGTCGGCGCGATGGCCCTCGCCACGCTCGGCTATCCCGGCTGGGCGGGGCTGTTGTTCGGCATGGGGCTCGCGAGCTGGGGATTGCTCGAGGTCCGCGTGCTGAACCGGTTGTTCGAGGGTCCGATGCCCGAAGCGCTGCGTCCCACGATCGGCGTCGAGATCGCGCCGCCGTCGGTTGCGACGCTCGCCGCCGGCGTCATCTGGCCGACGCTTCCCGGCGAGGTGCTGATCGTCGGGCTCGGCGTCGCCGCAGGCCCCGTCGTCGCGGTGATGGCCCGCTATCCCTGGTGGCGCCGCACGCCGTTCGGCATCGGCTTCTGGTCGTTCTCGTTTCCGCTCGCCGCGCTGGCCGGTGCCGTGATCGAAGTCGTGCGACGCGGGGGCTGGCCGCCGTTCGTCGGCGGCATCGCGCTCGCGATCGCCTCGATCGTCATCGCCTTCCTCGCCGTGCGCACAATCGTGCTTCTGTTCCAGGGACGGCTGCTGCCGACGCCGCCCGCCACGCCTGCCATCGCTCCGCAACGCCTGTCGCCCATCGAGGAATCACGATGAACCACCCCCGCCGCACTGTCGCGCTCGCCGTTGCCGCGCTCGCCTGTACATCCGCGCACGGCCAGGCGCAGCAGTCCAAACCGCCGATCTCCACCTACGGCGTCGACGTCGGAACCCGCACGATGTCGATCCCGGGTATGCCTGCCGGAGGCGGCGGCGTGATGGGTGGAATGATGGGCGGCATGGGCATGGGGCCGCAGAAGGAACTCTGGCTCGGCCTGCGTTCCACGCACAGGGGTTCCGGCGCGCCGGAAGCGCAGCACCAGATTCCGCCGGGCATGAACATGGGCGCCGCACTGCCGCTCCTCGCGCCGCCGCCGGCGCAGCGTGGCGAGCAGTACGACGAGGACAAGCTGCCGGAGAAGCCCAAGGCGCGGATGCTCGTGTACTGGGGCTGCGGCGACACCATCCGGCCGGGGCAACCGCGCGTCGCCGACACCGAGAAGATGACGTTGGAGCAGTTCGGGCAGGCGCTCGTGAGCCGCTCGCCGCCGGACCGCTGGAGCGCGATCCGCAACGCGCAGTACCGCTGGCCGAACGAGCGCGAGCCGAAGCAGGTGCCGGCCAATGCCTCGCTGCGCGGCGACCAGCTGGTGCGCGGTGCAGTGACGCCCGACATCCGCTTCGCGATCGGCGAGCGCCAGGACTTCATGGGGCCGTTCGAGATCAACGCCCAGGGGCCGATCGCCGGTCCGATGGCGCTGTCGTGGGCGGGCGTGCCGAATGCGCAGGGCTACTTCCTGCAGGCATTCGGCTCGCGCAAGGACGGCGCCGAGATGATCATCTGGACGTCGAGCGAAGTGCAGGACGCGGGCTGGGGCCTGATGAGCTTCCTCCCCAACGACTTCCTGCGCCGGATGATCAACGAGAAGGTGGTGATGCCGCCCTCGGCCTCGACGTGCGCGATTCCCAAGGGCATCTTCGACGGCGTCGAAGGCGCGATGCTGCAGGGCATCGCGTACGGCGAGGAGCTGAACCTCGCGCACCCGCCGCGCCCGGCCGAACCCAAGGCCACGTGGGAGCCGATCTGGGCCGTCAAGGTGCGCGTGAAGTCGACCGGCATGACGCCGCTCGGGATGGAGGACGAGGGCGGTTCGCGCTCCTCGCGCCGCGGGCAGCGCCAGCCGCCGCGCGACAGCGCCGCCCCGGTGCAGCAAGCGCCGGCGCCGACAGGCGCCCAGCCCGGTCGACGAGGCGGCCGACGCGGTGAACAAGCTGAAGGGCCTGTTCAAGTTCTGACGGCAGCGCGACCGGTCAGCGCGGATCCCGCTCCACCGCGCGCTCGGCCCCCGGTGTCGCCGGCCACGCGGCGACCTCCGCCAGCGTCACTGGACGCACCGGGAAGCGCACGCGCGGATGGCCGACGTCCGCTGGCGACATGCCGCGCTCGTCGGCGACGATCTCGCACGCGGTCAGCGCGCAGAAGCGCCCCTGGCACGGCCCCATGCCGCAACGGGTGGCGACCTTGAGCGCGTCGGCGTCGGTCGCGCCGGCCCGCACCGCGGCGCGCACTTCGCGCGCGGTGACTTCCTCGCAACGGCACGCCAGCGTGTCGCCGTCCGGCAGACGAAACGCGTCGGCGGGCCGGTAGAG
>CAVPJE010000013.1:0-165146 GCA_963705175.1 uncultured beta proteobacterium | reverse complement strand
CTGCGAGGCTTGCCAGTAGCCTGCCCGGGAGCGCCGCGTGCCCCTCTCCTTCAGTCCCGGGTCGACCGATCGCACCGTGCGCTACGGCGGCTGGATGTTCTCGGCGCCGGCGTCGTTCTCGACGCCGGGCGCGCCGACCTGCGCCGGGCTGTACGCGGTGCAGGTGGTGAACCCGACGTGGACGCCCTGCCCGTTCGAGCCGATCTACTTCGGCCACGCCGCGGACCTTGCGGCGCGTGCGGTCGCGGCGACGCACCAGGCATTCGGGCGCTGGATCGCCCATCCGCGAGCGGGCACGGGTCTCTTCGTCTCGTACGCCGCATTGCCGTGCACGTCGAACGACGTGCTGAAGAACATCGTCGCCGGCCTGGTCTCGACCTACCGCCCGGCGGCGAACGTGAACGACGGACCCTCGCGGGGGCTGTTGGGCCTCGCAGGCTGACGGGAGAGCGAAAGAGACCAGGAACTCGGTGGGCGGCACGGCAGGACCGGAGCGCGGACCCGGACAGGAATCCCAGGAGTTGCACGCGCATCCAGGCAAGGCCAGCCGATGGGGCACCGGTGATCGCGGCAGAAGCAGAACGCCGCGGCGCGGAGGTGCCGGCGGGACGGACACGGGAACAACCCGGACGTCCCGCGACGCACGACCGGAAGGCGCGCGACGCACGCGGCTCGCGTCGCGCGCCGGTTTTTCCGGGCAGCGCTTGGCGCGTTCGTCAACTTCGCGAAAGGGAGGCCGCCGTTGGCCCGCTACGAGCAGACGCCCCGGCACGTGATCGAGGCGAAGTACATGGGTGACTACAAGGTCTGGTTGGAGTTCAACGATGGGCGGAAGGGCGTCGTGGACCTCGCGGACGAGCTGCACGGCGAGTCGCTGGAGCCGCTGCGCGACCGCTCGCACTTCTCGCAGTTCTACCTGGACTACGGGCTCTCGTCGATCGCCTGGCTCTCCGGCCAGGACTTCGCGCCCGAGTTCCTCTACGAGAAGCTGAAGGCGATGAATTGATCCGGGCGCGGCCATGCCGCCCCACAGCGACACGAAGGCCTGTGCAGGAAGGCCGCAGGAGACACACGCAATGCTGACGTTCGAAGACGATCTCTCCCCCGCACCGGCGCTGCCCGCGCACGCGGCCACGCCCGACACGATCCGCGCGCAGGGCGCCGGCGGCATCCTCTCGCGCGAGCCCGTGCACGACCTCGACGTCGACCGCCAGCAGCCGTCGACGCCGACCGGCCGCGTGCGCCTCGAGGACAAGCGCGTCATCAACGGCCAGGCCGACGTCAACCAGCTGGTGCCGTTCAAGTACAAGTGGGCGTGGGACAAGTACCTCGCGGGCTGCGCGAACCACTGGATGCCGCAAGAGATCAACATGCAGCGCGACATCGAGCTGTGGAAGAACCCGGGCGGACTCACCGACGACGAGCGGCTGATCGTCAAGCGCAACCTCGGCTTCTTCGTCACCGCGGACAGCCTCGCCGCCAACAACATCGTGCTCGGCACCTACCGGCACATCACCGCGCCGGAGTGCCGCCAGTACCTGCTGCGGCAGGCGTTCGAGGAGGCGATCCACACGCACGCCTACCAGTACATCGTCGAGAGCCTGGGACTGGACGAGGGCGAGATCTTCAACGCCTACCACGAGATCTCCTCGATCCGCGACAAGGACGAGTTCCTGATCCCGTTCATCGAGGTGCTGACCAACCCGGCCTTCAAGACCGGCACCGACGAGGCCGACCAGCAGCTGCTGAAGAGCCTGATCGTGTTCGCCTGCATCATGGAGGGGCTGTTCTTCTACGTCGGCTTCGTGCAGATCCTCGCGATGGGGCGGCAGAACAAGATGACGGGGAGCTCCGAGCAGTACCAGTACATCCTGCGCGACGAGTCGATGCACTGCAACTTCGGCATCGACCTCATCAACACGATCAAGCTCGAGAACCCGCAGCTGTGGACGGCCGAGTTCAAGGCCGAGATCGCCGAGCTGATGCGGAAGGGCGTCGAGCTCGAATACCGCTACGCCGAAGACACGATGCCGCGCGGCGTGCTGGGCCTCAATGCCCCGATGTTCAAGGAATACCTGCGCTTCATCGCCAACCGTCGCTGCCAGCAGATCGGCCTCGACCCGGTCTTCGACAAGGCCGACAACCCGTTCCCGTGGATGGCCGAGATGATCGACTTGAAGAAGGAGAAGAACTTCTTCGAGACGCGCGTCACCGAGTACCAGACCGGCGGCGCGTTGAGCTGGGATTAGGACCGTCAGCACTGAACGACACGTTGAGTGGCACCGGGTGAGGCGCAAGGCGCGCATGCACCGGGATCGGCAGGCGGAACGCCCCGACAAACCTGACCTGAGGTAGTGCCACGCCTTGAGCGACCGCCACGGAGGGTGGCGGCTGTCAACTGCCGGCGAGGGGATAGCGCCTCCTGCCAGGGCGCTACCCGCCGTCAGGATCGCGCAGGACCGCGTTGTCGCAGATGTCGTCGAGTTGACGACGCAGTTGCCCGAACCAGTCATCGGTCATCAGGCCCGCTCGGACACGCTCGTTGAGCCCGCCCTTGGTCTGGTGCCCGGCGGGCAACGCATCGAGATCCGCTTCATCGGCGTGACGCCCGGCCGCCGCCAGACCTTCAAGCAGCGAGCGCACATACAAGGCCGACGTGGAGCGATCCAGGCCGCGCTCGACCGCCCAGTCGATGATCGAATTCTGCATCTCGTAGTAGGTCGACATGATCGCCGACGCGCAACTGACGATGCGGACCTTCGCCTCATCCTCGAGCACGACGATGTCCCCGAGCCCGGCGAATGCCGCCATGATTTCGGGCATCGAAGGGCAGATCAGCAGCGGGCCCTTGTGCAGGGCGATTGGCGGCAGCGGGACCAACTGGGCGATACGGGTCGCCGGGGCCACCAGAGGCGCCATTCGCGATGGAGGCATCGCCGCGATGAAACTGGCGATCACCTGGTCGGCCCTGAAGACCAGGCCCCCGAGGGCCTCGTCCATCTGCTGCGGACGCATGCCGATGACCACCATGTCCGATGCGTCGATGACGGCCTGGTTGGAGTCGAGCCGGATGCAGCGCGGGTACGTCGCGGCCAACTTCCTGGTGGTCTCCGCCGAGCGGGGTGACAGGAACAGGGTGCAGCGCTCCCGGTCCCTGGCGTACATCGCGTGGATGACCGCGGTGGAGATGGTGCCGACGCCGAGGAAGCCGATGCGCATAGTGTGGATACTCATGTTACAGCCTCACCGCCATCCTGCACCGCCACTGCGTGGTCATCGACGGCGTGTTCGATGCCCCCGCCGCCGGCGGGATCATCTTCACTGCCGCCACCGTACTCGATGTCACCGCCACCGCCGACGTGCAGGCAGGCGTGCCGCCTTGGACCGGCTGCACGAACTGCATCCCGACCATCTGCCATGCGCGAGCACCAAACGATGCCCCGGCCGCACTGGCCCGCAGTTCCCGACGCCGCTGCAGCTACTCGACCGTCTCGCTGCTGTCGTTCCGCCGCCAAGCGTTCACTGCCACCGCTACTTGGGCGTGCCGGCACGGGCGGTTGCTTACCGGAAAGTTGCCCTGCGACCGCGAACGGCTGGAGTTGGCGTTGCAACTGACGATCCCCCGTCCGCGCAATCGGGACGCGCCCCGCGCCATCGCGACCAATCACTCGCGCTTCAATCCTCCTTAGACGTTGAGATTTCCCACCTTTGAAAAGGGACTGACGATGTTCAAAGAACCTCTGGTTAGCTGTATGCGCCGCAATCTCATGAAGTCGTTGCTGATCGCCCCGTTTGCACTGACCGGTATCGGTATCGCGCAAGCCCAAGTCGGCGCTCCTGCAACGCTGGCCAAGATCAGCACGGTCTATACCGGCGACGTGATCAACGGCAAGAAGGTGGTGAGCTCACTGAACACCGATGATCTGGAGCCCGGCAAGAAGCACCTGCTCTACTTCCAGGGTGTGCAGATGTCCACGGGTCAGCACTGGTACGTGTCGGTGGTCGTGGCTAAGGGAGCCAAGCCCGGCAAGCGAATCACCTTGACCAGCGGTGTGCACGGCGACGAGATGAGTTCGGTGCACACCGTACAGACGGTCATGGGCCGATTGAACGCGGCGGAAATGTCGGGCACCGTCACGGCGGTGCTGGACATTGCACGCCCTGCAATGGAGAGCATGCAGCGCCGCTGGCCGAGTTCCGGGCGCGGCGTGGAGTTGACCGACATGAACCGCGAATGGCCGGGCAATGAAAACGGCGTCGGTGCTGTCAGCCGCCAAGCCGGGCTGGTGTTCAACCGGTTGCTCAAGCCCAATACCGACATGGCCATCGACTTCCATACCGGGACCAGCGGCCTGGACGTAGCCGCCTTTCACATCGGTGACATGCGCATCCCGGACGTGAAGACCATGATGATGCTCTACCCCGTTCCGGCGATCTGGGACAACCCGGTCTACCCTGGTGTGCTGCACAACGCCTACATCGATGCGGGCATTCCCTGTTTTACGCCCGAGGTGGGTGTGGCGCGGCGGCTGGATCTCGACATGATTCCGATTTTCGTCGAAGGCACGATGAACGTCTTCAAGCACTACGGCATGGTTCCCGGGACTATCGGACGCACCGCCGTCGATGCCAACGTCTACATCGGAAAGAGTGCGGTTCCCGTGCTGACCACCCACGGGGGATTCATCGAATTGTCGGTCAAACTGAATGCCAAGGTCACGCCAGGACAAAAGGTAGCCATCCAGCGCAACGCTTTCGGCGAAGTGGTGGCCGAGTACACCAGCCCGGTCAACGGCCTTGTCGGTGGCCTGCGCAGCGACGCCACGTCGGAGCCCGGCAACGTGCTGCTGTTCATCCTGGCCGACGCCGCGCCGGTGTCCGGCGCAGCCTCTTACTCGGAGTAGTTCGCGGAACGAATTGACTGTCGCAAACGGCCAACTCCTGACGGTGGAGTATCTCCTCCATTGCGGTCACTCGATAGTGCTAACGGTAACCGTAGATCGCGCCCGACCGCGGCCCGCCGCTGTGGGAGGCCACCGGCGCCGAACACCCGATCCCCGCTCCGGCGCTCCCGCCCACCTCGGCCTACGAGCTCAACCGGCGCCTCAGTTGGCAGCCACCACCATCACTGTCGCTCCTCACCCGTGTGCGACGCCGGGCAGGCTTGTGCCGGCCCGTGCCCGCCTGCCCGCGCGCTGCCACCTTGGCGTCGGCGCTGGCGCGAATGTGCCACCACAAGCGTGCAGAGCAGACCGTTGCCACCGCCAATCGACGATCGACTTGCCCTAACAGGTTGTTGAAAAGTGCCCCGAAATTGATGAGCGAAGAGTTGTCGAGGCAGCGGCAGTGGGCTCCGGCGAGCGATCCGGTCGCCGATCCTGCTCGGGCGGGCCATGTTCGACTGCGCTTGCACTCATCGACGTTCTCATGGTGCTGCTCCGGCAGGCACCGCGATCGGCATTCGTGCGAGTCGCATCAGGTTGCTGGCGGTCAGGGTCAGCTTGAATTGCTGGTCGACCCGCCTCAATCCGCGAAACACGGTCTGGCGAATCCGGCCGATGGTCTTGCCCCAGCCGAAGTGCTCTTCGATCCGCTTGCGCACGACCTGGCTCAACCGGTAGCCCGGATGCCGCGTGGTGCGGCCATCGATGGCGCTGCCGCCGATCCGGGTGTCGTTGCAAGCGACGTGGGGCGTGACCCCGCGTTCGCGACAGGCGGTGACGAAGTCCGCCGTGTCGTAGGCCTTGTCGGCCCCCACACTGCGTCGAGCCGACGTACCCGGCAAGGCATCGAGCATGGCCACGGCGGCGCGGCGTTCGCCAAAGCCGTCGGCATGAGTGACCACGGCACTGACCACCATGCCGCTGCGGTTCTCCATCAGCGCATGGCCTTGGTAGCACAGGATCGCCGCCGTGTGGTGGCTCTTGCGGTAGATGCGGGCGTCCGGATCGGTCGTGCTCGTGTGGGTGTCGTTGCTGCGCGGTTGTCCCTTCCAGTCGGCCTGGGCATTGCGCCCGCCGCCACCCGGCCGCTGGTCGTCCGACCCGTCCTTGGGCCGGAAGCTCTTCTGGCTCGCCCACGCCTGGATCAGCGTCCCGTCGACCGAGAAGTGCTCCTTCGACAGCAGGCCCTGCCGATCGGCCAGTCGCAACACCTCGGCGAAGAAGCCCTCCACCACCTGGTGCTCCAGCAGCCGGTCGCGGTTCTTGGAGAAGGTCGAGTGATCCCAGATCGGGTCGTCAATGGCCAGGCCCACGAACCAGCGGAACAGCAGGTTGTAGCGCAGCTGCTCGCACAGCTGCCGCTCGCTGCGGATCGAGTAGAACACCTGCAGCAGCAGTGCCCGGATCAGCTTCTCCGGCGCAATCGAGTCCCGGCCGCTCGGCGCGTAGATCTCGTTGAACCGGGCGTTCATCTCGGTCAGCGCCGTATTCACCAGCATTCGGACCCCGCGCAGCGGGTGATCCTCGGGCACGAAGTCATCCAGCTTCGCTACCGTAAACAGGCTTTCCTGCATCGCGTCCGCACCGCGCATCGCCGTCACCCCGAGGTCTCGACCACGACTACGACATCGACAATCTGCGGATCGGATAGTGCAGCGAAAATGCAGCGAATTTCAACAGCCTGCTAACGCCTCGCCGCGCCGTCGAGAATAGCGTAGCAGGGCCTGACTTGCACAGGCCGACGGGACGCTGCGGATCATCACAGATCTGCATCCACAGCGAGATCTGCGGGAAGGGTGTCACCCTGGAGCACGATGGCAGCGTGGACGCCTGCGACCATTACGTCTATCCCCAGTACCGGCTCGGCAACGTTCGTGAGACTTCGCTCGGCGACATGGTGTTTGCGCCCCCGCAGGTGAAGTTCGGCTACGCGAAGTCGGAGGCGCTACCGGGATATTGCAGGCGTTGCGACTACCTCCGTGACTGCTGGGGCGAGTGCCCCAAGAACCGCCTGTTGCGCACGCCCGATGGCGAGCCCGGCCTCAACTACCTCTGCGCCGGGCTGAAGCGCTTCCTTGCGCATGCCGGCCCGGCGGCGACGAGACTGGCAGCCCGGATCCAGGCGGCTGGAAACGTCGGGCGGCCACGCCTGTGACACGTCGACGCGGCTATCGTCCCCGAGGCGGCCGGCAATCGTCACTTGCCACGTACGAAGTACACGTCGAAGCTCTGGCGCGCGACGGCCTGGTAGTAGACGCCACTGAGGATGTCCTTGGACGGGTCGTAGGTCAGCGTGTAGGTGGAGCCGTTGTAGCCGCCCGCGCGCAACTCGAAGAAGACGTTGACCACGCCGTTGTTTCGCGAAGCCTGCGCCGCGGCAAACGGCAACGGGGAGGGATTCGCATAGCTGGCATTCAGCTTGCCGCCGGTATCCGCTGCGAGGATATTGATCACATATCCGCCGTCGGGGCGCACCCATCGCCCCAGCAAGGCGCCGAACTCCGATGTGACATGGGCTTCGTTCTTCGGCGGCAAGCCCCGCGATTTCTCCGCGTCCTGGGCCTGGCTCGGAGCTGCGCAGATGCCAAGCGCCAGCACTAGCGTCGCCAAGGTCAATGCGTAACGCTTGACTTCCGTGTTCATGCTTCGCGTACTGCCCACTGGTCCGCGTTGTCGATCCCCACGTCGCGCACCGGCTGCGACCGCCCCGACCACCTGCACTCCGTCAACGCCGGAATCCGCCACCGCGGAAGCCGCCGCCACCGAATCCCCCTCCACCGAACCGGCCGCCGAAACCACCACCGCCGAACCGATCGCCGCCGCCGAAGCCGCCGCCGCCAAACCGATCGCCACCGCCGCTGAAGCGATTCGCTTCGCTGTAGCTGAAGCCGCCGAAACGGTCCGCGCCGCTGCTGCGCGCCTGCGATTCGCGGTTGGCCCACGACGTGTCCCCGGACGCGCTCGACCACCCGCTCGATGAGTGCTGCTGCCAGCCGTCACCGGTGTTCTTGTAGACGTTGCCGTTGACGTCCGCGTAGTGGTTGTTGCCCGCGCTCGCCGTCCCCCAGGTGTTGGTCTGCCCGGTCTTGGCGTTGTACGTGGACCCGCCGCCGGCGTGTGCGTAGCCCTCCGGCCCTGCGCTCGTCGCTCCCGCACGGTCGTAGGTGCTGCCACCGGGCCCCGTCGCCGACGCCGCGTTCGCCGTCGACCGCTGGCCGGTGTAGGTGTTGTAGTTGCCGGCACGCGCGACGTTGCCGGAGGCGCCCGACGCCGTGTTGAAGGTCCGGTCGTAGCCGCGCGACGCGTTGCCGGTCCACGCGTTGTATTGCCGGCCTGCGTTGATGTCGCCGGTCGTCCCGCGCGCCATCGCGTACGAACCCGAGAACGTCGACCCGGCCACCCCGCCGCCCGCGTACCAGCTGCGGGTCCCGGAATACGTCGCGTTGCCCCAGTGGCCGTAGACGTTCGCGCTCGCCGAACCACAGCACGGATAGCCACCCCAGTAACCGGGGTGGTAGTAGGCCCCACCCCAATAGGGCTCCATCCAGGCCGCCGTGGCGAGTCCCATCGCGAAGCCGTAGCTGTATCCGACCCACGGGTTGTAGATCGGTGCCGCCGCGATGCCGTAGGTGTACGGCGTCGCATACCAGACCGAGCCGACCCACGGGTTGTAGACGTAGCCGGTGCCGTAGACGACGGTGCCCCAGGGCGAGACCATGGTGCCGAGGTAGCCCGGCGTGTAGCCGACGTAGACGTACTGAGGCGTCGCCTCGTAGATCTTCACGTAGGTGACGTAGTAGAGGGGCGACGACGGCGGGATCGAATAGATCGCCGTGGGCACCGACGTCGCGATCGTCCACGGGCCGGTGACCTGCGCGGCCGTGAACCACACCCCGGCCACCACCGTGTAGTACGCATTCGGCGCGGCCTGGATCACCGGCTCGTGCGAATTGACCACATACGAGAGCGATGTCCCCGGGATGGGCGCGTACTGCGGCGGGCCGTCGAAGCTCGGCGTAAACGTCGGGCCGCCCTTCAGCGGCACCGCCGCCGTCTGCGGGATCGAGTTCGAGATCACCGCCTCCTGCGCCTGCGGCGTCCCGGCCACCGTCGGCAGTACCGCTCCCGCCAGCGAATGCGGCGGGATGCGCGCGAAGTCTGCCGGCAGGGCGTCGCTGGCGACGAACGACCAAGGACCCGTCAGCCCGGCCGAGCGAAACCAGCGCCCCGCCATCAGCACGTAGTAGTTGTTGCTGCTGGTGTCGATCAGCACGTCGCTGGTCGTGTTCGCCGCCCACAGGAGCTGCGTGCCCACGATCGGCACGAAGTCCGGCTGGCCCTTGAAGACGATCAACTCGGTCGGCGCCTGGCTGGTGTAGATCGCCGGCACGCCGTTGGCGAGTGATGGCTTCGGGTTGGCCTTGGCCCCGCCGTCGAGGAGATCGACGGTGCCGGCCTTCGACAGCGACCGCGCGATCGCGTCCAGCGCGCCCTTCACGAACGGGCCGATGAAGCCCTGCGTCCACGGCCCCGATAGCGAGCCCGACTGCAGCCACCCGTCGTAGACGTGGATGTAATAGGTGCCGCTGGTGCGGTGCTGCAGGATCAGCGCCCGCGTGTTGATCACCCGTTGCGCCTCCGGGCGGTCCGGCACCGGCTTCAGCACCGGCGCGCCGTCGATCGGCACCAGGATCGCCGGCGTATAGTTGACCAGGACCTGCGGCGGCGTGTTCTGCACCGGCACCGACGGCGGCTTGATCCCGGCGAGCGCCAGCGAGGATTCCAGCCGGTCCAGCGCGATCGTGCGCACGGACTTGGCGAACTCGGTCGTCAGTTCCGGCGCGTAGGCCGCGCCACGGTTGGGCAGTGTCGGAAAGTCGATCTTCGAGACCTTCAGGTCCTCGAAGGTCACCGTCCGCAACACCTTGTCGACTTGCGTGCGCGCGGTCGCGAAGACCACGCCGAACGTCTCTTCCTTCGCGCCGGTCGGCTTGATCGCGAGCGCCGCCCGGAAATCGAGCCGGTTGTCGGTCCAGCTGTTCACCTGCGGCTGGTAGACCAGCACCTGGCCGTTCGACAGGTCCACGACGCGCGGCCACGGATCGGCGGGCAGGCGGGCGCCTTGCGTCGCCGTGGGCGCGGCAACTCCCGGCGGCGAAGACGCCGGCTGCGCGACGGCCGACGACGTGCACATGAGCACGATCATGCCAAGTGCGGTGATGGCAAGAGCGACGGGTCGTTGCATGGGGCGTCTCGCAAGCAAAGTGGAGGTGATCCGCTACTTCGGGAACATCAACTGCACCTGCGCGCGTATCTGCCACTTCGCGCCATCATCCGGGTGCACGACGTTGTAATACGCTGACAGCTGCGCGTTCACCGGCAGCCTGCCGAGGTGGAAGATCTTGCCGGCGCCACCGCCTAGGGGCACGGTCCACTTCTGGCTGCTGTCGGCCTTCCAGTTCACCATCATGATCGGTGCGCTGGTCAGGTAGAAGCCCTCCGGAAAATTGTAATTGACGAACGGCTGGATGAGGCCGTTGCTGTAGGCACCACCACGCTCGTCGCTGCTCAACGACCAGACATTGTTGGCCAGTACGCCATACACCCACGGGTCGCCGTGCTTGATGCGCAGCACCACCGCCGTCGGCCCCAGACCCCAGTTCTTGTTGCCCAGCCGAGCGTCAGTATTGGTGGGCATCTGCACGATCGCACCGGCACCCCAGATGATGCCGTCTGCCGTCGGTTTGCTCGGCGACAGGAAGGCGGAGAGCTGGATGTCGCCCAGGCCGAACTCGGTGCCCTGCCCCGCAACGAAGCCGGGCTGCCAGATCAGTGGCATGATCGTCCGGGTGATGATGTTCCAGTCCGGGTTGACTTCGATCGGGTAGACCGGCTGGATGTTGAGGATGTTCTGGGTGCCGTCGAGCGGACCGACGTTGAAGTTGGTGTTGTTCTGGAACGGCACGCTGATGAGGTTGCCCACCGGATTCTGCGCGAGCTTCGCTAGTTCCTCGGCGCTCATTTCCGCGTGCGCGGGCACCGCCGCGACCAGCACGGCACCAAGGACCGCACCGGCCCGCCAGGTCCTCTTCACCTGTGACTTCATTCGCTTCTCCATTCGATGCATGCAAGCTCGGCGAGACGTCAGTTCACGTCAGAAGGGACGCGCCGGTCCAATTTGCGGCGAGTGCACCGGCTTCGCCATCCCGAAGAAGATCACCACGCCCTGGCCGCCGCAGCGAGTCGAAAGGGCCTCGGTAGCACCGGGATAGCAACTGTCGATGTCCTGCCAGTTGTTCATCGCCCAGACGTCGCCCGCTGGCGAAATGGCGATGTCGGTCTGCAGCTGCAAACCGCCACCGACATAGCCGCCCGGCGGCGATATCTGGTCGCCGGTCTTCATGCCGGGCGGGCAGTTCTCGATGCGCACACCACACAACTGCACGATCGGGCTCGCCGCCATCGCGAAGTTGCTCACCCAGACGTTGTCGTTGCCGTCCACGACCACCGCCCAGGGACCGGGCAGGCCGCCGCCCTTGAACGGTGAGCCCGGGAACTGCGTCCCGTCGGGTCGCAGGACGGTGACGCTGCCGCTGCCGCCCTTCTGCTCCGACATGGTCTTGGTCAGGTAGTCGGAGGCCGAGAGCACGCTGCCAGCCTTCAAGTGCACCGCCATGTCAATCATGTGCGCCATGCCCATCAGGCCGGGCCCGAACCGGTTGGTCACCCAGACGTTGCCCTGGCTGTCGATGTTGAGCCCGCTGTTGTTGGAGCGCACCTCGAGTTTCACCGCCTTGCTCGGATCGGCAGCAGGGAATCGGATGACGTGGAACGAGCTGTCCGAGACCCAGATGCGGTCCTGCTGGTCGATGGCGAGATGGAACGGCGCCGTAAAGGACTTGCAAGGCTCGGCACTGTCGCCCTCGCAGACGATCCTGCCGTTGTTCCAGTCGCCTTTGGGGAAGTGCAGCAGCTGCCGCTTCGAGATGCCGAGCGCCCACACGTCGCCGTTGGGGGCCGTGATGATGCCCTGCATGAGTCCAAGCCGGCCGCCGAAATTGATGCCATCCGGTGGGGTCAGCGGCTTGCCGTCCTTGCTGAACACCGCAATGGACTTGCTGCCGTAGCTTGCCAGCCAGACGTTGCCCTTCAGGTCGATCGCTGCGCCGAAAGTGCCGCCTTCCATGCCGCCACCGGTGAAGCCGGTGGTGATCGGCGACAGCGGCTTGCCGTTGGGGTCGAACTTGCTGGCGGTTCCCTGCCACAGCGCGTCGTTGGCCTGCCATCCGACGGTGAAATTGTTGCCGACCCAGAGGTTGCCTTCGGCGTCGAACATCGCCTTGCCGCCGGCACGGTAGCCGCCACCGTCGAATTTCAGCGGCAGCACCCAGGCGCTGGGCGCGACCTGCAGGTACGGCATGTACGGCACTGCGCGCATCGTCTTGCCCTGCGGTACGGCGTAGAAGACGTGCATGGCCTCGAACAATCGGTGCGGCTGGTACCACGGCGAGCGCGCGACCGCCTGCGCGGCGGTCAGCGTGTCGGTCGGCTGCCCCCCCGTCGGCCCCTTTGCCGCAAGGAACAGCGTCAGGCACGCGTCGGGGCGCACCCGGGCGACGCAACCGGCGAGCGCGTTAGCGACGGTGGCGAAGTTCGCCATCGTCGGCGTCTGGCCGCTGTTGAGCGGATCCTGGATCGTCGTACCCCAGCCGCCCGTCGCGATGTCGACGAAGCTCGGCACGTTGCCTGCGGTGATCTTCAGCTGCAGCGGCTGGCCACTGAGCGCGGTACCGTCGATGAACTGGTTGTGCGTCCACACCGAGGCGACGGTCGTCATCTCGTTGATCGTGACCTTCGCCGGCGCCTTCGGGCCGACCACCACCATCAGTGCGATCGCCGGGTTGTCGCTGCGGGTCGTGTCGGTCGCCGCCGTGCCGCCCTTCGCGACCAGGTACAGCGAAGCGTCCTTGCCCGCCGCCGCGGGTGCATTGAGCGCAAATCGACCATCGGCGCCGGTGCGCGCCTGCGCCAACTGCTTCGGCGCGCCCGCGCCTGCGGCGAAGAGCCTTACTGTCGAGTTGGCAATCGGCGCGCCTCCGCCGAGGACCTGGCCGTTGAGGGTCGCTGCCGAGACCGATGCGGCCGAGAGCATACCCAGTGCGAGCGCCAGATGCGTGGCTGCGCATCGTCGCGTCGACGCAAACGTCTTTCCACAGGTTGCGAACGTCATTTCAGTTCTCCAAACGAAGCCGAGCCGGTATTGCTTCCCCGCGCTTGCCAAGCGTCTTCCGATTTCGCGAGGTCGCGACGTGCGCGCTGCATCACGCGCGAACATCACAGGCAAGGATCGGGTCGATGGCGGGTCCAGGTAGCTCAACTCAGATCCGCGTCCTTGAAGTACTTCGTTCCCGACACGGTGATCGTGGCCGCGAGGCCGTTCTGCGTAAGTTGGTACAGATAGACACCGGGTGCAACCGCGGCCGCGCCGCTGAACATCGCACCCTGGCCGCCGGCCATCGCCGACAGATTGGCTTGCGCGCCGAACTCCCAGCCCTGATCGATGAAGTTGCGCAACGCCCGCGCACTGGTGAATACGAAGATCAGGCGATCCTGGTTCACCCCGAATCCGAGTCCGCCCTGCACCTGCAGCATCTTCATGAAGGTCTGGCGTTGCGTGCGCTGGTTGACGACGATGCCCTTCCCCGTTGTACCGCCGGCAAAGAAGACCTTGATGCCGAAGGTGCTGAAGACCGCGTAGCCCGCCGCCTTGTCGATGACACGCCGCGTTCCGGGTGCAGTCTCGTAGAGCGTGGCGAGCGCGTCCTGTGCCATTTCGCGCACCTGGTGCCGTGCTTGGATGATCCGGCCCTCGTTCGGGGTACCCTGCGGAAGGGCGTTCTCGATATCTTTCAGCGGATCCCAGGAAAAGACCTGGGTCGCCATCGGTGGCGATGCGAGACTCATCGCCATGGCGAGCAGTGCGAGGGGCGCCTTCACGTCATTCCTTTCGCAAGCGATTCGACCGCGGATATGCGACGCGAGTGGCGCGGTAACGATGCCGTACGAAGGGTTTGCGCCGGATCCGTCGGTTGCACGGCAGGGCGCCGAGAGTTCTCGGACGACTGACGGACCCGCGGACGGCACGCCGGAGCCTTGCCACTCGACAGAGAGACGGCGCGCTGCCTGCCCGAATGGGAGACAGCGCGGCGGCTCCCGTCTACGTCTACGTCGTCGCTAGCCCGTATGCGCCGGACTTCAACGCCCTTGCGGCGCTAGTTGCCGGTCGGGAGCGAAATGTTGACGCCGTCCTTCATCAGCATCTCCCGGACGTACTGGAACTTCTGGTACTGGGAGATCTCGATCGGGCCGTCGTATCCCATGCTCTGCAGCTTCCGGGGCGGGTACTTGACGTAGGTCTTCATCAGCGTCGTGATCGCCTCGGTGATGGGGACCATGGTCCAGGTACGCTCGGTGTAGTTGTTCATGAAGATGTCGTAGCGCTCCTGCGGGTCCTGCCAAAGGTCGAAGATTTGGGGCACGGTCGCCACGTACTTCTCGGCTCCCTTCCAGCCTAGGTTGGTATCGACGGCGAGGCCACCGGTCGGCTGCCCGTTGTCGCCGCGTAGGTTGAACACGGCCTTGTAGTTGCCGACGCGGGCCGCGCCCGGCGACAACTCGTTCTCCGTGAAGTAGAACCACTCCTTGCGCGGGGACTTGCCTGTTCCGAACAGCACCGGCGACAGGTCGTAGCTGTCGAACATGATCGGCTGGCCCTCGCGATCCTTCTCCGGCAGCTTCACGCCGCCCACCGCGGCGAAGGTCGCCATCAGGTCGAGACCGCCGACGATTTCGTGATTCTTGGCCCGGGCCGCTATCCTACCGGGCCAAAGGGCGATGGCGGGAACGCGATTGCCGCCCTCGCGTACCGTGCCCTTGGTCCCGCGGAACGGCGTATAGCCTGCATCGGGATAGACGTCCTGCCACGCGCCATTGTCGGTCGTGTAGACGACGAGCGTGTCCTTGTCTAGACCGAGCGCGCGCAGCTTGTCCATGATCCGGCCGATGCGCGTGTCCAGTTCCACGATCGAGTCGGCGTACTTCGACTTGGACAGGGACTTGTGCTCGAACTCTGGTGCCGGCAGATTCGGCTGATGGACCTTCATGAAGTTGACGTTGATGTAGAACGGCTTGTCGGGCGACTTGGCCGCCTTATCGAGGAACTCCAGCGCCGCCTTCTCGACGTAGCCGTCGAAGTACGGAATGCCGACGACCCCCGGCTTGCCGTCGATCACCGGCGTGTCGACATACTGGCCGTTGATCTTGAATTCCTCGATCGGCTTCTCGCCGGCCCTGCCCGACATTGCGCCCTTCGTAACCTTCGTAAACATGGCCCGAAGCTCCGGATCCATGTCCGGGAACCACTTCGGGTCGGCGTACGTGTAGGCGTTGAGGTGGTAGAGGCCGACGTACTTCATCTCGTCGTAGCCTTGCGCATTGGGCAGCGCGTAGTCGGCTTCACCCAGGTGCCACTTGCCCGTGAAGTAGGTCTGATACCCACCCTGCTTCAGCACCGACGCCAGCGTCCATTCCGCCGCCGGCAATCCGCCGCCCTGGCCCTGGAACGCCACAGTGGTCATGCCGCTGCGATTCGGAATGCGGCCCGTCTGCATCGCCGCGCGGCCGGGCGTACAACTCGGCTGGGCGTAGAACGACATGAACGTCATGCCATCGTTCGCCATCTTGTCGATGTTCGGCGTCGGCATGCCGCGTCCTTCGCCGCCGCCGTAGGGACCGAGGTCGCCGTAGCCGGTGTCGTCCGAGACGATGAACAGGATGTTGGGTTTCTTGGCCGCGGGCTGCGCGAGCAAGGGTGATGCGACACCCAAGGCAATCGCGCCTCCTGCGACCAGTGCTGCAATCAGTCGCTTGGTTTTCATGATGCTGCTCCGGTTGTTGAATCGGTACTCGACCACGAACTTCCGCGGTCGTCGCTTTGCGCTAATCGAAGGCAAACACCCGCCGCCAGTCGTTCTTGACGCTGACGACCACCCAACCCCGCTTCCGCGCCTGGTCGTGGAGCCCCTGGGTGAAGGCGCCCACCTTGGTCGCGGGCAGCCCGGTGGCGGGACCGTAGGCGTATTCGCGTTTGGCGTCGTCGTGCAGCAACAGCAGCGCGAGCCGCGCGCCGCCGCCGGCCTTCGTGTACTCCAGCATCTGCCGGTCGCCGTTGGAATTGCCGAACGCCACGAGCGGACGGCGGCCGATCATCAGGTGGATGCCCTCGGGCTTGCCGGCCTTGTCGTCATTCAGGAGCAGCCTCGGCTCCTTGGTCAGGAAAGGCCTGCCGCTCTTGTCGTAACCGTATTGGGTGCCGCCCGCCGTGCCGACCACCTGCTCCGGTGGAATGCCGTAGACCGCTTCCGAATACATGCGCACGAAGTCCTGACCGCCGCCGGTGACGATGTAAGTCTTGAAGCCGTTGCTGCGCAGGTACTTCAACAATTCCTGCATCGGCAGGTAGGTCAGCTCGGTGTATGGCCTCTTCCAGCGCGGGTCGCGCGCCTCCGCCAGCCACTTCTTCACCTCGGCCTGGAAATCCTCCACGGACATGCCGGTCAGTGTCGCGGCGACGATCTTGAGCAGCTCGGGCTCCGGCAGCTTCGCGATCGCCTCGCGGTTTCCCGACAGCACGGTCTTGAACGGCTCGACCTTCGCCAGTTCGGGCTTCGCCTTGACCAGCGCCGGAACGCGCTCGAGGCAGTACATCACCTGCGCGTAGATCGGGTGCTCGACCCACAGCGTACCGTCCTGGTCGAACGTGGCGATGCGCTCCGGCGGCGGCACGTAGTTCGGACTGCCCTGCGTCGTGGTCGTCTGCACGAACTCGACGATCGCCTTCTTGGCGGCGCCGTCGTTCCATGACGGCAGCGGGTCGGACTGCGCGCTGACCGTAGCGCACGCGCCGAACATCAGCAGCGCCACGATCGCCCGAATGCTGACAAGGTTCGAGGATGTCGGCCGCAGATTCATGTTCATCGATCCCTGGATACTGGAACGAAAGCGAGCAACGCTTCCATGTCGTTCACCTCATGTCCCGACATTACGAGTGCTTGCGCGGGTGCGGTCGCGACCCATCCGGCCAAGCAGCGACCGCGGCCAACTTGAGTCAATGACCGCATGTCGCACAGTAGATTAACTTGGGAGATAATGAAATGTATTGCTCAATAACCTCAAGGTTATCGTGACAACTGCGCTCCGACTGCGACATGCCGCATCGTTGGCCGACCACGGGAGCTTCCGGCGGACGGCTTCCGCGCTGCGGATTTCGCAGCCCGCCCTGACGAAGAGCATTCAGGCCCTCGAGTCCGAACTGGGCGTGAAGCTCTTTGAACGCCGGCGGGACGGGGTAATCGCCACCGAGTTCGGCAAGCTCGTCGTGGGGCATGCGCACGACATGCTTCAGATGGAGAGCGAGTTCCTGCGCAAGATCAATCTGCTTTCAGGCTTGGAAACGGGATCGCTGAAGGTTGCGCTGGGCCCCTTGCCAAGCGCGATGTCCGCGTATCCGGCAACCAGCGCCCTGCTATCCAAGCATCCCAATCTCAGACTCTCATTTGATACTGTCGCGTGGCGCGATGTGACCCAGACCGTTGTCGACAAGAAAGTCGACCTCGGTATCGCTGAACTCAGCGGCGCTGTGCTCGACGACTCGCTGGAGACCGAGTTGGTCGGACAGCACCGAGCTCACTTCTGCTGCCGCGCCGGGCATCCGATCCTCCGCGAGCGCGTGATAACGCTCAAGCAATTGTTGCAACATCCGTGGGCCACCACCCGCCTTCCGCCGCGTCAAGTTGCGGCATTTCCAAAGAACACCGGTCGCGCCGGGCACATCGACTCCTTCAACGGCGACTTTGTTCCGGCGATCGACGTCGGAGCACCGACCAACCTCGGGCGCTTGGTTGCCCGAAGCGAGGTCCTGGCCTTGTGCACGCTGTCACTGGTGGAACAGGAACTCCAGTCCGGCAGCGTCGTAATCGTTCCCACGCCGGGATTGGACTTGCGTGCAAGCTACGGCTTCATCTACCTCAAGAGTCGCCCATTGTCCCCGGCGACCGATGCCTTCATGAAGGAGATCCGTGCCTGCGAGCACTCGCTGGCGGCCCATGAACTCCAGCTTGAAGCGCAATTCCGGCCTTCGCGCAAGCGAGCGCCGTCGTAGCCGTCTGCAGCTTCGGGATTGACGCGTCCCAGGCGCGTATCGGTTCCCGCAATGCGCCGGACAGGAAAGCCCGGAGCTTGCCTGCGATCGCGTTCGACGGGGTGGCAGCGAATCGAACGAAATTGGAGTCCCGACCACGTCGGGCTTCGTCGGGAGGCGCTTCGGTCTCGGCAACGCTTGCGGGCGGGGACCAAGGTGCCGACTCCACCAATCTGCCAAGTTGCCGGCCCGACTTCCCGTCCGTGCGTTCAATGAGCCTTGGTCGGCCACACGGTCGAATTGACACTTCCGGTACGATTGATCATACTACCAACGGTAGTAAGCCTCCAATCCACCTCGTGTACGCCGAAAAGGTATCCATCTCGTTGCCGCCAACCCTCCTCGACTTCGTGGAGGAGTACCGCATCGCGCGCGGGATCAAGAGCCGTTCGCAGGTGATCGAGGACGCGCTTTACGTGCTGCGAGAACGCGAACTCGAGCTCGCGTACAAGGAGGCGAGCGCCGAGGTCGACCCGGCGTGGGAGGCCACGGTCGCGGACGGGCTCGACGATGAGGCGTGGTGAGCTCTGGTTCGCCAACCTGAGCCCCACACTCGGCTCGGAAACGGCCAAGCGCAGGCCGGTCCTGGTGGTCAGCAACGACGCCAACAACCGCACCTCGGCGACCATCACCATCCTGCCGGTGACGTCGAATGTCGAGCGCGTCTACCCGTTCGAGGTGGCGCTGGCCAAGGGTGCGGGCGGGTTGTCGAAGCCCTCCAAGGTGCAGGCCCAGCAGATTCGCACGATCTCGCGCGAACGGATTTCGGGCAAGCGTATCGGCGCGCTGACCCCTGAGGACCTGGCGAAGGTGAACGCCGCGCTGCGCATGCACCTGTCACTCGATCGGGAAAGGTGACACTGCCGTTCGATGCCGGCGGTGGCCTCGACGCACAGCACGATGCCGACGTCGCCGCGCGACGGCGTGGGCTCGACATGCGCGCGCCGATCATGCCGCGCAACTTCGTCGCCGCCGAGGCGGCCCGCGACGGACGCGAAGCTAGCGCTTCGACGCGCCTCGCTGCCCCCCGAGCAGCTTCACGAGGTCCGGGCCGCCCAGCACGCGCGTGCGGTGCTTGGCCGCGAACTCGCGCGCCGAGGGCGTGACCTCGCCGATGGCGATGTGGATGCACTCGCTGGCCTCGCGCGCCTCGCCGGCGGTGTGCAGCGCGCGCAACGGCTCGACGCCGGTGCGGGCGACCTTCCAGCGGCGCGCGCCGACCACGGCGGTGCGGCCAGACTTGGTGATCTCGAAGTCCACCGGTCCCGACTCGACGCGCTTCACGTCGTGACCCTCGCGACGGAATGCGTCCTCGATCGCGCTGGCGAACTCCGGCCAGGACATCGTGCTCACGGCCTGCACCGTGGTCTCGACACGCTTTGCCGATGGCAGCTGGAGCGCTCGCCACGCGGCGATCGCCGCGATCACGACGAACGGCAGGCCGGCGCCGGCGCCGGCGATCCGGTAGGCCTCCGGGAACAGCGCCCAGCCGGCGCCGCCGAGCGCGACGCCGATGCCGAGACTGACCCACCACGGCGAGCGCAGCAGCACCGCGAACAGCGACTTCTCCGCCATCTTGAGTTTCATGCGACGACTCTCGTCTAAGGCGTGGCCGCAGCGCCACCCGAGGCGCCCGGCACGCGACCCACACCGGGAAGCTTCAGCGCCGGCACCTTGAAGTCGAATCCGGTGACGAGGCCCAGCACGTTCAGCTCGAAGCCATCGTCGCTGCCGGCCGTGACACCGAAGAGGCCCCCGAGCGACACCTGGTAGCCGGTGCCGCTGGGGCTCCGCGCGACGATCGCGCGGTTGGGCAGGTAGTCCTTGCCGATCGCCGTGGGCGGGAGCGTGAGCCGCAACTCCGGGATCTCGCGGCCCAGATGGGCGACGAACGTGTTGCTGTTCGGACCCGGCCAGGCGGTGTACTCGTCGGCGTGCGGGTAGCTCGACACGGCCGCCTCGAGTTTGGCGAGCACGGCCTCGGCCTCCGCCCCGCGCAGGTCGCGCAGGAGCTCCGGCGCCGCGCCGTACCACTCGGCGTCCGGCGCACGATAGTCGGAGATCGACACCGCCGAGCGCCCGGCCCGCGCGTACCAGCCGATCACCTCGTAGCGCGTGTAGCCGTCGGCGTCGCGCGGCTTGGCCGCGAGCCAGGTGTGCACGGCGAACGCGCCCCGCCAGCCGTAGGTGCGAGCCGCGTAGACCTGGACCACCGCGTCGGCATGCGCAGCGGCCTCCGGCGCGAGTCCCGTCGGGCGGTGCGTCGCGTTGCGCCAGTCGCCGCGCGCCGACGTGCTGCCGAGGGCAAGGATCAGCACGGGCCCGGCGGCAAGGAGCGCGAGCACCAGCGCCATCGCGCGGGTGACGCGCCGGGTTCTCGAGAGCAATGCCATGGTTCGATCCTGGTGACGGGCGGGGGGTCCGCCGGACGATGGAGGCGGCCCGGGCGATGGAAGTTCCCCGCGGGGACAACCTCGTCAGCGGCGCGGCAAGCTTAACGCACTGCCGGCTCGTAACCTCCCCGGCTGTTATCGTTGCGGACCATGACCTTCCTCGAAGTCCTTGCCCTGCTCGCCGTGGCAGGTGCGGCCGGGCTGCTGTGGACGAGCCTCAAGGCCCGCGAGGCGGCCAACGCCGCCATGCGCGCCGCGTGCCGGGCCGAGGGGTTGCTGTTCCTCGACGACACGGTGGCGCTGCAGTCGATGCGTCCCGCGCGCGATGGCGACGGTCGCATGGCGCTGCGCCGCATCTACGGCTTCGAGTACAGCGACACCGGCGTCAATCGCCGCAGGGGCAGCGTCACGCTGCTCGGACCGCGGATCGTCGCGATCGACATGGGTCGCGCGCCGGACGATCCACAAGTTGACTCGTCGAGCGGTACCTCGACCGGGCGCCCGACCACGAGCGCGTAGTCCCCGAGCGTCCCGAACGGCGGCCGAAGATCACCGCGCTCGCGGTACTATCGCGGCTCGCCGCGCGACCTCGCGTCGCGTTCGATCCCGCAAGGTACGTCCCGGAGGACCCATGCAGCGCTTTCCCGCAGTCCTGGCTCTCGCCGTCTCCGGCGCGCTGTGCGCCGCGCCTGCCCTCGCCCAGCCGTCCGGCACCCCCGACCAGGCAGCCCGCGTCGTCAACACCTACGTGTACCTGATGGACGGCGGCAACAACCGCGCGCTCGTGTCGACGAACTTCTGGCGCAACGACGCGAAGTACGACGATCGCGCGTTCCATCGCTTCATGGAAGTGCTGGCCGCGCTCGAGAAGAAGGGCTTCCGGATGGATCCCAAGGCGGTGATCGACAGCTGGGACAAGCCCGCGCCGTATGCCCGCTGCTACGTGTACCTCGAGGATCTGCAAGTCGCGCAGAAAAACAAGGGCGCCGTCGCCCCCGGCTCGCGGGTGTGGTGCTCGGGGGCCGGCATTTCCGAGGCCGAGATCCGCCAATCGGACGCCCAGGGCCACGTCGGGCAGGTGCTGCAGCGCTTCGACCTGATGCTCGGCAAGGCAAGGGGGGGCAGCAAGTAGCGGCGCCCGCCCGGGACGCCGGGGCGGATCCGCGGGCGTCAGGCCGCGTCCAGCGCGTGCTCCTTGAGGGCCGAGAGCGGGACGACGGCGAGCGTCTCCTCGTGCGTCGCACGCAGCACCACCGGCGGCGCGACGCCCGCCTCGTAGGCCTGCCGCCACGTCGCCGCGCACACGCACCAGCGGTCGCCGGGCTGCAGTCCCGGGAACCCGTACTGGGGCGCCGGCGTAACGAGGTCGTTGCCCTGCCGGCGCGCGAAATCCAGGAACTCCCGGGTCACCTGCGCACAGACGATGTGCAGGCCCAGGTCCTCGGGACCGGTGTTGCAGCACCCGTCGCGATAGAAGCCCGTCCGCGGCACCATCGAGCACAGCTCCATCGGCCCGCCCAGCACGTTGCGATCCCGGTCCATGTTCCTCGTCTCCCGTTGGCGCGAGGATAGCGCAAGTGGCGCCGGGCCAGCGTGCGTCCTTGTGTCGTGCGGAAGCCGTCCGGCCCGATGCAGCGGCCTAGTGGCGCCGCCGTGCGACACTTGACGGCAATGCTCCGCGCAGGACTCGAACGATGGACTCCGCCGCCCTCCTACCCGTCCCCAAGCCGAGCGCGATCGTCCGCGGTCTCGACGAGTACGTGATCGGCCAGGACGTCGCCAAGCGCGTCGTCGCCGTCGCGGTCTACTCGCATTACCGCAAGCTCGCGCAGTCGCGGCGCGGCGTGCGGATCGCGAAGAGCAACCTGCTGCTGATCGGCCCGACCGGCACCGGCAAGACGCTCACCTGCGAGACGCTGTCGCGCCTTCTCGACGTGCCGTTCGTCACCGCCGAGGCGACCTCACTCGCGCAGACGCGCTACGTCAACGACGAGATCGAGGCGATCCTGTCGCGGCTCGCCGACCGCGCCGGCGGCGACCTCGCCCGCGCGGGGCGCGGCATCGTCTTCATCGACGAGATCGACAAGCTCAAGGCGCCGCGCGGCGAGACGCGGGCGACCTCCGGCGAGAACGTGCAGCACGCGCTCCTCAAGATCATGGAGGGTGCGAAGGTGAAGCTCGACGACGGCCGCTACGTCGACACCACGGACGTGCTGTTCGTCTGCGGCGGCGCGTTCGTCGGCCTCGACGAGATCATGGTGCAGTCGAAGAGCTTCGGCTACATCGCCACGAAGGACGACGACAACCGGAAGATCCTCGAGCGGCTCAACACGCGGGTCAAGCCCACCGATCTCTTCACCTACGGGCTGATCCCCGAGTTCACGGGGCGGCTGCCGATCGTCGCGCGCTTCGGCGAGCTCTCGCGCGAACTGCTGGTGCGGATCATGACCGAGCCGCGCGACTCGCTCTACGCGCAGTTCCGCGAGGTGTTCCGGCAGGAAGGCGTCGAGCTCGTCGTCGCGCGGCGGGTGTTCGAGCAGGTCGCAGAGATCGCGACCGAGTACAAGACCGGTGCGCGGAGCCTGCGCGGCATCGTCGAGGAGCTGGTCGCGCCGATCCTCTACGCAGTACCCGACGATCCCGGCATCCGCCGGGTCGAGATCGCCTCGCTCTTCGCCGATCCGATGCTCATGCGCGACGACTGACGCCGGCGCTCACGCGCCGGCGCGTTTCGCCGCCGGCAGGTACATGTCGATGACGTTGAGCCGCGTCGCCTCCAGGCGCTCGGCGACCACGCCAAGCAGCCGTCGCATCAGCGCATAGCCGAACGCGCTGTCTTCCTCGCAGCGCGCCGCCAGTGCGCTCGCAGAGAGGACCAGCGCGTCGACCGGCTCCAGCGTCCTCACCTGGTAGACAACCGGGTTGCCGAGCGCCCACGACCAGCCGAACTCCTCGCCCGCCCCGAGGGTGTCGACGCGAAACGGCTGCCCGAGCCCGCTGATCTCCAGCGCCACCCGACCCGAGGTGATCAGGTACAGCTGCGCGGACTGCTCGCCCTGCTGGAGGATCACGTGGTCGGCCGCGAAGCGCGCCGGCCTCGCGATCCCGGCAAGCGCCTCCACGTACGCCGGCTCGATTCCCTCGAAGAACCGATGGCTTCGCAGACCCTCGACGACTGCATTCATCATCAGGGCATCGGTCGTCATCGCACACCTCCTTCGCGATCGCGCCAACTCCGGCAGCCCGGCGGCAACGCAAGCGCGTGCCGACCATCAAAACCGCGAGCGCGCCGACGCGCCCGCATCCGCTGCCAACGCCGCTCGGCGGACAACATGACGAACGACGATGACCATATCCAGCGTGCGCCGACCGAAACGCGCGATATTGACCTGACGCAACTTGGTGCGCCGCAGCAGCAGCGGCGCCGGTTCGCCGCTCCGCCCGGGTGTCGCTCGTGGTGCTCGTGTCCCGTGCTTGACCGCGGTCAATCACGGGACTTCCCCGTTCGCTACGCTGTCCATCAGGGAACGCCGGAGTCGCCGCAGCGGCGCCCCGCACGAGAGCGAGCCATGAATCCGTTGGTTGCCCAGGAGATGCGCCGCCTCGGCGAGGCGATGCCGATCCCCTTCGAGGTGGCATTCGCCGACGGCGAGCGCTTTGCGAGCGGCAGCGGCACGCCACAGTTCACGCTGCGCTTCCGCCGCCGTGCCGCCGAGTTGCGCACGGCCGTGTTCGGCCACATCGGCCTGCTCGACGCCTGGTTCGGAGGCGACCTCGACATCGAAGGCGACCTGCGAGCGGTGTTTCGTGCCGGCATGCAGGCGGGCTACGGGCGGCCCAATCTGCTCGTCGCCGAGCGCAACCGCCTGCACGAGCTCGCGCGCTCCAACGCGACGCGCGAGCAGGCGAAGGCCAACGCGCGCGCCCACTACGGACTGCCCGCCGCGTTCTACGAGCTCTGGCTCGACGACCCGCTGTTGACGTACACCTGCGCGTACTGGAAGGAAGGCGCCGGCAGCCTCGAGGAGGCGCAGGCCGCCAAGATCGACCACGTCTGCAGGAAGTTGCGGCTCGCGCCGGGGGAGCGCGTGGTCGACATCGGATGCGGCTTCGGCGGCTTCATGTTCCGCGCGGCGGAGCGCGAGGGCGTGCACGTCACCGGGGTCAACACGACCACCGAGCAGGTCGCCTTCGTCGACCAGGCCATTCGCGCGAGGGGCCTCTGCGACCGGCTGGCGGTGGTCGAGGGCGACTTCCGCGACGCGTTCCGCACGTTCGACAAGGTCGTCTCGATAGGCGTGCTCGAGCACGCCGGACGCGACCAGCTCGCCGACGTCGTGCGCGCGCACGCCGACTTCCTCGCGCCGGGCGGCCTCGGCATGCTGCACTTCATCGGCCACGTCGGCCGCCGGGACACCGAATTCTTCATCCGCGAGCACGTCTTCCCGGGAGGCTGGATCCCGAGCCTCGCCGACGTCCTGGTCGCGATGGAGGACGCGGGTCTGGAAGTGGTCGACGTGGAGAACCTGCGCCGGCACTACGCGCCGACGCTCGACGTCTGGGCCGAGCGCTTCACGGCGAACTGGGATCGCATCCGTGCGCTCGACCCCGGGCGTTTCGACGAGCGCTTCCGGCGCGTGTGGACCGCTTACCTCGTCGGCTGCGCGGAAATGTTCCGCTCGCCCGCGGAGCGTACCCACCTGTTCCAGATCGTGTTCAGCAAGGGCAACGTCACGTCCGGGGGCTACCCGATGAGCCGCGCGTTCCTCTACCGCGACGAGGATCCCGGGCCCCGGTCGTGAACGCGCGAGCCGCCGACGAAGCGCGCGGCCGATACGCGGCAAGGCGTGATGCGCTCGCGCGCGCGCTGGCCACGAGCCCGGGCACGACGGTCGGCCTCGCCAAGGACACGTCGAACCTGTTCCGCGACCGCGACGCCTCGGGGCGGCGCCTGCTCGACGTGCGGGATTTCGACCACGTGCTCGCCGTCGACACCGATGCCGGAGAGGTCGAGGCCGAGGGCATGTCGACCTACGAGGCGATCGTCGAGGCGACGCTTGCCGCCGGCACGATGCCGGCGGTCGTGCCGCAGTTCCGCACGATCACGCTGGGCGGCGCCGCCGCGGGCGTCGGCATCGAGGCCACGTCGTTCCGCGAGGGCCTCGTGCACGAGACGCTGACCGAGCTCGACGTGCTGACCGGCACCGGCGAGGTCGTCCGCTGCCGCCCCGACAACGAGCACGCCGAACTGTTCTTCGGCTTCCCGAACTCGTACGGGACGCTGGGCTACGCGCTGCGGCTCCGCGCACGCACGAGACCCGTCATGCCGTTCGTCGCAGTCTCGCACCACCGCTTCGACGCGGCGACAGGCTTCTTCGCGGCCCTCGACGCGGCCTGCGGCGGCGATGCGGACTTCGTCGACGGCGTCGTGTTCGGCCGCGATCGGCTGGTGCTGACCGAAGGCCGGTTCGTCGCGTCTGCCGCAGCGGTGAGCGACTACACGCATGAGCGCATCTACTACCGCTCGCTGCTCGAGCGCTGCGAGGATCGACTGACCGCGCGCGACTGGCTGTGGCGCTGGGACACCGACTGGTTCTGGTGCTCGAAGCACGTGGGCGCCCAGCACCCGCTGCTGCGCAGGCTCTACGGCCGCCGGCGCCTCAATTCGCGGACCTACCAGAAGATCATGCGCTGGAACGCCCGGCACGGCGTCACGCGCGCGCTCGACGCGCTGCGGGGCGGGCACGCCGAGCCGGTGATCCAGGACGTCGACATCCCGATCGGCAACGCCGCGTGCTTCCTCGAGTTCCTGCTGCAGGAGATCGCGATCCTGCCGATCTGGATCTGCCCGATCACGCCGTCGCCCGCCGCGAACCGCTTCGTACTCTACCCGATGGACCCGGCCACGCGCTACGTGAACTTCGGCTTCTGGGACGTGCTGCGCCGGCCCGCGCGCCATCCGCCCGGCCACTTCAACCGCCGCATCGAAAGCGCCGTGTCGGAGCGCGGCGGGATCAAGTCGCTCTACTCGGACAGCTACTTCGAGCATGCGGAGTTCGACCGCATCTACGGCGGTGCGGCCTATCGCGCGCTCAAGGCCCGCTACGACCCGCACGGCGTGTTCCCGGAGCTCTACGACAAGTGCGTCGGACGGCGGGCACGCGCACGCTGACGCGCGGGACCGGGCGTGGCGTGCGCCGCGTGCCACGGAACTTTCCGGGGCGGATCGCGGTCATGTAATGACGATGTCATTGTTTTCGCGTACACTCCGCGTCAAGGAGGTCCCCACCATGGCCGATACGCTCCGGGAAGTTTCTGCCGCGACGATCGCCGACGCGATGTCCCGCCTCCACCTGGCCGAACGCGCCCGCCTGCTGTCGCGCCTCGTCTCCGGTGTCGGCGTCCTCGCGCTCGCGGTGGTGAGCGGCGGCGCGTTCGCGCGCTATGCCGCCACGGCGCGACGTTCCGACGTCTTCGTGACGTTCGAGGACGCGGCGCGCGCAACATACGCACAGGTCTACGAGCTCGCCCGCTACGTGCAGCAAAGCGATCCCGAGCTGATCGCGCGCGTGCGCGACGAAGTGGCGCGCATCCTCGGCGCGTGACGGCCGCGAGTTGTGCAGGCGCAATCAGACGCGATGCTTGACCTCGCTTAATCCACGGCGTGGCGCTGTGCGGGGAAGATCGAAGCAGAGCGCCGTTTGCACCGAAGGCGTCGGTGGCAATGGCAACGGCGCCTATTCGCAACAGGAGGATCGTGATGAGCAAGCGCCTGATAACGCGTTCCAGGACCGCCGCGGTCCGGCCGACGACCGAACCGCCCCCACCGCACACCCGTTCGAGCGCCTCTCGGGTCGTCGACGAGGGGGTCGAGCTCGAGACCATGCCCGACCAGCCCTTCGCAGAGGGTCCGACGAGCGAGATCGATCCGGAATTGCGCTACCGAATGATCAGCGAGACCGCCTATCGCCACTACGTCGAGCGCGGCTACACGGACGGCGGCGATCTCGAGGACTGGCTGCAGGCCGAAGCCGAGATCGACCACTTCCTGGTCAATCCGTCGCGGCCGTAGCACCGCGGCGTGGCGCTCAGGTGCCCGGCGCGCCGATGCCGAGCGCCGCGACGACGCCGACGCTGATCGCCGGCCAGAACGTGATCAGCAGCACGACCGCGAGCATGATCGCGACGTACGGCAGCACCGCGCGGTAGATCGACGGCAGGCTCGCGTCGAAGCGATAGGCGGCGAGGAACAGGTTCTCGCCCATCGGCGGCATCAGGTAGCCCAGCTGCATGTTGGCGAGGAAGATCACGCCGACGTGGACCGGATCGAGACCGTAAGCCGCGATCAGGGGCACGAGCAGCGGCACGATGACGATGATCGCCGAGTAGATGTCCATCAGCGCGCCGACGCCGATCAGGAACACGTTGAGCGCGAGCAGCAGCGCCCACGGCGACTCGATGTACGACTGGACCCAGGCCAGGACCTTCGTCGGGATCTGCCCGAGCGTCAGCCAGTTGGTGAGCGCCATCGCGACGCCGAGGATGATCATGAAGCCGCCGACCAGCGTCGCGCTCTGGATCGCGACCTGCGGCAGGTCGCGGCGGATGTCGAGATCGCGGTAGACGAGGCACTCGACGCACAGCGTGTAGGCGACCATCAGCGCCGCGGTCTCGACCAGCGTCGCGAAGCCGGCGAGCATCGCACCGACGAGCACCACGGGCATCGCCACCTCGAAGCGCGCGTCCCAAAGCGCCACTCGCAACTCGGACGACGAGAAGGTCGTGCGACGGGCGCCACCGGCGATGCCGCGCATCGCGCCCCAACCGGCCACCGCGACAACCAGCAGCAGTCCCGGCACGGCGCCCGCGACGAACAGGCTCTCCAGCGGTACGTTGGCATAGAAGGCGTAGAGGATGACGGGCAGGCTGGGCGGCAGGAAGATGCCGATCGACCCCGCCACGGTGATGAGCCCCACCGACGTGCGCTCGGGGTAGCCGGCGCGCACGAGCATCGGCAGCAGCAGCCCCCCCATCGCGACGATCGTCACGCCCGAGGCGCCGGTGAGCGGCGTGAAGAACGCGAGCAGCAGCACGATGACGATCGCGAGGCCGCCGGGCATCCACCCGACCAGCGCGTTGATGAGACGCAACAGCCGCCGGCTGGAACCGCCCGCCGACAGGATGTAGCCCCCCAGCGTGAACAGCGGAATCGCGGGCAGCAGCGGCGACGTGCTCAACCGGAAGGCCTCGCCAGGCACCGAGGAAAGCGGCGTGCCGTCGGCCCAGCCGAGGATCAGCGCCGCCCCCGCCAGCGCCGCGAAGATCGGCAGGCCGAGCGCCGCGGCCGCGAGGATCGCCAGGCCCACGGGCACGAGGGCGTGGCTGCGATCGGCCTCCGGCACGAGGCTCGCGAGCGCCACGACCACCAGCGCGAGTGCCACGACGACGCGCGGCGCTGCACGCGTGGCGGCGCCTGCGACCATGCGGGCGGCGATCGCCGCCAGCGCGACCGGCATCACCAGCGACACGCACCACACCGGGACGCCCCAGACGGCGGTCGAACCGTATTGACGGTCGACGCCGATCAGTTCGACGCTCGCCAGCGTGAACGCGCCGACGATTGCCACGGCGACGAAGCCGACGGCAACCTTGACGACCGCCTGGACGGACGGCGACAGCAGCGTCACCGTCGCGAGGGCGAGCAACCGGTCGCTCCTTGCCGCCAGCGCGGCACCGAGGAACGTGATCCACAGTGTGAGGTACTGCACGGCCGTGGTGCCGCCGGGAAGACTCGCGCCGATCGCCTCGCGACCCGCGAGGTCCACGAGGGGAATCGCCGTCAGGGCGACCAGCACCGCGATCGCCAGCCCGTTCTCCGCACGGGCGAGCCAGCCGTCCGGCGGCGTGGTCTCGGCAACGACTGCGCCTACCGGCGACGGCACCGGTGGAGCCTCTGGCGCGCGGGTGCGGATCATCGGTGCCGTTCGACGTCAACGCGGTCGGCGCGACTCCGCGTGGAAGCGCATCACGTCGTCGTAGAGTTCCGCGGGGCAGTACGGTCCCCGCAGGCCGGGATAGGCCTGCATCGCCTCGTCGCGCCAGCGCGTCCGCTCCGCCTCGGTGAGCACGGCGACGGCAAGGCCGCGCTTCTGCATCTCGCGGATCGCATCCTCCCCGGCCTTGCGCCCGACGTCGCGCATCGCCACCCCTTCGCGGCGCGCCGCCTCGATGAGCCGCGGACGCAACTCCGCCGGCACGCGTGCCCAGGCGTCGGCACGAACCACCGTGGCCGCGTTCAGCGCTCCCCAGTGGAGGTCGAGCATGTTGTCCGCGACCTGGAAGCTGCGGTCGAGCAGCGCGAAAAGCGGTGGCGCCGCCATCGCGTCGATCAGCCCCGTCTGCAGCCCCGTCATCATGTCGGTGACGGGCAGCGGGACCACCTGGATGCCGAACGCCTTGTAGACCTTCTCCGTCTCCGGTGAGCCGGAGGTCATCCAGAACCGCGCGCGGCGCAGGTCCTCGGGCAGCCGGATCGGCTCCTTCGAGAAGATGTTCACCCATCCAGCGATCGCCCAGTTGAGGACGACGAAGCCCTTGGCCTCGAGCCTGCGCTCGATCACCGGGCCGATGCGGTCGCGCACGTAGTCGAGCTCGTCGCCCGACTCGAAGAGCAGCGGGATGTTGAGGCACTCGAAGCTGCGGTCGAGCGTGGGCAGCCCCGAGGCCGAGAGCGTGACGCCGTCGATCACCCGCCGCTGGAGCTTGCGCACCAGTTCGTCCTCGCCGCCCAGTACGCCGCCCGCGAAGATGCGAAGCTCGACCTTCCCGCCCGAGGTCTCCTTCCACGCCTGGGCGATGCGCTGCAGCGCGTCGCCCCACACCGAGCCCTCCGGCGCGATCGTGCCGAGCTTGATCACCACCTGCGCCTCGGCGGCCACGGCGAACGCCATGCCGACGAGCATCGTTGAAAGCCAGGTCGCAAGTCGTTGCCGCATCGTCGATGTTCTCCGCATGGGCATCCCGTTCACTCCAGGAACAGCCGGTCCGCGAGCGCGGCGAGCCACTGCGCGCGACGCTTCGCCAGCGCGTTCTGCAACTGCTCCTGCGGCCGCGCCTCGGGATCGACGGCGAGCGCACGGGCAAGGAGGCTCTCGAACAGCGCGCGGTCCTGCTCGCGCACCGCCACCGCTTCGGCGTAGGCGACGAACAGCGCCGCGCGCGTGCCCCGCGACAGCACGAGCGCCCTGGCGTAGTGCGCGTCGACCGCGGGGCGATCGAGGACCCCGGGACGCGCCGCCCGCCAGGTGACCGCGAGCTCGTGCAACGCGCCCTCGTTCCAGCCTTCGTCGAGCACGAGCGCCCGCGCGAGCAGCGCATCCACCTCGGGCAGGCGCGCAAGCATCGCCGCGTCGCCTTTCGCGTGGCCGATCGCGAGCCCCAGCGATGCCGCGGCGGCGTGCAGCAGGTCGACGTCCTGCGCGTCGGCCACCGCGAGCAGCGCCGCGCCGGGATCGGTGGCGAGTCGCGCCGCGAGACCCGGATGCCGGACCTCCAGCCCGCGCATCGCGTAGCCGTGGGCCCGCATCGACAGGTTGTGCGCCCGTGCGCGCACGGCGTTGGCGCGGTCGACGTCCTCGCGCGCGATCTGCTCCGCCTCGAAGCCGACGAAGCCGTAGGCGTACAGCAGATAGGCGCGACTGCCCGCGAAGAGCAGGCCGCGATGCCGCGGCGACTCGGCGATCAGGCTGTCGAGAAGCTTCAGGCTGAACGGCAACGCATCGCCGACCAGCGCGACGTCGGCGTCCGCCTCGTAGACCGATCCCCCGCTCGCCAGCGTGTCGCCGAGCGTATCGATCGCCATCTGCCGCACCGAACAGCCGCCGAGCGCGACGGCTCGCCACGGCCGGCAGCAGCGCGGACGCGAATCGACCGGCGCGCGCCGCGATGGCGCGGTCGCTGCCTTCGCGCGTCGACGATCGTTGCACACGCTCTCCGCAGGGCTGCCGCTCGCTCCCACTCTAGAGTCGGTCGCGCGGAAACCCTTGATCCAGCGCAATCTCGCGCCGCCGCGCGCCGAAAACGCATGCGGCGCGGCGCGCTCGACGCCGCGCCGACCCGACGAACGTCAGGTTGCCGCGGGAATCGCCCGGACGGAGAGCACGCCTTCGATCGCACCGATCGCCCGCACGACCGAGGCGTCGACGGGACTGTCGACGTCGACCAGCGTGTAGGCCATCTCGCCGCGCGACTTGTTCACCATGTTGTGGATGTTGAGCCCGGCCTTGGCCATCGCCGACGAGATCTGGCCGAGCATGTTCGGCACGTTCGCGTTGGCAATCGCCACGCGGTGCGGCGACTCGCGCGGCATCTCGACGCCGGGGAAGTTCACCGCGTTCTGGATCGTGCCCTGCTCGAGGTACTCGCGGACCTGGTCCACCACCATGATCGCGCAGTTCTCCTCGGCTTCCGCCGTCGACGCGCCGAGGTGCGGCAGCGCGACGACGTGCGGCTCGCCGATCGTGTGCGCGCTCGGGAAGTCGCAGAGGTAGGTCTTCAGCCGGCGGCTGCGCAGCGCCGCCACCACCGCGGCCTCGTCGACGACCGCGTCGCGGGCGAAGTTGAGCAGCGCGGCGCCCGGCTTCATCACGCCGAGGCGCTTCTCGTCGATCAGGTGCCGTGTCACCGGGAGGAGCGGCACGTGCAGCGAGATGTAGTCGGAGTGCCGCAGCAGGTCCTCGAGGGAGTTGGCCTTGCGCACGGTGGACGGCAGGCGCCAGGCCGCGTCGACGGTGATCTCCGGGTCGAAGCCGATCACCTTCATGCCCAGCTTGATCGCGGTGTCGGCCACCAGCGACCCGATCGCACCGAGTCCGATGATGCCCAGCGTGCGCTGGGGCAGCTCGACGCCGGCGAACTCCTTCTTGCCGGCCTCGACGCGAGCCTCGAGGTCCGGCGCGGCCGGATCGAGGCGCGCCACGAACTCGAGCGCGGGCACCAGGTTGCGCGAGGCGAGCAGCAGCGCGGCGAGCACCAGCTCCTTGACCGCGTTGGCATTCGCGCCGGGCGCATTGAACACCGGCACGCCGCGCTTCGACATGGCGGCGACCGGGATGTTGTTCGTGCCCGCGCCCGCGCGCCCGATCGCCTTGACCGACGGCGGGATCGTCATGCCGTGCATGTCGTGCGAGCGCACGATGATCGCGTCGGGCGCCTCCGCGGCCTTGCCGACGGTGTAGCGATCGCCAGGGAAGCGATGCAGGCCCTGCGATCGAGATCTGGTTCAGCGTGAGGATCGTGTAGTGGCTCATCGCGGTCAGCCGTGGCGGCGCTCGAAGTCCTTCATGTAGTCGACCAGCGCCTGCACGCCCTCGACCGGCATCGCGTTGTAGATCGACGCCCGCATGCCGCCGACCGAGCGGTGGCCCTTCAGCTGCAGCATGCCGCGCTCCTCGGCGCCCTCGAGGAACGCACCGTCCAGGGACTCGTCGCGGAGCTTGAACGGCACGTTCATGCGCGAGCGATCCTCCTTCCGCACCGGGTTCGTGTAGAACGCCGTGGCGTCGAGGTAGTCGTAGAGGAGCTTCGCCTTCGCGACGTTCTTCCTCTCGATCGCCGCCACGCCACCCTGCGCGAGCAGCCACTCGAAGACCAGGCCCGCGATGTAGATCGCGTAGGTGGGCGGCGTGTTCAGCATCGACTCGGCGTCGGCCTGCTCCTGCCAGTGGAACACCGACGGCGTGATCGGCAGTGCGCGATCGAGCAGGTCGTCGCGGACCACGACGACGGTGAGCCCCGCGGGCCCCATGTTCTTCTGCGCACCGGCGTAGATCACGCCGTACTTCGCGACGTCGACCGGCCGCGACAGGATGTGCGACGACATGTCGGCGACCAGCGGCACGTCGCCGGTGTCGGGCGTCCACGGGTACTCGACGCCACCGATGGTCTCGTTGGTGCAGACGTGCACGTAGGCGGCGGCAGGGTCGAGCTGCCACGCCGACTGCGCGGGAACATAGCTGAAGTTCGCGTCCTCCGACGAGGCGGCGACGTTCACCTTGCAGTACTTCTTCGCCTCCTTGATCGACTTCTTCGACCACTCGCCCGTGTTGACGTAGTCGGCTGCCGATTTCCCGCCAAGGAGGTTCATCGGCACGATCGCGTTCTCCGCGATCGCCCCGCCCTGCAGGAACAGCACCTTGTAGTGCTTCGGCACCGCGAGCAGCGCGCGGAAATCGGCCTCGGCCTTGGCGGCGATCGCGATGAACTCCTTGCCGCGGTGGCTCATTTCCATCACCGACATGCCGCTGCCGTGCCAGTCGAGCATCTCGGCCGCGGCCTTCCTGAGGACGTCCTCCGGAAGGACGGCGGGGCCGGCACTGAAGTTGAAGACGCGCATGGATTCGTTCCCGGGTTCGATCTGACGAGAACGCAATTGTAGCGGTCGCGCGCGAGCGAACCGGGGCCCTGCGCGCGCGGGCGCGCCGAACAGCGAGCGACGGCCGGTCAGGAACGGACCGGCTCGAGCAGATACGCGCGGCTGTCCTCGAAGAAGTGCGGTCCGGCGTCGGAGCGCACGGCCGTGCCGACGCCGTCGGCCGTCAGCACCTCGAGCATCAGCGCGCTCGGCGTGGCGCCGTCGATGATGTGCACCGAGCGCACGCCCTCGCGCACCGCGTCGAGCGCCGCCTCGACCCGGGGCAGCATGTCCTCGGGGACGACGCCGCGCGTCACCAGCGCCGCGACCTCGCTGGCGGTGAGGATGTAGGCGAGCTTGCCGCTCTCGTCGTGCACGCCGTCGACGTTGGTCATCAGCACGAGCTTCTCCGCCGCGAGCGCCCGTGCGAGCGCTCCGGCGAGGAGATCGGAGTTGATGTGGTAGGCGGTGCCGTCGTCGCCGACGCCGATCGGCAGGATCACCGGCACGAACTGCCGCGACAGCAAGAGTTCGATCAGCTCGACGTCGATGCTCGCGACGTCGCCGACGAAGCCCAGATCGACTCGCTCGCCGCTCGGCAGCGTCTCGAACGGCAGCCGCCGCGCGCGGATGAACCGCCCGTCCTGGCCGTTCAGGCCCACGGCGCGCCCGCCCTGCTGGTTGACGAGGCCGGTCAGCTCCTGGTTCAGCTCGTCCAGCGCCATCTCGACCAGGTTGAGCGTCGCCGCGTCGGTCACGCGGCGACCCCGGACGCGGCGCGGCTCGACACCCATCTTCAGCATCAGCTCGTCGACGCGCCAACCGCCGCCGTGGACGACGACCGGTTTCATGCCGACGAGCTGCAGCAGCGCGACGTCGCGCGCGAACGCGGCCTTGAGCGCCGGGTCGGTCATCGCCGCGCCGCCGAAGCGGACGACGACGACCTTGCCGTGCCAGGCGCGGATGTACGGCATCGCCTCGGCAAGGATGCGGGCGGTGGTGGCGGGAGGGATCATGCCGTGATGCTACCGCGACGCAAGGGCCGGCGTCCCGTCCGGGCCGCGCGGGCCCGGTACCACGACGTCAGGCCGCCGCGAGGTGCGGCTCGAGCAGGCGCTTCAGCTCCTGCATCGACAGCGCACCGACCGCGCCCTCGACCGCCTGGCCGCCCTTGAACACGACCAGCGTCGGAATGCTGCGCACGCCGAGGGCACCCGCAACGACCTGGTTCTCGTCGACGTTGACCTTGACGATCTTCGCGCGGCCGGCGAGCTCGGCGTCGAGCGCCTCGAGCACCGGCGCCACGGCGCGGCACGGTCCGCACCACGGCGCCCAGAAGTCGACGAGCACCGGCACGTCGGATTCGATCACATCGGTCTTGAAGCTCGCGTCGGTGGCGTACAGCATGGCGTTCTCCACGGAGTCGGAGCACGCACGATGGCACGCGTGCGGCGCGCGGTCCGTGACCCGCATCACGCACCGGCCACGGGTCAGAGCACCGCAGGCGCGGCGTACGCCTTCTGCCGCCGCGCGAGGCGCTCGACCGTCGGCGTGAGGTTCAACTCCGTCTCGGCGCGAAAGGCCGCGGCCCGTGCCGCGAGCTCGCGCGCGTCGAGGTCGACGGCGGCGCCGCGGGCGGCGAGCGCGATGATGTTGCCGCTCGCGCAGGGCGCGAGCGACATCGCCCGCCGCTCGAAGGTCTCGGCAAGGCGCGCGAGGCTCGCGTCAATGCCACGGTGGCGCGACAGCAGGTTGGTGGCGAGCAGCCCGTCGTCGGAGAGCCGGCCCCGGCAGTTCCGGTAGAACGACGGCGTGTCGAGCGCGCCGACACGGCCCTTCGCGTCGTAGCCGTCGACGAGGATCAGGTCGAAGCGCGGCCCCGGTCCCGCCACGAACGAAACGCCGTCCGCGAGCTCGATCGAGAGCCGATCCGGATCGTCGGGCAGGCGGAAGAACTGCGCCGCGGCGGTGACGACGTCCTCGCGCGTCTCGATCACCGTGATCGCGCAGCGTGGCCGATGGCGCCACAGGAATTTCAGCAGCGAGCCCGCGCCGAGCCCGATCAGCAGCGCCCGCGCCGGCCAATGGGCGGCCGGCCGCAGCAAGAGCGGCAGCATCATCTCGCGCGTGTACTCGAGCTCGAGCGCGTACGGGCGCGACATGCGCATCGCGCCCTGCACCCAGTGCGAGCCGAAATGCAGGTAGCGGACCCCCCGCTCCTCGCTGACCTGGATCGCACCGCCCATTGCTGTGGTTAGGGGTCAGGCCGAGGGATTGGGGTAGCGCTCGAAGATCGCCGTCAGACCGGACAGGGTCTCCGCGTCGAGCTCGGTACGCGCCGCGGCCACGTTCGCCTCGAGCTGGTCGACATTCGTCGCCGCGACGATCATCGCCGCGACGAACCAGCGGCTTCGCACGTAACCCAGCGCAAGCTCCGCGAGCGAGATGCCGCGTTGCCGCGCCAGCGCCGCGTACGCGTCCACCGCCTCGCGCGCGAGCGGCGTGCCGAAGCGCGCGGTGAAATTCGAGTACTCGGTGAAGCGCGCGCCGGCGGGCCGCGCGCCGCCCAGGTACTTGCCGGTGAGCATGCCACCGCCCAGCGGACTGTACGCGAGGAGCGCCACGCGCTCCCGGTACAGGGTCTCGGCGAGCTCGTACTCCGCGCCACGCGACACCAGGTTGAAGCCGTTCTGCACGGTGACGGGGGCCGGTACGCCGAGCTCGCGTGCCATCCGGCAGAATGCGACGATGCCCCAGGCCGTCTCGTTGGACAGGCCCCAGTAGCGGATCTTGCCGGCGCGCTGAAGCGCTCCCATCGCCTCGACCTGCTCGGCGATGCCGGGCCCATCGCGTTCCTGCGCCGGGTCGAACAGCTTGGCGCCGAACAGCGGCACGTTGCGCTGCGGCCAGTGGATCTGGAACAGGTCGATGCAGTCGATGCGAAGCCGTGCGAGGCTGGTGTCGCAGGCCTCGGCGATGACATCGCGGGTGAGGTCGGTGCGCCCACCGCGGATCCAGTCGCGCCGCCCCGGTCCGGCGACCTTCGTCGCCACGACGAGTCCTTGCCGACCGCGCGCCGCCAGCCAGTTGCCGAGGAAGGTCTCGGTGCGCCCCTGCGTCTCCGCGCGCGGCGGCGCCGGATACATCTCGGCCGTGTCGATGAAGTTGATGCCGAGTTCGATGGCCCGGTCGAGCTGGGCGTGCGCGTCGCGCTCGCTGTTCTGCTCGCCCCAGGTCATCGTGCCAAGGCACACCTCGGTGATGGCGAGGTCCGTACCCGGGAGGATGTGCGTTCTCATTTTCGTCCGTCGTTGTCCAGACTGCGGGCGATTATAGGGATGGGCCCGCGACGCGCCGGAAACGGCCGACCTGTGGCATGCTTCCGTCCGAAATGCGCCGTGCCCTCCTTCTGCTGCTGCCGCTCGCGCTCATCGCCTGCTCGGCACCGGAACGTCCGCCCGTGCCGGTGACGCCGGCCGGCGAGCGCGCGGGTGCGGCGGTGGTACGGACCCCGCTTGCCGGACACGCAGCCGAGCCCGCCGGTCGTCGCGTCGGTGCCGCCTTCCCGCGAGGTCGTGCCGCCCACGTCGCGTCCCGACGTGACGCATCCGGGCGACGCGATCTACGTGTGCGTGGTCGACAAGCCGAGCGGGCGCGAGCAGACGGCGATCGAGTTCGCGCCGAAGGTCCACGGTCTGTGCAAGCGCCATCCCGAGATGGGGCCCTGCCAGTACGAGCGCAACCAGTGCCGCGCGGCGGGCGGCCGGGTCTATGCCAGGGGCGGACAAGAGATCACGCTCGCCCACGAGGCCGAGTACGACAAGAAGGTCATGCGGGTGCGCTTCCGCGCCAACTGACGTCCCGGGAACCGGCGCCTGCCGGCAACGACGGTCCGCGGACGCGGCATTGTCGCGCGCCCGCCGCGGCTCCCCCCGCCCGGCCGACGACCCGCGAACCCGATGGACGGCGGCGCCGGGATTGGTTATGCTGATGTCATAGCCCTGCCCCTACGGTCCGCCACGCCATGAAGACCCTGACCCTGGTCACCAAGCGCCTCTACTTCGGCATCGATCCGCTGCGGCTGCGCGAGGCGAGCGGTCGCGTGCTCGCCCGCATCCACGGGCTGGTGCCATCGCGCGCATCGATCAGCGCCGAGGACCTGCGCCGCGACTTCGGCCTCGATACCGTCGTCGGCCGCACCACCGTGGAGGCGATGGTCGCCGACGGCCTGCTGCGGCCGCGCTCGTCGGTGCCGTCCGAATACCGGGTCACCGGGCGCTTCGTCGAGTACGCCAATGCGCGGGTCGTCGAGCCGCTGCCGCGCTCGCGTGCCCGGGCGCTCGTCGCGCGCGCGTGCGACCTGGCGAAGGAGATCAACGATGGCTGGACGCGCAATCCGCTGGAGATCGGGGCCCTCGCGCCGTTCGGCGTCTACCTGTCGCGCGAACCGCACCTGGACGGTTTGCCGCTGGGCGTCGTACTGCGGATGCGACCGGTTTCGCGCCGTGCGCGCTTTCGCATGTTGCCCAAGGCCGATGGCGTGCGCGAAGTTCGCGCCGCGTTCGAGGCCCTGTCGTCGTTCGCCGAGATCCGTCTCGCCACCGACGTCGACCAACTCCCGCAGCCCTGCGCGATCGTCTTCCAGGTCGACGCCGACCCGGCAGCCTGAGCACGGTCGGCGCGCGTAGCACATTTCGATGTCAAACTTGTTGCAACTCCGGAACGGTTTGGCTAATGTGTGCACCACAACGTGTGACGCCGGGGCGGAACCGCCTTGCAGCATGACGAGATGATCACGGTGCGACGGAGCGCGGTTCCCGCGGGAACCTGCTTCGGCATCGCGATCCGGCGCAACGTTGCGACGAGCCGGGCCTTCGGGCCCGGTTCTTTTTTGTCCGTGACGAACGCCGCCGGAACGCGGCGGATCGGTCGGCGGTTGGCACGGGGCCCGTTTCGCAGGGCGGCCCTACGCGGAGGTGCCGGATGGTTTCTGCCTGGTGGTTGATCGTGACGTTCATGGCCGGCGGCATGTCCGGCGTGCTCGTGATGGCGCTGATGTACCTCGCGTCGGATTCGGCGCGCGATGAGCCGCTGCCGCCCGCGACACAGCAGTAGCACGACCAGCCGACAGCACCCCCTTCGCGCGCCGCCTCGGTCGCGCGACGGGCGAGTCACCTCCGCTTCAGGAAGTCCCCCGCGCGAGCCTCGTGAGACCGGCGGGTTGCGCGGCGATCCCTACCGCTGCGCGCCCGGGCGACAGGCTTGGGGCAGGAACCGTTCCGAAACGCCGACCGGGACGCAGAACCACCGGATGCGCTCGCGCTGATCGATGGCGGGCGCGAGGAGGATCGCCTTCCCGGCCAGTTCCGGAATGGACGCGCCGACCTCGAGCCGCACCCGCCCCGTCGCGGCATCGACCGACACCTCGTCGAAGAGCACGGCGCCGGCACGGCCCGGCATGCCCGCGGCGAGTGCGGGCCAGGGCCAGCGGCGCATGGCCTCCCACGAATCCTCGACCTGGGCCTTGATCGGCTCGACGGCGGCGAGCGCCTTCGACACCTTCACGCGTACCGCGTGCTCGTGATACGCGGTGCTGAGGATCGGTCCGGCACCACCAACGACGAAAGCGAGTGCGAACAACCCCAGGGCGAGCGCCGCGTGCGGCGACACCGGCATGATGCCGGCAATGCGGCTCGCCACCTGCGCCGGCGACGAGGCGACCGCTTCGGCCTCGCGGATCGCCTTGCGGATGCGCCGGTAGAGGAGCCCGGTGGCAAGCGTAGCGCCGGCGATGCCGGGCAGCAGCACGGTCAGGAGAATGGCGCACGCGATCCACACCCAGGTGTGGTCGCCAAGCCATGGCGCCACCAGTGCCATCGTCGCCGCGCCGGCCAGAGGCAACAGCGTGAAGAAGACACCCGCGCCCCACAGCCTGCGATAGAACGCCCATACCGGGGGCGCGAACAGCGCCGGCCAGTGCCAACCCGCCATCGCCCGCCCCGCACGCTCGAACGCGAGGAAGCGCGGGCCATAGTAGTCGGCCGACGGCCCCAGCGCGATGCGGAACAGCACGAACAGCGCGGGGCGGATCACGCGCTCGTCGGCAAACTCCGGCGGACCCGGAATGCGCACGCTCACCCCCGACAACGTGACGGGACCTGCGTCGACTGCGGAGGCCGCCGCCCCATTCGCGACGCGCGAACCATCCGACGCGTACGAGACAGAAGGCCTGCTGAACGATCCGGGCACCTTCGATTCGACCTTTGACCGTTGCGACTTGCCATTTTACCCCGAATACGGGGCTTACAACCTGTAGCGCACGAGACGCGACGGATCGTGGCCGGGCGCTATCATGCGCGCTCCCCGGCCCGCGCCCGCCCGAACCCGGTCCGTCGAACCGATCCCATGAGCGCGCCGGGCCGCTCCCAAGCGCTCATCCCGGAGCGCGCAGTGCGAAGGGTAGTCCAGAGTGAGCATCCGCGGTCCACTTGCCATGTCGCTTGCGCTCGTCTGCGCCGCGCAAGGCGTCCTCGCGCAGTCGCCGACGGTCGAAGCGCGCTCGATCGAGTCGGTGCGCGGCTGCGAGCTCCGCTACCGCGTGCATCGCCCATCGGCGCCGAAGGCGGCGCCGGTCGTGCTGATCGGCCACGGCTTCATGCGCGACGGCTCGTACATGCAAGGCTGGGCCGACGCCTTCGCGGACGCCGGCCTGACCGCGGTGACCGTCGACTTCTGCGCGTCGTCCGCGGTCGACGGGAGGCACGCGGACAACGGCGCGGACCTGGTCGCCGTCCGGCGCGCCCTGCTGCAGGACGAAGCGATCTACGTCGGCGTCTCCGCGGGCGGACTGGCGGCGCTCATCGCCGCGTCGAACGATCCTGCCGGCACGCGCGGCCTGCTGCTGCTCGACCCGACCAACGCCGGCGGGCAGGCACGCCGCGCCGCCGGGCGCGTCCACGCCCCGGTCGCCGCGCTGGTCGCGAAGTCGCAGGTGTGCAACGCGTGGCGCAACATCGACCCGGCGCTGCAGACGCTGCGCGACGTGACGATCGTGGCCATCGACCGCGCGTCGCATTGCGACTTCGAGTGGCCATCGGACCCGTTCTGCCGCGTCGCCTGTCTCGCGATTTCGAGCGATGACGAGCAGGCCCGGGCGCGGTCCCGCATCCGCGAGATTGCCGTCGGGTTCGTGAGCGCGGTGGCCGACGCGGCGCCGTCGGGAATGGCCGGGTGGAAGGCCTCGATCGGCAGCCTGTTGCACTGAGCGACGGCACACGCCCGCCGCGTCCCCCCGTCTCCCACCGCCACAGGATTGCCCATGCGATTGCCCATGCCCTCTCGTCCCCGTCTCGCGCGTCTCGCCTTCGTGCTCCTCCTCGCGGCCACGGCGTCGTGGGCGCAGGAGCGCAAGCCCGAGAGCGCCGGCCCCTACGTGCCGACGCCCTGGATCATCGTCGACGAGGTGCTGAAGCTGGGTGGCGTGGGTCCCGCCGACTACGTGGTCGACCTCGGCTCCGGCGATGGGCGCCTCGTGCTCACCGCCGTCGCGCGATACGGCGCGCGCGGCGGCTTCGGCGTGGACATCCTCGCGGACCTCGTCGCCGAGGCGAACGCCACGGCAGCACGGCAGGGCGTGGCCGACCGCGTCAAGTTCCACGTCCGCGACCTGTTCGACACGCCGGTCGGGGACGCCACCGTGGTGACGCTGTACCTGCTGCCGACGTCCATCCCCAAGCTCGAGGGCAAGCTCCTCGCCGAACTTGCGCCCGGTTCGCGCGTCGTGTCGCACGACTATCCGTTTCCCGACTGGCCGCACGACCGCTTCGTGAAGATGGACGTGGCCGAGAAGGTCGCGATCACCGGCACGCCGCGCACCACGCTCTACCTCTACACGGTGCCGGCACGCATCGCGGGCGACTGGGAGTTGCGGCTAGCCGGAGCGCCGCCGCAATCGCCGCCGCTGCGCCTTGCGGTGCAGCAGCGCGCCGCGGGCGCCACCGGCCGCATCGGCACGCGCGAGCGCATGGTCGACGTGACCGACTTTTCCGTGCAGGGTGCCGACGTCCGCTTGACGCTCCCCGCCGGCGTCGCCGGCCCGCGGCCGGTCACGCTGCAGGGACGCGCCACGGACGGAGCGATCGAAGGCACGATGGACGGCGGCCGTTGGCGTGCCGTGCGGCCCTCCGCTTGAGCACGAAAGGATCGCGATGCATCCAGACCGCCAGCAAGCCCTCCTCGACGACGCCGGGCGCTACCTCGCCGGTGGCGGGCTGGGCCTGTTCGTCATGCCGCCCGAACACAACCTGGTGATCGCGCGGGGCGAAGGCCCGCGCGTCTGGGACGTCGCCGGTCGCGAGTACCTCGACTACCATCTCGGCTCCGGTCCGGCGCTCCTCGGTCATGCCCACCCGGCGGTCACCGCCGCCGTATCCGCGCAGCTGCCGCGCGGGACGACCTACTACTTCCTGAACGAGCCCGAGATCGAGCTCGCGAAGCGGCTGGTGGCAGCGATCCCCTGCGCCGAGGTCGTGCATTACACGGGATCGGGCACCGAGGCCACGTACTACGCGCTCCGCATCGCGCGCGCCTACACGCGGCGCAACAAGGTGCTGAAGTTCGAAGGCGCCTGGCACGGGATGCACGACTACGGGCTCTGGGGTACCGTGCCCTCCCGCGCGTCGGACTACCCGCGCGCCCTCCCCGACTCCGTGGGCGTGCCCGACGAGACCGGCACGACGGTGCTGGTGTCGCCATTCAACGAAACGGACGCGGCCGTCGCGATGATCGAGCGGCACGCCGGCGACCTCGCCGCCGTGATCGTCGAGCCGCTGCAACGCGTGCTGCGACCCGAGCCCGGCTTCCTCGAAGCATTGCGCGAGGCGACACGGCGCCACGGCATCGTGCTGATCTTCGACGAGATCGTGACCGGGTTTCGCATCGCCTGGGGCGGTGCGCAGCAGGCGTACGGGGTCGTGCCCGATCTCGCCTGCTACGGCAAGGCGATCTCCGGTGGCTTCCCGCTGGCCGCCATCGCAGGGAGCCGCGACGTGATGAGCGTCCTCGACGCTCGCGCCCGGCCGCGCGCCGAGGTCGTCTGGGCCACGAACACGCTGAACGGCAACCCGGTCTGCGCCGCCGCGGGCCTCGCCGCGCTCGACGTGCTGGGCGGGGCCGGCATCTACGACCACCTCGCGCGCGTCGGCGCCCGCCTGCGCGAGGGTCTGGTCGCTGCCGGCACGCGCCACGGCTTCGCGGTACAGGCACCGGGCGAGGACGCGGTGTTCGGGCTGCGCTTCACCCCGCGGCGGCCGCTGCGCACGTGGATGGACCTGACGACCGCCGACAAGGACCTCGGCTGGCGCTTCGCGATGGCGTTGCTGGCCCGCGGGCTGCTGGTCAATCCCAACGAGAAGTTCTACCTGTCGATCACGCACACCGACGCCGACGTCGATCACACGCTCGAGGTCGCCGACGACGCGTTCGCCGCGCTCGCGCGCGGCTCGCGCTGACCCGCGTCGGAGGAATCCGACGACGACGCTAGCGCGTGCCGCGAGCGTCGCGCGCGCCGGGACCGGTCAGCGGCACGAAGCGCACCGGCAGCACGACAGTGCGTGACAGCGTGCCATCGGCGTGCTTGCGAATCAGCAGCAGGTCCTGTCCGAACGCGCCCGCGTCGACCGGGATGACCATGCGCCCGCCCGGCTTCAGTTGCGCGACCAGCGGCTCGGGAACGTGCGGCGCTGCGGCGGTGACGACGATCGCGTCGAACGGCGCGCGCTCCGGCCAGCCGGCGTAGCCGTCGCCGATGCGCACCACCACGTTGCGGTAGCCGTTCGCGGCGAGCCGCCGCTCGGCCTCGCGACCCAGCGGCTCGACGATCTCGATCGAGCAGACCGTCCCGACGAGTTCGGCGAGCACGGCGGCCTGGTACCCGGAGCCCGTGCCGACCTCGAGGACCACGTCGCCGGGCTTCGGCTCGATCAGATCGGTGGACAGCGCCACGATGAACGGCTGCGAGATCGTCTGCCCCTGCCCGATCGGCAACGGACTGTTCTCGTAGGCCCGGTGCGCGAGCGCGGGCGGGACGAACCGATGGCGCGGCACCCGGCCCAGCGCCGCCATCACCGACGGCGCCAAAGCCTCACGTCCGGTCTCGCGCGCGGTCTCGCGAGTCATCCTGGCGACGGCCTCGACCATGCGCCCGCGCGCCTCCGCGTAGGAAGTCTCGTCGCGCTGCGCGGCCACGGGCCCGGCCAGGGCAAGGAGGACCGCGGCGGCCAGCCACCGTCGCCCCACGCTATTCGTCCGGCGAGTTCTTGATGTAGCTCTTGAGCATGCGGTTCTCGAAGCTCTGCTCCTCGTGGACCGCCTTGGCGACGTCGTGGAACGACACCACGCCCATCAGCGTGCCACTATCCATGACCGGCACGTAGCGCGCGTGGCGCTCGAGCATCGCGCCGCGCAGTTCCATCACCTCGAGGTCGGGCCGCGCGGTGAGCGGGTTGCGCTCGTAGATCGCGTCGATCGTCAGGTCTCCCAACGAGCCGTCGCGGCGCGCGAGCGCCTCAAGCACCTCGCGGAAGGTCAGCATGCCGGCGAGCCGGCCGCGATCCATGACGACCAGCGAGCCGATGTCGTGCTGCGCCATCACCTTCACGGCTTCGAGCGCGCGGCCCGTCGGCGCCGTCGTGAACAGCGTGTGGCCCTTGATCCGCAGGATCTCGCGCACGAGCATCAGGCACCTCCTCGGCAGTCCGCGTCCCTGCGGGGACTCTAATCCGCGCCGGCCCGGATGCGCAACCCGTGCCGCAGCATGACTACCGGTAGAGCGTCTGCGGCAGCCACAGGCCGATGCCCGGGAAGATGTAGAGCAGCGCCAGCGCGAGAACCTGAATGCCCATGAACGGCAGCATGCCCGCAAAGATCTGGTTCAGCGTGACGTGCGGCGGCGAGACGCCCTTCAGGTAGAAGGCGGCCATCGCGACGGGCGGCGACAGGAATGCGGTCTGCAGGTTGAGCGCCACCAGCAGGCCGAAGAACAGCGGGTCGATGTTGAAGTGCGGCAGCAGCGGGACGAAGATCGGCATGAAGATCACGATGATCTCGGTCCACTCGAGCGGCCAGCCGAGGATGAAGATGATGCCCTGCGCGAGCAGCATGAACTGCACCGGCGTCAGGTCCATCGACAGCACCCAGCGATTGATGATTTCCTGGCCGCCGAGCAGCGCGAATGCCGCGGAGAAGATCGACGAGCCGACGAACAGCCAGCAGACCATCGCGCTGGTCTTCGCCGTCAGGAACGACGACTCCTTGACGATGTCCCATAGGTCCGCGAGCGTGCGCGCGGTCGGCGAGACGGCCGCGCCGCGCCGCGCCTCGCGCAGGTGGCCGTAATAGCGGTACGCGGCGGCGAGCACGAAGCCGCCGAACGCGCCGACCGCCGCGGCCTCGGTCGGCGTCGCGAGGCCGAACACGATCGACCCCAGCACCGCGAGGATCAGGATCGACAGCGGGAAGAACGAGGCGAGCAGCATCTTGAAGATCTCGAGGCGCTGCCAGGTCCAGAGTACGTAGACGAGCACCCCAAGCGCCGCCGCGATGGCCGCGACGACCCAGAACCACATCGGAGCCGGCAACCTCTCGGCCGCCGCCGCCGCGGGCGCGTCGACGGCGGCTGCCGGTGCGGCCGCGTCCGTGGCAGCCGCCTTGGCGGCAGGAGGCTCCGCGACGCCACCCTTGTCCGACGGCGGCTCGGCGAGGCCCGTAGCCGATGTCTTCTCGTCGCCTTCGGACGCAGGGGGCTCGGCGAGCCCGGTGCCCTCCCCCTGCGGTTCGGCGAGACCGGCCCCCGTTCCTGCCGTGTCCGCCGCGAAGCCCGAAGCCTGCAGCCCGGTGGTGTCGACGACCTCGACCGGCTTGGTCGCGCCGAACCAGATGACCCAGACCAGGCCGATGATCGAGAGTGCCGGTATCAGCGACACGAAGAATTGCCCGAGCACTGTCCTCGCCGGCACGCCCAGGCTGCGTCCGCCCACCGCGGCGAGGAGGCCCGTGAACGCATTGCGGCTCGTCGCCGCGAGCGGCGCGAGACTCGGCGGCACCGGAACCCGCGCCTCCTCTTCGCTGAGCTTGGGCGCCAGCGCGGGTTTCAGCTTTGCCACGATGATGACGTAGCCGACGTACAGCCCGGCCAGCATGATCCCGGGGAAGAACGCGCCGGCGTACAGCTGGACCACCGACACGCCCGCGGTCGCGCCGTAGACGATCAGCAGCACGGACGGCGGAATCAGGATGCCGAGGCAGCCGCCCGCGGTGATCGCGCCGGCGGAGAGCCGGACGTCGTAGCCGGCCTTCAGCATCGCCGGGAGTGCGAGCAGCCCCATCAGCGTCACCACGGCGCCGACGATGCCGGTGGCGGTGGCGAATATCGCGCAGGTGACGATCGTCGCCACCGCGAGCGAGCCGGGAACGCGCGCGAGCGCGAGGTGGAGACTCTTGAACAGGCGCTCGATCAGCGCCGCGCGCTCGACCAGATAGCCCATGAACACGAACAGCGGGATGGCGATCAGCACGTCGTTCGACATCACCGAGTAGGCGCGCTGCACCATCAGGTCGAGGACCTGGCGCACCGCAAGGTCGGGGTTGACGCTGTTGTAGGAGAGCCAGGCGAAGAACACGCCCATGCCCATCAGCGTGAACGCGGTCGGGAAGCCCAGCATGATCGCGACGACGATCAGCGCGAGCATGAGGAGCCCGAGGTGCCCGTTGGTGAGGCTGCCCCAGGGCATAAATACCGCGATCGCGGCGAGGATCAGGCCCATCAGGCCGAACCCGAACCACAACTCCTTGCGGATCTTCATCGCGCGGTCTCCCGTACCACGGCGCCGGCGTCGAGCATCGCCTCGTCGGCGTGCACCATCTCCTTCAGCTTCTCGACGTCGACCTCCTCGACGTCCTCCTCGCGCGACGGCCAGGCGCCGTCACGCAGGCAGATGACGCAGCGGATGATCTCGACGAGACCCTGCAGCAGCAGGAACGCGCCGGCGATCGGGATCACGGTCTTGAACGGGTAGACCGGCGGGCCCTCCGCCGTTATGTTGCTGTGCTCGTTGATCGCCCAGGACTCGGCGGCGTAGAAGAACCCGGCGTAGGTGAGCGCGAAGACCCCGGGAATGAAGAACAGGAAGTAGAGGATCAGGTCGACCGTGGCCTGCGTGCGCGGCTCGAAGAATCCGTAGAGGACGTCGCCGCGGACGTGCCCGTTCTTGGAGAGCGTGTACGCCCCCGCCATCATGAACAGCGTGCCGTACAGCATGATCATGCCGTCAAACGCCCACGCGCGCGGCGTTGCCGAGGACGTAGCGGGAGAAGACCTCCCACGAAACGTGCAGCGTGAGCAGCACGATCAGGAACGAGAAGGCGTGCCCGACCAGCGTGGAGAGCTTGTCGACGGTCAGCAGGAAGCGTTGCATGGCGCGCTCGCTCGAGATCGGCGCGGGCGGCGACGGCCGCCCGGACGCCGGAAACCAAGACAGCCACCCGGAACCCGGGCGGCTGTCGTCACGTTACGCCGGCATCAGCTCTTCTTCGCCGGCGCGGCGGCCTTCGCGAAGTAGTGGTTGTACGCCATGCGCCGGCTGACGTTGGTATCAAGGTCCCAGCGCACCGCGCGCTCGGCGAACGCCCTCTGCGAATCCGCGATCTCCTTGAACAGCGCGTTGTCGGCCGCCTTCTTGGCCGCAGCCGCGTCGTAGGAGGTGAGCTGCGTCTGCAGCACGGCGTCGGGGGTCTTGTAGAACTTGACGCCCTGCTTCTGCTGCATCTCGATGTAGTCCTTGGAATAGCGGTCGATCGCCTTCCACGACATGTCGGCCGAGGCCGCCTCGACCGCGCTCTCGATGATCGCCTTCATCTTCGCCGGCAGCGCGTCGAACTTGGCCTTGTTGAACATGATCTCGAACTGCTCGGCGTTCTGGTGGAAGCTCTGCAGCATGCACACCTTGGAGACGTCGGGGAAGCCGAGGATGCGGTCCGAGGTGGCGTTGTTGAACTCGGCGGCGTCGAGCAGCCCGCGGTCCATCGCCGGCACGATCTCGCCGCCCGGCAGCGCGTTGACGGCCGCGCCGAGACCGGTGAACACGTCGATCGAGATGCCGACGGTGCGGAACTTGAGGCCCTTGAAGTCCTCGTTCTTGGTGACCGGCTTCTTGAACCAGCCGAGCGGCTGCGTGGGCATCGGGCCGTACGGGAACGACACGACGTTGGCGCCGATCGACGCGTAGAGCTTGTTCAGGAGATCCTTGCCGCCGCCGTACTTGTGCCAGGCGAGCAGCATGTTCGCGTCCATGCCGAAGGCCGGGCCCGAGCCCCACAGCGCGAGGGCGTTCTGCTTGCCGTAGTGGTAGACGAGCACGCCGTGACCGCCGTCGAGGGTGCCCTTCGACACCGCGTCGAGCAGGCCGAAGGCGGGGACGACCGCGCCGGCCGGCAGCACCTCGATCTTGAGTTCGCCGCCGGTCATGTCGTTGACCTTCTTGGCGAAGTCGTTCGCGTACTCGTGGAAGATGTCCTTGGCTGGCCAGGTGGACTGCCAGCGCATGGCGATGGGGGTGGCCTGGCCCTTCGCGATCATCGGGAAGCCGAGCGTCGCGCCCGCGGCGGCAACGCCGGTAGACGCCTTGATGAACTTGCGACGAGTTCCGGCTTGCGCCGGCGACGTGATCTTGCGAGTCATGAATCCTCCTAAGGATGGCGCAACGCGGCGCGAAGGCGGCCGGATCTTGGTTGTCCCCGCGACCGACGTTCCCTTGTCCGAACCGAAGGCGCGCCGGCGTCCACGATTATAGTCACAGATCCGCCACAAATGGATCGGCGTCGGCGGGTGCGCCGTGCCGGAAAACGTGGCGCGGACCAGCCGTTCCGCCCGCCCCGTTCAGTTGCCGACCGACCGGCGGTCGCGCAGGGCCTGCGCGAGGGTGCCCGCGTCGACGTACTCGAGTTCGCCCCCGACCGGCACGCCGCGCGCCAGGCGCGACACCGCGAGCCCGCGCGCGGCGAGAAGCTCCGCGATCGTGTGTGCCGTGGCCTCGCCTTCGTTGGTGAAGTTGGTCGCGAGAATCACCTCGCGCACGACGCCGTCGATCGCGCGGCGGATCAGCCGGTCGAGGCGAATCTCGCGGGGACCGATGCCGTCGAGCGGCGACAGGCGCCCCATCAGCACGAAGTACAGCCCCGTGTAGGCGTGGGTCTGCTCCATCGTGAGGAGATCGGCGGGCGTCTCGACGACGCAGAGGAGCGACGGGTCCCGCTTGCCGGAGCGGCACAGCGCGCAGATCGCCTCCTCGGTGAAAGTGTTGCAGCGCTCGCAGTGGCGCACGCGCAGCGCCGCGTGCTCGAGCGCGCGGCCGAGCGCCCGGGCGCCTTCGCGGTCGTGCTGCAGCAGATGGAGCGCCATGCGCTGCGCGGCCTTCGGCCCGACCCCCGGCAGGCACCGCAACGCGCGGGCGAGGTCGTCGAGGCTCGACAGCGGCTCGGCCGCGGGCACCGGCCGGGCGTCGGGCGTGCGCGCGGTCAAGGGACTAGAACGGCATCTTGAATCCCGGCGGCATGCCCATGCCGCCGGCGAAGCCCGCGAGCTTCTCCTGCGTCGTCGCCTCGACACGCCGCACCGCGTCGTTGAACGCGGCGGCGACCAGGTCCTCGAGCATGTCGCGGTCCTCGCCGACGAGCGACGGATCGATCGACACGCGCTTGACGTCGTGCCTGCAGGTCATCACGACCTTGACCAGCCCCGCCCCGGACTGTCCCTCGACCTCGAGCTGCGCGAGCTCATCCTGCGCGCGCTTCAGGTTCTCCTGCATCTGCTGGGCCTGCTTCATCAGCCCGGCAAGCTGGTTCTTCATCATCGTTTCGGCTCCTCTTCCGCGGGCAGCGGCTTGATCGATTCGGGACGCACGCGGCCGTCGAACCGCGCGACGACGTCGCGCACGAAGGGCTCGTCGCGGAATGCCGCCTCGTTGCGCTCGCGCGCCTCCGTCCGCTCGCGGCGCTCCTTCGACGCGAGCGACGACGGTGCCGCGTCGCCGACTTCGAAGGCGAGCATCAGGCGGCGCCCCGCCGCCTGTTCGAGCGCCGCCTTGAGCTTGTCCGAGTAGGCGCGGTCGGCAAGGTGCTTGTGCGTGGCGGGCAGGCGCAGGTTCACGACGTGTCCCTCGACCGAGCGGAGCTCGGTCTGCGCGGCGAGCTGCGAGGCCATGCCCGACAACCGCAGGCCCGCGACGTAATCCGGCCACGCCGCCGGATCGTCCGGCAGCGGCCGCGCAGCGATCGCGGTCGCCGTCCCCGCCGCGTCGTCGCCGCGCACCGGGACGGGCGAGGTCACCACGCGTGGCGCCGCCGGTCGTTCCGGACGCGTCTCGGCTCCGGCTGGAACGACGCTGGGTCCCCGCTTGCGAGGGGACGACGGGGGCGGACCGTCCCGGCCGCCGTCCGCCGGCGCCGGCTCGAAGGCCAGCAGCCGCAGCAGCGTCATCGACAGCCCGATCGACTCGTCGGGGGCGATGGCGAGATCGGCCCGGCCCTGCGCGACGATCTGGTAGGCAAGCTGCACGGCCTCGGGCGACATCCGCGCGGCGTAGCCCGCCACCCGCTCGCCGTCGTCGAAGTTCGCGGCGGCGGCCGGCACGACCTGGGCGACGGCAATGCGGTGGAACAGCGACGCGAGCTCGTCGAGTGCTGCGGCGGCCGACAGTCCGAGCGCGGCGAAGCCGTCGGCCTCCGCGAGTAGTGCCGCGCCGTCCCCCGCCACCAGCGCGTCGACGATGCGATAGACGTGGCCACGGTCGACCGCGCCCAGCATCGTGCGGGTGACCGACTCGCGGACCTCGCCGCCGCCGTAGGCGATCGCCTGGTCGAGCAGCGACAGCCCGTCGCGCATCGAACCCCGCGCCGCGCGGGCAATCAGCGCGACGGCCGCCGGCTCGCGGGCGATGCCCTCCGCCTCGAGGATCGCGTCGATGCGCGCCCCGATCGACTCCGGCGGCAACGGCTTCAGGTTGAACTGCAGGCACCGCGACAGGACCGTCACCGGGATCTTCTGCGGATCGGTGGTCGCGAGCACGAACTTGACGTGCTCGGGCGGCTCCTCGAGCGTCTTCAGCATCGAGTTGAACGCGCCCTTCGACAGCATGTGGACTTCGTCGATCAGGTAGACCTTGTAGCGGCCGACCGTCGGCGCGTAGCGCGCGTTGTCGAGTATCTCGCGCATGTTGTCGACGCCGGTGTTCGACGCGGCGTCGAGCTCGAGCAGGTCGACGAAGCGGCCGGCGTCGATGTCGGTGCACGCCGCGCACGTCCCGCACGGCGTCGCGGTGACGCCGGTCGCGCAGTTGAGGCTCTTCGCGAGGATGCGCGCAATGGTCGTCTTGCCGACGCCGCGCGTCCCGGTCAGCAGGTACGCGTGGTGCAGGCGCCCGCGCACGAGCGCGTTCTCGAGCGCCGTGACCACGTGCTCCTGGCCGCTCAGCTCGGCGAAGGTCTTCGGCCGCCACTTGCGGGCCAGCGCCTGGTGCGACATCGTTCGGGCCGGGTGTGGATCTAGCGTTCGCGCGGACGGGTTGCTCGGGATCGGCCGGACGCGTCCGGCGACCCGGACGCTCGATGCAAGGGGTGGCGAGCCGTTCCCCCGGCACTTGCAGAGAATCGCTGTGGCTGCTTCCTTCCGGACCTGACCAGATTCACGACCATGCAATGCGGGGCGGCCCGCCGATGATCTGGGCACGCGCCTTGGAGTGCGAGCGCGGATTATAGCCGCATCGCGGCCCGCGCTCGCCGGCCGTCGGACGCGCGCGCGCGGGAGCGCCCCCGCCGTCGCTACAATAGCCTGCATCCGGATCGCGCGCGCGTGATCCGCGAGGCGCGACAGCCACTGCAAAGGCCACGCTTGCGACAGGCATTCGCCGCATTCGCGAAGGCGGTGCGAACGCTCCCGCCGTGGCTTGCGCTCGCCCTGCTGGGACTCGTCGCGGGCTGCAAGCCGGCCGCACCACCGGCGCTGCCGGATGACGCGCTCGTCGTCGTCGTCTACCGGAGCCCCACGTCCTGGCACGAAGACCCAGCGGGCGGTTCGCGCGGCTTCGAGCACGACCTCCTGATGCGCTTTGCCGCCCACGCCGGACTGCCGGTGCGAGTGGTCGAGGCGAAGGATCGTGAGGACCTGGCCGCGCGGCTCGCCGCCGGCGAAGGTCACGTGGGCGTGGGCGGACTCTATCGCCTGCCCGACGGCGCGCCGCCGCCCGTGCCCGATGGCGCGCCCCGACCGCTCGCCTGGAGCGCGGGCTTCTACGCCGTCGAGCCGGTGATCATTAGCAACAGCGAAGGCTTCCGGCCGCGCAACTGGAAGGACCTCGCGGGCGCGAGCGTCGCCTACGTGGAAACCGCGCGGCTCGACGCGGGGCTTGCCGGCGTGCGCGCCACGCACCCGGACGTGCACTTCGAACCGGCCGCGCAGCCGACCACGGCAGCGCTGATCGCCCACGTGAGCGAGGGCGGCGCCGATTACGCGCTCGTCACCTCGCTGCACGCCGCCGTAGCGCGCAACATCTACCTGGGCTTCGAGGTCGCCTTTGCGGCCGGGCCCAAGCTCTACCTCGCCTGGCTGTTGCCCGCCGGCCAGGACAAGCTGCGCCAGCGACTCGACACCTTTCTCGAGGCATCGCGCAAGAACGGTCTCGTCGCGCGGCTCGCCGACCGCTACTTCGGACACGAGCGCAGCGTGCCGCGCATCGACGCCGGCGTGTTCCAGGAGCGGATCCGGAGCGTGCTGCCCGACTACCGGAAGGTCTTCTTCGAGGCGCAGGAGTCGACCGGCGTCGAGTGGCGGCTGCTCGCCGCGATCGCGTACCAGGAGTCGCAGTGGGAGCCGCTCGCTACCAGCGAGACCGGCGTCCGCGGCCTGATGCAACTCACCGAGGAAACCGCGCGGCACCTCGGCGTGGTCGACCGTCTCGATCCGCGTGCGAGCGCCCTCGGCGCGGCGCGCTACCTCAGGACCTCAAGTCCCGGCTGCCCCCACGCATCGGCGAGCCCGACCGCACCTGGCTCGCCCTCGCCGCGTTCAACATCGGCCTCGGCCACCTCGAAGACGCGCGCGTGCTCGCCCAGAAGCAGAACCTCAATCCGGACCTGTGGGCGGACGTGAAGAAGACGCTGCCGCTGCTCGCGCTGCCGGAGTACTACGAGCAGGCGAAGCTGGGCTACGCGCGCGGCGGCATGCCCGTGGTGTTCGTCGATCGCGTGCGCGGCTACTACGACGTCCTGCTGAGCCAGGAGCAGCCGCACCAGCCGCGGCTGCGCGCCGCCTCCTGACCGGACGGGTCAGCCTCGACCGACCATGCGCTGCAGCCCCAGCCACTGCTGCGCCCAGAAGCCTTCGCCGTAATCGCGTCCGGCCAGCTGGTCGTCGATGCCGGTCGGCCCGGGCTCGCGGCGGAAGTCGGCGGTACCGAACAGCAGGTCCCACACCGGCAGCAGCACGGCATAGTTCGCGCCGCGATACCCGCCGTGCGGGCTCGCGACGATCGCGTGGTGCAGGCGATGGAAACGCGGGCTCACCAGCAGCCGCTCGCCGAGCGCGCCGAACGAGAGGCGCACGTTGGCGTGGGAGAGGCTCTCGACCATGCGCGACAGCACGACGAGCAGCGCGAACTGCGCCGGCGGCACGCCGATGGCGAGCGCGATCGCGGCGAAGATCGAGTCGGTGATCACGCTGTCGAGCAGGTGGTTGCGGTTGTCGGTCCAGAAGGTCATCTGCCGCTGGCTGTGGTGCACTGCGTGCAGCGCCCACCACCAGTCGAAACGGTGCTGTGCCCGGTGCACCCCGTACTGCGCGAAGTCGAGCACGACCAGGTAGGCGAGGAACGCGACGATCGGCGACTCGGCGAGTCCCGGGAGCAGCGTCTCCAGCCCGAACGTCGGCACGCCGCGGAGATGCAGCCACGCCTGCGCGGCATCGAAGAGCGGCCGGAAGGCGAAGAAGAAGAACAGCGGGAAGATGCCCAGCCGGTGCAGCACCGTGTAGATCACGTCGACCCGCACTGCGCGCGAACCCGCCGCCCTGCGCTCGTACGGCAGAAAGCGCTCGAGCGGCAGCAGGATCGCCACGAGCACCGTGATCTCGAGCGCGCCGAGCACGAACTCCTCGGTGCCGTTGAACGCGTCCTCGGTGTAGCGCAGCGCGCCGAGCGCCGCGAGCACCGGCAGCACCAGCGACTGGAACAGCCAGCCCTGCAACGCACCGACGATGCTCGCAATCGTCTCCGGCACGCCGTCACCCCCGCTCGGGAATCGTCGCGAAGCAGAAGCCGCGCCCCTTGAGCCGCGCCAGAAGCTCGTCGAGCATGGGCGCGAACGGATCCTGCCGCGACCAGATGCCGAGGTGCATCATCAGGACGTCGCCGTCCCGCACCGAGCGCACCGCCTGCTCGGCCAGCGCGCGATTGGGGTGCGTTGCGGACGGCAACTCGTCGCCGAGGAAGCCGGCCGGCGACCAGCCGACGTGACGGTAGCCGCAGGCCTTCGCCGCCGCGAGGGCGTTGGGTGTCGTGCGCCCGCCCGGGGCGCGCCAGATCGGGTCGAGCCCGCGGCCGGTGTGCGCGCGAAAGGCATCGTCGACGCGGGACAGCTCGGCGCAGTAGGACGCTGCCGTGAGCGTTTCGGCCGGCCCGGCGGGAAACTCCGGCCGGAACACCACGCCGCCGCCGGGAGCGTCCCGCAGCGCCTTGCCGTGACGCCAGGTGTGCGAACCGAACGCATGTCCTTCCCGAGCGCGCGCCGCCCAGTAGTCCTTCCAATCCGCGTCGAGCGCGTGGTCGCCACGCGGCGTCTTCTCGTTGGCGAGGAAGAACGTCGCCTTGACGTCGTGCCGCGCGAGCGTCGCCGCGATCGCGTCGGCGTGGGCCATGTTGCCCGTGTCGAAGGTGAGGTAGAGCGTTCCCTTGCAGTCTCGCGCCACCGAGTCCGCGCTGCCGAGGAGCGCGACCACGGCCAGCGCCGCGAGCGAGGCGCGCATCGCCACGTCAAATGCCGCCGGCCGCCTTCGCGGGCGGCGACGTCGCGGGTGGCGGCACCGCGGCGGGAGCCGCCGTGGAAGCGGCCGCGGGGACCGACCCCGCCGCGGCCGACGACACCTTGGAAACGAAGATCCCGTGCGGCGACCGCCCGACCGGATACTGGCGCACGACCTTGCCCGAAGCGAGGTCGAGCACCGAGACCTTCATCACCCAGCGCGACGTCACCCAGAGCTGCCTGCCGTCCGCGGACAGATCCATGCAGTCGGGCCCGCCGGGCACGTCGTACTTGCGCACGATCTCGAGCTTCTGCTCGTCGATCACGCTGATCGAGTTCTCGACGCGGTTCGAGACGTACATGTAGCGGCCGTCCCCGTGGGGCGCGAGGTTGTGCGCCCCGGCGCCCGTCGGCAGCTTCTTCACCACCTCGCGCTTCTGCCAGTCGACGACCGCGACGTGATGGTCGTCCATCACGCCCACCAGCAGGTGACGCCCATCGGCGGTGGTCACGACGCCGGCGGGCGTGCGCCCGACCCGCATCTTCCAGGCCATCTGCATCGTCGTGAGGTCGACCGCGGCGAGCTCGTGACTGCCCTGCAGCGTGACGAATGCGTACTTCGAGTCCTTGCTGAACGCGATGTGCGACGGAATCGACGGTGCCTCGAAGCGCTTCGCCAGCGTGTAGTCCGACGCGCGGTAGACGTCGACGCGGTCCAGCCGATTGGCCGCGATCACCAGCCACTGCCGGTCGGGCGAGAACGCGAGGTGGTAGGGATCGGGGACGTTCGTCAGCCGCCGCGTCACGCTGCCGCTGGTCGCGTCCAGGAAGATCAGCTCGTTGCCCATGGCCGAGGCGACGACCAGCTCGCGGCCGTCGGGCGTCGGGATCAGGTGGTGCGGCTCCTTGCCCACCGGGATGACGCCCTTCTCGGCGCCGGTGTCGCGGTCCAGCAGCGTCACGGAAGCGTCGCGGGAATTGAGGACGACGACGAGGTTAGCGAGCGCCGGCGCGGCGGCGCAGAGCATGGCGGCCGCGAGCAGCGGCAGGAGGGGTCGGATCATGAAGTCACCGGTGGAATCGGTTCGTGACAGCGAGCGCTGCGTCGCGCTAGTGTAGTGCGTCGTAATTAATGGAACCATCAATGACCCGCCGAATCCAAGGTGTGTACGATGCACTTTGGAGAAGGAAATGCGGAAGGCAAGTGTCATTGAACTGGACCACGCGCAGCGGGAAAAGCTGGTGAAGCTGGCGCATTCGAATACGACGGAAGTGCGCTTGGCGCGTCGCGCGAGCATCGTGTTGCTGGCGGCGGACGGGCTGGACAATTACCGGATTGGCGAGCTGCTTGGCGTGGGCCGGATTCAAGTGGGGCGTTGGCGTGAGCGCTACGCGGCGGGCGGACTGAAGGCCATCGAGCAGGATCTGCCGCGCGGCGGGCGCAAGCCCAAGATCGACCCGGCGGAGATTGTGCGTTTGACGACGCAGACCCAGCCGGAGGGGGCGACCCAGTGGAGTACGCGGACGCTGGCGGCGGTGGCTGGCGTCAGCGACACCACGATCCAGCGCGTTTGGACGGCGCATGGCTTGAAGCCGCACCGCGTCAAGCGCTTCAAGGTGTCGCGTGACCCCAAGTTTGCCGAGAAGCTCGAAGACATCGTCGGTCTGTATATGTCGCCGCCCGAGCATGCGCTGGTGCTGTGTTGCGATGAGAAGAGCCAGGTGCAGGCCCTCGATCGCACCCAGCCGGGTCTGCCGATGAAGCCCGGCCGTGCCGCCACCATGACCCACCACCCCCATAGTTCTAACAGAACGAAGCACTCACTGCGCGGCGGGCGATCGTCTCCAGGCCACCCATGTACGGGCGCAGCACCGCCGGCACCTCGATCGAGCCGTCGGCGCGCTGGTAGTTCTCCATCACCGCGACCAGCGTGCGGCCCACCGCGAGCCCCGAGCCGTTCAGCGTGTGGACGAGCTCCGGCCTGCCCTGCGCGTTGCGGAAGCGGGCCTGCATCCGCCGCGCCTGGAAGGCCTCGCAGTTGCTGCACGAGCTGATCTCGCGGTAGGCGTTCTGGCCCGGCATCCACACCTCGAGGTCGTAGGTCTTGGCGCTCGCGAAGCCGATGTCCCCGGTGCACAGCGCCATCGTGCGGTACGGCAGCCCGAGCTTCTTCAGGATCGTCTCGGCGTGGCCGGTCAGCTCCTCCAGCGCCTCGTAGGAGCGGTCGGGATGGACGATCTGCACGAGCTCGACCTTCTCGAACTGGTGCTGGCGGATCATGCCGCGCGTGTCCTTGCCGTAGCTCCCCGCCTCGGAGCGGAAGCACGGCGTCTGCGCGGTGATGCGGATCGGCAGCGCGTCCAGCGGCAGGATCTCGCCGCGCACGGAGTTCGTCAGTGTGATCTCGGAGGTCGAGATCAGGTACAGCTTCTCGTCGCCCTCGGCACCGCCCTTGATCGCCGCGAACATGTCCTGCTCGAACTTCGGGAGCTGCGTCGTCCCGACGAGCGACTCGGCGTTGACGACGTAGGGCGTATAGCACTCGGTGTAGCCATGCTCGCGCGTGTGCGTGTCGAGCATGAACTGCGCAAGTGCGCGGTGCATGCGGGCGAGGTCGCCGCGCAGGAACGAGAAGCGCGACCCGGAGAGCTTCGCCGCCGTGGCGAAGTCCAGCATGCCGAGGCCCTCGCCGAGGTCGACGTGGTCGCGGACCGCGAAGTCGAACGCCCGCGGCGTGCCCCAGTGGCGCACCTCGACGTTGTCGTCGGCGCCCCGCCCCTCGGGTGTCGATGCATGCGTGAGGTTCGGCAGGTCGAGCAGGAAGTCGCGCAGATCGGACTGCACCTCGTCGAGCGCGGCTTCCAGGCGCTTCAGTTCGTCTCCCAGACCCGCGACCTCGGCGAGGACCGCGGACGAATCCTGGCCCTTGGCCTTGGCCGCACCGACCTGCTTGGAAAGCGTATTGCGTCGCTGCTGCAGATCCTGCGTGCGGGTCTGCACGTCCTTGCGGCGCGCTTCGAGCTCCTCGAACCGGGCGGTGTCGAGCGTCACGCCACGAAGCGCGAGGCGCGCGGCGACGCTGCCGAGGTCTTGGCGCAAATGTGTGATGTCGAGCATGTTTACGCAGCCAACTGCGCGATTTCGGCGGCCGCGGCGGCCGGGCCGGGTCCGCCGCCTACCGGTCTGATGTCGAGTACCGCGGAACAAGGATACCAGTCCCCACCGAGCGCAATTCGCCTGTCGACGCGGCTCGTTGCAGGAACGCGAGCAAGCACGGTGCCGGGCAGAACCAAGTCACTTACAAGACGTTGTCCACAGCACTGATTTGCATTGCATTTTCGCCTCCCCCAAACGTGCATCGAGGATCGTAGGCAGCTTGCTGTGTTCGCTTCCGATGCCAGGATCGCGCCCGATGGTCGCAATCCGTGGCGGCGCTTTCGATCGCGGCCGAGGCCCCGAACGCGCCATGAATTGTCGGCGTCGCGCCGAGCGATCTATTACCCACCTGCCGTGCGGCGTAGGGTGAGCTTGATCCGATATCGGTTAGCCGTGAACGGGCATGCCGGGTGACCGCGTTGCCGCGCGGCGAGGTACCATTGCACTTGCCGTAACCGCCGAGGCGGGCGGGCTATGCACGCTTCGCCGGGGCGCCGCGAACCGAGCGGCCACGGCGCTGGCCCGGTCGGGGATGCCTGCCGCCGTGAGGTTGCGACACCGGAATGGAGATTCAATGGTGTCGCGCAGTTCCGGGATCCGGCGGCGCTTCGTGTACCCCTGCTCGCGCGGCGCCTTGACATGCTCGTCCGGGATGTCCGCCTCGCCGAAGCGCGGGTTATCGAGGAACCGACGCGCCGCATTGCGGTCCGCTCGATCCTGACGCGCAGGCTTTCCGAAGGCGACGTGCACCGACCGAAGACACTGAAGCATTTGTGGTCGGGACCGGGGCGGCCATCATCAAGCACTGGCGGACCTGTTTCGCGTGCCATCATCGAATCGGACAACTTGGAGCAGATCGTGATAGGCAGCGTCGCTTGTCTTCTAGCCAATTCGTTCCGATCGCTTGTCCCGGCGCCGCCAGTAATTGCGGCAGCGCTGATGCTGTCGATGTCGCCACTCCCGTCGCTAGGCGCGGACCCCGTGCCCATGCTGCTCTCGTCGCCGGTGGCGACCGAGGCAAGCCGCGCAGCGGCCAAGTCGCAGCCTGCCGGCCGCTCGGTCATCCGGCACCGGCCCGTCACGATCAACTTCGAGCTCCTCGACCCGAAGACTGGCAGTGCGCCGGCTCAGATTGGCGTCGAGCTCTTCGACGGCGTGATCGTCATCCTCGAGCTCGTTCGGATCGAGCGGCGCGGCGCCGGCAACTACACCTGGCATGGACGTGTGCGAGGTTACGAAGGGAGCGAGGCTGTGCTCACGGTCGTAGATGGCGAGATGGCGGGCACCATCGCGCTGTTGGACGTGGCGGCACGTACGCTCGCCAACTATGAGCTCCTGTCGAATCGCGACGGCAGCCAATCGTTGCGCCAGATCGATCAGAGCGGATTCCCCCCCGAGCACCCGTCCGGCGGCGAGACCCTGCATGCCCCACGCTCGATCAGATAGCCATCGGACGGAACGAGTGACCGGTACTCATGCCCAAAGTCGGCATGGTCACGGCCGATATCGGAGCCGCCGTGGATGCCACCGCCGTCTCCTTGCCGTACCAATCGACTTGTTCCATCAACTCACTGCGTGCACCTGACGAGCTTCAACGCCAATCAGCAGTTTCGATTACTCGCTCCTTCCTGGACCCAAGTGTTGGGCAACGGAAAGGTCCATCGGTCACTCTTGCCCTTGACACAATGTCCGCGGGGTGGTCAGGTCAAGCCCTAACTTCCCCAGGCTTCGATCTCGATGATGCGGGAGTAGCTGGCGAGCGCATTGCCGACTTTGACGCGGATGCGGTCGGTCGTGAAGGCAGCGAAGGTCAGCGTACGCTTGACCAGGTTGTTGCCGCTGGCGGAGGCGAGCACGATCCAGGCGCTGCCGTTCCAGCCTTCGACAGTGAAGTCGCGCAGGCCATACATGGTGAAGGTCAACGTGTCGGCGGGCTCGACCGGGCTATTGGCGTTGTCCGACCGCGAGTAGACGACGACCCGGTCGATGGTCTTGGCGCCATCGAAGTTGATCTGCACCCAGTCGGGGAAGGTGCCAGGGCTGCCATCGGCCCAGCCGCCGCCGTTGCCCCAGGCGGCCCCGACCCGCACGTTGTCGTTGACGGCCGTCACCGGATATGCAGCGTTGAAGGTGCTTGACGCCGAGGCGATCGCACCGGCGCCGGCCAGCGCAACGTTGGTACTCGCCGCAGGGACGGGATTGGGCACCGGCGTCGGCGAGGCGACACTCTGCGCATCGGTGCCCCAGGCTTCGATCTCGATGATGCGGGAGTAGCTGGCGAGCGCGTTGCCGACGTTGACGCGGATGCGGTCGGTCGTAAAGGCGGCGAAGGTCAGCGTACGCTTGACCAGGTTGTTGCCGCCGGTGGAGGCAAGCACGATCCACCCGCTGCCGTTCCAGCCTTCGACGGTGAAGTCGCGCAGGCCATACCTTGTGAAGGTCAACGTGTCGGTGGGCTCGACCAGGCTGCCGGCCTTGTCCTGCAGCGAGTAGACGACGACCCGGTCGATGGTCTTGGCGCCATCGAAGTTGATCTGCACCCAGTCGGGGAAGGTGTCGGGGCTGCCATCGGCCCAGCCGCCGCCGTTGCCCCAGGCGGCCCCGACCCGTACGTTGTCGTTGATGGCCGTCACCGGGTAGGCGGCGCTGAAGGTGCTTGACGCCGAGGCGACCGCACCGGCGAGGGCAAGTGCGACGTTGGTGCTCGCCACAGGGGTGGGATTGGGCACCGGTGTAGGCGCAGCCGCCTGGTTCACCGTGAAGGTGGTGCCGGCAATGGTGAGCGTGCCGCTGCGCGCCGCCCCGGCATTGGCAGCCGCCGTGAAGCTCACCGTCGCATTGCCGTTGCCGCTGCCCGTGCCGACCGTCAGCCAGCTCGCGTTGCTCGACGCCGTCCAGGCGCAACCGGCGCCCGCACTCAGCGCGACCCCGCCGCTGCCACCGGCCGCGCCGACGCTGCCACTGGTCGAGCCCAGCGCATAGCTGCAGCCCGAGGCCTGGTTCACCGTGAAGGTGGTGCCGGCAATGGTGAGCGTGCCGCTGCGCGCCGCCCCGGCATTGGCAGCCGCCGTGAAGCTCACCGTCGCATTGCCGTTGCCGCTGCCCGTGCCGACCGTCAGCCAGCTCGCGTTGCTCGAGGCCGTCCAGGCGCAACCGGCGCCCGCACTCAGCGCGACCCCGCCGCTGCCACCGGCCGCGCCGACGCTGCCACTGGTCGAGCCCAGCGCATAGCTGCAGCCCGAGGCCTGGTTCACCGTGAAGGTGGTGCCGGCAATGGTGAGCGTGCCGCTGCGCGCCGCCCCGGCATTGGCAGCCGCCGTGAAGCTCACCGTCGCATTGCCGTTGCCGCTGCCCGTGCCGACCGTCAGCCAGCTCGCGTTGCTCGACGCCGTCCAGGCGCAACCGGCGCCCGCACTCAGCGTGACCCCGCCGCTGCCACCGGCCGCGCCGACGCTGCCACTGGTCGAGCCCAGCGCATAGCTGCAGCCCGAGGCCTGGTTCACCGTGAAGGTGGTCCCGGCAATGGTGAGCGTGCCGCTGCGCGCCGCCCCGGCATTGGCAGCCGCCGTGAAGCTCACCGTCGCATTGCCGTTGCCGCTGCCCGTGCCGACCGTCAGCCAGCTCGCGTTGCTCGACGCCGTCCAGGCGCAACCGGCGCCCGCACTCAGCGTGACCCCGCCGCTGCCACCGGCCGCGCCGACGCTGCCACTGGTCGAGCCCAGCGCATAGGCGCAGCCCGAGGCCTGGTTCACCGTGAAGGTGGTGCCGGCAATGGTGAGCGTGCCGCTGCGCGCCGCCCCGGCATTGGCAGCCGCCGTGAAGCTCACCGTCGCATTGCCGTTGCCGCTGCCCGTGCCGACCGTCAGCCAGCTCGCGTTGCTCGACGCCGTCCAGGCGCAACCGGCGCCCGCACTCAGCGTGACCCCGCCGCTGCCACCGGCCGCGCCGACGCTGCCACTGGTCGAGCCCAGCGCATAGCTGCAGCCCGAGGCCTGGTTCACCGTGAAGGTGGTGCCGGCAATGGTGAGCGTGCCGCTGCGCGCCGCCCCGGCATTGGCAGCCGCCGTGAAGCTCACCGTCGCATTGCCGTTGCCGCTGCCCGTGCCGACCGTCAGCCAGCTCGCGTTGCTCGACGCCGTCCAGGCGCAACCGGCGCCCGCACTCAACGCGACCCCGCCGCTGCCACCGGCCGCGCCGACGCTGCCACTGGTCGAGCCCAGCGCATAGCTGCAGCCCGAGGCCTGGTTCACCGTGAAGGTGGTGCCGGCAATGGTGAGCGTGCCGCTGCGCGCCGCCCCGGCATTGGCAGCCGCCGTGAAGCTCACCGTCGCATTGCCGTTGCCGCTGCCCGTGCCGACCGTCAGCCAGCTCGCGTTGCTCGACGCCGTCCAGGCGCAACCGGCGCCCGCACTCAGCGCGACCCCGCCGCTGCCACCGGCCGCGCCGACGCTGCCACTGGTCGAGCCCAGCGCATAGCTGCAGCCCGAGGCCTGGTTCACCGTGAAGGTGGTGCCGGCAATGGTGAGCGTGCCGCTGCGCGCCGCCCCGGCATTGGCAGCCGCCGTGAAGCTCACCGTCGCATTGCCGTTGCCGCTGCCCGTGCCGACCGTCAGCCAGCTCGCGTTGCTCGACGCCGTCCAGGTGCAACCGGCGCCCGCACTCAACGCGACCCCGCCGCTGCCACCGGCCGCGCCGACGCTGCCACTGGTCGAGCCCAGCGCATAGCTGCAGCCCGAGGCCTGGTTCACCGTGAAGGTGGTCCCGGCAATGGTGAGCGTGCCGCTGCGCGCCGCCCCGGCATTGGCAGCCGCCGTGAAGCTCACCGTCGCATTGCCGTTGCCGCTGCCCGTGCCGACCGTCAGCCAGCTCGCGTTGCTCGACGCCGTCCAGGCGCAACCGGCGCCCGCACTCAACGCGACCCCGCCGCTGCCACCGGCCGCGCCGACGCTGCCACTGGTCGAGCCCAGCGCATAGCTGCAGCCCGAGGCCTGGTTCACCGTGAAGGTGGTGCCGGCAATGGTGAGCGTGCCGCTGCGCGCCGCCCCGGCATTGGCAGCCGCCGTGAAGCTCACCGTCGCATTGCCGTTGCCGCTGCCCGTGCCGACCGTCAGCCAGCTCGCGTTGCTCGACGCCGTCCAGGCGCAACCGGCGCCCGCACTCAGCGTGACCCCGCCGCTGCCACCGGCCGCGCCGACGCTGCCACTGGTCGAGCCCAGCGCATAGCTGCAGCCCGAGGCCTGGTTCACCGTGAAGGTGGTGCCGGCAATGGTGAGCGTGCCGCTGCGCGCCGCCCCGGCATTGGCAGCCGCCGTGAAGCTCACCGTCGCATTGCCGTTGCCGCTGCCCGTGCCGACCGTCAGCCAGCTCGCGTTGCTCGACGCCGTCCAGGCGCAACCGGCGCCCGCACTCAGCGTGACCCCGCCGCTGCCACCGGCCGCGCCGACGCTGCCACTGGTCGAGCCCAGCGCATAGCTGCAGCCCGAGGCCTGGTTCACCGTGAAGGTGGTGCCGGCAATGGTGAGCGTGCCGCTGCGCGCCGCCCCGGCATTGGCAGCCGCCGTGAAGCTCACCGTCGCATTGCCGTTGCCGCTGCCCGTGCCGACCGTCAGCCAGCTCGCGTTGCTCGACGCCGTCCAGGCGCAACCGGCGCCCGCGCTCAGCGTGACCCCGCCGCTGCCACCGGCCGCGCCGACGCTGCCACTGGTCGAGCCCAGCGCATAGCTGCAGCCCGAGGCCTGGTTGACGATGAACGTGACGCCGCCAATGGTGAGATTGGCGGAGCGCTGGGAGCCCGTGTTCGCTGCGGCTGCGAAGGTTACGGTAGCCGTGCCGCTGCCGCTTGTGGCGGAAGAAACGGTCAGCCAGCTCGCGCTGCTGCTCGCCGTCCAGGTGCAACCGGCGCCCGCACTCAGCGTGACCCCGCCGCTGCCACCGGCCGCGCCGACGCTGCCACTGGTCGAGCCCAGCGCATAGCTGCAGCCCGAGGCCTGGCTCACCGTGAAGGTGGTGCCGCCAACGGTGAGCGTGCCGCTGCGCGCCGCCCCAGTGTTGGCCGCAACCACATAGTTGAGCGTGCCGCTGCCGCTGCTGCCCGAACCGGCGCCGACGGTGAGCCAGGGCGCGCTGCTCGTGGTGTTCCATGTGCAACCGCTGCCGGCGGTGACACTGATCGCACCGCTCGCGGCGGTAGCGGCGGCATTGACACTGGTGGGCGAAAGCGCGAACGCGCATCCCGCAGCGGCCGACGTGCGGAAGTTCGCGACCGTGGCTGCATTCTGATTGTGCACGCGCGCGTTGTCGGACGTCGACGCGATTCCCATCGGCTGCGGCGGGCTGCCGTAGGTGAGGTTCGGATTCGAGAAGTAGCGGATGCGGGTGCAGCTCGTCCCTGCCGCGGAGCAGACATTGTTGTAGGCCATCACCGTGCGCCACTTGGCCGCCGGTACCGCGTGCCCGTGGCCGTACGCATACGGCGAGTTGCTTGCGTCGACGTGCGGGTCGTGCCGGGCACCAAAGTTGTGGCCCAGTTCGTGCACGAACGAAAGATTGCCCGAGGCGCAGCCCCGTTGGACCACGCTGAAGGCGTAGCTCGCGCTGGGGCCGACCCAGGCGAGACCGCAGTACTGACCATTCTCGACGAACAGGCTGACCAGATCGGCACCGTAGGTATTGCGGAGCGTGGCTACCTCGTCCATGTGGCCGTCGCCTGTCGAGGTCAGGCGATTTAGGTCAGTGTTGAAGTCACCGCTCTCGTCGTAATTCACCACTCCGCTGTAGACGAGGTTGAGCCGGATGCTGATGCCGCTGTTCGCATAGGCGGCGTTGGCGACGTCAATCGCCTGCTGGATCTGCGCGCCGATTGCCGTACCCGCCGCGGCAGCCGTCTGCTTGCTGTAAACGACCATGACGTCGACAATGGCGCCGGTGTCGGCTGCCGCATCGAGCGTGTTTGCGATGTCCGCGCCGCCACCGGTACCGTCCGCGCGGCCAGTGCCGAGAGTGAGGGCCTTGCTACGGCCAGGCGCTTGCAGGCTTTCGCTGCCCTCCGGGTGATCGTGCGGGAAGCCGCCGGGATCGATCTCGTGCAGCGACTGGCTACCGTCGCGGTTCGATAGGAGCTGATAGTTGGCGGCGATGCGCGCCCCGCTGTCCACCAGCGATATCGTTCCTGCGATCATGCCGTCGACGACGGTCAGCACGGCCTCGCTCTTGTCGTAGCCCCGCACACGGCCGTGCCACGTGAAGTTGCCGCCGCCACGCTGCTCGATGCGCACGAGATCGAGGGTTTCGAGCCTGCCGTCGAAGAGCTCGACGCCGATCCGGGCCGGCGCGCGACCGGACCGCGGGTCGAGGTGCTCGAAGTTGATCGTGACCGGCCGGTGGCGCGCGACCGAGCGCTCCGCCGATCGCGCCTTGACCGTCGCGCGCGCCACTTCGGTGACCGAGGGCGGCGACAGCAGCAGCGGCAGCGGGTCTGCCGCCTGCGCACCGACGGCGCAGAGCGCCAGCAACAAGGTCGCTGCCATCGCCAGCGACGTGACGGCAAACGCCCAATCTGAACGCTTTGTACGGAAGGCTTTCACGGTCTGCTCCATCAGGTCCAGTCCAGCGACTGTCCGCGAAGCAGATCCACCAGGCCTCGAAGGCAGGTGCGAATTGCGCCCCACCCCGTTCCCGTCAGCGGCGCTGCACGAACCCACGTCACTGGCGGAAGGACTTGTCCGGCGGTCCCGCTGTCGTAGGACTGGCGTCCCTTAGACCGGTGACTTTGCGTCCCCGGCTTTCGCCGGGTATGCCCTTAGCGGACCCTGAGGTCCTGGTGCCGCAGTTGCACTTCTACAGTTTCAGCAGATACACGCCTGCGTCGGTTGCATCATACGCGGGTGCGCGGCCGCTATGCAATTGTCATTAAGCCGGATCTTCCCACCGTCGCCCGACCGCGTCAACGCTTTTCTTGCGCACTACAACAGAAGCCTCAACCCGGGATCGTCGTCGAAAATTCTTACAGCGGTTGTAAGCTTCAGACCTATCATCTTGATCCGATGAAAGAAATGTTCTGGCCCGTAACCTGCTTAGGGATTGTCGGAGAGTCCGTTGCAAAGATCAGCTTCGGATCGGTTTGAAATCGATGGCGCTCGTTGCCCCTAGGGCGCCGACGCAACAGTTGACACCTTTATCGAGACAGGACTGCACGAATGAGAATCGTATCAACCATTCGCACGGCGGTGGTCGCGGCCTTGGCGACGGCTGCAACGTTGGCGCAAGCCGATCCCTTCGCCGGCGGGAACCCCCAACCGGGGACTCTGCTCTGGTCAGGCTCCGATCCTTCGGCGCTGTCGGTGAGCGTGACCGGCTACAACGGCACAGGCAGCCAGTTTTTCGGGACTTTCGATCCCTCGTCCGGCGATGTGGGTGCAAGCGCCCTGGACGACTTCCTCCGCTTCTTCTGCATCGACCTTTCGCAATACGTGACCGGAAGCAGCACACCCTATATTCGCGAAACCGGGGTTTCGGACCCCGACGACAGCAATCAGCTGGCTCGATTGTTCGACCGCTTCTATCCCAACAAGGCTGCGATGAACTTCCTGAACGGCAGCAACTTCGGGGATTTCGGCGACGACCAGGCTGCCCGGACCGAAGCAACGGCAATGCAACTCGCGATCTGGAACATCTGGTATGACAACGACTACTCGCTCACTGCGGGCACGTTCCAAGCTTCCGGCGGAGACGCACCCGCTCGCGCCCGTGCAACCGTCATGCTGTCGAACATCGAGTCCGACAACACGCCCCTCAGTGGGACCTGGAATTTCTACCGGTTCACGAGCAACAGCAACCAGGATTACCTCTCCGCCACCTATGTGAAGTCGGAGGGTGATGTCACTGTCCCTGAACCGGCGACGCTCGCACTCCTGGGCATTGGCCTCGCCGGCCTGGGACTTGCCAAACGAAGGGTTGCCGCCTGAGACCTTTGCTTCCATCGGGAGGGGATGCCTCTCCCGGCCAGGAAAGGCCCGGCTTCGGCCGGGTTTTTTTTGGCGGTTCCTTGGCACGCCGCCCTCCCGTCATCGATCGCCACGGGCCAATATCGAGATCGACGCGATCCCCGGCGCACGAAATGGGCGTGGTTCAAAGGTGCGCCCTCTCGCCATTTCGACCTCCGAGCTGTCGAAGTAATTTACGTTTCTCCCGTCCGGAAGCTTGAAACGTACTAATTTAGTAGTTTTTTCCATTATTTATCATCGCGTTATATTCTCCGGCGCGAAACGTGCTTGAGGTCTGGTGACAAGGTGGCCGCTTCCAGACTGTGTCGACTTGCGAAGTCTGTTGCTAGCTCAGCCACCTAGGTCAACGCCCAATCGTTACATCAAGGGAGCAACGCGATGCGCATCAAATTCCTGTTCAAGGCCATACCGCTCGCTCTGGCGACGGCGTTTTCCGCGACGGCGACAGCGGACAACCTCGTAACTTTTGATCCTATCCTTGCATCATGGTCCAACGGAACTCCCTCGGGAAACGTCAGGTATTACAATAATAATTCCGCTAATCCGTTTGCCCGATGGGGGAGCAATTCGCCAGAAAGCAACAACAGCGGATACGACTTCCTTGCGGCGCCCGTTCCTCTGAATGTGAACGTGCCGCTGAATTCGGCATCGGCCTTGTTCGATTTGGGCGACTTCATCCACCAGAACAGGCCCATCACCGCCGGCACGAGCATCACGGGCATCGATTTGGCGCTCACAACCGGGGTGTACGTCGACAATCAATTTGTGGATAACTACGATTTCGTTTTCCGCTTTGCGCACAATGAAACGCCGAACGGCGCCAACCCATGCGCCGACGGCGGAAACAACGGCCAAGGCGTGAACATCAACGGCTGCGCCGACAACGTCAGCACATCGTGGGCAACGACATCCGACGTGTTTGAAATCAACAACGTGGAATACACCCTGAACATCCGCGGCTTCCAATACGGTGGCGGACAGTTCACGAGTTTCTGGACGAAGGAAGACTTCGAGAACCTTGCAACCCTCAGAGCTCAGGTTGTGACCAGGGCGGATCTCGAGCCGGATCCCGATCCCGATGTTCCAGAACCCGCTACGCTGGCGCTGCTGGGTCTCGGCCTCGCGGGTCTTGCAGGGGCACGTCGTCGGCAGCGTACAGCATGACGCTCTAATTCCATCAATCCGCTGTCGGGGATCGCCCTGTGTGAACGCAGTCCAGGCGATGTGACCCGAGACGGTTCGGCAGGACAGGAAAGGCCCGCGATGCGGGCCTTTCCGTTGACCGTTCCCGGCCGAACCGCCTGACGCTCATGGCAGAAGGCCGGGCGCGAGAGGTTCCTCGCGCCCCGCGACGTTACGACCTCCGCCTGCGGCCCGCGGCCGCCTGGTCCTCCTCCACGCGCTGCCGCAGCGCCTCAAGCCGCTCGCGAATCCGCTGCTCCAACCCCCGCTCCGTGGGGTGGTAGAAGCGCTGCTCGGGCATGTCGTCGGGCAGGTAGCGCTCGCCGGCGGCGTACGCGTCGGCCTCGTCGTGCGCGTAGCGATAGCCCTTGCCGTAGCCCAGGTCCTTCATCAGGCGCGTCGGCGCGTTGCGCAGGCGCAGCGGCACCGGGCGCGAGCCGTCCTGCGCGATGAACGCGCGCGCCGCCCCGTAGGCGACGTAGGTCGCGTTGCTCTTCGCCGCCACGGCGAGATAGAGCACGCACTCGGCGAGTGCCAACTCGCCCTCGGGGCTGCCGAGCCGCTCGTAGGCGGCGACCGCGTCGAGCGCGAGCGCGAGCGCCCGCGGGTCGGCGAGCCCGATGTCCTCCGAGGCCATCCGGATCATCCGGCGCCCGACGTACAGCGGATCGGCGCCGCCGTCGAACATGCGGCACATCCAGTAGAGTGCCGCGTCCGGGTCCGACCCCCGCACCGCCTTGTGCAGCGCGGAGATCTGGTCGTAGAACGCCTCGCCGCCCTTGTCGAAGCGACGCAGGCTCCGCGCGATCGTCTGCTCGACGAACGCGGTGTCGACGTCCTCGACGCCCGCGTCCAGCGCGGCGATCGAGAGCTGCTCGACCAGGTTGACGAGCCTGCGCCCGTCGCCGTCGGCATAGCCGATCAGCGCATCCTTCGCCGTGGCGGCGATCCGCGCGCCCGGCATCGCGGCGTGCACGGCGCGATCGAAGAGCGTCGCGAGCTCGCCGGCCGCGAGCGGCTCGAGAACGTAGACCGACTGCGCGCGACAGCAGCGCGCCGACCACCTCGAACGACGGGTTCTCCGTGGTCGCGCCGATGAACGTGACCACGCCCTGCTCGACGAACGGCAGGAAGGCGTCCTGCTGCGCCTTGTTGAAGCGGTGCACCTCGTCGACGAACAGGATCGTCGATCGCCCCGACTGGGCGCGCACGATCTCGGCGCGCGCGACGGCCTCGCGGATCTCCTTCACGCCGGCGAGCACCGCCGAGATCGCGATGAAGTCCGCGTTGAACGCGTCCGCCATCAGGCGCGCGAGCGTGGTCTTGCCCACGCCCGGCGGCCCCCACAGGATCATCGAGTGGAGCTTGCCCGAGTGGAACGCCACCGCGAGCGGCTTGCCGGGCCCGAGCAGGTGGCGCTGTCCGATCACCTCGTCGATCGTGCGCGGGCGCAGCCGCTCGGCGAGCGGCACGGTGGGCGACGGTGTGGTGGCGAAGAGATCCGAGGAGACCAAGGGCAACGTCCTATACGCGCCTCCGGGGGTCGAGGGGCCGCGGCGTCGCCGATTGTTGCACAGCCGGGAGCACGCAGCGGCCCACCACCGGGGCGAAGGGTCGTCGCGACTCCGTGGTCCGGGATCCCAAAGGCACGCGTCGGCAGGGTGGCGCCAGAATGACCCCAGCCGCGCATAATGGGTCCAGCGCAGCCCCATTGAATCGAATGCTCACCATGCCCGACCAAGCCAGCAAGCGCCTCACCACCCGAGTTTCCGGCCGGGCGCAGCAGAAGTTGCAGATGGCTGCAGACCTCGTCGGCGCCACCGTGAACCAGTTCGTGGTCCAGGCTGCGATCGAGAAGGCCAACCGGATCATCGAAGGTGAATCGGTAATGCTTCTATCACCCAGGGAGTCCGCCCGCCTGTTGGAGCTCATCGACAATCCACCGGCTCGCAACCGAAAGTTCCTCGAAGCCGAGGCTCGCTACGAGAGGATGAAGGGCAATGCTGATTCGTCCCCTGAGCGAGCACCATGACACGAAGGGCTTCGACTGCTGCAACGACGACGTGAACCGCCGGCTGCTCCAGATCGTCGTAAGCACCAGGGAAAGAAGATCGGTGAGCTCATGCTGTTCGATGCGATCGACCGCGTCACTCGCATCTCCGAAGAGGCAGGCGGCGTTGGCCTCGTCGTGGACGCCAAGGACTCCGCGATCGGGTTCTACCGGCGCTATGGATTCGAAATCATGGCGGATCATCCCAACAGGATGATTCTCGCCATTCGCGCGGAGCAGGAATTCGGGCCGTGATGGCGTCGTTCTTCTCCATGATGCGGATTGCGGCCGTGGCCATCGCCATGGTCACGACGGCTCACGCCGCCGCCTTCGACCTGCAGGGCCACCGCGGCGCCCGCGGCCTCGCGCCCGAGAACACGCTCGCCGGCGTTCACGAAGGCGCTGGCGATCGGCGTCACCACGCTCGAGACCGACCTCGCGGTCACGCGCGACGGTGTCGCTCGTCGTCGTCGCACGACGCCGGACCTCAACCCGGCACTGGTACGCAACGATGGCGCCTGGCTCGCGCAACGCGGCCCGCCCATCCGCTCGCTGACGCTGGCCGAACTGCAGCGCTACGACGTCGGCCGCGTCGACCCGGCGTCGGGGTACGGTCGGCAGTGGGCGCAGCAGGTCGCGAGCGACGGCGAGCGCATGCCCACGCTCGCCGCGCTGTTCGAGCTCGCCCGCAAGGCGGGGAAGCCGGTGCGCTTCAACCTCGAGACCAAGATCACGCCGACGTCGGGCGAGGCAACACCCGACGCCGACACCTTCGCCCGCCACGTCGTCGAGGCGATCCGCAAGGCAGGCGTTGCCGCCCGCACGACGATTCAGTCCTTCGACTGGCGCACGCTCGCCGCGGTCAAGCGGATTGCCCCGGAAATCGCCACGTCGTGCATCACCGCCGAGGGCGGCAACTTCGACACCGTGAAGCCCGACGCGACCGGCCGCTCGCCATGGCACGCGGGCATCGCGCCGGCGGACCACGGGGGATCCCTGCCGGCGATGGCCCGCGCCGCCGGCTGCACGACGTGGTCGCCGAACTTCGCGAGCCTCACGCGCGCGCGCATCGACGAGGCCCGTGCGCTCGGCCTCGCGGTGCTGCCCTGGACGGTGAACGAGCCCGCCGACATGGCGCGGCTGATCGACTGGGGCGTCGACGGGCTGATCACCGACTATCCCGACCGCGCCCGGCGGGTGATGGCGGACAAGGGCCTGCCGCTGCCCTGAACGCGCCCGGGCGAAGTCATTCGCGCATCATCGCCCTGTCGTGCTGCGCGGCGCAGCCGCGCCAGTCACCCCTGCGTCGACCGCCGCCTCGCTCTCGCCAGTACGCCCATGCCGACCGCCATCGAGGCGAGCAGCAGGGAGAGCGAGGAGGGCTCCGGCACTGCCCGCGTCCCTGGGGGCGGATCGTCGTCTTCGACAAACAGGCTCAACACTTCCGGCGACGGCGCGCGCGGACCGCCTTCGAGGATCGGGTCCGGCGCTTCCTCTGACGGCACGGGCGGACCGCCGCCGAACACCGGATTGCCGACCCCGATCGGGCGCGTCCAGCGCCGGTACATGAGGTCATCGGCCCACTGGGTGAAGTCCGGCCAGAGCGCATCGGTCGCTTCATCGGTCAGAAGCGTGCCCAGGCCATCGTGATGCGCGCCTTCGTCGCTCGTGCCGGGCGTCTCCGAATCGTCGCCATGCGTTTGCCAGTTCCACACGCAGTTGCGCTGCACTTTCTGCGCGCAAACTACTTGGAGCTGGTTCGCGTTGTTCGCGAGCGTGTTGAAGTCGGTCGTGAAAACGTCCGCGCCGGCGATCGAGGGACTTGCCAATGCGAGCGCGGCCGCGATCGCCGCGGCGTACCGGCGGCGCGCGCCTGACGCCAAGTGCGCAGACGGCATCGAAAGTGCGAATTCCATCATCATCATCTACCTCGTGGCAGCATCTGGGCCGCGGCCGTTTAATTGAACAGAACAAGTACTTATCGACAAAGTTGGACTGGTAACGCTATTTATATAAGCAAAGCTTGGGCCCGTATATATTGGTCTTATTAATCATGCGTCTTACTTACGCATGGCTCGTCGATCGTAAATATTATCGACGTCAAAAGTCCCTGGAATGTCGCTGAAAACATTAAAGAATGGTGACCGTGGCAGCCTCGCGCATCGTGCACGCGTTGTTTACCACGATTTGTGACCGCGCCTCGCCGATGCCGCGCGAAGCGTTCGGCAGGTACGGCACGCCGGCGCGAACCCGCCCGCGATCAGGAAGGTCCGGGTGGTCGCAGCGAGTGCTGTCGACCTGCGGGGCTACTTGTCGCCGATGACGTCGGCGCCCTTCGGCGGCACGAAGCGGAACGTCTCCGGCGTGAACTTCGCGTTCGGCACCATCACGCCGAACCGGATCGACGTGCGCTGCCCGAACGCGTCGACGAGGTCCAGCGCCGCGAGATCGCTGCCCGCGAAGCCCAGCCGGATTTCGGTGAACGACGCATCCTGCGCGCGCGGCGTGGCGACGAGCCAGTCGAAGCCCCCCTCCGCCGCCGCTTCCTTCCACGTGAACGCGCGCTCGACGTCGTCGCGACCGGCGAGGAGCGCCGCCGGCGTGCTGCCGAGCGCCTCGCCCACCTTGCGCACCACCACCTGGTTCAGGTCCTCGTCGTAGATCCAGACCCGCTCGCCGTCGCCGACGACCAGTTGCCGGTAGGGCTTGTCCACCGCCCAGCGGAACTGCCCTGGTCGTGCGATCAGGAACTCGCCGCTCGCGCGCTGCACCGCGCGTCCGTTGCGGTCGACGACGGTCTGCGTGAACGTCGTGCGCGCGGTTTGCGTGTCCTTCACGAACGCGCGCAGCCGTTCGAGCGTCGCGGCGCCGGCCTGCGGTGCCGGCGCGAGCGCGCAGGCCAGCGCGAACCCGAACGCGGCGGCGAACCGCTGCCGCGCGATCGGCGCGCCGCGGAGCGCAGGACCGTTGCTGCGTCGATCGTGCGTCATCGTCCTCCGCCCTCCGGGGTGCCGGGAATGTTGGCGATGCAGTTGCCGACACGGTCGAGGATCACGTAGGTGTGGTCGAGACCCTGCCAGTCGTGGCGACCAGCGCGCAGCCGATACTGGTGGACGTAGACACGCCACGAGTCGTGAATGTGCTCGGCATCCGCGTCGCAGCCGTCCATGCGCGGGTTCGGGCCGCAGAAATCGTCGGGCAGGAGCTGCCGCGCGCGTGCGATCGCGTCGGCCTCGCGCAGCGCCGGCGCGTCCGGCCCGCGGTCCCGCGGGCAGTAGCGCGGCCCTTCGCGGTAGACCTCGACCGGACCCGCCTGCGCCACCGGCGCGGCCGCCATGATCGAGGCGACGAGAACCCGGCACGCGGTGCGGCAACCCCGGGCCATCAGCCCTCCCCCTTCCCCGCCGGCACCAGCACCTCGCGGTTGCCGTTCGCCTGCATCGCCGAGACGAGGCCGGCGCGCTCCATCTGCTCGATCAGGCGCGCCGCCCGGTTGTAGCCGATGCGCAGGTGACGCTGCACGAGCGAGATCGACGGTCGCCGCGTCTTCAGCACGAGGGCGACCGCCTGGTCGTACATCGGGTCGGACTCGGCGTCCCCGCCTTCCACCGACACGCCGTCGGCGTCCTCGCCGCCGCCCTCGAGCAGGCCCTCGACGTACTGCGGCGCGCCGGAGGCCTTGAGGTGCTCGACGACGCGATGCACCTCGGCATCCGACACGAACGCACCGTGCACACGCTGCGGGTGCCCCGAGCCCACCGGGTGGTAGAGCATGTCGCCCTGTCCGAGCAGCGCCTCGGCGCCCATCTGGTCGAGGATCGTGCGCGAGTCGACCTTGCTCGCCACCTGGAAGGCAATGCGCGACGGCACGTTGGCCTTGATGAGCCCGGTGATCACGTCGACGCTCGGCCGCTGCGTGGCGAGGATCAGGTGGATGCCGGCCGCGCGCGCCTTCTGGGCGATCCGCGCGATCAGCTCCTCGATCTTCTTGCCGGTGACCATCATCAGGTCGGCGAGCTCGTCGACGACGACGACGATGACCGGCATCTCCTCCAGCGGCTCGGGGGTATCTGGTGTCAGCGAAACGGGGTTGACGAGCGGCTTTCCCGCCTTCCTGGCTTCGGCGATCTTCGCGTTGTAGCCGGAGAGGTTGCGCACGCCGAGCTGGCTCATCACCCGGTAGCGCCGCTCCATCTCGCCCACGCACCAGTTGAGCGCGTTGGGCGCGAGCTTCATGTCGGTGACCACCGGCGCGAGGAGATGCGGGATGCCGTCGTAGACCGACAGCTCGAGCATCTTCGGGTCGACGAGGATCAGGCGGACCTGGCGCGGCTCGGACTTGTAGAGCAGCGACAGGATCATTGCGTTGACCGCGACCGACTTGCCGGAACCCGTGGTGCCCGCGACCAGCAGATGCGGCATCTTCGCGAGATCGGTGATCACCGGCCGGCCGGCGATGTCCTTGCCGAGCGCGATCGTGGTCAGGCTCGCGGCGTCGTTGTAGGTCGCCGACGAGAGGATCTCGACCAGCTTGACGATCTGGCGCCGCGGGTTCGGCAGCTCGAGCGCCATGCACGACTTGCCGGGGATGGTCTCGACGACGCGGATGCTCACCACCGAAAGGGCCCGCGCCAGGTCCTTGACGAGGTTGACGATCTGCGCGCCCTTGACGCCGACCGCGGGCTCGATCTCGTAGCGGGTGATCACCGGTCCCGGATACGCCGCGAGGACCTTCACCTGCACGCCGAAGTCGGCGAGCTTGCGCTCGATCAGTCGCGAGGTGAACTCGAGCGTCTCGGCGCTCACCGTCTCGGACGCAGGCGGTGCCTCCTCGAGCAGCGCGAGCGGCGGCAAGGGTGAATCGGGCATGTCGACGAAGAGCGGCCGCTGCTTCTCCTTGACCACGCGCTCGGACTTCGGCACCGACAGGACCGGCGGCACGACGACGATCGGCTCGCGATCCTCCTCGTCCTCGCGCGTGCGCTCCACCACCGCGACGCGTTCCTGCAGCGACTGCTCGCCGATGCGCCGGTCCTCGCGCTCCTCGCGCCTCGCCTTGAACCACGCCAGCACCCGCTCGGCGCCGATGCCGATGCGCTCCATCAGCCTGAGCCACGACAGGCCCGTGAACAGCGAGAACCCGACCGCGAAGGTCGCGAGCAGCACGAGGGTCGCGCCGTTGAAGCCGAGGGCCCGGGCGAGCCCCATGCCGATCAGGTCGCCGATCGCGCCCCCCGGCGCGTCCGGCAGCGTCGCCGGCAATCGCCAGAGCCGGATCGCCTCGATCGCGGAGGACGACAGCAGCACCAGCACGAAGCCGAGCGAGCCGTAGAGCAACGGGTGGTCGCTCTCGCGTTCCGGTTCGTTGATGCGCCGATATCCGCTGGCGATGATCACGATGCCGGCGACGACCAGCCACCAGGCGGAGAGGCCGAACAGGTAGAGCAGCAGGTCGGAGAGCCACGCACCGACGTGGCCGCCGCGGTTGGCGATCGGCGCGCCCGAACCCGAGAACGACCAGCCCGGATCGGTCTTCGTGTAGCTGCCGAGAACGAGCGCAACGTAGCCCAGCAGCGCGACGACGAGCAGCCACCGCGACTCGCGCAGCAGCCGCTCGAAACGCGGCGACAGCGTGTCGGACGCGGCCGGCGCGATGCGTCGGTTACGAGCGCTTTTCTGCTTGAAAAACACTGTGTTGCCGCGATGACTTCATGCGGCGGATTCTACCGCGAAACGGCAGTGCCGGGACGCGCCGTGCACGGGAGCCTTGAACGGAAAGGGTGCCGACCCGAATCTCCTACAATGATCGTCCCACGAATGTCGAGTCCGCCATGCCCGTCAAGCACGCCCGCCTGCTCATCCTCGGTTCCGGCCCGGCCGGATACACCGCCGCCGTCTACGCGGCGCGCGCCAACCTGAAGCCCGTGCTGATCACCGGACTCGCGCAGGGCGGACAGCTGATGACGACGACCGATGTCGACAACTGGCCCGCCGACGCCGACGGCGTGCAGGGTCCCGACCTGATGGCGCGCTTCCAGAAGCACGCCGAGCGCTTCGACACCGAAATGATCTTCGACCACGTCCACACGGTCGACCTCCGCTCGACCCCCAGGCGACTCGTCGGCGACAGCGGTGAATACACTTGCGACGCCCTGATCATCGCCACCGGCGCGTCGGCGAAGTACCTCGGCCTCCCGTCCGAACAGGCGTTCATGGGCAAGGGCGTGTCGGCGTGTGCGACCTGCGACGGCTTCTTCTACAAAGGCCGGGACGTGGTCGTCGTCGGCGGCGGCAACACCGCCGTCGAGGAGGCGCTGTATCTGTCCAACATCGCGAAGCACGTGACCGTCGTCCATCGCCGCGACCGCTTCCGCGCCGAAGCCATCCTGGTCGACAAGCTGGTGGCGAAGACCCGCGGCGGCAACGTCAGCGTGATCTGGGACCACGTGCTCGACGAGGTGCTGGGCGACGCGAGCGGGGTCAATGCCGTACGCGTCAAGCACAAGGTGACGGGGGCGACGCGCGACCTGCCCGTGCACGGCTTGTTCGTCGCCATCGGCCATTCGCCCAACACCCAGATCTTCGAGGGCCAGCTCGACATGGCGAACGGCTACGTCAAGGTGAAGAGCGGCACCGAGGGCAATGTCACCGCGACCTCGGTGCCCGGCGTGTTCGCGGCGGGCGACGTTGCCGACCACGTCTATCGGCAGGCGGTCACGTCGGCCGGCACCGGCTGCATGGCGGCGTTGGACGCCGAGGCGTATCTCGAGGGGCTCGGCGCCTGACGCGGACGCCGCTCCGCGGCGCCGACACCCGGCGTACCCGGTAGCAGGGTCCGTCCCTGCTCGACCTGCGATGGACCCGTGGCGAAGCTCGACGAACTGAAGGCGCTGCTCGAGGCGCGCAAGCGCGACACGGCGGAGGCGAACCGCAAGCCGGCGGCCGACCCGCACGTGCACCGCGAGCCGCAGCCGCACGTCGTCCGGCATCCCCACGGGCCGCCGCATCCCGCCCATCCGGGGCCGTCGCCGCGCCGGGCGATCGCCTCGGGCAAGCACGCGAGCGGCGATATCGATCTCACGCAGGCGTTCGCCGACGTGACGCGGATGCCGGCGGACAACCGTGCGCGCATCGCCTCGCCGCGGCCGGCGCCGATCCCGCGTCAGCGCATTGCCGACGAGGAAGACGCGCTGCTCGCGTCGAAGTTCGGCAACGTGCCCGCACCGCACTCGTGGGACGTGGGCCAGGAGCAGGAGGGCGAGCAGACGTTCGTGCGACCTGGCCTCGGCAACGACGTGCTCACGAAGCTGCGGCGCGGCCACTGGAGCCTGCAGGGCGAGGTCGACCTGCACGGCCTCACCGCCGACGAGGCGCGCGACCACCTGTCGCAGTTCCTGCTCGATGCCCGTGCCCGCGGTGCGCGCTGCGTGCGGGTGATCCACGGCAAGGGCCTCTCGTCGCCCGCGAAGGAACCGGTGCTGAAGGGCAAGGTACGCCGCTGGCTCGCGCACTGGGACGACGTGCTCGCCTACTGCGAGGCGCCCCGTCACGCCGGGGGCGGCGGCGCCGTGCTCGTGCTGTTGCGCGGGCGCTGAGGCCGCCGCGTCGTGGCGGGTGTGTTGCGGTCGGTTAACATGCCGGCTTCCTAACGGAAATCCATCATGGCCATCCAAGCACCCACGCGCCTCTACCAGGTCCGCAACTCTTCCATCCACGGCCGCGGCGTGTTCGCCGCCCTGCCCATCCCGAAGGGCACGCGCATCATCGAGTACCGCGGCATGCGCACCGACTGGGACGAGGCGTTTGTCGCGTCCCGACAGCGACCCCGACAATCCCGTTCCACACCTTCTTCTTCGAACTGGACGACGGCCGCGTGATCGATGCCGGTCGGCGCGGCAATGCCGCGCGCTGGATCAACCACTCGTGCAAGCCGAACTGCAAGACGAAGGAGGACGACGAGGGCCGCGTCCACGTCTACGCGAAGCGCGACATCGAGCCCGGCGAGGAACTCGCCTACGACTACAACCTCTCGGTCGACGGCGGCGTGACGAAGAAGGAGGCCGCCTACCTGGTCTGCCGCTGCGGCGCGAAGAAGTGCCGCGGCTCGATACTCGCCGACCCGAAGGGCGCCCTGAAGGAGGGCAAGAAGAAGAAGGACGGGAAGAAGAAGAAAAAGAAGTGAATCAGGCCGCGGGCGCGCGGTCCAGGCAGGCGGCGAGGAACTCCGCCTGATGGCGCTCCGGCGCCTGCGGGCGGTCGAAGACGCGCGCGGCCTCGGTGACCAGGAAACGTTCGTCGTCGGGATTGCGCACGAACCAGCGCAATTCGGGCGGGAACGCGCGGATCGCCACGAGATCGCCGTCCAGGCGATCCAGGAACGACGCGCGGCTCATGCCGTTGTCCCGCGAGCGCGCGGCGTTGGCGACGAAGTCGGAGCCTTCCAGGCAATCCGTGAGCGTGGGCACGGCCGCCTCGGCGCCCGTCGCGAGCGCGACGGCGAGGCAGGCCGCCGCCACGCGGGCACGCGTGCGGCGCATCGGCATTCTCCTCGGGCTGGTGATGCGAGCGGCGCATCGCGGTCCGCGCCGCCGTTGCGGCCACTGTAGCGCGCGACGCCCGCCAACTTCAATCGTGCAGTGCCGCACGCGGGTTGGCCAGCGCGCTTATCCACATCGGCACGTCGATAATTTCAAGTTACCGCCGGCATAGTAATAACCAATTTGTATTGTTCCTTCATTGACCATAACCTTCGGTGGTCGGCACTCACGACCCACCGGCGCCCACGACGCGCCAGCCACCCAAGGAGCATCGCAATGAAGACCGTCGGCGAAACCCTGCAGCCGTTCAACGTCATGGGCGTGAAGCCCGGATTCAACCAGCCCGAGGAAAAGGGCGTCTCGGCGTTCGAGGCGATCGACGAGAAGTCCTTTCCCGGCAAGTGGAAGGTGATCTACTTCTATCCGAAGGACTTCACCTTCGTGTGCCCGACCGAGATCGTCGGCTTCGCCAAGCTCGCCAGGGACTTCGCCGACCGCGACGCGGTCGTGCTGGGCGGCTCGACGGACAACGAGTTCGTGAAGCTCGCCTGGCGGCGGGAGCACAAGGACCTGTCGAGGCTGCCGCAGTGGCAGTTCGCCGACACGACCGGCTCGCTCGTCGACCAGCTCGGCGTGCGCGACGCGAAGGAAGGCGTGGCGCTGCGCGCCACGTTCATCGTCGATCCGGACAACGTGATCCAGCACGTCTCCGTCAACAACCTGAACGTCGGCCGCAACCCGGACGAGGTGCTGCGCATCCTCGACGGCCTGCAGACCGACGAGCTCTGCCCGTGCAATCGCGCCGTCGGCGGCGTGACGCTCGAGCTCGAGACCGCCTGACCTTCGACCACCCGCCGTCCGCCGCGCCGCGGTCCCGCCCCGACCGGCGGCCCGCGCGGCGCGCCAGCACAACGCAAGGACACCATGGAATTCCTCGACCCCCTCAAGGCGCTCGTCCCCGACTACGCGAAGGACATCCGCCTCAACCTCGACGCGACGATCGCGCGCTCCAGCCTGCCCGCGCGCGAGGCCGTCGGCGCGGCGCTCGCCGCGGCGTTCGCCGCGAAGAGCACGCCGATCGTCGACGCGATCCGCGGCTCGAACGTGCTCGCGCCCGCCGACGCCCAGGCAGCGCTCACCGCCGCCGCGTTGATGGGCATGAACAACGTCTGGTACCCCTACGTGGAGATGGCGGCCGATCCCGAGCTGAAGACGCTGCGCGCCGAGCTGCGCATGAATGCCTATGCGAACCACGGCGGCGTCGACAAGCGTGCCTTCGAGCTCTATGCGCTCGCGGCGAGCATCGTCGGCAAGTGCGAATTCTGCATCGCGTCGCACTACCAGCTGCTGAAGGGGACCGGCGTCACCACGCAGGAGCTGCGCGACGTCGGCCGCATCGCCGCGGCGGTCAACGCCGCGGCCCAGGTGATCGCGATCGAGGGCGGGCACGCCGACGTGCTGCGCGCCGCCGCCTGACCCGACGCGCCCGCCGGTTGCGGCACCCCGGCGTTCCGCTCGACAATGGCGGGACGCCGGAGGTCCGGCGAGCGCGAAGAAAGAGACGCCGCCATGGCCCGCAAGTCGCCACGTCGCCCCGAAGGCACGCTGGTCGTTCTCGAGTTCGAATCGAAGGTCCTCGCCGACAACCCGCTCGGTGACCCGCACGTGCGCAAGCTCGCGGTGTGGCTGCCGCCGGCCTACGACGAGGGCGCGGGTCGCGGGCGCGGTCGGCGCCTGCCGGCCCTCTACGACCTCGTCGGCTTCACCGGCTCGGGACTCGCCCACCTCAACTGGCGGCCGTTCGACGAGAACGTCCCCGAGCGCGTCTCGCGGCTCGTCGCCGAGCGGAAGATGGGGCCCGCGATCCTCGTCTTCCCGGACTGCTTCACCTGCCTCGGCGGCAACCAGTACGTGAACTCCAGCGCGATCGGGCGCTACGCCGACTACCTGACGCAGGAGATCGTGCCGTTCGTCGACCGCGAGTTCCGCACGCTCGCCTCGCGCGAGCACCGCGGCTGCTTCGGCAAGTCGTCGGGCGGCTACGGCGCGATGATCCACGGGATGAAGTACGCGAAGCACTGGGGCGCGATCGCCGACCACTCGGGCGACGCCTACTTCGACTTCTGCTATATGACCGACTGGCCGCGCACGCTGAACGAGCTCGACCGCTACCGCAAGCCGCCGCGCCGCGCCGGCCGCGTCGACGTTGCGCGGGACGCGAAGGCCTCGGGGCGCGGCGAGGACGACGGCCGCGTACGGCGCTTCCTCGAGGCGATCTGGTCGAAGGACAAGCTGAACGACGCCGAGGCCCACGCGCTGATGATGCTCGCGATGGCGGCGACGTACGATGCCGACCCGGAGGCGCCGCTCGGCTTCCGGCTGCCGCTCGACCTCGAGACCGGCGAGGTGATCGCAGCGCGGTGGCGCGCATGGCTCGCGCACGACCCGATCCACCTCGTCGCGCGCTACCGCGCGAACCTCGCCTCGCTCCTGGGCATCTACATCGACTGCGGCTGGCGCGACCAGTATCACCTGCACTACGGCGCGCGCATCCTGTCGCGGCATCTGGCGCAGCACGGCATCGCGCATCGCTACGAGGAGTTCGACGACAACCACTCGTCGATCGACTACCGGATGGACGCGAGCCTGCCGTTCCTCTACCGCGCGCTCAAGCCCTGACGGTTCCGGCGCGGCCACCCCGTACCTGCACACGTCCCATCCTGTCTCGCCGCAAGTCGTGCGCGCCATTCGCTACCGCAGCTTCGGTCCGCCAGAGGTCCTCGAGGTCGTCGATGTCGATGCGCCCGAGCCGGCCGCGGGCGAGATCAAGGTCCGCGTCGCCGCGGCGAGCCTGAATCCCCTCGACTGGAAGATCCGCGACGGGCACCTGCGCCTCGTCCCGGTGCTCGCACGCCCACCACGGGGGACGGGCACCGACTTCGCCGGGGAAATCGTCGCGATCGGTGGCGGTCCGGGCCCGCGGCACGTCGGGGAGCGCGTGTTCGGCTCGCTGTCGCCGTTCGGGCGCCAGGGCTCGTGCGCGGAGTTCATCACGGTGCCCGCGCATCACGCCGTCGCGGTGCCCCAGTCGCTGACGTTCGAGCAGGCGGCGACGCTGCCCCTGGCCGGCGGCACCGCGGTGCAGGCGCTGGCCGACGACGCCCGGCTGACCGCGGGCCAGCGCGTGCTCGTCACGGGCGGCGCGGGGGGTGTCGGCCACTTCGCCGTGCGCTTTGCGAAACACCTCGGCGCGCACGTCAGCGCGACCTGCGGCCCGTCGAACGTCGAGTTCGTCTCCGGCCTCGGCGCCGACCGGGTGATCGATTACACGAGGACCGACGTCCTCGCGTGCGGCGAGAGCTTCGACGTCGTCTTCGACGCGGTCAACGCGCTCGACTGGCGCCGGGCACGTCGACTGCTGGTCCCCGGCGGGCTCTACCTCGGCACGGCCGGCAGCACGGCCGCGGCGATCGCCACCGGGGTGGGCGCGTTCGTCTCGTCGATCGCCGGCGGCATCCGCGTGCGCAATCTCATGCTCCGCGCGAGCGATGCCTCGCTGCAGCGGCTCGCGGCACTCGCCGCCGCGGGCGTGCTGCAGCCCCACATCGAACAGCGTGTCGACCTCGACGGGGTCGCCGAGGCGCAGCGCGCGATGCAGCGCGGGCACGGGCGCGGGAAGTTCGTCGTCCTGCCCTGATCCGGCTCGACCCGGTCGGCGCACCGGCGCGCCACTTCGCCGTGCGTCGCCGCGCGCCGCTGCGCTAGACTGCGCGCTTCGGGGCGTGCAGCGGCCGACGCAAGTTGGCGGCCGCGGATTGGCGCGCCGATGAATGACACGGAAACGTAGCAAGGGAGAACGGCCATGCGTTGGGGCGAAATGCGTCGCAGCGAGAACGTCGAGGACCGCTCGGGCATGCGCCCGCGCGGCGGCGGGCTCGGCGGCGGCGGCATGAAGATCGGGCTGGGGGGCATCATCCTCGCGCTCATCGCCAGTGTGCTGCTCGGCATCAATCCCTTCAGTCTGCTGGGCGGCCTGAGTGCCCCTGAACCAGCGCCGGCGCCGCGGTCGGCACCGCCCGGTTACGGACCGCAGGTCGGGTCCGGTGCGGCGACCAAGTCCGCCGATCCGACGAAGGAGATGGTGGCTCGCGTGCTCGGGGACACGGAGGACGTGTGGAACGCGCTGTTCCAGGCGATGTTCAACAAGGGCTATCCGAAGCCCGGACTCGTCATCTTCGGCGACCAGGTGCGCTCCGCCTGCGGCTTCGCCAGCGCCGCCGTCGGGCCGTTCTACTGCCCGGGCGACGGCAAGCTCTACCTCGACACCGCCTTCTTCGACCAGCTGGCGCGGCGCTTCGGTGCCCCCGGCGACTTCGCGCAGGCGTACGTGGTCGCCCACGAGGTGGGGCACCACGTGCAGAACGTGCTCGGCACGATGCAGCAGTTCGACCGCCTGGTGCAGCGCGCGGGCCCGTCCGAGCGCAACGCACTGCAGGTACGCCTCGAACTGCAAGCGGATTGCTATGCCGGCGTCTGGGGCCATTTCGCGCAACGGCGCAAGTTGCTCGAGCCCGGCGACCTCGAGGAGGGCCTGCGCGGCGCGGCCGCGGTCGGCGACGACCAGATCATGAAGCGCACCCAGGGCTATGTCGTGCCCGATGCGTTCACGCACGGCTCGGCCCAGCAGCGGATGTACTGGTTCAAGCGCGGCCTCGAAACGGGCGATCCGCGCCGGTGCGACACCTTCACCGAAACGCAACCCTGACCGGCGACGACTCGACGCGCTGCCCCGGCTGCGGCGCGTCGATGGCGCCGCCGCGGCCACCGCGCGCGCGCCTCCTGGCTGCCCGGACGGTGACGCCGCGCATGCGCATTGCACTTTCCGGCGCCACCGCGCGTCATTACAATGTCATGGTCTTGCACAACGGACTTCCGACATGATCCTGCGCACCCTTGCCGTGGCCGTGCTGATCGGCCTCGCCGCCCCTGCCTTCGCCCAGCAGGCCGCTCCGACGCCGGTCGCTCCGCATGGCTGCACCAAGCCGGACGATCACCCCGGTCGACTCGCGAGCGACCTGCGCCGCAACAACTGGGTGAAGAGCGCGAACGCCTATCTCGAGTGCCTCAAGAAGTACGTGCAGGAACAGCAGGGCGCGTACAACAGGATCGCCGACCAGGCCAAGCCGCACCTCGACGCGGCCAACGCCACGATCGAGGAGTACAACAAGGCGGCGGCGCAGTTCAAGGCCGACCAGGAGGGCGGCAAGTAGCGTTTGCGGCGACGCGTCACTGCCCCGTCATGTAGCGCTCGACGCCCGTGACGCGCCCGCCGACGCAGACGAACGCCGCGTACGCGTTCGCGTTGGCCGGGTCGAAGGAGTACACGTACCGGGTGCCCGACCCGGCGACGCCGCCCACCGAGAGCGGCTCCTCGCGATCCGCAGGGCCCGCCTCGGCGAGCACCGCGGCGCAGGGCTTGCCGATGCCGAGCGCCTCTCTGACGCGCGTCGCGCGGTCCGCCGCACGCGCTGGTGCCGTCCCCGGTGCCTCCGCGGCGGCCGCATCCGCTCGGATCCAGGCGACGACGCCGGTGCCCGCGAAGCCGATGCGCGTCACCTGCCCGCCCTTGGCGTAGACCCACACTTCGGTACCGCCCTCGCCCGGCTTGGGCACGCGGATTTCCCTGGGCTCGCCGGACGCGGCGATCACGAACGGCTTGGGCATGCCCACCAGCGGCTTTCCTTCGCGCGCGGCCGCCGACCACGTGGCCTCGTCGCCCGCGGGGCGCACCTTCAGCGCGTCGTTCAACTGGACCGGCCCGCCGGACGTGCCGCCCGCGCAGGGTTCCTGCTGATAGGTGACCTGCCCGCGCGCGTCGACGCACTTGTAGACCTGCGCGCCGGCGCCCGCCGCATACGCCGCGAGGATCACGGCGCACGCGGCACGGCGTGCGCAGGACGGATTCGTGGTCGCGTCGGGCATCGGCATCGGCGGTTGGCGTTGCAGCGCTACGGTATCATGAGCCCCACCACCGGGACGCGCCGCGCGCGTCCGCCTGCTCCCGACGCGATGCCTGCCCGCGTGCTTTCCCCCACTGCCGTCGCGCCCGAGGTCGACGCCACCGCGCGCTCGGTCGCGAAGGCACTCATCGAAGGCTTCGACAAGCACTACGCGCTGTTCCGCGACTGCGCGCGCGCCGCGAAGCGGCAGTTCGAGGCGGGCAACTTTCGCGCGATCGCGCACCTGGTCCGCGACCGCATCGACTTCTACGACCGGCGGGTCGGCGAGACCGCGGAGCGCATCGAGCGCGAGTTCGTCTCGGCGGGCCTCACCAGCGGCGGTGCGGACGCGCTGTGGGCGCGGGTCAAGCTGCACTACATCGGCATGCTGATCGAGCACCGGCAGCCGGAGTGCGCCGAGACCTTCTTCAACTCGGTGTCGTGCAAGATCCTGCACCGCACCTATTTCCACAACGGGTTCATTTTCGTACGGCCGGCCGTGTCGACGGAATACCTCGACGCCGACCCGCCGACCTACCGCAGCTACTACCCCCGCGAGTCCGGCGTGCGCGGTGCGCTGATCGACATCGTGCTCGACCTGCGGCTCGAGCAGCGCTTCGCCGACTTCCGCCGCGACTTGAGGAACGTCCTCGCCGCGTTCCGCCGCAGGTACCCGCGGCCGTTCGAGGCCGCGACCAGCCTGCAGATCCAGGTGCTCGGCAGCCTGTTCTTCAGGAACCGCACCGCCTATATCGTCGGCCGGGTGATCAATGGCCTCGACGTGCGCGCCTTCGCGGTACCGCTCAAGCACGACGCCGAGGGGCGGCTCGTCGTCGACGCGCTGCTCCTCGAGCCCACCGAGCTCGCATTCCTGTTCTCGGCGAACCGCGCCTACTTCCTGGTCGACATGGAAGTCCCGTCCGCGTACGTGAAGTTCCTGAACTCGCTGCTGCCCGACAAGACCGCGGCCGAGCTCTACACGATGGTCGGCCTGCAGAAGCACGGCAAGACGCTGTTCTTCCGCGACTTCCTGCACCACCTGCGGCACTCCACCGACCGCTTCATCGTCGCCCCGGGGATCAAGGGTCTGGTGATGAGCGTGTTCACGCTGCCCTCCTATCCCTACGTCTTCAAGGTGATCAAGGACCGCATCGCGGCCTCGAAGGACACCGACCGTGCGCGCGTCAAGCAGAAGTACGCGCTGGTCAAGCACCACGACCGCGTCGGGCGCATGACCGACATCCTCGAGTACTCGGACGTGGCGTTCCCGCGCGAGCGCTTCACGCAGGAGCTCCTGGACGAGCTGGAGGCAGTGGCGCCGTCGCAGGTCGAGCGTGACGGCGACCACATCGTCGTCAGGCACGTCTACATCGAGCGCCGGCTGACGCCGCTCAACATGTTCCTCGAGAAAGCCGACGACTGGGAGCGGGCGCGTGTGATCCGCGAGTACGGCGACGCGATCGCGCAGCTCGCGCGCGCGAACATCTTCGCTGGCGACCTCCTGTACAAGAACTTCGGCGTCACCCGCTTCGGGCGCGTGATCTTCTACGACTACGACGAGATCGAGTACCTGACCGACTGCAACTTCCGGAAGATCCCGCCGCCCCCGCCGGGGTTCGACGACATGTCGGACGACGTCTGGTACGCGGTGGGGCCGCGCGACGTCTTCCCGGAGGAGTTCGAGACCTTCCTGCTCACCGATCCCAGGATCCGCGAGGACTTCTACCGACACCATGCCTGCCTGCTCGACGCCGGGTGGTGGCAGGACGTGCAGCGCGAGATCCGCAACGGCTCGGTCCCCGAGGTGCTCTCCTACCCCGAGAGCGTGCGGTTCGCGCACGGCGCGCCGCAATCGGCGCGAACGTAAGGCATTCCGCCGGCGGCGTGTCGGCGATACCGCGGCGCGGCGACCGTTCGGCAGATTGTAGGCCTCAACAGTCGCGTGGCCGCGAAGGTACGCTTATCCTTGGGCGTCCGTGCCGCCGACGGCCCGGGAATGCCGGCTGGTTCCCCGACATCAACCGGGCGTCGCCGAACGTCGATCCGCGTTTCGTGTATCTCAACATCAGCCAGAGCTACCGCGTCGGACCGGGGCCTTCGTCGTCGCAGACCGTGGCCCCGCTCGAGGCGGCGCGGCGCTTCGCGCATGAGCTCGCCGCCGACGGCCTCGTCACGCGCACGGCGCGCGTGCGCGTCGAGCTGTTCGGCGGGCTCGCCTGCACCGGACGCGAGCTGGGCGCCCAGCGTGCGGTCGTCGCCGGCCTCGCCGGGATCCCCACGGCGACCTGCGACGGCGTGCTGCTCGCGCGCTGCACCGCGGATGCCGACAACGACCGCTCGATCGCCCTTGCCGGGCGCCATCGCATCGACTTCCATCCGGAGCGCGACGTCGTCTTCCGCGTCGACCAGGTCCGGGCCCACGACGGCAACGTCCTCGGCTTCTCGGCGTTGGATGCGGCGGGCCAGGTGCTCTTCTCGCGGATCTACCACTCGCTTGGCGACGGCCTGGTGGCGTCGCGCGAGGACCCTCCCGGGCGGCGTGGTCCCGCCCGCGTTCCGTACGCGTACTCGACCATCGGTGAGCTGCTCGAGGTCGGGCGCACGCAGCGCAAGCGCATTGCCGAGATCACCCTCGCCAACGAGTCCGTGGTGCACAGTCCGGGCGAGGTCCGGTCGCTGCTGCTGCGCGTCGCGGACGCGATGCGCGGCGCGATCGAGCGTGGGCTCGCCACCGACGGCACGTTGCCAGGCGGTCGCGTGCGCCGCGCACCCGCGCAAGCGGACACGCTGCGGGCCGGCAACGGCTCGGCCGCGCAGTGGTGCGCGGTGTTCGCGATGGCGGTCGCCGAGGAGAACGCCGCGGGCGGGCGCGTCGTCGCCGCGCCTTCCAACGGCTCGGCCGGGCCGGTCGCCGCACTGCTCTCGCACTTCGGGGAGTCGCCGACGATCCATCGCGAGCAGGGTACCGTCGACTTCCTGCTCACGGCCGCGGCGATCGGTGGCCTGCTTCGGACCGCGGGCCTGGTCCGGGCCGGCTGCCAGAGCGAGGTCGGCGTCGCGGCGGCGATGGCCGCCGCCGGCTTCGCGGCCGCGCAGGGCGGCACCAACGACCACGTGCTCATGGCCGCGGAGCTCGCGCTCGAACCGCACCTCGGGCTCGCGTGCGACCCCGAGGGTGCGCGCATCCAGCAGCCTTGCATCGAGCGCAACGCCGCCGCCGCGGGCCATGCCGTCACTGCCGCCCAGAGCGCGCTGCGTCATCCGATGCCGCGTCAGTCGCTCGACGCGCTGATCCGGACGATGGTCGAGCGCGGCCGACAGATGGCCGAACGCCACAAGCAGGCCTCGCTCGGGGGCATCGCGGTCAACGTCCCCGATTGCTGAGTTGAACGACCCCCACGCTCACTGCGTTCGCTGTCCCCCGAGGGGGTGCTCAGTGCCCTTCGGGCGGCCGGGCGGGCACTGAGGCTTTCGCGTGCGCCGGCGCGCGATGCTATGCTCGCGCAGGTACGAGCCCGAGTCCCGCGATGCGATCCACCCGAATGCTGCGCCGCGCCGGCGTCCTCGCCGCGCTCGGCGTCCTCGCCGCCTGCACCCCTCCCGCGAAGCCGGCCGACGTGCCCTCCAAGGACACGTTCGAATGCACGCTCGAGGGCGAGCGTTGGGTGATCCGCTTCACCGAGGGCGAAGCGCGGATGCTCACGCCGGGCAGCGAGCGGATCACGCTCTACCAGATCGCTGCCGCGTCCGGCGTGCGGTACTCGAACGGGCTCATGGAGCTGCGCGGCAAGGGCATGGAGCTGCAGCTGATCCGCGACGGCTTGGCGCGCAGGCTCGACGACTGCAAGCCGGTGATGGTGCCGCAGGAAGCGCCCTCGGCATTCCCCTGGCTCAATCCCCCGCCGCCCCCCAAGTAGCCGCCGCGGCACCGCCCGCGGCAGGCGTCAGCCGTCCGCGCCGCCGACCCGACGGGTCGGCGGCGTCGCTACTTGACGGCAGTGCCGCGATCGAGCTCGATGAACATCCAGGACTGCGAGCGGATCGGGTGCGGCATGTAGTGGCGCACGGCCGCGTGCGTCAGGTGGTCCTCGATGTCGTGGACGCCCATGCGCCACGGCGCGTACGCGACCACGAGTTCGGTCATGCGGCTGAACAGCGCCGTGCGCTTCGGGGAGTCCGGCATCGCCCGTGCCTCCTCGTAGAGCTTGTTGAATTCGGGCAGGTTGAAGCGCGCGTAGTTCTCCTGGCCGGCGTTCGGTCCGTAGAGAAGTTGCATGAAGTTCTCGGCGTCCGGGTAGTCGGCGTTCCAGCCGTCGCCGCGCATCGGGATCATGCCCTGCCGCGACATCTTGCGCATCTCGGGGAGCTTCTCCTTCCTGAACTCCATCCTGAGCCCGATCGCGTCCATGTTCTTGCGCCACAGCTCGTCGCCCTGCCGCGCCGTGGACACCGGCGTCGACCAGCGTTCGAGAACGAGGGGCTTGCCGTCGGGCAAGTCGCGGTAGCCGTCGCTGTTGCGGTCGCGGTAGCCGAACTTGTCGAGGAGCGCCCTCGCCGCGCCCGGGTCGTAGATCTGCGCGTTGGTGCGCAGCTTCGGGTCGAAGCCCTCGATGCCCGGCGGAATCGGTCCGGTCGCCGCGACCGCCCGGCCCTTCGCCAGCACGCGGATCGCCTCCTCGATGTTGTAGCCCATGCCGATCGCCCGGCGCAGCGCCACCTTCTCCGGGGTGTAGCCGCCGACGACCGGGTGCTCCATGTTGAAGTACGTGAAGCTCACGTTGGGGCGCGTCTGCACGTAGTGCCGGATGCCGGACGAGGCGAGATTGGGTTTGAGTCGCCCGTTCTCCAGCGCGATGTCGGTGAACTCCGGCGGAATGTTGGACAGCAGGTCGACCTCGCCCTTGAGGAACGCGAGCCAGCGCGCCTGGCCCTCCTCGATCACCGAGATCTCGATGCGCGGCACCAGCGGCAGCCGCTTGTCCTTCAGCGCCGCGGCCAACGGCTGTGACGCCGCCGGCACCGGCCCGACCGGCGCGTAGGTGACGCGGCGAAAGCCCGGATTCGCCTCGAGGACGATGCGCGAACTCCGCTTGTACTCGCCGAGCCGGTAGGCACCCGTGCCGACGGGATGGGCGCCGATGTCGCGCCCATAGGCCTCGACGACCTCCCGTGCGACGGCGCCCATGTTCGGCACGGCGAGCACGTACGCGAACCGGTAGTCGGGTGACTTGAGCCGGATCTTCAGCGTGTAGCGGTCGACGACCTCGAGGCCGGGCAGCGGTGCATCGTAGTCGAATCGGCCCGAGCGCTTCGCCGCGGCCTGGGACTCGTCGCCGCCGACCAGCTTGCCCTCGACGAGCCAGGCCCACGGCGAGCGCTGCACCGGGTCGAGGTGACGCTTGATGCTGTAGGCATAGTCCGCGGCGGTCAGTTCCCGCGGCACGCCCTTGAATGCGGGATCGGGCGTGAACATGACGCCCTTGCGCAGGCGGCAGAAGTAGGTGCGGCCACCATCCTCGACCGTCGGCATCGACTCGAGCGTGCGCGGCACGAGCCGCACCGGACGCGCGAGGTAGTCGTAGTCGAGCATCGACTCGATGATGTTGTCGATCACCGCGTCGGAGACCGCGTCCGAGGCGAACGCCGGATCGAAGCTCGTCTCGGCGATCGGGAACGCGATCCGCAGCGTCTTCGCGGGCTCGGCGGCGCGTGCATCCGGGCCGGCGACCGTCGCCGCCAGCGCGAGGGCGGCGGCGAGTGCCAGCGCGCCGGCGCGCGAGGACCCGCGGCAGCGGGTCGATGACTGCATCGACGACATGGTTCCTCCCCGAGGATCGGCGCCCAATGCTAGCACTGGTGTCGAACGCGGGTCGGCCGCGCGTCGGGGCATAATCGCGACGCCACGACCTCCCGGAGCCGCCATGTCCAAGACCCTCGCCGCGCTCGCCACCGGCCTCCTTCTCGTCGCACTCGGCGCGCCGCACGCCGCCGCGCAGGCACCGGCGCCGAAGACCGCGGTCGCCACGTTCGCCGGTGGCTGCTTCTGGTGCATGGAGCCACCCTACGACAAGATCCCCGGCGTGATCTCCACGACGTCGGGCTACATGGGCGGCAAGAAGCGCTACCCGACGTACGAGGAAGTCTCGGCCGGGTTCACCGGGCACACGGAGGTGGTGCAGGTGACCTACGACCCGTCGAAGGTGAGCTACGAGAAGCTGCTCGAGGTGTTCTGGCGCAACATCGACCCGACGGTGAAGGACAAGCAGTTCTGCGACGAAGGCAGCCAGTACCGCACCGCGATCTTCGTTCACGACGATGCCCAGCTGAAGGCGGCCGAGGCGTCGAAGGCGGCGCTCGACAAGACCAAGCCGTTCAAGGACCCGATCGTCACGCCGGTCCAGTTGGCCGGGGAGTTCTGGGCCGCCGAGGACTACCATCAGGATTACTACATCAAGAACCCGGTACGCTACAGCTACTACCGCACCGGATGCGGGCGCGACGCCAGGCTGAAGCAGCTGTGGGGCGCCGCCGCGGGCAAATGACCGCCGCGAACGCTAGCACCCGCGGCCGACGCTTCAGAAGAGACCGAGGCTCGACGCGCCGGCGCCGAGGAGCGCGGAGGCACCGCCCAGCATCGTGATCGAGACGCCGATGAACTCGGCCTGCGCACCGGTTTCGACGCCGAGCACGTGATGCACGCCGAGCCAGTACAGGTAGAGCGTGTGGCAGAGCGCGACGACGGATACGATCACGAGGATCGGCACGACCAGCACGGCGCCTGCGAGCAGCACCGGAATCGCTCCGAACGTCGCCACCTTGAGCGCCGCGACGAAATCGCGCGAGCTGCCGTACATCGGCGCGATCAGCCGGAAGATCGCCGCGAGCAGGAAGATCGAGCCGATCGAGCCGAACAGCGTCGCCACGCCGGCCGCGTAGATCTCATCGGGCGGGACCTGGTAGCCGGCAGCCGGATTCCAGCTCATGTCGAAGGTCTTCATGCCGATCACCGTCGCGATCGGCGGGATCAGCGACAGCGGCAGGATGTAGCTCCGCACCAGCGTGTCGATGCGGATGGTCTCGCGCGCGATCTCGTCCCACTCGGCCCGGGGATAGAACAGCAGCAGGTAGATGCGTCTCAGGATCACCGCTCCGAGTATAGCGGCGGGGGGCGACCGGCGCGGGCAAGGCCGGCGGCCCGACGGGTCCGCCATTGACCCTGGCGCACGCCGGCGGCGATACTCGGCCGCGGGGCGGCCAGCCGGGTTCCGGAAGGAGATGCAGGCGATGGAGATGAGGAAGCTCAATGCCGGCAACCTGCGCGCCGCCGGCTACGACGAGAAGACCCGCACGCTGGTCGTCGAGCTGACATCGGGCCGGTTCGAGTACGCCGGTGTCTCGTCCGAGGTCTGGCGGCGACTGTCCACGTCGTCGTCGCCGTGGAGCTATTTCCGCGACAACATCGAGGAAGAACTCGCGGCGAAGCGCCTGCGCTAGCGCCCGGCCCTGCCCCGCATCGACCGGCATTGACCGGCGTCAATCCCGGCCGGGACGGGCCCTGCGATCCTCGCAACGAATGGTACGGCCCTCGCCGAACCCCTGAGGAGTGTTGCGTCCCATGGCCGCCAAAGTGCCCCCCCTGACCACCGCGGAAAGGAGCGCCCTGGAATCGCGCCTGCGCGAGCGCCAGCGCGCGCTCCGCGGCGAGATCCGCGCGCATCTCAAGGGTACCGGCGACAGTGGCGTCGTCGGCCTCTCCAGCGTGCCCGCCGAGACCGACGACTGGGGCGTCGGCGACGAAATGGCGGCACGCGACATCGCGGAGGCGCGGCACCTGCTCGCCGAGCTCGCCGACGTCGAGGGCGCGCTCGGCCGCGTGGCCACCGGTTCGTACGGCGAATGCATCGACTGTGGCGACGCGATCGCCGCCGCGCGGCTCAACGCCTATCCCGCCGCCACGCGCTGCGTCGAATGCCAGGGAGCGTTCGAAAGGCGCGAAGCCGGCCCGCCGCTGACGGCGGTCTGACCGCCGCCGCAGGGTCTAGGCGGTCCTCCGCTTCGCCGCACGCGCAGGCGCGGCGCGCCCCGCCTTCGCCCTTGTCCCCGCGAAGCGCGCGATCCAGTCGAAGAACTCGCGGTACCAGAGCCGCGAGTTCTTCGGCTTCAGGATCCAGTGGTTCTCGTCGGGGAAGTAGACGAGCCGCGCCGGCACGCCCTTCGCCTTCAGCGTGTTGTAGTACTGCAGCGCCTGCGTCGCCGGCACGCGGTAGTCCAGTTCGCCGTGGATCACCAGAGTGGGCGTCTTCGCCACGCCGACGTGGTGGTGCGGCGACTGCTTCAGCACGCGGGCCTCGTCCTCCCAGTGGAATGCGCCGAGCTCCTCGTTGAAGAAGCGGTAGCCGTCGGTGGCCATCATGCTCACCCAGTCGTAGCAGCCAGCGTGGCACACGAACGCGCGGTAGCGGTCGGTGTGGCCGTTCATGTAGGCGACCATGAAGCCGCCGTAGCTCCCGCCGGTGGCCACCAGCCGCTCGCGGTCGATGTAGCCCTTGCGCAGCAGGAAGTCGGTCGCCGCCTCGACGTCGGCCAGCTCCTTCTCGCCGTAGCGCGTGGTGATCGTCTCGAGGAAGCGCTGCCCGAATCCCGACGAGCCATGGTAATTGACGGCGACGACGACGTGGCCCGTGCCCGCGAACACCTGTCCGTTCCAGCGGAAGTGCCAGCCGTCGTGGTGCGCCGCGTGCGGGCCGCCGTGGATAGAGTGCAGGAGCGGCCACTTGCGCGCCGGGTCGAAGTCCGGGGGATAGGTGACGAACACCTGCACCGGTTCGCCGCCCCAGCCCTTGACCGTGAACTCGCGCGTCTCACCCGTCGCGTGCCGCGCCAGCAACGCCTCGTTCAGGTGCTCGATCGCGCGCTCGCCCGAGCCGTCGCCCGCCGCGGCGAACAGGCGCGGCGGGTGGCTCGCCGCGGAGCGGTCGAAGGCGATCACGCGCCCGTCCCGCGAGCACGCGAAGCCGCCGATCGTGCCACCCGCGATCAGGGGATCGGAGGTCTCGGCCCCGAGCGGGAGTCGATGCAGCCCGACCCGACCCCGATCCTCGCAGAGGAACAGGAGCGCGTTGCCGTCCGCGCTCCACTGCACGCCGGTCGTCGGGCGATCGAGCCCTGGCGCGAGGCGCGTCCATGCCCCCGTGCGGCGATCGACCATGCGCAGGTGGCCCTGGTCGTTGAACAGACGCGCGGTGTCGTAGGCGTGGTAGGCAATGGCCTTGCCGTCGGGCGAGTACACCGGGTGCTCGTCGGACATGCCGCTGTCGGCGGTGAGGTTCTTCCACCGGCGCGTGCGCAGGTTCAGGACAACGAGGTCGGCGCGATGCGTCATGCCAGGCTCGGGGTTCGGGTCGAACGTCAGCGCGATCTCCGAGCCGTCGGGCGCGATGTCGTACTCGGCGGCCGCGGGCTCCCAGGGACGCAGGCGCAGCCCGGTCCCCGCGAGCACGTCGCGACAGGCGCCGCTCGCGACATCGACGACGAACAGGTGCGGCTCGCGGCCGTCGGCAAGCCAGTGGTCCCAGTAGCGGTACTCCGCGCGCTCGGTGACGAACGCCTTCACCGGGTCGGCCTTCCGGGCGTCGATGCGCTTCTTCTGCGCAGCGTTACCGCGCAATTCCGGCCACACCCACGAGATGAACGCGATGCGCCGGCCGTCGGCGAACCACTTGATCGCCGACGCCCCGGTCGCAAGCGTCGTGAGCCGTCGCGCCTCGCCGCCGTCGGGCGCGATCAGGTACACCTGCGGCTCAGCGTCGTCCCTGCGCTTCGCGGTGAACGCGACGTGCCGCCCATCCGGAGCCCATGCGGGCGCGCTGTCCTTGTCGCCTTCCGTGAGGCGCTTGCCCTTCGCGCTGCGGCCACGGGCGGTCGACGCAAACAGCCAGAGCGACGTGCTGCCTTCGTTCTTCTCCATGTCGAACGAAGTGACCGGTGCGCAGGCCCAGGCGCCATCGGGCGAGAGCGTCGGCGAGCCGACCCGGTGCATCGACCACAGCGCTTCGACGGAGAGTGGCGGACGCTTGCGCTTCGCGGCACGAGGCATCGGCAAATCCTTGGCGTTAGAATGCAGGTCGCGAGATTCTAACCGCGGCGAACGCGCGCCATCCGCGCGAGCCGACTCAGAGACCATGACTGCGATGAACTACCGGCGCCTCGGCCGCTCGGGGCTCAGGGTCAGCGAGCTCTCGTTCGGCTCGTGGGTCACCTACGGCAACCAGCTCGGCACCGACAGCGCGCGCGAGTGCATGGCCGCCGCGTTCGATGCCGGGGTCAACTTCTTCGACAACGCCGAGGTCTACGCAAGAGGCGAGTCCGAAACGTTGATGGGCGAGGCGATCCGCCGCCTGGGCTGGCGCCGGTCCGCGTTCGTCGTCTCGACCAAGTTCTACTGGGGGCTCCACGACGGCCCGAACGAGAAGAACACGCTGAACCGCAAGTACCTGATGCAGGCCATCGACGGCTCGCTCGCCCGCCTCGGGCTCGACCACGTCGACCTCGTGTTCTGCCATCGTCCGGATGCCGACACGCCGCTCGAGGAGACGGTGTTCGCGATGCACGACATGGTCGCCCGCGGCAAGGCGCTCTACTGGGGCACGTCGGAGTGGCCCGCGGCGGACATCGCGCAGGCGTGGCACATCGCCGATCGCCACGGGCTCTACAAGCCGGTGATGGAGCAGCCGCAGTACAACCTGCTGCACCGCGACCGGGTCGAGAAGGAGTATGCCCGCCTGTACGCGGACATCGGTCTCGGCACCACGGTCTGGAGCCCGCTCGCCTCGGGACTGCTCACCGGCAAGTACAACGACGGCATCCCGCCGGGATCGCGCGGCACCGTCAAGGGCTACGAATGGCTCGCGGAGCGGCTCACCGACCCGGGCAAGCTCGCCGTCGTGCGCCGTCTCGCGCCGATCGCGCGCGATCTCGATTGCACGCTCGCGCAATTCGCGCTCGCCTGGTGCCTCAAGAACCCGCACGTGTCGACCGTGATCATGGGCGCGAGCCGCGTCGGGCAGGTGCACGAGAACCTGCAGGCCCTCGACGTCCTGCCGAGGATCGACGGCACGGTAATCGCACGCGTCGAGGCGGCGCTCGCGGGGTGACATTGTGGAGTACGGCACGGACATGCGCGCGCAATCGACGACTTCACCCGCGTTCCGCATGCGTGACCGGGCGCTCCGCCCGCGTAATCGCGATCGCCGCGCTCGCCCTGCTCCCGGAGGTGGCCATGGCATCGATCTTCGGCAGCCTGTTCGCCGGCAGCCGACCGGCAGAGGTCGGCACCGGCGTACTCGCGCCCTGCCCCGACAAGCCGAACTGCGTGAGGAGCGGCGCCATCGATCCGCGTCACGCGATCGCGCCGATCGCCGCGACGGCGCCGCTGCCGGTCGCGCTCGCCGCGCTGGTCAGCATTGCTGCGGCCATGCCGGGCGCGCGTGTCGTGACCGCGCGCGCCGACTACGCGCACCTGGAGTTCGCGACCCCGCTGATGGGATTCGTCGACGACGTCGAGCTCGCGGTCGATACGGCCGGGAGCGTGATCCAGGTCCGCTCGGCATCGCGTGTGGGGACCAGCGACTTCGGCGTCAACCGCAAGCGCATCGACGACCTCCGCAGGGCGTTCGCTGCCGCGGGCAAGGCAACCGCGCCGACCCGATGAGCTCGCTCGCATCCCGGACCGACGAGCCGCACGTCGCCGTGCCACCGGCATCGCAGCCGGCCTGACGCATGCCCGCCAGGCTGCCGGTAGTCCGGGTGAAGCCCGGCCGCGACCGTTCGCTTCGCCATCGCCATCCGTGGCTGTTTTCGGGAGCGATCGCCGCCGTCGAAGGCGAGCCGGCCAGCGGCGCGACCGTCGAGGTGCGGGCCGACGACGGCGATCTGCTCGCGCTCGCCGCGTGGTCGCCGGCCTCGCAGATCCGCGCGCGCGTCTGGTCGTTCGCGCCGACGTCGATCGACGCTTCGTTCATCGCCATGCGCCTGCGCAAGGCGATCGCCGCCCGCGCTGGAATGCTCGACGCGCGCCACGACGCCGTGCGCCTTGCGCACGGCGAGTCGGATGGACTGCCGGGCATCGTCGCCGACCGCTACGCCGACGTCGTGGTCGTGCAGCTGCTCTCGGCCGGCGCCGAGGCCTGGCGCGACGCGATCGTCGACGCCCTCGCCGACGCCACCTCGGCACGCGCGATCGTCGAGCGCTCGGATGCCGACGTGCGCGCGCTCGAAGGCCTCGCGCCCCGGGTCGGCGTCGTGCGCGGAACGCTCCCCGAACCGGTCGTGTTCCGTGAAAACGGCATCGGCTACGCCGTCGACGTCCTCGCCGGCCAGAAGACCGGCTTCTACCTCGACCAGCGCGACAACCGGCGCCTCGTCGGCGACCACGCGACGGGACGCGAGGTGCTGAACGCGTTCTGCTACACGGGCGGGTTCACGCTCGCCTGCCTCGCCGGCGGCGCGACGCGCGTCGTCTCGGTGGACAGCTCGGCACCCGCGCTTGCCCTCGGCATAGCGAATCTCGCCCGCAACCCCGCGCTCGACGCCTCGCGGGCGCAGTGGATCGAGGCCGACGTGTTCGCGGAGCTGCGCCGCCTGCGCGACTCGGGGTCGTCGTTCGACCTGATCGTGCTCGACCCGCCGAAGTTCGCCCCGACCGCGCACCACGCCGAACGCGCCGCGCGCGCGTACAAGGACATCAACCTGCTGGCGCTGAAGCTCCTCGCGCCGGGGGGTTATCTCGCGACGTTCTCGTGCTCCGGCGGCATCGGCGCCGAGCTGTTCCAGAAGATCGTCGCCGGCGCGGCGCAGGATGCCCGCGCCGACGCCGCGATCGTCGGCCGCTTCGCCGCCTCGGCGGACCATCCGGTTGCGCTCGCCTTTCCCGAGGGCGAGTACCTCAAGGGACTGCTCGTCCGCAAGGCGTGACCGCGCGCATCGAACGGCGCGAGCACCCGCCGAAACACGCGCCGGTACCCGGCAAAAGCAAGGCCGCAGCGGGTCACCCCGTTGCGGCCTTGCAGTCTCGGCCCGGTGGACAGGAGGTCACCGGACCGCGTTGGTGATCCTGCGGTCGGTCAGGCGGCCTTCTTCTTCAGGCACTCGCTCATGAACTTGTTGCGCTCGTCCGCCTTCATGCCCTTCGACTTGGCGTTGCACTCGGCCATCTTGTTGTCGTCCGCCTTCTTCTCGGCAGAGAGGCACTCGCTCATGAACTTCTTGCGCTCGTCGCCCTTCTTGTCGGTGGCCTTGGCATTGCAGGTCTTCATGCGCTCCTGCTGCGGGTTCGGCGTCGCGGCGTCAGCGGCGAGCGAGGGCACGGCGACGAATCCAACGGCGCCTGCGAGTACGATGGCCAGAATGTTCTTCACGGGGTGGCTCTCCATGGCTGCCGCGGCAGACGCCGCGCGGGTGGCATGCCGCCGGTCTTGGCGCCGGCGAACGGCTCCAACGCAGTGTAGGGCAGCCGGAATCGGCGGCGCAATGGAAATCCCGGCTGCCGGCTGCGGGCTGTTGTCGCCCTGCATCGTGCGATGCAGCAGGGCATCGGCTACAATGCGGTGCCACTGCGACTTGGCATACGCAACTAACTGAAATTCAAAACAAAATAGCCTGCGATGATCCTGATTCTCGAGCCCAACACCCACCCCGAGGGCACTGACTACAAGATCCTGATCGGCCAGCTGGAACGCCTTCCCGGCATCCAGTTTCGCGTCCATCGGGAGGTCGGCACCGAAGTGACGCTGACCGAGCTCTACCTGATCGGCAACACCGGCACGCTGACGATCGAAGAGATGCAGGCGCTGCCCTGCGTCGAGAAGGTGGTCCGGGTGTCCGAGGCGTACCGCGTGCTGGGCCGCCACAAGCAGGGCGACGACCGTCCCGCGTCGTTCGAGTACAACGGCGTGCGCTTCGGCCAGGACACGCTGCACGTGTTCGCGGGGCTGTGCGCCGTCGACTCGCCCGACTCGGTCGAGGCGATGATGAAGGCCCTCGCCGCCCACGGACAGGTCTGCACGCGCATGGGCGCCTACAAGCCGCGCACGAGTCCGTACGCGTTCCAGGGCTTCGGCGCGAAGTGCCTGCCGTACGTCTTCGAGCTTGCCGGCAAGCACGGCATCCGCGTGATCGCGATGGAGATCACGCACGAGTCGCACGTCGACGAGATCCGCGACGCGCTGCGCCAGACCGGCAACCCGACCGGTGTCATGCTGCAGATCGGCACGCGGAACACCCAGAACTTCGAGTTGCTGAAGCTGGTCGGCAAGCAGCAGGAGTTCCCGGTGCTGATCAAGCGCGGCTTCGGCATCACGCTCGACGAGTCGCTGAACGCCGCCGAGTACCTCGCGAGCGAGGGCAATCGCAAGGTCGTGTTCTGCCTGCGCGGCATGAAGACCAACATGGGCGACCCGCACCGCAACTTCGTCGACTTCGCGCACGTCCCGGTGGTGAAGCGCCTGACGCGCATGCCGGTCTGCATCGACCCGTCGCACTCGGTGGGCACGCGCGCCGCCGCGCCGGATGGGGTGCTCGACATCTTCCACGTCGTCGCGCAAGGCATCGTGGCCGGTGCGAACATGATCCTCGTCGACTTCCATCCCGAACCGGCCAAGGCGCTCGTCGACGGACCGCAGGCGCTGCTGATGTCGGAACTCCCCTGGTTCCTCGACGACGTCGCGCTGGTGCGCGAGGCGTACGAGAAGCGTGCCAAGCTGGCCGCCCGCCCCCGCGCGGCGGCCTGACGATCCCCGTTGGCGATGGCCGCCGGCCCGCACGAGATCGAGCTCAAGCTGCGGCTGCCGCCGGGTGAGGTCGCGGCGCTGCTGCGCCACCCGGTGGTGCGGGCGCTGAAGCGCGGCCGCGCGCGCACCGAGACGCTGTCGGGCACGTACTTCGACACGGCCGACTGGCGACTCGCGCGCGACGACATCGCGCTGCGCATACGCAGCGCCGGACGCCGCTTCGTGCAGACCGTGAAGGGTCCGGCGACAGGCGAGGCCGGCGGCGGACTCGCCGCGCGTGCCGAGCACGAGTGGACGCTGCCTGCGGGGGCGCGCACCCCCGGCCTCGACCTCGTGGCCATCGGCCGGACGCCGTTCGGCAAGCGCATCGCCAAGGCCGCGGGCAAGGACAGCTTCGGTGCGCGCTTCGCCACGGAGGTGCGGCGCACGACCATCCCGCTTGCGTTCCCCGATTCGACGCTGGCGCTCCTGTGCATCGACATCGGCGAAGTGCGCACCCCGTCCCCGAAGCGCTCGCGCGCCGCGCTCTGCGAAGTGGAGATCGAGCTCGAGGCAGGCGATCCGCTGCGGCTGTTCGAGCTCGCGCTCGCGCTCCAGGACGACCTGTCGCTCGCAGTCGAGTCCCGCAGCAAGGCCGAGCGCGGCCACGCGCTTGCGACCGGATCTGCGCCGCGCCCGGCGCTGGCGCAGGACGTCCGGCTGCCCGAGGGCATCGACGCGGCGGGTGCGCTCGCGGCGATCATGCGCAACTGCCTGCGGCAGGTCGAGGCCAATGCCGACGGGCTCCGCGCCGACGACGATCCGGAGTGGGTCCACCAGATGCGCGTTGGCGTGCGTCGCCTGCGCTCGTGCCTCGCGCTCGCGCGGCGTCACGTGCCGCCGGCGGCACTCGGGCTCCTCGAGGATGACCTGCGCTGGCTCGCGGGTGCGCTCGGTCCGGCCCGCGACCTCGACGTGTTCACGACGGAAACGCTGCCAGCCATGCGGGACGCGAGCCGCCACGCGGCCGCCGGCGCCTCCGCGATCGAGCTCGCGCTTGCGCCTCTCGAGGAGCACGCGCGCACGCGCCTCGCGACCGCACGCCGCGATGCCCGCGATGCGGTCGCGTCGAAGCGGTTCAGCCGCCTGCTGCTCACCGGCGGCGCGCTCGCCGCGACTGCGCGCCTTGGCGCACCCGTGGACTCGGCCGAGGCCGCGGCGCTTGCGGAACCGGCGAGCGCGTTCGCCGCCGAGGTCCTTGCGCTTCGCCATCGCAAGCTGGCCAAGGGCATCGCGCGACTCGCGGAAATGCCGCCCGGCGAACGGCACCGCATGCGCATCCTCGCGAAGCGGCTGCGTTATGCAACCGAGTTCTTCGCCCCGCTCTTCCCCGGCCGGCGCACCGGCGCCTACCGCAAGGCGCTCGCCGCCCTGCAGGCGGTGCTCGGGCGGTTGAACGACGCCGCGGTCGCCGCCGCGCTCGCCGCGGAACTCGCCGGTCCGGGCGCGCCGGGAGCCGCGATGTTCGCCGGATGGGCAGCCGCCCAGGGCGAAGGCGCGGCGCAGGCGCTCGATCGCGCGCGCCGCGCGTTCGCCGACGCCGCTCCGTTCTGGAAGTAGCCGGACGCCTGCCGGTGCGCGTGATCGCCCCGTCGCCCTACCGGGCGCCGCGCTGGCTCGCCGGCGGGCACGCGCAGACGATCTGGCCGTACTTCCTGCGCCGCCCGCACGTGCCGATGCGACGCGAGCGCGTCGACACGCCGGACGGCGACTTCTGGCTGTTCGACTGGCTCGACGCACCGGCGTCGAACCCGCACGCGCCCCTCGTCGTCCTGTTCCACGGTCTCGAGGGCAGCGCGGCATCGCACTATGCACGGGCGCTGTTCGCGCGACTCGCGGCATTGGGTTGGCGCGGCGTCGTGCCGCATTTCCGCGGCTGCGCCGACGAGCCCAACCGGCTGCCGCGCGCCTACCACTCCGGCGACCACGAGGAGATCGCCGCGATGCTCGCCGCCGTGCGTGCGCGCGCGCCGGCCGCCGCGGTGCTCCACGCCGTCGGCGTCTCGCTCGGCGGCAGCGCCCTCCTGAACTGGCTTGGCCGCGCTGGTGCGGGCGCCGCGAACACGGTGTCGCGCGCCGCGGCCGTGTCCGCCCCGATCGACCTGATGGCGGCCGGGCAGGCGATCGACCGCGGCTTCAACCGCCTCTACGCGAGTCACTTCCTGCACACGCTGAAGCCGAAGGCCCTGTCGATGGCGCAACGCTTTCCGGGCCGCATCGACGCCAGTGCCGTCGCCCGTGTGCGCTCGATGTGGGCGTTCGACGATGTCGTCACCTCGCGACTGCACGGTTTCGCGGACACCGCCGACTACTGGACGCGCGCCTCCTGCAAGCCGTGGCTCGCGTCGATCCGCGTCCCCACGCTGGTGCTGAACGCGCGCAACGACCCGTTCGTCCCGGGCGAATCGCTGCCAGGGCAGGCGGAGGTGTCGGGCGACGTCGTGCTGGAGCAACCGGCGCAGGGCGGACACGTCGGGTTCATGACCGGGCCGATGCCCGGCCGTCTCGACTGGCTGCCGAACCGCGTCGTCGCCTTCTTCGCGCCCGCATGAGCCCGAAGGGCCGCCCCGAGGGCGAATCAGGCCCGGAGCGCGCAGCGCGAAGGGTGGTCCAGTGAGCCCGAAGGGCCGCCCCGAGGGCGAATCAGGCCCGGAGCGCGCAGCGCGAAGGGTGGTCCAGTGAGCCCGAAGGGCCGCCCCGAGGGCGAATCAGGCCCGGAGCGCGCAGCGCGAAGGGTGGTCCACTGAGCGACGCGCCCGGTATCATCGGCCTTCGCGCACCACACCCTCCTTCCATGAGCCTCCCTGCCGAGATCTTCAAGGCCTACGACATCCGCGGCATCGTCGGTCGCACGCTGACCGCCCCGATCGTCGAGAGCATCGGCCAGGCGCTCGGCACGCTCGCGCTCGAGCACGGCCGGGACACGATCGCGATCGGCCGCGACGGACGGCTCTCGGGACCCGAGCTGGCCGGCGCGCTCGCCAAAGGCATCCGCGCCGCGGGCGCGAACGTCGTCGACCTCGGCATGGTGGCGACGCCGATGACCTACTTCGCCGCGAGCGCGCTCGGCATCGGCTGCAGCACGATGGTCACCGGCAGCCACAATCCGCCGGACTACAACGGCCTCAAGATGGTGATCGACAACGGCACGCTGTCCGGTGCCGAGATCCAGGCGCTGCGCGCGCGCATCGAGTGCGGCGACGTGCGCCAGGGCGGCGGTACCTATCGCACCCACGACATCGCCTCCGAGTACATCGACCGCATCGTCTCCGACGTGCGACTCGCGCGACCGCTCAAGATCGCGATCGACGCGGGCAACGGCGTGGCGGGCGCGTTCGCGCCGGCGCTGTTCCGTCGGCTCGGCTGCGAGGTGGTCGAGATGTACTGCGAGGTCGACGGCACGTTCCCCAACCACCACCCCGACCCTTCGCAGCCGAAGAATCTGGAGGACCTGATCGCCCGCGTCGGCCGCGGCGACCTCGACCTCGGTCTCGCGTTCGATGGCGACGGCGACCGGCTGGGCGTGGTCACCACCGACGGCCACGTCATCTATCCCGACCGGCAGCTGATGCTCTACGCCGCCGACGTGCTCACACGCGTACCCGGCGCGACCGTCATCTACGACGTCAAGTCCACCCGCAACCTCGGGCCGTGGATCGCGAAGCACGGCGGCCGGCCGCTGCTGTGGAAGACCGGCCACTCGCTGATCAAGGCGAAGATGAAGGAGGTCGGGGCCGCGCTCGCGGGCGAGATGAGCGGCCACATGTTCTTCGGCGAGCGCTGGTACGGGTTCGACGACGGGCTCTACACCGGCGCGCGGCTGCTCGAGATCCTCGCGCGCCACGCCGATCCGTCGGCCGTGCTGAACGCGCTGCCGGATGCGGTGTCGACGCCCGAACTGAACCTCGCCTGCGCCGAAGGCGAGCAGCACGCGCTGATCGCAGCGCTGCAGAAGTCGGCCACGTTCCCCGGCGCGAAGGACGTGATCAGGATCGACGGCCTGCGCGTCGAATACCCGGACGGCTTCGGCCTCGCGCGAGCGTCGAACACAACGCCGATGATCGTGCTGCGCTTCGAGGCCGACGACGACGCGGCGCTGGCGCGCATCCAGGGGGAGTTCCGGCGCGTCCTCTCTGCCGCCAAGCCAGGCGCGGCACTGCCGTTCTAGGATGGAACGACCCCCACGCTCGCTGCGCCCGCTGCGCCCCGGGACGCCCTCGCGCGCGGGGCGAAGCCAAGGCTCGCAGAGCCCGTCCGCGCGCGTGGGCGCCGGCCGACGCGCGACGGTCCGAGTAACGTTCGGGTCCAACGAGGCCGGGGCGGGGTCAGTCCCTTGGGACGGCCTGGCGGGACTGACCTAAGGGCTCGCCTTGATCACGCTCGACGACGTCCTCGCCGCGCGGGAGCGCATCCGCGGCGGCATCTACGAGTCGCCCTGCGTCGAGTCGATCCCGCTGTCGCAGCTCACCGGCGCGCGGGTGTGGTGCAAGCTCGACTACCTGCAGCGCACCGGCAGCTTCAAGGAACGCGGCGCCCGCAATGCCCTCCTCAAGCTGCCCGAGGCGCAGCGCAGCCGCGGCGTGGTCGCGGCCTCGGCCGGCAATCACGCGCTGGGCGTCGCCTACCACGGCAGCCTGCTCGGCATCCCGGTGACCGTCGTGATGCCCCGCTTCGCGCCGCTGATCAAGGTGACCAACTGCCGCGCCCTCGGGGCCACGGTGATCCTGCACGGCGACGACGTGGGCCACGCCCGCGAAAGGGCAGCGGAGCTCGCCGCCGAGCGCAGGCTCGCCTTCGTGCACCCCTTCGACAATGCCGACGTGATCGCCGGCCAGGGCACGATGGCGCTCGAGATCCTCGAGCAGACGCCAGGCGTCGAGGCGGTGGTCGTTCCCGTGGGTGGCGGCGGGCTGATCGCCGGCATCGGCACGGTGATGAAGGCGCGCGCGCCGCACGTCGAGGTCGTCGGCGTCGAGCCGGACGCGGCGGCGAGCCTCGCGGCGGCGATGTCGGCGGGAACGCCGGTCACCGTGCCGCTCGCGCCCACGCTCGCCGACGGCCTCGCGGTGAGCCGCGTCGGCGACATTCCCTTCGCAAGCGACCGCCGCGTCGTCGACCGGGTCGTCACCGTCGACGAGGCGTCGATCGCGCTCGCGATCCTGCGCCTGATCGAGCTCGAGAAGAGCGTCGTCGAAGGCGCCGGCGCGACGCCGCTCGCGGCGTTCATCGCCGGCCGGTTGCGGCACCTCGAAGGCCGCACGGTCGTGCTCACGCTGTGCGGCGGCAACATCGACACCAACATGCTCGGTCGCGTGCTCGACATCGGCCTGGTCGCCGACGGTCGGCTGGCGCGCTTCACCGTCTCGGTGCTCGACCGGCCCGGCGGCCTCGCCCGCCTGACGTCGGTGATCGCCGCGACCGGCGCGTCGATCCACGAGCTCGCGCACGACCGCGCCTTCTCGGGTCCGAACGTGTCGGAGGTCCGGGTGATCTGCGTGGTCGAGACCACCGGGCCCGACCACGTGCGCGCGTTGCACGAGGCCCTGCGCCAGGCCGGCTTCACGATCGTCGCCTGAGCGCGCCGGCCGCAGGCCAGGCCCGAAGGGCGCGTCGGCGCCTCGATCGCGACTCAGTGGTAGCCCTCGCCGGCGCGAACCTTGCCGCGGAACACCCAGTAATTGAAGACCGTGTAGCCGAGGATGATCGGCAGCAGGATCAGCACGCCGACCAGCATGAACATCTGCGACTTGGGGTCGGCGGCCGCCTCCCAGACGTCGAGCACCGGCGGCACGAGGTAAGGCACGTTCGAAATCACCAGGCCGACGTACGCCAGCAGGAACAACGCGACCGACGCGAGGAAGGGCAACAGCGGGCGGCCGCTGTGCAAGCCCCGCCAGCAGGCGAACGCCGCGATGCCCGTGGCAATCGGCACCAGCGCGTACCATGCGAAGTCCGGCATCCGGAACCAGCGCTCGGCGATGCGGGGCACCGCGAGCGGCGTCCAGATGCTGACGGTCGCGATCGCAGCCAGCAGGCCGAGCAGGAGCCCCGCGCCCAAGCGGCGTGCCCGCGCCTCGACGTCGCCATCCGTCTTCAGCACCAGCCACGTCGCGCCGATCAGCGCGTAGCCGACGACCAGCGCGCAACCGGTCAAGAGCGCGAACGGCGTGAGCCAGTCGAGCGGCCCGCCCGCGAACTGGCCGTTGCGCACCTCGATTCCCTGCAGCAGGCCGCCGAGCACCAGTCCCTGCGCGAACGCGGCGACGGTCGATCCCGCGGCGAACGCGACGTCCCACCAGCGGTGGTGGGGCTTCGCGACCCAGCGGAACTCGAAGGCGACGCCGCGGAAGATCAGCGCGAGCAGCATCACGATCATGGGCAGGTAGAGCGCCGGCATGATGATCGCGAATGCCTTGGGGAACGCGATCCACAAGCCCCCGCCGCCCAGCACCAGCCACGTCTCGTTGCCGTCCCAGAACGGGGCGACGGTGTTCATCATCTGGTCGCGGTCGCGCTCCTGCGGAAAGAGCGGGAAGAGGATGCCGATGCCGAGGTCGAAGCCGTCGAGCACGACGTACAGCGCCACCGCCGTGCCGATGATCAGCGCCCAGACGACGGGAAGCGAGAAGTCGAGCTCCGTCATGGCGTGGCTCCACGAGCCTCCGACGCCGCGCGCTGCGCCGCCGAGAGCGGTCGATTGGGCACGCCCGCGGGCGGCTCCAGCAGCGCCGGCACGGGGCCCTTCTGGATCAGCTTGCGGATGTACCAGATGCCGATCGAGAACACGACGGTGTAGGTGGCCACGATCAGCGCGAGCGACAGCGCGACGGCCTCCGCCGCCACCGGCGACGCGGCGTCGCGCGTGCGCAGGATCCCCCACGCGATCCAGGGCTGGCGGCCAATTTCGGTCACCATCCACCCCGCGAGGATCGCGACGAACCCCATCCACCACGAGTGCCCGGCGAGCTGCAGGTACCAGCGCGCGTCGAACACCCGGCCCCGCTGCCACAGCCATGCGCCGACGAGTCCGAGCGCGATCATCGCGGTGCCGAGCGCCACCATCAGGCGGAACGAGAAGAACACCGGGGCGACGGGTGGGCGCTCGTCGCGCGGAAAGTCCCTGAGGCCGGGGAACAGGCCGTCGATCCGGTGGGTGATGATGAGGCTCGCTAGGTTGGGGATGCCGATCTCGGCGACGTTGCGCTCGTTCGCCTCGTCGGGCCAGGCGAAGAGCAGCAGCGGCGCGGGCCTGGCGCCGTCCCAATGCCCTTCCATCGCGGCGACCTTCGCCGGCTGGTGCTTCGCGGTGTTGAGGCCGTGGAAGTCGCCGATCACCAGTTGCAGTGGAGCGAGCAGCACGACCATGCCGAGACCCATCCGCACCATCGTGCGCGCCTCCTCAGCAAAGCGCCCGGCGAGGAGGTAGCGCGCGCCGACCGCCAGGACGACGAGCGAGGTCGTGAGGTAGCACGCGGTCAGCATGTGCAGGAAGCGATACGGAAAGCTCGGGTTGAAGATGATCGCGATCCAGTCGACCGGGTAGGCGATGCCGTCGCGGACCACGTGCCCTGCCGGGGTGTGCATCCAGCTGTTGGCCGCGAGGATCCAGAATGCGGACAGCGACGTGCCCGCGGCGACCAGCAACGCGGCACTCACGTGCAGCCAGCGCGGCACGCGGTGCCAGCCGAACAGCAGGATGCCGAGGAACGTCGCCTCGAGGAAGAACGCGGTGAGCACCTCGTATCCGATCAGCGGGCTCACGACGTTGCCGATGGCCTCCGAGAAACGGCTCCAGTTGGTGCCGAACTGGTAGGACATCATGATGCCGGACACCACGCCCATCGCGAACGCGACGGCGAAGATCTTGGTCCAGAAGCGCGCGAGACGCGCGAAGTGCTCGCCGCCCGTGCGCAGCCACAGGATCTCGAGCGTGGCGATGAACGCCGCGAGCCCGATCGTGAACGCCGGGAAGATGATGTGGAAGCTGACCGTGAAGGCGAACTGGATTCGCGCGAGGAACACGGCGTCGAGTTCGGTCATGGGCGGCTCGTCGCGGCATTGACCCGGCCGCGGCGCGGGAGGGACGTCATGGTCGATTGTGGCACGCCCGGGGCGACGTCGCGCGATGGACACGCCTGCTGGACGGCGGTTGCCACGGAGCGTCGGGCAGCGGTCGCTGCACTATAATCCCGGCCACACGATCGCCGGCGCATCCCAGGGAAGCCGACCGGCGGCAACGTTCGAACGCGGCTCCGGCATTCCCGCCCGGCCGCCCCAATGGAGGAATACCCATGAAGGCATCGATCCCCGGGCTTGCGACGTTGGTGCTCGCGGCTGGCCTCTGCGCCGCGTCGCCGGCCCGCGCCGCCGAGCAGTTCGTCAACGTGCTGACCGGCGGCACGAGCGGCGTCTACTACCCGCTCGGCGTCGCGCTGTCGACCAACATCGGCAAGGCGCTGCCGAACGTCAAGACGTCCGTGCAGGCCACCAAGGCGTCGCTCGAGAACCTGAACCTCCTGCAGACGGGGCGCGGCGAGATCGCCTTCACGCTGGGCGACTCGCTGTCCGACGCGTGGAAGGGCAAGGAGGAGGCCGGCTTCAAGACGCCGCTCAACAAGCTGCGCGGCATCGCGGCGATCTACCCGAACTACATCCAGATCGTCGCGCGCGCCGACTCCGGGATCAGGACGCTCGCCGACCTCAAGGGCAAGCGCATCTCCGTGGGTGCCCCCCGCTCGGGCACCGAGTTGAACGCGCGCACGATCTTCGAGGCAGCCGGCATCACCTACAAGGACTTCTCGAAGGTCGAGTACCTCCCGTTCGGCGAATCGGTCGAGCTCATGAAGAACAGGCAGCTCGACGTGACGTTGCAGTCTGCCGGCCTCGGCGTCGCGAGCCTGCGCGACCTCGCGACCTCGGTCGACATCGTCGTCGTGCCGATCCCCGCCGACGTCGTGAAGAAGACCAACGACCCTGCCTACATCCCGGCGACGATCCCCGCGAACACCTACAAGGGCCAGACCGCCGACGTCGTTTCGGCGACGGTGCAGAACTACCTGGTCACCCACGAGGGCGTTTCGAACGACACCGTGTACGCGATGACCAAGGCGTTGTGGACCGGCCTCGACAACCTGGTCGCGGCCCACTCGGCGGCCAAGTCCATCGACCAGAAGCGCGCCCTCGAGGGCATGCCCCTGCCGCTGCACCCCGGCGCCGAGAAGTACTACAAGGAAGTCGGCGTCCTCAAGTGACCGCGGCCGCAAGCCGCGGTCGTCTCCGCTCATGCGCGGAGACGGCGCATTTCGACGCGGCCCCGCGCGCAGGGGCGGCGTCGTTGCCCGCCTGCCCCGAGAGTCCACGATGAGCCGATCGGAGGTTCCCGCCGCGCCGATGCAGGCCGCCGAGGCGGCCTTCGAGGAGCACGGCGCGAAGCGCACCCTCACCGGACATGCGGCGCTGCTGGTCGCGGGGGTCGCGCTCGCGTTCTCGACATTCCAGATCGTCATTGCGGCGTTCTCGCCGCTGTCGAGCCTGCCGACACGCTCGATCCACGTCGGCTTCCTCGTCGCGCTCGCGCTGCTCGTCCATCCGGTGAACCGGCGTGCGGACCGGCATCGCATCGCTTGGTACGACGCCCTCCTCGCCGCGATCGCCTTCGGGCTCGCGTTCTACCACCTGATCTTCGAGGCCGACCTCGTCGTGCGCTCCGGCGACCCGACGCCCGCCGACCTTGCTGTGGGCACGCTGTTCGTGGTGCTGCTGTTCGACGCGTCGCGCCGCGTGCTGGGGCCGGCGCTGCCGATCATCTGCGGCGTGTTCCTGCTCTACGGGCTGTTCGGACAGCACCTCCCCGCCGTGGTCGGGCACCGCGGCTACGGCTTCGACCAGATCGTGAACCAGCTCTTCCTCGGCACCGAGGGCGTGTTCGGCATCCCGACGCTGGTGTCGGCCACCTACATCTTCCTGTTCATCCTGTTCGGCAGCTTCCTCGAGCACGCCGGGATGGTGAACCTGTTCAACAACATCTCGCTCGGCTTCGTCGGACACGCGCGCGGCGGTCCGGCGAAGGTCGCGGTCGTGTCATCGGGCCTGATGGGCACGATCTCGGGCTCCGGGGTCGCCAACGTGCTCACCACCGGCCAGTTCACGATCCCGCTGATGAAGCGCTTCGGCTACTCGCCCGTTTTTGCGGGCGCCGTCGAGGCGACTTCGAGCATGGGCGGCCAGATCATGCCGCCGGTGATGGGCGCGGTCGCGTTCATCATGGCCGAGACCCTCAACGTCCCCTACGTGACTATCGTCCAGGCGGCGATCGTGCCGGCCATCCTCTACTACCTCACCGCGTTCTGGATGGTGCACCTCGAGGCCGGGCGAGCGAACCTGATGGGCCTGCCGAAGGAGGAGTGCCCCAACCCCTGGGAGGCGATGCGCCGGAAGTGGTACCTGGTGCTGCCGCTCGCGGTACTCGTGTTCATGCTGTTCAACGGTTTCACCCCGATGTTCGCCGGCATCGTGGGCCTGGCGCTCACCGCGGTGCTGATCCTCGGCACCGGACTGACCGCGGGCTTCCACTCGACGCTCTTCCGAGTCGTGTTCTGGGCGGCGCTCGGCGTGACCACCGCGAGCTTCTTCGAGTACGGCATCATGCCGATCATCGTGATGATCGCGGTCCTCGTCGCGTGGAACTTCGTCGCCAGGGGCGGACGCGAGACGCTCTCCATCATGCGCGGCAGCCTGATCGACGGCGCGCGGCAGGCGGTGGCGGTCGGCATCGCCTGCGCGATCGTCGGCGTGATCATCGGCGTGCTGACGCTGACGGGTGCCGCGTCCCAGTTCGCCGAGTTCGTGCTCGCCGTCGGCGAGAAGAGCCTGTTCCTGTCGCTGTTGCTCACGATGCTGGTGTGCCTCGTGCTGGGAATGGGCATTCCGACGATCCCCAACTACATCATCACCAGCGCGATCGCGGCGCCGGCGCTGTTGAAGCTCGGCGTGCCGCTGATCGTCTCGCACATGTTCGTCTTCTACTTCGGCATCATGGCGGACCTGACGCCGCCGGTGGCGCTCGCGGCATTCGCCGCGGCCTCGATCTCGAAGGCCTCGCCGATGCGCACCGGCTGGAAGGCCACGCACATCGCCATCGCCGGCTTCGTGATCCCCTACATGGCCGTCTACGACCCGGCGCTGATGCTGCAGCCGGGCGCTTCCGGATCGATCGAGCCGCTCGCGGTGCTCTATGTCGTGGGCAAGGCGCTGCTCGCGATCGGCCTGTGGGGCGGCGCCGCGATCGGCTTCCTGCTCGGCCCGCTCAACGCGCTCGAGCGCCTCGCCGCGTTCGCGGCGGCAGCGCTGCTCGTCGCGGCGCTGCCGCTGACCGATGAGCTCGGCTTCGCGGCCTGCGGCGCGTTCGTGCTCTGGCACTGGCTGCGCGTGCGCCGGGCGCGATCGCGCGCCGCGTGAGCACCGTCTGCCTGTTCGTCGCCGGTGCGCTCGCCGCATCGCTGACCGATCCGGCGTTCACCATCGCCTGGACGCACTCGGTCGCGAAGACGCGCTGGGTCGAGTCCTACGTCGTCGAGGGGCCGTCGCTCGTACTCGTCGAGGCCTCGATCGAAGGCTCCGGCGCCGGCATGGAGCCGCCGCCGGAGGCGGTGCTGCGCGGCGGGCGCTGGCATTGGCGACCGTACCGCGCACTCGCCGAGCTGGTGCTCGCACGTTCCACCTTCGCGCAGGACCATCAGCTCTGCACTGCCTCGGGCTGCCGTGCGCTCGGCACGCTGGCCGCCGCTTCACCCGACGCCCAGGTCGTCGTGATCCGGGCATGCGCAGCACCGCCGCCGTGAGATCCGCGGGGCCTCAGCCGTGGTCGTGCGGTAACAGCGCGGGCGGCGGGCGCCGTTCGAGCGACGACACGCGCAGCGGGAACGTGCCGAGCTTGCGATCGAGGAAGTAGTTGCGCAGCGTCCGCCCAATGGTGCGGAACGCGAGCGCCTCCCACGGCACCTCGTGCTCCTCGAACAGCCGCACCTCGAGGCTCTCCGTGCCGGGACCGAAGTCGAGGCCGGAGAGACGCGCGCGGAACATCATGTAGACCTGCCCGATCTGGGGCAGGCTGACCAGCGAGTAGAGCTCGCCGACCTCGACGCGGGCATTCGCCTCCTCGAGCGTCTCGCGCGCCGCGCCGGCGACGACGGACTCGCCGTTCTCGAGAAAGCCCGCCGGCAGCGTCCACAGGCCGTAGCGCGGCTCGATCGCCCGCCGGCAGAGCAGGATGCGATGCTCCCACTCGGGCAGGCAGCCGACGACGACCTTCGGGTTCAGGTAGTGGATGTGGCCGCACTCCGCGCAGACGTGCCGCGCGTGAGTGTCGCCGTCCGGGACACGGAGCTCGATGCGCGGGGACCCGCAGGTGCTGCAGAACTTCATCGGCCACCGGCCTCAGGCGCGCAGGAAGTGCTCGCGGTAGTAGCGCATCTCGTCGATCGACTCGTAGACGTCGGCCAGCGCCTCGTGCTTGCCCTCCTTCGGCACGCCCTTCAGCAGGTCCGGCTTCCAGCGCCGCACCAGCTCCTTCAGCGTGGAGACGTCCAGGTTGCGGTAGTGGAAGTGGTCCTCGAGCACCGGCATCCAGCGGGCGAGGAAGCGCCGGTCCTGGCAGATCGAATTGCCGCACATCGGCGAGGCCTTCGCCGGCACGAGTTCCCTGAGGAACGCGAGCGCCGCCGCCTCGACGTCCGCCTCGCCCGCGGTCGATGCCTTGACCCGGTCGATCAGGCCCGAACGGCCGTGCGTGCCCTGGTTCCACGCGTCCATCGCGGCGAGCGTCGCGTCGTCCTGGTGGACGACCCACACCGGCGACACCGCGACCGGCGCGAGATCGTGGTCGGTGACCACGATGGCCATCTCGATGATGCGGTCTCGGTCGGGAGCGAGCCCGGTCATCTCGAGGTCGATCCAGATCAGCCGATCGGGGTCCGCCGCCATGAGGTTCGCGTAGAATGAAAACGCGATTTTCGCACAGTGTGGTGGGCTCGACTGCTGCGGGCCCGACTGCCGCGCCCCCGACCGCCCCCCCGGGCAATGTCCGTCTCGATCACGCCATGTCCTCGGCTTTCACCGTCCTCTTCGTCGCCGCACTGGTGGCCATGCTCGCAACGCGCCTCTGGCTCGCGCGGCGCCAGATGGACCACGTCGAGCGGCATCGCGAGCACATCCCCGAGGCCTTCGCGGACCGCATCGGCCTTGCCGCGCACCAGAAGGCCGCGGACTACACCACCACGAAGCAGAAGCTCGGCCGCATCGAGACCGTCGTCGACGCGCTGGTGCTCCTCGGGCTCACGCTGGGGGGCGGCCTCGCGCTCCTGGTGCGCTGGACCAGTGCGCTCGGCGTGGGCCCGCTGTGGCAGGACGTCGCGCTCTTCGCGGGTCTCGCGGTCGTCAGCGCCGCCGCGAGTCTGCCATTCTCGTGGTACTCGACCTTCGTCGTCGAGGAGCGCTTCGGCTTCAACCGCATGACGCTCGGACTGTGGCTCGCCGACCTCGCGAAGGGCGTCGCGGTGGCGGTCGCGCTCGGGCTGCCCTTGCTCTTCCTCGCGCTGTGGCTGATGCGCGCGGCCGGCCCCCATTGGTGGCTCTGGACCTGGGCGGCGTGGATGGCATTCCAGCTGCTGATCCTCGTGCTCTACCCCACCGTGATCGCGCCGCTCTTCAACAAGTTCGAGCCGCTTCCCGCCGGCAGCGCGCGCGAACGGATCGAGGCGCTGCTCGCGCGCTGCGGGTTCTCGAGCGCCGGACTGTTCGTGATGGACGGCAGCCGCCGCAGCGGCCACGGCAACGCGTACTTCACCGGGCTTGGCCGCGCCAAGCGCGTCGTATTCTTCGACACGCTCCTCGCCCGCCTCGACGGCGACGAGCTGGAGGCGGTGCTGGCCCACGAGCTCGGCCACTTCAAGCTGAAGCACATCGCGAAGCGCATCGTGTGGTCGGCCGCCGCCTCGCTCGCGTTCCTCGCCCTGCTCGCCTGGCTGGCTGGCAAGCCGTGGTTTTATGCGGGCCTCGGCGTACCCGCCGACCTCCTCCCCGTGGCCCTCGCGCGTCCGGGCGTGGCGCTCGCGCTGTTCGCGCTCGTGTTGCCGGTGTTCACGTTCGCGCTCGCCCCGCTCGCGGCGCAGTATTCGCGCCGCCACGAGTTCGAGGCCGACGCGTTCGCCGCCCGCATCTCCGGCGGACCCGCGCTCGTGCGTGCGCTGGTCAAGCTCTACGAGGACAACGCCGCGACGCTCACGCCGGACCCCGTGCACTCGGCGTTCTACGATTCGCACCCGCCCGCCGGCGAGCGCGTCGCGCGGCTCGCGTCGCTCGCGCCGGCCGCCCCGCCGGTCGCCGCCTGAAGCCGGGGAAAGCCGCCGATGAACCTCCGCACGCAACCTCGATCTCCAGCACGACAAGTCCAAGGACCGACGCCATGCCCGCAACGCCCGAACCCCTCGCCGCGCGCACGCTGATCCGTGGCGCGCCCACGCTCGTCGAGGCCGCGATCGCCGAGTCGCTCGTCGCGCTGCCCGGATGGACGCACGTCGCCGACCGCATCGCGAAGACCTATCGCTTCGCCAACTACCACGAGACGATGGCGTTCGTGAACGCCGTCGCCTGGATCGCGCACCGCGCGGACCACCACCCGGACCTCTCGGTCCACTACAATCGCGTCGTCGTGTCCTACTCGACGCACGACGCGGGCGGGGTCACCGGCAACGACCTGATCTGCGCCGCGCGCGTCGAAGCCTTGCAGCGTTGATGCGGCTCGCGCGGCCAATGAGTGCGCCGGGCCGCTCCCAAGCGCTCATACCGGAGCGCGTAGCGCGAAGGGTAGACGAGTGAGCCCGAAGGGCCGCCCCGAGGGCGAATCCGCCCCGGAGCGCGCAGCGCGAAGGGTAGTGCATTGAGCTCGCCCCGCCCCGGGGACGCGGGCACGGTCGTCGCCGCCCGGCGGCGGCATTTCGCGGTTCGTCTCGACGATGGGTCGACGCTCGTGTGCCTGCTGAAGGGGCGGCACACCACGCCGGCGTGCGGCGACCGCGTCAGGGTGGCCCGCGCACGGGGCGGCGGCACGATCGAGGCGATCGAGCCGCGCCGCAACCTCGTCTATCGCTCCGACGCATTCAAGGAGAAGCTGATCGCGGCGAACATCACGCTGCTGGTCGGCGTCGTCGCGCCGGACCTGCCGGCCGACCTCGAGCTCGTCGACCGGTGGACGGTTGCCGCCGAGGCCGAGGGCTGTGCGTTCCTGCTGGTCGCGAACAAGGCCGATCTGCCGGGCTTCGACACCTTCCTCGAGCGGCTCGCACCGTGGCGCCGGTTGGGCTACGCGTTACAGCCGCTGTCGGCGAAGCGCGACCCGGGACCGCTGCTCGCCCGCCTGCACGGCGAGCACGCCGTGCTGGTCGGGCAATCGGGCATGGGCAAGAGCACGATCATCAACGCCGTCGCGCCCAATGCCGCCGCGCGCGTCGGCGAGGTGTCGGCCGCGCTCGCGACGGGCCGGCACACGACGACGGAAACGACGCTGCACCCGATCCCCGACGATCCCCGCGGCGGTTGGATCGTCGACTCGCCGGGCATGCGGGTCTTCGGCCTCGGCCATCTCGAGCCCGAGGCGATTCCCGCGGCGTTCGTCGACATTCGACCCCATCTGGGTCACTGCCGGTTCCGCGACTGCCGGCATGACCGCGAGCCGGGTTGCGCCGTGCAGGAGGCCTCCGCACGCGGCGAGATCGCGCCGCACCGCATCGCGCTGATGCACGCGATGATCGCGGAAAGCAAAGGCGTCCGACAGCCCGGTCGTTAGCGGTGCCTGGCGTCGTTCGCTACGGCGCGAGATTGGCGAGCGTGACGAGCAGGATCACGAGGAGCCAGAGGATCAGTGCGCGCCAGACGAGGCCGATCGCCGACGGCAGGATCTCGGGCTCGGCCGGATCGCCCAGCCCGAGTTCCGGCCGCAGGCGCGGTGGCCCGGCCGGCATGGCGAGCGGTCCGCCGATCGTCACGCCCAGCGCGCCGGCGCCGCTCGCCAGCAGCAGGCCCATCGGCACGCCGCCTTCCTCGGTCTTCCAGGTCTCGGGCTGCATGCGCCAGCAGTACGCCGCATCCTCGAAGTCGCCGACGATCGCGAACGACAGCGCGGTGAGCCGCACCGGCACCCAGTCGAGCACGTGGAGAAGTCCCCGTACCGGCTCGCCGAACAGCGCGCGGGCGCGCGTCATCGGCGTGTCCTCCTCGCCGGGCGCAACCCCCGCCCACTCCCGCGCGAGGAGGTGGACGCACCAGTACATCACCGCGCCCGCGGGGCCCGGCAGCACGGCGAACCAGAACAGCACCGCGAACACTTGCCGGTAGGCGTCGACCAGGCCGCGCTCGACCGAGAGCCGGGCGACCTCCTGCGACGACAGCTCGGCCGTGTATCCGCCGCGCCACGCCGCGAGCGCGCGGCGGGCGGCGACCACGTCATTGCCGCCGAACGCCTCGACGATCGCCGACGCCGCGTGCGAGAAGCGGCGGAATCCCATCACGCTGTAGAGCACCAGCACGTTCCACGCGAGACCCAGCAGCGGGTGGATGCCGCGGGCCACGTAGTAGACGGCGAGCGCGACGAGCACCGGCGGCACCACCGCGGCCACGGTGGCGAGCAACGCCTGCTCCGGACGTCCGCCGTTGAGCTTGCGCTCGAGATCGCGCGCGTAGCGCACGAAGGAGCGGGCGATCGCGTCGCGCCACCCGAACGTCCGCCATTGCTCGACGCCGAGCGCGATGAGAATCGCGAGGAAATTCACGACCGCCCGCGCATCAGCGAAGGAACTCGCGGGAGATCTCGCGGAAGCGCTCGGTGCCGGCGCGCTCGAGCCACTCGAACCCGACCATCTCGCGCGAGACGACGTGAATGCCACGGCGGGCCATGCGCTCGAGGGCGAGCGTGCGGCTGGCGGGGTCGCGCGAGGCGACCGCGTCGGCGACGACGAACACCTCGCGCCCCTCGGCCGCGAGCCCGAAGGCGGTCTGCAGCACGCACACGTGCGCCTCGGTGCCGGCGAGCACCACCTGTGGCCGCCCCGCGCCCGGCAGCGTCGGCAGGCAACCCGCGGCCGCACAGGAGAAGTGCACCTTCTCGCCGATCGACCCGCGGGGGAGCAGTGCCGCCAGCGCCGGCACGGTGGGCCCCAGCCCCTGCGGGTACTGCTCGGTCGCCGCGACGGGCACGCCCAACGCCTGGGCGAGCCGCACCAGCCAGACGATGCGCTCGACCACCGCGGCACCGTCGTGGATCGCGGGAACGAGGCGCGCCTGCACGTCGACGACGAGCAGCATCGACGTGTCGGCGCGCAGCAGGCCCGGTGCCGTCACGGCGCCCTCCCGGGGCAACCTCCGCGCCGTGCCGCGATGACGCGTCATTGCTTGAGCTCCTCGCGGTCGCGGTACTGCTCCAGCGCCTCGGGGTTGGCGAGTGCCTCGAGGTTCTTCACCTCGCAACCGTGCACGATGTTGCGGACCGCGAGCTCGACGATCTTGCCGCTCTTGGTACGCGGAATGTCGGTGACCTGCAGGATCTTGGCGGGGACGTGGCGTGGCGTCGTGTTGGTGCGGACGTGCTTCTGGATCCGATCGACGAGCGCCGCGTCGAGGACGAGCCCGTCGCGCAGCTTCACGAACAGCACGACGCGCACGTCGCCGACCTCGCCCGGCGGCCAGTCCTGGCCGATGACCAGGCTTTCCATGACCTCCGGCAGCTGCTCGACCTGCCGGTAGATCTCGGCCGTGCCGATCCGCACTCCGCCGGGGTTGAGCGTCGCGTCCGAACGGCCGTGGATGACGACCCCATCGTGCTCGGTGAGCTCGATGTAGTCGCCGTGGCACCACACGCCCGGGAACCGCTCGAAGTACGCGGCCCGGTACTTGGCACCGTCGGGATCGTTCCAGAAGCCGATGGGCATCGACGGGAACGGCCGGGTGCAGACCAGCTCCCCGCGGATGCCCCGGCCCGGCGGGACGGCCCTGCCCGCCTCGTCGTAGACGTCGACCGCCATGCCGAGGCCGCGGCACTGCAGCTCGCCGCGCCACACGGGCAGCGTCGGGTTGCCGAGCGCGAAGCAGCTGACGATGTCCGTGCCCCCCGAGATCGACGACAGGCAGATGTCGTGCTTCACCGCCTCGTAGACGTAGTCGAAGCTCTCCGGCGCGAGCGGGCTGCCGGTGGAGAACAGCGTCCGCAGGCTCGCCAGCGCGAAGTCCTTGAGCGGCACCAGCGCCACCTTGCGCAGCGCGTCGATGTACTTGGCCGACGCGCCGAAGTGCGTCATGCGCTCGGTCTCGGCGAGTTCCCAGAGCACGCGCCCGCGCGACACGAAGGGCGAGCCGTCGAACAGCAGCAGCGTCGCCCCGGCGGCAAGACCGCTCGCGAGCCAGTTCCACATCATCCAGCCGCAGGTGGTGAAATAGAACAGCCGGTCGCCGGGCTTCACGTCGCCGTGCAGGCGGTGCTCCTTCAGGTGCTGGAGCAGGACGCCGCCGGCGCCGTGCACGATGCACTTCGGCACGCCGGTGGTCCCCGACGAGTACACGATGTAGAGCGGGTGGTCGAACGGCAGCATCGCGTAGTCGATCGCGCCCGGCGCGAACGGCGCGAGGAACGCCTCCCACGTCGTGCCGCCGCGGAGCACCGGGAATTCATTGGCGCGGCCGATGTCGGCATCGAGGTAGGGCACGACCACCACCCGCTCCACGGTCGGCAGCTTCTCGACGATCTCCGCCACCTTGTCGAGGATGCTGATCGGCTTGCCGTTGTACCAGTAGCCATCGACGGTGAAGAGCACGCGCGGCGCGATCTGTCCGAAGCGGTCGAGCACGCCCTGCACGCCGAAGTCCGGCGAGCACGACGAGAACACGGCGCCGCGCGCGGCCGCACCGAGCATCGCGACGATGGTCTCCGGGATGTTCGGCATGAACGCGGCGACGCGGTCGCCGACGCGCAGGCCGTGCACGCCGAGCGCCGAGGCGACGCGCGACGCGTCGGCGTGGAGCTCGCGGTGCGACACGCGGCGACGCACCTTGTCCTCGCCCCAGAACACCAGCGCGTCGCCGGCATCGGACGGCGCCCTGCGCTCGAGCAGGTTCTGCGCGAAATTGAGCCGCGCGTCCGGGAACCACTTCGCGCCCGGCATGCGGTCGCCGTCGACCAGCGTGCGTTCGCCGCGCCTGCCGATCACGCCGCCGTCCTCCCACACCTCGCGCCAGAAAACTTCCGTCGACTCGATCGACCAGCGCCACAGCGAGGCGTAGTCCGGCAAGCCAACGCCGTGGCGTTCCTCCATCCTGCGCGCGAACGCGGTGATGTTGGCCTGGGCAATGCGATGCGCCGGCGGCTCCCAGAGCTTGGCGGTCATGTCGGAGTATCGGTTCGGGGCCCGGCGAGCGTGCGCAGCGGGCCGGCGATCGCTTCGGGAAGCGGCGTGGATCGCCCGGTGGCCAGGTCGATCCACACGATCTTCGCGGCACCTTCGGCGTAGCGTCGACCGTCCTTCAGGATATCGTAGTAGCTGCCGACACTGCTCTTGCCCGGTGCCGCGAGGTACATCCGCACCTCGACGTCCCCGGGATACACCAGCGGCTGCTCGAACGTGCAGCTCGCGTTGACGATCACCGGGCCGCTGCTCGTGGCGTAGGGGTCGTGCGAGCCGGCCTGCGCGAACAGCCACTCGATCCGCGCCTGCTCCATGTAGCGGAAGTACGCGGTGTTGTTGACGTGCCCCAGCGCGTCCATGTCCCCCCAGCGGATCGGCTGGATCGACGTGTGGACGAGGAGGCGGAGGTGGGCGTGGTGGGCAGTCATCGTCGAGCGGTCATCGTCGAGCGGTCATCATCCGGCGACCGGCGTCGGGGCGGTGGCAGGCAGCGACGCGGCGACCAGCTCGGCCACGTCGAGCACGCGCACGTCCTCCTCGCGCCCGAGGGCCTTCAGGCCGTCGCCGATCATCACCGCGCAGTACGGACAGGCCGTGCCGATGATACTCGGCCCGGCGGCGAGGAGCTGCTCGGTGCGCGCGACGTTGATGCGCGTGCCGATCGTCTCTTCCAGCCACATGCGGCCGCCCCCGGCCCCGCAGCACATCGCCCGATCGCGCTCGAGCGCGATCGCGAGCGGCGCGTCGCGCGCGACCCGGCGCAGCACGGTGCGCGGCGCCTCGAACTCGCCGTTGTGGCGGCCCAGGTAGCAGGGATCGTGGAGGACGACGCGCGAGACGTTTGGGACCGGCGCGAGCCGGCCCGCCTCGATCAGCCGCGCCATTAGCTGCGTGTGGTGCACGACCTCGTAGTGCCCGCCGAAGGCCGGGTATTCATGCTTGAGGCTGTTGAAGGCGTGCGGGTCCGTCGTGACGATGCGGGCGACGCCGAGTCCGTTCAGCGTCCCCACCAGCGGTTCGGCGAGCGCCTGGAACAGCATCTCGTTGCCGAGGCGCCGCACGCACTCGCCGGTCGAGGTCTCGGCGGCGCCGAGGATCGCGAAACGCACGCCCGCGTGCTGCAGGACCCTTGCGAACGCGGTGGCGATCTTCTGGCCCCGCGGGTCGAAGGACGCGGCCGAGCCGACGTAGTAGAGCCACTCGTGGTCGCGCATCGCCTCGGGCGAAGTCACCAGGGGAATGCCGAGGCTGCGCGCCCAGTCGCCGCGCGTGTCGGACGACAGCCCCCAGGGGTTGCTCTGCGACTCGTACGCATCGAACACTGCCTTGAGCTCGTGCGGGAACGCGCCCTCCATCATCACCCGCTGCTGCCGCAGCCGGTAGAACTTCGGCAGGTGCTCGAGCTCGATCGGGCACGCCGACTCGCAGTAGCCGCAGGTCGTGCACGCCCACAGCGTGTCCTCGCCGATCACGCCGGGCACGAGCGACGGCAGCGCGTCGGGCGCATCGGCCGTCGGCGTGGCCAGGATCGCGTCGCGCTGCTCGAGCAGGTGGCGCTTGATCGAGTCGTGCACCCACTTCTGCGCCAGCGGCTTGCCGGTGAGAAACGTCGGGCAGGCATCCTTGCAGCGGCCGCACTCGGTGCAGGTGAAGGCGTCGAGCCCGTCCTTCCAGGAGAGATCGCGTGCCGTGCGCGCGCCGACCGCGACCTCCTCGCCGTCGGCGGCGTTCATCACCCGCTCGAGGTCCACGGCCGGCACGCGCCGGCCGGGCTCGCCGCGCGCGAAGAACAGCGTCGGCAGCGCGGTGACGATGTGGAAGTGCTCGCCGGCGGGCAGGAGGACCAGGAAGGTCAGCACCGTGAGCATCTGCAGCCAGTAGAACGCGTGGTAGCCGGCGTTCATCGCCGCCGGCGAGAGCGCGGATACCCAGCGCGCGACCATGCTCCCGGCCGGCGAGAACGCCGCCTCGTGCGCGATCCCCGCGTCGACGGCGGCGAGCTTCGCGAAGCGGAACCCGTCGAACGCGAAGTCGGTGACCATGATCGCCGCGATCAGCGACAGGATCAGGATGGCCTCGCGGTTCGGCTCGAGCCGCCGCGGCTTCTCGACGAAGCGCCGCCAGAAGCCGTAGCCGACGGCAAGCAGCACCACGACCTCGACCGCGTCCTTGAACGTCGCGAACAGACCTCCGGCAACGCCCGGATAGACGAACGATGCGTCGTAGCCGATCGCGATCAGCTGCACCTTGCGCGCGAGCAGCGCGAGGAAGCCGAGGAAGATTGCGGCGTGCATCAGTCCCGGCCGCCGGTCGCCGCGGATCATGCGCGACTGCAGGAAGCCGTTGCGCCAGACGTGCCCGAAGCGCTCGCCAGGCCGGTCCCAGCGCACCTCCGGCGCGAGGCGCGCGACGATGGACAGCTTGCGCCACGCGAGCGCGAAGAAGCCGGCGAAGGCCGCGACCAGCATCAGCGTGATACCGATCGGGCTCACTGGACTACCCTTCGCGCTGCACGCTCCGGGGCTGATTCGCCCTCGGGGCGGCCCTTCGGGCTCACTGGACTACCCTTCGCGCTGCGCGCTCCGGGGCTGATTCGCCCTCGGGGCGGCCCTTCGGGCTCATTGGGCGTCGCGTGTCCATGGGGCGGCGTGTGCGGGGCGAGCCTCAACCGCGACAGCCGATGCCCGGTGCCGCGGGAGTCCGACGATTATACAATCGGCATTTCCCCTCTCGCGGCCGCATCCGCGGCCGGTCCGCTCATGTCCGACACCGCCCGCGAATCGATGCAATACGACGTCGTGATCGTCGGCGGCGGGCCTTCGGGGCTCGCCGCGGCGATCCGGCTGAAGCAGCTCGCCGCGAGTGCCGGGCGCGAGGTCGCGGTATGCGTGCTCGAGAAGGGATCCGAGATCGGCGCGCACATCCTGTCCGGCGCGGTGATCGATCCCCGGGCGCTGACCGAGCTCCTCCCCGACTGGAAGGATCGCGACGCGCCGATCCGCACCGCGGTCACCGAGGACCGCTTCCTGCTGCTCACCGCCGAGAAGGCGTGGCGCATCCCGAACTGGTCGCTGCCGCGGCTCATGGACAACCACGGCAACTACGTCGTGAGCCTGGGCAACGTCTGCCGCTGGCTCGGCGGGGTCGCCGAGTCGATGGGCGTGGAGATCTATCCCGGCTTCGCCGCGGCCGAGGTGCTGCACGACGAGCATGGTGCGGTGATGGGAGTCGCCACCGGCGACATGGGGATCGCCAAGGACGGAACGCGCAAGCCCTCGTTCCAGCGCGGCATGGAGCTCCACGCCAGGTACACGCTGTTCGCGGAAGGGGCGCGCGGCTCGCTGTCGCAGACGCTGATGTCGCACTTCAACCTGCGCGACGGCGTCGACCCGCAGAAGTTCGGCATCGGCATCAAGGAGCTGTGGGAGGTTGCTCCCGACCGCCACCGCCCGGGCCTCGTCATCCACAGCCAGGGCTGGCCGCTATCGAACGACGTCGGCGGCGGCTCGTTCCTCTACCACTTCGACGAGCGGCTGGTGTCGGTGGGCTTCGTCGTGCACCTCGACTACGCCAACCCGCACCTCTCGCCGTTCGACGAGTTCCAGCGCTTCAAGACGCACCCGGCGATCCGCGACACCTTTGCCGGCGGCAAGCGCCTCGCCTACGGTGCGCGCGCGATCAACGAGGGGGGGCTGCAGTCCGTGCCGAAGCTCGCCTTCCCCGGTGGCGCGCTGATCGGCTGCAGCGCAGGCTTCGTCAACCTGCCGCGCATCAAGGGCAGCCACAACGCGATGAAGACGGGCATGCTTGCCGCCGAGGCCGCATTCGCCGCGCTCGGCGAGGGCCGCCAGCGCGACACGCTCGCCGCCTGCGACGATGCGTGGCAGCAGTCCTGGGTCTACGAGGACCTGTGGAAGGTGCGCAACGTGAAGCCCGGCCTCAAGTGGGGGCTCTGGGCGGGCATGGCGCACGGCGGCGCGCACATGTGGCTCGCCGACCTCGGCCTCGGCGCGCTTGCGCCGTGGACGCTGCGACATGCCCGCGCGGACCACGCCACGCTGCGTCCCGCCGCGGAGATGCCGCGCATCGACTATCCGAAGCCGGATGGCGTGCTCACGTTCGACAAGCTCTCCTCGGTGTTCCTGTCGAACGCCAACCACGAGGAGGACCAGCCGGCGCACTTGACGCTGCGCGACCCGTCGGTGCCGGTCGCCGTCAACCTCGCGACCTACGACGGCCCGGAATCGCGCTACTGCCCCGCCGGCGTCTACGAGTTCGTCGACGCCGAGGCGGGCGGCAAGCGCCTGCAGATCAACGCGCAGAACTGCGTCCACTGCAAGACCTGCGACATCAAGGATCCCCGGCAGAACATCCGCTGGGTGACGCCCGAGGGCGGCGGCGGGCCGAACTACCCGGGCATGTAAGCCCAGCGGGGCGCCGCGCCGGCCGTGGCGCGTCCGTCACGGTCGGTATGTTGACTACCGTCATGGAAAGCCGGACCATGCTCGCCGACAATTGCCGTGGTGTCCCCGCGCCGGGGCCGTGCGGGTGATGCGTACGCGTTCGGTACAACCGACCCGCAGAGACGGCCTCGCGAACCATCCAAGGCATGTCATGTCCCGTCCCGTCCAACGTTCCCCGCTGCAGAAGCCGGCGCAGAAGCTCTCGATTCGCCGCGCCGCCACGAAGCGCGCGCCGCGCGCCAAGTGGGTCTACCTGTTCGACGAGGGCGACGCCTCGATGAAGGCGCTGCTCGGCGGCAAGGGCGCGAACCTCGCCGAGATGACGAAGCTGGGACTGCCGGTGCCGCCCGGCCTGATCGTGACCACGGAAGCCTGCAACGCCTACCTGGCCTCGGACGGGTTCCCGCCGGGGCTGTGGGACCAGCTGACAAAGGCGCTCGCCAGCGTCGAGAAAGAGACCGGCAAGCGCTTCGGCGATGCGCGCAACCCCCTCCTCGTCTCCTGCCGTTCCGGCGCCAAGTTCTCGATGCCCGGCATGATGGACACGGTGCTCAACCTCGGCATGAACGACACGGTCGCCGCACGCCTCGCGGTGCTCTCGTCCGACCGCAGGTTCGCCTTCGACGCCTACCGCCGCCTGGTGCAGATGTTCGGCACGGTCGTGCTCGGGCTGCCGGACGAGCCGTTCGAGGAGGTGCTCGCCCGGCATCGCGGCGTGCGCGGCATCGCGAACGACGCCGACCTCGCCGCCGACGACCTGGCCGCGATCACCGAGGAGTTCAAGGAGATCGTGCGCGAGCGCAGCGGCAAGCCCTTCCCGACCGACCCGATCGAGCAGTTGCGGCTGGCCGTCGAGGCGGTGTTCCGCTCGTGGAACGGCAAGCGCGCGATCGACTACCGCAACGCCGCGGGGATCGCGCACGATCTCGGCACCGCGGTGAACATCCAGACGATGGTGTTCGGCAACTTGGGCGAAGGCTCCGCGACCGGCGTGGTGACGACCCGCAACGTCACCGACGGCCAACCCGAGATCGAGGGCGACTGGCTCGCCAATGCGCAGGGCGAGGACGTGGTCGCCGGCACGCGCGTCACCCATCGCATCGCGACGCTCGCCGAAGCGATGCCGCGCGTCTGGCGCGAGTTCGCGGCGGCCTGCCGGAAGCTCGAGCGTCACTACCGGGACACGCAGGACATCGAGTTCACGGTCGAACGCGGCAAGCTCTGGATCCTGCAGACGCGCGACGCCAAGCGCACCGCGCAGGCGGCGGTGCGGATCGCCGTCGACCTCACCAGCGAGCGCCTGATCACGCGCGCGGAGGCCGTGCAGCGCGTGACGCCGGACCACGTCGACTTCTTCCTGCACCCGCAGTTCGACATCTCGGTGCGCAAGGCCGCGAAGGCGCGCGGCGACCTGATCGCGACCGGTCTCAATGTCTCCCCGGGCGCCGCCTCCGGCATCCTGGCCTTTGACGCCGATACCGCCGAGCGATGGGCGCGCGACGAGAAGAAGGCGGTGATCATGGTTCGGCCCGAGACCAAGCCGGACGACGTGCACGGCATGCTGGCCGCGCGCGGCATCCTCACCTCGCGCGGCGGACGCACGAGCCACGCCGCGCTCGTCGCCCGCCAGTTCGGCAAGCCGGCGGTGGTGGGCGTCGCCACGCTCGACGTCGACGAGAAGTCGCGCAGCTTCGTCGTCGGCAACCGCACCTTCCGCGAGGGCGACTCGGTGTCGATCGACGGCACCACCGGCGAGGTGTTCGCCGGGGCGCTCGAGACCGTCGTGCCCGACTTCAACGACTCCTATCTGCTGACGTTGCTCAAGTGGGCCGACGGCTTCCGCACGCTGGGCATCTGGGCCAACGCCGACTACCCGCGCGACGCCGAGCGCGCCCGCGGCTACGGTGCCGAGGGCATCGGGCTCACCCGCACCGAGCACATGTTCTTCGAGACCGAGCGGTTGCCGATCGTGCAGAAGATGATCCTCGCCAAGGAGGATGCCGAGCGCGATGCGTGTCTCGCAGAGCTGCTGCCGATCCAGCGCCAGGACTTCGCCGGCCTGTTCCGCGCGATGGACGGGCTGCCGGTGACAATCCGGCTGATCGACCCGCCGCTGCACGAGTTTCTGCCGAGCCACGACGTCCTGCTGCACGACGTGACGGAACTCGAGACGCGCCAGTCCATCGCCGGCAGGGACCTCGCCGCCGGTGCCGACCCGCTCGGGCTCGCCGGGACGCTCGCGCAGAAGCGGAAGCTGCTCGCCGCGGTCGAGGGGATGCGCGAGGCCAATCCGATGCTCGGCCTGCGCGGCGTGCGGCTCGGCATCCACCTGCCTTCCCTCGTGCGGATGCAGGTGCGGGCGATCCTCGAGGCCGCGTGCGCCTGCACCCGCGAGGGCATCAAGGTGAAGCCGAAGATCATGATCCCGCTCACCGCGCACACGAACGAACTCAAGGTCGAGCGGGCGATCCTCGAGGCCGAGGCCGCCGCGGTGACGAAGGAGCAAGGCATCCGCGTGCGCTACCAGTTCGGCACGATGATCGAGATCCCGCGCGCCGCGGTCACCGCCGACAAGATCGCCAAGTTCGCCGAGTTCTTCTCCTTCGGCACCAACGACCTCACGCAGACCACGTTCGGCATCTCGCGCGACGACGCCGAAACCGGCTTCCTGCAGGAGTACCTCGAGAAGGGCATCCTGCCGGAGAACCCGTTCGCGACGATCGACCAGGACGGTGTGGGCAAGCTGATGCAGGTCGGCGTGGCGCTCGGGCGCAAGACCCGGCCGGATCTGGAGGTCGGCATCTGCGGCGAGCACGGTGGCGACCCGAAGTCGATCGCCTTCTGCCACGCGATCGGGCTCGACTACGTGAGCTGCTCGCCGTTCCGCGTGCCGATCGCGCGGCTCGCTGCGGCGCACGCAGCGCTGGCGAGCGCCAAGGCCGCGTAGGCCCGCCCGCCGGTTTCGCGCACGTCCGCGCGAAGGCCTTCGCGGCCTCCGCGCGGGCGGACGGTGCATACTTGCGCCGATGAACACGTGGCTCGAGACGACCAAGGGCGCGCTCGCTGGCGTCGCCATCGCCCTGAACGTCCTGGTCGTGTTCTCGGCCATGATTCCGTTCGCCCTGCTCAAGCGGGTCGTGCCTGCGAAGCCCGTGCGGCGCTTGTGTGACCACGCGCTCACGGCGCTCGCGTCGCGGTGGGTCGCATTCAACGATCTCATCATGGCGTCCGTCGGCCGCACGCGCTGGGACGTGAAGGGACTCGACGGCCTGAACAAGCGCGGCTGGTACCTGGTGAGTCCCAACCACCAGACGTGGACCGACATCCTGGTGCTGCAGAAGGTGTTCCACGGCCGCATCCCCTTTCTCAAGTTCTTCCTCAAGTCCGAGCTCATCTGGGTGCCGGTGATCGGCCTCGCGTGGTGGGCGCTCGACTTTCCGTTCATGAAGCGCGGCAAGCCGGGCGGCCGCAGCGATCTCGAGACCACGCGGCGCGCCTGCGAGAAGTTCAAGCTCATCCCCACGTCGGTGATCAACTTCGTCGAGGGCACCCGCTACACGCGGGCCAAGCACGCACGTCAGCAATCGCCGTACCGTCACCTGCTGAAGCCCAAGGCCGGCGGGATGGCGGTGGCGCTCGCCACGATGGGCGAGGACTTCAATGCCCTGCTCGACGTGACGATCGCCTACCCGCGCGGCACGCCCACGTTCTGGGATCTGCTGTGCGGGCGGATGAAGGAAGTGGTGGTGCGCGTCGAGAGGCGCCCGATCCCGCCGCAGCTCGTCGGCGTGGACGCGGCGGCGTCCCCCTCCTTCCGAGCCGACGTGCAGGAGTGGATCGCCCGCATGTGGGAGGAGAAGGACCGCCTGCTCGACGAACTGCTGCCGCCCGCAGCGCAGGCCGCGCGGCGGCGCTGACTGGGGTCCGATGCCATGCGGACCCGGGAGGCATGCACGGGTCCGTCCCGGGTCCGACGCACGCGGCGCAGGTGCCGATTCGGCAAGTCCGCGCCAGGGAGCGTCAGCGACGAAGCCAAGCGGCACCGCGCACGCCACTCGAGTCGCCATGGACATTGCGCACGAGGCGGGTGTCGACCGCGTCGGCGAACACCCACGCGCCCCAGAGGCGCGGCACACTTTCGAAGAGCCGCGCAATATTGGACAGCCCGCCGCCCAGCACGACGACGTCCGGGTCGACGATGTTGATCAGGTGCGCGAGCGCGCGGGCGAGCCGCGACTCGTAGCGCTCGAGCGTGCGCAGGCAGGACGCGTCGCCCGCATCGGCGCGCGCGACGATCGTCGCCGCGTCGGCGGTCCCGCCGTTGCTGCGCGCATGGTCCGCCGCCAGCGCGGGACCCGAAAGAAACGTCTCGATGCAGCCGGCGAGGCCGCAGTAGCAGGCCGGGCCGGGACGCTCGTCCTCCGCGGCCCACGGCAACGGGTTGTGCCCCCACTCGCCGGCAATCGCGTTGTGGCCCTCGAGCACTCGGCCGTTCAACACCAGTCCGCCGCCCACGCCGGTGCCGAGAATCACCCCGAAGACCACCGCAGCGCCCGCCCCCGCCCCGTCGGTCGCCTCGGAAAGCGCGAAGCAGTTGGCGTCGTTTGCGATGGCCACCGGCCGGTTGAGCCGCGCCTCGAGATCCTCGCGGATCGGCCGGCCGTTCAGCCACACCGAGTTCGAGCCGCGCAGCAGGCCGGTGCGTGGCGAACGCGAGCCGGGCGTGCCCACGCCTACGCTCGCAAGGCCCGCCGCGACGCCGAGCTCGCGCTCGGCGTCGGCGATTAGCGCGACGATGGCGGCGAGCGTCGCAGCATAATCGTCGCGGGGTGCGGCCACGCGCCGGCGAAGCAGCTCCGCACCCCCGGCGTCCAGTGCCAGGATCTCGATCTTGGTCCCGCCCAGGTCGATGCCGAACCGGGGCGCGCCGACGCCGCTCATCGCGTGCCCGCCGAGCCGCCCTTGCCGGCGAGACGTCGCCACAACCAGCCCGTTGGCATGTGCGCCCCGAGCAGGACCCGGTCGCGGGTCCCCGCCGCGTGCAGCGTCCCGGCGAGCGCATGACGCGCCGAGCGCCGTCCGGCCAACAGGATTTCGTCGCCGAGGGCGAGGCGATGCTCGTCCGGGGGCGCGCGCAGCGTCTTGCCGTCGCGCACCACGGCGAGCGCAACCGCGCGGATTGCCTCGTCGGGGATTGCCGGGTCGCGCAGCAGGTCGCCCAGCGTCACCGGCCGCTTGCCGGAGCGCAGCCATCGCGCCAGCGCCGGTGCCTCGCGCGGCGTCAGATGCACGCGCCAGAGCATCGGCACGCGCGACCCGCACCGCTCGGCGAGCCGCGCGAGCATGTCGGCCGACCAGGACTCGCCGTGCGCCGGAATGGCATCGATGAAGCGCGCCGCGAGCGGGCCGGTGGTCCGTGCGAGCACCTCGTGCGCGATGACCTCGGCAGGCACCAGCACGAAGTCGGCACCGGCGGCATCGAAGAGGCGCGTGTTGGACTCGTCGTTGCGACGCGCGACGATGAAGATTTCCGGGCTGGCGCGGCGGACCGCGGCAATCAGCGACAGGTTCGTGGTGTCGTTGTCCGTGGCGGCGACGAATCCCGCGGCGTCGCGGAGGCGCGTGCGCTCGAGCACATCGGGCTCGGTGCCGTACCCGACGATGATCGACGGATCGTCGGCCGCCGGCATCCCGGGCTCGATGATCGTCACCTCGAGCCCCTCCGAACGCAGGTCCGCGACGATCTCCTGGCCGAAGCGGCCGTAGCCGCAGATCACCCAGCGCCCGCGCGGCGGCTCGCGCCGCGGCGGCAACTCGGTGCCGGGCTCGCCGGTCAGCCACTCGATCAGGCGGAACGACGCCGGCGAGCGCAACGCAATACGCAGGTGATCGCCGAAGCGGTCGAAGGGATTGATGACCGCGGGCTCGCCGAATGCCCGCATGCGCTCCGCGATCTCCGGCGATACCGTGCGCGCGACGACAGGCACGCCGGGGCGGAGCAGCGCCGCCGCCATCGTCACCGCCAGGTTCGCCTCGTCGTCGTTGGTGAGCGCGATGACGCTCTCGAGCCGGCGGTGGCCGAGCCCGGCGAGCACCAAGTGCTCCGGGTTGCGGGCGTCCGCGACGAGCCCGGGCACGTCGGCGCGGAACGCCTCGAGCTCGAGCTCGTCGATGCGCGCCGGATCGATGTCGACGACGACGACGCGTCGGCCGAGCGCGTCGAGCGAGCGACCGAGCATCCGGCCGGTCTGGCCGTAGCCCGCGACCAGCACGAACGGCTCGCGCAGGCGCCGCACCTTGCGTGCGAAGCGCTGCACGGAGAGCGTGTGACGAAATGCGCGGTCCTGCAGCAGCGAGAGCAGCGTGCCGATCGCGTACGCCCAGCCGATCACCGTGAGGTAGATGCAGAACGTGACCCACAGGCGCTGGCCGTCGGTGAAGGCATACGGGATCTCGCCGAAGCCGATCGTCGTCGCCGTGTAGCTCATGAAGTAGAACGCGTGGAAGAAGCCCATCGACCAGGGCTTGCCGTTCGCATCCTGGCCCGGGATGAGCGTCAGACCGAGTACGCTGATCGCATAGATCGCGATCAGCACGACGAGCGGCGTGCGCATGCGCCGCAGCACGAGGAAGACCGCCGACGATGGCGCGACTGCCCGCGGCAGCGGCCGCGCGCCGCGTTCCTCCTCGGCGGCCAGCGCCTGCTGCAGGAAAGCGAGCAGCGGGTTCGACATGCCCGCGCGCGGCTAGCGGCGGTGGAACGAGACGGTCTCGATCACGAGCAGCACGACCGAGACCACGTTGGCGAACAGCGCGCCGCCGGACAGCGAGACGATCGATGCCATCACATGGGGCGTGAGCCCCTCGGCCGAGGCGTGCACCGCGTACCCCCACACGACGGCCGCAGCGATGAGCTGCAGGTCCGCGACCAGGCTGGTGGCGAGGTGCACGGCGCCGATCTGGGTACGGTCACCGAACTTCAGCACGGTCGCGATCAGGTTGACGATGACCGCGGCAAAGAGCTCGTAGACGTTGTGGAGTGCCGGATCGGCGATGTCGCCGATGAAAAAGCCGAAGTTGAGCGTTGCGGCCAGCAGGATGAAGAAGCCGAAGATCACCTTCTCGAGGCTCATCGCGTCCTCCGCTGCCACCGTCCGTGGCGTTTGTTCACATTCTAGGGAGAAGCCGCACGATGCCCCCGGGACGCACCTTGCGATATGTCAACGTCCGTGCACCGCGCGGCGGGCACGGTCCCATTGACGAGTCACCGCCCCCGCCGGATTATTGCAGCATTGTGACCACACCGGCCCGGCGCGGGCACGTGCGCGCCGACCGGCCACCAGGGGAACTCCAGATGAAGCGCTTCCGCCGCCCCGCGCTCCGCGCGGGCGCCGTCATTGTGTTGGCCGCCTTCGGTGCGGCGGCCGCGTCGCAGGCAGCCGCGCAGGGCCAGCTCAACGTGATCTGCCCCGTGCAGGCCGAGTGGTGCAACCTCGCCGCCGTCGAGTTCGAGAAGGAGACCGGCATCAGGGTGGCGATGACGCTCAAGGGCTCCGGTGAGTCGTTCGCCCAGATCTCGGCCGAGAAGGCCAATCCCAAGCTCGACGTCTGGTTCGGCGGCACCGGCGACCCGCACCTGCAGGCAGCGGAGCTCGGCCTGCTCGAGGAGTACCGCTCGCCGATGGTCGCCCAGTTGCATCCCTGGGCGCAACGGCAGGCTGAGCAGTCGAAGTACCGCACCGTCGGGATGTACCTCGGCGTGCTGGGCATCGGCTACAACACCGAGCTACTCGCGAAGAAGAAGATCGCCGCCCCAGCGTGCTGGCGCGACCTCACCAAGCCGGAGTTCAAGAACGAGGTGCAGATGGCCAACCCGAACGCCTCGGGGACCGCCTACACGGCGATCGCGACGCTGGTCCAGGTGTTCGGCGAGGAAGAAGCGTTCAAGTTCCTGAAGGCGCTGCACGCCAACATCAACAACTACCCGCGCTCCGGCGTCGCCCCGATCAAGGCGGTCGCACGTGGCGAGACCCTCGCCTCGGTGTCGTTCATCCACGACGTCGTGACCGAGGCCCAAGCCGGCTTTCCGGCGCGCGGCGTGGCGCCGTGCGAGGGCACCGGCTACGAGATCGGCTCGCTGTCGATCATCAAGGGGGCGCGCAACCTCGACCACGCGAAGAAGTTCGTCGACTGGGCGCTCACGCCCAAGGCGCAGCTGCTCGCGGCGCAGGCCAAGCAGTACCAGCTGCCGTCGAACACCGCCACGCCGGTGTCGCCGCTGTCGCCGAAGATGGCCGACATCAAGCTGATCAGCTACGACTTCGCGAAGTACGGCAGCTCGGCCGAGCGCAAGCGGCTGCTCGAGCGCTGGGACCGCGAGGTGGGCTCGATCGCCAAGTGATCACCGTTCGTCCCCCCTCCGCGACTCCCCACCTGCGCCGACCCCTCATGAAGAATCTCTTTCGCGCCGCCGTGCTTATGCTCGTCGCCCCCGCCGCCGCCGTCGCCCAGGGGCAGCTGAACCTCTACTGCAGCTCCCCCAACACCGCCTGGTGCCAGGGCATGGCCAACAGCTTCGAGAAGCGACCGGCACGCGGGTCGCGGTGCTGCAGAAGGCCACCGGCGAGATGCTCGCGCAGATCAAGGCCGAAAAGGACAACCCGAAGGGTGACGTCTGGTGGGCCGGTCCGGGCGACGCCTACCTGCAGGCGGCCGAGGAAGGCCTGCTCGAGACCTACCGCTCGCCCAACGTCGCGGGGCTGCACGACTGGGCACGCCGTATCACCGACATCTCGAAGGACCGGGTCTCCGGCGTCTACGGCGGCATCATCGCGCTCGGCTACAACACGGAGATCGTGGCGAAGAAGAAGCTGCCGGTACCGCGCTGCTGGAAGGACCTGACCAACCCGGTCTACAAGGGCGAGATCATGTTCGGCAACCCGAACTCGTCGGGTACGGCCTACCTGATGCTCGCGTCGCTCGTGCAGGTGTTCGGCGAGGAAGAGGCATTCCGGTACATGAAGGACGTCCATCCCAACGTCAACGCCTACGCGCGCTCCGGCATCGGCCCGATGGCCGCGGTGACCCGCGGCGAAACCGCGATCGGCAGCACGGTGCTGCATGGCGTGATCAACGAGATCGTGCGCGGCTTCCCGGTGCATCCGGTGCTGCCCTGCGAGGGCGTTGGCTACGAGGTCGGGTCCACGGCGATCATCAAGGGCACGCGCAACCTCGACGCGGCGAGGAAGTTCATCGACTTCGCGCTGACGGCGGAAGGCCAGAAGATCGGACTCGAGGTCAAGGAGTTCGCGATCCCAACACACCGCGACGTGCCGCTGCCGCCGCAGGTGCCGAAGCTCACCGACGTCAAGGTCATCAGTTACGACTTCGCGAAGTACGGCAGCTCGACCGAGCGCAAGCGACTCCTCGACCGCTGGGAGAAGGAGATCAACGCCGCGACCCGCTAGCCGGCGGCCCGCCCACGATGCCCTTGCTCCGCGCCTCGAACGCCTGACACGATGCGCGGCCCGCGACACCCCCTGCTCGCCTGGCTCGCCGTTGGCGCGGCGGGATTCCTGCTGGTCCCTTGGTACATGCTGCAGGGGTCGGTGCTATCACCTGCCTGGGTCGCGGCGTTCGCCTCCCGCGACGCCGCGCCTGGCGTGCTCCAGGCTACGCTGCACGGGCGCGCCTGGCTCTGGCCCGTGGCGTTGCTCCTTGCCGCCGCGGCGCTCGCGCTGCTGCCCGGACTGCCACGGCGCGCCCAGGGCAGCCTGCTGCTCGCCGTCGGCTCGGCAGGCGTGGCGTGGACGCTCGGACAGGGCTTCGCGATCGGCCCGCGCGGCTTCGCCTTCGAGTTGCTCGGCAGCCTGTTCGGCGCGGCCGGAAGCCAGTACGGCATGGGCCTCGGCGCCGCGCTCGTCATCACCGCGTTCGCGATGCTGTTCGCGCTCGGGCTCGCCTTGCGCGGGTTCTTCAAGGGGGACGGTTTCGTCGCCGGCAGCGTCGTCACGGTCGCAGTGCTGGTGGCGGTGTTCACGTTCTTCCCGGTCATCAAGATCCTGCTCTCGGCGGTCGAGGGCACCGACGGCGGCTTCTCGCGAGGAGCGTTCACGGACCGCTTGTTCACCGCCAAGATCTGGGGACTCGGCTGCATCGGCGGCGGCACGCGCTGCGGCGTGGCGTGGAACACGCTGGCGCTCGCCGTCGCCTGCGCGGTCGCCTGCACCGGCCTCGGGCTCGCCTTCGCGCTGATCGCCACCCGCACGCAGTTCCGGCACAAGAAGCTGCTGCGCGTGCTCTCCGTGCTGCCGATCATCACGCCGCCCTTTGTCATCGGCCTCGGCCTGATCCTGATCTTCGGCCGCTCCGGCCTCGTCAACCAGTTCCTCGAGTGGGCGTTCGCCGTGCAGCCGACGCGCTGGATCTACGGCTTCCAGGGCGTGCTGCTCGCGCAAGTGTTCGCATTCACCCCGATCGCGTTCCTCGTGCTGATCGGCGTGGTCGAGGGCATCTCGCCCACGCTCGAGGAGGCCGCGCAGACGCTGCGCGCGGACCGCTGGAAGACGTTCACGACCGTGTCGCTTCCCCTGATGCGCCCGGGGCTCGCCAACGCGTTCCTGATCAGCTTCATCGAGTCGATCGCCGACTTCGGCAACCCGATCCTGCTCGGCGGCAACTTCGGCGTGCTGTCGACCGAGATCTTCTTCTCGGTCGTCGGCGCCCAGCTCGACCCCGGGCGCGCGGCGACGCTCGGCATCGTGCTGCTCGGCTTCGCGCTTGGCGCGTTCTTCCTGCAGCGTCGCGCGCTCGGACACAAGGTCGTACACGGGCCTCTCCGGCAAGGGCGACTCGGGCCTCGCGGCGCCGCTCCCCGACGGCGTGCGGCGGCTGTGCTATGGCGTCGTGCTGCCCTGGGCGGCCCTCACGGTCGTGATCTACGCGATGGCGCTCATCGGCGGCTTCGTCGAGACCTGGGGCCGCGACTACACGCCGACGCTCAAGCACTACGTGAAGGCGTTCGGCGTCGAGTGGGGTCCGCACGGGCTCCTGTTCACGGGTGCCGCGTGGGACTCGTTCTGGACCACCGTCAAGCTCTCGGCGATCGCGGCCCCGCTGACCGCAGGGCTCGGCATCCTCGCCGCCTACCTCCTGACCCGGCAGCGCTTCGTCGGGCAGTCGGCCTTCGAATTCGGCACGATGCTGTCGTTCGCGATTCCCGGCACGGTGATCGGCGTTTCCTACATCCTCGCGTTCAACGTGCCGCCGATCGAGATCACCGGCACCGCGCTGGTGCTCGTCGTCTGCAACGTGTTCCGCAACATGCCGGTCGGCGTGCGCGCGGGCATGGCGGCGATGTCCCAGATCGACCGCAGTCTCGACGAGGCGGCCACGACGCTCCGCGCCCGCGGCTTCACCACGCTGCGCACGGTGCTGCTGCCGCTGCTCAAGCCCGCCGTCGTCGCGGCGCTCGTCTACAGCTTCGTCCGCGCGATGACGACGGTCTCCGCAGTGATCTTCCTCGTCTCCGCCGAGTACGAGTGGGCCACCACCTACATCATCAACCGCGTCGTCAACGGCGACTATGGCGTTGCGATCGCCTACAGCTCCGTGCTGATCGTGCTCATGGTCGTGGTGATCTACGTCATCCAGCGCCTGGTCGGCGAGCGCCGCCTCGGTCGACGTGCGACGGTGGCGCCCGCCGGCGTGGGCGCGGTCGGCGGCACCGCGGCGTGAAGCCGGGCAGCACAGGGGGCATCGCGAGATGAAGGCCGCAGGCATCGAGTTCCGCGAGGTGACCAAGCGCTACGACGCGATCGTGGCGGTGCACGAGGTCTCGTTCGCGATCGAACCGCGGACGCTCGTCACCCTGCTCGGCCCCTCGGGCTGCGGCAAGACCACGATCCTGCGCATGATCGCGGGCCTCGAGATGCCGACGTCCGGACGCATCCTGATCGGCGGCGAGGACATCACCGAGCGCTCGGCCGCCGAGCGCGACGTGTCGATGGTGTTCCAGAGCTACGCGCTGTTTCCGCACTTGAGCGTGCTCGAGAACGTGCGCTACGGCTTGGCGTGTCGGGCACGCCGAAGGCCGACGCGAACGCGCGCGCGCGCGTCGCGCTCGAGACCGTGGGCCTCGCCGGAATGGACGAACGGCTGCCTTCCGAGCTCTCGGGCGGCCAGCAGCAGCGCGTCGCCGTGGCGCGCGCGCTGGTGCTCGAGCCGGCGGTGCTGCTCTTCGACGAGCCGCTGTCGAACCTCGATGCCCGGCTGCGGCGACAGATGCGCGAGGAGATCCGCGAACTGCAGCAGCGTCTCGGCCTCACCGTGGTCTACGTCACCCACGACCAGGCCGAGGCGCTCGCGGTCTCCGATCGCATCATCGTCATGAACCGGGCGGTGATCGCCCAGGAAGGCTCGCCGCGGGAGCTCTACGAGTCGCCCCGCGACAGCTTCGTCGCCGGATTCATGGGCGACGCGAGCCGCGTCCAGGGACGCCTCGAGCGTCTCGATGCGGCGACGGGCGAGGTCGCGCTCGGGCCGCTTCGCGCGCGCGTGCCGCACCGCGACGCTCCCGACGGACCGGTGGACGTCGCGATCCGGCCCGAGGCGATCGCGATCGGTCCGCCCAGCGACGACGCGTTGCCTGCGACCGTCCGCAAGGCGTCGTACCTCGGCGGCGTCGTCGAATACACGCTCGACACGCCGGTGGGCATGCTGTTCGCGATCTCGAGCGACGTCGAGGCCCCCCACGCGCCCGGCGCATCAGTCGGCGTCACGCTCGCTCGCCACGGCGTCGTCGTCGTGCCGCCCGCAGCGAAAGCGCCGGGCACCGGGTGACAACACGGTGACAAAGCCCGCATAATTGCGCGCGCGAGGTGTGCCGACAGAGCACGACCCCGCGACCCGGACAGGAACCTGGAGAAGACGACCATGGCGACACGCCGCACCACGCTGCGCAGCAGCTCCGGCAAGAAGCTCTACGCGGTCCGCAACGAAGACGGCACGTTCAAGGACATCCAGTCGTACAAGCGCGCGCACGCCGCCGACATCCGCCGCACGTCGAAGAGCGAGACCGCGGCCAAGTCCGCCGCGACCAAGGCGAAGCAAGCAGTCCGCAAGACCGCGAAGCAGGCCGCTGGCGTCGCCGAGAGCCTGTTCGCGCGGGCGAAGAAGGTCGTCAAGCGCGTCGCGAAATCGGTTGGCGCGACCAAGCCGGCGGCAGCGAAGACGGCCAGGAAGTCGGTGAAGAAGGCCGCGGCGAAGAAGACCGCAGCGAAGAAGACCGTCCGCAAGGCCGCGAAGAAGAGCGCGAAGTAGCGTGCCCGACGCCGTCCGGGGTGGCGCCCTCGGTCGCCCCGGACGCGTGCTGCCGCGGGCTGCTCCACTGGCGCCGGATCACGCCCGTCCGCACCATCCGCACCCCGACGCCGGTCGGCGGGCGTCGCCCCGAATACGCGAAGCCGGTAGCCTCGCCGGCATGCGTGTCCTCGTCGTCGCCGTTCTCGCCGCAAGCCTCTACGGTGCCTGGCACTGGTGGACGAGCGAGCGCGAGGCCGCGCAGCCGCCGGGTGTGCTCGCGCCCGACGATCCGGTGCAGATCGACTTCGATGGCGATCGCCGCATCGCGCACGACCGCCACGTCCTGCACGTGCGTGCGCGCTTCGACATCGAGGCGCGCGTGCTGCGCAAGGCGATCTACCGCCTGGACGGCGGCGCCGACGTCGCGCCCGTGGACCTCGGCGTGGGCTGGGGGCCGATGTCGGACAGCGCGGTCGTCGAAGCGCTCGAGTTCTCGCAGATGGGACGGTTCCTGTACTGGAAGCCCCGCGACCCGGCCCGCTTTCCATTGGCTCCCGACGCGATCCTGCGCAACGCCGCGCAGCTGCACCTCATTCCGGCGACCGGGCGCATCGAGTCGCGCCTGAAGCGACTGCGGCCCGGCCAGCGCGTCGGGATCAGCGGCTACCTGGTCGACGTCACCGGACCCGGCCAGTTCGTATGGCGCACGTCGCTGTCGCGTTCGGATTCCGGCGCCGGCGCATGCGAGATCGTCTACGTGGAGACGCTCGACGTCCGCTGAAGCGTCGCCGCCCGGCCCCGGGGGATCCGCATGCGATCGCCTGGCGCTCTCAGCGCGGCACGCAGAACACCGGCCCCTCGACCAGCCAGCCCTTGGCAACGGTGCGGTCGATCTCGGCCGCGTCGGTCAGATAGCGGTGGTTCGCCTCCCCGCCCATGCCGTTGTTGTAGAGCCGGGTGACGGTCTGGTACCCGGCGGCGCAGCCGGCGACCAGCGGCTCGACCGCGCGGAACGCGAGCGCCTCGAAGGTCCAATCCGGGTTCGCTCTCACCGTCTCGCACTCCGCCGCGCTGATCGTGTAGAAGTGCGAGTTCGGCCCGACGCCCGGCGTGCCGAAGAAGCGGCAGGCGTCGTTGCCGGGACCCGTGCCCGCCTTCCAGCTCCTGAACGAATAGCCGGTGCGCGGCCCAGCCCTGCACCTGCCCGCCGGCGTCCAGATCCGCCGCCTCTTCGGGGAAGGCGGTGATGAAGTAGTGGCCGAGGCTCGCGTTGTAGTACTCGATCGTGTCGACGACTTCGCCTGTCGTGCCGCCGCCGCCGCTCGGGTCGACGTAGAGCTCCTTGCGATCGTCGAGGCCACCTTCGACGCTCACCACCTGCGTGAGCTTGGACTTCGCCGCCGAATTGCCGTTGATCCATGCATCGAGGAAGCCGAGCGACCAGGTCACGATGTCGCCCTTGCTCGGCGGGTCGAGGTCGTGGCCCTGCCCGTTCAACAGCACGTGGCCGCGCGGTCCTTCCATCTTGTCGATCGCCTTGCGCACCATCTCCTGGGGCGCGATCGAGTCGTCGGTACCCGAGAGCGCGAAGAAGGGCATCGTCATTCCCCGCGCGCCCTCCTGGTCACGCCCGAACGCCGGCAGGTTGTCGAGGCCGAAGTATGGGACATAGCCGACCCCGGCCCTGACGCGCGAGTCCAGCGTGACCCGCTTGGCGTCGAGGCTCCACAGCTCGTAGGTGAGTTCAGCACCCGCGAGCAGCGCGACCGTCTCGCCGCCCTGGCTGACGCCGAACGCCCCGATGCGGCCGGCGTCGACCCGGTCGCGCCAGTCGGCGCGTGCGACGAGGTGGTCGAGTCCCGCCGACATCGACAGCGGGCGCGTCGCCTGCATCGCGACGAACTCGTCCCACACGGGAACGTAGAACCGCGACGACTGCGCGTCGGGGCCGAATACGGAGTAGCGCAGATCGCCGTGGAACGGTGCGAGCGTCACGTAGCCCCACGACGCGAACGCGATCAGCCCGTTCAGGTAGCTGCTTTCGAGCGGACTGCCGCCGTAGCCGTGCGAGTAGAGCAGCACGGGCAGTTTCGCGGGACTCTGGGGCAGGATCGGCGCGTCCGCGCCGCGCTGCATCCTGGGCACGACGATCCCGCCCGGCAGCGCGTAATCCGCACGCTGGTTCGCAGCGGTGGTCGGATAGCAGGCGAGATAGACGTAGCTCAGCGGCTGGCCGGCCCATCGGTCGAACAGGTCGCCGTCGCCCGGCGCGGGGAATGTCGACGCGAGCGCGTTGCCCGGGGACACCAGCAGCTGGTCGACGTAGCGGACCTTGTCGCCGCTCGCCACGCCGCGCCAGTACATGTCCGCCGTCTCGCCGTCGGTCACGCGCGACAGGTCCTGTTCGACGTTCGTGCACGCGACGGGATAGGGGCCAGTCGTCGGCAGCGGCGGGATCACGGACTGCGACGAGGCAGCGTGAGCAAACAGCGCGAGGCCGCTCGCGAGAAGTGCCAGGATGGCGGCACGATTGCAGCGCATGGAATCTCTCTCGTATGTCCGTCCGGTGATGTTCGATCACACCGCGGCGTGATCGGGTGCGGCGCAGCTTCAGTCTACGGCGGCGTGCAGAACACCGGGCCTTCGACGAACCAGCCCTCCCCCACCATGTTGCCGGCGACCTCGCGGCTCGTCGTGTACCGGTGGTTGGCCTGCCCGCCCTTGCCGCTGTTGTAGAGCCGGGTGACGACGGCACGGTCGCCGGGGCAGGTGCCCGCACCCGGTGGCTCCGCCTGGAACGCAAGCCCCTCGTACTCCCACAGGGGATTGGCCTGCACCTTCGCGCACTCGGCAGCGTCGATCGTGAAGAAGTGCGAGCTCGGGCCGAGGCCCGGCGTGCCGTGGAAGCGGCACGCGGGCAGGCCGCGCGCCGCACCCGGTGCGAACGCCTTGAACGCATAGCCCGTGCGTCGCCACCCCGGGACGACGATGCCCGCGTCCAGCATCGCGACCTCCGCGGGATCGGCCGTGACGAAGTAGTGGTCGAGCGCAGCGTTGTAGTACTCGACCGCGGTGCGCTCGTCCGCTGCGGGCGCGGACGGCCCGACAAAGTCGATGCGCAGCACGTCGTTGCCGCCGCCCGCCACGCGCAGCATCCGGCTCACCCGCGCCCGGGCGGCGCGATCGTCGGCGACGAACGCGTCGAGCCACTCCAGCGCCCACGTGAAGATGTCCGGTACGTCGAGCTCGCGCAGACCGTGCTCGGTGCCGCCGAGCGCGACGAGTGCGCGCGAGCCGTCGAGCCGCTGCATGCCCTGCTCGACCGGGCCGATGGGCGCGACCACGTCGGCGGTGCCGCTGATCGCGAGGTACGGCAACGAGACGTTCTCGGTGCCGCGGTTGTCGCGGCCGAACGCGGGCAGGATCCGCTGGCCGAAGTACGGCACGTAGCCCACCGCACCCTTGAAGCGCGGGTCCAGGATCGCCCGCTTCGACGCCAGCGTCACCGACGTGGTGAGCTCGGTGCCGCCGACCAGCATCGCGGTCTCGCCGCCCATGCTCGCGCCGAAGATGCCGATGCGTCCGGCATCGACGCGGTCGCGCCACTGCGGATGCGCGAGCATCACGTCGACCGCCGCCGACGCCGACAGCGGCCGCGTGGATTGCAGTGCGGTGTAGCGGTCGAACTGGAACAGGACCTGCGCGATGTCGCCGAGTTCGAACGTCGCGTAGCGCGCGTCGCCGTGGAACGGCGCAACGACCACATAGCCGTGCGAGGCGAACACCGCCATCGACCGCAGGTACGTGTCGGCGAGGGGGCTGCCGGCGTAGCCGTGCGACAGCACGACGAGCGGCAGTCGCGTCGCGCCGTCGGGAAGGAGCGGCGGCTCGGCACCGCGCTGCATCCTCGGCACGCGCCGACCGTCGGGCAACGCGTAGTCCGCCCGCGTGTTCGACGGGCTCGTCGGATAGCAGGCGAGCAGCACGTAGGCGAGCGACTGGCCACGCCACGGGCCGAACAGGTCACGGTCGTCCGGTGCCGTGAAGCGCGCGATCAGCGTGTTCGCGGGGTCGGTCAGGAGCTCGGTGAGGTAGCGCCCGCTGCCGTCGTCGCGAGGCACGCCTTCCCACCACAGCGCGATCGGCTCGCCGGGCGGAACGCGCCCGTAGTCCTGCTCGATGTTGCTGCACGCGACCGGGTGCGGGCCCGCCAGCGGGCGCGGCAACGCATCGGCCAGCGGATCGGCACGCGCGGCGGAATTCGCCAGGAGCGCGACGAGCACCGCGACTGCCGCCAGACCCCTCGAGAGCGCCACCACGCGCGACCGTTCCGCCCGGGGACGTCAGAACTGCTCCGCGGCGAGCTCGAGCGTCGCTTCGCCGCCGTGGGTCACGGCGCGGGCGAGCCCGGCAGCCTGCGGCAACACCGTCGCCGCATAGAAGCGTGCCGTCGCGATCTTGGCGCGCATGAACGCGGCGTCGCCGTCGTCCGCGGCGAGCTTGCGCGCGGCGACCAGTGCCGCGCGGCCGAGCTGCCACGCGCTCGCGACGATGCCCCACAACTTGAGGTAATGCACCGCACCGGCGTGCACCGCGCGGGTGTGCGTCGCCGACGACTTCACGACCCACTCGACGGTGTTCTCGAGCGCCACCACCGCCTCGGCGAGCGAGGCGCCGATCGGGTGCAGCGCGGGATCCGCGTGGCCGGTCAGCTGCGTCGCGGTCTTCTCGATCTCGGCGATCACCGCACGCGCGCTCGCGCCGCCGTCGCGGGCGGTCTTGCGCCCGACGAGGTCGTTCGCCTGGATGCCGGTCGTGCCCTCGTAGATCGTCGTGATGCGCGCGTCGCGCAGGTATTGCGCCGCGCCGGTCTCCTCGACGTAGCCCATGCCGCCGTGAACCTGCACGCCGAGCGAGGCGACCTCCTGCCCGATCTCGGTCGAATGGCCCTTGACGATCGGGATCATCAGGTCGACGAACGCCTGGTGCATCTTGCGCGCCTGCGGGTCCTTCGCGCCGGCGCGCGTGGTCCATCGCGGAGGCCGTGACGTAGGCGACCGCGCGCAGTCCCTCGGTGTGGGCGCGCATCGTCATCAGCATCCGCCGCACGTCCGGGTGCTCGATGATCGGCCCGGCCTTCGCCGCCTTGTCGAGGCCGACCGCCTTGCCCTGCACGCGGTCGCGGGCGTAGGCGACGGCGCGCTGGTAGGCGCGCTCGGCGATGCCCACGCCCTCCATGCCGACCGAGAAGCGCGCCAGGTTCATCATGATGAACATGTACTCGAGGCCGCGGTTCTCCTCGCCGACCAGGTAGCCGACCGCGCCGTCCTTGTCGCCGTAGGCCATCACGCAGGTGGGGCTCGCGTGGATGCCGAGCTTGTGCTCGATCGACACGCACTTGACGTCGTTGCTCGCGCCCGAGCGACCCGTCGTCGTTGACCAGCACCTTCGGCACGACGAACAGCGAGATGCCCTTGACGCCCTCGGGAGCGTCGGGCGTGCGCGCGAGCACCAGGTGGATGATGTTCTCGGTGTAGTCGTGATCGCCGTAGGTGATGAAGATCTTGTTGCCGTGGATGCGGTAGCTGCCGTCCGCCTGCTTCACCGCCTTCGTGCGCACCGCGGCGAGATCGGAGCCCGCCTGCGGCTCGGTCAGGTTCATCGTGCCGGTCCACTCGCCCGACACCATCTTCGGCAGGAAGCGCGCCTTCTGCTCGTCGGTGCCGACGAGCTCCAGCGCCTCGATCGCGCCCTGCGTGAGCAGCGGACAGAGGTCGAAGGCCATGTTCGACGAGTGCCACATCTCCTCGACCGCGGTGGCGACGATCTGCGGCAGGCCCTGACCGCCGTGGTCGGGGCTCTTCGACAGGCCGTTCCAGCCGTTCTCGCAGAACTTCCAGTAGGCGTCGCGAAAGCCGGCCGGCGTCTTCACCGTGCCGTCGTCGCGGAATTCCGCACCCTCCTGGTCGCCGCTCCAGTTGAGCGGGTCGAGCACGTCGGTGGCGAACTTGGCGGCCTCGTCGAGGATCGCCGAGACGACGTCCGGCGCAGCCTCTTCGAAACCTGGCAGCTTCGAGACCTGCTCGAGTCCGGCGAGCTCGTTCAGCACGAACTGCATTTCAGCAAGGGGTGCGCGGTAGGTGCTCATGGATGCCTCGGAAGTCGAATGTACCGAAAAGGCTAGCGCGCGGCGCCTAGAGCAAGGCTACTAAACGCCTCCGCCAGCCGCAGCGGCCGGCGCGCGCATCCCTGGCGCACCGGCGCAACGCGACGGGCGCGTTCCGGCGGTTCAGCCCGAAAGCTCCTGCGTGAGCGCGGGGACGATCTCGAACAGGTCGCCGACCAGACCGTAGTCGGCGACCTGGAAGATCGGCGCCTCGGGATCCTTGTTGATCGCGACGATGACCTTGCTGTCCTTCATGCCGGCGAGGTGCTGGATCGCACCCGAGATGCCGACCGCGATGTAGAGATCGGGGGCGACGACCTTGCCGGTCTGGCCCACCTGGTAGTCGTTCGGCACGTAGCCTGCGTCGACCGCAGCGCGCGAGGCCCCCATCGCGGCGCCCAGCCGGTCGGCAAGCGCTTCGAGGAGCTTGAAGTTCTCGGCGCTGCCGAGCGCGCGTCCGCCCGAAACCACCACCCGCGCACCGGCGAGCTCCGGGCGCTCGGATTTGGTGAGCTCCTGTCCCGTCACCCGCGTCCTGGCGACGTCGGCCGCTGCCGCCCGGGTTTCGATCCTGGCCGCTCCGCCGGTGGCGGGCGCCGCGTCGAAGGCCGTCGTGCGGACCGTGATCACCTTGACCGCATCCTTCGACTGCACGGTCGCGAAGACGCTCCCGGCGTAGATCGGCCGCACGAACGTGTCGGGCGCGTTGATCGCGGTGATCTCGGAAACCTGCGCGACGTCGAGCCGCGCGGCGACGCGGGGCATCACGTTCTTGCCGAAGCCGGTCGCCGGGGCCACGAGGTGGGTGTAGCCGCCAGCCACTTCGAGGATCTGGGCCGCGAGATTCTCGGCCGTCGGCTGCGCGAGGTGCGGCGCGTCGACGTGAATCACGCGGGCGACACCCGGTATCGCGGCGGCGGCCTGCGCCGCTGCACCGGCCCCGCTGCCCGCGACGAGGATGTCGACGTCGCCGCCGAGCTTCGTGGCGGCGGCGACGGCGTGGAGCGTCGAGGACTTGAGCGCGTGGTGGTCGTGTTCGGCGAGGACGAGGGTGCTCATGGCGTCGGGCGATGGCGGAGGTTGCGGAACGTTCGGCGGGGACGAGGGCGGTCGGCGGACCGGATCAGGACACGACCTTGGCCTCGTTGCGGAGCTTCGCGACCAGCTCCTTCACATCGGCGACCTTGCCGCCGCCCTGGCGCTTGGGCGGTTCGGCGACACCGAGGATCGCGAGGCGTGGCGCGACGTCGACACCGAGCGCGTCCGGCTTCACGACTTCGAGCGGCTTCTTCTTCGCCTTCATGATGTTGGGCAGCGTCGCGTAGCGCGGCTCGTTCAGCCGCAGGTCGGCCGTGACGACCGCGGGCAGTGCGGCCTCCACGGTCTCGTTGCCGCCGTCGATCTCGCGCTTCACGGTCAGCTTGCCGTTGCCGACCTCCACCTTCGAGGCGAACGTCCCCTGCGGCCAGTCGAGCAGCGCGGCAAGCATCTGGCCGACCTGGTTCGCATCGTCGTCGATCGCCTGCTTGCCGAGGATCACCAGCTGCGGAGCCTCCTTCGCGACGATGGCCCGGAGGAGCTTCGCGACCGCGAGCGGCTGCAGGTCGACGTCGGTCTCGACCAGGATCGCGCGGTCGGCGCCGATCGCCAGCGCGTTGCGCAGCGTCTCCTGGCACGCGGCGGGACCGCAGGACACCGCGACGACCTCCGTGGCAACCCCCTTCTCCCTGAGGCGCACCGCTTCCTCGACTGCGATTTCGTCGAAGGGATTCATCGACATCTTGACGTTCGACGTGTCCACGCCGGAGCCGTCCGGCTTGACGCGGACCTTGACGTTGTAATCGACGACCCGCTTGGCGGTGACCAGGATCTTCATGGGGGTTCGGCGCAGAGGGAGGACTGCACCATTATAGTCCCGCGCAGGAACGCCTCCCGATCCTCGGACCGTGCAAAAAGAAAACGCCGGGCGGTACGCGCGTGGCGTGCCGCCCGGCGGGCGCGACTGGGGGAGTCCGCGCCTGGAGGAAATCGATGCGCGTGGGCGAGCGTGCCCTAGCTGCGTGGCGCCGGGGTCGAGGGCTCGCTCTCGGCGGTCTCGGTGCTGCGCTCGCCCCTGACCTCGATGCGCCCGGGCACGATCGCCACCGGAATCGGGGAATCCTGGGGTGCCTGGCGGGCGATCGGCGGCAGCGCGTCCGGCAGCGCACGCGGTGCGGGGTACGCTCCCGAACGCGGCGACGACCCCGCCCAGCACGAGCGCCGCGAGCGATACCGCGGCGCCCAGCGCCGTGATCCGTACCTCGAATGTCGTTGCGTGTCATGGCAAGAGCCTCCGCTTCGTGGTCCAGGCTTCGCCGGGTGTCGCCACCGCGGCACGCGTTCCGCGCGATCCGGTCAGCGCATTGGATGCGGTGCGCCGCGTCGGCGGATTCACCGCAGCCATCGTGTTCGAAACGGATTCTGGACGCCGGGTGTGACGCCCTCAAGTAGGAGATGACGAACCGCGCGAAAGCCGGCGCGAATGCGAGCCGGCGGCGACGAAACGACGGCCCGCGAGCACACGGACCGGCCGGTCCGCGCGCCGCCAGCATGCGATTACAGCCGCTTCAGCTGCTGGTCGATCGCGCCGAAGATCGAATGGCCGGCCCGGTCGCGCATCTCGATCCTCACGCGATCGCCGAAGCGCAGGAACGGTGTGACCGGCGCACCCGCCAGGATCGTCTCGACGACGCGCTGCTCGGCGATGCAGGAGTAGCCGACGCCTCCCTGCGCCGCCGGCCGACCCGGGCCGTCGTTCTCCTTGTTGGAGACCGTGCCGGAGCCGACGATGCTGCCCGCGACGAGGTTGCGCGTCTTCGCGACGTGCGCGATCAGGTCGCCGAACCCGAACGTCATGTCGACGCCCGCGTCCGGCCGGCCGAACACCGCGCCGTTGAGATGCGTGACGAGCGGCAGGTGCACCTTGCCGTCGCGCCAGGCTGCGCCCAGCTCGTCGGGCGTGACCGCCACGGGCGAAAACGACGACGCAGGCTTCGACTGGAGGAAGCCGAAGCCCTTCGCGAGCTCCGCCGGGATCAGGTTGCGCAGGCTCACGTCGTTGGCGAGCATCAGCAGGCGAACGTGACGGAGCGCGTCGGCCGCGCTCCGTGCCCATCGGCACGTCGCCGGTGACGACGGCGACCTCGGCCTCGAAGTCGACGCCCCATGCCTCGTCGCGAAGCGCGATGTCCTCGCAGGGTCCGAGCAGGTGGTCCGAGGCCCCCTGGTACATGAGCGGGTCGGTCCAGAACTCCGGAGGCATCGTCGCTCCCCGCGCGCGCCGCACGAGTTCGACGTGATTCACGTAGGCGGAACCGTCCACCCACTGATACGCGCGCGGCAGCGGCGCCATGGCATCCGCGGCATCGAAACGCCCGGCGTCGGACAGGCGGCCGGCGCAGAGCTCGCCGGAGATCACTTCGAGCGCCGGCGCGGTCCGCTTCCAGTCGTCGAGCGCCGACTGCAGCGTCCGCGCGATCTCCGGCACCTCGACGCAGCGCGCGAGGTCGCGGCTCACGACGACGAGCCGTCCGTCGCGACTGCCGTCCCGCAACGTGGCGAGCTTCATGTCCCCTCCTCTGCGCCGGGCGCCGTGGCCGATCGACACCGATCGCGCGTTCTCATCGGCGTCTCGTCCGCGTCTCGATGGCGCCGCGTTGGCGTCTCATCTGGGCTTCAGCGCGAAGCCGTCGGCGCGATCCTCGACGTCCCACCCGGCGTCGGCCAGTGCCTTGCGCAGCCGGTCCGCTTCCGCCCAGTTCCTCGCCCTGCGTGCGTCCCCGCGCGCATTGGCGAGTGCCTCGATGTCCGCGGGCACGGCGACCGCCTGCGGCTGCCACGTCGCGAGGCCGAGCGCCAGGACCTCGTCGAACTTCGCGAGCGTCGCGCGTTTCACCGCCGCCGGCGCGTCGCCGCGCAGCGCCTCCCACGCGACCGCGAGCGCCCGTGGCAGGTTGAGATCGTCGTTCAGCATTTCCGTGAACCGCTCGACCAGCGCCGGGTCGGCCTGCGCCGCCGCGTCGGCGGGCAGCGCGTGGAAGCCCTGCCGCATGCGGTCGAGCCCGGTCTGCGCCGCGTCGAGCGCCTCCCACGTGAAGTTGAGCTGGCTGCGGTAGTGACCGGTGAGGCACAGGTACCGGAAGGCGATCGGGTCGTAGCCGCGCTCCACGAGCGAGGCGATGCGCAGGAATTCGCCGGCCGACTTCGCCATCTTGGCGTCGTTCGAGAGCAGGAAGTAGCCGTGCATCCAGAAATTGGCGAGCCGGGTGCCGACGCGCGCCTCGGTCTGGGCGATCTCGTTGGTGTGGTGGACCGGGATGTGGTCCTCGCCGCCGCAGTGGATGTCGAACCAGTCGCCGAGGTACTTCTGGGCCATCGCCGAGCACTCGATGTGCCAGCCCGGGAAGCCCGTGCCCCAGGGGCTGTCCCATTCCATCTGCCGCTGCTCGCCCGGCGGCGAGAACTTCCACAGCGCGAAGTCCGTCGGATGCCGCTTTTCGCCCTGCTCGACCCGGTGGCCGGCCGCGAGCCCCTGCTTGTCGAGGCGCGCGAGATGTCCGTATCCGGGTTGCTTCGACGTGTCGAAGTAGACGCCGTCGGTCGTGGCGTAGGCGAAGCCCTTGCGCTCGATGTCCGCGATGAACTCGATCTGCTCGCGAATGTGGTCGGTCGCGCGGCACAGCACGTCCGGGTCCTCGATGTGCAGCGCCTTCATGTCGGCGAGGAACGCGTCCGTGTAGAGCTGCGCGATTTCCCAGGCAGTCATGCCGGTGCGGCGCGAGCCCTTCTCCATCTTGTCCTCGCCCGTGTCGGCGTCGGACGTCAGGTGGCCCACGTCGGTGACGTTCATCACGTGCCGCACCCGGTAGCCGTTCCAGCGCAGCACGCGCTTCAGCAGGTCCTCGAACAGGAACGTGCGGAAGTTGCCGATGTGCTGGTAGTCGTAGACGGTCGGCCCGCAGGTATAGATGCCGACCGGACCACCGGGCTCGAGGGGTGCGAACGGACGCAGCGCGCGTTCGTAGTTGTCGTACAGCGTGAGCGGCTTCGGCATGGCGACGGCAGTGCGTGGACGCGCCGATTATCGCAGGTCGGGGCCGGGCGCAGCCCCGATCGGCTTCGCCATGACGAAGTCGTCCATCACGAAGCCGCGACCGATGTCGACGACCACCGACTCGCGCACCTCGAACCCGCAGCGGCGGTAGAACCCGATCGACGCCGCGTTGTGCTTGTTGACGTTGAGCACCAGCGTGGACGCGCCGTCGGCCCGCGCGGCGGCCTCGACGTGCCCGATCAGGCGCCGGCCGGCGCCGCGACCGTGCAACTGCTGCAGCACGTAGAGCTTGTCGAGCTTGGTGGTCCTCGCCTCCCCGGCCCGACACCACGCGGCGAAGCCCACCGGTTCCCCGCCGGCGCGCGCGATCGCGAGGCCGGCGCCCGGCGTTTCGAGGAACGGCACCAGCGCGGGCTCGGCGTAGCCCCGCGCCAGCATGTAGTCGATCTGTTCGTGCGTGATGATGCCGGGGTAGTGGCGGCGCCAGATCACGCCCGCGAGCCGCGCCACGGTGGCGAGGTCGTCCACCGTCGCCGCGGCGATCGACAGCCCCTCGGTCGCTGGGTCCATGCGGTGAATCTAGCACGCGTGCCGCCAGGGTGAGCTGTGCGATCATTCCAGCGCCGCCTCCCGCTCGCCTGCGTCCGCCGTGACCCTTGCCGCCTTCGCGTTCCTGTTCGCCGCCGTGCTCATGAACACCGGGGCGCAGCTGCTGCTCAAGGCCGGCACCAACGCGCTCGGCGTGATCACGCTGACGCGCGACGACTGGGCCGCGACGCTGTGGCGCATGGCGACCGAGCCGCACTTCGTCGGCGGCGTGGTGATCTACATGGTGAGCCTCGTCGTCTGGATCATCGGCCTGTCGCGAGTACCGGTTTCGATCGCCTTCCCGATGCTGTCGCTCGGCTACGTGCTGAACGCCATCGCCGCGCACTACCTCTTCGGCGAGGTCGTGACGGCCAGCCGCTGGCTGGGCATCGGCTTCATCGTGCTGGGCGTCTGGCTCGTCGCGCGGAGAGCGTGAGCGCGCGTGTGTGCGCCACAGGCGCGGGGCGCCATCGATGATCGCCGCGGAACTCGACGCGCTGCTCACGTCGCGCGACGCGGCGCGGCTCGACGCCGCGCGGGCAGGTGTCCCCGCAGGCTCACCCGAGGCGCTTGCGCTCGAGGGTGAACTGCTGCGCCGACGCGGCGAACCGGCGCAGGCGCTGCCCTTGCTGAACGGCGCCCTCGCGAGGCGACCCGACTGCCGCGCGCTGCACCACGCGTACCGCGCTCGCGCTCGCGGCCGTGGCGACAAGGCAGCGGCGCGCGCGCGCTGGCAGTCGCTGCTCGCGTCGTTCCCGGACGACACGGCCGCGCGGTTCCAGATCGCGGTCACCTGCCACGACGAGGGCCGGCTCGACGACGCCGCGCGCTGGTACGAGGCACAGGCGGCCCGGGTGCCCGCGATGTTCGCGGCGTGGTGGAATCTGGGGCTGGTGCAGGAGGCGCGCGGCGCCGTGACCGCCGCGCTCGCCGCCTACGAGCGTGCCGGGGACGCCGCGCCGGGCGACCCGCGGCCGCTGGCGCGCGCGGCAGCGTTGCACGGGGCCGCCGCGCGGCTCCCCGAGGCGATCGCACGGCTCGACCGCGCGATCGCCCTCGCCCCCCGCGACGCGACGCTGTACTTCGCGCGCGCCGCGCACCGGTCCGGCCTCGCGCTGCATCGCGAAGCGCACGGCGACCTCGCCCGTGCGGTGGAACTGCAGCCGGGCGACGCTGCAGGCGGTTCGGCACTCCTCCTCGAGCTCCAGTACGACGACGCGCCCGATGCGCGCGCGGCGCTGGACGAGGCGCGCCGCGCATGGGCATGCCGCCATGCGCACGGCCCGCAACGCGCGCACGCGGCCCGCGCCGGCGCGGGCGCGCCTGCGCGTGGGGTACCTGTCGCCGCGGTTCGGCGACGCGCCGCCGGGCGCGTTGCTGCTGCCGGTGCTGGAGGCCCACGACCGGGAGCGCTTCGAAGTCGTCGCGTTCGCGTCGCATGCCGCGCAGGGACCGATCGCGGAACGCGTGCGTCGCGCCGTCGACCGCTGGCACGATCTCCCGAGCAACGATGCGCAGGCCCTCGAAGTGATCGCGGGCGAGGATCTCGACCTGCTGGTCGACCTCGCCGGGCACGCGCCCGGCAACCGTCTGCCGCTCCTCGCCCGTCGCCCTGCCCGCCGGCAGGCGGCCTGGCTCGACGCGTTCGATCCGTCGGGCGTCGCGGCGATCGACTTCCTGTTGAGCGACGCCGTCCACACGCCACCCGACGAGGCGCAGGAGTTCGGCGAGCGGCTCGTGTTGCTGCCGCACGCCCGCTTCGCCTACCGCCCCCCGCTGCCGATCCAGGCGGCACCGCCACCGGCATTGCGCCACGGCTACGTCACGTTCGGCTCGTTCAATCGGCATGCGAAGCACACGGACGAGGTGGCGCGGACCTGGGCACGCATCCTCGCGGCGATCCCCGGCTCGCGGCTGTCGCTGCGTGCTGCGGCCTACCGGGCCGCCTCGACGATCGATTTCGTCCGGGACCGGTGGCGCGTGCTGGGCGTGCCGGTCGAGCGCGTCAGCTTCGAGCCGTTCGTGCCGCTCGAAGCGTTGCACGAGGCCTATGCGGGCATCGACGTCGCGCTCGACCCGTTCCCGTTCACCGGCGGGGTCACCACCTGCGACGCCCTCGCGCACGGCGTCCCGGTGGTCACGCTGCACGGCCGCACGATGATCGGCCGCCAGGGCGCCGCACTGTCTCGTGCCGCCGGCGAGGACGCGCAGGTCGCCGCGGATCCGGATACGTACGTGGCGATCGCGATCGAACTCGCCGCCGGCGCGACGGATACCCGCGCACGGCTCGAGCGCGCCCGTCGCGTCGCCGCCTCGCCGCTCTGCGACGTCGCCAGCTTCACGCGGTCGCTGGAGCGCGGCTTCGTCGCCATGATCGAAGCGGGCCCGGGCCGCGGCGCGCCCCTTGCAATCGACGCGGACCCGCAGCGAAGGCCCGTGTAGAATCCGCCGCGCTCTCGGCGCATCCCATGGCGGGGCTGCAGGGTCGGAGACAGCGGGATCCCCCAACGCGATGAAGCTCGCGCTCAAGATCGACGTCGGCACGCTGCGCGGAACGCGCGAGGGCGCGCCGAACCTCGTCGAGATCCTGCGCCGGCACGATGCCGGCGCCACGTTCCTGTTCAGCGTGGGCCCCGACCTGACCGGCCGCGCCGCGCTGCGCGTCCTCGGCCAGGGCGGCGCCGCCGACTACGGCTTCGGCGCGCTCCTCTACGGCACGCTGCTGCCGCCACCGGACATCGGCCGGCGCGCCGGCGAGGTCATGCGTCGCGTGCGCGACGCCGGGTTCGAGACCGGACTGCACGCCTGGGCGCCCGTCCGATGGCAAGCCCGCGCCGCAGGCGCAGCAGCGGCGTGGACCGAAGCCGAGATGCAGCGTGGCGTGGATCGCTATGCCGAGATCCTCGGCGAGCCGCCCGGCGTGCACGCCGCCGCCGGGTGGCAGATGAGCGCGCACGCGCTGCGCATGACGCAGCGTCTCGCGTTCGATTACGCGAGCGACGGTCGCGGCACGCACCCGCATCTGCCGGTGTGGCGCGGCGAGCTGATCCGCTGCCCCCAGTTCCCGACGACGCTGCCGACGCTCCTCGAACTCCTCGCGCAGGATGGCGTGTCGATCGACAACGTCGCGGCGCACCTGCTCGAGCGCACCGCGGAGCCGCCGGCGGCAGGGCACGTGTTCACGCTGCGTGCCGAGCTCGAGGGACGGCGCCTTGCACCCGTGCTCGAGCAACTCATCGTCGGCTGGAAGGCCCAGGGCTATGCGCTGGTGCCGGTGCGCGCCCTGCGCGACGCCGTCGAGCCCCTTGCCCTGCCGCGCTGCGAGGTCGAGTTCGGGACGCTGCCCGGACGCGACGGCACCGTGCTGCTGCAGGGGCGGGAGTTCCTCGGCGACGTCGATCTCGCGCGCGCCGCCTAGCGAACGCGGACCGGACTTCCGCCGCGTCCACCCCACCACCGAGGAGACCCTGACATGCCTGGTCGCAAGATCGCCGATTTCGAAGCCGCCTCGACCGGCGGCCCGTTCCGCCTTTCCGCCCACGCGGGCAGCATCGTCGTGCTCTACTTCTATCCGAAGGACAACACGCCGGGATGCACGACCGAGGGCGCCGCCTTCCGCGACCTGCACGAAGCGTTTCGCAAGGCCGGCGCCGTCGTGGTGGGTGCTTCGCGCGACTCGCTCAAGTCGCACGAGAACTTCAAGGCCAGGATGGCGTTTCCCTTCGAGCTCCTCGCGGATCCCGGACGAGAAGCTCTGCGACAAGTTCGGCGTGATCAAGATGAAGAACATGTACGGCCGCGAGGTGCGCGGCATCGAGCGCTCCACGTTCGTGATCGACCGCGACGGCAAGCTCGCAAGGGAATGGCGCGGCGTGAAGGTGCCCGGCCATGTCGACGAGGTGCTGGCGTTCGTGCACTCGCTCTGACCCGGAACCGCTGCGGCCCACGCGCGTTCCACCCCGATGGCGGACATGCTGGTGCGCCTCTACGCGCTGCCCGAACCGGCAGCGGCGATCGCGCGCGCGGAGCGATCGGGCATGCGCATCCGGCGCGCCGAGCGCCGCGAGCGCGAGGGGCTCGTCGCGTTCGTGCGCACGACGTTCGGCGAAGGCTGGGTTGCCGAGTGCCTGGTCGCGTTCGACCGCGAGCCGATCGCCTGCTTCGTCGCGATCCGCGGCGACACCATTCGCGGCTTCGCGTGCCACGACGTGACCTGCCGCAACTTCTTCGGACCGGCGGGCGTCGCCCCGGACGACCGCGGTCAGGGCACCGGCGCGGCACTGACGCTTGCGGCGCTCGCCGCGATGCGCGAGGCCGGCTACGCGTACGCGATCATCGGCGGTGTCGGCCCGGCGGACTTCTACGCGCGTGTCGCCGGGGCCGTCCCGATCGCAGGATCGACCCCGGGAATCTACGCTCGTTCGGTGGCGCCGGAGCGGGGCTAGACGGCGGTTCTCGTCACCGCGAGAAGCGGCCGTCGCTCGCCACGATCACGGTATCGACGAACGAGGATCCGGCGTGCGTGGACGGTGCGTAGCGGACCGTCATGCCGCCGAGGTCCATCGAACCGAGGCTCTCCAGCGCCTTCTGCAGGCGTTCCCGCGTGGGATCGCGCCCCGCGGCGCGCAGGCCCGCGACCAGCACCTTGGCGCTCAGGTAGCCCTCGAGTCCCGAGAACGACGGCGCGACTCCCGCGGCGTGTCGCGCCAGCGCCTGCTGGTACTCCTTCACCACCGGCACGGCCACCGACCATGGGAACGGCACCACCTGGGTGAAGATCAGGCCCTTGCCGTCGGCGCCGAGCAGTGCCGCCATCTGCGCCGCGCCGGAGTTGACGGCCATGAACGTCGGCCGGATGCCCGCGGCCTTCGCCGCCTTGATGGCGGGCGCATAGACGGCGTAGGAACCGTGGTTGAAGACCGCATCGACCTTCGCGGCGCCGATCGCCTGGGCCAGCGCCTCGGGCGTCGCACCGGAGCGCGCGACCACGGGCACCACCTCGATCGCTCGCGCCGCCGCGAGCTTCTGCACGTTGGCGAGATGGCGTCGGCCGGTGTCCGAATCGGCATGGAAGAACGCCACGCGCCTGTAGCCGTAGGTCTTCGCGACGTCGAGAAGCTTCGCGAACTCCTCGAAGTGGGGGGCCCGCACCGGGAAGCTCCACGCGTTGAACGGCTCGCGCATCTCGGGCGCGCCGGCCATGCACGCGACGAGCGGCGTGCCCAGAGCCGCGGCCTCCGTGAGGCTCGCCACGCAGGGCCCGCCCTCGACGCCGCCGAACATCGCGATCACGCCTTCGCGCTCGATCAGGCGCCGGGTATTCCCGGCAGCGCGCTTCGCGTCGCCCGCGTCATCCTCGGCGATGACCACGATGCGCCTGCCATGGACGCCGCCCGCAGCGTTCACCGACTCGAACAGCACGCGGGCACCGGCGGCGGCCGCGTTGCCATGCTCGGCGATCGGGCCTGACAGCGCGACGGTCTGTCCGACGAGGATGCGTCCATCGTCGGCGGCACCGACCGCCTCCGCGATCGCCAGCGCGGCCAGGGCCGCAACGCTCTTCCATCGCGTCACTTGCGTCTCCATCCACTCGATCCTGCGATTGTCGAAATGCCGTCACCGACGGCCATTGCGCGTGATCAAGTCCGCACGCAAGCGCCATGCCGTGCCCGCCGTGCGGGCCGGCGCGACGGACGTACGGCAATCCGCGGGATCGCAGGCCGCGCCGGCGCGGCCCGGCAGGCGCCGAGAGCAGCGCGGCGTCGACACCACAAGCCCTTGCGGGAGCCTGGACACCCGACCGCGAGCGCTTGTGCCCCGCGACCTCCCCCGCTAGGATTCGGTTACGTCGCTCGAATCGTCTTCTGGAGTCTCATGGCCGAACGCAAGCTGCGCCCCGCTCCGTCCCAGCTCATCGCCCTCGCCACCCGCAGCGCCCCCCGCACCGAGAAATCCGGTGCGCGCGGTCCCGCCGCCAGTCCCGACCTCCAGAAGCTCTTCGTGCTCGACACCAACGTGTTGATGCACGACCCGACGAGCCTGTTCCGGTTCGAGGAGCACGACATCTACCTGCCGATGTTCGTGCTCGAGGAGCTCGACGCCCACAAGAAGGGCGTCACCGAGGTGGCCCGCAACGCGCGGCAGGCGTCGCGCTTCCTGGATGAGCTCGTGACCCTGCACGCCGCGGGCACGGAGCACGAGGGCATCGCCCAGGGCATCCCGCTCGGCGAGAAGTCCAACGGCGCCGCCACCGGCCGACTGTACCTGCAGACCGAGACGATCGCGATCGCCCTGCCGCCCTCGCTCGCCAACGGCAAGGCCGACAACCAGATCCTCGCCGTCGTGATGCACCTGTCGCGGCTGCACCCGAAGCGCAACGTCGTGCTGGTGTCGAAGGACATCAACATGCGGATCAAGGCGCGGGCGCTCGGGCTCGCCGCCGAGGACTACTTCAACGACAAGGCGCTCGAGGACACCGACCTCCTCTACGGCGGCATGCAGGAGCTCTCCGCCGACTTCTGGGAGCTCCACGGCAAGGAGATGGAGTCGTGGCAGCAGGGCGGCCACACGCTCTACCGGCTGTCCGGCCCGCTCGTGCCGTCGCTGCTCGCCAACGAGTTCCTCTACCAGGAGCTGCCCGGCGAGACGCCGTTCCACGCGATCGTCAGGGAAGCGAACGGCCGCACCGCGGTGCTGCAGACGCTCAAGGACTACACGCACCAGAAGAACAACGTCTGGGGCATCACGGCGCGCAATCGCGAGCAGAACTTCGCGCTGAACCTGCTCATGAACCCCGAGGTCGACTTCGTCACGCTGCTCGGGCAGGCCGGGACCGGCAAGACGCTGCTGACGCTCGCCGCGGGACTCATGCTGACGCTCGAGTTCAAGGTCTACTCCGAGATCATCATGACCCGGGTCACGGTGCCGCTCGGCGAGGACATCGGCTTCCTTCCCGGCACCGAGGAGGAGAAGATGAACCCGTGGATGGGCGCGCTCGAGGACAACCTCGACGTGCTCAACAAGACCGACGACGAGGCCGGCGAGTGGGGCCGCGCCGCGACGCGCGACCTGATCCGCTCGCGCATCAAGGTGAAGAGCCTCAACTTCATGCGCGGACGCACGTTCATCAACAAGTTCCTGATCATCGACGAGGCGCAGAACCTGACGCCGAAGCAGATGAAGACGCTGATCACGCGCGCCGGTCCGGGGACGAAGGTGGTGTGCCTCGGCAACATCGCGCAGATCGACACGCCCTACCTCACCGAGGGCAGCTCGGGCCTCACCTACGTCGTCGACCGCTTCAAGGGCTGGCCGCATTCCGGGCACGTCACGCTGACCCGTGGCGAGCGCTCGCGACTCGCCGATCACGCCGCGGAAGTGCTCTGACACGTCCCGGCACCGTCCCGCCGCGGCATTGCGCGCGGTCAAAGCCGGGAGGCGAGCGCCGGGCATAATGGCGCCTCCGGCCGCGCGCGACCCGCGCACCACCACGGCCGTCACGCCGACATGAAAAAGCTGCTCGTACCCGTCGACGGTTCCGAATGCTCGCTGCGGGCTGTCCGCCACGTGGTCGGCAAGGGCAGCGGTGCAGCGCTTCCCGGCACCGTCGAGATCCACCTGGTCAACGTGCAGCCCGGGCTGCCCGGCGACATCACCCGCTTCGTGAGCCGCGAGCAGGTCGCGGGCTACCACCGCGACGAGAGCGAGAAGGAGCTCGCCGCGGCGAAAGCAGCTGCTCGACGCCGCCGGCGCGCGCTACGAGGCACACGCCGAAGTGGGGCCGCTCGCCGAGACGATCGTCAAGCTCTCCGACCGGCTGGGCTGCGACGAGATCGTCATGGGCACGCGGGGTCGCACCGCGCTCGCGGACTTCCTGATGGGCTCCACCGTGACGCGCGTCGTCCACCTGGCACGCGTGCCGGTGCTGCTCGTCAAGTAGCCGGAGGCAGGCAGGCGACGCCGTCGCACGCGCGCAGGGAGAGGTCGGATGGAACCGCTCGCATGGATCGCCCTCGCGATCTTCGCCGTCTCGATCGTCGTGGTCATCACGAACGTCATCGACAGCACCGTCGCAGCTCTCGTCGGCGTCGTCGCGATGGTGTGGTTCGGCGTGATGACCGAGGTCGACGCGTTCACGCTGGTCGACTGGAACGTGATCGCGATCCTGCTGAGCATCTGGATCATCGCCAGCTACTTCGGCAAATCGGGGGTGCCGAGCTGGCTCTCGGTGCAGGCGCTCCGGGCCTCCGGCGGGCGCCCCGGCCTGCTCGTGATGATCCTGTCGATGCTGGCCGGCGTGATCTCGATGTTCGTCGACAATGTCGTCGTGATCCTGATGATGGCGCCGGTCGCGCTGCCGCTCGCGCGCGCGCTCAAGCTGCCAGTCACGCCCGTGGTGCTGATGATCGGCTTCTCGGCCAACTTCATGGGCAGCGCGCTGCTCCTCGGCGACCTGCCGCCGCAGATGCTGCACAGCGTCTCCGGCGCCGAGTTCGGTGACTTCATCTGGCAGCACGGCCGGCCGTCGTCGTTCCCGATCCTGATGGTCACGTTCGCGATCACGCTCGCCGCGATGTATGCCTATGGCTTCCGCGCCCGCGGACGGCAGGCGGTGGACGTCGAGACGCTGGGCATCGAGACCCACATCCCGAACCGCCGCTTCGCGACGCTGGTCGTCGCCTGGTTCCTGCTCACCGTGCTGGCGATGGCCTTCCGGGAGACCCTCGACGTCAAGCTGGGCTTCATCGCGCTCACCGGCGCGATCTCGCTCGTGCTCATCCTCGAGTTCTTCAAGAAGACGTTCCGGCCGCCGGATTTCGAGCAGATCCTGGGCGAGCTCGACTGGCGCGCGATCTTCTTCTACATCGCGCTGTTCGCGCTGGTCGGCGGGCTCGAGAAGATGAAGATCATCGACCACCTCGCCGACTTCCTGCGGCCGATCTTCGTCGACAACCTGGCCCTCGGCGCGACGCTGCTCTACTGGATCACGGTGCCGATCGTGGGCATCGTCGAGCACGACGCGTACATCCTGACCTTCCTCTACACGATCCGCGACATGCAGGCCGACGGCGTGCCGGCGTGGCCGCTCTGGTGGATGCTGCTCTGGTCGGGGACGCTCGGCAGCAACCTCACGGTCGCCGGCGCACCCGCGCTCTACGCGGCGCTCAACATTGCCCAGCGCGAGGAAAAGCGCAAGGTGTCGTTGCGCGAGTTCCTGGCCTGGAGCGTGCCGTTCACGCTCGTCGCCGCAGGCGTCTGCTACGTGATCGGCATGCTCGTGTGGGTGCTGCCCTACACGAAGTGACGAAGCGACGAGAGGGCCACGTGTACAAGCACATCCTGATCCCCACCGACGGCTCGCCTGCCTCTGAAAGGGCCATCGCGACCGGCATCGCGCTGGCCAAGGTGCTCGGCGCGCGCGTGACCGGCTTCCACGCCGCGCCGCCGGCCGTACCCCTGGTGCTCGGCAAGGGGCTCGCCAAAGCCTACATGTCCCGCGACGAGCGCGCGGAGGCGATCGAGCAGGCGGCTGCCCGCTACCTCGGCGTCATCGGGCGCGCCGCCGCCAAGGCCGGCGTGGCCTGCGAGACGACGCACGTGACGAGCGACTTCCCCGCCGACGCGATCCTCGAGGCCGCGCGGTCCCGGAAGTGCGACCTCGTGGTCATGGCCTCGCACGGGCGCCACGGCCTGGCCGCCGTGCTGCTCGGCAGCGAGACGCAGAAGGTGCTGACGCACGCCAGGATCCCGGTGCTCGTGCATCGCTGAACCCGGCGCGCGCGGGTGCCCCGCTGCCCGCGCCGTCGCGTGGTCACGACGTCAGCGCACGCGCTGGGTGACGCCGAAGTCCATCGCGAACGAGAACGAGCGCGCGGCCGGCAGACCGGCGGCGTGGCGCGCCCGCGCCGCGACGTCGCGCGCGCGAGCGGCGTACGCGTCGCTCACGGTCTCGGCCACTCGCACCACCTCGGCCAGCTTCGCGCGCGCGTCCGCGGCGCGGTCCGGCGCACGCAGGGCGTCGAGGCCCGCGAAGAACGGTGGAAACAGCGCGTCCGCGGGTCGCGCCGCCGCGGCATCGCGCAGCGCGCGCTCGATGCCGGGAAGTGTCGCCAGGGCCGGCCCGTAGCGACGCTCGACGTAGCGCTGGTACGCCGCGGCGATCGACACCGCGGAGCGCCCATTGACCACGCGCGGCAAGCTCCTCGGCCACCGGCGGCAGCAGCGCCTCGATCTGCGCGGGCGAGACGGTCGCGTACCCGTTTGCCGCCGTGCATTCGAGTCCTTCGTCGGCAAGTCGGACCAGCGTGTCCGCGCCGGCCGCCTCGCCCTGCGCGAGCGCCAGCAGCGCGTCGCCGAGCCGCGCCGACCAGACCATCCCCGCTGCCTCGAGGTAAAAGGCGATGCCGATGCGGGTGCACGCGATCGCCGTCTCGGCGGCGCCACGATAGAACCGGCGCGCTGCGCTCGCGTCACCATCGACGTGCTGCGCCACGGCGCCGGCGAACTGATAGAAGCAGGCGATGAAGTGGGGCGCGACGCGCCCGGCGTCCGTCAGCGTCGCGCACGCCGCGATGCGCGGCGCCGTCAACGCGGGATCGAGCGCGTCCGGTCCGTAGACCGCGGCGATGGCCGCTGCGAGCCGTTCGGCCACGCGTTTCGCGACTGCGAACTGGCCCGTATTGACGAGATCGCGGAGATAGCGATACGCGTACCCCATCCACACCGACGACGTCTCGTCGGGCAGCGCGAACCGGGCCGCCATGTACTCGAAGTACCGCACCCGCAGCGACTCGGCATCGGCCGGCGACGCGAACGGACGGCGCGAAGCCCAGACGAACTGGCGCTCGTTCATCACGCGGGACTCGACGTGCGCGAAACCGGCCGCGCGCACCGCCTCTTCGAGCGCACGGCCGGACATCAGGAAGCCGTGAAAGCCCGGCGCCAGCGCGGCCAGCTGCGTCGTCGAGCGGTTGGACGGCACGACGAACGACGCCGCGGGTGTGGTCAGGATCAGCACCCCGTCGTCGGCCACCCAGCGCGCGACTCCTGCCGCGAACGCGCGCGGATCGGGCACGTGCTCGATCACCTCGGACGCGTAGACGATGTCGAAGCGCTGACCCGCGAGCGCCGCGCACTGCTCCAGAAGCTCGCCGTGAATCGTGACGCCCAGCTGTTCCGCACCGATGCGACCGTAGTCGGCGAGCTCGACGCCGATCGCCTCGCCCCGGCCGGTCCGCTGCCAGAAGTCGAGCGCGAAGCCGAATCCGCAGCCGACGTCGAGCAGCCGGCCGCGCTCGCGCGCGGCGAGAATCGGCCAGATCGTCTCCCAGACGCCGCCGCCCGCCTCCACGTAGAAGCGCCAGAAGTCCTCGCGCTTCTGGTCGAGGTCGGAGAAATCGCGGATGTCGGGCGGGTCGTAGAACAGGCTTTCGCACGACGCGCAGCGCAGCAGCGTCAACGGCGGGTGCGGCGCCGCCAGGCCGCGTACACCGAGCACCGGTCGAGCCGGATCGCGCGACCCGCAGACCGGGCAGAGCCGTCCCACGTGCAAGGGCTCGTCGGGGCCTCGGAACTCGATGTCGTCGGGCGTGACGGCGGCCATGCAGGCGGAGTTCAGGTCGGAGTGTCGGGAAGCGCGAGATCGAACAGGTGCGGCGCCCGGGCGAGGTTCGGATTGTAGGCCGGATCCTCGGCCAGCCGCGCCCCCCACCGGGCACGCATCGCAGCCGCATCCGCTGCGTCGACGTCGCGCGGCACCGCCTGCGGCGCGGTCGCGGATCGCGTCGGCATGGCGCAGCACGACACCCGGGTACCAGACCGGGCGACGGCCTGCATCGGCTGCGCGGAGGCAGAAGTCGACGTCGTACCCAAGTGCAGTGAACGCCTCCGCGTCGAGGCCACGCAGCGACGTCCACAGGTCACGGTGCACCGCCATCGCCTCGATCGTCACCGCCGCGACGTTCTGCAGCAGCGCCGCGCGCCCCGCCATGCCCCAGTAACCGGTGGGCTCGCCGAACCATGGCGCGGCACCGATCCGTGCCGGATCGAGCACGAACGCACCGCCTGCGATGTCTCCGTTCGCATCCTCTACGAGCGCACCCACGGGACCGTTTCCCGTCGTGGCCGCGTGAGCGACCCACGCGTGCAGCCGCTCGGAGGACGGCGGCGCGCAATCGGCGTCGACCAGCACGAGCACATCGCCGCGGGCATCGCGGGCCGCCGCATTGATGGCGCGTGCCGCCTCGCGCCCGAGGCGCCGCGGCCACCCGTCGAGCGACGCCGCGGCCACGTCGACCACCGCGACATCCCGCAGCACGTCACCGGCGGCGCCACGCCATGCGTCGATGTTCGCACCCGCGCGCGTGAGCAGGATCAGCGACACGCCCGGCTGCGGCGACAACCACGGATCCGTCTCGAGGAACGTGTCGCCGAGCGTGCGACGCAGGTTCACGCGCACGCCGCGCCGCGCGCATGCCTCGGCGACGACGCGCTCCTGCGCGCGGGCGGCGTAGCTCTTGCTGTCCATCGACCGCGCCGTCGATCCCTGCACCGCGCGCCAGTGGTAGAGGATCCTCGGGATGTGGCGGATGGCGGCGGGTCCGACGCGCTCGGCGCAGCGCAGCAAGAGGTCCCAGTCCTGCGCACCCTCGACACCCTCGCGGAAGCCGCCGACCTCACGCACGAGCGTCGTCCGGTAGACGCCGAGGTGGCTGACGTAGTTCTGCGCGGTGAGGAGCACAGGATTCCAGTCGGGCTTGAAGTACGGCTCGAAACGCTGTCCGGACTCGTCGACCTTGTCCTCGTCGCTGTAGACGATCGCGGCGCCCGGATGCGCGAGGATCTCGGTGGCGACCTCGCCGAGCGCGTGCACGGGCAACAGGTCGTCGTGGTCGAGGAGCACCACGAAGTCGCCCGTGGCGAGCGCGAGCGCGCTGTTCGACGCCGCCGAGATGTGGCCATTGCGCTCGCGACAAGCCACGTGGACGCGGGCGTCGCGAGCCGCGTACTCGGCGAGGACGCGGCGCACGTGCGGCGCCGGCGAGGCGTCGTCGGCGATGCAGAGCTCCCAGTGCGGATAGTCCTGCGCGAGCACGCTGTCGAGGCAGGCGCGCAGCGGCGCTTCGGGCGAGTCGTACGTCGGGGTGACGATGGAGAAGCGCGGCGCACCCGGTGCGCTCGCCGCGGCCGACGCGCAACGCCGCTCGGTGCTCGCGATCCGGGCGCTCGACGGCGTCGATCCACGTCCGGTAGCGGGCCTCGGCCCGTTCGCGGCGCAGCGCGTTGTCGGCAAGCCGCAGGTTGCGCCGCGCCATCTCGACGTCGGGCCGCAACGCGACCGCGCGCGCGACGAGCTCCCGCGCGCGCGCGAACGCCCCGCGCTGGAAGTGCACGACACCCAGCATGTGCAGCGCATCGAAGTGCTCCGGGTGCGCGCTCGAGCGCGCGCTCGTAGGCGCGCGCGGCGGCGTCCAGGCGCCCTGCCCGCTGCGCATCGAGCGCCCGCATCAGCAGCGTCTCCAGCGTCTCCGGCACGTCCTGCGGCGCGGGGCCGAAGGCCCCGTGGCAGTCCTTGTAGCGCCGTCCGCTGCCACAGGGACACGGGGCGTTGCGCGACGGCGGCGATGTCGCGGTCACAGGTAGCCCCCGAGCCCCGCGTCGCGCGCGAACGCCCGCAACGCCTCGCGCCCGCGCTCGTCGTACGCGGGGTGCTCGTCCAGTTGCGCGAAGAAGCGCGACAGCACGACGTCGCCTTCGAGCCGGCCGGCGAGCGTCAACCCGGAGAACGTGTTGTCCCCGTGCAGCCGATACTGGTAGAGCGGACCGGGCACGAGGCGCGGGCGCGTGGCGAAGCTCGCCGCGAGCAGGAAGTCCCAGTCGTGGCAGACGCGCAGTGCCGCGAAGCCGCCTATCGCGTCGAGCAGCGCGCGGCGGAACACCAGGTTGCCGGTGGATACCGCGGCGTTGTGCCGCACGAGCACGCGCAGCAGGTCCGGCGTCGCCTCGATCTCGCGCAGGCGCGCGGCGAGCTCGCGCGCGTAGGGCGAGTCCGCCGGCCGGTCGTCGTCGTCGACCAGCGCGACCCCGGAGAACGCGAGCGCGTGCGCGTCGTCGAGCGCACCGCCGAGTCGCGACAGCCGTTCCGGCGCGTAGGCGTCGTCCGAGTTCATCAGCGCGACGCACCTCGCCGCGCGCGATGCGCCATGCCGCGGTTGAGCGCCACGTGCGCCCCGGCATTGGCCTGGCGCACGAGCGTCACCGCGAACGGCGCGCCGCGCGCGAACGCACGGATCGTCTGCCACGCTGCCGTCGGTCGAACCGTCGTCGACGGCGACCAGTTCGTCCGGAAGGCGCGTCTGCGCCGCCAGCGAGTCCGAGCGCCCGCGCGAGGAAGCGGGCGTGGTTGTACGCGGGCATCACGACCGAGACCGTGCCGGGACCGCGGCGGCCCTCTGCGTGTGCCGCTCCGCGCGCGCGTTCGACGACGATCGTGCCATCCGCGACCGCCGTGTTCGTCGCGCGCACGATGTCGGTGAACGCAGGCCGCGTCGGGTCGGGCATGCAGGCACGCACCCGCGCCGTGCGTACCGCCTCGAGGAAGCGCCGGCCGTGGCGGGCATCGGGTTCCAGGTGGTTGCCCTCGGCCCACTCGTTCCAGGCGTTGACGAACGCGAGCCGGGCGTCATCCCGGTGACGGCGCCGGGTCTGCCGCAGCACGTGCTCGAGCCAGATGCCGAAGAGCTCCGGCGTTGCGCCGTCGACGATCATGCCGTCGTGCGGCCGGCGCGCTGTGTTGTCCCACATCGGCGTCACGCCGCGGTACTGCAGGAACGCGGAGCGCGGGCGCAGCAGGTAGTCGGCGGCGAGGTTGGCGTATCGGTACACGCTGCCGCGGAACGCGGGGTCGAGTCCCGGCATGTGAGCGGTCGCGTTCTCTGCCGCGTGGCCGATCGGCGGGAACTCGACCGCGGCGTCGAAGCCGAGCGCCGTGGGATCGTCCAGCACGTGGCGCTGCACCGCGGCGAGGTGGATTTCGCCGATGCCGGCCGCGCGGCATGCGTCGCGCCAGATCGCCACCGCACGCGCGCGACATCCGGAATGTCGGCGACGCGGTAGACGAGCAGCAGCGGACGGCCGCCGACACGCACGTAGCGGCGGTCGCGGAACGCCGGAAACAGGGACTCGATGAACGCGCGCGCATCCGCCTCGGAGTAGCGCTGCGCCGATCAGGATCTCGTGGTCGAGCCCGTCCCAGCGCCGCGTCCAGTTCTCGTTCGCCCAGCACACGCAGAACGGGAAGTCCGGGCGTCCCGAGGCCAGCACCGCGTCGAGCGGCTTCTCGAGCAGCCGCCGGCCGCCGAACCAGTAGTGGTAGTAGCAGAACGCGTCGATGCCGTGGGCGCGCGCGAGCGCGGCCTGCGCCTCGCGCGTCGTCGGGATCGCGTGAGGTCGTAGTAGCCGAGCTCGCCCGGAACGTGCGGCTGCGCGTGGCCCGCGTACAGCGGCCGGCCGCGGCGCACGTTGGTCCACTCGGTGAAGCCCTCGCCCCACCAGGCGTCGTTCTCCGGGATGCGATGGTACTGCGGCAGGTAGAAGGCGATGACGCGCACGGCACGATCGTCGCCGGCATGGCCGTCGCCGGTCGACGTCGCGAAACGCGCGGCCTCGCGCGCGAGTTCGACCGCCGCGGGACGGCGCACGAGCGCCGCCTCGACCAGGCGGCGATTGAAGCGTGCCCCCGCATCGCCGGGACGCAGCGCAATCGCCTGGTCGACGAGTTCGAGCGCGCGCTCGAAGTCGCCGCGCTGGAAGTGTGCCACGCCGAGCATGTGCGTCGCGTCGAAGTGGCCGGGGGCGAGCGCGAGCGCCTCGTCGTAGCCCGCGATCGCCCGCTCGAGGCGGCCCGCCTGCTGGTCCGCGAGCGCGCGGGTGAGGATGCGGTCGAGCTGTCCGGGAACCGCGGCCGGCCCCGCATCGACGGCCCCGTGGCACTCCTTGTAGCGCTTCCCGCTGCCGCAGGGACACGGCGCGTTGCGGGATGCGGGCGGCGTGACGTCGACGGCCAATTCGTTCAGTAGGATCCGGGCTGCGCGAAGTTCTCGAAGCGCGTGTACTCGCCGAGGAACGTCAGCCGCACCGTGCCGATCGGCCCGTTGCGCTGCTTGCCGATGATGATCTCGGCGACGCCCTTGTCCTGCGTGTCGGGGTTGTAGACCTCGTCGCGGTAGATGAAGAAGATGACATCAGCGTCCTGCTCAATCGCCCCCGATTC